>NZ_CM165907.1:4800000-6887447 GCF_056786355.1 Paenibacillus sp. B46(2026)
AATTGAGATTCAAGCTGTGTAAGGCAAAAAATCAATTACAGCTTAGTGCATTACCCAGATTCCGCCAGCCAATACGGAGAGAACCGTGATAAACGTTTGATACACCACATCCATAATGAGATTCCCGATACTGTCTCCATCTGCCTTGCGATTTTTAATCATGACATAAGTATGTGACCAAAGACCACTTAATCCGTATATGTACATCGTTACCAATACACCTACCCAAAAGTTCCCCTGGAACCAGATGGCCATAATCCCCATAACTCCAAGCCCTACCTGAGAAAAACCGTATTTAACCTGAAATGGTCCACCAGGCCATCCTAACATTTTGGCTGTCTGATCCGCTCTGGCAATGTTGACAACATAACCAATCACTCCAACCAATCCAAACGTAACCACAAACTGATGAAGCAGCAATACTCTGCTAATCTCGCTCATTTCCCCGGGAAAACCTAACACATATAGGTGTACTCCCCCTGAAATTAGACCTAACAACCATAGAACCAAAAACCACATGCCTGTCCCACTCCCGCCGTTTGTTATTTGAAATCATTTGTAACTAAATGTACAATCTTGTAGATAAACACATTATATAATCGCTTTTACATTTGTCAATTCATACATAATTTTCTAGTATGTCGAAGCTTTTGTCATTTTTATTCTTCTGTACGCAAACAAGAAAACCATATAGTTCCATTTAACTTGAAAATACTAGGAATTTAGCCCTAATATTACATTAAACAGTTTGAATCCTACTTCTTTTTTAACGATTCAAAAGAACTACAACTCATTTATTTGACACAAGCGATAGTTCAATATCATCTGTTTGATCATCTACAATTACAGGATAACAGCAACTATCAATTAACATGTGATATAAAAGAATTGACATCCGATCACTTTGTAACTATTATAGTTACAACGGTGGTGATTATCCCATGAGACAAATCAGCAGTCGCTTTTCCATTGCGGTTCATACACTGTCCCTGATCGCTGTTATGCCCAATGAATGCACCGGAGATGTGATCGCGCAGAGTGTGAATACAAATCCCGTGATCATTCGGCGGATTATGTCCAAGCTGAAACAGGCTGGTCTGATTGACGTCAGACCCGGTGTGGGCGGTGCTTCCTTGTTGAAAGATCCGGCGGACATTACCCTTCTCGATGTATATCGAGCGCTTGAGGTCGTGGAGGATGGGGAATTGTTTAACTTTCACAAACATCCGAATCCACAATGTCCGGTCGGCAACATGATTGAACACACCTTGCGTGCCGAACTCATTGAGGCTCAGACAGCAATGGAACAGCGCTTGAATCGTGTAACCATACAGCAGATGATGGATCAGATTCATGTCTCTGAATAAAAAAGCTCATTGCGAGCTTTTTTTAACCCTTTTGTTGTAATCACACCTGTTATAACATTTTTGATTACATCCATATGCAAGTAATAACCGTATACGACTTATCTGGCTTGAGTTAGCAAGTCGTATCCAACCAAAACACATATCATAGGAGGAAAAGAAAATGAAAATTTTGGTTACTGGCGCAACAGGTCAATTGGGTTCACTGGTCGTAGAGGCATTGTTAAAAACGGATTCTGCCAAAGATTTGGCAGTAAGTGTACGTAATCCGGAGAAAGCGGAAGCACTCCGCGCTCAAGGCGTTGACGTGCGTCACGGTGATTTCGATCAACCGGAGACTTTGGAGAAAGCTTTTGCCGGTGTAGAACGTCTGTTGCTCATCTCCACCGATGGTGATAATGAAACCCGTATTCACCAACATCAGGCTGCCATTGACGCTGCCAAGAGCGCAGGCGTGGGTTTCATCGCTTACACAAGCGTTGTGAATACAGAGAAAAATACCCTTTCCCTGGCGGAAGTTCACCGCGCTACAGAACAAGCTATTCGTGAATCCGGCATTCCGTATTCCTTCCTGCGCAACAACTGGTATCTGGAAAATGAAGCAGGCAGTGTGCAAGCGGCTACGCAAGGCGCACCTTGGGTTCATGCCACCAACGACACCCAAGTAGGCTGGGCTACCCGCAGTGACTATGCCCACGCTGCTGCAGCTGTGCTCGCAGGCGAAGGACATGAGAATACCGTATATGAATTGTCCGGCAAACTACGCACGCAAGCTGAACTGGCTGCCATTGTTGGTGAAGTGCTTGGACAGGAAATCAACGTGCAAAACGTGGACGATGCCGCTTACGCTGACATCATGAAAGGCGCAGGTCTACCAGACTTTGTCGTATCGATGCTCGTTGATATGCAAAGTGCCATCCGTGAAGGCGCATTGGCTGTAGAAAGTAATACACTGGAGACATTGCTTGGCCGTCCAGCTCAGCCACTTAGCGAAGGTATCAAAGCAATTGTAGGCAAGTAAGTTTTGGAATCGAGAAAGGGACACACCAACGGATGTTGGATGCGTCCCTTTTTGGTGTAGCTAACGATCAATACAACAACGATATACAAGTTGAACGGATGACTGTACACTCACCCCCGTTGATTGCAACTGCAATTCGATGTAGGTATTTGTGCTTTCCACAACAGTTCATCGCTCATGGCTTAAGAATATAACGTGCGGGAATATGATCGGCCAGCCAGATGTTTTCATTTCCATGGTAAAAGAGGATTCCATCTGTGGCCGCTTGAGCAGCATTGATTTTCAGAATAACAGGCTGATCATCACGTCTTCGTCCCACCTGATTGGCCGTATCGATATCTGCGGACAGATGTACATATTGCCTTTGCCGCGGCTGTAAGCCATGTTCCATAATAGAATTCACTGCGCGTGCCGGGGTACCATGGTATAGTGTTTCGGGTGGCTCAGCAGGTGACTTGGATATCTTATGCGGAGTCGAATGTCCATACAATGCCCGAATACGGCCTGAAGAGATCTCATGTCTCTTTTTCTCCGAGGCTTGAATCATCTGCTCCAGATCGGCTTGCGTGACTTCCTTCCACTGATGACTTTCATGTAAAGCCACCAGCAATTGCGAGATTTCCACCCAACCCTCTTCGTCCAGTTCCAGCTCATACTCCCATGGTGCATGTCGCAGAGCGTATGAGAGTTCCTTGCTTAATTTCATCAGATCCAATGCAATCATCTCCCACATCTAATAAAACCGTCTATTTTTGCAATTGAACCGCTGTTAAAATCTCCTGAATGTTACGTTCCAATCCTTCATCGTCTTCCTGATTGAACTGGCGGTGTCCGTCAATCCCACGTTGGATAATCGTATTCATCACCGGATGAACCTCACGATCGGAAGCCACCCGAATCAGATCATCGGCAAAGTCGACGGCCTGTTGCTCACTGTAGTTAAACGGCTTAATCAGCATCCGGATACTTAGTGCATGCGCTTGTGGCTCTGCCAGCTGATCCCTGTTCGTAATGCCATACACCGCACCAAACCCAAAAGCAGCCATCACCTGACGCTCCAGTTCCGTCGTTTGTTCCAACGGTGTGCCCATCAGCTCACATATTTTGTCCACCATCTGCTCCAGCTCATTTGCCGCCGCAGCCAGGATAACGTCATTAATATCCTCAGCGTTGATAAATTCAGTCATATTGGTTTTCTCCATTTCTGCACCGTATTTAATCTATTCTCTCAGACTCTATGAGAACATTGTATCGGAGTTGGGGTGTTCGTTTCAAATTCTATCGATTCACTTCGGCCTGTTGTTTAGACTAGGATGAGAAAAAGCCAAATCCCCCGATCACGAGTTGATTTGGCTCACCTTCACTTGATATGCATCGATAAAATAAACTCTTCTTCCTTAGAAAAATCATACTCTCTTATGCCGTCTCATGTTGCTTTTTCGGCTCCAGTTCATAGATCTGCGTATGTTCATTCTCGGCAAAAGACCATTCCACTGTACCTGGCTTGCGCACTTTCCACACCCAGGCTTGAACTCGAAGCGAGCTTCTGACCCAGGCCAGGGAAGCACAGCGCTTCTCGGAACGAACCGTCAGCCCCCAATGAATAACACGAGCGAGCCAAGGGTTTACATACTCATTATGTGAGCGAACAGATGGCAATTCATCTTGGAATAATCGCTGCTTCACATCCATGGGAGGTTGCCCACATGTCCAATAATGGAGCAGTGCCGCAAGGCTATAGATGTCCGACATGGGTCCCTGACTGGATTTCTCTGAATAGAACTCCAGTGGAGAATAACCTGCAGATGTAAATATCGCCTGTTTCTCACCAGATTGCATAGGCCAGCGGGCAGCTGAGCCGAAGTCGAGAAGCTTCGGTGTACCGTCCTCCATCACCATAATGTTGGAAGGTTTCACATCCCGGTGAAGAATTCCTTGTTTATGTATATAATCCAGCGTATCCACCAGTGGAAGCAGCGTCTCTGTAATGAAGGCAGCATCAAGAGCATGATTATGTTCATTCAGATACTCCGTCAACGTAATCCCCGTACAGTATTCCATAACCAAATAACCCGTATCATTCGCTTCAAAATGATCCAAATACGAAACAATATGAGGATGATCCAGTGTCGACAAGAGTTCACCTTCAAGCAGAAACGCAGCCAGTAACTCCTGATATTGCCCACCATATCCCCGCGATGAACAGAATACCCCTCGCTTGTCTGCCTGACGTGCAGCCAGTCTCTGTGGGAAAAATTCCTTAATGGCTACCTTGGCACCCGTGTTACGATCTCGCCCTGCATATACAATAGCCAACTCGCTGCTGGCTAATACCTGTCTTACCTGATATGTATCATTTATAATCACATTGCGCTGCAATGCCATTTTGCAATTGTCTTTTCTCATAACAGACCTCTTTTCAACCTTGTCGATCGGAAGACTTACCGGATAACGCATCATTGAGCTCCAACCGGACAGACGTTTCATCGCCAACCATATATATAAACCATAAGATGCAATTCGAAACACCTTCATATGGAATATTCAATAATTAATGTATCAAGCTTAATACTAGTCTATTCCTTACTGAATTGCACGCTCTTAATTAAGATAAGAGGCACTCATATTCTATTGTTATCGACAAAGGGGACGGTTTGTTCTATTTAAACTGATAAAACGTTCCACCGTCCCAATCCCCGCAGCTTTTAATAATTCTTGTGTAAAAACTGTCCTATTTCCTTGTTCATCTGAACTAAAACGTCCTGCGATGGAAAATGACCTGTATCGTACATGACTGATTCTACATTCGAAATAATTTTCTGAGCTCGTTCGATACACTTATCCCCAGGGAAAAAGACATCCTTCTCTCCGACCAATAACAGGGTTGGGGACGTGTAGTTCACCAGTTCCTCTCTCTCCGTGAGCTTGGGCAGATCCTGCTCCAACCTGACATGCTTGAAAACTTTACCAATGATGTTTTTATCCATTTCTTTCATGCAGTTGCACGACATGCTGTCCGTAATTTTTTGTAAAGAAGATGGTGAAGAAGTCATCCGGTACTTAACAAGTGGAAGAACGATATCCTGAACGGTTTTGATTTTGGAACCAACAGCCAGGCCTGCCGGAGCGACCAATACAGCACATGCAATTCGTTCTGGAATGTAGGTTGCCAGTCTAAGAATAATTCCTCCACCAAAAGAAGGACCGATAAACGCACTTTTTTCGATCTCATAATAATCAAGCAAGTCGGAAATCCACAACGCAAAACTATCGAATCGTGCCGATATCCGTGTCTCCTCACTGTAGCCGGGATGACCGATCGTATCGGGGGCGATAATCCGGTATTGTTTGAACAAGGAAGAGAACCAGGACAATGTCATGGGATTCACACAATTTCCGCCTTGGAGAATAAATAAAGGCTTACCGTCCTCAGGACCTGTCAATAAAACATGCGTCTGTCCAAACCGTGTCTCCACATACTCTCGTGTAAATCCTTCGCCAAGTTCATTAAGATAGGCTTCGTACTCCTCAAGTATGCTGCTTCTTCCTTCTTCACTTCTGTATATGGGACTCATTTCTGCCTCCTGCGATATATACTCAAATAACCAATTCTAGCGATTAAACCAGAAACTCAATGCTCCAAAAAGATAAAGAGGGCCTGCAGATGGCAGGCTCCTCTATATGTGTAACTTATGATATTGAAATGATTATAGAATGGAAACTGGAAATTGTAAACATCGTTTCTCATAGAAAATTAATAATGAGGCAATACCAGAGAAAATGCTCTATTTTCGGCCGTAATCGGCCTTGATCTCGCCCCACTGTTTGGTCTGCCATTTCAGCACTTTATTGCTGTACGTATTCATCTGGAGCCACTGCTCCGCACGATCAATCATCAGCCAGATCTCTTCCGTGGAATTGTCCCGTGCTAACGTTGTAGCTACTTTTTTCTGCTTCAGCCATTTCATGGCATTGACCGAGTCGGTATACACCGTTTTGGTACTGCCTTCTTTCTTCAGATGTGCGAGGGCATGTACAATGGCCAAAAATTCGCCCAGGTTGTTCGTGCCTTTGGAGATTGGACCAACGGAGAAAATAATCTCACCTGTGCGGGTGTCCACCCCTTTGTATTCTACAGGTCCAGGGTTGCCGCGTGTACCCACATCAACAGAGATGCTGTCATAATCCACTTCCTCCGACGTTTCCATACCTGCGCTTCTTCCGCTACTAGCCGATTTCGTCTTCGACCCACTACCGCCGGCACTCGAACCCCAGTTCCCTTTCCAACCGGCGCGATACGCTTCTTCAGCGGCTGCTTTCGATTCATACGATTTATATTTTGCTCCAGTATAATGATCCGTTTGCGCTTTGCAATCTGCCCATGTGTTATACACACCTGGCTTCTTGCCTTCCCAGACAACATAGTATTTCGGTTTCGCCACTGTGACCCGCTCCTTTGTTCACTTCATCAATACCCTATTGTAAACGATCCGGTAGGCGGAATGAAAGCTATGGATTCAGCCAACTGCATAATTCCCTCATCTCCAGAACAGCCTAAGAAGCAAAGAACAAACTGGAATAGAAAGGAATACAACTTATGGATTGGATATGGAAATCCGTTTTACTTGTACTTATCGGCATGATTCTGCTGCGAATTGCAGGACGCAAGTCGATCTCGCAGATGAGTGTCGTCACAACGGTCATCATGATCTCCATCGGAACAACGATTGTGCAGCCCATCGCGAATCATGAGCTTGGCAAAGCGATTGGATCAGCATCGGTATTTATCGCGACATTGCTTGTGGTGGAACAACTGCAATTGAAATTTAATGTTTTTGAACGGCTAATGAGTGGCAGTTCCAAAATCGTGGTAGAGGATGGAAAGGTCATTATCTCGAATCTGAAAAGTATGCGTTATACGATAGATCAACTTGAGATGCACCTGAGACAGCATGGTATTACGAGTGTAGACGACCTGGAAACGGCAACCGTGGAACCCAATGGTCAGCTCGGTTTCGTCATGAAAAGACATGCTCGGCCTGTAACAATAGGAGATCTCGAGGAGATACTGCGGAGCTATACGATTGCAGGTGGTAGCCCACTAACGGGAGAACAATCTCAACAACACAACAGCAGCAAGTCTTCCACGAATAGCGATAACTCCTCAGATATTTTCGAAGAAGTCAGCAAAGGTACTCATGCTCAACCCGTCGATCCAAAACTTCAATAGATACGTCCTCACACTACCAAAAACAAAAGACCGCACCTGTAAGCACTTATCAACAGTGCTCCAACAAGGTACGGTCCAGATCGATGTCTTCTAGTTCCTCAAGATAACTGAGATACGCCTAATCACCATGTACTCAGGTAAGCAATACCCAATCCACCCGTTACCGGATTCTTATAAATTTCACAATCTACATCGAATACCTCACCTATCATCTCGCGAGTCAGAATATCAGCCGGTTTGCCATGGACCACAATTTGGCCCTTTTTCACCACATAGAGATAATCACAATATTCTGCGGCGAGTTCGAGATCATGAAGCGCTGCAAGTATACCAATGCCAAGTCCACGGACAATATTTAGAATTTGAAGTTGGTATTTGATGTCCAAATGGTTCGTTGGCTCGTCCAGGATCAGAAATTCAGGTTGCTGTGCCAGTACACGCGCCAATACCACACGCTGTTTCTCTCCACCAGACAGAGACACGTAATTGCGATCTGCATGTCCAGTCAGATGTACTTTTTCCAGAGCTTGCTCCACGATTTCATGATCCCGTTCATTATCCGTCTCCAGCATTTTTTTGTGTGGAGTACGACCCATCATGACCATCTCACGCACCGTAAAATCAAAGCTGAGCTCATTAAATTGGCCGACAACGCCCATATGTCTGGAAACGAGCTTTGGACTGGATTTGAGAATATCTGTATTATCCAGAAAAACCTTGCCTTGCTGCGGTTTGATCACTTTATAGATGCTCTTGAGCAGCGTTGATTTGCCACAACCATTCGGTCCGATTAGTCCAACGAACTGTTTGCCGTTCACCTGTAATGAAATATCCTTGATGATGTCCGTGTTCAGCACAGAAATGGATACATTTTCTACGTTCAGTTTCATGGTTAATTTCCTCCAAAACCGTAGCCTTTTTTGACCAGCATATACATAAACATTGGTGCACCAATCATGGCCGTAATAATACCGATCGGCAACTCCACGCTGGATATGAGGGATCGTGCAATAACGTCTGTCCAGATGAGGAAAATGGCTCCAAACAGCACGGATACAGGCATCACTTTACGATGGTCGGACCCCACCAGACCTCTCACAATATGCGGAATAATCAGTCCGACAAAACCAATCATGCCACAGCTCGCCACCATGACGCCTGTCACCAAAGCGGTTAACAGCATGTACAACCTGCGGTACACACTCAGATTAATACCGAGCGTAACCGCTGCTTCATCCCCCAGTAACATCGTATTGAGAACTCTGGACTGTAAAAGGAAGAACAGAATCGCTACCAGCACAACGATACCCACCAGTGGAAGCTTGTTCCACCCGGAAGCCGCGAGGCTACCCATGGTCCAGAACGTCACCGTTTTGATGCCTTCGGCATTGTTGGCAAAGTAAATAATAAAATTGGAGAAGGCGCTGCATAGCGCGTTGATCACCATTCCGGCAAGCACCAGCTTGACTGACGTCATTTTACCTCGAATCCCTGCCAAAGTCAGAACCAGTAAGGACGCACCCATCGCTCCAGCAAAGGCCCAAAAAGCCACCCCCGTCTGACCAAGCCACCCAATCGCACCGAATCCAATAAGAATGGCAAAGGTTGCTCCGAGTGAAGCGCCTGAGGATATGCCCAATATGTATGGATCAGCCAGCGGATTCTGCACAGCAGCTTGCATTACAGCACCGCACAAGGCCAACCCTGCACCGATAAACATCGCCATCAGCACACGCGGAAAGCGAATCTGCCAGATAATATCGGTAAAGGAGCCTGCCTCAATTGGTGTTGTCCCCCACTGAAATCCCGTTAATTTGGTTAAAAGAATACGATATGACTCTGTCAGCGGAATACGTACCTGTCCAATGGAAACTGCAATCCCTACGGATATAAGCGTAATCATGATTAAAGCTGCAATCAGTAAAGCAAACCCGGATTTACTATGAATCAGAGACTCTCTTTTCCCCATACGCTGTGTCTGAACCTGAACCGTCTGTGTCATCTCTTCCCCCATCAATTCGTGTAAAATGTAGAACATATTAAATTTAGCTATTTACAAAGCATTTTCTCGGATTATAATTGAGAATGATTATCTTTGTCAATTTAAAACACATAGAAAAGGGGTTCATCATTTAATGAAATTTACATCCAGAACCGTTGGCTTCGCTGCTCTAAGTCTACTGTTACTGCTACTTGCAGCCTGCTCAAATGCATCAACTTCTTCCCCTGCCGAAGAAACAACTTCAACAACTAACGCGACAGAAACTTCAGCTCCTGCTGAGAATACAAATAAAACGACGTACCCGGTCACCATTGAGAATTTCACGATTTCGGGTGAGGGCGGCGAGTGGAAACCTAAAGCGCAAGTATTCGATAAAGCACCTGAACGCGTTGTTGCGAATACCCAATCTGCGGCTGAGATGCTCATCAAATTGGGTCTAACCGATAAAATGGTCGGTGTTGCTGCTCTGTACGGTTCTGTTACACCGGATGTGGCGGATGAGTTCGCCAAAATCCCGGTATTGTCCAAGGATTATGTGGGTAAAGAGCTGGTTGTAGGCGCAAGCCCGGATCTGGTACTCGGACGGGGCGACCTGTTCGCAGACGCTGACTGGGGCGTGGGTACCGTGGATGGATTGAATGATATGAACATCCGTACTTTCCTGCAAACAACGAACCACAAAGGGACACTAGATAGCCTGTATAGCGATATTGCACAACTTGGGCAGATCTTCGACGTTCAAGAAAATGCCGCAACATTCACAGAAAGTCTGAAAACTCGTGTTGAAGCCATTAAGGCAAGTGTAGCCGATCAGCCTGAGCATACTTTTGCTTACATCGTACCCGCTACGGAAGACACCATTACAGTAAGCAGCATGCAGAACGATACGTATCAGCTTGATGCACTTGGCCTGTTGAAGCTGAAAAATACGTTTGATGGTGTGCAAGGTGAGGTAAGTGTCGAGCAGCTGATCACAGCGAACCCGGACTACCTGCTCTTGTCCGCGTATGCCGGTTCACCGGATATCGACAAGCTGATTCAAAATCTGTATGCCAACCCTGCCCTGCAAAGTATGAACGCAATCAAAAACAAACAGATCTATGTCACAGATTTCAGCCAGTTCTGGGGTTATGGATATCAAATCCTGGATGGTATTGAGAAAATGGGACAGGAAATGAAAGCTAATCCGATCAAGTAGTGACTGGAGCAAATGAGCAGGAGAAGACATTCTCACTGCTCTTTTTTTATACTGCGCGTGCAATAAATCATAGATCAAAGCTTGACATTAGTTTGATAACAAACTATATTGCATATATGAAAACAAGAGACGCTATTTCACTCATATCCAAAATTAAAGAGAAGGTTAACCGCTTCATCCTGGCCGAGATGGCTGAACAGGGAATCCAGGATCTCGCCACGTCCCATGGAGATATTATCTATGCCCTGTACAACAATCACAGAATGACCATGGCCGAGATTGCCAAAAAAATTGGCAAGGATAAATCCACGGTGACTGCTCTTGTGGACAAATTGGTGCGGACCGGATACGTCGTCAAGGAGCGTGATGCAACAGATTCACGAGTTGTTCATGTGGCTTTGACTGCAAAAGGCGAAGAATTAAAGCCGGTCTTCGAAGAGATTTCGCAGCGCATGCTGGACGTGTTTTATGCGGACGTTACGGAAGCGGAGAAAAAAGAACTGCTTCGAATTTTAATGAAAATTCATGGCAACTTCTAATTTTTTTTGGAGAAATAGTTTGATATCAAACAAATAGTTTAGAGGAGGTTTTTGGTATGACAGACTACACCCAATGGTTACCTGAACATGAGGTAAAGAAGATCGGAGAACATGATTTACACTTGGAAATATTCGAAGGAAGCCCGGTTTATGACGAAGAAACAGCGACCCAGAAGCCACCACTCCTGTTCGTTCACGGTGCATACACAGGCAGCTGGATGTGGAGCAAATACATCCCCCACTTTGCCAAGCACGGTTGGACCTGTTATGTCATGAACCTGAGGAGTCACTACAAGAGTCGGGTCATGGACATGACAAAGATTACGTTTGACGATTATTTGGAGGATATTCGTGAAGTGTTAGCCGAGTTTAACGAACCTCCCGTTCTTATTGGCTTTAGTATGGGCGGGATTCTCAGTCAAAAGATTGCTGAAACCGTTACTCTGGCAGGCCTGATTGTGATCGACGCCAGTCTGAGCAAGGAAGTCCATGGGTTAATACCCTACCCGGAAAGTGATCGTATCACACCTGGGATCATCATTCCTGCACCTGTCCGTGATGAACTGACCAGTATAGATGAGACAGCAGATGACATTGCATTTCAGCATAAATATCTTCAGATGGAGTCTTCGAAGGCATTTAGCACATTTTCCGTTATGTTTGGAGCAGATGGCGGTGTATCCATTAATGGCGACCTGATCCATTGCCCCAGCTTGGTGATCAAAGCTGTTTCCTGTGAAGACGAAGATCAGAGAGGCAAATTAACTGCCAAGCAGCTGGATGCTGAATATGCCGGACTGTGGGATACGACGCATACGGGTTTACTGGTAGGCCAACGGTACATGGAAGCTGTGGAGATCATTCATAAATGGTTGCTCAGACAGCAATCCTTTGGATTAACGGAGAAACTTGCAAATTAAATTTAATTATCATGTTAAAACCTTCTTTTTACCTTTAATCCTGTATGCAAAAATTTGATTTTTTTAGATAAGCTTATATGCATAGTTCTGGATAGGATTAAAATATAAGAAAAGAGGTTTTTATTCATGGCCGTTAACACATCCCTCCCAAAGCAAAGGGAGCTGCCTTCCATATCTTCAGAACGCCTTCCGTGGGCTGGGCTTCTTACATTAGCCATGGCTGGATTCATTTGCATCCTCACTGAAAGCCTGCCTGCGGGACTGCTGCCGCGAATTGCAAAAGACTTGGGGATCACAGAGGCTCTTACCGGACAGTTGGTGACTCTTTATGCCATTGGATCACTTGTTGCTGCCATTCCCTTGACTGCTGCTACACGTGGATGGAGACGCCGACCTCTTCTGCTGGCATGCATTAGCGGATTTCTTGTCTTTAATACCGTTACTGCCTTATCCTCGGATTATATCCTGACACTTGCCGCTCGTTTCATGGCCGGGATCTCTGCAGGTGTGTTATGGGGAATGACAGCAGGTTATGCTCGTCGGATGGTCCCGGATTCGTTAAAAGGTAAAGCCATGGCCGTGGCTATGGTCGGCACACCGGTGGCATTAGCCCTTGGTGTTCCAATCGGTAGTTTTCTCAGTTCTTATCTCGGCTGGCGCCTCATCTTCGGGATGGTCTCTCTTCTGACCGTGGCTTTAATCGTATGGGTTCTCTGGAAAATGCCGGATTTTGCCGGAGAGCCAGCTGGTGAACGTCTTCCCCTGCATAAGGTGTTTTTAATTCCGGGAGTTAGGCCTATTCTGTTTGTTGTTCTGGCCTGGATGCTTGCCCATAACATCCTATATACCTATATTTCTCCCTACCTTGCCCAGACCGTATTTGTTAACAGAGTAGACTTGATTTTGCTCATTTTCGGTATTACTTCCATTGTTGGAATTTGGTTAACCGGAATGCTCATTGACCGATTTTTGAGGAGATTGGTTATCATTAGCTTGGCATCATTCGCTCTGGCCTCTGTCGTGATCGGAATCGCTACTCATCAACCTGTTATTATTATACTAGGAATCATGATCTGGGGACTTACGTTTGGTGGGGCTACCACACTACTACAAACTGCCATTGCTCAAGCCGCGGGTAAAAGTACAGATGTAGCTCAATCGATGCTGGTTACAGCATTTAATGTGGCGATTGGCGGAGGGGGGATTGTTGGCGGCATTCTTCTTGAGGTATTTGGAGCTGGTTACCTTCCCGGATCACTGTTTATCCTGCTCATTCCTGCTCTACTCGTAGCTATGCGTGCTTATAAGTATGGATTTCCCAGAGGAAATTAACAGGAAGGCAGTTGTGCATGAGTTGCACATAGGACAAAAGAGGAGTTCACTTGATGTGGACTCCTCTTCTGTTTTTCATTTTAGAGAGCATAATCTTATTCTGACTGTGCCAGTAGATTCGTTCCTTCCATGAGATTTTTATGTGCAATTGGAGAAGACATCGTAATTAAGGTCATGTAAGTGCCATACGGGTCGCACTTGTTCTCGAACTCTTCGAGTCCCTGGATCGTGTCTGTAAGGATTTTCAGCAAGTAGTTATACTCCCCACTTATCCGATAACATTCCACAACTTCAGGTGACGCACGACAGAAATCCAGAAAGGGATAACAATCCCGTGTACGAAAAAGAACATATGCCGTGCTCTGCTTGCCTAATTTGGATGGGGAGATCACGGTACGATATTCCTCAATAATCCCCTTTTCTTCCATTCGTTTGACTCGTTCAGTAACAGCGGGCTGAGATAATCCCACCAGTTTGCCTAATTCAGTCATGGATAATCTCGCCTGATTCTCCAAGTGAAACAGAATATGCTGATCAATTTCGTCCATGTGATCCACTCCTTAAAATACATAAGATATATTTAAAAATTACCTTAAGTATATTCGTTAATTCATCATAATACCTTTAATGCCTCATGTGATACAAGACAAATCATTTATATAATAATCACAGTAACAATAATTAATCAAGCACATCATCTAAAGAGAGGAAGATCGAAATGGAAAAAGAAAATATGACGGCAATGCATACTTATGTGAATGAAGCCATTGACCGTGCTCTAAGTGAAAGAAGAATCGTAGGAACGGTTGTACAAGTTGCTTTTAGAGGGGAACTGGTGTACAACCGGGCTGCTGGTTTCGCAGACAGGGAGCAGAAGCGGACTATGTCGGAAAATGCTCTGTTTCGACTTGCTTCCGTAACCAAACCCATTGTATCGACAGCAGCTCTGGCATTAATCTCACAAGGAAAGCTGAGTCTGCATGATCCGGTGACCCGCTGGCTTCCTGCATTCCGGCCCAAACTTGCCAATGGTCAGGACGCTTCAATATCAGTGCATCAGTTGATGACGCACACCGCAGGCTTAACATACCGTTTCTTCCAAGAAGAGCAAGGCACTTATGAACGTGCAGGGATCTCGGATGGAATGGATTTATCTGAAATTAGTCTGGAGGAGAATCTCCAAAGGCTGGCTTCTGTTCCTCTTCTGTATGAGCCAGGAAACATGTGGAGATATTCCATTGCGACAGATGTACTTGGTGCCGTTATTGAAAAGGTAACTGGAATGTCACTACGAGAAGCTGTTCAAACGCTGGTTACTCATCCACTCCATATGACCGACACTGACTTTGTTGCGGTGGATTCGGATCGATTGACAGCCGCATACGCTGATGGTTCTGATGAACCGCGTCTCCTTCATAATGAGTTGGAGCAGGTTCCTTTTATTGAAGGTACTGCCGGTTTCCGGCTTGCCCCCAACCGTGCGAATCATACTTCTGCTTACTTATCGGGCGGAGCGGGTATGGTTGGAAGTACCGGAGATTTTCTTACTTTACTTGAAACATTGCGACAAGGAGGACAGCCTCTCCTTACGGAAGCCGTTGCCGCTGAGATGTCTACCAATCAAATTGGTGATCTCGTGATGCCGTATTGGCCGGGAAGAGGGTTTGGACTTGGCTTTACAGTACTTAAAGACCCTCTTGCAGCTGGTACACACGAATCACCGGGTACGTGGCGGATGGGTGGAACTTACGGCCATTCCTGGTTTGTTGATCCAAAAGAAGAACTTAGTGTTGCAGCATTCACCAACACGGCACTTGAAGGGATGTCGGGCCAGTATACCACCGATATCTGTGATGCCATCTACGCAGGCATTCGTGAAAGCAAAGAGGCTGCAAGAATATAAATACGAATAACCGCCCAATATCATTGGGCGGCTTTATTTTGCAACGAAGGTAAGACCTACTGTCTGTTACTATTCAAATTTCTCTTTTTAAGAAGGTAAATCCCCGCAACCAGGATAAACCACACCGGAGTGACAAATAACGCCACTCGCGTGTCCTCAGCCAATGCCAATACCACTAGCACAAACGCGAGAAAAGCCAAAATCAAATAGTTTGAGAACGGATAAAGTGGCAGTTTGAAGCGGCTGCGGCTCGCCAGTTCGGGCTGAGTACGACGATATCTGAGATGACAGATGACCATGATGCCCCAGACAAAGATGAAGCATACAGTCGACACGCTCGTGATCAGTGTAAATACGCCCTCCGGCATCACATAGTTCAGCACAATCGCGATCAGAATAACAATCGTGGAGAAATACAGCGCATTGGAAGGAACTTTCCTCTTGTTCAGCCGTGCAAACGACTCAGGCGCGTTGTGATCTTTTGCCATGGAGAACACCATACGGCTTGTACTGAAAATGGCACTGTTACACGCCGAAGCCGCTGATGTTAACACAACGAAATTTACAATTCCTGCAGCGGCCGCAATACCTACAGCGGCAAACACCTGTACAAACGGACTTTCCGTAGGCACAATGGCGTTCCACGGGTAAATGCTCATAATAATCAGCAATGCGCCAACGTAGAAGAGCAGTACCCGGATCGGAATCTGGTTAATGGCTCTCGGAATAACCTTCTCCGGGTTCTCCGTTTCCCCCGCTGTGAGTCCCACCAGTTCCATGCCTACAAAGGCGAATACCACCATCTGGAACGATATGATGAATCCATGCAGTCCATTCGGAAACCATCCCCCATGACTCCACAGATTGGTGAAGCTCGCTGGGCCCTGATCCGTCGTAAAACCTTTGAAGATCATATATAGACCAACAACAATGAGTGCCAGAATGGCGATCACTTTAATCAGGGCAAACCAGAATTCCATCTCACCAAACAGCTTGACTGTCGCCAGATTCATGATCAGTAATATGACCAGCGCGATTAACCCCGGCATCCACTGAGGGACATTCGGAAACCAGAACTGCGTATACAATCCAACAGCGGTAATGTCAGCCATAGCAATGGAAATCCAGCAAAACCAGTAAGTCCAGCCTGTAATAAATGCGGCCATATTTCCCAGGTAATCGCGCACGAAATCCACAAAGGAATGATACTTCAAGTTGCTAAGCAGCAGTTCCCCCAATGCACGCATGATCAGGAACAATACAACACCCGTGATGATATAGGCCAGCAAGATGGATGGCCCTGTCAGTTGGATCGTTTTGCCTGCTCCGAGAAACAGACCTGTACCGATCGCACCACCTATGGCCATCAACTGCACATGTCGGTTCTTTAATCCCCTTGTTAACGTTTCTTGCTGCATGATCAACCACCACTCTCTTTTCTACAAATGCTCTCTACGATGCAAAATATTATTACTCATCATATAATAATTTGCCCCGAATACCTATCCCTCATTTATATATTTTTCGCGCAGCAAAGAGGCCCCCTTTGTGTAAGGCGCCCTCTGGTTTTGTTCAGCCACTATTTTTGCTTATAGAACTCATGATACAACTTCATTAACGCCCGCTTCTCAATTCGCGATACATAAGAGCGTGAAATTCCAAGTTCCTTGGCAATCTCGCGCTGGGTACGCTCTTCCCCGCCCGCTTCCAGGCCAAATCGACCAACCACGACTTCCTTCTCCCGATCATCGAGGATATCGAGATTGCGATAAATTTTACTTTTTTCGATCTTGAGCTGCACTTTATCTACAACGTCGTCGGCTTCTGTTCCGAGGATATCGATAAGCGTGATTTCATTGCCCTCTTTGTCCGTTCCGATGGGGTCGTGCAGGGATACGTCTTTACGTGTTTTCTTCAGGGAACGCAGATGCATCAAAATTTCGTTTTCAATACATCTCGCCGCAAATGTGGCAAGTTTTGTACCTTTACCTTGTTGAAAACTTTCGATGGCTTTGATCAAACCAATGGTTCCGATGGAAATCAGGTCTTCCTGATCTTCACCCGTATTGTCGAACTTCTTGACGATATGCGCGACGAGGCGCAGATTGTGTTCAATGAGCAGATTGCGGGAGTGAGCATTGCCTTCAGCCATAAGGCGTAAATGTTTGGCTTCATCATCCTCAGCCAGTGGCTGGGGGAACGCATTATTTTTGACATACGAGACGAGTAACGTTAACTCCTTAATGAATAGAGCAATAGCGGTAAACAATCCGGGCACAGATGACACCTCCTGCGGTTTTACAACGATCTGGCCTGAGCACGTGGGGGAACAGGGTCGATCTATTGTATGTAGGCAGAGGCCCAGAAGTGCATGTACACTTGAAAAAGGAAATTCGACCGCACGGTTCATTTCTTCGTCATAAATAGACTTACTTAAAAATGAGAGTGGTATTTATGAAATCAAGATGATCCTCCAGTGTTTGGAACAAAACATCCTCGGATTCCAAGGCATGCTCTAAAAGAACACCCATCTTCTCATCACAGACAAAATCCTCTTTCATAAATTTTTTTGTCAGCATATTTTTGGCTAATTCCCATTTTGCTATATTTTCTTCCATAGTATGCACTAGTTTTTGTTTTGAAGGACAACAGGGCAGATCCTCTAAAAACAATAATAGAACTTTTTTTCTATCCAGGTTCCTGTTAAAAACGGTTCTGGAAAGGGTGAACACATCACGATCTTTGTTTTTCACATAATCATTCAAGGAAATTTGTCCATTTGTATATAAATCAATAAACTTTCGAAGCATAATTCTGCCAGGATACACGATTTGTCCATCGTTGTTATCGATCACTTTCGTTTTATAATTTTCAACGGATTGATTCATGATATAAGGTATTCTAGTGTCTAGATTTCTCAACTCGACATCATTAGGCTCTAGCGTAAAACAGTTAAACTGGCGATTAAAAGCATTAAAAAAATTAGATTTGGAATCCATCCCGATGCTTTTATTTTCTGAATATGCTCTAAATCTCCCGCTATAATTAACCGGATTATCCATATAGTAAAAATCATCATTGGTTTGACCTAATATTAAACAAATATGACTATCTACCACAGAAAGTTCTTCTTTGCTCGGATTTTCTTTAAAGGTCCGGTAGTATGGAACCAGCTTCATCATTGTATTTACATAAACAATCTCTTCTTGTCGGAGTAATGATTCAATATGTTGTATCGCTTGTTGACCATTGTTCTCTATCTCTATTTTATTTTTTTCAATTACATAACAATCAGGACTTTTTATATCATTTATTTGGATATCTATGATTCGATCTTGGACATCAGTCATTAATATCATGGAGAAATCATCAATGTAAGCACTCATTAAGAGTGTTGGGTTTTCAAATCTTTTTCTAAGCATAAAATAAATATTTCTAGTCAAACAATTACCTAAGCTCTGAACTATTTCATTGGGTTTACCACTGGAATCGTAATAGTACTCTTCTTTTAGCACTTCATTCAATTGCAAATGTTATCCCTCCTTTTGTAGTCCATCCCTTCCATCATCTTAAAACACCTTCTGCTATAATTAGCCTCAGCTCTGTACAATACAGAACTGAGGCGTTGCTCATTCACCTGTATGGAGGCCTGCTCTTATTTAAAGATGCGTTGTGAAAACTGATACAGGCCGCTGTTCCAGACAGATGGTTCGTGTCCACCTACATCCAGATACCAGGTATGCGGAATGTTCATGTTGCTCAAGCCGTTTTTGAAATTCTGGCTGACCCATAACAGACCATCACTCGATCCACAGGATAACCACAGCAATTTAAGTTGGCTAGCGACTTGTCCCGGGTTGGAAACCAGCTGCGATACAGATTGCGTATTCGGTGCGGCCGAGAAGGCCCCTACCCAAGCGAAGGTATTCAGATTTTTCAATCCGAAGTTAAGCGACTGCCCACCACCCATGGATAGACCGGCCAACGCACGACTATTGCGGTCTTTGTACACCGGATAATTGGCCTCGATATGAGGAATCAGATCCTTGAGCAGGTCTTGCTCAAACCGTTCAAACGCAGCCACTTTGTCCGGAGCAAAAATGTCACCGACTGGACGGTCGTCCTTCATGGCACGGCCATTCGGCATGACAACAATCATATCTGACAGCTTGCCTTCGGAATACAGGTTGTCCAGAATGTTCTTGGGTTTCATGGCGTTAACCCACTCATACTCATCCCCGCCGATGCCATGCAGGAGATACAGGACGTTATACTTTTTATTCGGAGAATATCCTGGCGGTGTATACACCGTCGCTTTCCGTGTATTGCCTACCGTTGTGGAATAATAGGAGATCAGATTGGTATTTCCGTGCGGAATATTGTTACGATAGGCATCATAACCCGGCGGTGCAGGCACAACCGGAGTGTTAGCCAGCGCATTTTGCCCCGTATTATCCATGGTGCCAGTCGCTCCCTGATCTATCACCGCCTGAATGGGGGTTGGAGCTGCAGTTTCCTGTATATCGGCTGCAGACGCCATCGTTGGTACAAGGAGTGCTGCTGTGATGGAGAGACTCAGAATCTTGGACAAACGTTTTTTCATCAATATCAATCTCCTTTGGAATATGATTTTAAACCGTGTACGAACCTCATAACAGGTCTTTCAGATACACACAAACCCCAATTGAAAGCACTTACATTTTAAAGCAAAGTTCCTCCTTTCCACGCATGAATACGGACCGCCATCCTTCCCCTTTCCCAATACGGAAGTAAAGATCCACGATCCATAATTTACAATGAATTCCAATTACAGTTTTATTATATCACCTCACAAGACTTGTACATCATCAAAAAACTTAAATAACTATATCTTATAGTTTAAAAAGTATACTTCTGCACACCACCATACCGCTATTCGCTTCCCCCAATCCGGATCTCATCATGATATAAAAAAGCCTCAACTCTCCGTGTTCAACGAAAGAATTGAGGCGAACAGATTTCATTTTCAACTTGCCGACGCTGCCTCTGCAACCTCAACAATCTCTGGCCCATGATGTTTACGCTCCATGAACAGACTGAAGAGCAGTCCTAGCAAACCCAATCCGGCAATAACTGCTGCATACAAAGGTACCGAAATAAGTCCCGTATGGGTAATTGCATATCCGCCCAGATAGGCGCCGCCTGCATTCCCCAGGTTAAATGCGGAGTGACTTGATGTTGTCGCCAGCAGTGGCGCTTCGCGGGTCATATTCATGATTCGAATCTGCAATCCTGGCATAATACCAAAAGCCGCCACACCCCAGAAGAATATGGTGATTACCGCGAGATACGGATTCTCCAGCGTAAGTGTAAGTGCAGATAGAAGAACCGCCAGTATACCGAAGTTAACGATTAAGGAAGGCATCAGCTTCCAGTCTGCCAGACGGCCGCCAACCATGTTCCCCAAGGTAACGCCGAATCCGAAGAGCACCAGAATCCAGGTCACATTCTGCTCGGCAAAACCGCTAATGTCCACAAGCATCGGCGTAATGTAAGTAAACACGGCGAACAGACTTCCACATCCCATCGCTCCAACGAGCAGGATCAGTAATACTTGTGGACGAACCAGATTCCGGAATTGCTGGCCGAGGTTCGCTGGTGTACCTTGAGGTAGGACGGGAATGAAACGAATGATGCCAATTAACGAAATGATACCTAAGATCGTAATCGCCCCGAAAGATGAACGCCATCCGAGCTGTTGCCCGATAAACGTACCAAAAGGAACACCAATAATGTTGGCAATCGTGAGCCCTGCGAGAACCACCGATACCGCTCCTGCCCTTCTCTCGGGCGCAACAAGTCGTGTTGCCATGATTGAACCTACACCCAGAAACGTACCATGGGCAAATGCCGTTAATATCCGTGCCGAGATCAGCAACCCGTATGTGGGAGCAATGACAGACAATGCGTTACCGATAATGAAAATGCACATCAGCAGCACCAGCAGTTTTTTCTGCGGAATCTTGTGTGTAAATACGGTCAAAATCGGCGCACCTACCGCTACACCAAGCGCATATCCCGTAATGAGTTGTCCTGCCTGTGGAATGCTTACATTCAGGTCTGTTGCCACATTGGGCAGCAGGCCCATAATAATAAATTCAGTCATACCAATTGCAAAAGCTCCAATCGTCAGGCATAACAGGGATAATGGAAACGCCCCTCGTTTACCGGACTGTGAAGCCTGTGGTTTTGTTGTGTGTCCTGTGGTGCTCATAGATGTTCTCTTCTCCTGTCTCTTCATCAACGATTTTCTGTCGCCTTCAACCATAAGGCATCTGTTAATTGGTCAAACGTTTCACGCATGGCCAGCTTGTCCCGCCAGTGTGCCGGAATACCGCTGAGTCCGTAATAAGCACCCGCGATTTGTCCGTACACCGCACCCGTGGTATCCGCGTCATCACCCAGATTAACAGCTAACAACGCGCCTTCCTCAAAGCTTGAGGACTTATGAAACGCCCATAATGCTGCTTCAAGTGAACGAACCACATAACCGCTGCCTTTAATTTCGGGCGGCTCTTTGCTCTGATAGGAACCCATGACAACCTCTTCAATTGCGGGCGAAAAAGCAGTCTCTTCCCTCCACTGTCGGCATGTCTCCGGCATCAGCATGACGTTCTTCTCCGCTCCGCTCAGGCCAGCAACAAGTATCGCAGCCAGTACCTCACATGCCTCCACACTTTCCGTTGCGGCATGTGTTGTACGGGAGCTCATCCCTGCATAATGGACCGCTTCCTTCGGTCGATTGGCGTAAGCCATTGCGATAGGTGCAAGTCTCATAATAGAGCCATTGCCCGCCGTCATCGGGTCGGTTGTTCCGCTGTAGGCTTCTCCAGTTAACTCAAACCTCTCCAAGGCACTTCGTGTGGCCCCGCCTATGTCGAAGCACATGCCTGTGCTGCTCATATACCCGACTTTGTACCAATTGGTATATCTGCGCATCTGATCCGCAGGATCAAAGTCTGCCTTTCGCACCAAACTTTCTGCCAGACATAGAGCCATAGATGTATCATCTGTCCACTGTCCAGCATCCAGCCCGAATACGCCGCCACCCACGATATCGGTAACAGGTTCAAACGTACCCGGGCTGCTGAATTCCACCGTAGTTCCCAACGCATCACCCGCTGCAAGCCCGACGAAACAACCATCGAAACGATCCTTGTGCAGCATGCTTGTGTTCCTCCCTTACTCCATATACTTTCAGAATCTTTCTTCCATTCTCCCACAGGGTCCAATCCGGCGTAAAGCTAATAAATGCAATAAAACGAGCTTCATTTCTTCTATTATAAAAGTGTCGAAAGCTGTTGAACGATTAGATTCACTCATTTTCATAAAAAAAGTTTTATTTTTTTGCACTGAAAATACAGTTTATTCAGTACACCGCTTACATGCAAAGGGGTTAACGGTTTGCAACGTTTACCATTTTCTGAAAATAAGTCATCCATGTGAAAATTTTCAATGTAAACATTCATGACGTGCTTGACCCTTCTGTTTGTCCTATGTTACGGTTTTATTAGCTTCAAACGCATATTTTCTCCCAATTTATTATTCATTGTAGGTTTGTTGCGTCAACTAACATCCCGCAGTTTAATGAATATACGGGAATGAATTTGCAGAAAATTTTCATTTAACTTTATCCCAAAACTAATTCTGAAACAGGAGGAACAAATTTATGATTAAGGCACTGGTGTTTGATTTCGACGGAACGATTATTGATACAGAGACAGCATGGTATATTGCTTTTCGTGATGCTTACAAGGAACACGGCGTGGATTTAACCCTGGAGATGTACTCACAATGCATCGGTACCAGTCTGAAAACATTTAATCCATATGAGTACCTCATCACAGATTTGAATCTTCCGATTGATCGGGAAGCGTTCAGGGAATCCGTTCAGTTGCAGCACGCTGCATTGATGAACAAAGAGGTGGTTCGTCCGGGCATTCAAGAATATCTTGATCAAGCACGTGAAGCCGGACTAAAACTGGCTGTGGCCTCTAGCTCTAAAAGAGAGTGGGTTGAACAGCATCTGGAACAACTGAAACTGAAAGATTATTTTGAAGTCATCCGTACGGCAGATGATGTTGCCAATGTGAAGCCTGACCCGGAACTTTACAATCAAGCGCTTGAAGCCCTTGGAGTAACTGCAGACGAAGCCGTAGCGATTGAGGATTCACCTAACGGCGCGCGTGCAGCTGCTGCGGCTGGTATGCACTGCGTAGTCATCTCGAATACCATTACAGGAACACTGGAATTCGATATGCCTCACCAACGGCTGTCTTGCTTGACCGACCTTGATTTTAAGGATTTGATCTCGAAGCCACTCGTCACTACCGTCTAAGGTCTGCACGAATTTCGCGATTTAATCCTTAAAGGGGGAGTTCACACATGAAAGCTGTACATTTTGGTGCGGGCAATATAGGCCGCGGTTTTATCGGTCATATGTTGTCCGCTTCCGACTATGAAGTCTGCTTTGTCACACGTAACCCGAAGAAAATCTCCATGCTTCAACAGAGACAGGAATACCCGATTACCTTGGCAAATAGGGATCAGGATACAACGATTGTCAACAATGTGACGGCTATCAATGTGAGTGAGCAGAATCGTGTTGCTGAAGAGATCGCTTCAGCCGATCTGATCACAACCGCCGTGGGTGTATCTGCACTCGGAGATATCGCAGAGCCGATCGCCAAAGGCATTCAACTTCGCATGAAAACCAATAATCAGGCTCCACTGCATATTATCGCTTGCGAGAATGCCATCGGTGGCAGCACCCGGCTGAAGAAACGCATCTATCCATTCCTGGATGAACAAACTCGCAAAAAAGCCGAACGTTATGTTTCTTTCCCCAATGCAGCCGTGGACCGGATTGTTCCGGCTCAAAACCACAAGGACCCGCTGCAGGTCACTGTTGAACCTTTTTATGAATGGGTCGTTCATCGTCCTGCCTTTCTGGATGGTTACAAGGAAATTGATGGTGTCCATTATGTGGATTCCCTTGAACCTTATATTGAGCGTAAAATGTTTACGGTCAATACAGGCCACTGTGTCGCCGCATACTTCGGCTATCTCGAAGGATTCAAGACGATCAGACAGGTCATGAGTCACTCCACCCTTCGGGCCAAGGTCCGCCATGTTATGGAAGAGACGGGTCAGATGCTCATCCAGAAGCACGGATTCAACGCACAGAAGCATAACAAATATATCGATACCATACTGGAGCGCTTCGCCAATCCTAACCTGACGGATCAGGTTACCCGGGTCGGACGTTCCCCCCTTCGCAAGCTTTCGCCTCATGATCGGCTTGTTCGCCCAGCGCTGCAGGCCAGTGAATTCGGAATTGAAATTCCTCATTTAACTTCTGCTATGGCGGCCGCAATGCTGTTCAATGACAAACATGACGAGGAAGCCATCAAGTTACAACACATGATTCGCGAAGATGGCGTCTCTGCCTTCATACGTGAACGCATGGGAATTCCCGACGAACATCCCGTTCATCAGAATGTAATCGCCCGCTATCAGGAACTCAGAGGGCGCAAGGAATCGACTATATTAACCTGATTATACCTATTAGGGATATTGGTTCGATCCCGCAAACTGAATAGAAGCACGGCCAAGAAGCCGGGAGGAACCTATGCATCAGCATCGCTCCTTCCGGCTCTTTGTCTTTGCACGGCATGGTACGTACATTCTATAGTAAAGCAACTTCAATAAAAACAGCGTATCTCCTCTCTCAGGGAAAACACGCTGTTTTATTGATTGTTTTAGTTTACTTAGCTGTTCGGCTTAACCGCGTGGCTCATCCATTTTCTACTACTCATTCATGATGGAATTGAGGGATGCATATGCCATCGGCAGGAAACCTTCAGAAGGTTCACCAATGGGTGCTTGAATGTGGAAAATGAAACCATTACCATCCAGTTCTTTGACAATAAAATACTCTGTTTTCTTATCATTCTGGGACATCATGTACAATCTGGCATCCTTCATCGGGCCGTTGCTGAGTTGTTCAGTCGTTAACTGCTTCACTTCTCCGGTCTCGGACAACTCTTCCTTGGCATCCATCTTCAGCATATCCAGATTGAAGTCCGCAGGCAACTTCTCAATCTCCACCTCATAAGCCGGATCAATCTTCATTGTTAATTCATGATCTTCCGCGTCAAAAGCCATCGGTTCAAAGATATAAAGTGAATAACCTTTTGCTTGTGCCAATGTCACTGGGCGCTTCTCGGTCATTCCTTCTACCGTTACTTCCAGCTCGGACGTCTTCGGGCGATCGGACGTTACAGTACCACCTGCACCAGAACCGTTGTTGTCATCATTTGATTCAATCTTTGCAATCTCTGTAAGTACCAACTGTTTCGTTGTTGCATCAATGGTTTTCTCTACATATTTGAAACGCACGGAATCTTCGTCATCGATATCATCCAGTGACTTCTGCAGATCTTCGCCCACCTGGAAAGACATCGGTTTTTCATTCACTCGAATCTCGATGGTGTGCGGATCAGCCCATCCGGTGAGAATACCTTCCGCTCCTATTGCAGCATGTTCATCCGGCTTTTGCTCCGGTGCTGGTGTCTGTTCTTCCGTATTATTGACAGGTGGTTGTGCAGCAGGACTACTGTTCCCACAGGCCACAAGCGAGAATCCCATAAGTAAAACCAGTAGTGATGTACTAACTTTCATTGTATTTCCTTTTCGCATATGAACACCTCCGTTAGCTTATACGCAATGATGCTTGTCCATGTTGCTTCTCATCCATTGGCTTGGCTGTATACTAGTACTTACACGGGAGAAAGGCAGCTCAATCATGCAAAATGTCAGAACGATTACGGTAGTCCTCTACCTAACTGGCCTGATCCATCTGTACCAGTTTCGCATTGGCTCCGTTAAATGCTTTGGTCTGCAGGTTGAATTGCTTTCGGAATTCAGCAAGCTGCGCATATTCACTATTCCGTACTCGAATGGCTCGCTTGATCTTAACCAGATTAGGTTCCACATTTTCTCTCATCAGGCCATATAACTGCTCATCGGCATTCAGACACAGCTGATATGAAGCTACGAAATTGTCAAAAGCACGTGCTCTTGCTTCATATTGATCCAGCACCTTCTCAGCCTGGGCCAATATTTCCTCGTTTTCAAATGATAGGTCTTTCAGTGAACTGCGCAGAGCTAACGTCTGCTCGCTGGTCTGTTTCATGACCCCTTCGGCCTGCTTCAACAACGTTCTTCGTTCATGAATATGATTTTCCGCCTGATCCAGCAGTGCCTCGAGTTCACTGTTTTTGTCCTTGCCTTTGTCTAAAATGGACTTGTATAACTTCATGTCTTCCTGCTCATGACTGGCCAGAGTCTTCAAACTCTGATCAATCTCCTGTCCGCTGAGTACCAATTGGTTCACCTGATTTGCCGCAGGCTCCTGCGGCTCTCCACAACCACTTGCCAGCAGAATTAGCAATACGCTGACTGCCGCAAGCGCCACTTTTTTACTCGTTAGCACCCAAGTTCTTCCTCTCTTGCATCATCTTGTTGTTATATTACAAGCGGCTATCTCCGCTAAAATTCGCTACCCAGTGTGCATCCGGATCGTATACTTCGAACTCGTAACCCCGATCTTCGAGCAGCTTCAGAATGCGTGGCAAAGCCTGAACCGTCTGCTCCCGCTCATGCATCAGAATCACTTCCTTGTCCCGATGTACACTTTTGCTCACGCGGGCCACAATCTTATCCGGCTGACCAGGAAGATTCCAATCAAGTGAATCTGTCGTCCAGTCCCACATTTTGAACCCGGCCGCCGCAATGTCACCTCTGAACGTTTCACCGATCTGTGGACTGCTGCCATAAGGTGCACGAATAAGATGAGGCGTAAAACCAATCAGGTCCTGCACCATCTTCTGCTCTTTCTTGAACTCTTTCACAAAGTTTGCAGAACTGCCGCTCTTATACAGCTTTTTATAGTTATGCGTCATGCTGTGGAGTCCAGGATAACTTCCTTCTTTTAACAGCCGTTTCACAGCTTCTGGATGTTGATTCAACTGACGTCCGATCATGAAAAAGGTAGCCTTCGCCTCATGCTGCTTCAGAATATCCAGCAATTGTTCCGTATATTCATTTGGCCCATCATCGAACGTTATGTATGCCAATTTGCGAACCTGACCCTGGAACCTTACTGGTTCCTCTTTCGCATCCGGAGTAACTTGTATCATGCCGAGCTTGGCGGGCTGTTCGATTACAGTCATCGGAGGCGGCGCAACAACGCTTTTGATCCAGTGCGTCATTCCAAGGAATACATATGTAATACCGGTAACGAACAGTACCAGGAGCATTAGAGCTATGCTCACCCTTCCATACCGGATTTTTCTTCGTTTATGTGTTTTCGTGCGACTTGTGCTAGGCGGAATACTGCCACGTTCTCCCGCTCTCTCTTGTTGGACTCTCACTGTCATGCCACTTCCTTACTTTCATTTTTTCCCGATTATTGGTATATTATCTCGTTTCATGTCTCTATATAGAAGATTAATAGAAAAATGGATCGGGAGAATGACAGAATAGTTACAAGCCCGGTTACAATCTACTTATCTCTTCGTTCTCTTTATCTTTCCTGCGGTTCCCTTCTCCTGTATAATGAAGTGATTTACGCCATCAGACTTCAAGAAGGAGCCACACCCATGACAAGCTTGAACCGTGCCGGCAGATCCATCTATCTGTTATTCTTTGTCGGCATTATCGCCATTTCTTTTTCTTCGATCTTTGTACGCTGGTCTACCGCAGACGTTGCGGTCATTGCCATGTACCGTCTATTTCTGACCAATCTGCTGATGCTCCCTTTTGTATGGAAATACAGACACGAGATGATGCGTCTGAGCTTACGGCAGTGGGGCTTGCTGCTTGCATCCGGTGTGATGCTGGCCCTTCATTTTCTGCTCTGGATGGGTTCGCTGCGACTGACCAGTGTTGCCAGTTCCACCGTCATTCTCGCGCTGGAGCCTATATTGATTCTCGCGGGTTCGGTATGGCTGTTCAAAGCCAAAATTAACCGCATGATGATCATCGGCATGGGCATCGCCCTGCTTGGATCGATCGTCATTGGTGCAGGAGATTTCCAGTTGGCAGGTACTGCACTGCAAGGTGATATCCTGTCTTTGCTTGGCACAATCGCGGTCGCTGTCCATATGCTGCTGGGTCAATTTTTGCGAGCGGGGCTTAGTGCATTTTCGTATAACTTCTGGGTATTCTTTGTCGCTGCTTGTACGCTGGCGGTATATAATCTGATCATGGGCCATCCTTTTGGGGGTTACGCCGCTTCGGAGTGGGGAATCTTCCTGCTGCTCGCCATTGTGCCAACGATCTTTGGACATTATCTCTTCAACTGGCTGCTTCAATATATGAATGCCACGACGGTATCGATGGGTGTACTTGGGGAACCCGTATTCTCCTCTTTGCTGGCCTGGATGCTGCTCGGCGAATCCCTCAGTGCATTACAGATGTCTGCCGGGGTCGTCATTATATTCGGGGTATGGATCTTCATTCGATATGGCAAAACCAAACCTCAAATGGCATCAGTAGAAGCTTCTGTTACGGGAAAAGGGCCTATTGAACCTACAACGGTATAACGTATCCTTACGTAATGCATAGTTATAAACGACTCTACCACTCTCATAAGGCGGTGTATTTTCATGAAAAATATTGTATCCATGCGCTGGCTGCTCGCCAGAATGTATGAACCGGATGTGGTCATTGCAGATTGCCGATTCTTGCTAGGTCAGCCGGAGGCTGGAAGACAAGCCTATGAAGCTGGACATATTCCAGGGGCTGTCTATCTCGATTTGGAAAAAGATCTGTCTTCTCCTGTGTCTGCGCACGGAGGACGTCACCCGCTCCCTGATCCGGCTGTGCTCGCAAGTCGTCTCTCCAAAGCTGGCATCGGCTCCAATAATCGTATTGTTGCTTATGACGATCAAGGCGGGATGAATGCATCTCGGCTATGGTGGCTGCTTCGCTACATCGGTCATGAACAGGTGTATATCATGGACGAAGGTTTCTCCGCTTGGAAAAACGCCAAGTTCCCGGTGACTACGGATGTGCCCGTTCAGATCCCGTCTTCCTTTGAAGTGAACGTACAGCCACAGATGCTTGCAAGTGTGCAGGATGTGCAACAAGCCTCGGCAAGTGGCAGCTCCGTGTTAATCGACTCTCGCGATGCTCGCCGCTATGCGGGGCTGGAAGAACCCATTGATACCAAGGCAGGACATATTCCAGGTGCGTTGAACTACTTTTGGAAAGACGTGTTGGATTGGGATGGACGTTGGACAGGTGCTGAGGTGTTAGAAGAACGTTTCGAGAAGCTGGACAAGGATGGAGCGATTATTGTGTATTGTGGCTCCGGCGTCTCGGCTTGCCCGAACGTGATTGCGCTGGAAGAAGCGGGTTTCTCAAATGTGAAGTTGTATTCCGGGAGCTGGAGCGACTGGATTACTTGGCAAGATAACCCGATAGCCGTCGGGGACGAAGAAAAGGTGTAATCGACATAGCAGTATGTGATCCGAAGTACATCGCTCATGTGGCGGTGTACTTGTTTTTGTTATGCTCGGGACAAGGTTAACTCAACAACAAGAATCGTTTCAGAGTTTAATCAACATGGATTCAACAATCACTTTAAAATAAGGTCGAATCAGAGAAATTCAGTACTCTTTCATCTGATAAACTATTCCATAATAGGACAAGCACATAGAACGGCTTGCTTGAGATGGTGCCACATGTGAAAATCGATCAGTAAATAGAGAAACTACGCTTGTAGCTGCAAACAATCGCCATCAAGTCAGAATATGTTTCCAACCTGACTTAATAGCAGACCCAAGAGACAAACAAGGACAATAGCTGGTACTGTTTGCTTAAAAGTATCCTTGACACGTACATGAGCAATAATGGCTCCTATCATAGTGAATGTTAGCCATAGGCCGGCCATTGCGGCCCACTTCATGTTCAAGAAGCCTGCTATTAACCCAGCCGTCCCGATTACCTGCACGATACCTGTTACTACTCGAAACCATTGAGGCAGCAGCAGCTTTTTAAAGTTTTCTACATGCATTGGCAAACCATATATTTTACCAATGCCTGAGAGCAGGAATATTACAATAAGAATGGACTGTAACAGCGTTGTTATGATTGTCATTTTTACCATCTCCTCATTATTTTTTTTTACCAATAAACAAAGTGCCAATAGCTATAGCTGCAATCAATGTGCCCAAAATTAGTGAGCAGATCAGCTCTAGAATAGTTAATCTATTGTCTGCGCATATACGAAAGAAAAAAAATATACTGGACGGAATCGACAGGGTGATTGCCGTTAGCAATCCCGGCGAATATTCCCGAAAATGAATGGTTGTTACCACATGGAATAGTGCATTCAAACCAATATGCAATTGAACAGCTGCTGCCAGGACAACCCAATTGCCGTGGTAACCGACCAGAGAGGATTGATACGAGATAAGCAGGACCAAGAGAATGATAACTGTTTGAATCAGGGCATGTTTGTAAGTCGACATCGGAGCAAAGTGACGTGTTGTCCATGTGGAAAAACAGGGAAGCTCTTCAATGGTGTGGAACAGTAAAGCAACATAAGGCAACCAAAAAATAATGTGCAAATCAAGAACCATCATTATTCACTCCTCGTAAAGATTCATACCGTATTGTTTGAACGTTCAATCAAATTTGAGCGAAAAAAATTTGATTATTTCGATAGATATGTCTCTAACAGCTCAGCTAAAGTATTGTAGGCAGCGTCGATATCGAAATTGGGGTCAGCCATTTGTTCAAGAGCCAGACCATCAATCGTTACATTAATAATCGATGCCAGCGCCTTTTTATTAATGTCCTCTTTTATCGGCAGCATGCTCATCGTCTGCATCACTTGGTTCCTGCCAGCTTCAAGGCTTTTTCGGATTTCCATACGACCTGCTTCGCTTCTCAGGCCAATTGCAAATAGCTCAAAGCGAAGACGATGCCAATCGGGGTACGCGTTCACCATGTTTTTGGGAACGGATAACGCAAGGCGCAGAAAGCTTTCATTTACCGGTATTCCTGAAATTTTTTGCATTTCTTCAATGTATCTGGCGCTCTCCAGACGAAACACTTCAAACATTAAATCCTCTTTGCTAGGAAAATAATAATTGATCAGCCCTTGCGATATACCTGCCTTCTTGGCAATCTCTTTCATAGATGTCTTCTCAAAGCCCTGCTCAGCTAATACCTGATAAGCAGCATCAACAATTTTACCTTGGGTAGCTCCAATTTTCTCTTTAATGTTTACCATCACCTTTGTATGAACGTTCAAACAAATTATAGCAAAACAAATTGAACTGTCAACAATTTCTGGCAAATAAATAGGTCAACAATCACTTTTCTGAATGACGAAGGAACTTTTCACTGGTCGTTGTAAGGGTGTCTACATGGCGTTTTTCGTCGCTCCTACTCTTGCGGGGCGAGGTCTCGCTCTCCGCGCACAAAATCTTGCGCGAGTCTGCACTTCTCTGATGGCTCTGCTATGCTACACTACGGTCCTTCATGGCAGCGCCTTGAGCACCAAGCCGCCATCATCCATGGTCTTAAGCCAATGAAGCCAACGAGTGGCCGATTTTGTATACAGGCGAGAACTCGCAGTTGAAAACATTTTCAGGGTAGAATCGACAGCTGGAGCGACTGGATCAGTTATGAGGAGAATCCGGTGGCTACGGGGGAAAAATAAAGACTAAGAGCCCACGTCAAACGTGGGCTTCTTTGTGCTTTCATTATATTTATGTAGAATTTTAGATGCTTACATTTCCGACTTCTGTAACGTTCAGATTCAGCTTATGTTTTCGGCATACTTCGTAAAAATCTGTTGAAACAATGGGGTTGAAGATATTTATATAATCCAGCATAAAAAATTCATGCTCGCCAATTCGCTCTTCATGAAGGCAGATTCGAGATACAACTTTGACGATCTTACGTGGAGGCTGTTGTCCCCTCTGGCAACGGATTCTCTATCGCCAAATAATTCATATCTAATGTGGGAGTGAAGGTTGTTCCGCCACTAATAAACCCTCTACGTGGATATTGAGATTCCAGAAAATAATAGTTCAAAGAATGATGTCTCCTTTCCGAATGAAGTGCCTTTCAATCAATTATAAAGTAATCCGTAAGTCAGATCTGACTAGATGTAAACGGAGAAGTTACTTTACAATATAATCTCAGTGTCTTACTTAATGTCAACAGAGAGTCAACTTGCATGCAAAAAAATAGGGGCCGGGTTACTCGCTAGCGTGAGTACCCTGCCCCTTGCTTTGATATACATATTAATATACAGACCTTAATCAACACTTTAACAGATCGAAAAGAAACAGTCTATACTTTTGGAAAAATGTTCTATATATTTAGGTTGCTGGCCGGCAAAATACAGTTGAAACGGAGCATAAATCGATGATTTCCAACAACCATCTTACTCGTGAAGAATTACAGGATTATGTGCACAATGTATTTGGTGCCAGTTACCTCATAACGCAGAGCGCAAGAATTCATGGCGGTGCACAAAAAGTCATTTACAAAATTGACTGCACGAATGGTTTCACTTGTATGCTGTACGTTTGGGATATTTCCAGCAACTATTTTCAGGAAGAGATCTTGAATGACCCCACTTTCCACAGTTCCTATGGCAGCGAACTTTTCTCTTTGAACACTCGCTTTCTCGCTCAACATGGAATTCGAACACCAACCTTGTATGATCTGAATAACGATAGAGACCGGAACTCTTATGATTTTGCTCTTGTTGAGTATGTGGATGGACAGAAAGCCGAAGCCTATTTCCAGCATAAACATCACAAAGATCAGGCTGAATTGTTTCAACGGATCAGGGATATGTTGTCTAATATGCATGGAATCCAAAGAAACGTTTATGGAAACGCCAACAATATCAGAAAAAAGGCTGGGCCTTGCTACCAAGTTCAGCGGTTGGATGCCGAAACAGCCTTATCCTATGCATCCAAGCACATGACAGATATCAGGAAAAATGACGAAAGGCTGCTTGAGAAACTTTACGAATTGGAAGCAGCAATTCAACCCAGAGATCTCTATAGTTTCATTCATGGAGAGTTAGGTCCAGATCATATATGGATAGATCATGCTATGCAACCATGCCTTATTGATATTGAGGGCGCAGGATTCTTCGATCTCGAATATGAGCATAGTTTTCTGGAGTTTCGATTTGGAGACTTGTATCACTACTTAGAAAATAACGATCTCGACCCGGAGCGGATGACATTTTATCGATTTTGCCATCATTTGTCCTTGATATCAGGAGGATTGAAACTGCTTCACAGACAATTCCCGGATCAGCAATTCGCTAGAGGCCTCGCGGAGTATCATGCCAGATGCGCAGTTCAGATGCTTGACCATAAACATGAATATGAATATAAGCCTGGAAGGAGATTTGAGCATGGAATTTATTTACGAAGATGAAAAACTTGCAGTGAGCGTTATTCAAGCCATTCACACTGGAGATATTCCATCGATACAGCGGTGCTAAATCTGCTAGCGAGATTCACAGGCAGATGAATGGCTAGGTTGGATGTACCAACTCCCAGTGGCTGCAAACATGAAAAGGTGCGAAAAAGCGGAAATGACTGGATCAGTCTATGAGGAGAACCCGGTGGCTACCGGAGAGGAATAAATGCAAAGAAGCCCACATCCTATACGGACTCGGAAAGAAGCATTCTTTTACTACGGATAAGACAGCATAAATACACAAAAGCCCAGCACATTGTGTCAGGCTGCATTTCCACTTCTTCGCCCGTTCAGCTTCTAGCTTATGGGCAAATTCTTGCATATTTTCAAAACCAAATTCAAATCATATGGGGAGTGGAATACTTTCGCCCAAGTACAAAAAACGGCAGATTGTTAATCAAAGGAGATTTCCAAATGAAAGCTGCAGTTGTGACAAAGGACAAGAGGGTCAGTGTAGAGGAAAAACAACTGCGCCCCCTGAAACATCGCGAAGCTCTCGTTCAAACTGAATATTGCGGAGTGTGCCACACGGACTTACATGTAAAAAATGCGGATTTTGGTGACGTTACGGGCAGGGTTCTCGGTCATGAAGGCGTTGGAAAAGTCATTCAATTAGGGGAAGGGGTAACCAGCCTAAGCATCGGCGATCGAGTCAGCATTGCCTGGTTGTTCGAAAGCTGCGGTCACTGCGAGTATTGCTTGACCGGGCGGGAAACGCTGTGCCGTGTGGTCAAGAATGCAGGTTACACGGTAGATGGCGCAATGGCGGAACAATGCATCGTTACGGCCGATTATGCGGTAAAGGTACCGGATAATCTCGATCCTGCTGCTGCAACCAGCGTAACTTGCGCCGGGGTTACCACCTATAAAGCGGTAAAAGTAAGCAATATCCAACCAGGGCAGTGGATCGGTATTTTCGGCATCGGTGGTTTGGGTAACCTGGCTGTGCAGTATGCAAAACATGTGTTCAATGCCAAAGTCATAGCCTTTGACATCAGTGAAGACAAACTGGAATTGGCGCTGAAGGTCGGTGCCGACCATGTGGTTAACAGCTTGAAGGACGATCCGGTCTCCAGAGCCAAAGAGTTAACAAACGGGTATGGACTGGATGCAACCGTAGTTACCGCTGTTGCGAAAACGCCTTTTAATCAAGCCATCGATGTTGTAAAAGCAGGCGCTCGGGTCGTCGCGGTGGGACTTCCGACGGACAAGATGGATCTTGATATTCCACGCCTCGTTCTCGACGGCATACAAGTCATCGGCTCCTTGGTTGGCACGCGGGAAGACTTGAAGGAGGCTTTCCAGTTTGCCGCAGAAGGAAAAGTCGTTCCCATCGTAAGCAAACGTCCGCTTGAAGACATTAACCACATCTTCAAGGAGATGGAACAAGGCAAAATCCAGGGACGCATGGTCATTGATTTTACGAAGTAATGCGACCAGAATGTCAGATCCGATTGTAACCCGGGGACCAGTTGAAGCTTTAGGTTAACCCCAATGTCCTGAACGCTGACAGGCTATGATTATAAATCATAGTCTGTTTTTTTGTCCTGTTACCCTACAGTCAGAGCCTTCGTACACATTTCATAAACTGTTTCAAATTCCCAAGTAGCCAGAGCGCTTGTTCGTATGATCCTTCAATGTATCTACTGGCCTCACATGTCGCTTTCCTCCCTCCATGCATACTAAGCCGCTAAAATAGCGACTTGGTATGAAACGATGTGGAGTAATACTTCTCGGATTTATTTTACGATGACGATGATCATCTTTCAAACGTTGCCATGATCACTGCTCTGCCTAAAGTATGAGTAAGCATGTTAAAGCCTAGAAAAGCGGGTGTTGCATCAGCCGTAATACCTATATCCTCAACATCCAAAGCATGAACGATAAAAAAGTAACGATGCGGTCCATCTCCAACGGGTGGTGCAGCACCAATGAAACCTGTAAACGAGGCGTCGTTTTTCAATTGAATAGCTCCATTAGGCAAACCAGTGCCCTCCTCACTTCCTGCTCCAGTTGCCAATGCTGTCACGTTAGCGGGGATATTATAGACAGACCAGTGCCAAAATCCTGATCCCGTTGGAGCATCGGGGTCATACACCGTAACTGCGTAACTTTTTGTCCCTACCGGGGCGCCGGACCATCTCAATTCAGGTGAAATATCTTGTCCGCCTTCTACCCCAAATTTTCCGGAAAGCTGTGGAGTGGATAATACATTATTTTCAGAGATATCCGAACTTGTCATATTAAAGCTGGCTACTTCAGGCAATCTTGCAAACGGATTATTTTGCTCGTTTTTCATTTTGAACCTCCAGGTTATATGGGCTTGTATTTAGGGACGGCCGTTCCTGCTTCGAAGTATATCAAACATTAAACCATTGTAAAAATAGATAGTTCGAATTATAATCATTGTGATTTCGAATGATTGGAGAGACAAAAATGGAACTGAGGCACCTGGAGGCTTTTAAAACTGTTTGCGAACAGTTGCATTTCACGAAAGCAGCGGAACTGCTAAACATTGCACAGCCAACGTTAAGTCAGCAAATCAAAGCGTTAGAGGATGAGATCGGGACTCCCCTGTTTGATCGGATGGGCAAGCGAATTGCAGTAACAGAAGCAGGACAGATTCTTTATGAACAGTGCAATCAAATTTTCAGAAACCTGAACTATGCTTATGATGCGATTAACGACTTGCGCACGCTGCAACGAGGAAAATTAGTCTTGGGAGTACTACCGTGTGATGTGGATGAACTTTTGACACCAGCCATGATTGAATTCCATCAAGAGTTTCCGAATATCCAGCTCCTGATTCAGGATTCCAATCGAATTGTCGAGGAGGTGCTGGAGGGAAACATCGATATCGGCATTACTACAGTTCCTGTTATCGAAGACAACAGGCTTGTCCATTTGCCTTTATATACAGAACCATTTTCAGTAGCCGTATCGAAAAGCAGTGAATTGGCGGGACGCTCACAACTATACTTGAAGGAACTTAAAGATTTGAGTCTCGTGATGTTTCCTGATCATCATCATTGCCGCAAGTTGGTAGATTCCTATTGTGAAGATCAAGGCTTTGATTTAAACCCCATTATCGAAACGTCAGCCATGATTTCATTGATGCGATTGGTGAAAAATAATGTTGGCGGGACCGTTTTACCCAAGCCTCTTTTGCAGACCTGGGATGACCGATTCTATCATATAATCAATTTGGTTGAGCCTACACCCACACGAGATATTGGCATCGTGTATCGGGCTGACAAGTTCCTGGGGCAAGCCGGTAGAACGTTTATTCGTAAAGTAAAGGAGGCCGCCAATTAATCAAAATATTTAATCTGCAGGTTGCTAAATACTGCCGTCCCCCCTTCAGCATATAGTGTGATTCCGCGGTCATTCCATTTTGGAAAAATGATATTGGATAACACCAATGAGCCATCATCAACGAAGACCTCGATACTGGTCTTGTCTACCAGAATCTTGAGATGAACCTTGTTCTTCTCAGGAGCAAACGCCGCCCGACTCTCCAAGTCCCGCCCACTGCGATCAGGGTTCCCCGTATGTGTCCGGTTCACATATACATAACCATCTTTTACATTAACACCTGCATCCACATGCCGGCTCTGGTCATCAGATTCGCGAAGCCTTAGTCCAATGTTATTGACCTGAGTCCACGATATATCGGCCTCCATATAATATGAATTCCCCTTTACAATAAGCGAGCGGGCTCCATTTACTGTAAATGGCTTGAACGCCATCTCCGAGACTACCGCCTGTTCCAGAGACTCAATCGGTCTTGAGATCAGTCGATACTGGCCCGTTTTGGATACAATAAGTTTAATTTCACGAACAATCGAATCCATGCCGTTGTAACCTTCCTGCAGTGTCGGCGTATTGTTGGCATAGTTCCAGTTATTCATCCAGGCGAATGCGTAGCGGTGACCGGTTTTGTCACTGCTTGCCCCATCTTCAAATGTAACTCCTCCATACCAGTCAAAGCCATAGTCCAGCCATTGTGGTTCATGAAGGTCGGGAACAAATTCTGTGCCATTAAAGCTTCCGGTCCAGTAAGCGTAGGTGTTGGGTTGTCCTGAGGACCTGCCATTGGCGCTTACGCCGAGCACCCATTTATAGGTTCCATTATCTGCCCGCATCAGAAATAGATCAGGACATTCCACCAAACCCACGTTTTCCGTGAAGAAGCCGCCGGTATATCGCCAATTTTTCAAATCAGCCGATTCGTAGAATCCAATCTTCGTTCCTTCAGCCAGAGCCATAACCCATTTTCGGGATCGGTCATCCCAGATGATTTTAGGGTCTCTGAAATCCTTTTGTCCCGGATTCTTTAACACCGGTCGATCTCCATAAGGCTTAAACGTTTTCCCTTGATTGGTGCTGTACCATAAGAATTGTTCCTGCTGTCCACTGCTCCCAGAAGGCTGTGTCATAATGGCAACAAGCGCCCCTTTTCCAAAACCGGCTGTACCTGACGCATCCACAACCAGGGAGCCTGACCATGGATCACCGTTCCGGTTCGTGTATTTGGGAATTGCTACGCCTTCATCCTTCCAATGAACCAGATCGACCGATGTTGCATGCCGCCATTCCGTACCATTGCCTGTGGGGTAATCACCGTTATACAGATAATAGTAGTGGTATTTCCCGTCCAGATATATCGGCCTTTGGGGATCGTTCTTCCACTTGTCTGGCGTTGTAAAATGAAAGCTAGCTCTCAGACTCGCCCTGGGAGAGGCTATTCCCGTATCCTCTGTAGGCCATCCGCTGTGGCTCAGGGTCGGAATGACAGTGAAAGCGAGCGTGGTCACACCACAGACAGCAAACCATATGACCATTTTCTTTCTGATTTTGTTATTCATCACAGATACCTCGTTTATGAAAAAAGAAAATGCCAATAGATATCGACATTTTCTTTCTTCAGACTTTCTGTGGAATTTGTTTATTCCACTGTCAATTGTCCTTGTGCCAGAATGCTGTTCTTCACTACGGATGTTTTGGACCCTTTGATATTCACCAAGAAACTTGGTGCGAAGGTAGAACGATGATCTTCAAACATTCCTCGGTTGGTCATATAACTGGTGATCACTACGTTATTGCCTTGAACCTGCGGAATAGCAAAATGTGCATAAGTCCAGGTTACATCCTTAGGGTCCAGATCTTGATGCAATACAAGTCCAGTACCATTCAACGGCTTGTAAGGTCCTGTCAGAGAATCAGATACATAGCCCAGCATGTAGATATCTTCGTCATCAATGCCATCCACAAACATTTTGGCTCCTCTTGTATCCGTGAACAAATACCATTTTCCATTCAACTTAAAAATATTTGCGCGTTCAATTTCATCTGTTACTGTATTCGATGCAATCAGCGGCTTCATCACTTGTTTTAAGGTATAGTCGTCATTCAATTCAATGATCCCCAGAGCGCCATTGGCCAGGGAGGCCAGCTTCCTATTAGGGCTTTGCAGCAATTTCTCCCTCTCGGCCTGGAAGAACTTCTTGCTTCCCTCGTAGAAGGCTCTGTTATTGAATGCATCCTCGCCCTGATAGCCCATTTCTGTTCCCGTATTGGCTTCGAAAACAAGGTATTTACGACCATTATCTTCCACATAGTGAGGATCTCTCAACGTATGATTGTCGGAAAAATCCCCCCCGCTGAAAGCCTGATCGACTGTTTGATACATTTTTCCGTCACCATCAAAGATCGACTTGAAATCTTCAACACCGTCCACCTTGAGCGTGTCCTCTGGAAGTTCGGAGACATTAATCTGAGCAGTCGTCAGGGTTTGCTTGCCATAAAATCCATTGGCCGGGTCCCAGCCATGACGATTGGTGTAGAACAGACGAATATGACCATCAGCAGTCAGTGTAGAAGAGCCGGACCATTCCTCTGCCTGGTGATTCAGAATTGGATCATTCGGGACGTCCTTGTCGGTGTTTTTGAACACTCTGCCTGCATTTTTCCAGGCATCAATGGATGTGTCTCCTGCTTTTTTGTAAAACATATAGATGAATGTGTCCCATCCCCGATCCGGGTCACCCGCCAAACCAAAGACGATTTGATAACCATGATAGTCTGCTACAGTACCATCCGCATTCTGCAGCGGCCAGGTATCCCACACATCCATGTCGATGACGTTACCATTTTCATCATATCCTTTTGCGGAAGGGATATTTTGGATATCAGAAGCGTCAAACTGAGGAATCTTGAATTGTTCTTTAATTTGTTTCTCAGGGATTTTCAGGGCGTCTGCACGTGTAATATGCGAGATACCATAACTCTCTTTGTAGTCAGACTTCTTTTCTTTGGCTAAAGCCGAAACACCCCCACCTGCCAATAGTGCTGTTGCAAACGTTACTGCGGTCACTCTTCTCACAAGCTTCTGGATATTCATTGATTTTTCCCTCTCTCTTGTCAATTTTTTTTCCGAAAAACAGAAAAAGACCTAAAAATCGCTAGGGTATGGTGGATACACCGATCCCAACGGACTTTTAGGTCTTGCCTGCTTACCAGTAACAATCCCGACATATTCAACTGTCGATAACTATTCTATAGGGTCTGATCAAAACTTGGCTATAGATCGAAACTCCCGATTTAGCTCAAGGACCAGAGACTCAGTATACCAAGCAAAAGAATCAATCCAAGGATGGATGAAGTCGATGATCTATCCGGCTGATCTCCATGGCGATCACAACCAGTTGGCTTTCGGTAAAAGTATATCCATAATCCTCTTCAACCATTTCACCGATCTCGAGGGCCTGTGTATATGCTTCGGTAAAATTCATCCTTGCAATCGTTACAAGCTCCGGATTCAGTTCATTGCGAAGTCTGCCTGATTCATCCGTTTGCAGCATATTCTCAATCTGGGTCAAAAGTCTCTCATAGTTCGCAGACCCCCGATCCAGCACACCGGCAACATGTCCCACACCTTCTGCGATATCCCTGATCATGGCCGTCTTTTCCGGAGCCTTGTGGCGCATGCCCGCATTCTTCCAGGCAGTATGGATATGCATGGCGATATAACCAACCTCATCTTCCGGGATGGCTACTTGTAATTTCTTGTGGATCAGATGCTTGGCATGAAGCGCGAGCTGGAACTCTCTTGGATAGAGGATACGAATCTCCTCAAGAAGTGTGTTTCGTATTTCGATTCCCTTGCCAATCCGCTCCAGGGCAAACGAGAGATGGTCTGTAAGCGCGATGTGAATATGCTCATGGAACGTGACGCCCAATGATTTCTCGGCGAAAGTGATGATCTGCTGGGTGACCGCAATTTCTTCTTCGGGCAGGGTTCCCAGTATTTCCTGAAGGTGGTTGTACTGTTTTGGATCCGTCATCACAAACACTTTTTCAACAAGGCTTGGGTCTACAATATCATTTTTTCCTTTTCGGAAAACAATCCCCGCCCCCATGACAATTTTCTCTTCCCCATGATCGTTAACCACAGCGGCGTTATTGTTGAGTATTTTTTTGATCTTCATGTTAGTCTCCTATGCCTGTTCATTAAGTTTATCAGTATCTGGTCGAACATTGCGATCCACGCCGAGCAGCAAGGTAACGCTAAAAGCCGTGGCTAGAGCAAGCACAAAACCGATCAGATAATGAACAAGATTCATCAACCCGGGCTGTACGATAAAAGCGATCATCGGGATTCCGGTTAGCCCAAATGAATTGGCCACAACCTGATGAAAAGCCATATATGCCCCTCCGGCGGCTCCTCCGGCAACAGCACCCAGAAAGGGGCGCCCAAGTTTAAGATTAACACCGTAGGTGACTGGCTCGGTGATACCGAACAGCGCCGTGATCGAGGCAGGCAAAGCTATTTTCCTTAATGCTCCGTCACGGGTTCTGGCATACACTGCAAGACCGGCCCCTGCTTGCGCGATATTCGCCATGGACCAGATCGGAAGCAAGAAATTGAAGCCGATATCCGGATTGGAAATCAATCCAACCTCGACAGCCTGAATCCCGTGATGGAGACCGGTGAGCACAATGGAGCTGTATATCCCTCCAAGCAGAAGGCCAAATAGCAAGCTCCCGTAATTGAAGACGTGCTCCAGAATATTTCCCAGCGAACGACCCAGACCAAGAGCAAGGGGTTCAATAACCAGTATCGCAAGGCTGCCCGCGATGCTAAAGCTTAAAAAGGGAACGAGCAGAACAGCTCCGGATGACGGTATCCATCGGCGTAGTCTTTTCTCAATTATCGTCAGCATAAACGCCGCAAGAACGGTTGGGATTATGGCTCCCTGATACCCGAATTGCGGGGATATGGGCAAAGCTTGAGCAAAGGCTGGATCTCCACCGATTTCAGTGAACGGAATAATCCCCGGATAAGTCATGACAATCCCAACAGCGGCACCAAGCGCCGGGGTTCCGCCGAACCGCTTGGCCGTGTTGTACCCGAAAAGAACCGCCATCAGCTGGAACGCTGAACCCGTCAGCAGGGACAGAATCCGGAACCACATTTGGCCAGGATCATCCCAACCGAATGCCCCCGCAAGACCCAAGAGACCCAACAGCAGCCCTGCCCCGACGAAGAGCGGAATAATGGGCACCACGATATCAGAAAAGAATTGGAATGCGTCCATCAACCTGCGCAACAGCGCTTTTGAATGAAGGCCCTTATCATTGGCCCATCTGCTAGCCGTAGACACGGAAGGCATTGGATAGGAATCAGTATGATCTACTTCGTGTATCCGTGGTGTTACAGGTCCATTCGGGCTGTCTTCTTTGGGTATGGACGAAGCAGCTGACTGAAGCATGCCGTTCACCTGGCGATTAACCTTCGAGACAAGAGCGGGACCAAGAATAACCTGCAGTTGTCCAGCACGAACGAACACCCCTTGAATTTCCTGCATACCGTCAAGACGTTCTTGTTCCACCAGATCACTGTTCTGCAACCGGAGTCGGAGTCGTGTCGTGCAATGGGTGCTTTCGATAATATTGTCCGCTCCTCCGGACCATTCAATAAGTTGCGTGGCCAATGCCCTTGCAGAACTACGCCCCTTTGTGACACTCCGGTCATCCTGCTGCATGGATGCTCCTCCCTGTTACTTAGCATTAAACGGACATTGAAAGATCGACGATCTATCATGGACAGTTGATCTTCTTCAAAAATAACAATTCCGTCATTTATGGCAATATTACTATTGTGACCACTTCACTTTCCAAAATCAATGGTCAGGAAATACCACTATTCTGAGGACAATGGCTCATCTTGGCTGTTCATCCAGTTCCAGCAGACCGTCCACGCCGTGTTCGAAGTGTATGCCGGAAGCTGGAGCGACTGGATCAGTTATGAGGAGAATTCGGTGGCTACCGGGGAAGAGTAGAAGAAGAATTAAACAGATATACCGTATGTAAATTGAAGTACATCCTCATGTGGGGATGTATTTTTTCGTTGTGGAGTGGTCCTAAAACCGGGAGAGTCGACAAGGGTCTAATTCATTTCTCGATTCCCCATACATTATTTCACTTGCAGCTAGATGGGCGATCAGCGGCGCCAGTGTAATCGCAGAATGCATCACCGTCAGATAAAGTCCTTTAATCTGATCTTGGAAGCCCACGATCGGATACCCGTCTGCAGGCATGGGTCTCCATCCGACCTTTATGCTTTCAAGTTCCAGTTGATTTCCGTGCTTCAGACTGCGACGCAATGTGTCGTACGCTCGCTTACCGACCGCCAGTGGTCCGTTTTCATCCGACTCGTCGATATAATCTTCCGCAGCCAGCAGCGTATAATCCGTCAGTTGACGCGCTTCAAATTGCGCATTGGAGATTAATGTGTGTATCAGTTTATTCGCAGTTTTCATCCGAATCAGAATGGAAGGTGACGATGTTACAGGCACGTAACAACCTAAAGGGTTACAAAGTTCGGGTGTACCTGTACCTGCGGCCAATACCACGACATCCGACTCCACAAAACCCTTGGACGTATGAACGCCAAGCAGGCGGGAACCCTCTTGCTGCAGCTGTGTGACGTTGGTGTCGAACTGAATCTTTGCTCCGTACTCTTGGGCTTTGCTCAACAACAGCTCCGTTACCGCTATAGGGTCCACCGCACCTTCTTCGCTGACAAACATGGCTTCATCCGGATATTCCTTCAGATTGGGCTCCAATGCCTCCAGCTGCTCCCGGTTTAATTTTTGAGAGTGGTGTTGCTCCCTTAGGGGCGGAGTGTCCCAAGTTAGCGCTCCATGCCAATGAATTTTCAGTTCGGACAACTCTTGCTGAAGTGTGTGATATTCTTCCACAGCTGCATCATACAAATGCCAGTATTCCGGAGCTACCCTATGAGTCGTATGTATCCAGGCAAATGATTTTTCCGTGACTTCACGCGCCGCGGCGGGGTGTCGTTCAATAACGGTGACATCTTGATTTCGTTTGGATAGATGATAGGCCATACACGCCCCAACAATCCCTGCACCAACAATCACAATTTTTTGTTTATTCAAAACTAACTCTCCCTTGTCACCCTAATTTCGTCTTCTTCGTTTGTAATTCGCTGAACCGTATTTGTATTGTTGCTCAGCAGCCGTAGAAGAATCAATGATTTCCATTTGCCCGTGAGGATTTCCAGCGCCGTTCCGAATTTGCAATACACCGTCATTCTTATTCCTCACTTTCTGACCATGCCAAGGTTTACTTTTGGTTACCTGGTTAGGTTTAAGTGCCTACTTCCAGATTGCGCCTTCTCACTTTAGTATAGAGGCAGATATCAAAATCGAGCAAGTGAGGGGATAAGAAAAGATGAATGTGACATTAGTGATCGTACAAATCATATTGGCGGCAGGCTTCGTATACTCAGGATGGATGAAAACCGTTCGTATCGAGTCGTCAAAAAACACATGGGCCTGGGTAAATGATGTGCCAAAAAGTCTAGTTGTTCTGATGTTCCCTGCCAGCGCCTTTCTGTACGTAACGAATGGCAATGCAACCGTGATCTTAGACGGAAATGAGCATGCTACACAACCATTCTATATGCTTCATGGGGGCAAAAACACCCGTCTGGACATCATCCCAACGGACGAATCCTTTCATTATTACCTGATTTTCTATAAAGCCTCCTTGCCGCTATGGATGATGTCAAATCATTCTGCAACATGTTCTTTACCATCAAGCCCAATGTTAAACACATAGAATAATGATCTTCTTCATCCTCTACTAAAAAATAGAAAAAGATTGTATTATCTTAAAATTGTGATATGATATCGTCAAGTTAATAAACATTTTAAAGAAAATTTGAAAAATAATTACATTTAAATGCAACCTAACCTCTTTCTTCGCCAAATTTCAGTGTTCTAACTCATTTTATTGAAAGCGATTACAAAAAGAAACCTGACAGATTATAGCTTTTCTAATCGCATACACAGATGCAGGCTTACTTCGGGTTATAGCCACTCCCCTTGCTGCCGTGACCACGTACCCGGTGCACAGGTCGTCTGGCTTAAACCATATATGACAACATGAAGACTTAACCTAACAGCCAAACTAACAATTATTTCAAGAGGGGGGTGACATGAGGGAAATCTCTTCGTTTTTTCGGCATTTCAACATCTCTGCTATTCTGAATTTCAGTTCACCAACTAATCCAATCTCATGGAGGCGAAACGTATGATTCGTAAACCGCTAGTTTTGTTGTTGTCTTGTCTGCTAATCTTTGTCACCCTGCCCGCTGAATCGAGCCATGCAGCCAATGCAGCCGTTGCCAAACTTCCTGGAAATTCCAATCCCCTCATCGATCATAAACTGGGAGCCGATCCTTATGTGCTCGTCCATAACAATCGGGTCTATGTCTACATGACAGGTGATGCATATCTGTACAACAGCGACGGCTCTGTCCGAGAGAACCAGTACAGCACGATCGGAAAAATTAACGTCATCTCTTCAGCCGACATGGTGAACTGGACAGATCATGGCTCCATCCCGGTAGCGGGTGCAAACAATGCCAATAATGGACAAGGTATTGCCAAATGGGCCACCCAATCCTGGGCTCCTGCCATGGCAAAGAAAACCATTGCTGGAAAAGAAAAATTTTTCCTGTATTTTGCCAACTCGGGCGGAGGTATTGGGGTATTAACAGCGGATTCTCCCATCGGTCCCTGGTCCGACCCGCTCGGACGTGCCCTCCTGACACACGGAACACCGGGTATGTCCGGTGTAACCTGGCTCTTTGATCCGGCTGTACTTGTTGATGATGATGGCTCTGCTTATTTGTATGCTGGAGGCGGCATTCCAAACGATACCAATGCTGCTTCCATTGCCAATCCCAAAACAGCTCGGGTCATTCGTCTCGGTGCCGACATGACCAGTGTGGTGGGCAGTGCTGTGACTATTGATTCTCCTTATATGTTTGAAGATTCCGGCATTCACAAGTATAACGGCAAATATTACTACTCCTACTGCATCAACTTCGCAGGAACACATCCCGCTGCATATCCAAAAGGTGAGATCGGATACATGGTAAGCGACAGCCCGATGGGGCCTTTCACGTATAAAGGACACTTTCTGAAAAATCCTGGCACGTTCTTCGGCGTAGGCGGCAATAACCACCATGCCGTGTTCCAATTCAACAACGAATGGTATGTGGCGTACCATGCGCAAACAGTGAGTCGAGCATTTCTCGGTGAAGGCAAAGGATACCGTTCCACACATATCAACAAACTCACACATAATGCGGATGGAACAATCCAAGAGGTTCAAGGGAATATGACAGGTGTACCTCAGATCACTAACCTCAACCCGTATGTCCGGGTGGAAGCCGAAACCATTGGCTGGCAAGCAGGAATTAACACTGAGCCGAGTCAAGCGAGCGGTGGACCTGTAGCCAATCAGAATGTCACTAATATTCATAATGGGGATTGGATCGCGGTTGGCAATGTTGATTTTGGCTCAGCTGGAGCCTCCAAATTCAAGGCCAATGTCGCTTCTACCGGAAATGGCAACATCGAGATTCGGCTAGACAGTCCGACAGGTCCTCTGGCTGGAACACTCAACGTAAGCTCAACCGGCGGTTCGCAGACTTGGCGCGTGATGGAGACAAATGTAACCAACGCAACAGGTGTACATCGTTTATATCTGGTGTTTACAGGCGCAGGTAACGCAAATCTGTTCAATCTGGACTACTGGCAGTTCACATCCGGTTCGGGCGGCAACCCTAACCCCAATCCTAACCCGTCCGTTACTCGAATCGAAACGGAAAACATGACGCTTGGCGGCCAATACGCTGGCGTAATCAGTTCCCCTTTTAATGGAGTCGCTCTTTACGCGAACAATGATTATGCTGCATACAATCAATATTATGCTTTCCCGACCCATCATTTCTCTGTCCGCGGTGCTTCCAACAACAATGATACGGCCCGTGTTGATCTGGTCATCGGGGGTGTAACGGCAGGTTCATTCTACTTTACCGGTACACAGCCGACCGTACAGACCCTGTCGAACATCACACATGCTACAGGCAATCAGGAAGTCAAGCTGGTCGTAACAACGGATAACGGCACATGGGATGCTTATATTGATTATCTTGAACACTCGCAATAACTCAAAGGTCAGGATAGATTTGGGAGGACAAGTTATGTGGAAAAAAATCAGTACGCTTCTGCTCTCTCTTCCATTACTTGTGGCATCGCTGTCTGGGACAAGTCCTACCGCTTCCGCAGCTACGTTCAGCAATCCGGTTATTTACGCGGATGTTCCTGACAGTGACGTCATTCGGGTGGGCAATGCATTTTATATGACAAGCACAACGATGCATATGAATCCGGGAGTTCCTGTCATGAAGTCTTATGATCTGGTCAACTGGAGCATCGTAAACTATGTATACGATACGCTTGGAAACGGGGACATACAGAATCTGAACAATGGACAAAACGAGTATGGACGTGGTTCCTGGGCGAGCAGCTTGCGGTACAACAACGGTATATATTATGTAGCCTTTGGCTCGCTTTCCACGGGCAAGACGTATATTTACCAAACCAGTAATATTGAAACAGGGCCGTGGACACCTTACACATTGAACAGTTATTACCATGACCCCTCCCTAATGTTTGACGGGAATCGAACCTTTCTTGTTCATGGCAGTGATAACATCAGTATCGTTGAGCTGACGCCTGATGCCAAGGCCGTCAAGTCCGGCGGGCTCAATCAGGTCCTGATTCCAAACGCGAGCAGTATAGCTGGCTCTAACATGATTGTAAAGGCAGAAGGAGCACACATTCAGAAGATCAATGGCATGTACTATGTATTCCTGATTGCCTGGCCTTCGGGTGACGGCCGCATTCAGCTTGCCTATCGTGCAAACACATTGACAGGTCCATACACAGGTAAAGTTGTACTAAGAGACTCGGGAATCGCCCAAGGAGGCATCGTGGATACCGCATCCGGCGCTTGGTACGGCTTGCTGTTTCGTGATAGCGGGGCCATTGGGCGCATCCCCTATCTCGTTCCAGTGACGTGGTCGGATAACTGGCCTGTGTTTGGGGTGAACGGCAAGGTTCCCCTTAACATGAATATGCCCGTTGAAGGTCAGCCTGCTGCCAAAATCTACGGGTCCGATGAGTTCAACGCAACCACATCAGGCACACCCTCAGTAACGCAACTGTTAGTGAACGGTGGCTTCGAAGAAAGCACCCTTCAGCCGTGGACCAGCAATAATACGGCGACCATCACCGTAACAAATGCCGAAGCGTTCAGCGGTACAAAAAGCCTGCTCGTCAGCGGCAGACAGCAGACAGCAGGCGGAGCCAAACAGATGGTTACAGGCAAGCTGGTACCTGGAGAAACGTATTCTTTTTCTGCAAAGATCAAATACACCAGTGGTCCTGCAACCAAAACGTTCAATCTTAGCATCCAGAACGGTGCAAGTTATACCGGAATTACCATTATGGGCAGTGCGACGTTAACCCGCGGACAGTGGGGTACCCTTCAAGGTACGTATACCGTTCCGTCAAATGCAGACCTGTCCCAAAGTTTTATTTTTGTTGAAACACCGTACAACTCGAATCCGGACCCGACCAATGATCTGATGGCGTTTTATGTGGATGACGTCTCCCTGACGAGCAATTCATCTTCTGGTACATCCAGTCTCACTACTTTCTGGCAGTGGAATCATAACCCCGATGCTGCCAACTGGTCCCTGCTCCAGCGGCCCGGTTTCATGCGGTTAACTGCAGGCAAAATCATCAAAAACCTGTTAGAAGCCCGCAACACGCTGACACAACGAACCTTTGGTCCAAAAAGCACAGGGATGACCGCTTTGGATACAGCAGGCATGAAGGATGGTGATTATGCTGGACTCGCTGCTTTTCAGGCCAGATATGGTTTTGTCGGCGTAAAAATGACGGGCAGCACCAAATCCATCGTTATGGCTAATGCCAGTTCGGGCACCATGACCGAAGTAACAACTGTGCCACTAAATCAGAACAGAATCTATCTTCGCGTCATCTGTGATTTTACGAACCAGACAGACAAAGCCTACTTTGCATATAGTCTGGATGGCAGCAACTGGACAACCATTGGCAATACACTTCAAATGTCTTACACACTGCCACACTTTATGGGATACCGGTTTGCACTATTCAATTATGCAACGAAGTCTACCGGAGGATATGCAGATTTCGATTATTTCCGCGTAGAATAAATGTGGTTTTATTCGCTTATTGATCAGGACCTGGAACTCCACCATGTGTGGATCCAGGTCCTTTTCAGTACATTTCTTATGAAGATCTTCACCTTTTTAACTTCAAAAAGCCCGGAACTGTTTTATATAACGCATGTATCCTTCAGCACTTCGGTTAATCTCTTCATCCGTAGCCTGGAACGAGGCACCATAGACTGCATAATGCGGCAGTGCCTGAACCCCTACATGATTCATGCTTGCTACGAAAGGTGCAACAAGTTCCTCTACGCTGTAACCGATAGAACCATCTTTCGCATAATTCTCCTGCTTATCCCCTATGGACATCGCTAGTCCCATTCGCTTTCCCTTCAATCGATTCCCTTTCGATCCGTATGCCCACCCATGAGTGAACACGTCATCAAACCATTTTTTCAGCAGCGGTGGGTAACTGTACCAATATAACGGGAACTGCAACATAATATGATCATGCGTCTCCAGCAACTCTTGTTCTCGGGAAACATCAATCTTCCAATGGGGGTAGGCCGAATATAATTCGTGAAGAACAATATCATCTGTATGCTGCAACAACTCCTCCTTCCAGCGACGATTGACTCTTGAACTTTCCATATCGGGATGTGCCAGAATAACAAGTGTTTTCATCATAAGTTCCTTTCTTCCCATCCAGGGTGTTGGTTTCTTTAATTGAATATGGACCATTATCGACCACATCCAGTCAAAAGAAAATACACACAATGAAGTAAGATGGTTACCTCAAAGTGTGTATGGACTTCAGTGTCAGAACCGTGAGAAAATAAATAGTTACACCCTATATAACACGTAAAATTTAACTTGAGGTGAATCAGGATGAAACAATACAATCTGGGCATTGAAGCGACGCTCGAAATTATAGGTGGCAAGTGGAAGGCTCTGATCATCTGTTTATTGATGTCCGGGGTAAAGAGAACGGGCGAATTAGGGCGCAGCATCCCGGGCATTTCGCAAAAAGTGTTAATTCAACAATTGCGCGAGCTGGAGCGGGACGGCCTTGTCACCAGACATGTCTACCAACAGATGCCTCCCAAAGTAGAATATGGACTTACAGAATATGGCGTTACCGCCAACACCATCGTGGATGTCATGTGTGCTTGGGGGAGGGACAATATTGCTCTCAGGCAGCAACGGGGCGAAGATATCGTATTGTTGGAGAACAAGCATCCCGAATCTTGATAAGGATGAAGCATACCTCATGTAAACTTCATGTTCCATATATCACCTCTATAGTAAGATATAGATTAATGTAAATATTATTAAATTTTAATTGATAAGGAGGGCTTTATTTGAAAAATATAATTGTCTTTGGTGCAAGCAAGGGATTAGGCGATGCATTTGTCAGAGGCGTGCCACAATCCGGTGATAAGGTCTGGGTGGTCTCCCGCAGCAAGCCGGAAAGTCTGTCCGTGGAGGATGGCGTCCAGCGAATATGGATTCAGGCTGATCTTTCCGAGCTTCAGGCCGCGGAGCAAGTTGCCAGCCAACTTCAAGGCGAGACGTTGGATGTGCTTATTTATAACGTGGGGATCTGGGAAAAGGAAGGATTTGAAGAGCACTACACGTTTGATCGGGATGAACCCGCAGATATCAGTCAGCTGATCCATGTGAATGTGACTTCTACAATTGTATGTATACAGGCTTTACTGCCTCAGCTCCGCCAGTCTGAAGCAGGGAAGATCATCCTGATCGGTTCAACAGCCGGTTTGAGCAATGCAGGCAGCAGCCAGGTTTCTTTTGTCGCCTCCAAATTTGCCATACGGGGTATTACGGAAGCTCTAAGAGAGCATACGAGAAATGACCGCATCGCGGTGACATGCATCAACCCGGGAGAACTGGCGGCAGAAATTCCGTATGAAGACGGGATGGAACGCGCACTCTCTGAGTATGACGGGACCCGTATTCCCCTGCAGGATATGGTTGCCATCGTTCAATGTATCATCAGCTTGTCCAAAGCGGCCTGCGTGAAAGAGATCAACATGCCCGCCTTAACGGATACGAACACCTAGTTAGCAATGATATCTGTCCACCTTAATCGGTCCGTTCACCTGAGTTCGCTCTGTATACACACGCTGGACAGAAGCCCGTTTACATTAATATATTCGATAAGTGCGCAATACCTACGGAATTCAGGCGTTCATGCTCAGGGATATTTTCATATAACAAATGGGATTTTCCGGCCTTGTCCAGGTGATCACGCATAGCTGCAATTCGTCCTTTGTTAACATCAATAAAACGAAAATCGATTTGGCGCAAATGCTCCAGCCCGGTCAGTCCAGCAAAAGAATCCGCCTTGAGCGCCGTATTCATCTCTTTCAGTTCAATAGACTCCAAAGCACGGGCTGTCCATAGATGTTTGGTATCCCGCAACGACTTCATATAGTCCAGTTCGAGCTGTCTGAGAGAGGTCATATGGGAAAAGTCGCATAACTGCTCCAGCTTGGGCAACGACAGATGCAGATATTCCAGCCCGCGCATCTGTTCGAGTCCCTGAATACTCGTCAGTTTGCGAACAGAGCTTAGCTTCAACATTGAGATGGTCGACTGTGTCAATACATCCAGTCCCCCTTTTAACTCACAGTGATCCAGGGACAGATACTGAAGCATGGGCAGTTCAGCCAAAAGATCAACACTTTCGACCGTGCAGTTCAGAATGAGTGTATGCAGTTGGAGGCATGCCGCAATGGAGGCAAATCCGTTGAATTTGCCACGCAGTTCAAGAAAGGTCAATCGCTTGTAGTGTTTAATAAAATCGAGCACGGTCCCCTTTGCAGGTGAATTCAATCTTAGAAACTGCAGTTGCTCCATCGCACCCAGAATCGTCAAATCCTGTGCCTGCGAAAGATCAAGCTGCAAGGCAGACACATGTTTCAACTGTGCCAGTCGCCCCAAAAATCCGGATGAATATACCCCTTTAGGGTCCATATGTGATATGTGTAGGATCAGATCCGGCCGGGCAAAGAATACTTTGGCATCGAGCTCGGCAAGGTCCTCGTGTGTATCCGCGCCAACGCGAAAATGAACCGTTGCTCTACGGCGCAACAGATGCACCGCCTGGTGCATCTTTTCGGCATTCCATGGAACCCCCTGTATTGAAGCATGCCATAACTCACTCACAAATAATCCTCCTTTTCCATCCATAGTTCCAATTCATTCCATTATAAACAAGATCGACTGGATGAACCACCACCGATCCTCGTTTTTTCATTCCTTTCCTCTTTTTCATCCCTCCCTTTCATCCTTCTCATACTCATGCCTTTCCTTTCCGTTGCTTTCAGGATTATTCGACAGAAATCTACATAAAACTAGAGATCATACCGACATATAACTTAGGCGTTTTGAGCTTTTTATTACTCATCTGGGGAGATGGAATATGTCGAACATATTGAACAAGTGGGGGAAAACGGGAGCACGGACATCCAGTATGGCAAATACGTTGTCCATTGTGCTGCTGGTCATTATCGTAGTCGTCTTTGCCGTGCTGGGAACATTTATGTTTGCAAGCACACGAAACATTCTGGTGAAACAGCAGGAATCCATGCTCCAGACCAAGACACAAGCCATTGTTAGTGAATTTGATGCACTATTCAAGGAAAAGGGCGCGCTGGTCAAGCAAATGTCCACCAACACATTATTTCAGCAATACATAGAAACAACAGCATCTGCTGCGGATGCGGCAAGTTCTACCTATGCTGCGGAAACACAGGCGACACTCGCCGCTATCGTTAAGGCAGAGCCTTCGTTTGCCGATGCCTGGGTCGCGGGTCTGAATGGAAAAGGCTTTTGGATTCAAAATGATGGTGTCGTATCTGCACCGGACTTTGATATCCAGTCACGTCCATACTACAAGCCAGTTACCGGCGCAGACGGGCTTTATTTCTCCGATCCATACATTGACGTTGCAGCAGGCGATGTACTTATGGGTATCTTTTATCCCATCAAAGACGACAACAATAACATGATCGGCTTCGCCGCAGCGGATATTGCGTTCAAGGATATTCCAGCCATCATGGAGAGTTATTCCCTTGGTAGCACGGGCTATTCGATGCTGCTGTCCAAGAGCGGAGAAATTTTGTACCATCCCGATCAAGAGAAAGTGCTGAAGGAGAACATCCTGGACAGTACGGGGGACATGGGGGACATCGGCAAGAAAATGCTTGCGGGTGAAAACGACATACAGCTTATGAATGACAATGGGGAACGTCGTTATATCGGCTACGCTACCAGCAAGGATACGGGATGGTCCGTTGGTCTGACGATAACAGAGAAAGAAGTGCTGGGTGAATTAAAAACGTTCACGTGGATTACGCTTGGCGGCTTTGCTGCAGCCACCCTTCTGCTTGTGATTATCTGTTACATTACCCTTCGCCGTCTGTTACGCTCCATACCACAGCTGCTGGCCAAGATCAAACAGATTGAACAAGGTGACCTGACTGTCAAACTGGATATCAAATCTAATAATGAAATTGGACAGATCGCCACAGGCTTGAATTCCATGGTACAGAAAATTCAGGGCATGCTGCAGATGGTTGGCAGCTCGGCGCAAATCCTGAACCAGTCGTCGAATGATCTGCAAGCCATCTCCTCACGAACGGCTGTGACCATGAATGACACATCGACAGCCATCAACGAGATTGCCAATGCAACGAATTATCAGTCCATCGAAACGGAAAATATTTTACGCAAAACAGGCTCGTTATCCAGCCAAATTGATGAAATTGCTACCGATGCGCAGGCTATGGGAACGGTCGTGCAGACATCTGCCGATCAAAGCAGCCAAGGACTCGCAGTCGTGGAACAATTATCGAAATGGTCCGAGGAAAACCATCAGTCCACCCAAGCCGTGTCCTCTATTATTCAGGAGATTGATCTGAGCCGGAATGAAATATCCAGTTTTGTAGATACGGTCAAGCAGATTGCCTCTCAGACGAACCTGCTCGCCTTGAATGCCTCCATTGAGGCTGCGCGTGCTGGCGAACATGGAAGAGGATTTGCTGTCGTTGCCGAAGAGGTTCGCAAACTTGCCGAACAGACCGCTCAGGCAACAGAGGAAATCAACAAAAAAGTGAATGTGATTGAAGAGAAAACAACCCTGTCGGTTGAACATACCATGCGCGGTATGAAGATTGCGGAGGAGAATGCCAAATCCGTGGAAGATACCAAGCATGTATTCTTCAGCATTAACAAAGACCTGAAAGATCTACAGCAGCGTATGATGCAGATCACGAGCAATACCGCCAATGTACACAAACACAAAGATGAGATATTCCAGGCACTAGAGATCATTTCTTCCACCACAGAGGAGAACTCGGCATCGACGGAAGAAGTAAGCGCCAGCACGCAGGAACAATTGGATAGCATCGAACAGGTAGCAGATCTTTCGAAGCAATTGAATCAGTTATCCAATAAATTGCAAGACGAACTGAACCAGTTCAAGGTTGAATAGTACAAGTACAATGGACTCCCTCTTTCCTCTTCTCATTTGCACGTTATCCATTTATTATTAATGAATATGCGTACGAAGAGGATTGGAGGCTAAATCATCATCATGAACTTTGCCAAACGAATGGATCATTTCAACGAAGGAATCTTCACCCGGTTGCTGGAGATCAAGCGCCGCAGACTGGAGAACGGACAGCCGGTTATTGATCTCAGTGTGGGTACACCGAATATCCCACCTGCGCAGCACATTATAACTGCACTATGCGAGGCCGCAGCTGATCCGGCTAATTATATATATGCAGTGAATGATCAGAGTGAGTTGCTGCAAGCTACGAGCGATTGGTACAAGCAGCGCTATCAGGTCGAGCTGGATCCAAGAACACAGATCTGTTCCTTGCTCGGTTCACAGGAGGGACTGGCTCATATCTCCCTATCCATCGTCGACGAAGGAGATCTTGTTCTGGTACCTGATCCCTGTTATCCTGTCTTCGCGGATGGCCCTTTATTGGCCGGAGCAGAGCTGTATTACATGCCCCAAAAAGAAGAAAACGGATATGTTATTCAGCTTCAGGATATTCCGGAAGATATCGCTCATCGAGCGAAATTCATGCTGGTCTCCTACCCCAACAATCCGACAACAGCGATGGCACCGGATCAGTTCTATCTCGACCTGATTGCCTTTGCCAAGAAGTATGATATTATCGTGCTCCACGATAATGCGTACAGTGAGCTCGTGTTTGACGGGAAATCATGTGGAAGCTTCCTCGCGTTTCCTGGCGCCATGGACGTCGGTGTGGAATTCAATTCCTTATCCAAAACCTATGGCCTGGCCGGAGCGCGAATCGGCTTCTGTGTGGGCAATGCAACCATCGTCTCCATGCTGAAAAAGCTAAAATCCAATATGGATTACGGGATGTTTCTACCGATTCAGAAGGCCGCGATTGCCGCTATCACAGGTGATCAAGCCGAAGTGGAACAGGTACGGGCAACCTATGAGGAAAGACGGGACATTCTTTGCGAAGGCTTCAGCAGACTCGGATGGGAAATAACGAAGCCCCAAGCAACCATGTTTATCTGGACGAGGATTCCCGCTCATTATGAGAGTTCTGAACACTTCGCCATGGACTTGGTCAGCCGGGCAGGCGTCATTGTGACACCCGGAAGTGCCTTTGGCCCTTCGGGTGAAGGGTATATCAGACTGGCACTGGTGCAGGATAATGAGAACCTTCTCCGAGCAGTGGCTTCTGTTGAGGACAGCGGCATTCTCAGAAACATGTAGGATTAGCCAATAACGCGAGCTGCGACGGATTCAATCCGCAGCAGGCTCGCGTTATTTTGGTTTGTTAAGATCGTTATCATTCAACTACCGGTCTTTCATTTCAAAGCCATCCATCTCTGCGTGAACGCATGGCCCAAATGGATGAAGGCCTGCCGCGAATGGCGGTAAAACGTGGCGCGGCTCATATGTAAAGCTTCGGCCAACTCGGACTTGCGATAGTTTCTAAGCAAATAGCTTTCCCTAAGTATACGCTGCTCCAGATCAGTAAGCGGATAGGTCGGTGGATCAGCCTGAAGGATGCTCACGACCAACTCCCGTGCCCTTACTCCTTCGCATCCCATTGCCTGTAAAGGAACCATCTCCTCAAGTACCGTATCATCATATAAATGTTGAAGCATTAGTCTGACCTCATCCCGGGACAAGACACGGGGTGCTTCCTGCGGGATGAAGCCTGCAGTCTGAATGTTCTGCCTTAGAATACGCTGAACCCAGACCTCAAAGGTCACCTGCCTGAAATCCAATTCCCATACATGCATATCCTCCCTGGCATATGGCTGAGATGGCATCGTCCGCTCTTCAAATCCCAAATGAGGGAGTAACATGTTTAGTTGTCTGTCCGCAGTGGGAATGATTGCACGCAGACCGCTCATTGCATCAATTAGCCAGGATTGAAACAGCATGCCACCCAGTTCCTCAGGGCGATAAGAAGACTGTTCCACGTCTACCGCAGCTAACAGGACACATATGGTATCAGCCGCTTCAGGGGGGAGCCTGCGTGCCGAGTTGACCGTATCGCCCAGCATGTTCATATCATTAGGAGAATATCGTTCCAATATGGACAACGTTTGGTCATGTAACCAAAGTCCAGCACAGAACGCCAAAGGTACCCTGTCCGCATTCCGTATGACGCGTATCCCCTCCGGCGCATAATTAGCGATATCATCTAATAATGAAGAATACTGTCCGTTCTCGATAAGCTCCGATTGCCAATCCGAACGTGCCAGCGACTCGGCAAGAAAACGCTGTAAGTAAGGAAAATCTTCAGGTTCAAAAGACATCTGCTGTTCCACTTCCCGTTGACGTATCACTGAGAAATCCGTATATGCATGGGTCGAGGGCAATTGTTCACGGTACAGCTCCAATATGTGGGCCGCAATCTGCATTTGCAACAGCCTGTTCACTGAAGGATACCGCTCCGTAAGCAGCTCCAGTACCCGGGAACGCATCATCTGATAATGGCCGGGGTCGCGCCTCTCATAATCTTCCCTTAACATCCGGGATACCAACTGATGCAGAGAAAGGCCTCCGGCTCCAGCGTGCACACAGGATAAAGTACTCAGTCCCGTATAATCCAATGCACTCAGGGGATGAGTCAACAACTGGTTCAGCATCGTCTGATCCGCTGCCGGGAACAGCGACAGTATCTGCAAAGCCTCATACATATAGGGAGAGGTTGCTTCCTTGAGTAACTCTGTACTCAATATGCCGGGTATCTGTTGTGCGTAGTCCTCTCGCTCCCTTCCCTGACGTCGCAGCATATCCACCGTTAGCGCCAGCAGCAGCGGGTGACCATCTGTTTTGTGTACGATATCCTGCTGTACGAGGGGTGGCAAGCCGCTTGACTGCACATATTCGTGAACCTCTTTGCGAGTGAAAAGCTCCAGAGCAAAAGAGTGAATCTGATTGCCCCATAAAAGATTCGTATGCCACTGAATGGGCAGACCTGTCCGGGAAGCCACAATAAACAAGAATTCACTTGCTGCAAGCAGCGGAAGAAAGCTCGATAACAGCCAGCTATCAATCCGATCTATTGTTTCACAGTTATCGATAATCATGACAGTGCGTTGACGGGTCAGTTCTTCAACAACATGTGCAAGAAGTGGTGTATCTGCGGCACGTGTTCGACCATACTCCGTTTCCAGACTCATCTCCAGATGAGACAGAAAAGCACGCGGCGTCTGCAGGCAGAACTGTCCATCCATCCACAAGGTAACCGTTGAACATCGCCTGGCCTCTGCCGCCATCTCCGTGAGCAGCGTCGTCTTGCCAATGCCTCCAATTCCCGAAATGGAAAAGATTTGTGAAGTGACATCAGGCGAAGCGAGCCAATTGGATAACACCTCCAATTCCTGGGTCAAACCGACAATACACGGCGTAGGGGAATTCCGGTCCACTGATCTAAGATTCATGCTGCACACTACTTTCCATTCAAATTTGAAACAAAAACGAGACACCACATTTCTTATAATATACTATACTATTTCTTGATTGGCACAGACTGTCCTAATTCCACACATGCTTGTCAATTAAACATTATTTTTTACAAACCAAAGGGGAAGTGAAGTGTAAATGAAGAAACGTTCATCCATGATGAAAATCCTGCTTGCCATCATCATGATCGCGGGACAAATGGGAGTGTACAGCTCTGTAAATGCTGAAGGAGAACCTGACGGGCCAAATGCCATTCCTCCGGTTGAGAACGGCTGGGTCCAGGTATCTACCAAAGAGCAGCTTGTATACATGAACCAAAATCAGGAACTTTATCTGACAGAGAGCATTCGCCTGACTGGGGATATCGACTTGACGGGAATAGACTGGATTCCGTTTGGAGGCAATGACTACGCTCCGTTCAGTGGAACGTTTGATGGACAGGGGCATTGGATCACTGGCTTGGAGATAGACAACGACACACGATTGTCCAATGGATTTTTTGGTCAAGCCAACGGCCGCATTCAATATATTAACCTGAGGGCAGATATTAAAGGTGGCTCCAATACAGGCGCACTTGTCGGCTTTCAATCCGGGGGAAGCATTGATCATGTCTATACGGAAGGAACTGTACGAAGCGGGCACATCTACAAAAGTGTCACTCCTACAGGGGGCATCGTAGGATTACTGAGCAATGCACGTCTGTCTCACTCTTCCTCCGCTGCTTTCGTTACAGTAGGCGAATCTGACAATTTGCATGGTGGTGGACTTATAGGTTCCCAGGCAATGGGTAGCATAAGCGATTCTTACTTTACCGGTAATCTAGCTAACGAGCCTGTCAAGGACCATCCTACCTCCCATATATATGCTGGAGGAATTGTAGGTTATCAGTTAAGCAGCTCAGATGAATACAATATCCTCAAAAATACATATTCAACTGGCGCGATCTCCACACTGAATCCGAGAAGCTACTCCAGTTGGGGGGCGATCGGTGGATATGTCTACAAAACAAATATAACGGATACATACTACGATACGATGACATCGGGTATGACTGTCGGAGCAAGCGATCCTTATCAAAGCACAATTGAGATCTATGGGAAAACAACAGCAGAAATGAAGCAACAGGCTACTTATACTGGATGGGATTTTACAGATACCTGGAACATTCATCCTGCGATCAACAACGGTTATCCTTATCTGCGCCCTGCCATATTAACAACCGCGCTGCCTCAGGCGGTTCAGAATGAATCCTATTCCATGGACCTGGCGGGCTATGATGGAGCGCGCGCAGGACTTACCTGGACAGCCTCCGGACTTCCCCAAGGATTAAGCCTAAGCCCTTCCGGGGAGCTCGGAGGTACACCGACACAATCCGGCACGTACACCGTAAACCTCTCGCTACTGGATGGCGGCTCCGCCACAACTGAACGGGTTCTGCAACTTGTCGTTGTTACGAAGGCTCCAGGCATTGCGGATGCATCGGTTCAGCCCGGACTAGAGGTGGGAGCAACAAGTATTACAGCAGCGCCGACGCAAACGGGGCATTCCTTTGCCTATATGTTGGATCGCACGGACAGCACTCCTCCATCGGTTGGGGATGCACTGCCTGAGGGTGCGGTAACCTATATTTCAGGTGCCGATATTCCTGGTACAAGTCCAGGGCAGGCTGTGGACCTCTTTGAAGTGACAGAAGATGAAAATACGGGGAAATATCTCATTCAGGCGTGGCAGCGCTTCACGCTGGAGCAAAAGCATATTCGCCATTTCGTCCCAGTTAACGGTCTTCATCTGGAGCCGGCTAAACTGGACCTGACCTCTGGTGGACCCTCGGCTAAACTGGCAGTAATCGTTGATCCGGAAGAAGCTACAAACAAGACCATTCACTGGAGCTCCAGTAATGAGGCTGTCGCCACCGTGGATATGCATGGGGAAGTCCAGCCTGTGACTGCAGGTACAGCCATTATTACGGTTACATCCGAAGATGGCTCCCATACAGCAACGGCAACCATCACTGTATTTCCCCAGGCTGGAACAGTTACTGGCTCTGTATATGGCACAGGAATGACCCCACTGGAGGGAGTCTCCGTTTCTGTGGACAGCATCAGTATACTTACGGACAACCAGGGACATTTTACGCTGGAACAGATTCCTGCAGGAATCCGAACCCTTGTTGTACGTGCAAAAGGCTATGATACCACTGAACGAAGCGTCGAAGTACTGGCAGAGCAGGCCGTGGATACGGGCATGATTACATTAAAGCCCCTTGCTACCCCGCAGCCCGAGCCGCAACCATCACCGGGTACAACTCCAGCACCTTCACCAGCTTCAGGATCGGAATCGTTCTCAGGGTTCCCAAATGTTTTGCCGCCGGCCGAAGATCCAGCTACAGTCAAGCTTGAAATTAACGGTCTGAACATCAAATCAACAGCCTCAACCGAGATAGCTCCTGACGGTCAGACTGCAATCCGACTCAAACCTGATACAGCTTCTCTCATGCAAGCCTTCGGTGGTTCAGAAGCGGGAATACTGATCCGCTTCAGTACGGAATCCCCTGTCGTTTTCCTGGATCTGCCGGGTGAGTTACTGCGGAGTATGATGCAAAAGCAGCCGGAAATCAGTGTAACCTTCGAGGTCAATGGCGCGAGCTATGAGTTGCCGCTAAACATGTTACCCCCATTGGCTGACAACATGGTTGTTACCATTGGCATCGGTAAAGCCTCTCCCAACATCGTCAGCACCCTGATTGCTGCGGTGACGAAGCGGGGCTTTGAACTCATCGGCACACCCATGGATTTCACCCTTTATATCGATGGAAAACAGACAGAACGTTTAAATCAGGGATATAGCAAACGAATCCTTCCACTCCCTTCGCAGGCTGATTCCGAAAAATCAACAGCCGTGTGGATCGATGCAGAGGATCAGATGCATTTTGTTCCTTCCCTGTTCACAAAGGATGACAAGCAGGCGCAAGCCATCATCTCCACACCCCATAACAGCATGTTTGCAGTCGTATCGGCAAATCATGCGTTTGCGGACATGAAGGATCACTGGGGACGATCCGACGTCGAAATGCTTGCGAACAAATTCATTGTCGAGGGTGTCAACAATGACACCTTTTCACCAGAGAACCCGGTTACACGTGCCGAATTCGCGGCATTGCTTGTCCGTTCCCTTGGATTGCCTGAGCACCTTCCAACATCAGTATTTGCTGATATCCCATCAGCGCAATGGTATGCTGGAGCCGTAAGCACTGCACAGGCTGCAGGCTTAATCAACGGTTACGGTGATGGCTTGTTTAGACCAGAGGCATCCATTACCCGTGAACAAATGGCCGTAATCCTCGTCCGTGCATTGGATTTTGCAAGATTGAAACCTCAGCCGAACAAGGATGTACTGGATGTGTTGGCCGATCATACCACTCTTTCAGCCTGGGCTTCCGAACCGGTATCCATTTTACTGGAAGCAGGTTTGATGCAAGGTACGCCAACCAACAGGTTTTCTCCTAAGGAAATGGCAACCCGGGCTCAGAGTGCGGCAGTATTGAACCGACTGCTGCAATATATGAAGTTTATCGACAGCCCACAGTAGCCGAAGTTTTTATATATTATCTAAGAGCGGTTCGTCAATATAGATACGGGGGAAGAAGGCGACATGGCACCGTTACTATAGTAAAATAAACGCCGAAAAGCCCGCTGCATGAATGATGCATGAGCGGGCTTTTTTCACTCCAAATCCTGCACTGTGTCTTTAAATACCAACCATTTACTTCATCGACTTGCGCCAGTTGGAACGATACATCAGATACAAGAAATACGGCGTTCCAATCATCGCTATGAGTATCCCTGATGGAATCTCTGTTGGCGCCATGACGGTTCTGCCGATCGTATCGGCCAGCACCAGCATGACTGCACCAGCTAATGCAGATAAAAACATCGAACGTCTTAACTTATTCCCCGTCAGTAACCGAACCATATGCGGTGCGATCAGACCGATAAAACCGACGGTTCCTACACAAGCAACAGCACCTGCTGCAAGTAATACACCAACTGTCATGGCCAGTAATCGTGTACGGCGTACACCCAGTCCAAGTCCGGATGCACTATTGTCGTCGAATACCAACAGTTCGAATCTACGCGCCAGCCACCAGGCCACAGGTACCAGAATAACTAAAAATAATCCAATAACCTTCACCTGTTCCCAGGTACGAGCATAGGTGCTTCCCGTCAGCCAGATATACCCGCTGCTACCGTAGACGGCACCACGTACAATCAGAATCTGAATACCTGCTCCAGCAATGGCCGACATCGCGATCCCAAGCAGCACAACCGCCGAAGGGTTCAGTCCTTTCTTCCAGGCGAGGGAGAACACAACCACTGCGGCAATGGCTGCACCGATGATTGCCGCAATTGGCAGCAAGTATATTGGAAGACCCGGCCATAAGATGATGACCATCATCGCTCCAAGCCCTGCACCTGAGGACACCCCGACAATTGAAGCATCTGCCAGAGGGTTACGTACCGCCATCTGAATGAGCACACCGCTGATTGCCAGTGCAGCTCCCGCACCTGCGGCAACAAGTGTACGGGGAATCCGGAGCTGAATCAGCGCTGAGAACAGTCCATCCGATTGGAACAGACTCGGTAACCAATCGGCCAGCGGAATTCGCATACCGCCAAACATCGTACTGAGCAAGACAAGCACTACAGTTATGACTGAAAATAATACGGCCATCGGGCCGAATGCAAAGCGACGTGAAGGTGCTCCTGTGCTCATCGAAGTGGACATGCCTGAGCCGTTCGCCGCCTTCATACGTGTAAGTACAAGCCAGATGAGCCACGGTGCACCAATGATCGCCATAACCGCACCTGTCGGCAGCTCCATACTGGAGTTACGCACCATCTTGGCAAGTACATCCGCTCCAACCAGAAGCGCCGCTCCCCATATGAACACACCCGGTAACAGCAATCGGTTGGAACGTACACCACTCAATCGCACCAGATGTGGCGCAACCAGTCCCACGAAGCCAATCGGCCCGATTACACTGACGATCACGGCAGCCAGCAATACCGCGAGAATTAAACCACCTGCACGAGCGAGTCCAACCTTTTGCCCCAATGAAGAAGCCGTTGATTCATCCAGCTCCAGCATATCCCACTGTCTGGACAGGATTAACGCGAGAATAATAATGCCAACTACCCAAGGCCAAGCATAGGACACACCACTCCAGTCATTCTGAACGAGTGTTCCCGAACCCCAAAGAAACAACCCTTGTGTTTCCATGGAGAAAAAAATATGTAATGCGCTTGTAAATGAACCAAGTACCATCGATACAATCATACCGGACAACGCAAGCCGAACCGGGCTTGATGTTCGTCCGCCGCCCATGAAATAAGCCGCAAATGCTGCCAGCAGACCACCAAGAGCTGCGAAGAGAAAAGGCGACTGACTTAACAGACCTGGAAAAGCGATTGCTCCCAGCACCACCACAAAGTACGCTCCTGCATTAATGCCCAGCGTATCTGAAGCAGCCAGTGGATTACGAGTAATCGTCTGCAACAAAGCGCCCGCTACAGCCAATGCACCACCTGCAAGAATACCAATCACTGTACGCGGCATACGCAAATCCCAAACCATATTGTGCTCTAATGAATCCTGTCTGCCTGTAAGCGAGTCCCAAACGACATGCAAAGGAATGGATGCCTCTCCATAACACAGACTTACAAAAAAAAGCACGATGAGAGCGGTTAGACCGCCCCCATATATGCTTATTGTGCGCCAATTCATCGTTGGCTTAGATCCTTGAACCGAACTCATTTGGTAATCGCCTCAACTACGCCATCAACCAATACCTTGGAAGAGATCGGTCCACCAAATGTCCATGTTGTGCTATCCAGTTGATATGTGCGTTTTTCCTTCACAAAGTTCAGTCCGTTCCAAACCGAGTTATCTTTCATGGCTGTGCCAAAGACATCATCGTCTGGTTGTGTAATATAAATGAAGTTACTGTCCTGTACATCGGATAAGGATTCAATGCCTACTGTGGAGAAACCATAGTTCTCAACTTTCTCGGGCTTCCAATCGTTAACCAGTCCGATTTTGTCCAAGGTACCAATCACAACCGAGTTATCGGTAAACATACGCAGGCTGACTGCATTTTGATATGTGAACGCTTGTGTCAGTGCAAAGTTGAAGTTTTCTTTCCCCGCAGCAGCCAGTTTTTCTTTGGCTTCTACATAGTGTTGATCGAGATCACTAAGAACTTGTTTTGCTTTGTCTTCTTTACCCAGAGCTGTTGCAATGTTATTAAAGATCTCTGTCATTTTGTCGTAATCATAGCCGTTACCATCATACGGATCATATTCAATTGTTGGAGCAATCGCGTTAAGCTGATCGTAGACCGCCGTGTTATTATCTGCATTAGCAATGATGAGATCTGGCTTCAATGCAGCAATAGCTTCCAGATTCGGTTCACTGCGTGTTCCGATATCCGTTACACTGTCATCCAGTGCTGCTTCGGATGTTACCCACACTTTATAGTTAGCGTTATCTGCATTACCTACTGGTTGAACACCCAGGGCAACAACATCTTCCGTATATGTCCATTCAAGCGTAACGACACGTTCTGCTGGCTTGTCCAGCTGAAGCTCTCCACGTTTATGCTTCACGGTAACAGGACCTGCAGTCTCTTCAGCGGGAGCACTACCCGAATCAGTACCTTGACTTGTATCTGTTGTAGTACTAGTTTTACCACACCCAGCCAAAACCAGCACAAAGGCCAGCATGATCAACAATCCGTTTAACCCTTTTTTCATATCTTTATCTCCCCTGTTAATATGTATTTATATGATAACAATTATCATTATCACTATTGGATTATGCCGTAGGAATGGATTTTTGTCAATGCAGAGTACCTTATTCCAATTCTTTTATGAAATAAAAAAGGAAAGGGATAGCTCAAAGGCCATCCTTCCCTTCCATTGCTTGTCTGTTTGCATTAACTCAACTGCATCGTAGTAATGCATGTATTATCATTTTCGTATGTAGACAATTGCGTTTCTGCAACCTTTCCATCTCGAACAATACGAATCAGATAGGTTCTGTCTCTTGGCACCCAAAAATCCATAAATCCGTTCGCACCAGACTTGATCACTTCATCTTTCATAAAAGTGTTGCCTTGAGAATCGTGAATGGTAACGCTGAATTCCTTATTGCTCATTTCCCCCTGACAACCGGTCAAGCTATGAATTGCACAGGGATGGGTCTGGTCCACATAGGGTGCAATGGACAGGAAAAATTCATTCTCAGGCAAATCATATGTAGTCGTATGTTTATCTTGATCTGTGACGATTAACTGTTTGGCATTAATGGAGGCAGATTCCGGTGTCTCTTTACCTGTGCTGATATCTTCCACCAATTTTCTGATGTTGGGCGCACTGGCTGTACCCGCATCTTCCTTGCCCGTGTTGCTTGCAAACAGGTAGGTTCCGATTACAATTAAAACTGCAACACTTGCAATGATCCACATTTGTTTCTTCATCTGGAGTCCATCTCCTCGTCCGTTTTCCTTAAGTATAATTCATTACATACGATTCTGGACTTAAACGGTATGCATTTCACCAGATATTCACATATATGTCTGATTCGGATGACTATAATGGACACGCCAACCAAAAAAGAAGCAAGCAGGTCACATATTGTGTGATCTGTGTGCTTCTTTCATCGTTTAGGGAGAATGAGACTACTTCGCAGCAGCAGCGGTTGTGTTCACTCGCAATTGCTCATTCAATTTCAGAACATTTTCGATGCGAAAAATTTTACCACCGCGTGTATCTTCTTTTATGCTAGGGCGCATAGGTACCATGTTAACTCACCTCCTTTCAAATCAATTTCAATGAGCTCAACGCGTTAAACGGCTGTTTTAATTTTCAGATAAACCAACAATGAATCCAGCTCTGCCGTATACACATGTTCTGTTCTTCCGTTACGCTCCTGTGTATCCGTGTGTTTGGAAAACTTGCTGTATAACCTGTTAATGTAACGGTTATTAGCCACGGCGTGAAATTGTAACGTTTGAATCTCGTCATTTTCCTGACAGATCTGTAGCACCAGATCACGGAAGCCGGCGAAAAATACTCTGCTGCTACGATGTGCCTTCGCCAGCATGACCGAATCAATAAAAGCCGTCTGTCGATCTTCGGTATAACGATACTGCCCGAAACCACCCAATCGCCCCTGCTCATCATCAAGCAACAACAGGCGAGAGTGCTGCAAGGTACTGATGAGATGCAACAATGCGTCATGCAGCATGTATTGTTCATCAAACTCCTCACTGTTTGCCAGATAAAAACGAGCAAACCGGGCATAGTCTGCATCCTGCAATACTTCGTGAGATTTGGCTTGCAGCATCATGGTGTGACCTCCTTATCACGAGATCCCTTCACCCTTGACACTCGATGAAAAGAGGAAAGGTATGCACGAAGTTCAGAAAGGTATATTGTATAAGCGTCTATAGATCCTCCATATTCACTTTCTGTGCCTCCGATTCGCTTTGCAAATTTGGAGAACAGTCTTTGGTTAATCCGATCTTTAACAGCCCAAAAGCGCATTTCCTGAACCGATTCTATCTCTTCTTGTTCGTCAATATGTTGGAGGAGGAACTGCAAAGCTTCTACCATAAGTCTGCTTCCGCGATACTCTTCCTTTATGAAGGCTACTTGGAACTGAATGACATGACGATCCTCGTAATCATGCTCCCCTGTGCCATGGATATAACCCAGTGCTCCTGCGATTTCATCCTGATCATCAAAACACAAAATCGCTCTACCTCCCATCAACAGTGGACTGGATATATAGCTGAGTGTGACCGGAAAGTTATATGGCATATTCAGTTCCTTGTAATGAGCCAGCAAAAAATCCATATAACGATGCTGGTACATATAGGTCGAACAGATGGAGAAGTAACGACTCATGAACATGCTTCCTTTCTGTTGCCGGGACTTTCTCCCTAAAGATGATGTGGTCTATTGTACTTAGGTTAGTTTAAGTTTTGTTTAAGTCCGGGATATTTCGTCAAATTTCTTCTTTCTGCAAACGGAGGATCACTCTATAATATAGTTAACCTATCCTAGCCCTAGCCGGAGGTCACCCTAGATGAAGCTTATGAATTCCGTTCGTGGCCACATTGGAAAGCAACCATTGCTATTCACCATCCTGTTCGTTCTTGTAATCACTATAGTGCTCCTCGTCATCCTTGCGACCAATTCAACCAATACCTCAGCTGCAGCTGAGTCCACTCCCCTCCATACTTCCAGGAATGGAGTTCTTGATCTGTCCCGTTGGTCTGGGTCGACCACTTCTGTCATGCCTCTGGATGGAGATTGGGAATTTTACTGGCAGCAACTGCTGGAACCCATTGATTTTCACTCTTCTTCCACACCTGAGCCTGCACCGACCTTCGAACAAGTGCCGGAAGCTTGGACAACGTATCGCATGGCACATGATCAAGTCCTCCCCAACAGGGGTTATGCGACCTATAGACTCCGCCTTTTACTTCCTGATGAGACGATAAAAGGATCTACACTTGCCATCTATCCCAAAAGTATCGCCTCGGCCTACCGGATCTGGATTAACGGTCAATTTAAGGGCGGTCATGGTATCGTCGGGACCAGCCTTTCCAATGAGAAAGCAAAGAGCTTTCCCAACGTTATCTATTTTGAAACTGAATCAAAATGGAATGAAATCATCATTCAAGTCTCCAACTTCTCTCAAAGGAATGCGGGTATCTGGCAGAGCATGGAGCTTGGAACAGCGGAAAGTATCTCCTGGATCCGTCTATTACGTGTATCAGCACAGTCATGTATCGTTGGAATTTTTCTAGTTATGGCATTATATTATGGTCTTGTGTATCTCAACCGAAGAAAAGAGATATCGGCCCTGTTATACAGTATGCTCTGCCTGTCTGTTGGAGTACGCACGGTGGTTCTTGGCGAATCGACTGCCCTCTACCTGATTCCTGACATGCCATGGGAATGGGCAGTAAAAGCCGAATACATATCTGTTGCCATGACCGCTTTATTATTAATTCTGTTCATTAATAGAGAACACCCTAAGGAATCCATACCTTGGATATCCAAAATAGCAGGATTCATCCTGCCTTGCTTCATTTTGTTGTTTCTCCTGACACCTGCCCGCGTGTATACGTACTATTTAACACCTTTTGCCTGGGGGGTGCTGTTTCCGTCGTTGGTTTATACGCTATGTATGTATGTCAAGTCAGTCTTCAGACGAAAAAAAGGTTCCGTAATCAGCATGATTGGTTTTTTATTTTTCATGGCTTTTGCCTTAAATGATATGTTATTTTATACGGTTCACTTGCCCACAGAGGATATGCTCTCTGTTGGATTGCTCATCTTTTTATTAACACAAGCGTATAATCTGACTTCCCGCTTCTCAAGAGCATTACAGCAAAAGGAACATTTGTCTTCCAAGCTTCAGCGAACAAACCAGCAGTTGGAACGAACCGTAGAGGAACGAACACGTTCATTGCGACAAAGCAACGTGGAACTTCAGCAAGCTAATCAAAAAATGGCTGAATTCGAATTATTTCGTGTTCGACTGCTGTCCAATATATCTCATGAATTGAGCACACCCATCACATCCATCAAAGGGTTCGCCAAAGCACTGAGGGATGGTATTATCACTACAGAGGCACCAAAGTATATTAACCGAATCTATACACGCTCTCTGCTTTTGGAACGCATGATTCACGATCTGATTGAACTAACGAAGCTGGAGACCAACCAGATCCAGTTTCATATGCAGGACGTACATCTGCTGTCATTCGTGCAGGAGCTGTTTCAGAAATACGAATGGGAAGTGGAGGAACAGGGGATTCATTACCGCCTCGAACTTCCTGAAGAACCCGAATCGCAGTTGTGGATGGCACGGTTGGACCCGATACGGATTGAACAGGTGCTGTCCAATCTCATCTCCAATGCGCTAAGATTTACCCCTCCTTCAGGAACCATACAATTGCGTCTGTTCCTTGAAGAAACGCCACAAACCGAAACAGGGTTTACAGCATGGTTCTGCGTCAAAGATACAGGGACGGGCATTCCACACGAATGGCATGAACAGATCTTTGAACGTTTTGGACAGGTTCAACACCAGCCGGATGGGGATCATAAAGGCTCTGGATTGGGGCTCGCCATATGCAAAGAGATCATGTACTATCATAACGGACAGATCGGGGTAACCAGTGAGCCGGGCTCCGGCAGTGAATTTTCTATTCAACTGCCCGCATGGAAAGGAGGGTGACTTTGAACATGGCTTACATAAAGAAGAATCAGCGTATACTTATTGTCGAAGATGACACAGATATCGCGGAGCTGGTCATGATCTATTTGCAAAACCAGGGTTATGAGTCTTATACCGCCCAAACTCTCCAGCATGCGACTGTTCTGCTTGAAGAACGAGTTCCGGATCTGATTCTATGCGATATCATGCTGCCGGATGGAAACGGAACAACGTGGGTTCAGAGCGTCAAACGAAGCACAGAACTGCCCATCATCTTTCTTAGCAGCCGGCAGGAAACGGAAGATATCATTCAGGGGCTGGAACTCGGGGATGATTATATCACCAAGCCATTCGATCCGGATATTATGGTCGCCAGAGTAAAAGCGCAACTGAGGCGTTCGATCACGAAGACCAGCACCTCGGCAATTGCCAAAGACACAGTATATCGTGACGGCTGGCTAGATTTGCACTTTGGTCATTTTGAAGTCAGGGTAGATAGCAAGCTCATCAGCCTGCCTGCCAAAGAACTTCAGCTTCTTTTCCTCATGGCAAGTCGTCCGGGGCATGTGTACAGCACAGAATACTTGTTTGAACGCATATGGGGGCTGGATAACTGGAGTGACGTTCGAACCGTTATGGTCCATATTCATAACCTCAGACGCAAAATCGAGAATCCTTCCAGCTCCCATCGTTACATAACAACTGTACGGGGGATGGGCTATAAATTTCAGACATGGCTGGATTAATAAATTCGTCACTCATAATAAAAAGAGCCTGCACCTTCGGGTGTGGGCTCTTGATTTTTAGCCTATCCTGTTTTTACTTCCTCTCCCTGCCTGCCAATTCACAAGTAATCCGGACACACAGAAGGCAATAACCATACCTATACAGGTATGTAGCACATTCAATGAATCGGTTTCCATGAAAAACGGAATTCCTAGCAAACTGACAGATTCACTAAATACGAATGATTTTACAGATACAAGACCATAATACAGTCCACCTGCGGCACCCCCAAGCAGTGCTGCATAAAAAGAAGCTCTTTTTCTGATATTCACGGCATACATGGCAGGTTCCGGCACCCCCAAAAGAGCTGTTCCCGTTGCCCAGAAAGCCAGTCTTCTGAACTCAGGTTGTTTGCTGCGAAGCCCGGAAGCAAATGCTGCACCCGCTTGTGCAACATAGGCAACAATCATCGCTGGGAAGATAATGGAGTATCCATTAATCATCAATTCATTAATTATGATGGGAACGAGCCAGTAATGTAATCCAGCAAGCAAGAGCAGCGAAAAAGTTGCACCGAGCAGGACAATGGCCACAATGGGCGCATCATCAAGCAGTGAGTTCATAGCACCCGGCATCTGATCTTGAATCCATGTCCCCAGTGGACCAAGCACCATCAGGATCAGTGGCACCAGAACTCCCAACGTTAACACTGGAGCAAGAATTCCCTGAAGCACTCTGGGACTAATGCGTCCAACTGCTTTTTCCATATAGGACGCTGCTAAGATCGTCAAAAACATCCAGAGAGAAGCCGAAAGAAAAGCCGGCTGTGATACCATGGGTACTCCCATAAAGTGAACTTGACCTTCACTTGCCAGTAAGTAGCTTAACTGCGGGTGAAACATCAATCCGCCGATGCTTGCAGCAACATATATATTACTCTTTAACCGATACGCCGTACTAACTGCTACCAGAATCGGCAGAAGGTAAAATGCACTGTCTCCTATGGATTTAAATATCGTAAAGGTCTGACTATCCATCAGCGTAGAAGAATCCGCAGAACTGTATGTATTGATTAACGTAATAATTATGAGCAGGATCTTAATCACAGCCGCTCCGAGAATCGCAGGCATCAAGGGCCTGAACACATCGGAAACAAAGTGTAAGATCGAAAATTGGTTCTTCTTTGCGTGTCCTGCTTCCTGCAGTGCTCTCCCTTCCGTTTCCCCCACGCCCATACTCAGTAACATGCAGATCAGGGAAGATTCATCCTTTATTGCCAGATGGCAATGCTTACCCGTTACCCGAATATCTGCCACATAGTCTGTGGAGGCCAGAACCGATATGTTCAATTGGGAACTGTCCTTCAGTACCAGCGTCGTTGTACCCTTATCGTGCTCTACGAGCTTGATGTTCTGCTTGCCACCCGCGAGTTCCAACCAATCTTCAATCTGTGTGTCATGCATGATGTCCAATCTCCTCGTGTTACGGTAAACCCGTGTTTTGTGATGTGTTACAATCTAATGTGCCTCTATCTATATACACATTTCCACGAAAAAACTTCAATAGGATAAAAAAACTAATTTCCCTTACATTGCATGTTTATTTACACAAGGTATATTGACCTATGACATCGTTACGTAGCAAAAAAGCCTGCAAAAGCGCAGGCTCCTATTATATCTTCTATAAATTTCATCCATCCTATGACAATGCCAACATCGCGTTCATATCTTCTTCTGCCGTTGTAATTAACTTCAGACCGAACATATCCACGAGCACATCCAATACACCTTCTGAAATGAACTCAGGCGGTTTCGGTCCAATTCGAATGTCCTGAATGCCGAGGCTGAACAGGCCGAGCAGGATCGCAACTGCTTTTTGCTCAAACCAGGACAGCACGATGCTGACAGGCAACTCATTCACGGTACAGCCAAAAGCATCCGCTAATGCCATTGCAATCTTCACGGTGGAACCGGAATTGTTGCATTGTCCCAAGTCGATATAACGTGGTATGCCCGTATCTCCAACCGTACCATAATCCACATCGTTGAAGCGGAACTTACCACAGGATGTCGTCAGAATAACGGTGTCATTTGGCAACGATGTAGCCAATTCACGATAGTAGTTGCCCCCTTTGCCTGGTGCATCACAACCTGCAATAACGAAGAATCGACGGATATGACCGTCTTTCACCGCTTGAATAATCTCGGGAGCAAGGCCAATCACCGTCTCATGATGGTATCCTGTCGTTAAGACTTGCTCGGACTGTATATCGGCCGCAGGCAGGGACAATGCGCGTTCAATCAGGGGTGAGAAGTCATCATCCATAATCTTGGCAACGCCCTCCAGACCCGCCACTTCGTATGAGAAAAAGCGGTCTGAATATGTGCCTTTGATCGGCATGACACAGTTGGTCGTTGCGAGAATCGCACCCGGGAATTGTTCGAAAAGTCTTCTTTGATCGTACCAGGCTTTGCCGATATTGCCCTTGAGATGGGTGTATTTCTTCAACGCCGGGTAACCGTGTGCAGGCAACATTTCCGAGTGGGTATAGATGTTGATTCCTTTCCCTTCAGTTTGATGGAGCAACTCCTCCAGTGCATACAGATTATGTCCCGTTACCACGATGCACTGTCCTTCGATCTGATTCTGACTAACCGTAATCGGTTGCGGTATACCAAAACGATCTGTATGCGCACGATCCAGCACGTCCATAATGCGGATTGCTGCATTGCCGACTTTCATCGCCATCTCCAGATGCTCTTGAACATTAAAATTCGAGTTCGTTAATGTCATATATAATGCCTCATGTGTAATCCGATCCACCTCAGGATCATGATATCCCAACTGGCGTGCGTGTGTTGCATAAGCAGCAATTCCTTTTAACGCAAAGATCATCGTATCCTGCAAACTTGCGATCGTTTCATTTTTGCCGCATACTCCTACCACAGTACACCCGCCACTCGGCGTCTGTTCGCACTGATAACAAAACATATGGGTTCCCTCCAAACTAGATTAAACACTGTTCGTTATGAAGTAGCGTAACAGACCTCGATATGTCCATGTGTGATGGTGCACACAGTTTCTGATCCAACACCTGTATATGGTTCTCTGAGACTAACCTTCCTCCGGGATATCGTCTGATCTGATCTAAAATTCTCCATAGTTCATACCACCATAAGTTTCATTCCAGCGATATATGTTATGTCTCTGCATCATTGGAAATAATAACATTGGAAATGAAGCATATCTCGGCTCATTATGAAAAATACTGTGTACAGCTGAAAACTTATAAATCCTGTATCTAAAAAATTATGAAATGAAACGATTCTAGATTTTGCCCGTAAGGGTAATACACAGAGAGAAATCTAATATTCAAGGAGCTGGTCAATTGCAACACTACAGACACAGTGCAGATGAAACCCTTCAGGATGTACAGAGTTCCTCTAAGGGACTCACGACCTCCGAAGCTGCCAAGAGACTTGAAACGGAAGGATATAACGAGTTAAAAGGGAAAGATGCAACACCAGTCTGGAAATTGTTCCTCGAAAATTTTAAAGATCCGATGGTCATCGTGCTGTTGATTGCAGCCGCGGTTCAGGTTGTACTTGGACACCTGATCGAATCCTTGATCATATTCCTGGTTATTTTGCTCAATGCGGTAATCAGTGTAGTTCAGACCAAAAAAGCCGAGAGTTCGCTTGACGCGCTGAAACAAATGTCTGCACCCGAAGCCAAGGTCATTCGTGACGGTCAGAAAAGAACCATTCCAGCGAGGGAACTCGTTCCCGGTGATATTGTTATGCTGGATGCAGGTGATTATGTCCCGGCGGACGGACGTATTCTGGAATCAGGAAGTTTGAAAATCAACGAAGGCATGCTGACCGGAGAATCCGAAGCTGCGGAGAAACACGCCGATACCATCCCGGATGAAGCTCCAATCGGAGATCGTCGCAATATGGCCTTCAGCGGCTCACTGGTCGTATATGGACGGGGTATGCTCGTCATTACAGGTACGGCTCTCAAGACGGAAATTGGCAAAATTGCCGAATTGATTGAAAATGCCGAAGCCAAGAACACGCCATTACAGCGCAAGTTGGAATCATTCAGCAAAAAACTGGGCTTTTTCATCCTGGGCTTGTCGATTCTTATCTTTGGCATTGAAGCCGGTCGTGTATGGTTGACCGAAGGTACGGAGAATATCGGGCCATCCATCGTAAATGCACTGATGTTTGCCGTAGCTGTTGCAGTTGCTGCCATTCCTGAGGCACTTTCCTCCATTGTGACGATCGTGTTGTCACTCGGAACGAATAAGATGGCCAAACAACATGCGATCATTCGCAGACTGCCTGCCGTGGAAGCACTCGGTTCTGCCAGCATCATCTGTACGGACAAAACAGGAACGCTAACTCAGAACAAGATGACTGTCGTGGATTATTACATTCCCCATGGCACCAAGGACGAATTCCCCGATGATCCCGATCAGTGGTCGGAAGAGGAACGACGTTTGTTACATATTGCAGTGCTCTGCAATGATTCGAATATTAACCAGGAAGGCAAGGAATTGGGTGATCCAACCGAAGTGGCCCTGATTGCCTTCAGCAACCGGGTGAACAAGGATTACAATGAAATCCGTGACCAGTTCCCGCGTGAAGCTGAGCTTCCTTTTGACTCGGATCGAAAGCTCATGAGTACAGTGCATACCTTCGAGGGACAGACGGCTTTGCTGACCAAAGGTGGACCGGATGTGCTGTTCAGTCGCTGTAGTCATGTATTTATCAATGGTGAGGTTCAGCCCCTCACACCCGAGATTCGCACACAGTTTGAAGAAAAAAATGAGGCCTTCTCCAAACGTGCCTTCCGTGTGCTGGCCTATGCGTACAAAAAATTCGATGATAAAAACCAGGTTACGATTGATGACGAGCATGATCTTACGCTGGTTGGCCTGACAGCGATGATTGACCCACCGCGTGAAGCGGTATACGCCTCTATTGAAGAGTCCAAAAAAGCGGGCATTCGCACCATCATGATCACCGGAGATCACAAAACGACGGCTCAGGCGATCGGTGTGGATATCGGTCTTGCCGAACCGGATGATCTTGCCATTACCGGAGCTGAACTGGACAAAATGTCTGATGAAGAGCTGGATCAACAACTCGAACATATCTCGGTATACGCCAGAGTATCTCCCGAGAACAAAATTCGGATTGTTCGTGCATGGCAGCGCAAAGGCAAGGTTGCAGCCATGACCGGCGATGGAGTTAATGACGCACCAGCGCTGAAACAAGCCGACATCGGCGTAGCGATGGGTAGCGGAACAGATGTTGCCAAGGATGCGGCTGCCATGATTCTGACGGATGATAACTTTGTCTCCATCGTGAATGCGGTTAGTGTTGGGCGGATGGTATTTGATAATATCAAAAAAGCCATTGCATACCTGTTCGCCGGTAACCTTGGCGCCATTATCGCCATTTTGTTTGCCTTGATCGTCGGCTGGGTTAATCCGTTTACGGCCCTTCAGCTGCTGTTCATCAATCTGGTGAATGACTCCCTGCCTGCCATTGCTTTGGGTACAGAGAAGGCCGAGCCAGATGTCATGCGGCGCAAACCGCGTGATATTAACGAAGGCATCTTCGCAGGTGGAACCCTGCAGGCTGTGATTACGCGTGGTGTCCTGATTGGGGCGGCTGTTATCGTATCCCAATATATCGGACTTGGTATCTCGGAGGAAATCAGTGTGGCTATGGCCTTTACAACCCTGATTCTGGCACGCAGTCTCCAGACTTTTGCAGCACGTTCCAACACACAGACCATCTTCCAGGTGGGCTTCACGACCAATAAATTCGTGCTTGGCTCCATCTTGGTATGTCTCTGTCTCTATGCCATCACACTGATTCCAGGTGTGCGCGGCGTCTTCGCCATCCCGGATACGTTTGGCTGGAATGAGTTCCTGATTGCAGGTGGACTCGCTCTTGTTGCCGTCATTCTGATGGATGTCATCAAGTGGGTTCGCAATCGCGGCAAACAAGTTACTGCGGCGTAAGATCTGCAGTTATAACATGTACAAACAGGCGCCCGTTATCGGAGCGCCTGTTTATTTACATTTTTTTACATATAAAAAGAGTACACTACACCAACCAACAGATGGACAGGATAAGGATACATAATCCCCAGGATACCGAGGGGATGGTCGCCGACCAGTTGAACTTTTCTTTCCCGTTTGAACCATTTGTTAATCCGGATGCTATTAAAGCCACTCCAATAATTAAACCGATCTGGGCAAACAACAACAAAATTCCTTCTACCATGTAGATTGCTCCCTCACATACTCCGCTATCAATTTGAACATGTTCTTCGGTGGATCGGTGTCTGTAGCCGTGTGCGGGTTGCTATTGCACAGCATTCCGGGAGTAACGGTAGAGGAAGCTTATCATGTGGTGTATGCTTGTCTGTTGTTCGTCTGCGTTGTTTCACTCGGGTTGACCGCCTGGCATAGCAGAGCTTCACGCTCAGGCATTGAACCTGTTACATTGGACAATTGATAATTGATGTTTAAAGTTCAGAACAAAAAGGCCCGCAGCAAGCGCGAGCCTTTTTAGTTTGGAACAGAAATGCCGTTTTTTTTAAAAGTAGATCACTCAACGAACTTACCGGTTACTCTCCTTATTTCATCCTAAATCAACATGCCAACTATTTACCGTCCAACGCAGACTTCCAGGCTTCCAATATGTGAATAGGGGCTTTACTGCTGTTCTCGCCGCCACCTTCCTGCGTCCAAAGCGGTGGATAATACGCGAATACTTGTCCTGTCTGGAGCTGAGTCATATCCTCTTGCCAGCCTTTCCAGCGAAAGGTTTGGTAGAATTGTCCCAGATCACCATCCGCCAGCCAGTTGATAAAGCCCGAATATGCCAGTTCTGTCGATTCCCATTCGAGTGTATCCGGTGCAAAATAATAGACCTGTCCCGTACGACTATACTTGCCTGTATCCAGTCCGAAGAAACCGCCTGCCACATCATATGCGACGACCATCATGCCCTCCAGTGCCTGTGCGCAAGGCTGCTTACTCACACCATTCCAACGGGTTAGACTCCCGAATATACTGTCACCGCCCGCACCAAACAGCGTGATCCATCCATGGTCCAGTACAATACCTTCTGTTTCATAAGCAACAGCCCCCAAATAGGATTTGGTGCTTATTTGCAGACGATAGAGGGTATCTTCTCCAGCCTCCTGTTTTGCTGGAACATACACATATGTATTTTGTCCGCTATCCAGGAGTTCCTTGAGTTCTTCCCATGCGTGATTCTCCCGATCTACTAATTCAGCTATAGTTAATGTATTCATGAGCAGTCTCCTCGCTGATTTTATAAGAGCATATCATGGCTTATTAACCCGTTCAAATCTGCTATAATCTATCTTCAAAGCTAAATTCAAGGGGGAAACAATTTGATTCGCGTAGTTATACTTATGATTCCGATTCTGATGGTGCTCGTATCCGGTTGTCAGAATCATACATCTTCCATGAACGAACCCGTTTCTGTTCAAAAGTCTGATCCCCAGATAATCCATTACATATCACCCCAAGGAAACGACTCGAATAAAGGTACCATTCAATCTCCATGGAAGACATTGCAGCACGCAGCTGACCACGCTTCGCCTGGAAGCACGATTTATGTGCGAGAAGGTGTGTATCATCAGAAAGTCAAAATTACCAGGAGCGGTAATTCTTCCGCTAATCCAACCCTATTTTCAAGCTATCCTCAGGAGAAGGTTATCATTGATGGTGAAGGCCTCTCTGTACGTGGCATCGAAGGATTGATTGAAATTGAAAATGCCAGTTATATCACGATTCAGAATCTCGAAATTCGTAACTTCACGACCACACTCGGGGGCAAGGCTCCAACCGGGATCTATGTCCACGGAGCAGGTGAGCATATTCAGCTGTTGGGCAACACCATACACGCGATCGCTAGTTACGCACCTCCTGAAGGTCCGTATTTGCGGGGCAGGGATGCCCACGGTATTGCTATATATGGCACAGAGCACCCTCAAGCATTACGCGATATCATCATCAAGGATAATAAATTGTATGATCTTACACTCGGTTCCAGCGAGTCACTTGCCATCAACGGCAATGTCGATACGTTTGCCATCCAGGACAATATCATCCATGATTCCGACAATATTGGTATTGATCTGATCGGGTACGAAGGTACGTCCGAGGACGACACGTACGATCAGGCTCGGAACGGCATTGTACGAGGCAACGAAGTATATGATATTACATCCAATAACAATCCCTCCTATGGAACAGACCTGCCCAATGATAGCAACTCAGCCGGTGGCATCTATGTAGATGGCGGGAAAGATCATATCATCGACCAGAACCGGGTATACCGGAGCGACATCGGAATTGAGATTGCCTCAGAACATGCCGGACGTTCAACCAGCAACATTACCGTGCGTGATAACCTGATTTATTCCAACAGATTGACGGGTATTGCCATGGGAGGTTATGACGAAGAGCGGGGAGCTACCGAGGATAGCAGGATCATGTACAATACACTGGTCGGGAATGATACGCTGAATGCAGGCAATGGACAGTTATTCATACAGTCACAGACAAAGAACAATACGTTCATGCGTAACATTCTTGTATCGGGCAGCTTGGAAGTACTGATATACAATGAATATACCAGCAATACCGGCAATGTGTTTGACCATAATGTCTATTACTCACCAGGAGAGCAGGAAGATGCCCTGTGGGTTTGGAAAAATAAAGCCTACTCCGGCATCGCCGCCTACATCAAGGGATCTGGCAATGATGCACACTCCATATATGTGAACCCGGCATTTATGGATGAGTCCAACGAAGATTTTCGTCTCCGGGCGAATTCTCCGGCGAAGGTGTATGGCTACCTTGCCCCAAGGTAAAGTTATTCAGATACTACTCAAGTGGAATTAGCCCAGCCTATTTCACACAAATAAAAGGAGCCTGTGCATGTGGGATCATCTCCCTCATCGTGCACAGGCTCCTTCTCGTTTTCTTTTGATCCAATCCAACCCATAACTTCTTACCATCTGAGCTGCATGTGTCACCCGGTTTCGTCCTCCGGTTTTGGAGGCATACATGGCGTTGTCCACTCTTTGGAACAAGGACTGTCCCGTATCTTCCTCTGGTAGTTCTCCATAAAACCTGGAACAATGTAACGCCACATATCCTGATCGCATCCAAAACCATGAACAAATACAATCGTTTGGCTACCCGAGCCAAGCACTTTAACATTATTTCTTACAAGTACATCAACCGTCATTTCATATCACCTCTCTCTTCCACAAAAAAATCATGACTCCATGCTCTGAACACGCGCTTTACAATCTGACCATCGTCAGGTAAAATCAGTTCAACATGTCGCGCGACAGAGATCAACATTACGGAGGAAAACCATGAATACTTCAACACATAGCTCTACACCTCAGCAACTCTGGGGAAGATCATTCCTATTTATCATGTTAGCGAACGCATTATTGTTTATGGCCTTTGAAATGCTGCTCCCCACATTGCCCTTGTTCGTCTCAAGCCTGGGTGGCGAAGCCTCCCAGATTGGGCTTGTTACAGGCGTATTTATGTTTTCCGCCATCTTGATTCGCCCCTTCACATCTGTCTTAGCAGCTCGAATAGATAAAAAATATCTGTTGATTATCGGTATCACTATCTGTGCATTAATGACAGGTGCATACTACCTATCGTCAGGTATTTGGATGATTCTTGTATTTCGAGTGATCCACGGATTCGGATTTGGTTTGGCAACGACATATTTTGCAACGATTGCCACTGAAAACATACCAAGAGATCGCCGGGGAGAAGGTATGGGGTATTTCGGCGTAGGGGAGACGGTCGCCATATCCATCGGTCCACTGACTGGAACGAGCCTGTTGTTTAGGTACGACTACCAGAGCCTGTTTATGGGAGGTATGTGCATTTTGCTGTTAGCTCTCCTGATGACAGTGTTTGTATCCAGAAAGCCGAAGACAGGAGTTCGTAGCGAGTCTATGCATACTCATGTCCCTTCGGTGAAACTGATTGAAAAGAAGGTACTCTTCCCTTCCCTTCTCATTATGCTTGTTGGCATTGCAGCTGGTTCAATCATGTCCTTTGTGGCTTTATTCGCCGCCGAAAGAGGGTTCGAGAATATAGCCTGGTTTTTCTTCATCGTCGCCATCGCCAGCTTCGCCGTCCGACTGTTCTCGGGGAAAATGTTTGATCGATGGGGACCAGGTTCCGTGTTGTTACCTTCTGCCGTGTTTGCAATCGCGGGACTGCTGGTTCTGATTATCGCCCAGAGTGATGTGCAATTCCTGATCGCCGGCGCGTTATACGGCTTTGGTTTTGGTGCCATATTCCCGGCGATTCAGACCTGGTGTGTGAATCTTGTAGAAGAACATGAGCATGAAAATGCGATGGCTTCCTTCTTTAATTTCTTTGACCTCGGGATTGGTGGTGGCTCGTTAATCCTGGGCGTGGTGGCTTCTGCATTTTCCTATACGGTGGTGTATGCTATCTCTATAGGCATTTTTGTGGTATATATCTTGTTATATTTGGTATACTCCCAAAAACAGCAGAGGTATACAGCTCACCAACTGGAGGTAGACATTGAGTAAAAAACGAATCAAGGAAATTGCCATTCAACATTTTAATCGTCTGGGTTACGAGGGGACCAAGATGGCGCAGATTGCCGAAGAGGCAGGCATTCGCAAGCAATCTTTGGCTTATCATTATTCATCCAAAAAAGCGCTATTGCTGGAGTTATATGAGGAAGTTGTGCAGGAGGAACAGCAGTTTGTACGCCAATTTTTCAATACGTCTGCTGCCCAAACGCTGGATCAGCAGCTATATGCCTTTTTACATGAACACAAAAATCGTTTCCTTACTCACCCGAACGTCGCTTTTATGTATATCCTGTCCTTTATCACACCGCTGGAGGTGCATGATTTTGTGCTCGCGCAGTATCGAACGTACCTCGGGACACTGAAGGAAGAGCTGGCAGCCGTATTTACCAGACATCCCGATATACGTCTGAGTCCGGAAGAAGCTACCGTAGCCTTTGTTACCGTGATGGATGGACTGGATGTACAGCTCGTGTATGAGACACGGCAATCCTATGAGCAGGCTTTAGCGATTACCTGGAATGTCTTCTGGTCAGGCATCCAGCGTTAACGGAACGCTTACGATGAGACTATACAAATAAGAGGGGCGTCCCGCCAGCCATGTTAATGACTTTTGGGACAGCCCCTCTATTCCTTATTTCACGGTTAAGATCACACGTTGATAATGCTTCAACTGATGCTCTCCATCATCCTGTACTTCGGCAACGATATGAAGGGTATCACCCGATTTGGCATCGTCAGGAACGGTAAATGTCACCGCTTCGGTGTCACTGCCCTGCAATTTTATCGTATCCGCCTGCTCATCCTTGGCAAGTTCACGATGCAATCCAAGCTGCAGATCACCCGCCATTTCAGGCTGAACTTTGTTCGGGGTTACTTCGGAATCCTTATAAGTGTCCGCTTCGAAATATCTCCACCACGTATACGTCAGTTGATCTCCATCCGGGTCTGTGCCTTCCGCGTGAAGAGTAACTTCCTCCCCGGGACTAACACTTAGATCCAACCCTTCCTTGATCGTTAATGACGGATTATGGTTGGCCCCTTCGTAAGTGTCTGCAACTGCCCAGTCTGCACGTGCAGCAAAATCATCCTGAATATCGTCAAACCATCTCATCAGAGAGTATTCGGCTTCATAGCGTTTGGTGTAGGGATCGTAATCAAGCACATTGTTTCTAAACAGCTTGTCGTTCACGACGCCAAAGCGTCCACCCCAACCGCCGTAGGAAGGGTCTTCCATACTGCGCAACCCATTATCGATCAGGTAGAAGAAGGATGGAGAATCACCCTCGGATATAAAATCGTATTTGTCATATTGCGGATTGTTCTTGAGATATTCAGCACTTCCCCGCTGTTCTTCGGCCAGTTCGCCTTCGATCATTTTGCCGTCACCCATCGACGCATACATATCCATCAGCTTGCCATGTCCGTTCAGAATGTTCTTGACCATCCAGTCGCCATGAAGCTTGCTGTTCACTTCCTCGGCATGCATCTTCCATGCATAAGCAAAATGCCAGAAGTTCGATTGGTCGTTGAGAATACGGATATCCGGCCAATTCTTCGCAATGTATTCGTTGTAGCTATCATCCTGATCCAGAATAATATACAGAACCAGTTTGTCGCTCACTTTTTTGCGAATCGTATCCCACTCAGCCGTGTCCTTGTACTGTTCCTCAATCGATTTCAGCGCTCTGGCCGTGGTATTGGTGCCACCCCATGTCTGAACAATCAGGTCTCGGGAGTCATCATCGAGGAAAAGAGTTTCGAGGAATTCGGAACCTTCCGTTTCCTTCTCCATCTCCCCTTTATCGGAAATATTACCGATCTTGGTCATCGCTCGAAGCTGTTCCGGCTCCGGATAGCCCTCCGCATGTTTGGACAAGTTTGGATAGATTTCGCCATAGGCATCGATCATGTCGTACACCCACTGTGTGCCTGTCCAGCGGAAAGGTTCGATTCCAGCTTCCTCGTCTCCGGCATAATGATACACCGAACTGGTCAGTACAATTCCGGCGAGATCCATCTCATTCGAATACAAGAGGAAACGAATGACCGAGTTCATATCATCCACTTCACCGTCGGTTGTAATAACTGTTCTACCTTTGGCAGCCTGGTTGTTTGCAGGTTCCTGGGATTCATTTTCCGCCTGCTCTGTCGCCTGATTCGGTGTGTCACTCCCGGTTTGTGGCGCTTTGGATGCGCACCCACTAATCACCAGAATCATACTAAGACAACCTGCGGCAAGACTGTTTAACCATTTTCTTTTGTTCATAATGCTCCCCTTTCTTCTGTACAGCGTGATGTTAGTTGGGTTGGAATAAGTACGTCCTCTGTTTTTCTATCCTTAATATGGACCGTAGAATGCAAAAAAACCCGAACAACATTATGAATGGAACAAAGTCCACGCATAGTGCTGTTCAGGTTTTGCCTGCCCGAAGCAGTAACAATCCTTATTTGAGTGAAAGTATACCATGTCCACTCACGAATGTAAACGTATTCAAATGTTTTTTTGAATTTATCTTTAATATAGTATAATGCTTATAGCCAAAAATCAAACGAATCGGCCTGTTACTATATCAATGTTATTAGGAGGACTCAGACATCATGCAACAACTGGATGCGGCTTTGAGCCGTTTTGTGGAACAGCAGGATTTATATAATGAAGCTTATGGACTTTTCAAAAATCATGATCTGCGTCCCCGCGAACAACATCACCAGCCGGAAGTGGATACTCGAATACCTCTTTCTCCAGAACTTCAGTATCTGTACAGTCATTATGAAATGATAGATGCCCAAGCTGAAGGTACACTCAAAATGAAAAATGCCGGCGTTGAAATCGGTGATGCCGCACTGATCTCCTTTGTTGCACCTGAACATCTGCTTCGTCAGCAACTGGGGTTCCGCTGGATTGGCATGAATGAACCTTATGAGGAGTCCTCCACTTGGCCAAAAAATCACGTCGTCATCGCAAACTTTAACGATGATCCGTTAATTGTAGATGTGGAAGCACCGAACTCTCCCGTATACGCCGCTTTTACAGGTGGAGAACCAAACTGTGTTGCTGATTCACTGTCAGACTTTTTCAGTGCACTAGCCATCCTGATTGAAGTGGCAAGAACTTATGCCGGAGAATTGAAAGATGAAGAAACCTATGAAACCAGGCCCGAGTATCTGGAGCATGTGGAACCTTTATTGCAGGATCTATTGGGAGAAGAGTATACTGCACATCTCTTTGAGTATCTGTCATTTTGTTAAATCGTTGAATAAAAGATAATGGAGGAGCTCCATATGAACTATGTAGCCTTGCTGCGGGGCATTAATGTAGGCGGGAACAATAAAATTAATATGAAGCAACTGAAAGAAACGTTTGAACAAGCAGGCATGCTGGATGTCGTTACATACATCAACTCTGGTAATATTATTTTTGCCGATCATCAGGAACGTGCCAATGCAAATGCGGAGATATCCCATGTGTTAGAACAGGCCATCGCCGCCGATTTCGGCTTACAGATCAGGGTGATGGTGCGCAATATGAATGAAATCCAAAGCGTGATTCAGGCGCTACCGGCAGAATGGGTGAATGATGACACGGCCAAAAGTGATGTACTGTTCCTTTGGGATGAGATCAATGAGCCCTCCGTACTGGACAAACTGCCCATCAAACCGGAAATCGGTACACTGATCTATGTTCCCGGAGCCATTTTATATTCAGTCAGCAGAGAAGATGCATCCAAAAGTGGCATGAACAAGCTTGTGGGGTCCAAAGTCTATGCCTATATGACCGTAAGAAACGTGAATACCACACGTAAGATCTATGCACTAATGCAGGCAGCAGCAGAGAAATAAATCGGACCCAGCAACATTGATATTCAATTATATCTCGTCTAATTCAGCGAAAAATAAAGCATGAAAACATCCTTATGGATGTCTTCATGCTTTCACATTTATTCTGACTTATTTTACCTTCTGACTTTGTCTGACTATAACGAATGAATGGCGTCCGCTACAATATTGGATTGATTTTTCCTCATTCCCAGCATCATGATTGCCAGCAAGAGAACTAGAACAGCTACGAGCATAAATGGAACATGTTTGTCCACCTGATAGAGTGTTGTTGTAAGTAAAGGCGTAATGACGGCGGATATCCCCTGAATCGCTGCTACCAATCCCGCGGCACCTCCCTGCTGTTCTTTGCTAACTGCCAGCGAAGCACCTGCCATAAACCCCGGCATCATCAGACCCGAACCCATGCCAAACAGGAAGAATGAGAAATAATACATGGAAAACACATTGAAGACCAAAAACAGGATCATGCTTGCGATCAGAAAAAGGGACCCGAGCAAAATCATCGGACGTGGCTGCCATTTCAACCACTTCATCTGAATGACCTGCATGATCAACATCGCTGCTCCAGAGAACATGAGTCCAAACGAAACCATTCGAGCCGTAGCCGCCGGGGATAGAGACAGTTGATCCTGAAAATAAAATCCTCCGACAACCTGCAATGTCATGATGCCAATCATCGTAACCAAGCCCGCAACAAGATACATTCGTAATCCACGTTGGAACGGGTTGACTTTAGGCGGCTTTGCCTGAATGACCGGTTTGGCTGCTGGAATTAATAACAAGGCGATAATAAATGCAGCGATCGCTATAAAAATACCAAAATAAAGCGGCCACAGCAGACCGATGATCGTAAATGCTCCTGCAATGGCGGGTCCAAATACAAGGCCAAGTCCATTCGCAGCGCTGATAATGGCCATCCCGCTTCCCCGCTCCTCCCCTTCTGTCACATCACCCATGTAGGCTTGAGCAGAAGAAAGCACGGCAGGAATAAACATGCCGATCAGACTGCGCGTCACAATCAGAAGGGTAAGCAATACGCCTCCTCCGATCCATGCATTCAATTCCCCATACCGGAGCCATAACAGCCATCATAATGGACCCAAGCGAGATAATAAGACCGGAATGACTTTCTTTCATGCCTAACTCGCGAATAAGCGGTGGCATGATGGGTGCAATCAGCATCAGACCCAACATGGCCGCAAATACGCTAAAAAAAATACTTCCTCTGATTCGGTTCATGCTTATACACTCCTCTATATTTCAGTACAGTATCCACTGTACCTGGAGTATACAAGGCGGAATGAATCCCCACTGCCTCTATACGGAACAATTCACGGCAAAGCGGATTTATTAATCTTATTTTATATAAGATTAACTCTTATAACTTTACACCAGACCACTACGATTGCAGTACCATCTTCCGATCGCTGTTATCACCGGATTTCTATGATTCCCTTCTATGATGGGAAAAATCCGTTGATAAAGGCGAACGCTCCGCTTCTCCAGACTGGTTCTGCACTCTTCGTTCTCGTGTAATGTTTCAGTTCATCTTATTTAATAAATCTTTTTCATCTCGGAAGGCTTCACGCCGAATTTGCGATAAAATTGCTGCGAAAAGGCACTGACATTACTGTAACCGACCGCAATCGCGGCCTCGGTGACGTTGTTATCCTGATTGCGCAGCAACTTCATGGCGCTGTCCAGTCGAACCTGACGCAAATATTCGAAGACCGTGCTTCCGAAAAGCGCCTTGAATCCTTTTTTTAATTTGAAATCGTTAAGACCCACCTGTCTGGACAATGCTAGCAAAGATGGAGGATCTACCATGCAGGCCTCCATAATCTCCCGTGCCGTATGTAACTTCCGGATGTCCTCTCTGGAGAATCCCGTGGGGATTGGTGCAAGCTCAAACAGTTGGATCATAAATCGATTCAAGATCTCCAAGGCTGTCGCTTCCATCATTAAGGATGATCGGTAACTGTTGTTTAATTCCACAATCAGACTGTCAATCATCGTTCGTATCCGGTTATCCAGTTGAAATACATTCGGCTTGAACACCTTTCGTCCCAACACCTGTTTAAAATCAATAGGCTTGAAACTGCCCAGTTGTGCCGCCGCATAATTGAACAGAGACACCGGAATCCCCAGTGAAAAAGAAGTATATGGTTCCCTGGCCGGAGGATGGAACCACGCTTCGAAATCATGCATGAAAATGAGGGCACCTTGTCCAGTCGATAACGAATACTCTTGACCAGAGATATCCACTTGCCGTTGACCCGCCAAGGCAAATTGCAACTCCACGACGGGCGTCTCGGACGCAAAGTACGTCGGGCATGGCTGATCGTACTCTACATGAGAACATAGAATCTCGATGCCACTGTATGTGGTCACTCTCTTTATACTTCCACTGCCCACTTTAGCAGAGAGCAGGTATGTATGTTCATCTTGCTGACTGTAGGGGGCCTGGGTTAAATAATGCTGATACATGACGCCTAATGCATCGTCAGTACGCATGGTAATCACCTCGCCTTATAACTGATCAGACTATTCAGTAAAGAAAGCCTGAATTAATTGATAATGATTCTCAATTAATTCTACCGCAATTTCTTTTTTTCGACCAGTCCTATATGTTATGAAGGTTCCCGTCTAACCTTTTACACAATTCAACCTGCCTTTTTACCATTGCTTAACGTTTCTTTCTTATACTGAAGCAGTTGTACATACCATCACTCACGAAACGATAAAGGGGATCTGGAACATTGAAAAAGAGAACTCAATGGCTTGCCGTTCTGTCGATGACCGCCATTCTTACCGCAGGAGCAACCAGCTACACATCAATGATTCATGCCGCTGACGCAACTAAAACCACCAAGGATGATCATGTCGTATTGCGTACAGCCATCCAAAATATGCAAGGTACGGTCACATGGAACGGGAGCAGTCGCAGTGTCGATATCCAGATCGCAGATACTAAAGTGCAACTTCCTGTAGGAACGTCCTCAGCCACCATCAATGGTGTGAAAACTCCTTTGGACAGTAAAAGCTACATCACCAACGGGACAACGTATGTATCTCCCCAAACGCTTAAATTAATTACGGATCAACTGATCCTGAAACAAAATAAAACCGGTTTTGAACAGACCGCATCATTTCAGATGCCCGGTGGCAAAGCAGAAATATCAGCCTCTACGCCAGATGGACAGCGTCTGCTCGTAACCGAAGCGGACAATGGCAGCATTTCCGTGCTGGACATTGCTGACTTGAAAAACATCAATGTATTGAAGATGGTCAGCTTCCATGACCTCTCTGCCAAAGCTGAAGTCACCAGTGTAACGGTATCCAAAGATGGCAAATACGGTCTGGCTGTTATTCGCACAGGGGATACGGACAGTGAAGCAAGCAAAGGGTTACTTGCCATTGTGGATCTGACAACCTACAAAACCGTCAAAACCTATGAACTCGGTATTGGTCCTGACTCCATTGCACTGTCACCTGACGGTCAACATGCGGTGATCGCCATAGAGGACGAAGAGTTGAATACAGCTGCCGATGAAATTGACTATGCCAACACCAAACGTCCGGGTAGCATTATGGTTGTATCTTTTGCTGGCGGGAACGTATTGGAGGGTGAAATCACCAACTTGCCAGTATCTCTGGACAATGTAGAAGGTGCCATCTATCCGCATGATCCACAACCGGAGTATGTTGCCATCAGTCCGGATAACAAAACAGCAGCCATCACGTTACAGGAGAACAACGTCGTTGCCATCGTAGATCTGGAGACAAAAAAAATCAGCTCAATCTTCGCTCTGGGTACTACTTCACATCAAGCGGATCTGAAAGATGATGGTATCGTTCAGTTTAAAGAGACATTGACAGCTCGTTATGAACCGGATGGAATTGCTTTCTCGGCAGATGGTAAATACCTGCTGACAGCTAATGAAGGGGACTTGGGCAAGAATGAATTTGAGGATGGTGTAAAAGCAGGCGGACGTAATATTGCTGTCTGGGATCTGCAAGGCAAGCGGATGTACGATAGCCAAAATCTCATTGACGAGGCAACCGCTATGGTTGGCTTGTACCCGGATGATCGCAGCCCCAACAAAGGTAGTGAAGTCGAGAACCTGACCGTTGCTACTGTAGACGGCACAACGTATGCCGCGGTAGCTTCCGAACGGGCAGATGCCATTTTGTTCTTTGATCTTGCTGATCCGGTCAATCCGGACTACCTGGGTCTGATTCCTACAGCCGGAGAATCACCAGAGGGAATTCATCGTGTTAACGGACGCAGCCTGTTTGTGAGTGCAGATGAAAGCACCGGGACCCTTAGTTTTTTTGCCAAGAAATAGATCTAGCACCCTCGGTATGCAAAGTCTGAAATGAGCAGTTTCACGCTGTATTGAGTAGGAAGGGGTGTAGAGCCCCTGTCCTCTCCTACTGTTGCACACGCTATTCCAAGTATCCACATAATAGTAGGCACAAACGGTTATCGAAGCTTTATATTTTCCACTTCCCGCCTGTTCCGCTCTACTTCCTCTTGTAACACACGTACTTCCATCCTTAATGCGGATACTTCCTCTTTGACACCAGACCTCTTCATCACAAGATAGAAAACCAGATATAATACAAGACCAATCATAATAAAGAAAATTAATAGCGTTATAATTCCAGCAATACCAAAATTACTAGCTCCATCCATAATGTAAGTTTTCCCCTTTCCCCATATCTTATTAATTTATATTTACAACAATACCATATTTAAGCATAACGAACAGTATAAAAAGCCAAGAGAGCATGCTCCCTTGGCTTTCAATTTATCTATATACCTTCCTATCCGGTGATTCTTATTCCCAGAAAAAACGACCTGCGAACACTTTTTCCGTCAACAGTTTGTATGTTTCTTCAGGCAATTCTTTTTTCATCTTTGCCATAACGGCTTCTTTGTCTTGATTATATTGTGTGGACATGCCAATCTCTGCCGTTGTATTGCTCGCATCCAGACGCATGATTGGGGCTTGAGCATCTTTCGTCCAAGGTGTCCATGCCGCTAGATCAGGTGATCCACCCGTACCTGGATTGCCTGTGTACAGGAACTGCTTCAGATATGCTGCCATCGCGGCGGACAACTGATCACGTCCTGGTTTGTTTGTATCGCTAAAGTACCCATCAGGGAAATAGGCAGCAATTCCGTCTGCGTGTCCTGTATAGAAGTCCATATCCGCACCATGCGGTGCGCCCAGTAACGTGAGCAAACGCTCAGAGATGACCCCAGGTTGTGTGCCCCATGCAAAACGATACGCATATACCGGTGGTTGACCTGCTTCACTCGTCAATTGCTCCGCTACACGCTCTGCATTAAAGCCTGCATAAGCTTCACTACCATATTTCAACGCAGCAGCATATTGCTCCGCCTTGGTTTTATCGGTAAACAGAGTCTCATCTGCGATGGATGGAGCGAAGTTCGGATCACCGAAGGCAAAGCCAGAGAACTCCGTTTCCAAGCTGCCGAGCAATACAGGAACTTTCGTATAATTGCCGCTATTGATCGCGTCAAACCCTTCTTTTGGAATCACTGTGCCATCACGGAACAGATGCGGGAATGGTTCCATACGGATTGCGGTTGCACCAAACGCTGTCACCAGCTTGTCCGCAGGCAGTGCACGCAGGTAGCTCTCCAGCTGTGCCTGAGATTGCTTGCCAATCCACGTTTTTGCTTCTTCTGCGGTAGCCGCTTTCCCCTCTTGCACGAGCAGTTTCACGAGTACATCCTCGGATTTTTGCTCGCCTTCTTCCGGTGATGCTGTCGTCAATCCTCCGCTGAAAGCAACTACTTTTTGATACAGTCCTTTGCTAAGTGGAGAGATCAGAGTTGCCAGCACATCACGTGCACCCGCAGATTGTCCGGCTAATGTAACATTGCCTGTATCTCCGCCAAACCCTTCGATATTATCCTGTACCCATTCCAATGCACGGAATGCGTCGAGCAGACCATAGTTACCTGAGTCATCCAGGGCATTGCCTGTTTTCAGCGCTGCATTCTCGAAGAATCCGAGGGCTCCCAAACGATAGTTCACGGAGATGATAATGCTATTGGTGCTCCGTGCAAGCTGTTCACCTTGAAAATCTTTGCCTGATCCGGTCATATTCCCGCCGCCGTGCAGGAACACCATAACCGGAAGTTTCGAACTGGTTGTGTCGGGACGCCAGATATTGAGGTACAACGAATCCTCGCTTCCGGCTGTAGTCTTGCCGGAGATCTGCAAACTGTTCGCTGCAAATTCCTTAGCCGATCTGGTGCCTGTCCATGCCTCTGGTTCTTGCGGGGCTTTCCAGCGCAGTTCACCTACCGGAGGTGCCGCGTAAGGAACACCGAGCCAGCCGAGCGTGCCATATTGTTCATAGGTTTTGCCATCAATCGTGCCATATTTGGTCTGTTGCACCGTTTGAGGTTGGAACGCCCCGGCTTCTTTATGTTTCAACCAGCTCTGCTCCAAGGTTCCGCTGCCATTCTTGAGCTGCGTCTGCAAAGCCTGTGCGGTTGCCTCGGCCATCAGGCGGTTGGTAAGTTGACTCGCTCCCTTCCCTTGAAGCGCCTTGATTCCTTTCCCAGCCGCATAGGTAGGAGCCGCTCCTTGCTCATAATCCGTGCCCGCTTCATAACCAAGCACCTTCAGCAGCATTCCGGCATAACCTTCCGCTGTCAGTGGTGCGTTAGGTTCAAACTTCTCCGTTCCTGCCACGATCTCAGCCACATACGGATGCTGCTTCAAGTAACCAACGACCGGTTGCAATACTTTGCCTGCCTGAGCCGCATCGTCATACGTTTCAGTTCCCTGATAGGCGAGTGCTTCTTTCTCCAATCCGGACAAACGCAAGTAAAGTACTGCCGCCTGAATGCGTGTAGCCTTTTTGTTTAGATATGCCGCATTAACGCCTTGACCGCTACCGCGAATAAGCTCGGATTGGATCAGCTTGTCCATCGCTGCTGAAGAAGAGGATGTTGTGCCCCCTGCTGCATATGCCGGTAGAGCGGTTACACATAATCCCAGAATTGTTGCCACGGCAATCGAACGTTTAATGGTTTTCATGTCATAAATCTCCTCGCTGTCAAATAGTATGTGATGGGATAATTTCATTGGAAATGCGTATCTTGTAGTCAGTATTCCAATGTCTGAATGAGTCTATATCTCTATTTAGAAAAAATGATCTGCTGCGCTCCTTTCTGCTCCAAATTTCTGCTACGGCGCTTGCGGTCATGTCTATCAGGCATTTTTCTTATATAAAAAAACCTGAACCGAAGGCAAACAGACATCGCTTTAGCGTGGTCTACTGCCCTCAATTCAGGTTTTGCCTGCAATCAGTAACAACCCTGAGGAATGAGGTTCATTCCATATGATCATGTAAACGCAATCAATCGTTTGATAACTGAAAAACCAACGAATGAACTGACACAGGTATTGCCCTAAAACACGGTTACAATCCTGTTGTTATGGTGATGTTAGCATATAATGAAAGCGTTCGCAATACCTTTTTTTAAATCGTTAGCATACGATCTCTGATAGGGGTAACAAGAAAAACCCGCAATTCCCATGCGGGTTTAAACTCAACTTACAACATGATGATCTAAAATGCTAACTCTTAATCCCTCAATATCTGTTGTCCTACACCTTTCGTGTTCTACAGCGTGCGTGCCAACTTTTCCAGTAGTTCTACCGCCGGAGCCAATACCGCTTCATCAATATCAAATTCGGGATGATGATGCGGCGCAGGCAACTCGCTGCCAACAATCATATACGTAGCTTTGCCTCCTTGCTCCTGTACTCGCCGGATCATATAACTGGCATCCTCGCTGCCGAGAGCAGCACTATCCGAAATGGTCTCTGCATGGGTGAAACCAGTGATGCCTTCCGCTTGTTGAACCGCAAGCTCTGCAAGTTCCATATCACATCGAATCGGGATGGCACTGCCGACGACCTCAACTGTGGCACTTAGTTCGTGCATGGCTGCACTATGTTCAATGATGTGCCGCACACGACGCTCCAGCTCTCGATTCGTTTCTTCATTCGTCGAGCGCGTCTCAATAACCATACGGGCATGCTCAGCAATAATATTGGCTCCTGTTCCACCTTCCAGAATACCTACATTGATCCGGGTATCTGCCGAACTGAACCGGGGAAGTGCATGAATATTCAGCATGGCGGTCGCTGCGCCCAGCAGCGCGTTCCGCCCTTCCTCCGGTGAAGCCCCTGCATGGGAAGATACACCGGTGAAGTGTGCTTCCAACTTGGTCGTTGCCAGGAATCCGGCAGACGCACCTCTGATATGACCGGATGGCACACCGGTACCCAGGTGCATACAGAACAGGCGATCCACCTGTTCCAGCATTCCTTTTTCGACCATGGCATATGCCCCGCGCACACCTTCTTCGGCAGGTTGGAACAACAGCCGGATCTTGCCGGCAAACTTTCGGTTACTCAACCGTTCTGCAAGCGCCAACCCAATCGTAGTATGTCCATCGTGTGCACAAGCGTGCATAATACCTTCATGACTGGAACGAAATTGTTCCGCATGCGGCACATGTTGTTCCAGCTTGCTCTCACGGATTGGCAGTGCATCCATATCGAAGCGGAATGCCGTCGTTGGCCCATCCTGCTCCCCTTGAAGTTCAGCGACAACGGCAGTGAATCCACCTCGCATCTGCTCCACAATCACCGGATCTGCACCTTCCCGGAGGGCACGCTGATATGCATCTTCCAGTACTTCCGGCTTGGGCAGCCCCCGACGTGATGTGTCGTCGATCGCATCTTTTCCATAAGTGACGCTATATCCAAGTTCCGTCAGCATCTGCACCACTTTGGTCGCGGTACGAAATTCCGTGAATCCCAGTTCAGGATGTTCATGCAGATCCCGGCGAAGCGCGATAATATCCATCATGTGTCATTCCCCTCTCTCAACCTCTATCTATTTTATCGTATATACAGTTCTACACTACTCATTCAACGTTATGAGTCACTAAGCCAGCCTGCTCCTGTGATCTCCTACAATCTTGCGTTTACTCCCGGACCAAGTGGCAGGTTGAAGACGTACCATAGAATGACCATAACCACCCACACCGAGAAGAACGCAATCGAATACGGCAAAATCAGTGAATAATACGTTCCCAGCTTCGCATCTTTACGATACTCCTGCAGAAATCCTACGAACAGCGGTACAAACGGTGATACTGGAGCCAAGGGAATAACGACAGAGTCAGATACCCGGAAAATAACCTGGGTGAATGCCGGATGGAATCCAAGCAGCATCATCATTGGAATAAATACCGGGGCAAGAATCGACCAGATTGCTGATCCACTTGCGATAAACATGGTCAGTAATGCCGACAGGAAGATCAGTCCGATCACCACCGGAATGCCGTTAATGCCCGTCTTTTCCAGCAAATCCGTAATCGTCAGTGCCAGAAATTTGCCCATGTTGCTCCAGTTGAACATCGCCACGAATTGAGACAGCGGGAATACCATCACGATAAATCCAGCCATCGTTTTGATCGGTTCAATGAGCAGTTTCGGCAGATCGTTCTGGTTTTGGATCACTTTCAGTTTAATGCCGTAAGTCAGTGCTACGGTAAAGAAGAACAGTAAAATGACAGGAACAATCCCGGCCAGGAAAGGCGATCCCATGACACTTCCCGTTTCCGGGTTGCGAAGAACCCCATTGGAAGGCACGACCATGAATCCAATCACGGCGATAAAAAGCAATGCTGCGATTCCCGCTGCACGTAGTGCCCGGTTCTCTTCAGGTGTCGGCGCTTCGAGCTTGTAAACCCGCTCCCCTTCGTAACGACCCAGGCGTGGTTCCAGAAATTTGTCAGTCATGAACCCCGCAACGAGGGTCAGCACAATAACCGAAGCGGACATAAAGTACCAGTTATCCAGAACCGTAACACCTACATTGGGATCTACAGAGGCCGCGATCTCCGTACTGATGCCTGACAGCAATACGTCGGTGGTCACAATGAGCATATTGGCTGTAAAGCCTGCACCGACACCAGCAATCGCGGCAATCAATCCGGCAACCGGATGTCTGCCTACCGCGAGAAAGATCAGCGCTCCAAGCGGAGGCATGATCACAAGCGCTGCGTCCGAGGATACATGGCTGAAGAAAGCGATGAAAATAACGAGATAACTGGCGTAACGCGCAGGTACCCGAACAGCCATCTTACGCATAACCGCTTCGAGAAGCCCCACCTTCTCCGCCAGACCAATGCCCAGCACCAGAGCCAGGATTGAAGCCAGTGGTTTGAAATCAGCAAAGTTCTTGACCACATTCGGCAATAGCCACTGAATCCCCTCCCTGCTTAGCAAGTTCTTGACCTGTACCTGTTCCCCGTCAATCGGGTTATGTGCCGTCGCATTAAAGAGCGATAACACCAGTGTGGCAACCATCAGGGCGACAATGAGATAGATAAACAATAAAAACGGATTAGGAAGCTTGTTCCCTACTTTCTCTACCCAACCAAAAAGTCCTGTGTTCTCCTGTCTGTCCGCTTTGACCATGCAAACTACCCCCTGACTGTGATGGAACTGCCTCTGGATAGACTGACCAAGTCTGATGAAGGTCTTGTCCCCGTTAGCAGATCATTAACGTACATTTAACGAAAATGTCGTAATTTTAGGACATTATATAATTAACTCCACATAAAGTTCAATACCTGTGTTATGTATTTTAACACTGGAAATAAAAAAACCGCTGAGCCGCTCTTGTGTTCTTGTCCTTTCCACACGGACATGAGACATAAGATTGCATCATCGGTTTCATTATTTCGTTCTATGTTCATTAACCTAACGCAGGAGACGATAACGGTTACTAGGCCTTCCCCGCCTTGTATTCAGCTCATTGCCAACAATTTCGGCCAGTGCAAAGGCGGTAAGGCTACCCATAATACGTTGTACGTGCCTGATGGTCATAGCGAGTCCGGAAGCCAGCTCACCGGCTGTAAATTCTTCTTTTCCCATTCGGCGTATGTATGCCTTTATTTTCTGAAATGTACGAATACTGACGCCTGCCTTGTTCAATTGCTCCAACAGTTGGATATCACTGGAATAGGTTTCATAGGATAATTCTTGGTCCTCTCCTGCCGCCTCCACAATGGTTCCATCCGTCTCATAGATAATGATCCGTCCTGCTTCATCATCCTTGGCATACTGGATGGCTTTGCGTGCATGGCGTTCGGCATCGAACGCCGTCTCCCCGAATCCAATTCCGGCAAAGGAGGGCAAGTCTGTATCCAGCTCCAACTGATGCATGGTTGAATGCAGTGATTCCATATTACGAGCCATTACACCTCTTGAACCATACATCAGGTATCTTCCGGTGCCGTCTTGATGAAGAGATCCATCGATTTGTTCACAGTGTCGCAGCAGCACGCCCTTGATCTTCAGCTCCATATGTTGCAGCTGGTAACGCTCGGTCGATTGTTCGCCCGCTTCATGCAATCGATCGATCTCAATCATAAGTACACCAATCTGACTATCCTTGAACGCGGAACTGCGAATCTGTTCAATCAGCATGCGTACGGCTTGCACTGTTTCCTGCTTGGTTGAATCAATTTTGAAGACGGGTACCCCGCGTTCCAACAGACCTTCATACACCGCATACAGACATGTAATCGCTGCTTTGGTAATCCCCTCCTGCCAATGCCGCACGTGGAACCCGATCATTTCTTCCACATCATAATCGATGGAAAACACGTACTTACGTAATTGTTCCTGCGAAAAATTCAACTCTTCCAGGCTGTCCATCAGCCCCCAGCTCTCGTTATCCGTCATATCAATAGAGATATCTTTCACCGGACTGTCCAAGGTGTAGACGGCTTGAAGCATCGCCTTATACAAGCTGGCTCCTGTAGGAGGGCAGTATATCGCATGTTCTTTTTCAAGAAGTACAGCTTGGGCACTCAGATAAGGAATCGGTCCCGTAAATACCCATCCGTGTACATTCTCCCGATTTCGTCTGATAATATCTCCCGTTTCTCTTGCATGTTCATAGGCATATAGCTCGTAGCTCGCCCCCAGACTGTGTCCCTGCAACGCACGCATGGTTCGCTCAATGGACGGCTTCGGCCCTACGATTCCGATACGATACATTCACACACCTCCTTCTTTCACTCCACAATGCCAAAATGAATAGTAACTTCTGGCGCTTTCATTCCCGAGTCGATTTTTCTCCTTAACATACAAGAGAAATCCTCATGTTGTCCAGTTTGCCTGAATTCCAGCATCTTTCATTAATCGTAAATTTTACATATCGTTAATCCATTTCATACATTGGTTTAGCATTTGTTGTATACACTGGGTTCTGGATACAAAACAAATTATACATATATTCTAGGAGGATGCATTCATGTTAAACCGGTTCAATATCCGTGCAGCCAAAATGATGCTCGCGGTGACGACGATTGTTACGGCTACACTCGGAGGAAGCAGTGCAGCATGGGCTGTGGAAGACACGACCTTAACGACATCTGCATCACAGATTAAGAATGTCATTATCCTCATTCCTGACGGCATGGCTAACGATGCGACTGCCCTGGCTCGTTGGTACAAAGGCTCTTCCCTGACACTGGACTCCATGGCAAGTGGTATGGTTCGCACACACTCTGCAGACGCACCGATTGCGGACTCGGCCCCTGCCGGAACAGCTTTTGCAACAGGTTATAAATCGCATACCGGATTTGTCGGTGTACTGCCGGACAAGGCTACGATGCCTGGACAGAAGGCGATTGCGTCTGGAGACGCAAGAAAACCGGTCGCATCCGTACTCGAAGCTTCCAAACTCGCCGGTAAAGCAACCGGTATTATAGCCACAGCCGAGATTATGCACGCCACACCAGCGGACTTTTCTGCTCACTATCCGGACCGTAAAAACTATGATGCACTCAGCAAACAACAAGTCTATAATGGCATGGATGTGGTGTTGGGTGGAGGTAGTAAATACCTTGAGCCAGCAGGGCGCAAAGACGGCGAGAATCTGGTTTCTTCCATTAAGGCACTGGGTTACGATTACGTCACTACACCGGCGGCAATGAAAGCATCGGATTCGAACAAGCTGTGGGGCATGTTCGCACCTACGGGCATGGCATATAATATGGACCGTGATCCTGCTAAGCAGCCAAGCCTTGCCGAGATGACATCCAAAGCGATTGAAGTGCTGTCCAAAGACGAAGAAGGCTTCTTCCTGATGGTTGAAGGCAGTAAAGTGGACTGGGCAGCTCACGCCAATGATCCGATTGGGATTATCAGTGACGTGCTGGCTTTTGACGATGCCGTAAAAGTAGCCATGGATTTTGCCAAAGCAGATGGAGAGACGGCCGTTGTGGCTGTTACGGACCACGGTAATGGTGGACTCACCATTGGTAACAACGCGACGTCCGGCACATACGATAAAGAGCCGTTGTCCACATTTATCGGACCTTTGAAAAAGGCCAAGCTGACAGGCGAAGGCGTAGAAGCGAAACTGAATGCCAAACGCACGAATATCAAAGCAGTGATGAAACAATACTATGGCATTTCGGACCTGACTTCCGAAGAGATTACCACTATTAAAGCAGCCGAACCAGGCAGCCTTAACTACGCAATCGGTCCAATGATCAGCAAACGTGCAGGGATCGGCTGGACAACTGGTGGTCATACAGGTGGAGATGTTGTGTTGTACACGTATGCTCCGAACAATGACCGTCCATTCGGGGTAATCGACAATACGGATGTAGCCAAATATATGGCTCGTGTACTGGATCTGGATCTCGACAGTGTGAGCAAACAGTTGTTTGTACCTGCCAAACAGGCATTTACAGCCAAAGGCGCGACGTACAAGCTGGATCTGACCGATGCCAAAAATCCGAAGATCCTCGTTACAAAAGGAAACACCAAGCTGGAACTGCAAATCTACAAAAATATTGCACTGGTGAACGGCAAGAAGACAACCTTGGAAGGTGTCATTGTTTACAACGGTGTAGAAGCCTTTGTTCCACAAATGGCTGTTGATCTGATCCAATAATACGTTAGGACTACAGGAACTACCGGAGATTAAACCATTTGGCTGCCGAATATTTCGGCAGCTATTTTGTTGTTTTCTGATAAGCAGTATGTCCCTGATCCCGCTTATCGTATAATGATCATAATGTTGAGAAATAGGATACAAAAGGAGAGATTCACTCATGTTGATCAAATTAACCTGGATCACGCTGAGAGTCAGTAATTTGGAAGAGTCGCTCGGGTTCTACCACGACATGCTCGGACTTCCAATTCAGCGCAGATTCGAAAGCCGCGGACGGCAGATTGCCATGCTGGGCATGGAGAATGAAACAAAGCTGGAACTGATTGAGGGCAGCGAATCCGTTCTTAAACCAGAGGCGGGCGTGTCGATCGGCTATGAGGTGAGCTCGCTGGAGGAAGCCATGGAGCGACTGGCTGAACTGAATATTCCGATTGTGCGTGGACCCATCCAGCCCAATCCGCATCTGCGGTTTATTTACATTACCGATCCTGACGGCTTCGAGGTACAACTCGCAGAGCATGCATAATTAAACGAGTGAACGTATCACGATGACCAGTTGTACGTGTAGCCAAACCTGCACGCACAACCTAGGGCGGCGTAAGCACACTATAGGGTCTTTTTATAGTTTCATGCGGCGCATCAGCGGCACACCTACGTGATTCAATAAGCGGTCAAGCAACAGCCAGCACCAGCGTCTGCCCCACGGAAGATGACGCTCATACACAGCGGAGTACTCAAAATCAGCCATAGCACCGCGATTGCGCTTGAACTGCGCAGCCCCGGCGCTCTCGTGTAACAGATGGCCGTTCTCGCGAGCCTGTCCGATCAGACATGCAGACAACATGCGGTATAGTCCGACGGACTGGGGGATCGCCGTATCATAACCGAACAGCGGTGTTGTCATGATTCCATTTCGACAGAAATAACCCATGATCGCGTCCAGACGCCCCTCCTTCCGCAGTCCGTGCAGTATGAGCGTTCCAGACTCCATCGCAGCGGTAATGAAACGCTCGGTGAATTGGGGATTGTCATAGGAGTATTTTTCAAGGTATAGAAGCTTGTATAACTCCACAATCCGGGGAATATCCGCATCCGTCATATCCGCTCCGGATACGAAATCATACCCGTGCTTGGCGAGCAATTGATCATCCCGCTTCAACAGCCAGCGCGACTTCGCATTGCCGAAATTCGGATCATACGCACGGTACAGGTAGATCTGCCGACTTGGAATCAGTCTGCACCCCGCTTTCCTTAGATTCTCCGTCAAGTCGGGGTGAAGCTCCGGGCACAATGAGCGAAAGACGACGGTATGCTCAGGGTACCGCTCTTGTACCGCTTCAACCATACGAACAGCCTGTTCGCCGGACATGGAAGGATACAGGTTCGTGGAGAACAGCCAGTTGTTCACATGCACGACCTTGTTGATCTGGGATTGCTTCATTCCCCAACCCAACAGACTGAGCAGCACAGAAAGCCCTTTTTCCAATATTGGCTTCTGCAACATGGTCAATTCCTGCTTGGCGTAACTTACATAATGCGTATACGGGGAGCACACATAAGCATTGTCGTACTCCGCTTCATTCACCGTTAAAGGAAGAACGAGATCGTCTATCCGGGCGAGCAGCATTGTGGTCTCCACGTTCGCCATATAACTTTGGGTCCCGTCCAGCATAATGGGTTCCAAATAGGCTCTTGCATATCTGCCGTCCTCTGTATCGGGCCAGTCCATGCCTTTGATCGAATGCTGATCATATAGACGCACGCATTCAGCGCGTTTACCATTCTTAATCTCATATGTACGATCGTCGCAGGCCGATCTGTCTTTCATTACTTTATTCTTCAAGCTTATACTCCCCCATGAAGTAGCATCTTCTCTTTAACTACTAATTTCAGCTCAATTGCTATCCTGTCCGGGATAATTTCTCTGCAAGCTGACGATACGCCGGTCCATCTTCTCTCTCGTTGACTTCATCTTCATCCATCTCCAGCCAGTAGTCCGAATCCAGCAGTTCTGCCATATCCAGTCGAGTAATCTCTGCACATTCGGGATGTTCATATACTCTACACAACACTGTATAGGAAAAATATGCTGCTTTCAAGTTGTATTCCAGATGTAAAAAAGCCCGTCCAGCACGCTAAATACGCACCGACAGGCTCTCAACTATATACTCTTAAAGTTTATTTTCAACGGAAGAAGCCTGATGATCCGAGATCAATTCATTCAGGTCCACTATCAGTTGCTCCAGTTCTCCAAAGCTCTCTACCATCTTCTGTGTCAGGTTGCGCTGTTCTTCCATGCTCGCCAGAATCTCTTCTGTCGCTGCACTGGATTGCTCAGTCACACTCGAAATCTCAGAAACCTCATTCACAACTCTGGTGGAAGATTCCTTCATCGTCGCCGAACTAGTCTCAATATCTGTCGCTTGATTCAATACATGCTGAGAGTTACTGTTGATCGCACGGAACACTTCATCTGCCGTTTGCACACTATCTCTTCCTTGTTGCAACGATTGACGAATGCGTTCGAATCGATCCGTCAGTGCCTGCGTCTGTCCTTTCAATCGAGACAGAATGGTTGCAATATCACTTGCGGACTGACCCGAGTTCTCGGCCAACTTGCGAACTTCCTCGGATACAACGGCAAACCCGCGTCCATGCTCACCCGCACGAGCTGCTTCAATGGCTGCATTGAGTGCGAGCAGGTTGGTCTGACTCGCAATATCCGCTATGCTATTCAGCATAAGCGTCATGGATTCACTTTCCTCGTTAAACTTTCGCATGTCATTTGCAGTTGTATCGATTGTCTCATACAGCTCTTGCATCTGAATGTTCAGTTGATCCATCTGTGTGCTTCCTGTTTGCGTGCTCGTTGCCATACTTGCGGACAACTCTTTCATCTGCCGTGAATAGGACGCAACGTCCTTGATATGCTGATCCGACACAGACAAGGATTCCGAAATCTCGGCTACACTGGTCGCCTGGAACTCAACGCCTTTCGCAACCTCACTGAAACCAAGCGTCACCTCATTGGTGATGGAGCCAGTCGCATCCACTTTTTGCTTCAATTGATCCGTATACCGAGACAAACCTTCGACCGATTCCTTCACACGTTCCAGCATGGTTTCCACTCTTTGCTTAGAATGCTCCACCTCATTCTGGCGCACTTCACTTTCATGGAAGAGCCTTTGATTCAGCTGTGAGACCAGCATCAAAATGGCTCCTGTGAGAGCGAATAGTCCCACATTGACGATATTACCTATCAGCTCAACAGAATCAACGGTATTGATAACAAATAATTGAAGAACACTGTTGACTAGTAAGACCAGAAATCCAACCATAAAATATTTCTTGTTAGGAAATAAAAGCAGAACTGCCGTTATAACCAAACTTAACGTGAGATCCACTGTTCCCCAACCAACATAGACTCCACATATTGTCAGTAATACGGTAATCAGCCATGGAATGGTATGAATATGTTTCTTCTTCGCATTAGCGTATGTCATCCAAACTACAAAAATTAAAGCTACTCCATTGGAAACAAGTAACTTCGGCATCATAAAAGCCAGACCCATGCCAATGGCAATGATAATCCATAAAATGATACCAATTAATTTGTTCCTTTTCCAAATAATTTCGTCCATACGATCCATGCATACCCCGTCCTTTATGTAGGTTAAATGTGAGTTGTAGGGCCTTTCTGTACTACATCTAGTAGTCTTTGGTCCTGCTTATGCGCAAATCTCAAATACGCAGCGCGTTAGCATAGTACATATTGACTTCATAAGTATGAAATCAGCGCTACTTTATGTATATCGGTATTCAAAATTTAAAATGAATATGAATTGCAAAATGATATACAGGCATATCATTTTACAAACAAAAAGCCTGTCTTATACGTTTGGCGTATAGGACAGGCTCTTTGGTCATAATCTGGATGTACAGGACAAACTCTTATTTTCCGAATACAAGTGTCGTATTGGAGGAACCTGCATACTTGGTGACGAACTCACGCGCGTAGCTGGCGCTCTCTACCTGATAACTGTAATTGGAACTTGGTCTCCAGTTCGTTTTAGGTGAAGTCGGGCTATTAAGAGCTGGCGTACTGCCCGTATCGGTGAACTCACCTTTTCCTTTGTCATCCAAGATGCCGCCCTTTTCAGCGCCAGCACCAAAGTAGTTGTTTTCGGAATAAATCCGTGCTTTTTCACCAATTGTGATGGCCTGATTAAAGTTGTTGGCATAGTTGTTTTTGAGATGGAAGTAACCATATCTTAAAAGTCCAGGACCACGTACATATAGATTTTCGAAGTAATTGTTGGACATCGTCACATGAGGGACTCCATTGTAACTGCTGTTACCATCATTCGGATGACCAAGGATAACGCCATACTTATGGTTCGCAAATTTGGAATTGCTAATCGTAATATAGTCGGCGCGATCACCAATATACAGAAGTTTGTCCAGATCACTACCGCCAGAGCTGTAGCTGTGACCAGCAAACGTCACATGATCGATCCAGTAATTGGAGCCTGAAGTGATATACATCTGGATATCATCATTAGCATTGATATTCGCTGAATGTTGAAAGGTCAGATTCTGAAAAATCACATTGCTTGAACTGCTTGTAGATCTGAAATGAATATTCGTTAGTGTATGTTTGTCAAAGGAACCTACGAGTGTCTTGTTCGCTCCAAATTCAACCTTTTGCAGCGTAGAGGAAGAAATATTCTGTTCAACGACGACAATTTTGGCTGTAGAGCCCGCCATATGTGTTCTCAGGTCATTGAGATTACTAACGTAAACCACCTGACCGTTCTTGCCACCTGTCGTAGCTGCCTTGGATACACCATTTTCATTCTTGGCACTGCCTGCAAAACCAGTCAACCCGTTTGTACCTGTGTTTGGATAACTGGCCGCACCATATGTAGACGGGGCTGTGGAGACAGTTAGCAACAATAGAGTTACAGCGAGTAAAAGCATCGAAAATTTCTTCAAAATTTCACCATCCTTTATAATATTATCCTCGAAGACAACTCGATTATATCGTGTAACTTTGGTTGTGACAATACAAAAATTGCAAAAAGACAACAATACTCACTTTTGTGCAACAGCAGATCAGATATAGTGAAAAAACAAAAAAATGAGATCAAGCCACGGCTATTGCCATGACTTCATCCCACCAATCGATCCTATTTTATTTAATTTTGATTTTCAGTTCATCATTCTTGGCTTCCTGCAAATCATCATAGACCTTATCTGGTTTGCCACGAAGTTTTAATACCATTGACTCGGGATTGTCCAGCAGGTTGCTGCTGAATGAATACATCATTCCATCCTCCGTTCCTGTCCCGCTTACCATGGATAACTTGGTCTGCTTCCCGTCTTTAGTGGTAGTTACAATCTCGAGAGGCTGGACTACCTCACTGATCGACAACTTCGTTTTGTAATCGATCTCTTGCTCCGGCTCATAAACAAATCTAACTCGAGTCACAAGCGGTGATAATTCCACTTCTGATAACATAACTTCATGACCCCCAACGGTAAAAGAACGATTAACGTTGATGATTTCCGTTTTGGGGATGGAAAACTTGGGATCCAGAGCGAAAGAAATACTCATTTTTTTGGAAAATTGATATTTCCGTTCCTTTTCCCCGTTTTCTGAATATTCCACCGCATTTGGAACAACAGAAGAAAGCTGGAATTGAAGATTCACTTGCTCCGGCAACGGTTTGTTTCGATTTCGCTCAAGTGTACTTCGACCATAAATGGTATGTTTATCATTCGAGAAGTGCACGCCTCCTATGTTTCCGTTATCAAGGACGTAACCTGTACTTGCATCCGTCATCTTGGTATTGACGATCGAATAAATCTCTTGCGGAGCATCCGTTCTGGCGGTATACAATACGGTTATCCTGTTCTCATCCGCCATAACCGCATTCACGGTAAAGTGATATATGCCTGATGTAACCGTCCGATCCACAAGTTGCACATAACCATTATTGAGTGCTGATGTAATCGTAGTCTTTTCCATATCGGTTGAGATGTCACGAAAGGGTTCGAGTATTCCCCAATGGATTACAGGCTCAGTATATGTTGCCGGTTGTTGCCCGTAGTTTCCAAGCGGACCCATAAGAAACCAACCCGCAGCCAGGGTCGTGACCAGCACTGCCGTGATCCATTTGACACGAAAGGCCCTACCTGATCGTCTTGTTCTGGCCTTCGCGAGACCACGTTGAATTGCAGCCGTCGTGTCCGCCTGATTCCATTGCTGTTTCTCTCTTTTCACCTGATATGCGTCTGCAAGAAGTGCTTTTTCCTCCGGGTTAGTGGTCATGCCAATCCCTCCTGTTCTTCATCAACTTGCGCAACTGTTGGAGTCCCTTGTGCTGCCAGGTCTTGATCGTACCTTCCGGTTTGCCGAGGATGGAGGCAATATCCGTCAGTGTCATGTCGTTATAATATTTCAGCAATAATACATGGCGATATTGTGGTTTCACCTTTTGCAAAAGAGATTCCATGACAATTCGATTATCATCGACACTGATCATCCAAGACGATGGAATACTATCCTCCAGATCTTCCTTGGCCAGAGGTGTCGCCCGCTTGCGGCGCCTCTGTTCATCGATGCAGACATAGATCAGAATCCGAATGATCCACGACTTGAACGCCTTCTCATTCTTCAGCGTACGACGCTTGATCCAAGCCCGGCACGTCATCTCCTGTACCGCTTCCAGCGCATCTTGCCGGTTACGCAGGTAACTGTTAGCAATGGAAATGAGCGTATCCTGATGCTCCATAATGGATTGTACAAATACCGTCTCGTCTTCGGTCTGTACATAGATCCTCTGGTTCATCTCTGCTTTTGTTTCCACCCCGCATCCCTCCTTCTCTCTCTTTCTGTGGTATAAGACGGGCGAGTAAACCAAACGGTTTTTAATATTTGTTCATCAAAAAAAGCCCCGCCATCATCATGAGGGAGCGTGATTACATAGGACTTCGGCCGCCGATATACTGAAATACGTATACGCATGAACAATCCAAGATCAACTAACTTACAAATTGCCAGTGACTTCGATCCCGTCAGCCCATTGCAGATGGTTTCTCACCCAAGCTGTGAACTGATTCAAAAAAAGCCGTAATTCAGGCTCTGCAACCACCTGTTGATCCAGCTCTGATAGAATCTCCACCCACACTTCCTTCATAATCGGATTGTCCCAGCAGGGATCAAATGCCTTCATCTCTTCTCCAGATCGAGGGTCCGTTAGTGGAAATGCGCGATCCAATACAGGACGAATGAAGTCAAAGTCTTCATTATATATGAACAGCATATCTTCCATCTCTACTTCAACCGATTCTTGTATGTATAAAGGGGATAATACAAAACCTACATTCCGCTGCGGACCTTGATACTGATACATGAGCACAGGAATAGTCCTCTTCGATTTTTTAGCCATATATGATCCTCCTGTTTCAGGTAAACCTCCTACCGATCAGAGTTCAAACCAGATTAAGTCGCCATCAAACAGCCTGGTTTCTTGCTCCATCTGTTGCACCCAGCTCCGCGCCTCTTCGTCCCAGATATGAAACAAACAGTAGACATACAACTCCCCATCCACAATCTCATCTAACCCGGAAGCCTCTTCTATCCACATTTCAAGGGCCCTAGGCCAGGAAGGATCTTCACGTTTCAGTACAAAACCGTTCGCATGGTGTTCCAGGCTGTACATGTCGGTAAACGTTAATGCACCTGCAAGACGTTTCACGACTTCAGGTAAAATTGCGGGCTCCGTTGTTCTAATTCCATATTCCCAGCCCATATGTACGACCTCCTTCAGACTTGGTTCGCTCCAGATGATTGCTTTTGTTCATGCATTTGATGGATCGAACGATCCAACCACAACTCATACCAGTCCAGAAAATGCAGTCGATTCGTATTGCCCCAGTACTGATCAGGATAAATTCCATTGCGGTTAGCCCGGTCATCAACCCAGATCTCTCCGTAGGAGGCCCCCTTAACAATCAGATTCATGGAGATGCCACAACCAAAATCACTGATGCGCAGCATGCCTGCTGACCACTTTGGATCAAGATATTCATGTTCCAGTGCTTCCCATTCCTCTTCTTCCTTGCTGTCTTCGAACCAGTCATAGTTCCAGTTCCAAGCTTCCGTGAATTGAAAAGGGTCCGAGATCACATTCAGCTCATCATCATAACCAAGCACAGCGTATACGCCATCATCCGGGTTTTCCAGACCATAATAAGGTCCTGCACCACCCGTTCCCATATGAAGAAGCCATACCTTATAGTCCTCCGGCAACTCAATTCGCCATTTCTGTTCAAATTGCACGATATCCTTCTGCGTCCACACAGACGCCATTTCATATTCATGGTTTTCTGCGCCGAACAGGTCCAGATCCGGGTCCAGACTTCGGAGAGTGATCAACTTTTCACGCATTCGTTCCAGTTGTAGATTGATCATGGCTTACCTTTCCTCCTTGGCTACTCTATTGCGTTTGTTCCACGGCGTACCCGCGTTGCTGCAACTCATCCAGTGCGGCTGCCACATCTCGCTCAGGACACAACTGCTTAATCAGGCTAGCGGTCACCGGTTTTTCTTCATATACTTCAGCTACGGCTTCTAGCGACAATTCCTGTAAGTCATAGTACCCTTTGGCCCAATCAACGTAATCTTCCGAGTTCTTATTCATGTACCCCAGCAAAAATTCTGCGCCACCTCTGGCGTCCACTTCGTCTTCCTCGGCCATCGTCAGCTGAATCCAGTTACCAACCTTCCATGGCAAGTCGTTCCCTTCCTGCCATAGGCAAAAGGTCACATCCTCCAGATCCAATGTTTCCTCCTGATCTCGCAGAACAGCCATCAGTGTCTCTGGCACTTCATCGTACATGCCTGGGTAGATCTCACCATCCTCACGAGCATGCGGGCTTAAAGGTGACTCATGATCAAATCCTTTGATCAACGTGCCTGAGTTCGTAAACAATACATGCAGATGATCACCTGCGCCGTTATTGATGCTTCCCCATGCCACACCTGGCTGAAGTTCAACTTCATAATGATGTACCCGTAGCCATTCTTCCTTCGAAAAAATGATATCCAGTGCAGCGAGTATCCTTATCCGTTTCCGTAGGGCATCTGCATTCATCATGGTTGTCTCGTTCCAATCCTGCATATGAATCCCTCCTGTTTTTCACATATGTATATTAAATTCGAATTAATCCTTCCAGCGTGTTATTTCCCTGATTACTTGGTTTCATGACAATCACGATCCGACTGGCTTCTCTGGAGACGATACACGCATAATTTCCGGGCTTTAAATGAAACAGAACCCCTTCACACGTCTCATCCGGCTCCAATTCACCACCAGTGACATCATCCGCCGCTCCCAGATAGACGTGCCCAGACGGAACTTGCAGATGATACACCTTTTCCCGTTCCGCTACGTGATCTGAATCTGATTCCACCTCTGCATCCTCCAGGCTCCATTCCACCTCATACACTCCATCCGCACCCAGATTGAAGAACAGACAATGGCCTGCATTCACCTCAGTCAGCTCATCTTCTGGAATGGACCACCAGTCCGAGGTATCCTGGGCACGGTGCTTTAACGCTGCTAAATCATACAGGCACAAGGTTGCCGTATCTGTAACCATTTGAAATGTTCCTCTCATATTCCCCGTCCCTTCTGTCTGATTCAGGTCTGTCCTCAGAAATATATTCCATCATTATATCAAGCCTGATACACGTGTAAAAGGAACCCATGGACCATCTCTGCTTTCGCAACTCTTCATTTCTCGCTCCAAATGGTCGATATAAGCATAACTGACTTTTTTTGAACCTGATGGAGGAAGCCAAGCCATGTCAATTAACAATAGAAAAGAACCCTTTCGCTACACATTGAAAGAACCAATCAACTTTGAGATCTATATTCTCAGCATCAACGGAGTCAACGCACCACCCAAGCCCATTCAGGCTGAACTATGCGATATCAGTCGATCCGGCTGTCAGCTGTCATTTCCGCTGTCCCTTCCTGTAGAGAATAACGATATTCGAATTGGAATGAATATGTTGCTATTCGAAGACCCTCTATATATGGAAGGCACTCTCCGCTGGGGTCAAGAAAAAAATACCTCATGGCACTATGGTGTTCAACTCGAAATGCAGGATGGGAACCAGGACCGTCTCTCCCGAGAGATGCGAATGCTTGCAGGACAAGGCAAAATTATCGTGAAATAGTGAAATAGCCATATAGCCTGATAACAAAAAAAAAATAAATAAACAGCCCAATCAAATTGGACTGTTCGCATGATGAGACTCTTTATGCCGCTTTACTGGCTGTCACTGGTTGTTCCATTTTGGACCAGTTCACGGTTTTTTCAAGAACTAGTGAGACCAATACCCCAATGACGAGACCGTTGCTTATAATCGGAATGAGATACATGGGCAACGTTTGAAAGGCTTCAGCAGGAATATTCATGACAGCAACTCCAGTGAGGACCGGCAGCGCTACACGATAGATCGTTTTCGAATTAAACGTCGCACCTTCAAGCGTTCTTAATGCCGTGCCGAACATCTGCAGATACGCTACAAATAGAACAGCACTGCCTACGCTTGGTGGTATTTGTGCAAAGAATGCCGTGATAGAAGGTGTAAGACCCATCATACATAGTAAGCCTGCTCCAATAATAAAGGCAGCACGACGCAGAATACGAGTACTCTCCAGAAATCCGATGGAAGATGCAAATAAACCAAATGGCAGCACACCTACACAGGCTGACAACATCGTGAACAGACCCGTAAATGCGTATGAACGCCGATATTGACAGCTTGTCGTCTCTGTCCGGTATAGTTTTTCGACTGTGCTTAATGTGGTGATCGAATTCGTCATATTCACCATCCCCACGAAGAAAGCAGTAATGACAATGCCCGGTTCCCATCTGGGTGCTCCCCATGGAAACAGCGTTAGGCCTGTTGGCGTTTGATTTGGCTGTCCACCATGCTGCCCGGGAAAAAATAGACTATAGGCGATCCAGCCTGCCACAATCCCAATCAGGATTGCGTAGTTCCCCAGTTTCCCCCCACCCTTTAATTGAATCCATGCCACCAGAAATGCAATGACAACGGATAGCGCGGCAACGGGCAGATCGAATCGGCCAAACTCCGTATATCCTATCATGCCTTTGAATAAGCCGATTACTGGAAGATGGCAAAGTTGAGCTCGCCTGTGTACGCATGCCCGTCCAGACAGAACGCTATGAGGTGCTCCATCTGCCACAGGAGCCACTCTTCTACATTTCATCGACACCACTACTGGGCGCTGCGACGGTAATAGGGATAGAGGCAGGCATGGGGACTTATTTTGAGCAGCTGACAGGCATCCCTCTATTACTTCCAAGTACAGAGGGACTCGGCATGTTTGAGCTGATTCTGGACAAATTCCGGGAGCATCAGGTTACCCCCTCCATCATGGGCGAGTGCTCAGACATTAATATGTTGCTGGAGCTGGTCCGGCTCGGCTTCGCCAGTTCCATCGTGCCACACACGGTACTGCAGCTATACCAAGAGCACCCTTTCCACATATACCGCATTCAGGATCAGCATTCAACTGTCGGCTCAGCGCTGGTCTGGCTTCAGAACCGCTATCTGTCCAAGCCCGCACAACACTTTGTGCAATTGGTGCAGAGTATGTTTCCCGTGGTATAAAATAAGCAAAAAAACAGCAGCTTTACCGGATTACATTCCGGTGAAGCTGCTGTTTCATTTTTATGGTTAAGCTTTCGCTGTGAACAACAAGTCTTTTTCTTTGATCGTAGTGCGACCAGCAGACTCAATGGACTCATATTGATGCATGTTCGTAATAATGACTGGTGTAATTGTCGTGTAACCGGCTTTTTCGATCTGTTCCCGGTCAAACTCCATGAGTACATCACCTACGGTTACCTTCACACCTGCTTGAACTTTAGGTGAGAAGAATTGACCTTTCAGCTTCACGGTATCAATCCCGATATGAATCAACATCTCTGCTCCAGTATCACTTACCAGACCAATGGCATGTCCGCTCTTCGATAACGAGAACACGGTACCGTTGATTGGAGAAACCACGCGTCCTTCAGATGGTTGAATCGCAAATCCTTTACCCATAATCTCTTCGGAGAATGCAGGGTCTGGCACTTCGCTCAGCGGCTTAACTTCACCTGTGATCGGGCTGAATACTTGCTCATCCTGCGCTTTTGCTTCTTCAGCTACAGTAGGAGCAGAAGTTGTTGATGCTGGTGTTGTAGGTGTAGCAGATGGGGTAGCCGCAACCGGTTGTGGTGCATTATCCTCTTGGAAGCCCAAGATATACGTAATGATCGCTGCCGCTACGATGGCAATTAAACCACCAACCAGAGCATAGATCAATGTGCTAATTGCCGGGCTGATAAATGCTGCTATACTCGGCAGACCTACAAGACCTGCAAGTACATATGCTTTAACATTGAAGATTCCCATAAACGCACCAGCAATAGCTCCACCGCTAAGCGCTGCAATAAATGGTTTTTTGAATTTCATATTAATCCCGTACATGGCTGGCTCCGTAATACCCATAATAGCCGTAAGACCCGTGGAATAAGCAAGCGATTTGGTTTTAGCATTTTTCGATCTCAGACCCACACCAAATGCTGCACCACCTTGTGCCAGGTTAGCTGCAAACATCAGTGGAATAATAAAATCGTAACCCAGTGATGTCATCGAACCAACAATGATTGGCAACAGTGCATAGTGCATACCTGTGATGATTAGCAGTGACATCGTACCACCAATCAGAATACTTGCGAAGATGGACATGTTGTCGAACAACCATGCAATACCACCAGACAAACCATTACCAAGAACGGTACCCAGTGGTCCAACAGTCATCAACGTCAGAGGAACCATAATTAACAGGGTAACCGTTGGAACAATGAGTAACTTAAGTGAAGCATGTACAACACGATCAACAGCTTTTTCTACATATGAAGCAATCCAAACTGCCAGAACAATCGGAATAACTGTAGATGAATACGTTGCCGCTATGACTGTAATCCCCATAAAAGATGAGTTGTGACCATCGGCCAGCAATGCTGTAATGCTCGGGTGCATAATCCCTGCTGCGAGCGCTGCGGCAATATACATATTGCTACCCAGTTTACGTGCAGCACTGATTGCCAGAATGATCGGCAGGAAGTAGAATGCACCGTCACCAATCGCCGACAAAATGATATAGGTTGAACTAGTATCGGACAACCATCCAAGTGCGACAAGGATGGCTACGATCCCTTTGATCATACCTGCACCCGTAATCGCAGGCAGGATTGGTGTAAACATACCTGAGATGAAGTCGAACAACGCACTTACCGGATTTCTCTTTTTCTTCTCTCCAGTTGAAGCACTTGATGTTGCATTATCTGCGTTTGGAGATTTGGACATGTTGCCAACAAGTGCGTTATACACCACAGGTACATCGTTCCCGATGATAACCTGGAACTGTCCACCGTTCTCCATAACACCCATAACGCCTGGTGTATTTTTCAGCGTCGCTTTGTCCGCTTTTTTGTTGTCATTCAGGTTAAATCTGAGTCTTGTCATACAGTGTGTGACTTGATCGATATTCTCTTCGCCACCAACAAGCTTCAAAATATCCTTGGACAATTGTTGTTTATCCATTGTGTTTTGCTCCTTTTATGTGTAATGAAGGTTAAAAAAAAACCTAAACACTGAATAATGACAAAGCAGAAAAGCTTATCATTATTCAACGTTTAGGTTTTGCCTTTTTAGCAGTAACAATCCCAATTTTATTCGATTGTTTGTTCATTTCTGACAACTCGTTCAATGTGAATGGTCAGATACAGTATTTCTTCCTTGGATAACACCCGACTATAGATCTTACGCGTATAGTCACTGATCCTTACTGCACATGCATGTGCTTCCGGATATTGTTTGCTTACCAAGTCATGAAGCGGATTATCTTCTTCTTTATCTTCAATCGCCATTCCTTGCAACACACGTTGGGCAAAGAACTTCAGATGAGTTAAAAAACGATAATAACTCAGTGAATCTTCGTCAAGCTCGATCACAAAGCTACGTCTTACGATATTAAGAATGTCCTTAACGATGTTCGTAATGCTGATGGTTTCCCTCATCTCACCGTTCATCTGGGCATTAACCAGATGCATTGCAATGAATGCGCATTCGTCTTCGGGAAGCAGGACACCTAACGTTTCCTCAATAATCTGTAGCGCCTTGAGTCCAATGGCATATTCCTTCCGGTACATGCGCTTGATCTCCCAAAATAGTGCATTACGGATCTGCAGTCCTTGACGATGTCGATCAATGGCAAAATGAATATGATCCGTCAGTGAAATGTAGATGCTTTCGTGCAACTTCTCACCTAACACCGTCTCGGCATAACGGATAATTTCATCCGAGCACTCGACATATTCAACTGGAATATCAGACAGAAGCGTTTTCAGTTTCTGTGATACTTCCTTGCTTTCTAACGAGAATATTTTTTCGACGAGACTCTCGTCTATTGATTCACCAGTATGCTTTTTGAAGGCAATTCCACGTCCCATAACGACCAGTTCGTTTCCTCCCGGATCAATCACGGTAACTACGTTGTTGTTCAGCACCTTCTCAATTTTCATTTCTTCACATCACCTTGCACCGTCAAAGTAGTAAAAGGCAAAACCAAAGCAGGTCACGAAATATGCCCCGCTTCTGGTTTTGCCTGATTGAACAGTAACAATCCAGTATTCATTAGCCTTAGGCCCATCTTACCATATAAATATCCATATGACAATGTTTTTGTGAAAGCGGTTAATGTGCGTTAATGCGACACAAGAAGGTGCTTGCACAACTATGCTTACAGAACCAATATTTACTCGTTGTTGTTCTTAAGACTTGAGCCATTAGTACTAATAACTTCTTTGTACCAATGGAATGATTTTTTCTTGTAACGGTCCAGTGTCCCGGAACCATCATTGTTGCGGTCCACATAGATGAAGCCATAACGTTTCTTCATCTCTGCCGTAGAAGCACTCACCAGGTCAATACAGCCCCATGACGTATAACCCATCACTTCTACGCCATCCTCAAGAGCCTCGCCCACCTGTACCAGATGGTCATTCAAGTATTGGATACGGTAATCATCATTCACCGTTTTATTGCCATTTTCGTCAGTAATCAGCTCATCTACAGCACCCAGACCATTTTCGACAATAAACAATGGTTTTTGATAACGGTCCCAGTATTTGTTCAAGGTTACCCGCAGTCCTTGCGGATCAATCTGCCAGCCCCACTCACTCGCTTTGAGGTAAGGGTTCTGCACACCTGCGAACAGGTTTCCTTTTCCTTCGATACGCTTCTGAGGGTCACCTGTCTCACAGAGACTTACATAGTAACTGAACGAGATAAAGTCTACCGTATGCTTCAGAATTTCAGCATCGCCGTCTTCAAACTTGATATTGATATTATTCGCTTTGAAATAACGATTAATGTATTTTGGATAGTACCCACGTGCATGGATATCCGCAAAGATGTCATTACGCTGTTCTGCATGCATGGCTGCAACGACATCATCCGGGTTCGGTGTCAGCGGATAGGTGGGCATACTCAGTACCATACAGCCAATTTTGGCTTCAGGCATAATTTCATGACCCAGTTTAACAGCCAAGGCACTGGCTACCAGTTCATGATGGATCGCTTGGTACAGATCCTGCTTGGACAGTTCTGCTTTTGGCGTGTAGATTCCGCCGCTCATGAATGGCTCCTCCAGAATGGAGTTGATTTCGTTGAACGTCAGCCAGTATTTCACTTTGCCTTTGAAACGGTTGAAAAGAACTGTTACATACCGCTCATAGAACTCGATCATTTTACGGTTAACCCAGCCATCATACGTTTTGGACAAATGCAGCGGTGTCTCATAGTGAGAGATCGTTACGAGTGGTTCAATACCGTATTTGTGGCACTCATCGAACAGGTCATCATAGAATTGCAGACCTTTCTCGTTTGGCTCCAATTCATCACCTTTAGGGAAGATACGGGACCACGCGATGGATGTGCGGAATACTTTGAAGCCCATTTCAGCAAACAATTTAACATCTTCTTTGTAGCGGTTATAAAAATCAATCCCGATCAGTTTCAGGTTATCCTCTGTAGGCCCTTCCGTTCTAGGCGTTGTAATCCCGTGTGGCATGACATCTTGGACAGACAGGCCTTTGCCATCTGTATTATAAGCTCCTTCAAGTTGGTTGGCTGCTACAGCGCCGCCCCATAGGAAATCCTTCGGAAATGGTGTTGTCATATCAATCATTCCTCTCTAATTAACGGTATTTTCATTCTTTGTTTAAATGCATTGCTCTATCCTTTGCCGACAGGAAAAAGCGGACAATCTCCAACTAAAAGGGCCGTCAGGAATATTAGATTCCTTCCATGCCAACTTTCGTGTTAGGTTTTGCCCGCTTTTTATGCGGTAACAATCCTTAAAACGGGAGAACTACAGTTGCTCACCATTGCTTGCAATCACGTTTTTGTACCAGTCGAACGAATCTTTCTTGGAACGTTTCAGTGTTCCGTTACCTTCGTCATCCAGATCGACGTAGATGAAACCATAACGTTTGGACATTTCGGAAGTGGACATGCTTACCAGGTCAATCGGGCCCCATGCTGTGAATCCAATCAGATCCACGCCGTCTTTGATGGCTTCTTTCATTTGTTCGATGTGTTTTTTCAGGTAATCCACACGATAGGAGTCATGGATTGAACCGTCTTCTTCAACACGGTCATATGCACCCAGACCATTTTCCACGATGAACAATGGTTTCTGGTAACGATCCCAGAAGTTGTTCAGCGTTACGCGCAGACCGATCGGATCGATCTCCCAGCCCCAATCAGAAGCTTCCAGATATGGGTTTTTCACACCGCCAGTCAGGTTACCCGCCGTCTCTTCCTTGCCTGCGGATGCAGATTTGGTCACAGACATGTAGTAACTGAAGGAAATGAAATCAACGGTATTGTTGAGCAAGATCTCGTCATCGCCTGCTTCTTTTTGGATCACGATGTCGTTTTCTTCAAAATAACGAGCCATGTAGTTAGGGTACTTACCACGAGCATGCATGTCCGTGAAGAAGAGGTTAATCTGATTCTCGTGTTGAGCCAGACGAACATCTACCGGATTACATGTTGCTGCATAAGTTTCCATACGAGCAAGCATACAACCCACTTGGGAACCAGGGATAATCTCATGTGCAAGCTTTGTTACTAATGCACTTGCTACAAATTGGTGATGTAACGCTTGATATGTGGTTTGCAGCTTGTTGTCCACTTTATCTATCAGAATGCCGCCACCAGTGTACGGGCTGAACAGCATTACGTTAATTTCATTAAACGTCAGCCAGTATTTCACTTTATTTTTATAACGGTTGAACACCGTTTCTGCATATCTAACATAGTGCTGGATCACTTCACGGCCAGCCCAGCCGTTATATTTTTGCGTCAAGCCAAGCGGAGTCTCATAGTGAGACAATGTAACGAGCGGCTCAATACCGTATTTCAACAATTCGTCGAAGACTTCATCGTAGAATTTCAAACCAGCTTCATTCGGCTCTTGGTCATAACCGTTCGGGAAAATACGGGCCCAGTGAATGGACAAACGGAAAACTTTGAAACCCATTTCAGCGAACAACGCAATATCTTCTCTAAAGTGATGATAGAAATCAATACCAAAACGTTTCGGGAAACGTTCTTCAATTTTGCCGGAGAGAATCTCTTCGATTCGGGAAGAGGAAATTTCCATGGCATGTCCGCCTGTACGCTTCTCTTTAGGAACATGAGCGATCATGTCCGCTGTGGAGAGGCCTTTGCCGTCCTTATCGAATGCACCCTCCAATTGATTGGCAGCTGTAGCGCCGCCCCATAGGAAGTTTTCGGGGAATCCTTTTTTTGCCGTGGTCATGAACAACAACCTCTTTTCGAAATTTATTTTGGTTTTTCCAGGTAACGAACTGTAATTCAGAGCAGAAAACAAGAAAAACCTAAACTCAAGGTAAAATAGCACCAAAAAAAAGGGGCTTTCATTTCACCATCAGTTTAGGTTTTGCCTGTCTTCACAGTTACAATCCATCAAAAGATGTTATTGCATATTCTGTTGTGTTTGCTCTTGTAATGTAAGCGTAACATATCTATTTTGCAAAATCAACTTCACTGGATCATATGATCGTTCGCACACTCTCTCCATCGGAAAATTAACGCGGCATACGCATAATGGCTGCCCTTAGTGCCTGCGCTCCTTCCTCTGTTTCCAAGTAAGCAGCGGGACTTTGGTCCCCTAAAGCCGGGATATCTTTCGCCAGCCATTCAAAAGCATACTCCCCCATTTCACACCACAGCACCCGACTTATATCCGCCGGAATCCCTTGTACTCGCGCACGTTCTGCCCAAGTGGGGTCCCTCTTCTGTTCAAGTTCTTCAAACCGTTCGCAAAATAAGTCCCAGTTTGCCTGCCTAAACTCCCTGAAATAAATACCTTTCATACTCATGTAATTTCACTCCCCATATCGCCATTTGTAACCCTGTGGTCCTATTTAACACAATTCATCCTAAAGCCGCTTGAAACCACTCCTGTAACAGGTAGACTTAATTTTAAATGTTTTTTCGGGGAAAGACGAGTACAGGAGGATTCAGAACATAACTCATGAAGAAAATACGTCCGGTTGGGATGCGATTGATAAAGCCATCGGTGATCTATACGGTGAACAGGAGCCAAGACACTACGGCACTGCCCTTCCGTATATGCTCGGCGGACCAGATCCACTTGATGGTATCAGCGTCTATGCTGTCGATAAACCTATGTATCATTGGCATTTTGTCACCTACGGTTTTTCTGAATTATATGAAAAAGAGATGCAGGATGCATCCAGGAGTGGATATGGATTTGAGCTCACGTTTCGTCTTACACGTAATGAAGATGAGACCGAGCCGCCAGCTTGGGCGCTGAATCTGCTACAGAATGTAGGACGTTACGTGTTCAACAGCGGAAATATATTTCAGCCAGGAGATTATATGGACGCCAATGGTCCGATCTGCCTGGAGTCAGATACACTGCTGACAGCGCTCGCTTTTGTAGAAGACCCGGATTTGCCGGAGATATCAACGCCTAATGGTTCAGTGAAGTTTATCCAGATTGTAGGTATTTCAGGTCGTGAACTGGAGATGATTCAAACTTGGAATACGCGTGGCTTTCTATCTGCATGTTCCCCTTTCATGCCCAAATATGTAACAGATCTCATGAGAAATTCGTACGCAGATATTCCCTCGGTTATACAAGCGGTTGAGGATGGAATGGAACAGGACGGGTCCAGCACAGCCTTTTTATTCATACAACAACTGGCTTGGGAGTCTCCTCGCAAAAGACTGCTGCAAAAATCGGTTCCGGCCAAACTCCAGCTTGGAGCCAAACAGGCCGTTTTGATCGGTACCATTCTTCGCAGCCGAATGTCAAAAGGTGAATCTCTTTCCTTGCTCGGACCGGATATTAATATCCGATTCGAAGCCGGAGAACATCCAGCAGTGTCGGACTCAGATAGACAAATCACACTAACAGTGAACAAGCAGATTGTTGAAGAGCTGGCACAGAACCTTCGTCCGATTGAAGGGACATTCGAGATTATTTCATTGGATCATCTCCTCATTCAGATTGTTAAGACAGAGATTAAGGACCAGGAAGGACACGTCATTCAAACGATTGGATGAGCAAGGAGGAAACCACATGCCTGCCATTACACTTGCCTCACGGCACAATGAGTCCGTTACTCGCTCGCATGTAGCAGGAACGGCTCCGTTCAACTATTCACCAAAATCCAGTCTGGACAGGCTTCGCAAAATCAATCATTTCCTAATTCATGCATTCCAGAACAGTATCTCGGATATCAAAGAAAATTTAACGGGCACCTATCTTTTTCTACTTACAGATCCGGACGGTGTGTTACTCTCCATGGATTACAGTTCAGATCTTGAAGCTGTGGTGGAACATTCCCCTATATGTCCGGGTATGATCTTCACCGCAAAGAGCTGTGGAGTTAACGATCTTGAGTAACTATAACGCCTCCAAGTAAACGTACAACAACAAAAGGCTGTCACCAGATCATCTGCAGATCCTGGTGACAGCCTTTTTACACACGGCAATCTGCCAGAACATCGGGGTAATTTCGCATGCTGTCCGCTTCAGTAATTTTGCGAATAACTCTGCACGGTACGCCTGCTGCAAAAGAATGCGGTGGAATATCACGAGTCACCACGCTACCTGCTCCGATGACACATCCGTCTCCAATCGTTACGCCCCCGCACACTGTGACGTTTGCCGAGATCCATACATCGTTTCCAATCGTGACAGGTTTGGCATAACATAGCGACTTCACATCACCATTCTGGTCCACCATCTGTCTCCGCTCGCTGGCAATCATGGGGTGAATGGGGGTAACAATCGTAACGTTTGGTCCAAAACTGGTATAGTCCCCGATTCTCACTTGAGCGTCATCTTGTATCGTCAGATTGTAATTGCCAAAGAAATGATGACCTATCCGAGTGTGCACACCATAATGAAAGAAGATGGGGCCTTGCATAAATCCGCCTTCTCCAATCTCTCCCAGTAGCTGTTGCAATATCTGATTCCTTTCCTCAGCCTGTTCTTCAAAGGTCTGACTGTAACGCTGACTGAGATTATGGGCCCGCCTTTTGATGATCTTTAATTCCGGATCACTTGGACTAAACAACATGCCCTTCATGATTCTCTCTTCTTCACGCATCATGAATCCTCCTCTACACTTGTTCCTGCAATTTGTAAAATAAAATCCACAGACATGACCTGTGGGTCATAAGGCGTTTGATAGAAGGCCTGACTTCAACGCCTGAAGAACCATTTCTCTTAATCCAGCATCGAAATCATGTTGAAACGAGTCCTGATGTACAATCTCTGGCAACGATGGCATGGGATGATCTTTCCCGTACTGTTTCCACGCCAAATCCAGTTCTTCTCTCTCCACACGTTCCTGATAAATGACAATCTGGTGCGGGGCAACGACGGCATTAATTGTTTGCAGGATTTTACATACCTGCACTACAAAATCATCTTTGCTCATGTCACGTTGCCAATCAGGTGAATAAGGAAGATACTTGATCTCACCAAACATCCCGTTTTTCCCGCGGATCATCTGTCCATTCAACATCATGCCCATACCCGGCGGATATCGGTTCGGAAAATAAATTCCGGCTACACTCCGTTCCTTCATATCCGCATGCTGTGTACAGTATCCGCTAATCGCTGCATTAACATCATTCTCCACGAGAACGTTCAGTTGGAACTCGCTCTCGATCTCCCGTATCAGGTGTGAATGGATAAGCTCTTCATGACTGCTCACCGTGATGTCCCCATCCACGGCTTGCCCCGGAATACCGATGCCGATCATATCAATGGACGGATACTCCGCAACGAAACGCGCGATAAGTTGCAGCACATGTTGTTTATCGAAAGCAGGCAAAATGCTCTCTTCCTTCAACATAACCTTATTTTCCAGATTCATGACCGTTGCCGAAATCAACTCCTGCCCTTTCATCTCTTTGATGTAAAGAACCAAAGCAAGCTTGAAGTTATAATTATATCGATATGCCTGAGCAGGACGACCGCCGTTAGAGGGAACCACTTTATCCTGGAACAACTCTCCGCCATCACATAATTCCTGTATCAGCGCATTAATGGTAACAACACTAAGATTGGTGAGTGAAGCTAATTGCGGTTTGGTCGCCGTCTCGATCTGCTGCATGACTTCACGCACATTATTCAAATTGATGTATTTCATCATTGTAGCATTGGCTTTTTTCATAACCCTCTCGTTTCTACTCTGGTTCAATGGAGCCAAAGCAATGGTATGGATGTAATTTTACTCCATATCATAACATAATGCCTTACTCGAACACATGAGTTCCATCGTGCTGGCAATGGATCGAAATCAGCAGAGCTGCATTGTTCAGACATTCGGTTGTGGTTGATAATAAAGTTTATTCAAACAAATCATCCATCGACTTCACAGGCTGCACTTCCATCGGCTGCTTTGACAAGGCCATACTTGCATAGGTACCTGCCCAAATTATAACTGCCATAATAACGTAGACCATCCATACTCACCTCCCTGCTTCCTGCGAATCTTGATTTTTCGGTTGGTCGCTTCTGCAAGCCAATGAGGTAGCAATACGGTTACATCATATGCGACGACTATCTGATAGCTCATGAGCTTGACTCCATTTCCTTTAGCAAACTTAATAAATAAACTTTATAAAGTGTATGTCGTAAGTATGCGAGGATGATACATTTTTGTCAATATGATTTGTCCGAGTCCTTTTTCAGTCCAAAATACAAGCGGGAAGCATGACCACAACAATACGTATCATCTCGATGCCCATAATAAATAGCTGCCGACAGAATCTTCAACGATTCTGTCGGCAGCCATTTGTTCAACATGCGAGCAGTTTATTTCGAATAGATTCGCTGTACAGCAGGCAATAAGGTCACAACTTGAATACCCACTCCCCATGCAAAATAGACCAAGTGAATAATAGAGACATCCTGAATCCAGTACACCTGCGCCATAATCCAGATGATGAGAGCAAACCCCGTATACAAGGAAAAAGTCCAAGCCCAATAGCGGTCAGGATAGAGATTCAGTCTCTCACCCAGCCCCCAATGAACGTAGCGGATGAGCGAAATCGCAATCATTGTAGGCATCACGCCAAGAACCAGCAATAGGATGATCCCCGGGAACAAAAAACTGGAAAACGGAGAATACCGCAACAAAGATACGGGCAAATTCACCATACTTCCGGATGGGTCTATGATTAAAATGATGCCTCCAACAATCGCCCCAATCCCCAATATTCCATGCATCAAAATGAGTAACCACGATCTGCCTATACGCTGCTTCATGAATTTCTCCTTCCGTTCTCTGGTTTCTCAACCTCATACTTGGAGGATTATACTCAAACCCTCTAATACCATTCTCACACATGCCACGTACTGTTCCTGTGCTTCTTTTCACTATATTGATCTCAAAAATCATTCGTAATGGAAAAACTTGATAAAAGAACGTACGTTCGGTATAATGGAATTATCCTGAACAAGCGAGAGGCAGATATGGACGACAAATTTATTAAGGAATTACGCGAGATTAGTCGGGATGACAGACGAAGATCGGAATTTATGATTCAAGGATTAAAGGAAACACTGCAGGAACGTAAAGAAGAGGGCTTGCTCAAGCGCTGGATACGGCGTAAGAAAACAGAGAAAAAAATCTCTCAAAGATTTAATCAAGATCCCTATTCGGATCAAAAGTAACAACATAAAAAGGAGGCGAAATACGCCTCCCTTGCTATTTACATACGTGAATCATTTAGACTTCGTTAGTGTCTGATTTATGTGATTAACTATTTCAGCTTTTGATCTACCCAGTTTCACGGCAGAATGGCAAAAGATCGAACTGGAAAACCAGATGCTTTCTCCGCCTTCGGTACAATGTTGAAGATCACCGCGCCTTTGGCCGGCACCTGATCCAGGTTCGTTAACAGCTCGACCTGATAAGTGTCTTGGGCGAGTACATAATATTCTGCCAGAAGTGCCCCATTCTTCTGATAATCCACGGCCGAATCCGTGTCAAAGGTTTCATGCCCAATGGCTTGTACTTTTCTCTCCTCAAACAAAAACATAAGCGCACGAACTGACCATCCAGGTGCATGACTGTTGCCCTCATCATCCTTGTTACCAAATGCTTCATGGTTAGGCCAGCGTTTGCTCCAATCTGTACGTAAGGCTACAAAGCTTCCAGCTTCAATCACGCCATGCTCTCTTTCAAATTCAAGAATATGCTCCACATCCAGTGTGAAATCCGGATTGTTCTCTACTTCGGCGGACTGGTCAATGACCACAAGTGGCAATACAAGCTCCTTCAAGCCCAACTCATCCAGATACCGTGTATCCCGAACGAAGTGGATCGGCGCATCAAGATGTGTCCCGTATTGACCCGGGAACTTAAAGCTCTGGGCAAAGAAACCTTGATCGTGATCAAACAGTGTATCGAATTGTGCTGCCTCAAAAGCTGAAAAATGTGGAGAGTCCGGTCCAAAAGTATGGGTCAGATCCACCCACTTCTTTTCTTTTAACAATTGAATGGCTTCAATGAGTTCGTTGGACATCCTAATCACCTCATGCACAGAATGGAATAAATTTCTCCTATTATATCTTATTGCACCAGAATTGGGGAGCAGGCCACTCTTGCTTCTACCAATCCAGACCCGAATTTCGGAATGAATGTTATAGTAATCTCTGAGGTGAAACTAATGTCTAAACTGGATAACATGATGGCAATCCTATGGATGCTGAATTCAGGCAGAAAAATTACGGCAAAACAAATATCTGAAAAATTAGAAATGAACATACGAACGGTTTACCGTTATATCGATGCACTTTGTGCTAGTGGTGTACCGATTATATCCGACACGGGTCATCATGGCGGGTATACTCTGTTGAATCATTTTATTAAGAGTCCTCTTCTTTTTGATGTAGAGGAGAAAAAAACATTACTTCATGCCGCTGTTTTCGCAAAAGAAGCTGGATATTTTTTAGGGGAGGCATTAAATAGCGCAACTTCAAAGCTTATGATGCACTCCAATCAAGAACAGGAGAGCATGATTAAGCAACATTTCGAAGGGATTAAAGTCATAGGCCCCCTTGAAAAACCAACGATAGAGCCCATATTGAGGAAATTGGAGCAAAGCGTGTTAAACAAATCGTCTGTAGAAGTGGATTACCACACAAGTCATGAAGAACAACCCAAACGTAGAATTGTGGACCCCTACGGAATGATCTACTGGAATACGAACTGGTATGTTATAGCCTTTTGTCATTTGCGGAATGAAATTCGCAGTTTTAGGGTGGAGCGAATCATCCGTGTTCACCAGACAGAAATAACGTTCAACCCTCCACCGCATTTTTCGGCAAGTGAATTTTTTATTCGTAACCTGCTTCCAGAAGCAAACAATTCGCAATCATTTATTTCTATGGTTCTGACAGGTAAAACAAGTACGCTCGATAGCCTATGTCAGCATTGGTTTTTGGGACATCACCTCCAAGAACGGACTCCTAAGAAAGCTATATTTTTAATAGATCAAGAACATATGCATAAGTACGTCCCGAGCTTACTTTTGCCCTATGGCAGATCAGTTCAAGTCCTTGAACCCATAAGTCTAAAGCACAAACTGGTTGAAGTTCTACATGACCTCACTGATTATTATCAAGTTTAAAAACTTTACTGACGGAAGATGTCAGTGAAGTTTTTTTATAATACGTGAGTACTTGGTTATTCATTAAAGACAAAAGGGGTGTGTATGATGCATACGAAGAACGTATATCTTTATGTATTCAATACGATGGCAGACTGGGAGGTAGGATATCTAACTGCTGAACTTAACTCGGGAAGGTATTTCAGGAAAGAGATCGAGCCTTTACAGGTCGTAACGGTAGGTGTGGATAAAAACCCGGTTACAACAATGGGAGGTTTGAACATACTCCCTCGTATTTCTGTTGATGAGTGTGAATTGAACAGTAATGATGTCATCATTCTCCCGGGAGGAAACACCTGGATGGACACCATCCATGATCCTCTATTGAAAAAAATTGCTGCCTCTATAGAAAAAGGGACGATTATTGCGGCGATTTGCGGTGCCACTGTTGCACTTGCAAAAATAGGGATACTGGATTCCAGACAGCATACAAGCAATGATTTAGAATACCTGAAGATGATATGCCCAGATTATACTGGGGAAACATATTATCAAACGGAGCCAGCAGTAACCGATGAAAATGTAGTTACTGCATCAGGAATAGCTCCGTTAGAATTTGCGATGCATGTACTGAAGAGGCTGGATGTCTTTGCACCAGAAACATTACAAGCCTGGTTCAATCTGTATCAGACTCATGAGTCAAAATACTTCTACGAGTTGATGAATTCTATTGCACCTGAATAACGAGTTTCCCGCGGGTATGATGGGTTTCACTTTTCTCGTGTGCTTCCCTTACTCCCTGTTGAGTTAGCGGGTAGGTTCCATCAATAATCGATTTGAGCTTGCCTTCCGCAGCCAGTTCAGCCAGCTGATCCAGTTGATCCCCTTTGGGCTCCATCATGAATACGTTGGCCGTTACTCCAGCTTCCTTGGCAAGCTTCTCATCCGGTTGTTCCACCAAGGATACCAGATACCCACCAGACTTTAACACCTTGAAGCTGTCGCACTGAATATCGCCGCCCATCGTGTCGAGTACAACATCATAACCGGAGAGGATCTCCGAGAAATCTTCTTTTTTATAATTGATAAAATGATCCACACCCAAGGAGCGAAGCAACGCTTCGTTCGATTCACTCGCCGTGGAAGCCACTTCAGCACCGAGGGACTTGGCAATCTGAATCGCATACGTTCCCACACCACCTGCACCCGCATGAATAAGTACCTTCTGTCCTTTGGCTAACCGTCCATGAACCACAAGTGCCTGCCAGGCCGTCATTGCAGCCAGCGGGATAGCTGCCGCTTCCTCAAAACTAAGTTTCTCCGGTATACGGGCAATAATATCCGCATCGACAGCAACATATTCCGCATAAGTTCCGAATTGACGAGGACGCGCAAACACCCGATCACCTTCTCTGAACCGCGTGACATTCGAGCCTGCTTCAGCCACAGTACCCGCAACATCACCGCCCAGAATCAATGGGAAATTCTCCGCTGCTTCTTTCATATGACCTTGTCTGATTTTGAAGTCCACTGGATTGACCGACGTGGCATGCGTTCGGATCAGCACCTGATTCACTCCACATGATGGCTTCGTTACTTCCTGTTCCTTCAATTGTTCCGCTCCACCAAATTCCTCAATCACAATTGCTTTCATAAGAGATCCCAGCCTTTCCATTGGATTATCGTTATGCTCTCTCCCTTCATTACCCTTTCCCAGCAATCACTTGACCTATTCATTCAAAAATTCACAGCCAATTTGGGATTTACAATCCAGTTCAACAATCGTGATATAATGTCGATTATCGATTAAGTTAAATCTTAACCCAATAACTGAACAAGCGAGGTAACGATATGGAAGTTGAAGTAAGTACATTACATGCATTTTCGGACAAGGCTCTTGGTGGAAATCCCGCAGGTGTTGTTCTACAAGCAGCGCATTTATCTGAATCCCAGATGCAGGAGATTGCCAGACAAGTCGGTTTTTCAGAGACAGCGTTTGTTATGCCATCGGATCAGGCTGATTTCAAAGTACGTTACTTCACCCCAAGTGATGAAGTCGATCTATGTGGACATGCCACAATTGCTTTATTTTATCTAATGAAGACACAACATCTCATTGATGTTGGTACATATACACTGGAGACACTGGCCGGAATTCTTAAAGTCGATATCGAAGTCAATGGAGAAGTCTATCTGTCACAGACGTTGCCGGAGTTTGGGGAGATCGTGGATCGACAGCAAATTGCCGATTCATTACGTATTTCTATGGAGGATTTGCATTCCGAACTACCTGTACAGATTGTGTCTACCGGGCTACCCGATATCATGATAGCCGTTAAAGATATTGATGTGCTGGCCAAAATCGATCCTGACTTCCAGCGTATCACTGAAATATGTAAAGCACATCATGTCATAGGTTATCACGTGTTTACACTCGAACCAGATGCTAAGGACGTTCTGGCAGAATGTCGAAATTTCGCACCACTTTATGATATACCGGAAGAGAGTGCAACGGGCACATCCAATGGTGCAATGCTCTGTTATCTATATCAATACAACCAACTCACAGATCCTCATCAGCAAACGTATACGATCAGACAAGGGTATATCATGAACCGTCCCTCCGAGATCCGAGCCCGATTAACTTTGGATAGTTCCAATGAAATCACACAGATTCAGGTTGGCGGTAGTGCAATTCATATCAAAAATATCCAAATTCACCTCCCTTAGTGGGAGGTGTTTTACGTACTCAGGATATGTAAACTATCTTATGCGAAGCATTGTAGTGGCCTTTGGTTGTCATTGAATCTGTTGCAAAAATCGTAGCACCGCCGCCTCCAATTGCTGCAGCCCTGGCTGCTCTATCGGGAAATGGCCTGCCCCTTCCAAAAGGATGCATTCCTTATCTACCACCAGTCGATCAAAAAAAGATTGGCTGAACCTGATGGGTGTCATAGGGTCCAATTCAGGATGAACCAACAGAACTGGACATTGACTGAATTGTTCCGGGCTTACTTCCGGCTCCTTATTAAGGAATGTTCTTAATAATTCCAACGGAATACGTGTGGCTGCCGCTTGTGGATCATTCATAATAAGCCGGGTTAAGTCCTGGTTGTTACTAATCAGTTGCATCCGGGATACCTGCTTGACCGAAATCCGCATATGATCCAGCAGACTCGGGAACAGATCCATCATGCGTTTTCCCACCCGGCTCACCAGACGATTGGGTGCAAGCTGATCACGCATATCGGGGTTACTCGTGTCTACAAATGTAGTTGCGATCAGACCCTTAACATGCTCACTGCGGGCGCTGGTATGATAGGCGAGCATGCCTCCAATACTGCTTCCCATTACGACGATTGGCTTGCCGTCTTTCTTATATTCCCGTTCAATGAGTGAAACAAGTAGTTCTATCCATAGTTCGTAGTTGATACGTGTACCAGACATTGCGTAACTTAACCCATACGGTGGAAGGTCTGGCGATACCACCTCGTATCCATTTCGGTGTAACATTCGGGCATACGGAGCGAGCAACCTCCCATTGCCTCCCGCACCATGAATGAACAGAATTTTGATTGGAGACTGAGGCGCGGGTAATCGATCGATATGCAAATGAACCCCACTCGACTCCCACCATTCCTCCTCAGGAGCTGTGTCCTCCCCTAGCCTTACTTCTTCCGGGAAAAAGGCCTGATACTGTTTCCAATAGGGATGTGTTGTCTGATAGGAAGGTAAACTTTTTTTCATACGGTACATTCTCCTCTTTCGTATACCAAAAAAAGCCGTACAGTGTACGACTTTTCGTTAAGAATACGTCTATGACCATACTTCTTTTTATAACACCTTCGTATATCTGTCAATCGGGAAACTGTACATTGCCCGGTACGATGTATGCACCGCCTGACCCATCATTAGGCAGAGCCGGGATCGTGTCATTCAATACCTGACCGCGAATATCGGTAATACGAACGTTCAGTTTTTCTTTGCCCAGTCCGGTTCCGAGGAAATGATTATAATCTTGCTTTTCGAGATTGAGCCACGTGCCATCCTTTTGTTTCACTTCGAACTTCAGCACCGGATACTTATGGTTGCGGACCTGAATGGCTGCCCACCACTGACTGCTGCCTTCCTTAATCCGATAGGAGACATTGCCTTGAATTGGCGCTTTGACCACTTTCCAGCTGATATTGATTTTGCCTGCCTTCGGGTCACCGATCAGGTTAAAGGCATTCGGCGAAAGATCCAGTGCCCCACTAGCACCCTCTGGATACAGATCTGTTACATAGACCGTTGTTTTGCCCTTAGGTCCCTGTACTTCGAGATAGGCTCCCGCCAAGGCAGCTTTAACCCCGTTATAATTGAGCTGGAACGGATTGAGTGCAGTAATCTTCATGTCTGCCGGGATGGGATCAAGCAACACCGCACCTCCCGAGTAACCTGAACCCGTGTACGTCGCATACCCCTGATATGTATCGTTCCAAGCAGCTGATGCAGGCAGAGCAAATAATACGAGACTGAGCAACATCCCTGTACCTGCCCATTTTAACCGTTGAAATCTACTTTTCTTATTCATGAACTATTCCTCCTTGTCATTCTACCTTCTGTTACATTGAAACATAAGTTGAACTAAAGAATATTTACACTTGCCACTCCGATGACAGAATAACCTTCCGATCACTGTTATCCCCAGATTTTTTGATTCAATTTTACAAAGGTGAAAATCTGTTGATAAAGGCGAAGTACATGCTTACGAAGTAGCTTTCTTCCAGAAAGCTTTTAGCTCCGCTTCTTCAGGTTTCTTCTGTCCTCTACGTTCTCGTGTAAATGGTATGTTCAACTGCTAGATTTGAATATAACATTATTTTACATAATAACTGTTTATTTTCAATCCCTATCTACTAAATCACAACTATAGTCCTGCCTGTGGACTTTCACATTCATGACCACGCACAAGATATGGATACATACCATAAATTGGTGGAAGGGACATCATAACAAAGCGGTATTGGGTCGATTCCCAATAATAAAAAAGCGCCACACCCTGGAGTGATTTCTCTCTCCCAACAGTGTGGCGCTTATTATGCCTTGCGGTCAGAATTCCCAGTCTGTCCAGTGACAGCCAGCGTTCGTCTCATCCTGTCTCCCTTCGCTTCACCCGCTTCCTTAGTCGCTCATACTGTGCGTAGATCCGCGGAGATTCTTTCGTCAGAATAGGTCCCAGTACAGCCAAGATTAACACATATAATACGGCAAACGATTGGATGGAGGCCATCAGTCCCCCGGCCTTGCCGATATTAGCCATAATAATAGAGAATTCGCCCCGGGAGACCAGGGTAAATCCTACATTCAGTGAAGCCTTTGGGCTCATTCCAGCCAATCTGCCAGCGATCATACCTGCACCATAGTTACTGGCAATCGTCAGAATCACTGCAATAATTGTCATGCCGACAGCTCCGCCGAGTGACGACGGCTCAATGGTCAGTCCAAAGCTGAAGAAGAAAATTGCACCAAAAAAATCTTTGAAAGGCATGATCTGATGTTCAATTCGACTGACATGTCTTGATTCGCCCAGCACAAGTCCCATCATTAAGGCTCCAATTGCTTCCGCTACATGAAGTGTCTCCGAGAAGCCCGCTACCAGGAAGAGCAGTGTCATGACAGTTAACAGAAACAGCTCTGACGACTTGATGTTCAGTGCCTTATCAATATATTTGATGCTCTTCCTGCCGATGATCAGGAACAGCACAATGAACAGTAGAGCAGACAGTGATACCAGCAGAACACTTAAGAATGAAGTTGCCCCGCTGAGCACAAGCCCAGTCAGGATGGAGATATGAATCGCGATGAACAAGTCATCAAACATGATCATGCCCATGATAATCTCTGTTTCAGGGTTTGCCGTGCGTTTCAGATCAACGAGTACTTTAGCTACAATGGCTGTAGAAGAGCTGGTCATGATCCCGCAGACAACAAGTGTCTCCTGAAGGGGCAGATCCATGAACCACCCCAACAGCAATCCAGAGACAAAATTCAGGCCTACATAGAACATGCCTCCGGTCAGAATGGCTTTACCAGACTTTAATAAACGGGAGACCGAGAACTCCAGACCCAGATAAAATAGCAAAAACAAAATACCAAGCCTGCCCATAAATTCAATAAAGGTCGAACTTTCGATAAAACGCAAATCCACTATGCCGATCTGTGGTGCATGTGGTCCAACAGCCATACCAATCAGGATATAGAAAGGAATGACCGAAAATCGTAATCGTGAAGATATCAGCCCCGTAAGTGTAATCAGCGCAACGGCAATTCCCACTTCGAATATGAGCATATCCATAGGCTAAGTCCGTCCATCAGTTAACAATTGTTTGAGCTGTTTGATCTGATTCCGTTCACCTGCGACCACAATTGTAGCTCCAGCTGTAAAAACATAGTCTGGACCTGGATTGAATTGCTTCTCCTTGTCCTTGGTCACAACAGCCAAAATAACGGCACCTGTTGCCTGCCGGATATCCAGTTCACCAATTGTCATACCTATGCTTGTCGCGTGAGGCTCGATTCGAAGCCATTCGATTAACAGCCCTTCGAGCATTACTTCGCGCTCATTCTGAAACTTCGGTTTATAGGTCATACCACCGACAATAGCGGCTACTGCCCGTGCTTCATCATCGTCCAGGGTAACCAGAGATACCATATCCCCCAGCTCTTCAGGCGTATCCCCTGACTCCATGTGAAACAGGTCACGTCGCTCGTCGTTATGAATTACAATGACCAGATGCTCGCCACTACGGGTATACAGCCAGTATTTACGTCCAATTCCCGGTAAATCGGTCTCCTTAAAGTGCATGATCTGCACCCCCCAGAGTCAAGTCGTTCATAGATTCGCTCTGAAGTTCAATTCCCGTGATGCGTATCCGCATGGAGCCTGATGGCGTCTGAACGGAACGCACTTCCCCTTTACTGCCTAGCAACAATTGACTTCCTACTGGGGAGAGAAAGGAAATACGCCCCTTATCAGGATCAGTATCATCAGGCATGACAATCACGAATGAATCCGATGTGTGAAAATCGATGTATTCAAATTCAATGAGACTACCGATCAATACAACCGAGTCCAGATCTTCATCCGGGCCCAAGAGCAATTTCTCCACATACTGCGTATATGCCAACAGCTGTTTTTCCAACTGTATTCGCTGCGGATCGCGCACGTCGAAATAAGCGTCGAGAAATGTCCTTTTCTCTTCACCCAATGTAAATAGCTGGCTTACCAGCTTCTCTCTGCAATTTTGGCGGGAAGTCCTATGGTTCATAATAAATTTCACCCCCTATACAAGCCTTGTTCTCCACGTTGATTCGCATGTTTCTATTGATCATCTTGTTTTCCTCCTTGTTATTCGTATAGACCTCAGAACACGAGACCTTCATACCATCTTACCAAAAGAAAAATATTAATCCAGTGCATTCGGCTAACTTGCTGTTAATGTCAATTCATTTGGTTGTATTATCCATTTGGTAACTTAATTCTTCACATCAGATGGTAGATCCATAGAACATTTTAATTACAGCATAAAAAACATTTTATGGATTTCTATCTCGTATTTTTATTTGCTTTCCTGTATATTTAACTACAAACTTTTATGCAATTTATGCAAATAAGCATCTACAGACTTTAACACAATAAAGGAGTGCATCGAAAAAGTGTCCACGATAACAAAAGAAACTACAGAGTCAGCTCAAGTTACTGCCGCAGCATATGTTCATTCCGTCTATGAGTCCGTTGTCGCCAGAAATCCGTATGAAGACGAATTCCATCAGGCTGTCAAAGAAATCCTGGATTCCCTTATTCCTGTTATTGAAGCACACCCCAAATATAGGAACCATAGTCTGCTGGAACAGCTTGTCGAACCCGAACGTGTAATCACATTCCGTGTTCCGTGGGTAGATGATCAGGGCAAAGTTCAGGTTAACCGTGGATTCCGGGTGCAATTTAACAGTGCCATTGGCCCTTACAAAGGCGGACTTCGCTTCCATCCATCCGTATACTCGGGCATCATCAAGTTCCTTGGCTTCGAACAGATTTTCAAAAATGCTTTGACCGGCCTGCCTATTGGCGGTGGTAAAGGTGGTTCCGATTTTGATCCCAAAGGAAAATCAGATCTGGAAGTGATGCGTTTCACACAAAGCTTCATGACAGAGCTGTACAAATATATCGGTTCCGATACCGATGTACCTGCTGGCGACATTGGTGTAGGCGCGAGGGAAATCGGTTACATGTTCGGCCAATACAAACGTATTCATGGCGGGCATGAGGCAGGCGTATTAACTGGAAAAGGTCTTCTATACGGGGGAAGCTTGGCACGCAAAGAGGCAACTGGCTTCGGCTGTGTGTACTTCGTGCATGAGATGCTGCAATCCAAAGGACTCAGCTTCAAGGACAGTACGGTCGTTGTCTCTGGCTCTGGTAATGTATCCATCTATGCCATTCAGAAGGCACAGGAGCTTGGTGCTACAGTCGTGGCGTGTAGTGACTCAGGCGGCTACATATACGATCCACAAGGCATCAACCTGGATACCGTGAAACGTCTGAAAGAGGTTGATCGTCTTCGCATCAGCGAATACATCAAAGAACACCCGCATGCAACATATACCGAAGGCTGTGAAGGAATCTGGTCTATTCCTTGTGATATCGCTCTTCCGTGTGCGACGCAAAATGAGATCGATGAAGAAGCTGCGGCCCTTCTGGTCAAAGGTGGCGTGAAGGCCATTGGCGAAGGCGCGAATATGCCTTCCACCCTGGCTGCCATTGACGTCTTCCACGGTGCAGGCGTGCTGTTTGGTCCAGCCAAAGCGGCGAATGCCGGCGGTGTAGCCGTGTCTGCTCTTGAAATGTCACAGAACAGCATGCGGTTGTCCTGGTCATTTGAAGAAGTAGACGCGAAGCTGCATGACATCATGAAGAACATCTACAACAGCTGTGTAGAAGCCGCTGAAGCGTATGGCTGTGAAGGTAACCTCGTAGCCGGAGCGAATATCGCCGGTTTCCTCAAGGTCGCCGATTCCATGATTGCTCAAGGTGTGGTTTAAATTAAATACAAAATACTATGGAGAGATGCCTGAATAACGGAAGGATTCTCCACGAAAAAGGGTGTTCCTATGAACTTGGGGAACGCCCTTTTTTTCTTGTTATCAATTGATCGTATTCCGGCGGGATGGTAAAGTGGTACTGACGTGATTTCATCTGTGTGTACTATTATAAGGAAGTGTTTATATTGTCTAACCAACCATTTGCCAGTACTGCGAGTCCTCATCTGAGTGCAGACTGCGAGCAATGTTTTGGCCTGTGCTGTGTTGCCCTGCCCTATGGCAAGTCATCGGACTTTGCTTTTGATAAGGCCAGCGGCACACCCTGTTCCAACCTGCGCAATGACAATCGCTGTGGTATCCATACCCAGCTGCGGCAGAAAGGTTTCAAAGGATGTACCGTATACGACTGTTTCGGAGCCGGACAGAAGCTGTCTCAAGTGACCTACGCGGGTAAAGATTGGCGGGATCATCCGGAGTCTGCAACTGAAATGTTTGATTGTCTGCCCGCCCTGCGGCAACTTCACGAGTTGCTTAGTTATATGAAGGAAATGATGATGCGTCCGGAAACATTAACGCTTCACTCGGCATTTGGTGAGTTATATCAGGAGATTGAGCGTCTGAGTAATCTGGAGCCTGCAGCCCTCTTGCGTCTGAATATCGCTGAACATCGGTCCACTGTGAATCAACTCTTGGTCCAGGCAAGTGAAATGGTACGCGCGAATGTACCACCTGCAACTTCTGGACAAGGAAAGTCGAAGAAGGGCAAAAAGCGCACCGGAAGTGACTTCTTTGGCGCCAACTTAAAAGGAGCTGACCTGCGGAGCGCGAGCTTCCGAGGGGCTTTAATGATTGCAGCCGATCTCCAAAATGCAGATGTGAGAAATTCCGATTGGATTGGCGCGGACTTGCGGGATACGAATCTGGGCGGTGCAGACCTGAGAGGTGGCATCTTCCTGACGCAATCCCAGCTTAATGCAGCCAAAGGTGATATGCATACCAAGTTGCCGGATCACTTAACTATTCCCACGCACTGGGTGTAGTGCACTCGGCAAGAGCACGAGCAGGAATACAAGCAGCAATGTACCTTGCTAATTCATATGAATGTATGAATCATATAAAGCAACAGCAAAAAAAACAGCTCGTCCTATACATCCAAGGACGAGCTGTTTGTTATACAAATCACTGGAACGAATCAGAATTACAACAAGTCGCGGCGAAGATCCTCAGCTGATTTTGGAGACAGGTGACCGAGCGGAATATCAAATACCGTCTTCGCTCCCTTATGTCCTTCCACACTCAAGCGTTGTGCGGCTCTTGCATACGCCACAAGTACGCTCGCTGTAAATTCAGGATTGCTGTCGAGTTTCAGACCAAATTCAATAATTTGCTTTTGACCGGCACCTGTAACCCCACTGCGAATTACAAATCCACCATGCGGCATGCCTTCATGCTCGGATTTCAATTCGTCTTCGCTGATAAATGTTACTGTCGTATCGTAATCTGCAAAGTAGTTAGGCATCGACACAATCGTCTCACGGATCTCATCCTGATTGGCACCATCTTCTGCTACCACATAACATTGACGCAGATGTTTCTCGCGTGTAGACAGTTCTGGTGTCTCCCCTGCACGAATGCGGTTGATGACCTCTTGGGCAGGTACAGTATACTGTACACCCGCCTTAACACCTGGAACACGACGAATGGCATCCGAGTGCCCTTGGCTTACACCTTTGCCCCAGAACGTGTACTCTTTTCCTTCTGGCAGGATAGACTGTGCAAGCAGACGGTTCATGGAGAACAAGCCTGGGTCCCAACCTGTAGATATGACACTCACGTGACCGCCTTGCTCTGCCGCAGCATTCACTTCCTTGTAGAACTCAGGAATCTTCGCATGTGTATCGAAGCTGTCTACCGTATTGAACAACTTGGCGATAGCTGGTGTCTGCTCCGGAAGGTCGGTTGCCGAGCCACCACAGAGGATCATGACATCGATCTTGCCTATGTATTGCTCCGCTGCAGAGATATGCTCAAAACGAACTTCTGTGCTTTCAGCAACCATCTGCTCCGGATTACGACGTGTAAACACAGCAATCAGTTCCAAATCCTCGTTCTGGGAAATGGCTTTCTCTACACCTTTACCCAAGTTACCGTACCCTACAATTCCTACTCTAATCATGTTCAATCCTCTCCTGTCTTCTTCTATAGTTGTCTATTACTTCTTGTATAATGATATAACATACCATGTAACTTGTCAGGTTTCCAGTTCGAATAAAAAATACCTTACAGCGGTGCAGCAATAATGCTGTTCCGTATGCAAGGCATCATGGAATCTATTCGTTAATTTTAAGTAGGGAGAGCAATGTCCCTCATCTGAATCTTATGATTCTGTCCAGGTCAACGTCAGTTCAATGACGCCTTCCTGTCCCGCCAATGTTCCTCCAATCAAGGACCAGACATCCTGCGTATCCGGGTCGGTTCCCTGAATGATAATATTTTTGTCATCGATCGTCTGACCCGCATCCGTCAACTTTTTGGCGTTGAAGTAATCTTTATACAGCTCAGATACGGTTTTCATATCTTGTTCAGTGGAGAAAATCACCATGGCCGATTGCTTGCCTTCATTCTCACCAGAATTGGCTAAACGTATTGTTGCATCTTCCGGCAATGGGAAATCACTTGGCAAGTTCTCCGGCAACTCATTGGTTCCAGCAGAGGCTTGCTCACCGCTTTCTGAATCGGAGTCTGCTGGCGCAGTCGTACCCTCCGTCTCGGTCACTCCACTTGCTGTTGCTTCGCTCGTTTCTTCATTCGTGGCTTGTTCACCAGTTCCGGAGGTAACTTCGGTGTCCACCTTCTCAGTATCACCTGTCGGTTCGTCTGCCGCGCTGCTGCAAGCACTCAAGGCCACCATCATCGCTAATGCCGCACAGGCCAACACATATTTCCTTCTCTTTACCATCCGTTACCACTCCTTCACCTTCATTTTATGTGCTAATCACGTTCAAACGGCTGGATCACAGGCACCGCATGAACGTTATTCTTAACCCATATCACAGATACAGATAATACACTTAAAGACAATAGACAACTGGCTACCAGAATGGACAGGAAGCGGGTGATCACTCTAAACTTTTTCATCCATCCCTCCTCCTCATCCTGTTCATCATGTGTTTGTGGGGTCATGTTACTCATAGGTCACTGGACGGTGTCACTAATTTCATGATCTCGGCAGCGACAATATCCGGTTGACTGTTGTGGATGTAATGCTCGGCGTGAGGGACAATCTGCTGGGTTCCTTGTCTGGACCATGAAGCAAATTTCACTTGATCTGCCTGCCATGCCCGACTCCCCTCACTGGGTTGATCTGATCCGGCTGTCAGGATCGTCAGCGGGAAAGGAAACTCCTTTTTGTTCTCCAGCACACGTAATGCGTTGATCTTGGAATGACGAATCTCATCCATCACGTTGTCATTGTATGCATGCTTCAGGGTAGAAATGGTGGCAGCCTTTTTCATCGGCGCAGAAACCAACTCCGGGTCAATGACCAGTGTTGCCATCATCTGATCCGAATGCAGCAATGTACGCGCAATGCCTGTTTTAACCAGGAATCGGGCTGAAGCAAAATACCATTCGGGCGTATCCATTTCCACCGTACTGTAATATTCAGGACTTCCGCCATCAATCATGACCATGCCGGCCACCTCATCGGGATACTTTTGCGCAAATCGGAGAGTCTCCAGAGCTCCAAGGGAGTGGCCTACCATAATGTAAGGCGGACGTTGACCGGATGTTCGCAGCAATTGGTGAATTTCTTCCGAGATGGTATCGATATCACGAGGTTCATCCGTATAGTCGCTGTATCCATATCCGAACCGATCATATACTGCAATTTTCACCTGTGATTTTAACTTGTCATATAGCGGGCTAAAATCCACATACGGATTGGGTGTACCCCAGCCTGAGGCAAACACCACCGTTACCTCCCCTTTGCCAGCGGTGTAGAGATGCATGTTACGACCACTCACTTCATAATACTTGCCTGGCGGTGGATAGGACTTCATATCCTGCGTGGATTGATACGCCTCATAAGCTGTACCTGTCAGCAGTAAAAGTCCTGCAGCCAGCATCAGGCCTCCCAGCACTTTTAACCCTCTCCGTAACCCCTTCTTCATCTTCTCTACCCCTTATCCCAAAGGTTCATCTACATATGTATGCTTCAATCGTACCCAAGAAATAGCGAAATTGAAACAATCCGGAGTCCAGTCCTTTCCCCAACCAAAGTCCAGTCTCCCTCCCCTACCCGTGACGTAAAAAAACTGCAAATCTCCGATTAGGGAAACTTGCAGTTCGTCTATAACTATATTCTAAAATTCATACCTCAATCCATCTCACGATGATCCGTACCTATAGTTGCAATGTAAGACCCACCGGGCAATGATCACTGCCCATCACATGGCAGTCGATATGCGCATCTGCCATCTTAGGTGCCAATGGATTGGATACGAGAAAATAATCAATGCGCCAGCCCACGTTCCGTTCTCTAACCTTCGGCATATAAGACCACCAGCTGTACACATCCGTACGATCCGGATATAGATGACGGAAGCTGTCCACATAACCAGAAGCAAGCAAATCGGTCATCTTGCCACGCTCTTCCAGCGTAAATCCCGAATTGCCCAGATTGGGCTTCGGATTCTTCAGATCGATCTCCTGATGAGCCACATTCAGGTCACCACAGACGATAACGGGCTTGGTCTGCTCCAGTTGCAGAATATAACCTCGGAATCGGTCTTCCCATTCCAGACGGTAAGGCAACCGGGTCAGATCCCGCTTCGCGTTAGGTGTATAGACGTTCACCAGATAAAACTCATCGTACTCCAGTGTAATCATCCGGCCTTCCGGCTCGCTGTCCTCCTCCATCCCGTAACGAACGGATATAGGCTTGATTCGGCTAAATACAGCCGTGCCGGAATATCCTTTTTTGATCGCATAATTCCAATATTGATAAACGTCTTCCCCCAGGTCCATCTCAATCTGTCCGGCTTGCAATTTGGTCTCCTGAAGGCAGAAGATATCTGCCTGACTCTCCTGATAATAATCCATAAATCCTTTGGTCACACATGCCCTTAAGCCATTCACATTCCAGGACACCAGCTTCATATCCTCATCTCCTCACATCTCTCCAATATAGCATGGGCCCATTCAGGGGGACAAGCCTCATGGTTTGGAGTAACAACACCTTCCCTATATTTCGCTTTGTAACTTGGAGAACACCGCAAGGTCAATATATCTGCCTTTCTCGAACTCATGCTGTCGAAGTACGCCTTCCTTCTGAAAACCAAGCTTGTGCAGCAGGCGGATAGACGCCTCGTTCTCCGGTTCAACCTTCGCTTCGATCTTGTTGAGTTGCATGCTCGTGAATCCAAAATTCAGCACAGCATGAGCCACTTCCGTCATAACGCCACCGCCCCAGAAAGCCGAACGCAAGTCGTATCCAATCTCTGCACGGTTATGTACATCTTCATAGTTCAGAAACCCACAGGTTCCGATCACTTTACGAGTTTCACGGTCTTCAATCATCCAGCGTAAACCCGTGTGTTCCTTGAAAATCTTCGTATACCAGTTCATCTCACCTTGTGCATCCTCAACGGATTTAAAAGGAGTGAATGGCATATATTGAACCACAGCTTCATCCGAATATAACGCCAACAGATCGCGGCTGTCCCCGGCCTCTGCCGATCGGAGGATGAATCGTTCTGTCTGAATTAGTGGAAATAGATCAAACCTGAATGGCTCACTCATGCCTGGTCTCCTTTGCAATATTCATTATATAAGTCATTTTACTACACTTGCCTTCATCAAGCTTTTACTATTAATATGTTCTATTAAGGCATTACTGTAGAAAAGGGTTCATCAGGAGAGGACGTGCTATCATCACACCATCATATGACGTTATTATCGTTGGAGCTGGCTCCATGGGCATGAGTGCGGGTTATTATCTATCGCGTAGTGGATGCAAAGTTTTATTAATGGATGCCTTTGATCCTCCGCATACGGAAGGAAGTCATCATGGAGATACCAGACTGATTCGCCATGTGTACAGTGGTGGGCCTGACTATATTGCCATGGCACTACTTGCACAGAAGTTATGGCATGAGCTGGAGGAAACGACTGGAAGCGAACTGTTTGTTCCTTCAGGCGTCTTGAATATAGTTGACCCGGAGATTCATCCCTTTCACAATCGGTTGAGCCATGCAGATGATGCAGGCATTCGTTATGAAACGTTGCACGCAGCCGTAGTGATGAAACGCTGGCCAGGTATTACAGTACCTGAACATTACGAGGGCATGTATGAACCTGATGCGGGTTATTTGTATAGTGAACCCTGTATTCGTGCCTTTCGCAAGACAGCCGAGGCTCATGGTGCGACCTTGTTAACTCACACTCGTGTGGAGCATATCGAATACGGACCACATTCCGTCGCAGTTCAGACTTCAGGTGGTGAGACATACCACGCGAATCAGCTCATTCTTAGCGCTGGTGCCTGGTTTCAGACGTTAAAGCCCTTCGTGGATCTCCCAATTCAGGCGGTACGCAAGACGGTTGGATGGTTTGATGTACCAGAGGCTTTGTATGGTGAGGCACATTTCCCCGGATTCACATTGGCAGGAAAAGAAGGTATATATTATGGATTTCCAAGCATTGGCGGATCAGGTCTGAAGATGGGTCGTCATGATACAGGTCAGGTGTGGACACCAGGAAATGCAATGGCTTCTTTTGGTGCGGAAGAATCGGACGAGGGGGATCTGCGCAGGCTGCTCGAACTTCATATGCCTCAGGCAGCTGGGGAATTAAAGCGTGGAAGTGTATGCAAGTATGAATTCACTTCGGATGAAGATTTTATTATCGACCGACACCCTGCCCATGAACGTGTGTGGCTCGCAGGCGGTTTCTCCGGTCACGGCTTCAAGTTCGCAAGTGCCATTGGGCAGATTCTATCCGACTTGGTGCAAACGGGTCACACAGATCAGAATATTGGAAGGTTCGCCCTGTCCCGTTTTCGTTAAGTACAAGCCTGCTGAATGAACATGAACATATGTATGTATAAAACAGCTACTTTCTTAGAGGGTGCAGTGTTGCTTAGAGCACTGCACCTCCAAGAAAGAAGGACACGTACGAACGTTAATTCATGCCCACTCACACTAATTAACTTTGACGAGGCTCCATTGCTGATTGGCTCCGCCATTGTCGGCCCACTGAATGGTGGAAGCACCTGCGGTCAGAGAACCTTGATTGATGTCAACCGTCAGGCCACTGTTTCGATTCGCAAGTACCACATATCCTCCCACATCAATGGGCAGCCATTGCTGATTGTTGCCCCCGTTATCCTGCCACTGAATCAGAGCGGCTCCACCTTGTGTAGAACTCGAATTCACGTCTAATAAAAGGCCACTGCCTACATTGCGGATGTTGTAATATCCGTTACCTGCCGACTCCAGCTTCCACTGCTGGTTGGCTGCTCCATTATCATTCCATTGAATGATCGTTGCCCCACCCGTAGAAGAAGCACCGTTAACATCGAGTGCAAGTCCACTGTTACGGTTGATTAATTTGTAGATGGCCCCGGCTTCATATCCGGTACCACCATTATAAGATGCACCGGAAATGACGTAGGTTGTGACCGAGTTGGCCTTGGCCGTGGCGGTAAAGGTTTTGTTTTGCACCGAAATATTGGTCAGTTGCTGCAATTTCTCTGTTGAAGAGGTCCGATATACTTGAGCAGATGTGCCTGTGTTAGTAAAACGACTGAGATCATAAGTTACCGTTGTATCCGTCGATTCCGAATTGGTTGTAACCAGCACAACTTTGCCGGAAGCTGCATCATAGGCTGCAAGGGTATTGGCATCACTCATGCCGATAATCTTGTATCCAGGACGAATAAATTTGCTGTAATTGCCCATGACATAATATTTTTGGTTCACGGTGTAACTGGTCGTTTGTGTATTGTTCAACACGTTCTTGAAGAATCCCCATCCTTCTGCACTATCCACGGCTTGCCAATACACCCACGCACTCGCACCCATATTGCGAATATCCTTGAGGATGGTACGTGACATCGTAAGTCCGCTTGCATCCCCATCTCCATATTCCGAGGTCCACAGATGTTTGCCCGCAGACGTCGCTGTGTTGCGCAAGGCAGTTCGATTACTTCCGCCATACGTGTGTGTGTTGATCTGACTAATGGATGATTTAACCGCACTACTGTAGCTGTTGAATGACACATTCGTATCATCGATACTGTATTCTTCCGGTGCGCTCAGCTTCGTGGACAGGCCTTTCGCATTCAACGAAGCTTGTACCTGACTCAGAATCGTGTTCTGATCCGCCCGGTCAAAGTGCATGCCCTCCTGGTCATTGCCCTGCTTCCACCACGTCGAGATCGGTTCATTCAGCGGAGTTACACTATCAAATGTGATTCCCCAGTTATCCCGAAAATGCTTCACAACCTCGGTTAAGTAATCGGCAAAATCATCGTAGTAATCGGGCTTGAGGTTGTTACCACCATTGGCCGAACCGGACACATTGCCACTGATCGTCATCCAGTAGGGTGCCGAGTTGGCAAAAGCCTCAATGACGTTTACACCCTGCGCTTTGGCAGCTTGCAGCATATAACGCTGGTTCGCATCTGCAGTCCAGTCATACACGCCGGGAGAAGGCTGGTAGCCAGGAACGGCTTTGCGATATTCGAGGATATTGGACGATGGATTATCCCCGCCTCCAATGTTGTACCGCAGGATGTTCAGACCGAGTCCGGTATTTGCGTTGAACATTTTCTCCACGTACTCATCCCGATTGGAATATTCTCCAACCACTTTGCCCCACCACGCGAGCGATGTCCCCCACCCCTCCATCGTCTGATATTGCTTCGATGGATCGGCAACAGCCGTGTAAGCCCCTGCGGCAGATACCTCATTGTCCAGACCCAAACTGCCTGTAAGCAAACTTCCTGCCAGCAGCAGCGAGCTCATTCGTTTTAACCACTTCATCCGCTTCACTCCTTAGAATTTTTCGAAACACGAACACCAATTATTGTGCAACCTCTCGGAAGGTCGCGTCTGACTTATCGAGTGCAGTAACGACAGCTTCCAATTTCAGTACATTATTGTAATGTCTCAGGTACAGGTTCGGGTTACTAAACGAGGCATACGAAGTCCAACTGGCGTTAGCAAGTCCATTCACACGTTTGAACGTGGCGTCATTTCGGAACGTAGCGCTGCCGTCATTTTTCACGAGTGTAATGCTGCCATTATTATTGCGCAGGAAATAACCCGGATAATTCATGGACTCAAACGAAATACCTGTTGCATTCGACAGCCCGGGAACAATACGGAACTGTGCATCCTCCGCCGGACTGACACTCGCATCAATCCGTGCCTGATAGTTGTAGTGACGAATGAAGCTGCCCGGTACATTGAATGACTCCAACTTGCGGATATCGCCAGGCTGTTCGGATTCTTTCAATACGGTCATATGCCGGACGAGTCCGGTAAGACCCGCAATCTCTTGCTTGGCACCCCAGGTCTGGAAACCGTCAGCAGAGTCGCTGTAATAATATTTTTGTGTTGCATAGCCGTCAAAGTAGATTCGCCATGAACCATTATCCAGCTGAACAAGCGTCGGACCTTCCACCCAAGATCCCCAACCGGCCCAATCCCCTGTGCCTTTAAAGGTATAAGGACCTGTTAGCGAAGTGGATGTCGCATATTCAATGTATTTGGTGGTTTCGTTCTTGGTAAAGGCATGATAGGTTGAGCCTGTCTTCACGATAAAAGTGTCGATATAATTGGGAGCAATCCCTGCCAGTTCAGTAGGTGCCGACCATGAGGTGGACGCCAGATTGCTGCTTGAAGCGGTGAGGACATAAGGTTTAAAATTCTCATAGTTGCCTGGGGAGAGGGACACGATAACGTTCAGACTGCCGTTGCTGTCTTTGAACCATTCCGGAGCCCATGTGTGTGCAATCGTGATAGGAGTGGATAATGTAATGTTACGGACAAACGTCCAGTTCACCTTATCCGGACTGGAGGCGATACCGATGGTATTACCCGACCAGTTCGTGGTGTAGACGACGTAATATAGACCATCTGTGTGCTTCATGATGCTGGGATCGCGGATCAGATCGGCCGGAGGTGTATAGGCTGGCCCTTTCAGCAAACCATAGTGGGTCGCATCATAAGATTCATAGATATACATATTGGACTCACTTGTGTTCGTAAAGGCGGATATCGTATAGACACTTGTTGCTGCTCTGGCTGTGCTTGGCAATAACATCGTTAATAGAAGTAATGTTCCGAGCAGCAGAATCATCCCGAACTTGAAACCGCTGAATCCTCTTGCTGTGTCTTTCCTTTTCGTTAACATCAGGTCATCTCCTTACCCATGATTTAATGGAAAATTAATTAGAATTAACATACCCTAGGCCGAATAAACGTTATCTTGGAGTCATCCCTCTATCAGCACACCTTACGACTACCTGTTCAAATTCCAATTACATGAAGCATCACTCCCTTCACAGATCATGGATGAACAAACACCTTTTATGTAAACGGTTACAATTAATTAAGTTACAAGTGTTACCTTTACTCATTGTACAGACCTGATCATCACAGTTCCCCCATTCCCTTAGCCTAATTCACTCACAAGACTGAATCCAAAGATTCACGAACCCGGGTTATTTTGACTAAGAAAATGAGGTAGTGTGACTGTGGTAAAAGGTGAAATGTTGCGTTGTATGCTGCTATTTTTAAACCCATTCTATTTCTAGTTGATTTATCTCTGCCATACTAATGTGAATTGGTTGTACTAGGACTCATTTCTAAAGAATGCTGCGTCCAACTCGAACTATCTCGATCCAGTTATTGTTCCAACCATAGTTGGATCGGTAAGACAGCTAACGATCAATACATGAACTACTCCACCACAACCCACGGATAACGGGATAACGCATCCAACAGGAATCGTACCCGTTCTGGCGTTCTACCTTCTTCATCGAACAAAAGTAATTCATTCTCTTCCTGTAGCCAGGCTACTGGGATCTTGTAATCCTCTTGCGGACCAATCTGCCAGTAACGGCCCAGATGATGTCCGTTTAGGTGAATGGTTCCTTTGCTCATCCCGGTCAGGCGAAGCATCAGGTTCACCTTATGGTGCTCGGAAATAGTAGGCTTGGTGAAACGCCAGCGGTACCAGACAGGCTGACCGTACGAGCCTTGGACCGGATCATGGTTGGATACAGGGTAAGACTTCTCGTTCAACGTAGCACGATTGACCGATTCACCCGAGTTATGGGTTACCCGATTGGCACTTGAATTGCCACCTTCGGCGGTACCAGGGTGTGCTGCACGCTCGATTGCCCCCTGTACTCCACGTTGGACCGTTCCTTGCACTGCTTCGTATCTCTCCCATTGTTGCGGAAGCAATGCATCCGTCCCTGCCATACGCCAATCCTTCAGTTCTCCCTCACTCGGATACGTGATCAGTTCCAGTCGATTCAGCGGTGAACGACTATACGGCATTTCCAGTGTATTCGTCTCTCCCGGCTTGATATAGAGGGATATGTCCAGCGTCTGGAAGGCAAACCAGTCCTGATATCCTTCCATTGGAATTTCGATGCCGTTGATACGAAGACCTTTGCTCAGTGCACCCACAAGAATTGCCCGATCCATGCCATCCAACTTAAAGCTTCTGCTGATAAGTGGCGCCCCATGTATAGAGTTCACCTCATCAAGATGCACAAGTCCACTCTCCGTACACCAATCCCGACGAATATCCTGAACTTTGCCATCCAGATACACAGCACCAGCCAGACCTTTGCTCTCACCCAGATGTGGAGAGAAGTTCAATCTGCCCATATGCTGCACCAGGATCTGAAGTGTGTTCTTCCCTTGGGCTACTTGTAACTGCACAGCTGCGGCACCTACCTGACGCACTAATGCCTGCTGAACACCATTAACGATGATTCTGGCGGTATCCTGGATATCCGGCAAAATGAGACTGGTGATTCCTTCGGTTGGACTCTCGAAATCGCATTCGTATAATAGATAACCAAAATCTTGTCCAAACCGGGAAAAGTCCTCCGGTTGTGCACTCGCCGAGCGCTGCTTCGCGGTTAACGTAACACGTGAGAGCTCAGGAGAATTAGGCAATGTCGGCGCAATTGGCGATGTCCATGGATGCTGCTGTATTCCAGCGATGGACTCTTGACCAGGCCGACCCGGTACAGCTTGTGGAGTGGATGGAGTTGGTGTATTGCGTCCCTCTGGATTCAGCACATCGTACTGCACACTATTCACCTCGCTGGCGAGGAACTCGTTACCTGTTAACGTCCGTTCTCCATCGGTCCAGTCACCAAGTAGCGTAATCATGCGATCTGGATCAGTGATCATGCCTTTGACCTGACCAGATGGCAACACGTCCACGTCATCGAAGCCTATTGCATAACGCAGTCCCTTCTGTTCTATTGCTTCCAATCGCCATGTTCGATTCATCGTCTCTTGATCTAGAATCATGAAACGGATCGGTGTGCTGTTTGCTTCCAGTTGGATCATTCCCGGCTCTTGGAAATGAAACAGATCCAGGCGGTGTACGTTCCTTGCCGAATCATGTTCGACTAGCACTTGCACCGAGCTACCCGTGACGCTCAATGACCCTGCTTCCAGTTCAACAACAGAACGCTGTCCTGCAGAAGCCACGATGAACAAGGTCAATTCTCCATTTATCATTTCATTGCCCGTAATCATCGTACCCGCAGTCAGGTATACGTGTTCAGCAATCTGTACTCGATCCAGCAACGGAACAATCTGACCCGGATTCAGCGATACGGGAAGAGTCCGGCCTTCCTCCAGCGTAATGTGCACCGTCTCGCGTTCATCCTTGTGACTCTCCAGGAACCAAATCTTCTGGTTGTCAGCCTGTCTGCCTCGTACGGATATGCCTTCAGGATGACGTACAACGATCTGCTCTTCTGGAATTTCCTCTGTTTCCATCAGAAGGGCCCCGAAAGCATGGACGAAATAAGACAGATTCTTAGTCACCGCATATTTCGGCGTCACTCGTCCATATTCGTTCAGCGGTGCATCATAGTCATAAGACGTAATCATGAAGATATCACTGCTACCCATCGTTCTACCGCCATATCCACCGAAGTTCGTGCCACCGTAGAACATGTAATGACTGATTCCGGTATACCCGGCACGCAGAATCTCCATGATGCGTCTCTCCAGCAAAGGCGCCGTCTTCTGAATGGCCGAAGTTCCTCCCCAATTCTCGAACCATCCGGTCCAGAATTCCGTGACCATCTTCGGGGTGTCCGGCTGTTTGGCTCGAAGTTTCTCATAATGCCCGTCAGCACCCGACCAGAAATTAGCCCCTTCAATCGTGCCTTCCGCCCCGCCAACGCAAGTAATTAGCGTAGAGTCAATGCCACGTTCCAACAATCCATCCCTCAGCGTATTCATATGGTCACTTGCAGCAGCGTCATCCATCAGATACCCGTATTCATTCTCCACCTGAACGAGAATGACCGTGCCCCCGGCTGATAACTGGCGCTCCCGAATAATTGGCACAATTCGGTCAAAATACAAATTCACATAATGCAGATACGTCTCATTGTTTTCCCGAAATTTCACGCCATCCTTCGTACCGAGCCAGTATGGAAAACCGCCAAAATCCCATTCTGCACAGATAAACGGACCCGGGCGCGCAATGACCCACATGTCCAGTTCTGCGCACAGATCCAGAAATGCACCGCAATCGTTGTCCCCATCGAAGGACCACTGTCCTTCTTCCGGTTCATGCACGTTCCACGCAAAGTAGGTGTCAATGCAGTTCATGCCTGCCAGCTTCGCCTTCAACAGAACCTCACGCCATTCCTCCTTCGGCATACGGAAATAATGGATCGTTGCACTGTTCAGAAATACACGCTCTCCGTTTAGGAAAAAACTGCGTGCATCGTATGTTAATTCGGATTGAACACCGTTCTCAGCCCTGGCGATGTTCTTCTCCTGTTCTTGCAGCAAAAGGGATGCTTTCTCTGTCAAAGATATCCCCTCCTTCTCTTTATTTAGGTTCATATGTCCTGTGATTCATTTAAAATATAAGTTCAACTAATGAATGTTTACACTGGCACTCCGATGACAGAATAACCTTCCAATCGCTGTTATCCCCAGATTTTTTTGATTCCCTTTTCTCAAAGGGAAAATCCGGGGATAGCGTATGCTTCCGATGTAGCTTTCTTGCAGAAAGCTTGTAGGCGAACGCTTCGCTTTTTCAGGTTTTTTCTGTCCTCTCCGTTTCTGTGTAAATGATTAGTTCAATTTATATAGTTTCATATGTCCTGTAACTCTTTTAAAATATAAGGTGAACCAAATTCGTTAAACTGAAAGATGATCTACACTGGCACTACGATGACAGAATCCTTCCAATCGCTGTTATCAGTTCCCCTGCAACGTCACGCCTTCCAGTACAACCGTTGTGATGGAATTATCCGCCGTAGGCACTTCCAGTCCGTTGGCATACACCGGAATGTCTTCAAGCTGTTCCATGTTCCGATCCGGTGAAGTCTGATACACCTGAGCGGTGGATGTTTTTCCATACGCATACCCTTCCAGTTCAAACGTCGTTGTACCCGCTGACAATTCATTACGAATTACCAGCACCAGTCTCTGACGTTCTGCGTCATAGGCAGCCAGCGTGCGTCCACCATCCGTTGGAATAATTGTCGCACCAGGACGAATGAACTTTGTAAACTGGGCCATGCCATAATACTGCTTGGTCATCTCATACTGTTCTTCTCCGTTAAAATTGGCATGAATGAAGCCCCAATTGTTATTGGCGCCTTCATCTTCAACGGCCTGCCAGTATACCCAGGCGGATGGCTGCATGATTTTCAGATCGAACATGATCCGCTCTGCCAGCTCTTGTACTGAGGTCATATCCTCATGACTGTGCGGCTCACTGCCGCCTGTTCCGTACTCGGACATCCACAGCTTCTTGCCATGGCGTTCTGCCAATGTGCGCAGCTCTTCCATTTTGCTACCATTATAGGAGTGGGTATTGATCTGCTGGATTACGTCCAGCGTGTCCTGATCATAGAGATTGAAATTAAACACCGTCTCATCAATGCTGTTATCGTCTGCGGCACTAATGACGGTTCCATCCAGTCCTTTGCTCTTCAACGATGCAGCGACTTTCTTGATAATCTCGGCCTGTTTCTCATTCGTAAAATGACTGCCTTCCTGCATATTGCCCTTCTTCCACCAGTCGGAGGAAGGCTCATTGAGCGGATTCAGTGTGCGGAAGGTGATTCCCCGCTCGTCCCGATAATGCTTCACGACTTCGGTCAGATAATCGGCAAATGCATCATACTGATCTTCACGCAGATTATTGCTGCCATCCACGGCTCCAGTAACTGATCCACTGATCGTCATCCAGTAAGGTGGTGAATTGGAGAATGCTTCGGCAATGTTCACCCCGCGCTCCATCGAGCCTTGTAATACAGCCCGCTGGCCTGCATCGGCATCCCAGTCCCACTCTCCAGGTTCAGGCTGGAAGCCAGGTACATCCCCGCCGGGACGAAGGGCCTTCATCTCCGGATTTTCCTCGCCGCCAATGTTGTAACGAACGATATTCAGACCTAACCCTTTCCCCGGATCAAAGACCAGATCCATCACTTCACTAACCTTCGCCTGATCCTTCCATCCACCAAGATCGTTGGCCCACCAGGCAAGTGACGTACCCCAACCTTCAAAATGATCATAGGACTGATCCAGCTTCAGACGTACCGGTTCCTCTTGGAATACAAGTGTTTTGGATGATTTATTGGCAAAATGATTGATAACAATTCCTCCTCCTGCCAGCAGGGCAATCAGGGCGACACTCATGAGGATATAACTCCTTTTGCCTCTGCTGCGTTGTTCTTTATGCGCCATGGGCTAAACAATCCTTTCTCCATGTACGTTGATTACTCCGTTGACCTTGAACGTCAGGTTCAGTACATACACCCACTACAGACACCTTCTGTTACTTGATTCCACTGCTTCCGCCGCTAATGTTGGCCTCATAGACATAACGCTGTCCGAACAGATATACCAGCACCATCGGAATGGTGAGGAACAGGGAAGCAATCATAACAAGGTTCCAAGGTGGCATCTGCCCACCACCTACCGTAGTCAACAGCTGCACTCCGAGTGCCAGCGGCATTTTCTCCGGATCATTGATATAGATGAGCGGCCCCATGAAGTTACCCCAGTTATAGGAGAATGAGAAGATCGCAATGGCGGCAAGTATCGGATAAGTCAGTGGCATAATGATCTTCCAGTAGATTCCCGGGTGTCCCATACCGTCGATCATGGCGGCTTCATCCAGTGATTTTGGAATACTCATGACGAACTGCCGAATCAGGAATACGTTGAACGCTCCGGCGAAAAAGCTTGGTACGATCAGCGGGTAAAATGTATTAATCCAGTCCAGGTGACGGAAGATGATGAACTGCGGTACCATCGTCACCTCACCCGGAATCATCATCGTACTGAGCAACACAATAAACAGGAAACGGCTGCCTTTTGCCTTGATTCGGGCAAAGCCGTAGGATACGATTGAAGCTGATAATACCGATCCAACAATCGTAAAGATAGTAATGATGACCGAGTTTTTAAGATATGTGCCAAGATTGTTATTCGTGAAGATGGTATAAAAGTTCGACCATTGGAACTCCATTGGAACGAAGGTAAAGGCTGACTTGACGGTTGTTGCGTCACTTGCCAGTGCAATGGAGATCATGTACAGGAAAGGCGAAGCAAGCAACACCCCGACCAGAATCAGAAAAATATAGGATATCGTCTTCTCCACAGTCGATGGATTACTCATTGGCTTTTCCCTCCTCGTAGTGCACCCATAGCGCCGATGAACGGAATACAACCAGTGTCAACGCCATGATGATGATGAATAGTACCCAGGCAATCGCCGATGCATATCCCATTTTGTAGAATTGGAACGCATTCTGGAACAAGTACGGAACAACCATCTGACTTGAATTGTCAGGTCCCCCGGCAGTGACGATGAATACCTGTGCGAAGGTCTGAAGCGCTCCGATCATGCCAGTCACGAGATTGAAGAAGATGACGGGCGTCAGCATTGGGAATGTAATATGGAAGAACGACTGTGTACTCTTCGCCCCATCGATGGCAGCGGCCTCGTACAGCTCCTGTGGAATGCCTTTCATACCTGCAAGCAGTAATACCACGCCACCACCCACACCCCATAAGGACATGAGAATCAATGCAGGCTTAACCCAGTTCGGATCAAGAAGCCAGGCAGGACCCTGAATACCGAAGATCGCAAGTGCCTGGTTGATCAATCCTTCCGTCGGTGCAAGCAAGTGGATGAAGAGCAATGAACTCGCAACCACCGGAACAACGGAAGGCAGATAGAACAGAATACGGAAGAAGGTGATCCCTTTGATTTTTTTGTTCAGGTAATATGCAATCCAGAGCGAGATCGACATGCCCAGCGGAATGGATATCAGGGCATAGAAGAATGTATTGCCGACGGATTTCCAGAAGATCGGATCATCGGTCAGTAGCGTTTTGTAATTGTCTATACCGATGAATTCAGGGGACTGGAACAGATCCCAATTCGTGAAGCTCATATAGATGGAAAACAGGATCGGACCCAGTGTCAGCCCCAGAAACCCGATCAGCCAAGGCGAGATGAAGATATAGAACCATTTCCCGTCCTTTTTTCTCACGTTAAGCCCTCCCATGACGCAGAGAGCAGATGGAACCCGCATTCACGCCGAATTCCATCTGTCCTCCTGTCGCTGCTATTTGTGCATGTTCAGTAAGAACCTCTATTTATAGAGTCTTTCCAGTCCACTCTGGATTTCAGTTACGGTATCATCAAGCGAGGCTTTGTTGTTGAAGTACACACCCAGCTTATCGTTAATGAGCTTCATCATTTCGTTCCATTGCGGGTTGAACGGTTCTGCATAGATCGTCGATTCACTGAACGCAGCCATGTTGATTTTCTTTCCGCCATATTCGGCATTCAGGAATTCATCACTGGACAGACCCGCTTTCGTTGCAGGAGCATCCTGACCGGCTTTGACCATCGGCATCTGCGCTTCAGGTGTCGTCATTGCTTCAATGACCTTGAATGCTTCTTCCTTGTGCTTGGAAGCATTCGTAATGGTTAAACCGTTAAAGAATGCGTTCGTTTCACCCCATACCGGAGAGATATCCCAGTTAATGCCCTCCACCTTGGCAAGTGAACCGATGTTCCAAAACCCTGTCGTTTCCATGGCGATCTTGCCTTGCGCGAACAGCGGATCGGCTCCGATATTCCCCATGTCCGCAATCTCGGTTGGTGTTGGTCCCGCACCATGTGTGAAGGTCAGGTCATTCATGAATTGTAATGCTTTACGCACAGGCTCTGTATTGAAGGTCGGTTTACCGCTCTCATCGAACAGTGAGCCACCGTTCTGGTAAATGAGCTGCATCCATTGCGGCCACCAGCTGCCTGGGTAGTAACCCCATTGCACCGTTTTGCCATTCTCCTTCACCGTCAGCTTCTGAGCTGCCGCCATCAGATCGTCCTGCGTCCAATCTTTGGTTGGGTATTCCACTCCAGCCTTGTCGAACAGATCTTTGTTATAAAAGAGGACCATCGCGCCTGCACGATCCGGCAAACCGAATTGCTTGCCATCATACTTCATCAGGTTTGCAATATCGTCGGAATAACGTTCGGACATGTTCACATTGTTCGCCTGAATCATATCGTCCAGCGGTATAATCTGATTCTTGGAGGCGTAAGCCTGATAGTTCTCGGCAATCATCATGATATCCGGCGCTGTTCCCCCGGCGATCATCGTCTGTACCTTCTGGTCATAATCCCCTGCAACCACGTTCAGCTTCACGTTAATATCGGGGTACGTCTGCTTCACAATGTCGAGTCGCTCCTGATAAATCTTCTTCTCATCCTCCGAGCCCCAGATCGTCATGCTCAAATCAACCTTGCCACCAGACTCGCCGGAAGAACCGCTGTTGCTCCCGCTGCTACAAGCTGTAAGACCCATTACCATGACCAGCATCAATAACGAAATGACCTTAAGACTTCTTCTCATACGTTACGCCCCCTTGAACTAATGAATGGATGACTACAATGAAACCCGTTTCATGAAATGGGTTTCATTAAGCTGAAACATAAAACCCGTTCCACTTTATGAAAGGGGTTTCATTTACGCACTCATTATATTTCACCCTTCAAGGAAATGTCAACGCTTTCTTTTCCGAAACCAGGCCCTTTATCTTGCAGCAGGTCCTGTACTTTGACGCACAATTAGCTCCGGTTGCAGAATGATCTGCTTCTTCGGTTTGCCTTGGTTAATCAGCTCATGCAGCACGTCCACAGCCTGTTTGCCAAGCTGATACGTGTTCTGGGATACGGTTGTCAGTTCCGGTATAACGGCACTGGCGAGCGGCGTATCATCAAAACCCACAATGGATATATCCTTCGGAATCGACAGTCCATGCTCAATCGTTGACTTGATGGCACCAATCGCCGTGTTGTCATTGACACAGATGACTGCGGTGGGTGGATTGTCACGATCCAGCAGTTTGGACATCTCACGTTTGCCGTCGTCGATGGAGAAGCTGCCGAGCAGTTGCCGTTCTTTTGGTATTTCGAGCCCATGTTCACGAAGTTTCTTCTGCACAGCTCTGACCTTGACCATGGTGGTGGATAACTCTTTCAGCCCGCCGACAAAGGCGATATCGCGATGCCCCAGTTCAAGCAAATGTTCGGCTGCAAGTGCTGCCCCTGCCCCTTCATCCGTGTACACCCGGTGGAACCCGCCTTTGGCGATATTGCCATTTACCAGCACGATTGGCATACGTTTGCCCATATCAATCAATTCCTGAGCCATGTCATCCGGACAGACCTGCATGTTGATTCGCCCGCCGAGAAAAATAATCCCGTCTACCCGCTTCTCTCGCAGGATGGACAAATATTCAGATTCCCTGTTGTAGTCGCCTGCGGTATTGCACAGAAAGAAGGTATACCCCAATCCGCGAGCCTCATTCTCCGCACCCCAGAACACTTCCGGGAAGAAAGGATTTGTAATGTCCGGCAGGATGATGGCAATGGTGCCCGTCTCTTTCTTGATCAGACTGCGTGCCTGCGCATTGGGCTGAAACTGGTGTTTTTCGATGATGGACATAATTTTCTCCCTGGTGCTTGCACGCACAGGTGCCGTATCATTCAGCACTCGGGAGACTGTCGCTACAGATACGTTTGCTTCCTTGGCGATGTCGTATATGGTGATCGGTGTCATAGCGGAACCTTCCTTTTTCTCTAATTTTCCCTGTTTTCCCTGCTTATCATACCAGATAAGGAATGGCGATGAAATGGGTTTCATTGGCGGACGGATGATTTCACACTGGACCAATAGAAGTTCCGGGTATGACATTCATACGTGAATTGTTAAATGCGTTACTCATTAGCGTCAATATTTTCACAGGACATGTTTGCTTTTCTTTATTTCACCTTCTAATCTGCGTTTATGGTCCATATATTAAATTGTAAGCGAATTCATTGGAGATTAGAGGAGTGTGAACGACGTCATGATCATTCAAGTCAGTCCGCTGGCAGAAGCAAGACTTACTGAAAAGCTGGGCGATCGACCGGGCTATTTCAAATTGTTTTATGATACCGATGGATGTGGTTGTGACGGAATTGCCGTACTTCTGATCTTGAACGACCTGGATAGCGATGATGTTACTGTAGAAGCAGGTTCGCTTCCATTTGTAATCAACAAACAGCAGCAGATTTACTTTGAACCCTGTCTGCGTCTGCAATCCGAGCACAGTTTCCCTTCGTTCCGACTGAGCAGTGATTCCATGATCTATGGCAGCAACGTCAAAGTCCATGATTTACGAGATACCGCAGACGTAGCCCCTCAGCCCACCGGATGGTTTGTACGATAAACGTTGAATCAGCACTATAATCAAAACCTCCCAATCCCAGATCATCTGCGGGACGGGAGGTTTTTTATAGGTATTGGAACTCTATAGTCCTAAACTTTCTTAGTTGGTTCTAAATAATTGAATATAAAATTGCACTCACAATACATATGTAAATTATATTATATTTTATATATTTACTTATTTTGTAATTTGTTATTATACTACAATAAGTTAACAAATATTAACATAATAGATAGCATTTTGAACAGCTGGCCAGCTCTCAAATATACTAAAATTTGAAAGGAAGATCAAAATAAAAAAAGTGGTTACAGCTTTATTTGTTACTGCATCCTTATTCGTTGGCAGCATTTCCTCTTATGCTTATTCGGAAGACTTAAGTATAATCCCTACTAGAATGCAGCCAGGAACCGTAGTAGAGTATGACGGCACCAATCAAATGGTTATTCTTGATCAAGGGGAACCAGTAACATTACCTTCCATCTATCAAAGCCAAACTATACAAAAGATTGCACCAATAATAGATCTAGAGCAACTAAGATTTGAAGAAGAATTCGTTAGAAAAATTAAAGAAGAAGCACAAAACTTACCTGTTTATAAAATTGAAAACCCGCTTCCTCAGCCAGGGCTGAGAGTTATTTATGATGGCGAAGGCTACATAAAGGAATTTGTCTTCCCTCAAGAAAATGCCTTTGCATTAGCTGCGTATAAAGCACTGCCTAGAGATACTAGAAAAGCAGCCGGTACCTATACTTACGGAGATAACAATAATAAAATTACAATAACATCAAGTACCGTACTTGGTGAAGGACGATTTACTAATTTTACTGATACAACTGGTGAAAATAGTAATACTCTGAAAAAAGGGGATGCTGCAACTAGAGGAGACATAGATAATCCTAAGTATGAGCAAGTTCTGGATGCACGCAACTTAGATAATAATGTTTTTGCGAATGTAACAAAAAGAGATAATGGAGCACTGCCTGACGCCACATTAGATATTTGGAAAACAGGTGTAGAACTTTTTGATTTAAAATGGTCTTCTTCTCTCTCATTTAAAGGGAGATACTTCTACACATTTTGAGTTATAAAATATCCTCAAAGGGGGCGTTACTTCCGCCTCCTTATAGTATCTTCTTAAAAAGGGTGATTATTATGCGAAGTCGGTATGTAATTAACAAAGTCTCCTTGGCCTCAATCATTTTACTTCTCTTCATTTCAGGATGTGGTATCGAAGAAACAGTAGTTGAACCCCCGCCTGTCGAAATAAAATCGATTGTTGCACAAAACCATGAGTATCTGTCAATAACCAATACAGAGTATGTGAATGGCACAGATCCCAATGATGGAATGATGATGAATGTATACACATATGATATACAAAGCAAAGCCCTCAATAAAATGACCGACTTGCCTTATAACTCTCAATATCCCTTGACCGTAGTTTCCTTGGCAGAAGATACCGTCTATTATTCAGGAGCGGGCAAAGATAAAGGTGATGAATTATTTGCATATGATATACAAACACAACATATTCAGCAATTAAGTTCTAATTTATTTGCTATCAATTCGATTATTCCGGATACCGTTGATCATACACTGGTGATGTCTGCTGTCAAAAAAGGGGAACGGCCTGTAAAAGTCATGTTCTTGGACAAAGAAACGCAGGAAATGACGATATTGAATGACGATGATTCAGATACAACTACATGGGATATTTCTTATGATCCGGAAACAAGCAAATCCTACGCCATTCAATATTCCGAAGAAGAACAGTATCAGCATATGGAGGAGTCTAATCAGACACAAAAACCTATGGTTCCCCCGAATCATACCATCATCGAAATCAGTCCAGTAACGAAAAAGACTCGTAAGGTTATTGAACTTGAGAATGAACAAATTTTAACCTTATCTACAAGAGGCAATCAAATTCTCATTGCCACTGCAAAATATATTAATAAGTATCCCATTGAATACAGCCTGGTAGATATGAAAACAGGACAGAGAAAGAAACTTGACCTTCCCATTAAGGCTAGCAGTGAATTATTCCTAGACAAAAGCGGTGAAGGTTTTTATTTTCTAGGAGAAAAAGGAAAAGGAAATACAGAGCGAGGCATTTATTACTACGATTTGAGAACGAATGAGATGGAAACTATTTTTCTGCAAAAAGAAGGTTTCATTAATAACTTCATGCTTGTATCTGATCCCGTTAACGAAAAGCGATAATCCCTGCAAGCTGAATGGAGTAAACCTTATTCATGTAGAAGACACCTCCCAATCCGAATGTTTTTCTGGACGGGAGGTTTTTTTTTAATGAATGTGCTACTCAGACTGTTATCCTAGCTGGTTTTGAACCTGAAAGCCTTTTCGGCAAGTTGTTTGGTCAATGTAAAAACAACATTATCCACGTTATTAAATGTCATGCGCATTTTATTGAGTGTAAAACTGATCTACGTGATCGTGTCCTTTATCGTGTTCCTCATTGACTTCAACCAGAACATGGAAGCTTACCTTGCTTTCTCGCGTAAAGGTGTCAGGCTTTTTTCATTAGTGATACCCACAAAGGTTATTAGAGTAAAATTAGATTTATTAGTGAGAAGAGGTGTCTTGTCTTTGATCAAAAAAATAAGCTGGATCGCATTGTTTTCCGTCCTCATGATGTACTTCATTTCGTTATACTCGTTGTACGCTAACATGAATAATCAATGGCTAATCAGTCCACCCAGCTATGTAATTCTAATTGGTTCTATGATAGTACTCGTCTTAGCTATATGTGGTTTTCAAGATACGTCGAACATATATGCGAAGATACGGAGTTGGGTCTCCACGGTTCTCTCTTCAATACTGATCTTCGTACTGATTGTTGTCGTGTCATTTACTTCGATGTTCTCAGGAGCAAAGGAATTCCTTACGACTACCCTATCGCCAGATCAACAGTATACAATCCATTTCTATAAAACGGACGCAGGTGCTATGGGGACATTCGGGATTATCGGGGAGTTGCAGGGACCACTTTGGTTTAGAAAAGTGATTTATCGGGAGAACAAGGTAGATCAGGTTGACTTGAAATGGGACAATAACCATACGATTCTAATCAATGAACACAAAGTGAATGTAAGTAAAGGGCACACCAAGGATTACTAATGGAAATGATGCATGGATGCAAAAAAACACCCTACAGAGAGACTTATACGTGTCTACTCTATAGGGCATTTTTTTGTGATAAAAGTTTATATAACCACGAATTCCGTGTTGAAATCATATCCCCCGCTTAACCCAGCTCCGCAATCCGCTGTCCAATACGTGGAAATAGCCCAAAGGCATTCTCATAGAACACCTTATCATGATGCTGCTCTGGTACAAGTCGGCGGACAAATTCGGCATACAGATCGATGGGCGCAAGCGGCCAGTCGGTGCCAAACAGCATCTTCTCGTAATGATCCGAATAGACCAAGGCGCGGCGGAAATGATCCATGAACAAAGGCTCGTTCATGAACCGTTCAAAATGAGGCCGATCCCCCACCACAAGACCAGACAAATCCGCATACACGTTAGGATTCTTCGCCACCACTTCAGCTGCATCCATCACCCAGGGATCACCCAGATGACAGATCATGAAGTTCACACCGCGCTGCTGAAAGGCTAATTCATCCACCGTCAGTGGATGCGAATACTTAAGCAACCCGTTCATGGAGTAGGTGTCTCCTGTATGAATTACCACAGGCAAGTTATACTTGGCTGCGAGTTCATAGACCGGGGTATAGATTTTGTCATACACATAGTGATGATAGTATCCGGCATAGAGTTTGATTCCGGCTACCTCAGGGGATTGCAGTCTTGCTTCAATCCGGTCGAGCTCGTCCTGAGCGTGTTTACCGTCTAGCGCATTGGGATTGATCCCCACACATTCCATGAGGAATGATGGAACCTTCTCTTCCAGGTCAAGTCCCATCGGGTTAGGGGAACTGGAATCCGGGAACGCTCCCTTCGTCTGCTCCGTAACCCCCATTCCGATACCCATAATGACGTCGTTCTTATCAAACTCCGCTTTAAGACCAGCGGCAGAGTAATCCACTTTAGACAGATCGATCGCTGTTCGGTGAAAGCTGTCGATGTCCGATAGATGAATGTGAATATCAATGATCGGCATGTGAAGCCTCCTTTTCATCGGTAGAAGTTGCAAAAGTTAGTTTTAGAAGGTCATGCACATCCGCTGAACTTAGCGGGATCTGTCCCAGAACCAGATATGTCGGCTCCGTCCAGACCGTTTCCCCGTGATGGACTGTCAGATGATGAGTCACGTTCAGACCCGTCACCTGATTATTGGCAAAAGCCCATGCACTCTGATTCGGGTAACGATGGACCGCATGCAGCATGTTCTCACGCGAAACCGATCCTACTCGCAAAAGGTCTTCAAGTGGCAGGCCCACATCCACCTTGCCGAGCGGGAATCGATCTTTACCCGGTTGTTCTATCCAACCTTCCGCAAATACAGATGAAGGCTGGAGGAAACGTTCCTCCGCAAGCGAGTAATTCGTCAGCGTCAGGCCGCTTTCGTTTGTCACGGCAAGCAGCGTGCAGAGCACAGGGACACCCGGGAGCATCAGATAATGCTGGTTAATCGTGATTCCACGATTCGCTTCATGCTTCTCAATTCGAGTGGTCAGCTTTATACCCTTCCAGACGTTGCCGAATTGATCCTTGTGCTCTGTCCAGGAAGCGGCTCTCTCTTCCAACTGGCGGCTGAAACCATTCATGCCCGGAACCCCCACACCCAGTCCGCCGTACCACGGATTCCACCACGAGCGTGGAGCCGGTTCAGGGTACGAGCTATCCAGCCATTCTTCTCCTGCATATTTCAGGGAGTGCACTACGCTCCCGAAGTCCGGGGCAACGGCGATTGACAATACTCCATTATCTACGGTATACACTGGTCCAGATGGACTTTCTTCAATCATCTGCTTCACCTCTGCTCCGCTCTGCGGGAACCAAAGGGCTGTTCGCTCCTGAATCCGATCTTCGCCCCGGTATAGCCCACGAACTTTCCAACCACTCACGTGCTGGTGGCGGTCCGCTTCGTCTGGTGAGAATGTCAGCTTGGCGGAGTTTAGGTTCTGCTCTGGATTGAATTCCTTAGCATTGGCCATAACTTCCGGTTCGCCACCCTGCTGTACATACAGCTCCAGCTTGCCCGCAAGCGGAACCAGTTTGTGTTCAGTCAACGTTGCTTGTAGCACATCCGGGGCAAATGGATTCCCCTCACTCAGCGTTAGGTCCAGATGACTGTTCAGCAATGGAATGACCGGATTACGCTGCTTCCGGGCAAACGCACGGAAATCATGCCACTTGGCAAACGTGTTCAAAGCATATACAGTTGCTTTTGTCCGCACAACGGCTCCTGCGGGAATACGGCCAAGCTCATGCTGCAACCCCAGCGTGTATTCCGGACGAAGCAGCTTCAGAGAAGGATCCCAATAGATGCCGCACGCGCCATACTCTTCCTTGCAAAACAGCCAGTTTTCCGTAATCTGTGAACTGTCCCAATGGTTCGGATCACCCGCATAATCATCACCCATATCCACGAAGCGCCCCTGATAAGGAAGGATTAACCTGTTACCATAGAACCCAAAGTTATTCATTAGATACAGGTCCTCTTCCCAGGCGGTGTCTCGTGTATTTTCGACTTCATGGTAGAATTCGGCGATTCCATTCGCAGACAGCTTGACCACGGACTTAATCTGCAAACCTGGGAAATCCTCCGAGTCATACAGTGCTTCAAGAACCTGACGTTCCCCTTCAGCATAAATATTCACTTCTTTTGCTTGTTTCTTGGATAACTCTTCGGCAAACGGCTTACCCAGCTTCGGATAAGTCCACCAGAACGAATGACGGGAGCCCGGGTATTCAATCCACATGACATTATCATGCTTGTTCATATGGAGCGAGAATCCGCCGTTGACAGCTACCCATTGATCCTCAATCTGCCCGCCATATTTCCCTTCGATTCCCTTCATCAGTACAGAAATTTTGCTTGTAAAAGAGATCGCGTGGTTCCCCGCTGGGACAGCCGTCACTTCTACTTCTTGGGAATAGAGACCATATGAACGCAAGGTGAAGGGCACTGGCACAGACATTTTGCCTTTGGCAGGAACCGTAAAGCGCACCGAACGCTCCGCCCATTCAAGGAATTCATCCTCTGGCAGGTCCAAGCTGAACTCCGTTTCTGCATCCACATTATTTTCCACGTTCAGAACCAACTGGGCCGGGATACCTGGATAGAGCTCCTTCACAGGCAAGATAGTCTTGATCTTAGCCGGGAATTTCGGGGCGATACCCAACCTAAACTCCGCTTTCTTACCGCCGATCAACCATGTGCTGGCAACCACGGGGTGGGTCTTATTGTTATTCTGTTCCTCTGTAATCGGATCAAGGTGAAACTCACCTTCCACGATGATGGTTTCTCCCGGAGCCACTGCTCGTGCAACGTCCAGCGCAAATCGAATATTTTTGTTATCCTCACCCTTGATCTCAACCGCCAGTTCGGAAGCTGAAGTGTTCTTAACGCGATAGCAAACCTTATAACTGGAACCGAAAACCAGATCATGATCATCGACTTCTGTTGAGATTTCGTAATCCGGTGTTTCGAGGGCAGTCAGCCCGCGACCTGACTTTTCAAATTCAGCCCGCAGGGAGACATCTCCCTTTTTCCACGTGTAGTCAAAGAAATCAAAACCGCCCTCCCGTCGGCCATCCGGCTCGATCACGAGTTCACGCGTGCTATCCGCATACCAATCCAACTCCTCAAAATAAGGAGCGAGTGCTTCGGTCTGCAAGATCGTGGGGATGAAATTCATCAGATGCACATTGTCATCTTTTTTCTCCCAGAAGAATCCGCATTTCTTGTACATCGGTACAGCCTTCGTATTGCCTGCCCATGTGAACAGATCCAGGCGAGGCCATCCGGCCTCCACGGTCTTGCGCACAGCATTCAGGATCAGATTACGTCCAACTTTATAACCGTGATAGTCGGGGCGTACGTTAAGCAGCGGTACATATAGCGCTCTCTCGTCATAGCGGTAATGAGCAAAACTGCAGAAGCCAACAACCTCTTTCTCATGAACGGCTAGAAACACATAAAGATTGGACGAACTCTCCATCTCCCGGCGAACTGTTTCCTCTGTTCTAAGGTTGGTGCCACCTCCCCAGCTTTCATTACTACGGTTCCACATATCCGCGAGTGCGGCAGCGTAAGAGGGATCGTATTCAATAATATGGATCTGGTCGATAATCGAAGTTACGGTCATGTTCTGATCTCCTTCTCTTTATGTATAGGATGGTGAAGAAGCTAGTGATAGTCTTATCATACTATAATTGGAAGCATTTTCAGAGCATTATATCATTGCCTCGGTATCCATTTCTGTATGAAGTGTCAATGAATCCATGCAACCCTTATGTACGGGTAAACATATTGCCGCAGTGTGCACTGAAATGGACATACATGTGAACTTTGACAAGCTCTATTCGCTATTGTTACTCTTTGTACAGGAGTGTTTCTTTTATATATAAAAAAGATAGATTCATGGAGGGAAAGCATGACAGAATGGATCACGCAATTTATACTCTTTTTTAAAGATTTGTCATACGCAGGTCTGGTTATTGCCTTGTCGTTTGAATTCGTACCTGCTGAACTCGTACTGCCCATGGCGGGATATTGGGTGTATCTTGGGGATATGAAGCTTTGGCTGGCTATATTGGCTGGTACCGTAGGCGGAACGTTTGGACCTCTGACGTTATATGCCCTGGGACGATACGGCGGCAGACCGATGGTCGAAAAATTCGGCAAGTATTTCTTGATTCGCCCCCACCATCTGGACGCTTCCGATACGTTCTTCGAGAAATATGGCAGCGGAGTAGCTTTCTATGGACGTTTTGTACCCGGCATTCGGACAGTGATCTCCATCCCTTGTGGAATGGCGAAGATGAATGTGTTTAAATTCAGTATCTTTACATTCTTGGCCATGCTTCCGATCACCTCATTGTACATTTACTTAGGCTTCAAATTAGGCTCTCAATGGGAGCATGTGGACGAGATTGTTAAACCTTATATCGTTCCGGCAGCGGTGGTTTTCTTGGGTGCTTTTGGATTGTATGTGCTTTTGAAACGCTGGAAAAGAAGAACGGCTTTGAACAAGTCATAGGCTTGCCTGAGGAAATGCGGACCGTATAGTAGAGCAGCTGGTATATGATGAAAAAAATCCTTACTCTACATGACCTTTGGTTATAATTTGTTAAGAAACTAGTGATAGATGATATACCGTACTAATCGACTCGTATATTCATATGCAAAGCCCCACCGATCATGGCGATCAGTGGGGCTTTGACGATTCAGACAAATTAAATTAGTTCATTTATAAGAACAGGATGATACTTTTATTTTAATATTGTTGGGATCGTACCCCTCAGAGTAAAGAAATAGCTTTATGTCTGCTTCGCTCACCTTAGACTTCGGTCCAATTACAACACTCTTAATAAGCTCCTTCTTAATCTTTGAAAAGTCTAATTCCATATACGAAATTAAACGTGCACCATCACTTCTCATTTTAATTTTTGAAAAGTTAGCCTTTATTCTAGGCTCTCCAATAGTGTTATAATCAAGAAACGAACTCGAGTTCTGATAATAAACAAGCCGCCATTCCTTTTCTTCTTTAAAGGCAGGATTCTTATAGTAAGGAATGTTAAATCTTTCATTAGTATGAAAGTTTGGGATGGCAGATGCTATAGAAGTATTTTCAAGACTCGAAAGTATTGTTTCTATATATTCATTCTGTTCAGATTTACCATATACTACTTTCTTGAATGCAGTGAAGTGTTCTACTACTAGTGAATTTAACACTTTTTTAGAAAATCCTATCGCTAAGCCTTCTCCATCCTGTGCATATCCTCTCCATTGACTTAATAAGTCTGCTTCGCTAGAAAAACAGGCTATATATGTATTAGAATCATAAGAGACAACTGTATCCCAAAACTCCTCAAAAAAATTGCTGGATTTATTGTTTTGTTGAGATAGAAATTGCTTTCTTATTTCTAAAAGAATTTTTTCAAGTATCCATCTTCGCTCTTTGAAGTCATTAACTTTATTTATATCAGAGAGTCTCAGTGTTGAATTGTGCAAAATACTGAAGAATGTATCTACACTGCAATAATGATAAACCAAATCGCTATTACTCATTAATATCATTCCTTTCTTAAAATATTGACATGCTTCTCAGAATGCTACTGGATCAATTTAATTAAATTCAACCAAGTTGATCTTATTCAGTATACAACACTGAAAAGTACTGAGAACATATATAATTTATTTCTCCCTCCCTATTAACACATTCAATATTTTTAACTCAAAAAAAAGGTTATCTCATTGAAAAAGATAACCTAAATAATAACTATATCAGTTCCTGCCTTCGCTTCAAATACACATACAACACTACGCCAGATACCGCACAGATCACAGCACATAAACCGATGAATCCATATCCCGCCTGAAGCCCGCGCAGCAGCCCCAACTGAGTTGTTGAACCGTACAGATTCTTCACACCCTCAATCACCCAGCCAATCACATAGTTACCAATGACACTACCAACCCCCATCAAGGTAACCGTGAACGTAATCGCGGTGTCACTGCCGTTTGGATATCTGCGTGCGATAAACGCCATAACGGTTGGATAGATCATCGCTATTCCCGCGCCAGATATCGCAAAGAAAATCGCAAGACGCTCTCCCCCTGCAAGCGCCACGAACGTACATACTCCCGAGAAAGCCGAGAACAGAATCAGTGACAATACAAATCCGATCCGGTCTGTCAATGGTCCAAGCAGCAGGCGTCCCAGCGAGAACGTGAGGAAGAACGCAGATAATAACCCGGATGCTTTGACCGTGTCCCACGTGTAGGCTTTTTCCAGGAAATTAACCAGCCAACCCCCAACCGCCAGCTCCGATACCACGCCAAAAGAAAGAATGAGCACCATCAGCCAAAGAGCAGGATCACGTGTTAACGTCTTCAGTGAAGTCCGATCTTCATGAGGAAGATCGTCCCCTGGAAATTTACTGCGCAGCGCCGCAATAATTGGTAGCAGACAGAGTGACAACATCACCAGATACATGCCGCGCCAGTCCAGCTCGTGTCCAAACACGCGCAAAGACATCACACCTGTCGCCAATAAAGGCGCTACCGTTGAACTTAGCCCATAGAAGAAATGGGACAGGTTCATCATTGTACCTGTGTTTTTTACAAAGATCCGCGCACCCAGAATCGCCAAAGCAATCTCCAGCATGCCGTTACCGATGTACATAAAGAAGTATGATGAAGCGAAGAGTGGATAGGTATGAGACACATAAATGAACACACCCGAGAGGATCATCGAGGCAAACGAAATGATGCTAACTGCCTTGATGCCCCATTTGCGTACCAGAATAGCCGTGAAGGAGCAGGCGATTAGGTACCCCAGTGCGTTCAGGGACAATAAAGTCCCTAGCTGTTTCTCATCCAGATTGAAGTCGAATTGAATGCGCGGGATGGCGGGTCCCTTAATATTTTCCGATATGCCAAATACGATAAATCCCAGAAAGATTGTTGCCAGTTGCATGGCGTACAGCTTGTTGAACTTTCGTTTGTTGCCTTGCGTATCTGCTTGCTGATTCAAAATAAGTTCCTCCAGTGTGTTCAGGAAAATGATTACACGTTATAACTACGATTGCAGTACCATCTTCCGACCGCTGTTATCCCTGTATTTTTTTGAATTTTTCCTAAAGGTGAAAATACAGTGATAAAGGCGTTCTTCAGATTGGTTCTGCCCTCTACGTTATCGTGTCAATGATTTGTACATTTGAAATAGGAAACATGGTTAAGCTTTATTCCTAAAAATAGAATACTCGTAAAATCTCCTTTTTCCTTTACCACTGCTTCTCAATCACCTGAATGCGGTAGGTCAGGCTCTCCAGCGTCACTGCGACCAGCCCCGTAACATATTCGCGCCGAGTGTCTCTTTGGATGATCAGCTCCGGCATGTGCTCCAATGGAATCATTCGATCCAGACAGCCTTGCGTCAGGGCATCCCGCATGGCCGGGTCCATCGTATCCCCTGTAACCACAATCGTAGCCGGGTTAATGATCGCAATGATGGATACAAGCGTCTGTACAACCAGTTCCTGCAACCCTTCCGTTGTTTTCAACATTCGTAACTGCTCTTCTCGTGACACACCAAAAGGTAAGAAGGACACCTCGCCCCCAAATTGCGTATTCCCTGTCAGCGGACGACCATCAATGATAAAACCTGCACCCGGAAAATGATTCTCCGGAAAAGTCACCACCGCAAAATTCTTCTCTTCCTCAAATTGCTGCTGGTTGTAAAGTCCGTAGACCGTCAGGTTCATGTCGTTGCCAATGACCACTTCCACGTCTTCATAATGCTCCTTGAGCCTTGGGCCAAGCGGCTGATACATCAGCTCCGGTACATCGCAAATGCCAATAACACCGTTGTGTGCTACACCAGGTATGCCGATACCAATCGCCTGCACATTATGGTGTTGTTCAATCAGGTTTGCAATTAGATCCTCTACCACCGTGACATTGATCTCATCCAAAATGAGTGTCTGTTCGTCGGCCATTTCCCCGTTCAGATTGGCATATGTATGTGTGATCGAGTGAATGCCGCCCTCCGTTCGAATAATCAGGCACAGTACGCTGGCGTAGTCCGCATTAAACTGATACCGACTCGCTGGTCTTCCCCCGCTCGATTCATCTGGACCCAGATCGATAATTTCACCCGTTTGGAGTAATTCGTTAAGGATCGTGCCGCATGTCGCTACGCTGAGTTTTGTTAGGTTCGCAATGGAAGCCTTCGTGCCTACGCCCATGGATCTGAGCGTGTTCTTCACGAGTTCAACGTTAATGCGCTTCACCTGTTGGGTGTTGTGTGATGTGGGTAACATGGTAAGTTATATGCCTCCTTTCGTTCATTTCGAACCATTCATCGAATGTTTTTAAAAGTATTTTAATAATTGAATTTTAGGGGGATTTGTGGGGAAAGTCAATGCTTATTGGGGAACGAAAACCGTATGGATAGAAAGAAAAAAAGACAGTTCAAGATCATCTTGTGTGATCCTGCTCTGTCCTTTAGTTAAGGTGGTTTTATGTAGACTGGCTCATTTGATTTGCCAAGATGCTCTTCTCCAGTCGGACTTTAAATAACTTTCGGTTCAGATCCTGTTCCGTGGCGTGCAAGTGATATGCTGCTTGTTTCACCGTGTCCATGTGCAGCACTCCTGCTCGCTTGGCGATAATGTCCATGGCGTCTAGGATGAGTTTGTTGCATGTGACCAGTTGGTTAACGTAATCGTCTTCCTGTTCTACGAGTTGTGCGTACTGCAAAGTTAAGTCTTCGCTGTTGGTACTTGTCATGTCACCACTCCTAAAATTGGTACGCATAAGAGTACCAGATATACAAAAAGTATATGGTACGCTCATGCGTAACGTCAAGACCATATGGAAATTTTAGGAGTGATACTCATGGCTAAGAAAGTCGTCGTCAATATTCATAAACTCACGGTAAAACATAACATTTCACTGCGAGAATTAGCACGTATGGCCGATATCCGCCACGCTGCTTTGAGTGAGTTACAATCCGGGAAGCGAGAGAACATCAACTTTGCTCATATTGAACGGATTGCTGAGGCGTTGGATATTGATGATATTAGGGAGATTATTGAGATTAGAGAAATATAGTGCTATTAATTAAAATGGACTGAGACAAACTCTTGCCCCTGTCTCAAAAGATCTATTTTGTCAGATGGTGGTGACCAAGAATTATTTATTTCTGTTCCCATACTTATTTTATAATTATCTTCATTTAAAACTTCAACCTGAGCCATATAATGGCTCAATATATCACCAGCACTAATTGTGATGGATATATCAGATGAGGTGAATCCATGTTCAAAAAGAAATTGATTAATCTTTTCTCTATCATTTAGTGAGCTAAATAGAACGGAAGTAGACTTTTTAGGATTTTTTATTGAAGCACCAATGAAGATTTGTACTTCCTCGGAAATAATTGTTAACAAGATGTTGAAATTACTGAATACTACATTTTGTTCTATTGATGTTTCAACATACGGCTCGTCCCCCCAAGTAGAGAAACTAAAGGCTGGATTAGAAAGATAAATAATATCAGTAACATCTATTCTCATAGGAATTAACTTCTCAATGTCACAAAGATCTTCTTGATTATAGATTTGATTTTTCTCTGCTTCTGTACTTGAAAAGTCACTAATTATTTGGGACAGTTTAGAAACAAAATATAAAAATAGAATTGTTACACTCGCTATCAAACAGAATCGAATTAAATTAAATCCCATATCATCACTAAAAGACTCTCTAGCCAAAACTGATAAACCACTCACACTCCAAATTCCGATAAGAAATTTAATTACTCTTTGTGTAATATCCACTGCATTCGTAACTATCACAAATTTAGAATTAACACTTATGAATTCTTCACGTACATTAATCAAGTCTTCAATTTTTCTATTTTTAAATACTTCTCTCATCTTTCCAATCAATTTTCCTGAATCACTAACATTTACTTGAAATTGAAATGCTAAAAAAATAGAAAAAACAGCAATAATCGCAAAGATACTAGCTGTTATCCAACCTACATATTCTACTACATCACTTGAATCAACCAATAAACTCCAAACGTATTCGAAAAAAGCCTTAATACTCATGTAAAGATTCTCTTTCATACCCAATCCTATCACCTAATACTTTTTTAATTGTTTTGATACGATCATAATCAAATTTCAAGAGATCTGTAAGAACAAAACCCGCATTAGGAATTATATTTATATTGTTTATTTGATTTAAATCTTCAACAACCAACACTTCACATTGAAAATAAAATGTTTCCTCGATCTCCCGTATAACATTTGTAATAAAATCAGAATTACTAACAAAGATAACTGCATAGTTAAGATGGAAATTAAACCATACTGGAATTTCATGAAAGCCATATTCCATTATGTAATAATAGTAGCATACATAATTATCCACCTCCTGATATCTGACCCAATAACTTTGGTGACTTTTAATCATATCTCCTGCAAATTCATTCTTCTTTATATGATAAAGAAAAAATGCATCGCTATATTTCACTCCATACTCACCTCACAGGCATATACTCTGTAAGCAAATTTAAAACTGCCTCTTTACTACTGTCTTCTAGTGATAATTGATCTATTTTATCTTTAATTTCGTTTAATGTACGTTGCACAATATAAGAATCCTTAACTTCTGCAAGCCTAATCAATCTCGCCATTCGAAGTTCAATTTCCGAGGCGCTATGTTCCTTAGAGATTGATTTTTTCATACTTGTGACAATATGCTGTATAAACTCTCTATAGTACACAGAATTTGGCATTTCACTAAATACAACCTTGAAAGTACTCGGAAAATCAATTCTTACCGCAGAAAGTACCACAGAAACATTACCATCTAATCTTTTTTTCTCTTTCACGAGTTGGAACTTTACTGATTTTATTTTATCTTGATACTTCATTCTCTCTGCTACTTCATAGCTTTCAAACAGATTACTGCCACTAAGTCTTACAGCTTTCACTTTAGTGCTTTTGCGATTTTCAAATGTTATGCTGAAATAATCCGTGATTAAGAATTCATCCATTTCCAATTGTTCTTCAAGAAAATCTAAAATAAGTGCAGTTTGATTATCCATAGGAATATCCCCTAGAAAGGTCACTGTTTTAAGCTTGGTTGGTACAGAAAATGAAATCAAAGATAGGGTACTAATATTACGAGATAAGTACTTTTGTACACAAAGGGTATGTTTTTTATCACCAGACTTGAAATAACATAATGAGAACTTAAAATCAAAGAATACTTCAAAAGTAGTCTTTTCTTCACTCTTACCTTTTTCTATCCCCCCTCCTCTTATAGGTTTTTCTTCGAATTGCTCATAAACAACAGAAAAACGCAAAGAGTCTCCTTGAATGTGTTCGATTTCACTTATCCTTTTCAAATAAATGTAGGATTTTTGATAAGGAGTACATTCCACATTTAACTTGAAACATTTCTCTATTGATTCCTTTAAGTTATCCTCTGAAACATTATTTAGTAACGATAATTCATATACAAAGAATGGATATCCCTGAGAAAAGCTTTGATCTAATAATTCATAAATTTCAGAAATCATCTCAGGGTCAATATTGACATCATTTAGTTTTTCTTCTAAATCCTCAACACTTTCTAAATTCCAATTAAGGTTATGTTGACTTCTCATGTATTCTTGTATGCAAATTAGTTTTTTATGAGAGGTTCTTCCCTTAGTCATCATTATAATTCTTTTAATATCTCCGGATATATCAACGATTGATTCTAACAACTACATGACCTCCCTTTTAGGTACTTACGACCTAACTTTTTATAAAGAATATCATGTAAAGACGATTCATCCTGTCGATATTAGTCGAATAAAGAATATTTTTTTATAATATATTTTATAACTTGATTATACAGGAACATACGTTCTGTTTCAATGGTATTTTATTTTTATCAATGTAATCCATTTGACATTCCCCTCAAAAAGATCTACCCTAATAACGAACCAACCATTCAGTATTAAGGAGTCGTTCCAAATGGTGCAAGCCAAGAAAGACGAAGTCAGGAAAGAGATTGAATACGCGGCGCTCAAGGTCTTTTTTGAAAAAGGCTATGTGGATGCCAAGATGAGCGATATCGCGGATGAGATCAATATTTCCGTGGGCAATATCTATACTTATTTTAAGAATAAGAAAGAATTATTCTACGCCGTCGTGCCTCCGGATCTGGTCGATTATTTAAAAAATGTGTTGGTGGAGACAATTCACTTTGATAACCAGACCTTGTTCGAGGAAACGGATAGCGAACGAAAGTCGGCGCTGTTGCAGGAACAGGTGGACGTATTACGGAAATACCGGAATCAGATCGTGATCATCTTCGAAAAGAATAAAGGCACCATCTACACCAACGCCAAGAACGAGCTTGTTGAGCTGATGATCGAAACCAAGAAGGCCTACCTCAAGAACCAATATAAACGGTATGTGATTGGTACCGAGGAGAACTTGATCTTGCTGAACATTCTCGCGCACAATGTGATTGACATGAACCTGGATCTATTGAAGCGGGATATGAGTGAGGGCAGCCGGAAACAAATATTTGAAGCGTTGTATGTATACAGACTGTACGGTATGAAGAGCCTCAACGAATAACGCTCCATCTCATCATTTATGCCGTGCAGACATAGCGTGCAGATCATATCAACTCCAATTGGTTTGCACGCAAAAAAATATCTAACATTAAGTCGCTCTATTTTTTTGACCCAAAAACGAATTCATAATTCATTTTTAAGTTGGATATTTACCATTTACCAAACTATTTAGCGTTCGCCTTTATCACCGGATTTCCCCCTAATGAGAGGGTATCAAAAAAATCTGGGGATAACAGCGATCCGAAGGTTGTTCTGTCATCGGAGTGACAAGTGTACATACCCATCATTCAACTTATATAGCTTCACCCCCACATTCTAAGGAGGAACACAACATGAACACCGCTTACGCATTAAAAAACATCAATCTGATCCACGGCGACTCAAGCCGCAATCTGCAAAAAAACATGACGATTCTCGTCAATGAAAAAGGCCTTATCCAGGATATCGACCGAGATCATGATCTGAATATCCCAAGTCACTACAAAACCATCGACCTCTCAGGGAAATACGTAATGCCAGGACTGATCAACGCCCACGTGCACCTCTTTGCAGACGGTAAACCGTTTAGTCTTTCGGTCAGTGAAGGCTTGTTGCAGTTTGCCTATGATCGAATATTGAACACGAAGTTTGGTAGAAACGTTTTGAAAAAACGTATGAAACGCAACGCGCTGACCGCACTCCACGCGGGTGTAACGACGATGCGCAGTGTGGGGGAATTCTTTTACACGGACGTCCAGCTGCGGAATGAGATTAATAACGGCGACTTTGTCGGACCTAATCTGCTTGTCTCTGGGTTTTTCCTAAGTGTCACGGGCGGACACGGCGCTCCATTCCTCGCTCTGGTGGGCGACTCCCCGTGGGAAGCCAGAAAGAGTGTGCGCATCAATGTGAAACACGGCGTGGATCTGATCAAAATCTGTGTTACGGGTGGCGTGACGGATGCGAAGATGGTGGGCGAAGCTGGACGTTTACAGATGACGGTGGAGGAAGTTGCGGCGATCTGCGATGAAGCGCATAAGATTGGTTTGCGGGTGGCAGCGCATGTTGAGAGCACGGAAGGTGTAAGGGTTGCGTTACAAGGTGGCGTCGATACCATCGAGCACGGTTCGGAGATGGATGACGAAATCATTCGTTTGTACAAAAATAATCCCAATGCCCTGAATGGCTACACCGCACTCATCCCTACTCTGCAAGCTGCTTATCCATCCGCTTCACTGGATACCAACGTAACAAAGGTAAGTGCAACGGTAAAAGAGAATTCAAGACTCGTCTACGATTCCATGCTCAAAGGTGTGAAACAAGCGATCGAAAACGACATCACCATTGGTATCGGCACTGATGCCGCTATGCCTTACGTGACTCATTATGATATGTGGAGAGAGATGGACCACTACATGAGACAGGCCAACCTGAACAACAAACAGGTCATCGACATGGTGACCCGAACCAATGCGAAGATCTTAGGCGTTGACGATGTTACAGGGACGGTGGATATCGGAAAACATGCTGATCTGATTATCATGGAGCAAAATCCGTTGGAACATATCGAGGCCTTGTCAGACATCTCTATGGTCATGGTCAAAGGAAATCTAATTCAAACACCATCTGTCACAAGAATCAAAGAAGTCGACGACGTTCTAAACTCAGTTTGGTGAATTCAGGAGTGAATATTAATGAACAAAATCATTCCACCACCCTCTTCAAAAACATGTAAAACCCAGTATAAAAAAGCACCTACGAAGGGAGGATACCCTGAAACCGTAGTTGTTTTTGGTTAAACAAAACTTCTATTTAACCCTCAACATGCTTACTTTTGTGAACGGAAGGTGAGTTCTTCGTTAAATGTAGTGTATGTGGAGTTTAAATCATTTCAAGCTCTGTCTTTTTCTTACCCACATGTACACTACTATTGAGCCTACTAAAGCAATAACCAAACTTATTATTGTTATACTCATATAATTATTCGCAGATGTATCGGAGTTGATGACCGGATAGCCACCCGCACCGTCTACTTCTGGATCGACTCCTTGGGATTGCACATCTTTTAAGAAATCAATCGTCTTGGAGGAATCCCATAGCTGATTATTATCCATACCTCCCATAAGTGATTTTTTCTCAGTAGGTACATCTGGTATATTTACTTCTTTACCATTGATCTTCACGGCCAAATAACGGATATTTCCGTCCTTGATTAATACCGGATTAAGCGTGTCTACGTCAGTAGATAAGGATTTTGTCATCGTATTTAAGGACGCATCCAACCTTGAGGCATCTCCTCCTGCAAGAACTACTCTGAACTCACCTTCAAATTGTTCTATACTAAGAAATGACTTTCCAACACCGCCCGATTGCACAATAAAGTCATACTGTCCTGTCGGCTTAGACACATCAATCAGACTGTCAGATACTTTTTCAAATTTCTCAGAGTCAAATAAGTATACTTCGAAGCCAGGGCCTAAAGTGACAGACTTCACTTCTTCTTCATTCTCATAGCCATATCCCACAGGATCGTCTAATACCATTTTTTTGAATTCATCCAATCCTTGTCCTTTAGCAAAGGTCTGTACATCTTCAGGTACATTGCTGGCATAACTACTTGGAGCCATAATGTAACTGACCATTAGACCTATCCCTATCATCATTAAAATTCTAATATATTTCATGATTATAGACCTCCTCAGCTAATCCTTATTGATAATGCCAAAAGTCTTTAAGTCCCCATCTCCACGTTCTTTCTGCTCCCGTACCTCCGTTAAATTTCGAGAATTCCATTGAAGTTTTCACACCATCCCAAGGGTCCAGATAATGCATATAATAAGTATATGTTGGAGTATTACTATAGCCATAAATAGCAACTGCATGACCCATATAACGAGTAATTTATCATAAATGTTTCCTTTTTTTTAAAATGTTTTCAATAATATTTAAAAAAAAGAATGAAACATAACGCATCGACTGTACTCCATGCGGGTGTGACAACGATGCTCCGTGTGGGAGAATTTTTTTACCTGAAGTGCAGCTGTGGGATGAGATTAACAACGATGATTTGTCAGCCCGAATCTGATCATCTCCGGTATTTTCCTAATTGTCACGGATGAACATGGTGTTCCTTATCTAGAACTGTTGAGCGACTCCCCATGGAAAGCATGGAAGACGTAAGGGTTGCGTTACAGTTGGTGTCGATACCATTGTTCCGAAATGGACGACGAAATCATTCGTTGGTACCAAAATAAACCCAACGTCGTTCTTCTTCCTAACCTTAGGCTGCATCATTGGACAACTAATTAATTTCGAGAACTTGTCCAACATCATGACCAGATTCTCGTCCAATGGTTTAAATGAAGGATCAACTGTTGCCATCTCATTGTTGTGCGTGGGATCGATCCCGATTCTGGGGCCACTGCAAAGTGCATTACAGGGGGATAATACCTTTTTGCAAATCAATACGATCTTCTCTGGCATTACGTCATTGATTCTAGGATCCACCTCCGGGGTTGGGATCATCTCGGCTGATTTCTTATCCGTCATCATGACGACGAGTACCCTGAATGAGATCACCCTGACGCAGATGTCACAAAATAAACGTATACAACGAAATTGCGAACTGTTATTCGAAACCGATTGGAGTGTGCAAACCATTGCTAGAGAGGTAGGAATACAGGATACGAAGTACTTTTATCGGATATTTAAAGAAAAATGCGGGATGACCCCTAAAGAGTTCAGGCAGCCTCGAGGGTCGTGAGTCAAGAAGTCGACGATGTTCTAAACTCAGTTTGGTGAATTCAGATGCGTAATACTTGCTTCAATCAAATACGCTTTATCTTTAGGATTCAATAATTGTGGCATTATGCTTTGAGGAGGCGGAATATCTTCAACAGGTTCTCCATCCAAAAATAATTCAAGTGCTTCTTTCGCCATGAATAATGCTTCTTCAACTGAATCGCCACAGGTGATACATCCAGGCAGATCAGGAAATGTAACATTAATTCCATCCTCAGCAAAATTAAAAATTGCGTAGTATTGGTAAGTTCGAATCATATGGGACACTCTCCTGTTACTTAAACTTTTAGCAAAAACAGCAAAAAGCCTTTCGGATTATATCTGAAAGGCTTTCAACTCGTTTAACTCTTAATTTCCCTCAAATATATTGTTATAAGATTAATCATTCAATCCTTTGCCCTCCAGGATCGGCTGCATGTACTTCTCTATTCGTGAGACTTTCGTTTTGGATTGTTTCGGTTGTGAGAAATAATAGAGATATGCCCGCTGCCGTCCGGGTGTTAGTGCTTCAAATGCGGCCTGGAAGGCAGGATTATCATCGAACTGCTGCTGAAGTTCCTCGGGAACGCTATATTCGGCAGTCTTTTTCATCTCCACTTGCAATCCGGCCTGTTCCACTTCAATCGCTTGCTGGATATAGGCTTTGATCATAGCTTCCTGCTCCACAATCTGCTCCAGACTGGTGAAGCGAAGCTGGCGCTCTGCCTGTACATTCTCCGTTTGCTGAACCAAAATGCCGTGTGTATCCTTCAGTAGAGCACCTTTGAAGAACAGAATGGCCACGTACTCTTTGAATCCATGGATTAAGACGATGTTTTTTCCATCGAGCATGTAACATGGATGCATCCATTTCATATCTTCTGTCAGTTCAAACTCCTGAATAATCTCTCTCAGCTTTGTGGACTCTTCCTTCCACGTTTTGAGTTTTTTTAGATAGCCGTCAACTTTGCGATTCCCACTTGTAACCGTCATGGAGAAATACCTCTCTTTATCTCATGTTCTTATAGGTTCAATTGTACTGGTTTTCAGTGGATTGTACAGCGTTGCTTACAGAGCTTTTATTGACTTTTCTACTTGAATTTAAACCTTAATAGCAACAATGACCATCCTGTTAGATGGCCGATAAATTTAATCCAATCTCATCTAATAATTTTCAATCGACAGTTTACTATACCCATAGTAAAATAATGGAATGTCTATTATCATAATTCCAACATATGAAAGGATGATTTAAATGAGAGAGTACACAGTTGTTCCAGGTCCCAAAAATGTTCAAGTAAACCGAGGTGATACTCAGGCTGCTGTTAATTTATTTGCTGATATCATTAATCACAAAGCACAATCTGGATGGATCTATCAATCCATGGAGTCGTTAGCTGTCACCGAGAAACCCGGTTGTCTCCAGCAACCCGTTACAACGCATCATTATATGCTGATTTTCTACAGAGAGATTCAATAACAGTACAACAATCATGAGAAACTCAGAATCTGAGGAACTGATATATAATAACATGCCATCCGAAGAAGAACTTATTAGACTCTTACATACACATCATGAAGAAAACGATCCTCGAAGCAGTTTCTATATAAGAACTCATGTTATTCCAGAAATCGATTGGTTGAAGTCTTTGCTTAACGTTACACTTGCATTATTCACAGGGCTAATCATCTCTATGATCTGTTTTTATCTCTTGAATCCATTCATTCCAGTATATGCTTTGCTAAGTGCCCAGATTGTTTTCATAGCAAGTATGTTTTTCATAGTTCTACTACGTGCTAGAGTGATCCTGATATGGAGTATTAGAATTTATCAACGGTTGGCCCCTATTGAAGTGAGGAACAAATGTCGTTTTGAACCAAGCTGTTCTGTATATATGATTCAAACTATTGAGAAATACGGGGCGGTCAAAGGCCTTTCCCTTGGGATCCAGCGTCTTCGGAAATGTAATATCAACGGTGGAGGATATGATTATCCATAAAACCAAAAGGTCCATAGACTGTCTATGGGCCTTTTGGTTTGGTTAACATTCCTGGCTCAAGCTACTATTCAGTAGTGACTGTGTCTCATCTTCCAACATGGAGGAAGCTATCATCATGAAGTCTTCAGCCCCAATCTCAAAGTGACCTTTACGAAACGTAAACCCCCAATTGCGATTCCCGCGTGTAAAAGTGAGTTGGTCTAACAACGTTGCGATCTTTACTTCTCGACACGGAAGATAACGGAGATCTCGGCGAAAGGGTACAAATGATTCCGACATCTGATACTGGTATATCCTATCGTCGGTAATTTGACCAATAGCGGTAAAAGACTGAAGTGGCTTCCCTGTTGATATGTCTGTACGTGGAGAATAGTATATCAGCCAATCACCCGCGGACATCTGTCGCAACAGTGCTGACTTGCCATGGCACAGCTGCGCAAACCCTCCCTCTACGGCTTCACTCACATGAGAAGCAGATACAACACCAATCCAATATCTGCTGTCCTGATTTGGTTTCATGGATACATCCCATCCCCTTCTCTCAATTACATTTCCAGATTCGATATCAATCGATCCAATTGCAAAAAATGATGTCTGTAGTGCATCTCTATCAACAAAAACCACTCTTGAGCGTTTAGAGCTCCAAGAGCTGGATGAAGTATTTTGTTGCTTACGGTCGCTTGGTGTAGAACAGATGCCGTACTTCTCATCCGCTCCACTACCTCGTGAAGCCCATCGATCAAGGACTCCATGCTCTCGGGTGGTTGCGGAGTGTACTGCGGGGAAGCAGGAACTTTAACGGGAACGGGAGGGAATTGTCCTAATTCAAACACTTGTCTACCCAGTTCTGTTTTTTCCTCCCCCAAGTTTAACGTCGAATCCTTGCTGCTCAAACACTGCTCAATATTATGCAGATGCATGAAAAGCGCTGATTGAATCAAATGTACATACATCTGTCCAATGGACCATTCCTCTTCACTTTGTTTTTTAAGTAAGCTAGACATATCCAAATTTTTCAGTTCTGATAAATATCGTTCTACTGCCGTTTCCAATGATTTCAATACTTCCGTTGTACTTCTCATCCTTCAATCAACTCCATTTATCTGTGATATATCAAAGTATAAAAAAACACTACTGACAGGTGTATGTCAGTAGTGTTTTAAGATGTTTCTGGCTACTTCCTGCATTCGGAAGCGTAAAGACTCCGGCTCCAAGACCTCGATATCTCCACCCCAGCCAAGTAAATAATGCAAGATTTCCTCTGGATAACGGACACGAAAATGAAAAATGACACCTTCCTCCCGCTCCTCAAATGCATCCATATAAAAATGAAGTGCCTCCATAATTTTGTCAGCCATTTCGGGTTTAGCCCGAATTAATATTGGTTCGTTACGGTCGTCAGGAGGTCGATAACTGTTTAGATCAAAATCCGGCGGCAAAAGGAACTGATCCTCCAGCACGCAAAGTTCAGTCATACGTGACAAACGAAAATGACGAATGTCTTGTCGCATATCACAACGTGCAATTAACACCCAATTCTCTTGAACAAGTGAGAGTCCATAGGGTGAAACCTCACGCATGTTATATCGATTACCATCTGTTCCTGGCATTTGCTTCAGGTACATAAAGCTGATTTTACGCTGCTCCAAAATGGCATTACGTATTTGGTTAAGGTATGTTTTCACCCGTGCTCGGGTTAAAGGTTCAACCGTATGAAGCAGTCGCATCGTTTCCCGTACACGTGTTGATTCGTTACGAACGGATTCAGGTAAAATCGCTTCAATTTTTCGTTGAGCCGACTTAGCCTCCATCGCGTATTCTGTATCCAATCTCTGTTCGATAAAATCAGCTCCCATGAGCAGGGATACGGCTTCTTCTGCGGTGAAGCTTACCGGGGGCAGAAAATATCCTTCCATGAGGGAATACCCATGACCCGGAGCACCCATAATCGGAACACCGGCCTCACTTAAGGCCTGAATATCTCGATATATCGTACGTACACTTGTCTCAAATTGAGCAGCTAAATCTTCTGCTCTTAACATCTTTCTTCGCTGCAATTCAAGCGTAATCGCAAGCTGCCGCTCCGTTTTGTTCATTTTCTAAGCCTCCACCGTTTCATCACTCAAACCTAACTCATTCTATCACAGTAACTTGCCCTTTCGTTTCGTGAATTAGATCAATGGAACGTCTTACATACCACCCCCGAAGATGAGCAAGTCTTAATCTCAAAAAAACTGATACCCCAAAAGGATATCAGTTTTTTATCTGCTTTATATCTGCTTTATATACGGTTAATTCTATTCGTTACTCCTTACACGTACATGGCCAACAACAAATTATAGATCATCGTCGCAGCTTCCGCTCGAGTCGTTTCACTTCCTGCACGAACCGTATGGTCCGTATATCCACTCACAATCTTGGCCTGCACCGCTGCATCCAGTGCTTCTTGTGCCCAAGATGGCGTCTGCGATGCATCGGTGAAACTTGGTTTAACGGATGTATTCCCAGACATTCCGGCTTGTGCATCTGAACTTACTTTTAGCGCATTCGCCATCATGACAGCCATCTCGGCACGCGTAATCGTCCGATCGGGCTTGAATGTGTTATCACCATAGCCGTTCACGATTCCGGCTTGCACAGCTGCGGCAATATCACCTTTGGCCCAGTCTGGCAGACTACCTTGATCTGCAAATGTCAGATCCGACTCCACGGACTTCATTGCCAGCGCCTTACTGAGCAACGTAACAAACTCTGCCCGTGTGATCTTCTTCGATGGTTGGAACGTACCATCTGTGTAACCTTGAATCACGTTCATGCCCAACAAGCGCTCTGCGTAGTCGGAAGCCCAGTGTCCATCCAGGTCAGACAGATTCACCGGTGTGTAACTGGACACAACGAATGTACCTAGATGATTAACATTGGCCGTTATGCTTCCTGCTGCATTCATCTTGCCACCGATAAATACCCAGCTCTGACGAGCTTCATTATAATAGTAGATTGCAGGTTGGGTACCGTTAGGCAGATCTGCCGAATCCACATTCAGGCTCAATGCCGCCTGATCATTCAACGTTCTTCCGCCACTGCGGCTGATCTGTACAGCTTGTCCCAGTACATTCAGGGAAGCTGTATTCTGCAACTTGTCCTTGGCAACCACAGACACTTGCAACGTATCCTTGGAACCAATGGCTCCCGATGGAACATTGAATTGCACGATGTCTTTCAAACCCGTTTGGACCGGCTGATTCGCTTCCACCTCTACCTTCACGACAGTGGATGAATCTGACCCCGTTTCCGGATTGGTTGGTGTGGTTGGAACGGTAGGCGTTATTGGCACACTTGGTGTGTTTCCTCCAGAATTCCCACCAGAGTTGCCTCCATTACCTCCACCTGAACCCCCGCCACCATTGCCTGAGCGGGCTTGTACAGTCACGGTACGGATAACTTCCTGTGCCGCATTACCAGCGATATCCTTCACGTTATACCGAAGGGTGTAGATCCCTGCTGCTTGTGTGTTCACCGTGCCATCCACCTGCACGGAACCACGGATGCCGACATTATCAGAAGCCTGTGCTCCAGGCTCGTTGTACGTATCTCCCACGTTCAGCGTCATCTGGCTGCTACCTTGCAGGGTGATGACGGGAATCTCACGGTCTATTTTAATGACCAGAGGTAAAGTATACGTTTGTTCCAGATCGTCTATTGCTCGGAATAAAAGGTTGCGCTCTCCCGACTCCGTTACCTCCAAAGGCGTATTCTCTGTATATGGTTCGTACGTCTGCCCTCCATCACGGGACAACTCGATAATCGCGGAAGTAGCAGGCGCGTATACTGCGCTGGTTACACTAACCGTTACGGACTGGTTCGTCCATGTATCCGTGTGATACGGCTGGGCGTCAGGGGTTGTCATGTTGCTTTTTAACACCAGCGCCTGATTATTCTTGCCTTCCACAATGACAGTGAACGTTTTGGGTTGTGACTCCGTGCCACGTTGCACGGTTGCCGTCAGTTCCAATCGCTCATTATTGTCCGGTTGCGTTAGCAGCTTGCCCTCGTTATTCATTAGTTCCGGGTTGGAGCTGGACCAGCTAATCGTTGCACCATGCTTCCCTTCAACAGGAAGGGTGAGATCGGAATGGACCGCGTTCAGATCGCCCAGATCAATTGCTTGAAGCGTATCGGTTACCGCCTGTGCGTCACTGTAAGGTGCGGCACTCATGAAGATTGGGTTGGAGTAGAACCACAGATCGCGATAGTTGCTATCGTTAATTTGATTAAAACGGGTCGTTGCATCAGCTGTCGTATTTTTCGGATCAAGCTGTGGTTCACCATTTACAGTCTCACCTGTCACGTTCATACCCAGATTCGTACCGCGCAGGCGGAAATACTGATCCTGGTCTGTGGCTTTGATCTTGTACGTGATGACATTATAGCCTTCGGCATCTGTCGTCCAATCGTTGGACGTGAAGGTAGCCAGTACTTTGGTAGAGTCGTTGGTGTCTTTGTTATATGCGGCTGTACCCTTCTGGGCCTTGTCCGTCACGTCCCCGGCGATGAGATCAACGTGATCCACTACAGGTACTTGTCCAGCGGACGTGCCGCTGTTGATTGGATTTTCATAGTTGTTGCTCGCCGTTGGACTCTTGAAGCGGATCTTCAGCTCAACTTCATCGCCTTGGGTCACGCCCAGATCTCCGCCCATCTCAACCTGAGCACCCGCTCCGGAAGCTGTGAAGTCCAGTGCGTTGATCAGATCACCGAATACGGAAAAAGATTTCCCCGAACGCAGTCCATCCAGAACAGCCTGCATGCCTGTACCCTCAACCCAGGAATAAGTCTTGGCATATTCGCCCGGAAAATAACCACTGGAATTCGTGCCAATCGTCTTGAAATGATAATCCGAATTGCCATAGTTCCAGAAGTGACGTCCTTCTCCAAGCAATGCATCCCATAGTCCGCCAACCTTGGCGACCATATAGTCTACACCGCCGTATGTGCGGTATTTGTATCCATCATCAGCGGTCGGATTAGCTATATTGTAGCTTGTGTTGTACCCTCCACGATCCGGTTCCATCTGGTTACCCAGCATGCCTTCGATACCAAATACCACTTGTGGAGCCAGATCGTTGAACTCACGGAAGTCCGCAATGGTATATTTGTTTTTGCCGCGTGAAGGGTGATTGATCATTGCATAACTCGTCGATGGATAGTTCGTTGCCAGCCAGTTGATGGCGGTTAGCGCATCCTGATGAGTCGTGTAGGCACGCACTCCGTTCTGATCCCACTTCGTTACGTCAGCCGCATTAAACAAGTTCGCTGCGCGATTCGTGAAACGGTATTCGAATTCCTTAGCCGCATTCAGCGCTTCGGTTGAGTTTGGCTCATCCGTAAGAATCCCCACCCCAACGTGTTCATGTGTAGGCATGTCCCATTCGAAACCGGAGAAGATTGTTTTACCTGCGTATTTGCCTGCATCCTGAAGGGCCTTGATCTGTGGTACCTGATATTCATTCATTCCTTGGGACATCGGAATCGATCCATTTGGAATGTCTACGCCGTTGTGATCTCGCTTGGATAACCGCAAATGATCCGTAAGCGCGATCCAGTCCAGCCCATATTTGGTTAAACCCGCATCGAGTACGTCCTCCAGTGAAACCTGTGCATCATCAGACTCAAACGTATGTACATGCAAATCTCCCGTTTGCCATGAACCTGTTGTCGAGCTGTTGGTTGGTGTGTTATCTCCTGCATCTGCAAACGTTATCGCAGCAGGGAAAGCTCCCATGACCATCCCTGTAGCCAAGGGTATAAGTGTAAGCATAGCGAGCATTTTCTTGCCTTTATTATTGAACAAAATCGTCCCACCACCCGTTCTGAGTTGTTGTGTCGGGAGTAAATATAAGAGACTTTCGGGGGCAGGGTCAACGGCCTGGAAGCATGTACTTAAAATTTTACATATACCTGCATTCTTTCATATTCCGTTAAAGGTTTCTCAAGCTTTTTCTAACAGAGTCATGCTCTGTACTGCTCCAAATTAGGATAGTGAATCTAGGGATAACGCTGCAAATAGAAGGTGATACAAAATTCAGAGATTGTTCACGATTCAGGAAAGTTCCACCACTGCTGTGGATCATTAGGAGGAGAACTGGCGTAGGAGGAATGATGAAGCGGAGTAAATAGTGGGTTTTGTAAAAATATCAGGGTTACGTATACGCTGAGTATAGAAAAAAAGCACCCACGAACTACAGGCATAATACGCCCTGAAGCCGCAGGTACTTTGGATTCAGCGGGATTTTGTATCAGCCTTTACATCTTTACTTTTGTGAAATGGAGGTGTGTTGTTTGTGAAATCCGACCTATCTCCACTTTATATTTAAACTGGAAAAATACGATACATAAACCGATAATGTTGAAGATGGCTAACAACGCAAAGATCATTATACATTGAAGGAGTTGCACACTTTTGAGAAGATTCTATCTAGGTTTGGGATTAACGATCATCGTTATCATTGTACTATTATCAAGCTATACTCCAACAGAAGCAGCATCGAAGAAAGTAAACTTAAAATTGTCAGATGGAGCTACGTACTATGGTGAAGTTTTAAACGGGAAACCTCATGGTAAAGGAACCGCGAGATGGGAAGAAACCGAAGTTTACTCTGGAGATTGGGTGAGTGGTAAGCGGCAAGGAAAAGGCAAGTATACATATACATTAGTTGAAGGTGGAGGTGTCCCCTTTGAGGATTACAATGAATCTAATATGGGCCATGGAACAGGTGAATTCACTACAAAACCTACACCGGATCGTGGATTAATGATACATATCATGGTAAAGGAAAAGAAATTACGCAATGGTTAGAAGTACAGTATCTTACTTCTGATGGCAAGGTTTACCCTGTACATGACCGTTACAACAACACCATTCACGATGGAACATTCAATCAGGGCAAGATGTCTCAAGGATATTACGCAATCCACTCTTCAGATACTGTCTCACTAGGATATACTGATCATACAACTACGATTGCTCTCAAAAATGATTATTTCAACGAAAAGTTAACCGGGGATAAGGACTTTTTTGACACGATTATCAATTATAAAAAGAAACACGGTTCTTCTGAAAAATATATCGGGATTAAACCATCCGAATTCTCCAAAGGTACAATAACTAGTGGCAAATTCACGGGGGTCACGCATCTAATCGATTATAGTAATTCAGTAAGTTATTCTAAACAAGTCATAATGAACGATAACGTATTAAAGGAGAATCACATAACATCTGCCGTCTTTGATAAAGATCGCAAGAAAGTCATTAATGAATTCCTTCAAGCTATTAAGCCCTATTCAGTCAAAATCAATACCATCTCTGACGAGGTTATGTCATTAAAAGACATTAACTATGAGGAAATGATTCCCTAGGTAGTGGAGGTCACAAAATGAGAAAAAAGCGATGGATTGTGAGCATAGTCATTTTGATTATCATACTTTTCATGAGCGAATTGATGATGTTGTCCTCAGGAAAGGTTGGAGTTCTAAACACAACGCAGAGAATCATTTCAGGCGCACCTCATGTTATCGTTCAAGGGCAGACACTGTCTTACCAAGGTAAGGTTCATTGGGAGGATATCCAAAGTAGTATTGAAGAATATTCCGCAAGCGATGAAGGAACGGTCTTGTATAAAGCACTAGGCACCCCTGTCCCACCACCTTGGATATATGTGAGAAAAGGAAACCATCAGGGTTTCCGATATAAAATCCCACAGCTTCCCTGGAAACTATAAAATGATCTGGGAACTTCACGAGCGGACATCACCAGATGTCCGCTTTTGCTATGAATTTATAGTCTACCTCGCTCAATAGTGACATGTCCTATGGTTCGTGTATCGAATACAATCCACACTATTGTTCCTCTCACTTTTCTTCCAATCCGTTAAACTGCCGTAGCATGACGGTGAAACGCTCCAGTTCCTTATCATCCCATCTGGATATACGGTCATAAAAAGCTGATTCCTTCTCCTTGAGCGCACCGATCGTCGATTGTTGACCAAGTTCAGTAAGAGACAGCAATACCCCGCGCCGATCTTCGGGGTCTGGCTCTTTGCTAACATATCCCGACTTTTCGAGTTGTTTGATTAATCGGCTGACCGAGCTACGGTCCATTGCAGTCGCTTCTGCCAAAGCAGCGGCGCTTGTTGGGCCATAGGAGTAGAGCCAGCGAACCAGGTGAAAAGCGGCAGGTTGCAGGTTCGCATCAAAACGCTCGGCAGATCGAACGTTAAGCGCATGCGAAGCACTGATCAGTGCATGAATCTGCTCACCCAGCGCTAGCTCCAGGGTTGCTCTATCTTTGGTTTTGACTGGATTTTCACTCATTATTGTTAACTCCCTCTCCCCGATACATGAAAGTAGATTTCCTGAAATATAGTTGACAAATATCAATTAATATTTATAGTTGATTTATGTCCATTATATAATTTCGAATCTATTCGTGTCAAAAGGAGATCTACACATGAAAACTAAACATCCCATTATTGTAATTACCGGAGCAACAAGCGGTTTAGGGCAGCTTGTAGCCATGGAACTCGCCAAACGCGGGGCACATCTTATACTCACAGCCCGAAGCAAGGAACGTGCGGAGGTTACCAGGTACAAAATCAAGGAAATCATGCCTTCTGCCAAAATCGAATTTTTCTATGGAGACTTGTCCTTACTGAATGATGTAAAACGTGTTGGGCTTGAAATTGCAGCCGCTTACCCGCGGATAGACGTACTTTTGAATAATGCGGGACTTCATGCTTTTGAACAGAGAGTCACGTCCGAAGGATATGCCGAGATGATTGCCGTCAACTATTTGGCACCTTGGCTGTTAACGCACACATTGCAATCTTCCCTGATTCAGTCGGGCCATGCCCGTGTCGTCAATGTTGCATCTGAAGCTTCGCGGAATCACGGCACACTGGTGTTGCCAGATGACTTAACAGATATTACTCCTTTTACTGCACGCGGTTCCTCTCCAATCTATGGCAAAACCAAACTGCTCAATATTATGTTTACTGGTGAACTAGCCAGACAATGGCGCGGAGCCGGAATTCACGTAAATGCCTTGAATCCTGGCTTTAATGTAACAGGTCTTGGACGAGAGCTATGGTTTGCAAGTGTGCTTGAACGCATGTTAACCTTTTTGCACATCGGCGACCCGCGCCGGGGTGCGGATATCATAACTCGGTTGGCTGTGGAACCGAAATATGGCGAGGTTTCGGGAGGATATTTCAATGTGGGAACTGGAGCATCTATTGTTCCTATACATCCTGGCGGAGATGAGGCCATGCAAAACAGACTGTGGGTGGTTACGACACAACTGATGAAAGAATGCGGCTTCTTAGATTAATCGAAAAAGAACAGGGGTGTTCCATAAGCCATAAACACAGCTAGGAACAACCCCTCCTTTTTTCAGTAACTTAGATTGTTGCAAATACCTTGTCGAAACCTGCTTTCGACTTGGCGAACAACTCACTGGAACCTAGATTCGATGCTGGTGCCAAGACTTCCTGAGCCACCACACCATTGTAGCCAATCGCCTGCAGATTTTTCAGAAACCCACCCAGATCAATGACCCCTTCGCCGGGGTACAAACGCTCATAATCCAGCAATTCTTCAACGGGTAGATCATAGGCATCATTAATATGAACATGAACAACCTGTTCTTTCTTCAGCTTCAACAGATCTTCCATCGGTAGACCATTCGTATGCCAGTGATAGGAATCTACGAGCAGGCCTACATTGGGCGCATGGATGGTCTCGATCCAGTCCAGGGTATCCTCCACACGCCAGATAAACGGATTCTTCCATTGCGTCCGCAAGTGATGGCAGCCAACAAACTCCAGCCCCAATCGAATGCCATAAGCGCCCAAGATATCAGCACAGAGTCTCAAGCGTTTCGTAGCCGCCGCCATAAATTGCGCTGCCGGTTGATCCGTTGAGGGTAAGATATACGTGCAACAGCTGTAACAGTCCAGCGAAGCAGAAGCTTCGGCCATAGCGACCAACGATTGCAATCCCTCACGAAATTGTTCATCTGTTGTCCGCCACTCCACCGTCAGACCCGATGAACCGATGATCACCTGATTACTCTCTAGTAGATGTTGTGCCTGTTCCTTGCCATACGTTTGAATCAATGAGAGCGGATTCAAATCTACAGATCCAAATCCGTGCTTGGCCGCATCTGTGATATATTGTTCATCAGACTCGATGTTTCCCAGTCCCGCATTCGTTAACCCTCTAATCATCCCAATCTCCTCCTGTGACTCGTCTGGAATTACAGCTTGTCCAACCCTTTCCTGTCCCCCTTAACCAACACCTGGGTTTAAACAGGTATAATTTTATAATAACAGTACTCTCTCAAAAAGAAACCATAATGTCCCATTCATGAAGCCTCAAATTTATCGTTGAACAACAATAGACCCATTCAAAAATTAAATGAATGGATCTATCTTATCGGTTATACCTAGTATTTAATTATTGGCCCAACTGTGATTGATATTCGTATTCAAGTACCTGTTTCATCATTTCCAATTCCATCGTTTTCAACTCCGTGATTTTATCAAGCATGGTATTGTACTTTTTGTATACACCCTGCTCCATGATAAATTGATTCATATACATGACCAGATTACGGAGTTTCAAAGCTTCGCTAACCAGCTCTTCTAACCTTATTTTTATCGAAGGATCGGGGAGAAAATCAAGTATGGATTGAGCAAGCAGTTGTTTATGTTCGTAGAGCAGGTGAAAAGGATGTACAGCAAACGGCTGATTTTGCATCCCTTCCTTCTGCATCCCCAGCATATCAATCATCTTATCGTATATTTCACTTCCAAGATAACGGTTATCCTTTCTCAGAATACTTCGAACCTGATTAGTCTCTCCTACGTATTCTTTCAAAATATTCATTAGATCCTCTTTGGAAAACTGGAGAACCGTTTCATAATAATATTCACTGGGTTCCTTATACTCATCTGTCTTTTCAATGGCCCATATTCCGTTTAGGTAATCTGTAGACCATTCAGCATCGAAATTGGAATCTTGAATAACAGTGATCTCATCATAGGGAAGCCATTTCTCACCGTAGAATCCATCCCAAAAATCATGGCACAGAAACTCTTTACGATCCGAATCGAATCCAGAGATGAATACCTCATGCTTACCTCCGCCAGGAATATTTCTCAGGAAATAAATATAATTATTCTTTTGAATTAGTTCCTCTATAAAATCTTGCAGTTCCCACTGTTTTAAAATCATATCTCTATCGTACACCCTTGTAATCAACATAGGGCATGTCGACATTTTGAATTTGTGCCAAGGATAATATTGTGAACAGACGTCCAATCCGTAGCCCCCTTCATCATTGTGATGCAGGATGACCAATAGAAAATTATGATAAATCCAGCTACGTGAACGCTTGTCCAAATCCAGCATGGAAAAGAGACTCGCGTGATGTGGGTAGGTAGTCATTAAAGGCTCGTTCACTTGCAATTTTTTAATCATGACTGATCTCCAATCCTGAGCAATTTATTAAGTGATGCTTCTCCAGTTCATGAATGGCTTCCAGCTTGCTTGTGAATTTTCTCCACTGATTATGTGTCATATTCTCTCGATATACCGCCTTCGCCAGCACGTTACGTAACTCACTCCAATGATCTTGTATTGCCTGAGCAGCAGAAACAAGATCGGTATGATGTTCATATAACCGTTGCATACGATAGGTTTCGACCTTTTTGGCATTCACAATGTCTACAATGGATTGTAGAACAAGTTCAGCATAGGCCATATCAGGTGAATTTTCTTCTTCATTGAACTGATACGTCTTCTGTATGAAGGACAGAAGATGACTCAGTTCCTGATTAATCTCTCCCGGTGTAACGCACACATGATCAATAAACATGTCACGCAGTTCTCCCAGCATGATGTTGTTTCTTTTGTGTGAGGCAGTTTCACAAGCTGAAAATGCGTAGAACGTGGGTACTTCTTCTGCCTCCATGAAAAGCCGTACGAATCCTTCGTAAGCTTGTACAATATCATTCATAGGCATCTCCATCGGTTGATACGTGAGATTGTCCCGGTGATCATGTTCTATTACATGGAACACTTGCCGCTGGAGATCATACCCATAGATTAATAAGGAATGAGGCCAGTGGGTACGTAAATACATGTCTTTGCGCATGGACTCGTAATAACAATCCACTCGGATAATTACTGGGCGGTTCAAATTAACTGCCTCCATAATATCTTTTCGTACATCCTCACAGTAGTTTTTTGTTTCATAGGCTAAACCCATACGCTCAATTAACTGGTCATCTGATAATACAGCTTGATACTCTAATCGGAGTATGCCCTGATGTTCATCGAATCTATAGTGCATTCGGTCGTTGATCATCACAGGCAGTACACCAATAGAATAAAAGTTCAATACGGGAAAGAGTGAATTATAGAAGCAGTTTTTATAAAATACATCATTAAACGGCTCTATTCCTGCGATGATAACTATTGGCCTATGGGAATGATGTAATATAAGATGATCCGCTTCCGCCGTTGCCCCGACCTCCTCCGTAAATTGCTCCATTGCACCATCTGTCTCTGGCATATCCTGCTCTTCAAGAAGTATCTCTTTTTCAGAGTTATACTCATCCGCTTCATACCCCTTGTTTCGAAGCACTTCAGCCAGTGATGCAATAGTCTCATGCCGCATCACTTCATCAGCAGTAAGCGGAATACTCTGCCTCTCCATATCGGCCTCAAGTTTGATGACATTAAGAGAATGCCCTCCAATTTCGAAGAAGCGGGCATGAACGTCAATCTCTTTCAATTGCAACAGATCCGACCACAATTCGGCGAGCAACTGCTCTAATGCATTGCGTGGAAGTGTAATATCCGTCCCTTCTCCCTGTAAGAGCAAGGGATCGGGAAGAGCTTTTCGGTCCAACTTCCCATTGGCCGTATATGGCATATGATCCAACATGGTGTATCTGGAGGGCAGCATATATTCAGGCAACTCTGTCAGCAAAAAAGATCGCAATTGCTCCTGATTGATACTTTGGCTCTCAATTACTGTGTAATAGGCACATAACAGGGACTGCCCATCCTGATCTGACCGAACTGTGACCGCAGCAGCCGAGATAGCCGGATACTGAAGCAACCGGTTCTCGATCTCCCCAAGTTCAATCCGATAACCGCGTACCTTCACCTGAAAATCGGAACGACCCAGATACTCCAGCTCTCCATTTGCATGGAGTCGTGCGAGATCTCCCGTTTTATACATATAAGCACCCTCATAAAAAGGATCTCTGACAAACCTCTCACCCGTAAGCTCAGGCCTATTCCAATAACCTCTGGCTACGCCATCTCCCGCGATGCATAACTCTCCCGTTGCTCCGGTTGGCATATGTCGATGCCTCTTATCCAGAATATAAATACGGGTATTGGCAATCGGATGACCAATCGTAATTGTCGAGGTAGGTGAAAGTTCCTTAATGCTCGACCATATTGTTGTTTCTGTGGGACCATACATATTGTAGATGCGGGCAGAGGTCATCCCTGTGATCTCCTCATACAAGGCATACGGTAGAGCCTCCCCTCCGATCATCAATATTTGAATCATGCTCCATACGGGAGAATCTACGGTAAGCCCAATCTGAAGCATTCGCAGTCGAGAAGGAGTTATTTGTATTAATTCAATGTTGTGAGTAACAATTAGATGCGCAATACGGCTTGGACTTAACTGATCCTCCTCTACCGCCATTATCAGTGTTAACCCGTTAGCGAGTGCCCCAAGCGTTTCCAGTACAAAGATATCAAAGGAGAATGTTGTGAGGGCGAGAATTCGTTTGCCAGCTTCAAAAGAAATGCTGCGGGATACACCTTCCACAAAGTTTCTTAGTGCCAGATGTTCAATCATGACCCCTTTTGGCCTGCCTGTAGATCCGGAAGTATATATCAAATAAGCCAACTGCTCCGACGAAACAACTGGCAAAGAGATATGTTGGTCATTCCATTCTTCCAAGCGAGAAATATCGATTATTTCCCCTGTATATATGAGTGAGCCGATCAGATCGGGCTTAGTTAGCAAAATTGCAGCCTGGCTATCCTCCAGCATGAACTGCAAACGATTATTTGCATATGCGGGGTCCATCGGCATGTAAGCAGCCCCCGCCTTAAGTACACCCAGCATAGCCAAGAGCATGTCTTCCGATCGGGTTAACAGAATTCCTACAACGGCACCTGATCTTACTCCCTGAGCTAACAGGTATTTCGCAAGTTGATCTGATTTGCAATCCAAGTTTCGATAGGTAAGAATATTATCTCCGCAGACCACTGCGGGAATATCCGGCTGTTGTGCAGACCAAGACTGGATCATCTGGATGATTGAACGAGCTTTAGGAAAACGTATCTCCGTATCATTCAGATGTTGAATAACCTGGTCTTCCTTGAGCGAGAGCATCTTTATATGATGTAATCCCTCATCTGGATGGGCTGTACACGTCGAGAGCACACGCATCACATGGTCTACAATCTGTTCAATGGTTGCTGGAGAATATAATGCGGCATTGTAATTCATGCGTAACGCCAGCCCCACTTTAGACATTTGAAGTGAAAACACCATATCGGCCAGGGGGCCTGTTTCCTGTAGATTCTCCTGCATATTGTCCATTCGAACCACAGTGGCCACCCTTGGCAAGTCTGTCCCCTCATGACCAAGCAATTCAAGAATTTTCTCCAGCGAAAGATGGTTAAACTTTTTGGCTGTACCCACAAGGGTCCTGAGCTGAAGAACAAGCTCCTTAAAAGAACACTCTTCACCAAAATTGATGCGAATAGCACGTAGTTGACTTGAATTTGCTGCACCAGACGAAGCGGGAATACCTACAGTTATATCGTCATTGTCCAGATAACGGTGTAACACGTATGTGACACCTGCCAGAAGAAGAATAAATGCCCCTGCTTCGGTGTTCCCGGAAATGCGAAAGACTTGTTCTGAAACAGGTTGAGGAAATGCAAGTTGCATCTCCTCAAACACTTGCTCACCCCATGTTCCCCTCGTTTTTTCACTAGGGAACATGCTGAATTGAAGGTCCCCCGAGAGATGGTTTAGCCAATATTGCTTCTCCTCTTCGAACTTTCGGCTCGATAATAGCAAATTTTGCATGAATGCACCTGGCTCTGCTGACAATTAGCACGCCTCCCATTCTCTTTGGGATCAAGAATAATCAGATTAGGTTGAGACCTTTTTTCTTTGCCATCTTTTCTACCTTGCGCAGCATAACGATTGAGATGATTGTATACGAAATGGCAAAAAAGATGAGGATGCACCATTCCATCCAGATCGGTGCAAGGGGCACCCAATCTGTTTTGAAACTGTAATAACGTACCATATCATACCCCCAGGTATAAGGCAGGAGATATGCGATCCAACGAACGACTGCAGGAAACTGGTCCACTGGGAAATAAGCACCTGCTACAAATTCAAACATGATAAACAAAATACCCACAATGGATGAGACCTGGCGGTACAGAATCCCCAGTAGAGCAATCATGACACCAAGCGCCATTAATGCAACGATGACCACAAGACAGGTAAATAGAATCATCATGGATTCAGCAAAGTTGAGACCTGCGTACAGAACAAGCAGAATATACATCGGTATGAATACGATGACATTCATTAATGCACTGGCTACAACCGTTCCAACATAATACGCATAACGAGAGATTGGATTGCAGTACAGATACTCCAATGTGCCGTTATGGAGATCATTCGTCACGGCACCGAGCGGAGCGTTTAACGCTACTCCGTAGAACAGCCATACAAGTATTGCACCCAGGTAAAAGATAAACAGGTTATCTCCTTGAAGCACATTCTCTCCCTCGTATACAACAAACGTAGACATCAGCAGGAAAAAGAGTACCCTCAGACCCAGTTGCAAGAAGTTACCGAAGAAGTTTGGCAGATACCTTACAGCAATCTGCAATTCCTTCACGGTTGTTGCCCACACGACGGTGAAAAATCCGGTAGGTTTACCTATCGCTTGCAGCTTTAGCGTTTCCTGACCTGCCCCGGTTTTAGCGTATTCGATACTCACTGTTCTCTGCCTCCTGCCAATGTGTACTCTAAATTCTCATCAGACTTCACATAGAGCTGAACAAACAAATCTTCAAGTGTTAGTTGTCTATGCTGAATGGTCGTATGGATATTTCCTTCTTTTAATTCACTAATAACCGCGCCCATCCCGTCGTACAGGTTCGTGATTCCGAAGGAAACCATGTCTTCCTCCTCACGAATAATTGTGGAAGCTACCTCCGGCAGAGCAGTGATTCGCTCCTGAATGGAAGGGGGCAAGTCTGCTCTGGGAATGTCGATGAATTCGACTGCGCCCAGATTGGATTTTAGTTCGGCAATTGTACCTGTTTTAAGGAGCGTTCCTTTGCGCATCAGGGACACCCGGTCCGTCATGTCCTCTACCTCAGTCAGAATGTGAGAGGTCAGAATAATGGATTTCCCCTCATCCCGAACATAACTTTTAATGAATTCACGTACACGTCTGGAGATCACGGGGTCCAGGCCCTTGGTCGGTTCATCCAGATATATCACTTCAGGATCATGCAGCAAGGCTCGCATAATGACAACGGTTTGCTTTTGGCCTCCCGATAATTGCATAAATTGCTTGTTCAGATGTTCCGAGAAATCCAGATACGCACTTAATTTGTCAATCTGGTTTGAAATCTCTTGCTTGCTAAGTCCGGTAAGTCTTCCAAAGAATATCAAGTTCTCTCGAACAGTTAATCTCGCATAGGCAGAGCGTTCGGTATCTTGACCCACATATCCGATTAGTCTCCTGATGATGTTCGCATCGGTATCCAAATCGTAGCCGCCGATATTGACAATCCCGGAGTCCTTGGTCAGCAGGGTCGCCAGTACTTTAATGAAGGTCGTTTTACCTGAACCGTTGGTCCCCAGAATCGTATGGATCTCACCCTTGCGAAGTTCAAAGGACATATTATTTAGTGCCAGGTGTTTACCATAGGACTTGGTGACGTTCTCAGCAGATAGTACTCTCATCGTTCTCCCCCTTTTATGTATTACCTGTATTGCTGAATTCATTGGAGGGCAAATACGCTATAACAGCGCATTCGCCCCTAATGTAATCATTTTACGCTGACAGCTTCGTGTACCAGATACTCCGCCAGTTCGTAGTGATGTCCAGTATCATCAATGATATGATTCATCCACTGATTTCTTTCTTTAACAGGTAACTTTTTGGTTTCAAAGATGCCCTTGAGCAGTTCCAACGCTTCTACCATTTGCTCTTTTGAGGGCTTGTCCCCCGCATTTTCAACCTGCTCCTGAATTGCCTGGATTCGTTTGTAACGCTGAACAACACCTTGTTGATACTCCGCTTCATCCCAATTCTGGTTCGGCGTTGCCACTGCAATTGCTAAACATTTAGTTATGACTGTGGGTACCCCTTTTTTCTTCTTGCCATCCGATTGAAACATGCTGATCAGTTTCTGACGTTCCGCTTTTTCGCCAAAGCAGAGCGAATTGATATCAGGACAGTTCGTTTGGGTCAATTTGTTCAATACATTTTTGGGTCCCATTTCGATGGCAAGTGTGACACCGAAACGCTCGAGATATTGAAGAATCCGTGTCCATTGAACAGGTTTGACCATCTGATCTGTCAGCAATCCCGGAATTCGCTCCACATCGCCATAAGGTTGACCTGTAACATTGGACAGTACCGGCCATTTGAACATATTGTACGAATACTTTGCCAGTTCTTGGCCGAGCTGTTCCGCATCTTCCGCCATCAGCGAACTATGAATGGGTGCACTGGACATCAGTGGAGTAACCTGACCATCGGCATCCAATACGGCTGCTTCGATCTCCTCCAGTACGTATTGATGACCGGATACGGCAGCTTGTGTTGGCGAATTATAACAGGAGACCACAGCTACACCCTGCTCGCCGCTGTATTGTTCACAGAGTTGCTCCACGATGGATGCGCCAATACCGTCCATAATGGTCATTGATCCTGTGCCCCGATCAATATGAATCTGCATCATCGCACCGCGCAATTTGGTGATTCGAACAGCATCGGAAAATGTCATGGCGCCTGAACATACCAACGCCGAATATTCACCCATACTGTGACCTGCACAAAATTGTGGTCGAATCCCCACTTCTTCCATATACACTCTGAAAGCCGCTACATTCGTTGCCAGAAGAGCAGGTTGCATGTTCTCATTCTGATTCAGTTCAGATAGACTTCCTTCAAAACATAGTTTTGCCAGATCCACACCTGCAACGTCACTCGCTTCCTCGTACGTTTGCTTGGCAATGCTATATTGATCATAGAAACTCTTTCCCATACCTACATACTGAGAACCTTGTCCCGGAAACAGCAGTGCTATTTTTTCCATGTCGTAACCTCCATTAATAGGGTTGGTGTATTAATTATTAATAATGTTCAGTTCCACATATGAAGGAATTTTCTGAATATAGCTCATGTCGTGTTCAAAAATGACAAGGTCCTCTTCCTGATGGATTTCTTTGAATCCGCCAAATTTATAGGTCAGATACATCATCCGATTACGATCGGTCATTTTGAATTCAGCCCGTATCTTTACCCCGGCTTCTTTCGCCTGTTCCAGGATATAATTCATGAGAATCGTGCCTACACCTCGCGACATTACACGGCAAGACATCAGCAGCAGCTTCACCGTCCAGTATTCCTCTTCCAGCTCAAGCAAAGCGAGTCCAATTTTCCCATATGCTCCATACTTGTCTTCCAGTCCTGTAATGAGAAGTTTGTGATTAGGAGATTGACTGAGTTGTTCCAGATCTTCATAGGAATAGGTATACCCTGTGGTGTTCAGCTGATGAGTCCGCACCGTCAACTCTTCTGCACGCTGCAGATCATCTCCCTTGAGAGGAGAAATCGTAAATATCATGCCAAGTGAAGCCAGAAAGTCATCTTTGGGACCTGTGAATTCCTCTTCCGCCTTATTACGGATCTCATCGCTTTTGTACATTAAACGGCGAAGTCTGGAGTCCTCCGTAATAAAACGGGGATTCATCATCTCCATGTCGGGAATGTCCAGGTACTGGGCAGCATCTATGCATCGAACTTCAGCATGTTCAAACTGTACCTCTTCCAGCTCAAACATCTGATCATCCACAAAAGCAACCGTATTCGCTCCGATATTAATGGAAGTTATGATGGATTGAATGGAGCTCGACTTGGAATTCCAGTGAATCTGGGGGTATAGGAAATATTCATGAATTCCGAATTCCTCAAGCTTCTCCATCGCTGTCTGATGGTCATTTTTACTGGCGATCGATTGCAGAACCCCACGCTCGTCCAGTGTCCGGATCACATCAATAACTCCCTCTCTCAAGACAACATTCTCATCTTCCAGAAGGACACCTTCCCAGATTGTATTATCCAGATCCCAGACGACCAGCTTCACCTTCTCTTGCTTTTGCTTGTCCATTACCGAATTTACCGATGGATCACCCATACCTGAACCCCTCCTTGGCATATTGTTCAAAACGATTGCTTCAAGACCGTCAGGCAGTCTATGCTGTCTTTCGTTCAATCAGTTCATTAATCTTGTTCAACGTACGGAAGTTGCTCAGATCCATATCCTGGGTCTCAATCCGAATGTTGAATTCTTTCTCCAGAAACATCACCATCTGCATTGCAAACAGGGAATTGGCAAAACCCAATTCAAAAATATCCTCATCATCCTGAATTTCACGTTTGCGATAGAAACGACTCAGAAATGTTTTTACTTTGACTTTGGACTCCATGCACAGTCACCTCGTATAATTTATAGTGGATACACTTACAGAATCACGTGCTCAAAGAAACCTTGACCACTTTTTGCTCCTAACAATCCGGCATCCACCATCTTGCGAAGCAAGGGACATACTCTGTATTTCGGGTCCTGATAACTCTCATAGAGTACATCTAATGAATGAACTACAGTATCCAAACCAATCAAATCCGCTGTGTGAAGTGGACCCATCTTATGTCCAAAACATTTGACGAATATGTCATCAACCTCTTCCGGTGAAGCTACCTGATCCTGAACGACAAAGGCAGCTTCATTCATGAGCAGATGGGATATTCGGTTAGATACAAAACCGGGAAGATCTTGTACCAGTATGGCTTCTTTGCCCATGGTATGGAGCAGAGATCTGGTCGCTTCAATCGTTGTATCCGAAGTGTGATAACCCTGAATAGCTTCGACTACGGGCTTTAACGGGACCGGATTCATAAAATGTACACCGATGACCTTGTCAGGTCGTCTGGTGATGGAACCAACTTTTGTAATCGAAATGCATGATGTATTGACCAAATAAATACAAGAATCGGGGCAATAGTTTTCAAGCTGTTCATAGACCTCTTTTTTCACATCCCATTGCTCAGGCACGTTCTCAATAATAAAATCAGCATCGCTCAGCGAATCATAATGTGTCGTAAACTCCACACGCGAGAGCACAGTTTCCGGTTCTTCGGCCTCGGTATCCTTGTTGTAGAATCCCGAAAATCGGATATTAGTAAACAAGGCTGTTCTCGCCTGATCCAAAACTTCATCACTCACGTCGATCAAAACCACGTTGTGCCGGGACTGGGCAAGGCTCTGCGCAACCCCTTTTCCCATGACACCTGCTCCGATAACACCAACCTTCATTCCTATCAACGCCCCTCTGTGATCTGGCTAGAAATTGAAATTCACTTCTTCATCTACAGCTTCATCCGTGATATCCTTGACACGATCAACTTCAATATCATAGATCAATGTATCCGGCTGCTCTGAAATTATCTCAAGAATTTTCACAAAATCCTTGGCGATATATTCAGCTGTGCTAGGCAAGAACAAGCTCGTATTATATTCCAGAATAAACTCGATCGTACCATCCCGCTCAATCGCATCCAGTGCCAGATCAAACCTTGAAACTCCACTGTCATAATCGATTAATGTACCTTTGAAAGCCTCAATTTCTCCGGTGTACATCCCAACATTTTGCAGTGCAAAATACACATCAAACAGCGGATTTCTGCTCGGATCACGTGTACTATTCACAAGCTGTACAATTCGGTCGAATTGACAGTCCTGATGTGCAAAAGCCGATAACGTACGCTGCTTCACGTCCAGAAGTAACTCCCTGAATGAGTCATCAGGCACAGGTTCGTTTCTCAGGACGATTGTATTCACAAACATGCCAATGGTGGCATCAAAGTTGCCCTGTTGGCGACCCGTTACAGGCGAACCGATGAGTATATCACTCTGGTTCGTATATTTATGCAACAGGACATTTAAGGCGGATAAGAGCAACATGTATAGCGTGGTTCCTGTATGTGCTCCAAGCTTGCCTATTCGAGTAGTGAGTACTCCGTCGGCATAAAAAGTCATTTTGGCTCCATCATAGGTTTTTCGATCAGGCCGTGAAAAGTCTGTTGGAAGTTGCAGTGTGGGCAACGGCCCTTTCAGCGTTTCCAGCCAGAAGGCTTCCTGTGATTTAATCGAATCCGATTGCTGATAATGGTTGCTCCACTCCGAGTAATCCCTATACTGATAAGGAATATCCGGCAGAGGTGAACCACTGTACATTGACGTGATTTCGTGCATCATATTGTCCATCGACATACCATCTGTAACCAAGTGATGCACATCGAACATCAACAGATGACGACCGTCATCCAACAAACCAACAATCATGCGAATCAACGGTGCAGCTTCCAGATCAAACGGTCGGACAAACTGCTTCACTACATCGTCCACAGCTTCCGTACCACGAATGACATCTGGCAACGTTTCGATCGAAAAATCCACGTTCTCGTGAATTCTCTGAATCGGCTCTCCTTGTTCCCAGTGAAATGATGTACGGAACGATTCATGGCGCTGAATCAGTGTGTTCATATAACCGTTCAACGTGAATGGGTCAAAATTACCCTCCATAATCAACGCTTTGTTCAGGTTATAGCTGATGTTGTCCGGGTCCTGAGTGCAAAGGTAGAATATCCTTTTTTGAGCTGATGAAAGTGGATATTTTTCTTTGACTTCTGCATGAGGGATAGACTGTTGTCCAACTGTTGCATTCTCCACATCGACCAGAGATTGCAGGTGAACTCCCAGTCCCCAGATCGTCGGATATTGCAGCACATCCGAAGGATTAACCTGTATCCCCGTTTCCCTGTATATATCCGATGCCATCTTGAGCCCAATAATGGAATCTCCACCATATTCGTAAAAATCATCATACAGATCCATTTCTGTCAGTCCCAAATGAAGTGACCAAATCCGGGATAACATCTGTTCCATGGCTGTATATTGACCATCATTGCGGCCGTGTAATGAGACTTCTTTGTTCAGCGTTGCCTTTCTCATCTCCACTTCAGCAATCACGCTGGCACTTTGATCCTGAATCGTGTTGTATACGTCCTCCGACATCATCATTGGCATATCACCTACGTAGGCCATATATTCCGAGTCATAATTCAGTTCGCCGATGATAGATCGAGGCACTTTACGCTGAAAAGCCTGGTCAAAGGCCTTTAATGCAGACTTTGTTAAAACAGACTTGAACACCATGTCATCATTTACGCCAAAATCTTTGGCCATCCCGGTCTCTTTCCAGGCCACCCAATTGATCGTTAACGTTCGTCCACCCCTGCGATTGCGATACGCTGCATAAGCATCCAGATAACTATTCGCTGCTGAATAATCTCCTTGACCCGGAGAGCTGAATAATGTTGAAGTGGTTGAGAACAGAACAAGAAAATCCAGAGAATCGTGGGCTGTTGCCTGATCCATATTCCAGGTTCCCTGGACTTTCGGAAGCAACACACGGTTAAAGGTCTCCGCATCCTTGGACGCAAGGAATCCTTCACCGGCCACCCCTGCACCATGAACAATGCCATCCACTTTGCCGTACTGCTCTCTGATGTTCTCCATGAGTCTTGATACTTGTTGAAGATCACCTGTATCCACGCTGTAGAGACCTACTGTGGAACCTTTGTTCTCAATCGAATGTATCCATTTAATTTTGTTGCATTGCTCCAGATCCTTGTTATCCTCCAAAATGGCTGGCCATGTTTCCCGATCAGGGAAATCCGATCTGCCTGCAAGAATCAAGGTAACGTTGTGTCTGTTGGCAAAATGTTCTGCGAACGCTCGGCCAATGCCGCCCATTCCACCAGTGATGAGATAGATCCCCTGCTCCTTAATGGTTACATCGGAGAGTTCAGCTCCCAACAGATCTGTCTTCCTAAACTCTTCCACATATCGTTGACCATTCCGATATGCAGTGGAGTAGAACACATCATCGGCATTCATTGCATTGAGCAAGATGGGAAGAGAGGTGTTATCATCTATATCCATGGCCTTGCATTCCAGTTGAGGATGCTCTTGCCCAATCGCTTTGCCCAGGCCGAACATGGTTGCATATTCAGGAGCAAGGAGCAATTCATGGCCGCTAACTTCGTGAACGTACTGGGATAACAGAACAATGCGCATTCGATTTCGCAATCCTGCACCCGCAATGGCTTTCGTGAGGTAAAACAAGCTGTGCACACCTCGGAATAAGGCATCCTCCAGTTCATTCGGACTATCAGGTGCTGGAAGACCATTTAGGGTAAAGGCATGAATAATCTGGTCTATTCTGTGGTTTTTCGTAGCTTGCAATAATTGCAGATACTGAGCTTCCGAACCATCGATTTGATAATGAACCGGAGAGATCCTCGCATATGTTGCACCAAGAGTAACTTCAATGACATGTGCTCCACGCTCAGTGAGTTCTCGAGAGAGACTGTCACATACCGGGATTGTTCCCTTCAGAAGCAAGACGGTTTGCGGATTCGGAATGAGCCTCTCAGGATTAGTCGCTTCCACCCAGCCAATGGTGTAATGCATCGTTGGTTCTTCCTTCTGCACAACGGATGGTTGAACCGCAACTCGTTCGGGAATATCAATCCAGCAACGATTGCGCTCGTAAGGATACGTTGGAAGATGGAGCCGGAAGGTTTCCTCTTCTGCGTACAATCTTGACCAGTCAATATCGGCTCCCTGTATATAAAGAATCGATATCTCCTCCAAGTGCTGATCTTCCCATCCGTGCTCATTGATGAGATTCAGTGCCCGATCTGACCGCTCGTTTAATTCACGCAATTTTCGTTCCGTCAATTCGCCAACACCGGGCTCCTTCGTCTCGGGAATCATCCGATGTTCAGATGCATACGCAACGGGCGGCTTAATCTCGTTAAACGGGCATCCCAGCAGCTTGTCCAATCTGTTTACGAGTTCTTCTTTGTCTTTAAAAGGAATTGAAATACGCAGTTTGTAGTGTCCTCTTCCCAGAGCGGCTGTTCCGCACAGGCTTAACAAATCCAGTTCATCGTAACTATCGAGATAATCACGATAAGCTCCGATCAATCTCGATAGAGAGTCTTTACTTTTGGCGGAAAGAGGGAGAATATAAGGTCTCCGTTCATCTGCTTGTACAAATGTCTGTGCAGGAGCCTCTTCCAGGATAACGTGACAATTGGTTCCACTAATCCCGAACGCGCTAATCCCACAACGTCGCGGCCCTTCCTCGGAATGCCAAGTACGGAGACGGGTATTCACAAAGACCGGTGAATTGGAGAATTCAATCATTCGATTAGGACGATTAAAGAACAGTGTCGGAGGCAGCTTTTTCTCACGCAGCGCCATAACCGCCTTCACCAAACTAATCACTCCAGCAGCCTCCGAAGAATGCCCCAAGTTTGTCTTGATGGAACTCACCGCACAGAATTGCTTGCGATCTGTGTAGCTCGACAGTGCATCGGATATGCCCTTAATTTCAATCGGATCTCCCAATGTCGTGCCCGTGCCATGTGTTTCAATGTAGGTGATTGTCTCCGGTTCAACTCCTGCATCCTCCAAAGCAGATATAATTACCTCTGTTTGAGATGCCGGATTAGGTGCCGTGATGCCTATTGAACTGCCATCCTGATTCACAGCCCCGCCTTTAATTACAGCATGAATGGAATCATGGTCATCCAATGCCTGCTGAAGTGATTTCAGCAGTACCACTGCAACCCCTTCCCCAATACCTGCTCCATCTGCTTCATCATCAAAAGCTTTGGAGCGATGATCTGTAGACTCGATGCCAAGTTTCATATTTTCATCATCCACCGGGCACAGGTTAATCTTGATTCCGCCAGCCAGTGCATAATCAATTTGTCCGCTACGAATAGCTTTGCAAGCCATGTCTACAGACACCAATGAAGATGAACAGGCCGTATCAATAACCATGCTTGGACCTTTTAGATCCAATAAATATGAGATCCGGGCAGACATCATTGCTGTCAGATTACCCACCATGGAGCTTGATCCGCTCCCAGGATCAACTTCATATAAGAGACGTGCATACAGATCTCGCAAGGTTGCCGCATAGCCCAGATATACGCCTGTTTTACTACCGCTCAATCTGGTGCCGCCATACCCTGCATCCTCAATTGCAGTCCACGCAGCTTCAAGAAATAATCGCTGATTGGGATCCATTAAACTTGCTTCCTTGGGCGATAAGCGAAAGAAACCTGCATCAAACTTGTCTATGTCTTCCAGATACGCGTTCTCGTTGTATTTCATCTGTGCCTGGTCATGACCTGTGAACGCAAAATGCTTGTCAATATCCACTTTTCTCGATTCCGGAAACGACCGAACCAGATCCGTGCCGTTGACGAGATGTTCCCATAGCTCCTCAGGTGTGGAAGCAAGCGGCACATTCACAGCCATGCCGATAATCGCAATATCTCCATCTCGTTCCGCCGCAGTACGCTTCTTGAGATGCATCGCAGGAGAAGGACGCTGTTCCTCCTTCTTGTTTTTTCCACCGATAAATTTTGCGAGATGATGTACATTCGAGTATTCGAACAGGTCCGTAACATTAATGGCTCCTGGAAAAATTCGCTCAATCTCACTCTGAATTTTCATTAGCAGAATAGAGTCCGCGCCTAGTTCAAAGAAGTTGTCGTGAATATCAATTTGATCAAACCCTAATATTTTTCTGCAACATTCGGCCACACGTTTTTCCGTATCACTAAACTCTTCGTTGAGACTTCCTGTCAGACTTACTTCTCCTGCTGGATTTGTTGTTACACTCTTTGCTTTGTTCGCTTTTTCCTGCTTCTTTTTTTCCTTAAATAGTTCAATTTGCGCAGTCAGCACAGGAGAGAGCATCACCCCTGATTTTTCGAGCAGGAAGACTCCACCGTTCTCATAATTGAGATAACCTACAAGTGCTCTCGGTACATTATGGGATAACACCTGCTCGAACCCTTCAAGAGCCTTACCGGTTGGCAACGTCTTAAAAATGGTATCGATTGTGAAACCACCTTCAAGGGCCATACCGGTTTCTTTCCAGGTCGTCCAGTTCACCACATGTGTCCTTCTTCCGAGCTTGTTCCGATATTCCCCGTAGGCATCCAGATAAGCATTGGCTGCGGTATAATCTCCTTGAACGGCTCCGCTAAACATCGTTGCTACCGAAGAAAACAGAATAAAGAAGTCCAGATCATCCGAATGGGTAACTTCATCCAAAATACGTGTACCCATCACTTTCGGATTGAAAATGCTTTTAAACTGGTCATCCGTACGATTCATCAATAAGTCGGATCTTCCGATTCCCGCGCCATGGATAACCCCCCGGATCTTCCCATGACGTTGACGCAGCTCTTCTACAATTGGAACTACCTCTTCTTTTTTGGAAATGTCAGCGCTGTATATTTCAACGGTAGCTCCCATATTTTCAATATCAAGCACTCCCTGAATCTTTCGGCATAACGACTGATCCTGCTGTGCATCCAAAATCGCTTCCCATGCTTTCCGGGGTGGAAAGGTAGTACGATTAATCCAGGCCAGATGTACCTTGTCCCTGCCAGCCAAATATTTGGATACTTCAATCCCGATCCCTCCAGCTCCACCAGACACAAGATATATCCCTTCTGAATGAAGAGCAGGAAATTGTTCATTGTTACTGTCCGACTCTGCAACAGGCTGGAGTGTACCGAATGACTGAATATACCGTTTTCCGTCTCGCATGGCGGTAAGGAAGTGATCTGTTTTTCTGAAAACAGACTCTGCACTCCCCTTGCTCCATAGCATATCTTCCACGTCGATAACTCGACATTGTATGTTCAGATGCTCCTTGCGTATGACCTTGGCAAGACCTTCTAGGGGTGCGAGCTCGGGTCTAAGAACCTGTTCTTTGCCTGTGACATGATGGACACATTGGGTCAAAATCACCATATCCATATCATAATCAATACCATGTCTGGTCAATGAACGAACCAAATACAGCAGGCTGTAAACGCCGCGTTCCTGTGATTCATTCAACTCCACCAGATTCTGAACAGAAGTGTCCGAAGCAAAGGTAGGTGCGTAGATGACCTGTGACCATGATTTTGAATCCAAAGCGGTTACTAAAGAATCAAAATCGACCTCTTTCGAACCAATTCGAAAATCAGTATCGTTCCTCTGTTCAAAGTAATCTCCCGGGCAAACCATAATGACGTCCTTACCCGATTGTTGCAAAAGCATTGCAAGGTCAGCCCCACCTTTGTCATCGGCTGTAAAGAGTACAACTCTCTCGCTTGAATGAACTTCGTTATCCTCGTACTCTCCCTCAAGCTCATGCCACGTGAGAGAAAACAATCCGTTGTCATGGTGGACACTCTCTTCTGCTGGTCTGCTTCCCATGTCAATCCAGCATTTCTGGGAATCGAAAGGATAACCCGCCAGAGGTACGGTCTTTGTAGACTTGCCCTCATACAGACGCCACCAGTCCACGGATGCCCCTTGCACGTAAAGAGTACACAGGCGCCCCCAGTCGAATGTAGCCTCATTCATCTGGTTCAATTCTTGTCTGACCTCTTCACTTAACGCACGAACGTTTTTCTGGGTAATATCATGTACCCCTGAAACTTCCCGATTGTCGCTGATCAGTCGGTGTTCCCCGTAATGAAACCAAGGTGCTGTAAACGTATGAATGTCTCCAGATATCACCTGGGTCAGCTTAATGCGCAAATCCTCCAAATGTTCAGCCAAAATGATCACTCGGTGAGCATAATGTCCGCGACATGCATTGGCTGTTCGACACACATCCAGTAATGAATACCTGTCGGGGAAGGTAGATACCCCGTCCAGATACAGTTTCATCAGAACTTGAATTCCATGATCTGATCCCGCAGACAACGTGAATGGATGAACACCCGTATGCCCATCATGCGTAACGGGCAAAGTGGCCTGTACAGGAGCTTCTTCCAGCACCATATGACAATTCGTTCCGCTCAAACCAAATGTACTTATCCCGCATCTACGCGGATCAGCACCTCGCTCCCACTCTCTTAACCTTGTATTGACATAGACGGGTGAATTCCCGAAATCAATATTCAGGTTTGGATAATTAAAATGAAGGGAAGGCGGGAGTTTCCGATGATACAACGATAAAAGCCCTTTAATCAGACTGGCCATACCTGCTGTTTCATACAGATGACCAACATTGGTTTTGACAGAACCAATTGCACAAAATTGCTTTTTATTCGTATATTTTCGGAAAGCACGTTCCAGCCCCTGAATCTCGATAGGGTCACCCAGATTGGTTCCTGTTCCATGGGTTTCAATATAGGCCAAGGATTCCGGGTGGATGCCTGCTCGCTTCCACGCTTCCTCGATTACTTCGGATTGAGCAACCGGATTGGGGGCCGTGATGCCCATGGACGTTCCATCCTGATTCAAGGCGATGCCTTTGATTACACCATAGATGTGGTCTCCATCCTTCTGAGCCTGACGAAGCGGCTTCAAAATTACTGCAGCCACACCTTCACCCATACCAGACCCATCTGCTTCTTTATCAAAAGCTCTAGTCCGGTAGTCGGTGGATTCAATCCCAATCTTCAGAAAATCATTATCCACTGGCAAAATATCCAGCTTAACTCCTCCGGCAATCGCCATGTTGCAATCCCCGTTCATCAGCGATTTACAAGCCAGATAAACGGATACCAACGAGGACGAACAAGCAGTATCCACTACCATGGTCGGTCCTTTTAGATTAAGCAGATACGAGATGCGGGTTGGAAGCATTGACGCGATATTGCCAGTCATTGCAATAGACAACTCTTCCGGATTGGTATCCTTGATCATTTCCTTATAGTTGTTGCTATTGGCAAATCCGGTAAAGACACCGGTATTGCTTCCTGCAAGCCTTTGCCCGCCGTAACCGGCATCTTCGATGGCATGCCATGCCGTTTGCAAAAATAAACGATGACAAGGGTCCATCAGACTGGCCTCTTTTGGCGAGAGACGGAAGAACTTATAATCGAATTGATCCACTTCATCCAGAAAAGCACCATCCAGATATTGAAGGAATTCGTCTGAATATCCGCTTAGTCTGAGGTACTCATCCGTTACAGATTTTCGATCAGATGGATAATCACCTATGCAATCAATCCCCTGCTCAACAATGTGCCAGTAATCCTCCGGGCGATTCGCATGGGGAAATTTAAGGCTCATGCCTATGACTGCTATATCTTCTTGATGATTTGCTTCTTCCTGCTTCAGCAGATTGATGACCTGAATCCCCGTCACTTTGTCAATTTTGCCGGAGGCTATGTTTTCAACAACATGTTTGTAGACTTTCTCCACAAGCTCACTCCCCTGGCCGTATTTCATCCAAACGATGAAGAATGTCTTCGACAGATACTTCCCCGTCCTGCAACTTGTCCAGCATATGGCTTAATGAGTCATTCCAATCTCCGTCCTGCTCTTCTGATGCGGATGTTATCGGTGCAGCTTGCAGGATATGTTGCTCATTGCCTGCAATGTAATTGCTGAGTTTGTCTACGGTTGTATATTCGAACAGATCTACCAGTTTGACCTTATTGGGGAAATGCCGATCCAATAACTCATGCATCTGGCCTAACATGATTGAATCTCCCCCTAATTCGAAGAAACTGTCATAAATATTGATTTCACTGAACCCTAGTACCGAACCGAAGATTTTGGCAATCAGATCCTCAGCATCGCTATATGCTCCTTCTCCTGTCCTGCCATCCAGAGTAACTTCTGCATAAGCGGTCTGGTTCTCAGCTTCAGTAACAACCGATTTCTCACCGGCAATCAGGGATCTCAGGTCTTCGGAAAGTCTCACAGCAACACTTGACATCATGCCAAGCATTTTGCTTTCACGATTGATCTCGCCGACGATGACCCGATTCAAAGACATTCCCAGCGCACGATCCAGCCATGCAATGCCCTGCTTCGTAGGAATGGCGGAGAATACGCCATCTACATTGATACCGTAACGCACGCCCATTCCTGTATCTCGCCATGTATTCCAGTTAATAGTTATTGTTCGTTTCCCGAGCTTGCTTCGATATGCAGCAAAAGCATCCAGGTATGCATTGGCAGCAGCATAATCGCCCTGTCCTGGAGCAGCAAACACCGAAGAGATCGTAGAGAAAAGCAGGAAGAAATCAAGATTATCCTCCATAGTAACGTGATCAAGCGCCCAAGTTCCTTGTACTTTGGGATTAAACACGGCTGAGAACTGCTCCTCCGTCTTACGCATCAGAATGCCTTCACTAGGCACACCGGCACTGTGGACTACGCCGCGAATGGGTCCGCAAGTAGCACGAAGTTCATCAAATACCTCACGTAACCTGTCCAGATGACCGATATCCACTTGATAAAATGAACATGACGTTCCTTTTTTCTCCAGATCCATCACCCGGTGTATCGTCTCGCATAATTCTTTGTCTCTGTTCTGATCAAGCCATTCAGTCCACTGGTCACGCGGCGGAAAAGGTGAACGGGCAAGCAAAGCAACATGTCCTGCTCCCTTGTCAGCCAAGTACTGGACAACTTCCAGTCCAATGCCTTTCGTGCCGCCAGTAATCACGTATACACCGTCATTTTGAATTGCTGGCGAATGGCCGATCACCGTCGTATCGTCCAAAGTCTCGAACTGCTCTTCATAACGAGTACCTTCCCGGTAAGCAACAAGATATAAATCAGACTTTCGGCCGATCTCTTGTAGCACATCTTCAGCAGAGACAACATCATCAACGTCCAGAAACTTGCAGGATATGCCCATCAATTCCTGACCTACAACTCGTCCCATTCCCATAAAAGGAGCTTGTTGTGGCTGAAGGACACGTTCCTTGCCTGTCACTTCGTTCACATAATCAGATACCAGCGTAAGGCTCAGCCCGCGTTCATAACCCACATGTGCCAGCGCCTGTGTAAGATACATCAGGCTGCGAGCCCCATGTTGCTGGGCCACTTCTAATTGTTCGATACTCTCGGGAAATACTGCTTGTTCAGTCGTTGACATATGGATAATATGTGTGAATTGATACTCGGATTGAAGATCTGTTAACAAGTCCTCGTACGCCTGTTTATTTGAATCAACGCCATACCATCCATCACCTGGAGTAGAAACCTTTTGAAGTCCAATCTCTACTCTTACAACCTTCCGACCCGCAGCTAGTAATCTCTCATAGATCGATGCCGAAAGAGCGGTTTTTCCTGTGAACAATAATACATCTCCAGATTCGGAGGACATCCATGATGTCCCATCGTTGGATGGAGTGTTAACCCAACGAATAACATGAAATGGTTGTTCCATACGTTCCACTTTTACCGGGGCGACGTCGGGTATGTCCAGCCAGTGTGTCTTACGCTCGAAAGCATACACCGGGAGCCGCACTTTACGAGGTGCCTGTCCGTCATTCCATAATAATGGTGGCAAATCTGCGCCCGCCGAATACAACTCACTAATTTTGACCTGCATGGATTCGTCCCTGTACAGGCCGTTCCTCCACGCTAATGCCACTTCTTGAATTTCGGCGTTCAAACTTTCCTTCTGAACTAGAGTAAGATCATCCGGACGCCTAATCCCATCCGTACCTGATACCAATCGGTGTTCTCCATAACGATAGAAAACCTTGCCGGTGTCGCCCAGTTCAGACTCCCAAAAGTAGAGCCGGTTCAATTCATTCAAACGGGAAACAAGCTCCATTGTCGTATTCACTGCAAAAATTAATCGATGCGGATAATGACTGCGACCAGCCTGGACCGTGTAACAAATATCCTGCAAATCCATTTGTAATAATTGCGGACCATATGCAACGTACCTCGTAACAAGTTGCTGCAAGCTCTCACGTGATTTGGCCGAAAGCATGAACAACTGTGGCCCAACGTGAGGAACATGGTCAGGCAGTTCTTTATGGATATAGTCTGCCGGTGGCTCTTCCAGCACAATATGGGCATTGGTTCCGCTCATGCCAAACGCACTGACGCCAGCTCGCCGCGGATGGCCTTCAACCTCCCACTTACGAGTAACGGTGTTGACGTATATGGCAGAATCGTAAAACGGGATATTTTCATTGGGTCGATTAAAGTGAATCGTTGCAGGCAATTCCTTGTTTTTAAGTGCCAACGCTACTTTGATCAACCCGACGATTCCCGCTGCTTCAAGCAGATGACCCATATTGGCTTTGACAGATCCAATCGCACAGAAATTTCGTTTGTCGGTGAACATACGGAATGCATTCGTCAAACTGTTTACTTCAATCGGATCCCCTAAAGGTGTACCCGTCCCGTGGGCTTCCACATAACCAATGGTCGCAGGATCAATGCCAGCATCATCCCATGCCTTGCGTATCACGTCTTCCTGAGCCGCCGGATTTGGTGCTGTCATCCCGGCAGAACTGCCATCCTGATTGGATGCTGATCCCTTAATGACCGCATAGACTTGGTCGCCATCCTGTTTAGCTTTTTCGAGTGGTTTGAGCATGATTACACCGATGCCTTCGCCAAATCCGGTTCCTTCGGATTCCTCATCAAATGCACGCGTGATTCCATCCATGGATTCCATGCCTATTCCCATACGTGTATTCGTGTGATGAATTGGCATGGTATGGATTTTAATCCCACCAGCTATGGCCATTTCACATTTTCCACTACGAATCGATTGACATGCTGCATCTACAGCAACGAGGGAAGATGAACATGCTGTGTCTACAACCATCGATGGCCCTTTCAAATCCAGCATATAAGATACTCTTCCAGAGGTAACTGCTGCTGTGTTGCCCACCATAGCGCTGGATAGCAGAGTTGGATTGGTTTCATAAATAAGGCGTGAATACATATCGCGAATATTCGGCGAGTATCCAACAAACACCCCGGTATAACTTCCACTAATGTTTTCTACACAACCGGCATCTTCAACTGCTTCCCAGCATGCCTGCAGGAAGAGACGCTGATGTGGGTCCATCAGGCTTGCTTCCTTGGGAGACAAACGGAAAAAGGTACTATCGAACTTATCAATCTCATCAATATAGGACCCTTCCACAAGAGCAACGCTGCCCTCAGGAAACTGTTTATATCGAATATAGCGATCAATGGCATCCTTTCGTTCTGCAGACAATGCGGTCCTGCAATCCAACCCGTTACGAATATTGTCCCAGAATTCATCAGTGTTGTTGGCGTTAGGCAGTTTGACGGAAATGCCAATAATGGCTATGTCCTGTTCCGTGCCTTTCATCGTTGCATGATGTGTCATGTTGTTGCTTCCCTGGCGTTTATCTACCAGAAAACGGGCCAGTTTATAGACCGTTGCATGCTCAAACAAATCCGTAATCATAAGCGAACCCGGATCAAGCAGTTCCAATCGGGCGTGCATCGTTTTTAATAAGAGGGAATCGGCTCCGAGTTCAAAGAAATTTTCATGAATGTTAATTTCTTGAAAACCCAATACCTGTCTGCAAACATCAGCGACACGCCGTTCCGCTTCGGTGTAATCCTCTTTTTCTTTTCCCGTGAGGATCACCTGACCCTGACCAATCTGTGAGAATGATCGGGCAGGAGCCATATCTACTTTTGACCACGCCTTGGACTTCATTCTCTTCAACCGTTCCAGCAAATCTGGAGCCACTCTAACCCCTGAACGTTCGAGTAAAGGAATACCTCCACCATCTATGTTCAGTTCCCCGATAATAACGCGGTCTGCTCTTTGATTAACAACGTCTGCAAGGGTATGGATCGCCTGTTCCGGCAAAATGGCCTTAAATATGGTATCCGCCGTAAACCCTGAACGTGCCGCCATTCCCCGCTCCTTCCAGGTCACCCAATTGATAGCGAGCGTGTAAAGCCCCTGCTTGGTTCGTTGTGCAGCGAACGTATCCAGGTAAGCATTGGCTGCGACATAATCCCCCATAGTCATGGTGCTAAACGTTGTAGCGATAGAAGAACATAACAGCATAAAATCAGGCTGGTCTTCTCGGGTAAGCTGATCAAGTAGCCATGTCCCCCTGATCTTGGGAGCCAACGTGCGCTTGACGTCATCTTCACTCTTCTGATCGGTAGACAGATCACTCCCCGTTCCTGCACAATGCACAATTCCACGTATTGAACCAAACGTTTTTCTGATAACATCCAACGTATGGGTAAGACGTATTTCATCGGATACATCTACGCTAAAATAAGTTACCATTGCTCCGAGACTTTCCATGGCATCTATTTCACGGATAATCTGCTGAACGCCAGTCTTGTCTTTCGCATTCTTACGAAGCATTGGCCATTGCTCCCTGTTGGGTAATTCCGTCCGTCCCAGCAGGACAATTCGTACCTTTGCCTGACCAGCCATCCATCTCCCAATCTCTGAACCTATCCCCCCTGCCCCACCAGTGATGATGTATACTCCATCGTCAACTAGTTGCCAGGCCATATTTTCCTGAGTCTCCGTGTTCCATTCATCCAGCTGTTCAACATAACGGATCCCATTCCGGTAGGCTGCATTCTCGTTGGAGATACCTGTGCTGCCAATCAACTCCGGAATAGATTCAAGTGAACTATGTTCATCTCTGTCAATGCACTGACACCAGATATGCGGATATTCCTTTCCTATAACCTTAGCCCAGCCGATCAAGGCAGCGTGCTCAGGATACAGTTCCACTTCGTCCCCCGTCACTTGATAAGCAGTTATCGTAGCAATCGATATTTCTACAGGGCCAGACACTGCTCTCTGCACAAGGGATTTGACCAGTCTGAACAGACTCAGAGGACCCTCCATTTCCGCCTGAGAGAGGTCCGCCAGATTATGCACCTGCATTCTTCTGGGCGTTGAACTCAATAGATGGATAATCCGAGTTATATCTTGGAAAGGCAGGGCATCCAACAGACGATCATAGGCCTCCTCGGAAGAGAGGTCCACTGTACCTGTGAGACCTTCCATTACAACAATATCTCCGTCAATCGTCACGGATACCAGCTTCCGCCCCAGATTACGCAAAGTGGTTTCGAGCCTTTCCCCTTCTTGGTCTTTTTCGTTTCGCAATACCAGGGTTATCCCATTATCTGTTGGCCGCTCCGCCTCATTGGGTTTGGACAGTTCCAAAGAATCCGCAATCCAGCGTGTTCTATACATCCTCTGATACCTGTCATCCGTCTCGTGTTGCACCATGTCCGATTTCCAGTCCAGCCAGCATATGTTCGGTTCAAACGGGTATGAAGGAAGTGGAATCCTGCGCACAGACTTTTCTCTGTATAGATCTTCCCAACTCACATCGGCTCCCTGAACATACAAATCACAAATGGCCTCCAACAGCACTTGCCTCGGATGAACATGAGGTTCAGAAAGCCATGCCTGGGCCTTCTGTCCAAGTAGTCTGACCTCCTGCTCCGTGATTTCCCCTGTACTTCGCGTGGACTCCCCTGCACCCGCTGTTATAATACGATGCATGCCTGTGCGCACTCCGTTTATCTCGAGATCTGGACCCCCATTTGCGTCTGATACAAGCTTCAATTTTCTTTCCAAATCCTTGCGATCACTGTAAGTGATCGCAAGCCTTTGAGTATAGTGCCCTCTTCCGGTATTAGCCGAGAATGATAGATCTGCCAGCGAAAGTTCAGGATCTGAAACAAGCAAGGCCTGATAGGCATGCACAAGCTTTGTTAAGCTGGCGGCACTTTTGGCAGAGATCGTCAAAATTTGCATATACGGGATCGTTGCGGGATCTGCCCTGTAATAACGTGGAGGCTCTTCAACTACAATGTGACTATTGGTTCCACTTAGACCAAACGCGCTGACACCACATCTGCGTGGAGCTCCTTCGGCATGCCATATTCTAGGGCGTGTGTTGAGATAGACCGGAGAATCTTCAAAGTTGATTTTTGAGTTTTGACGCTGAAAATGAAGTGTGGGTGGCATCATGCCTTCACGCATTCCCATAATGACCTTGAAAAGCGAAGCCATGCCGGCTACACAATCCAAGTGGCCCACATTTGTCTTCACTGAACCGATAGCACAGAATTGTTTCTTGTTTGTAAACTTTTGGAACGCTCTGCGAATGGCCTCAAACTCAATGGGATCTCCCATATCTGTCCCTGTACCATGTGTTTCAATATAATTCAGTGTCTCCGGGTTAATCCCCGCATTTTTCCATGCTTTCACCAGCAAATCTGTCTGTGAAGCGGTATTCGGCGCTGTGATGCCTACGGAAGTTCCATCCTGATTCACAGCACTTCCTTTGATGACTGCGTAAATATGGTCTCGATCCCTGAGTGCTTTGTTCAAAGGTTTGAGTATAATAGCCGCAGCGCCTTCCCCCCACACCGTCCCATCCGAATCTGCATCGAACGCCTTCACTTTGCCATCTGGCGCTTCCACACCAAGCTTGTTCCCTTCATCCAGGGGAAACAAACGTATCTTTACGCCACCAGCGACAGCCAGATCACAATCCCCGTTTCGAATGGCCTGGGACGCGAGATGGATGGCTACAAGAGAAGATGAACAGGCTGTATCGAGACAAAGGCTCGGCCCCTTCAGATCCAGCAGGTAAGAAATCCTGCTGGCCAGAATGGAAGCCAGATTACCTGGAACAGCACTGGGATCTGCCTGAGGTTCCAAGTCAGTGATTAATCTTTTGTAGTCATATACTTCATCGTTACGAAACCCAACGTACACACCTGTGTTGCTTCCTTTAAGTTTACCGCCTCCATATCCCGAATCCTCAATGGCATGCCAGGCCGTTTCAAGAAACAACCGCTGGTTGGGGTCCATGAGAGAAGCTTCACGGGGAGACAGGTTGAAGAAGCGATAATCGAATCGGTCAATATGATTCAAAAAACCTGCTTTGGTATACGTAACTGACTCTCCCCGTGTCTTCATGTAATAATCTGTGAAAGATTGTCGTTCTGCAGGAAAGTCACTGATACTGTCTACACCGTTCATCAGATTGCTCCAATACGCCTCGATTTCCTCTGCACCCGGGAATCTGCCGGACATTCCAATAATGGCAATGTCCTTAGTCGAAACACTTTCGATATCGGCCGATTCCGTCCCGGATTCCAGGAGATCATCCAGTTTAATACTTCCCATTAATCCTTTTCTCATTTTGCTCTCCTTTACAGTCGGCTTGAGATCATTCGAGTATCGGGTTCAGAAGTTTGAAGTAGAGTTGCAAGAGTGACTCCACCTTGCTCTTCCGCCATTTCATTGAACGGAATCCACATACAAAGTGCAGGCTGTCCTCCTGATGAACCACTTGTAACGTTAAGTCGTACAGTTCAGACACCGGCACTCCCGAAGCAACAGCATCAGCGTTATAGAACAAAGGTAATGTTCCTGTACCGGGCTCCTGTAAGAGTGTACTAACATGTTTGGTGTGGAAGGTCTCTCTGCCATCTTGACCCTTGGATTGATGGACAAGCTGGAATAATTCATTAAATTGTTCCAACGAGCCGAAGTCCAGATCAAATACTTGAATATAGTCGGACTGCCCAATAGCTGCATGCACACTCATCCGATCACTGTTGGAGGTCTGTGCGAGAAGGTACGCAAAGCCGGCAAATAAAATATCATCCACCTCCACGTCCCACCTGCTGGCAGCATTCACCACACGATCATAGAGTTCTGCTGATAAGGCAAACTGCAACTCTTCTGTTTCGTTTGATGTTGAATCTCCTTCCACGAAATAATCCATGGACAAGGGAATGCGGGATCGTGATACATGGATTACATCCATCTCGTCCAACTGATTCTCGATAAATGCGGTAATATCCGAAATCGTTGGCAAATTAAACATGTCGGTTATTTTCACAATTCCCGGATATTGGTCATCAAGTCTGGCATGTGCTTTGATCATCAGTACAGAATCGCCGCCGATCTCAAAGAAATGCTGATTCACACCAATGTGAGCATTGCCAAGTACCTCGCTCCATATCTGTACCAATTGTTTCTCGATATCATTGGCGGGTGCCTTGTACTGGACCTGAGCTGTGTGTAGAGCTGTTGGTTCAGGTAATGCATTACGATTGATTTTTCCATTTGCTGTTAGAGGGATGGCTTCCAACCGGATAAAGAATGCAGGCACCATGTACTCCGGCAATCTGGATATCAGAAACTCTCGCAATTCAGTAATGGAAACCTCTTGATCAGAGACATAATAGGCACACAGATATTTTTTCTTTTGCTCGTTCAGCCGGTCCATGACATACACACGCTTCAAGGCGTGGTGCTGAATGAATATGGCTTCAATTTCACCAAGTTCCACGCGATGCCCCCTGATTTTGATCTGGTTGTCCTTCCTGCCCAGAAATTCAATGTATCCTTCTTTGCGCATGACGCCATGGTCTCCCGTTCTATACAATCGACCAAGGAGCGGATGCTGAATGAATGCTTTCTCCGTTTTATCCAAGTCATTCACATATTGATTCGCAAGACCTACTCCGCCGATAAACATCTCACCTGGAACATCGACCGGACATGGACGCAGTTTATAATCAAGTACATGGAATGTTTGATTCGCCAACGGATACCCGTAAGGGATACTGTTCCATTCATCAGATATTGCATTAATAGGGTAATAAATGGACCAAATGCTGGCCTCTGTTGCACCACCGAGACTCACAATGCATGCATCAGGATACAGGTTTCTGACTTTACCCGGTAACGATAGAGGTATCCAGTCACCGCTGAGTAGTATAAGACGCAGACTACTTTGACGGTTGCCCTCCATCGTATTGTTTACTGCTCTTTTTATATTAGATCCTTCGACATTTAACTTAGCTGGCGGAGCGGATTGTGCGCCCAGGACTGCTACGGAACGGTCCGATAATAGGGATGGAGCAGCCGCCATTGGGTTTTCATCAATGGATGTTTTTACGCCAGAATCAGGTCTGATATGATTTCTAAAGCTATTCCATTCTTCTGTAGAAGCTGATTCATTGTCTGGCTTCAATCCTGCTTCCACAGTATGAAGCCAGACCTGATTTTCATTTAAATTGAATAACGGTTTTACTTTGTCAAAGGGCATGTCTCCAATCGAACACATCCCGATGCCCAACATCTCGCCAACGCTGTTGAGTGTGGACACCATAATTCCTGTATCAATAAGTGAGTACAGATAACCTTGCGCGCCATATTTCGGCATGGTTGCTTCCGCATTGTAAATGAAGAACACAGTAAACGCTGAAGACTGATAAATGGACTTGTTCGTGTAATAGTGCATTTCATCAGTGAATGACTGATCCCCATGAATAAGTCTTACCGTGTAATCCACTGGACTAAAGTAGTACAAGCCCGCCTCCATTCCGGTAACTCGTCCTTCCTTCACATACACAAACACATCTATCGGGTATAGTCCTCCTGCAGAAGGATAGTAATAACGAATTTCCTGTCCTTGTTGATACTGACCCAGTACCCCCATCAGGTCGGAAAACTGTTCCATGGTGACTGGCTGATCCTCCTTAAAGGAACGATGAGAACGCCGCTTGGAGATGAAATCAGGATATTCTACCCCACGCTCCAGTGGGACTTCAAGTGTGGTGTTCTTACCGAAATTACGATGCAACTGTGTTTTTTTGAATGCCTCGTATGCCTGTGCATCATATGCCACTTTTTCGTCATACGGATTGTGGAATAGCTGCGTCTGCTTCTGGAAAATTTCCGCTGGCTCCATAAGTCCGCTGACCAGAGCACGTCTGCGAATGAGCAGTTCCATGAGCGAGTTCACTTCACCAGCTGGTACATTCGGGAAGGAAGAAGCAATCTCGGATTGCCGAATTCCTTTTTGTGCCAAGAAATACAGTTCTGGGAACATACGTGTTGCATATTCAGGGCATTTGAACTCATCCACGTAGATATGCTTTCCATCCATTCGCCATAACGTGGAGAATGACCACTGGTACACAGGTTCTACTGACTCTTTCTCCATAGCCAGTTTGATCGACGCCTGCTTCTCTTCATCACTTGCCCATCGGTAGCTTCGTCCAGCAGCCGATTCCAGTCGATCCATGAACATATCCATAATCGCTGGAACCGAATTCCAGATTGTAACCTGATGGCGATCAACAGCCTCTTTCATCATTCGGATATCTCTTTGGTCGGATACAATTACGAGAGCTGCACCCGAGGAAAGTGCACCAAACACGTCATATACGGATAAATCGAAACACATGGAAGATACGCCAAGCATGCGATCCTTCTCATGAACACCGAACTTTCTGTTCATATCCTGAATCGTATTCGTTACAGCCCCATGAGTAATGGCAACGCCCTTCGGTCTACCCGTACTTCCCGAGGTATAGATTACATATGCAATGTCATCGGGCTCCCCATATGGCTCACCCTCGAATAGAGGATAACTTGATGCCGAGACCTGATCATAAGCATCCACATCCAGTACAATTCGGCAATCACTATTCGTGAGCATGTAAGCTTGCCGATCTTCAGGATAATCCGGATCAAGTGGCACATATGCCGCACCCGTGCGAAGGATAGCCATTACATTTACAATGGTCTCCATTCGGCGCCTTGCTACGACGGCAACTCGATCCCCTCGCCCGATCTCCTGCTCAAGCAAATATCCTGCCAGTTGGCCGGATTTCCGGTCCAGTTCCGAATACGTCATCCGCTCATCCTCAAACAACAAGGCATCCTGATCTGGATAATGTTTGGCCATACGGTCAAACAAATGCTGTAATGTTGTTGGCATGATATTTTCATGCGAGTGGTTATATACTTCCAAAATACTGCGATCAACTGCAGGAATGTCAGGACCGGTAACCGCTTCTCCCAAAATCAAGCCATCCAGCAACGCAATATATTGTGCAAACATCGTTTCGATCACCTGTTCGTCAAACAAGTCCTCCACGTAATCCCAGGTTAGCGTTAGCTGCCCTCCCGCATCCGAAGCCTGATGATCCAGATATACCTGCGATGTTTGGCTAACCCCAGTTCGAACTTTTCCAATCAGTCCCTGAGTTGCTTCAGATGTCTCACGTTCATTAAAGATCATACTTGTGAAGACAATTGGCATTACGGTCTTGTTCCCCATTTGATGATGCTTGGAGAGATCACGTATGAATTCGATGCCTTCATAATGCCTGTGCTCCAGCGCCTCCAGTATACTGTCCTGAACATGGCGCACCTGACCCATAAAATCATTCCCCGAAGCCATATCCACATCAATTAAAATCATGGAAGTAAAGTCCCCAATGATATCCTGTATGCTTGGGTGGAATGGATAACGATTGAAAACTGTCAGGTTCAGTGCAATCTTCTGTTGATTGCTCCAGTACGATAAGATCTGGGCATAGGCTGCACAGAGAAGCGCTGAAGGTGTTAGCCCGTGTCCATTAGCAATTTTTTTCAATATCTCCCAACGCTGTGGTTCAAACACTTCATTAAGTCGCTTGAATTTTGGCTCGCTGATCTGTGCAGGATCTGTCTTCAATGGGAGTGCAGGTGCTGCTGGGAACTCCTCGACTCGGGCAAGCCAGTATTGTTTGTCAGCCAGGTACGTATTCGATTTACGGAATTCATTGTAAGCAAGAATATAATCGCGGAATGTAAATGGATTAGGCTCTGGATCAATCTCGGGATGATGATAGAATTTCAGTAGATCATTATTGAAGATCTGTATGCTTGCCCCATCAGCAATGAGCAGATCATATCCAAACAATAGCAGATGTGTATCCTTAGATATTTTTTTCGCACGTATCTCAAATAATGGCCATTGCTCCAATTCAAAAATATGATGAGACATGCGTTCTCTTTCGGCTATGATCACCCGTTCCATCTCGTCAGGACTCAAACCACTGATATCTTCAATATCCATCCGGTATACCGGTACATGTGGAAGGATTCGTTGCTCTCCGGTAGGCAGGATAATTGCCCGCAACATAGGATGATGATCAATTAGCTTGATTAGTGCTTCATTAAAGCGCGTCATCTCCAGTTGAGTTTCGAATTCGAGGTACCCGTGTGTCGAAGTGCCCCCCATTTCAAAAGCCTGACTTCTTCCTGCGACATAAGCCATCTGTACCTCGGTCAGCGGGAATGGTCGGCCTTCAGGATCAGGGCATGGATCATGCTGCGGATAATGAATTGTTCCCACTGACTCTTCATTTTCCACAGAGCTCTCAAGCAGAGCAGCCAGTTCATAAATATCTCTCAGGGCCATAAATTCCTTGAAGCTGAGACGCTGATTGAATTCCTGCCCAATCCGATTCACCAGCTGCACCATTAGAATTGAATTGATCCCCATCTGGAAAAAGCTGTCGTGAGTTCCTATTCCATTCATACCGAATACCGATTCACAGAGTTCAATCAACTTCTGCTCCGTTGGGCTTTCCGTTCCTGCACGTGCACTGGACTGTTGTCCAAAGGTTGGTTCCGGTAACGCTTTCCGATCGATCTTTCCATTGGGTGTCAGCGGAAATTGAGGCAACTGGATTAAATGCTGAGGAACCATGTAATCCGGGAGAGCTTTTGCCAAAAGACACTTCATCTCCAATTCGTCATAGCTGCGCTCCGCTGAGTAATAGGCTACCAGTACCTTTGTTCCTTGCATGTCCACTTTGTCTATAACGACAGCCTGCTTCACGCTAGGAATTGTAGATAGTCGGCTTTCAATTTCTCCAAGTTCAACCCGATAACCCCTGATTTTCACTTGGGAATCCCGTCTGCCAAGGAATTCAATGTAACCTTCTCTTCGCAAGACTCCAAAATCACCTGTGCGGTATAAGCGTCCCAATTCCGGATGAATAAAAAATGCATTGTCGGTCCTCACCGGATCATTAAAGTATCCTTGAGCCAATCCTACTCCACCGATACAGAGCTCACCAATGACATCGACTGGACTCAGGCAACCCGTATAGTCAAGCGTATAAAATGTTTGATTCGCAAGTGGTCTTCCATAAGGAATGCTCTTCCAATCAGACTTGACCGTATCAATGGGATAATAGATAGACCAAATGGATGCCTCTGTCGCACCTCCCAAGCTGATAACCTGTGCCGAAGGAAAACGCCCAAATACTTGCTCTGGCAATTTCTTCGGTATCCAGTCCCCACTGAGCAGGATGAGTCTTAATTGTTCATTGGTTTGATCGGTTACGTAATCTGCCATCAGCTGCATAATGGCTGGAACTGAATTCCAGATGGTTACTTCATGCTGTTGTATCGCATCGTACATGTCATGAATATCACGCTGATCAGCAATGATCACAAGTGTTGCACCCGTCGCAAGTGCACCGAAAATATCATAGACTGACAGATCAAAGCACATGGAAGAGATACCAAGAATCCGATCCCGATCCGTCACTTCAAACTTCATATTAATATCCCGAATGGTATTCATTGCCGGGCCATGGGCAGTAGCTACCCCTTTTGGAGTTCCCGTGCTGCCAGACGTATATATAATGTAGGCGAGATCGTCAGGTGCTGCACTATTTTCCAGTGGCTCCACCGACAATTCAGCCAGCCCCTCGAACGTATAAAGTTCGGGTAATAGCAGCATTTTGCAGTTACTGTTTTGTAAAATGTATTGCTGACGATCTTCAGGATAATCGGGATCAACAGGTACGTATACCGCTCCTGCTTTTAGAATGCCGATGGTATTCACAATCGTCTCCATACCACGTTTGGCTAGCAGCCCCACCCGGTCTCCCCCTGTTATCCCTTGTTGCATCAAGTAATGAGCCAGCTGATTGGAACGTTCATCCAGCTGTTGATAAGTCAACTGCTGATTTTGGTAGATCAATGCCGTCTGATGAGGTGTCTTTGTTGCCTGCTCCATAAAAGACCCATGCAGTGTAGATATAGGAAATGATTGTGCTGTTGCATTAAATGCATTCCAGATCGCCTTATCCTGTTCAGGCAAACCTGGTAAAAACTCGATATCCTCTTGCTCACACAGATGAGTAATTATCGCTGTATAATCATCGAACATGGCGGAAAGTGTATCGTAATGAAAAAGATCCTGAATATAGTCCCAGTTAATGGTCAGTCTCCCGTCAGTCTCCATTACCTGATTATCAAGGTAGACTTGAGAAGTCTGACTGATGCCCATTTTCAGATCCCCGATATGCTGCCAGCTTCCAATGGCATCCACAAATAATGTGCTGGTATATACAATCGGCATAATGGCGGAAGTACCCGCTTCTCGATGACGGGCCAGTTCTCGAATGAATTCCACGCCGTCATAATGTCGATGTTCCAGCATATTGAGCATTCCACTCTGTACATCTCTTGCCTGTTCCCAGAACGTTTTTTGTTTCTGCTCGTTGATTTCAAGCAACATGATGGATGTAAAATCACCGATAATTCGATCCGTTTCTTCATGAAACGGAAAGCGGTTGAAGGCTGCAAGATTGATGGCAAGCCGATCCTGATTGCTCCAACGGGCCAACACTCGGGCAAAGGCAGTACATAGAAGTGCGGAAGGTGTTACACTTTTTTGCTGCGCCTTATGCTTTAATTGCTCCCACGGACCTTGTTCCAATATCCAGCTTAGCCGTGAAAATTGCGGTTTCTTGATCTGTCTGGGCTCCTGCTTCAACGGAAGTGCTGGGGCGGAAGGAAATGTGTCCAACTGATCCATCCAGTACTTCTTGTCACGTGTGTACATCTCACCCTTTTTCAGTTGTCCGTATGCCATCATATAATCCTTGAACGAGAACTTGAGTGCAGGAAGTTCCATTTCAGGCTCACGGCAATAATGCACCAAGTCCTCTCCAAGGATCTGGATACTCGCACTATCGCAGATCAGCAGATCATAACCGAATAACAGGTAATGCCGTGTAGCATCTATTTTAAAAGCTTTGAATTCAAACAGCGGCCATTGACTCGGCTCAAACACATGATGGGACATTCGATCCCGTTCCACCTCAATGTGTTTCCACTTTTCCTGCTCATTCAGATGGCATACATCAACGATTTCCAGCTGATAGTCTGGTACCTGTGGCAAAATTCGTTGTATGCCCTCCGGCAGTATGACTGCTCGCAGCATTGGATGGCGCTGAATCACTTTTTGCAATGCAGTCTGGAAATGTGTCATGTTCAGTTTGGTTTCCAATTCCAGATAATAGTGAGTGGATGTCCCCCCCATCTCAAACCGTTCATCTCGACCTAACAGATAAGCCATCTGTACTTCTGTCAAAGGAAAGTCCTCATACAGGGTCGCCGGGTCCGGCTCTTGCTGGGGATAATCGGATATGGCACCAGCTTCCTTGAGTGCACCAATCAGATGAATTGCAAGCTTCGCCAGGTTCATACCTTCAAAGAAAGTATGATAGTTCAGGTGAACATGGTAGCGTACCCGTATTTCGGTAATGATCCGCATCATGGATATGGAATCAACGCCGAGCTCAAACAAGTTATCGTATACATCTATCCCGGTGAATCCAAGAACATATCCCACCAATTGGGCAAGTTCCTTCTCCGTAGTTGTATATAAACCGTTATCTCGCCCGTGCAGCTCAACCTTTTGCTCGTAAGAAGTTATCGTTTTCTCGTTGTTATCATAACTCAATTGATTGCGTTCCTGCTGAATTCGAGCTGTCATGGCTTCTGAAAATTGGATTACCCGTGAAGACTCTAGCAACGGAAGAAGTTCACTCGCATAATTGGGCTCACCGATCAACACACGGCGTATACGACGGCTCAATACCATGTCAAAACCACTCATCGCTTGATGAGTCGCTAATGTCTTGAATGCTGTATCCACATTCAAACCGAATCTGGCAGCCATCCCGGTTTCCTTCCAGGCAGGCCAGTTAATGGTTAGCGTCCGGCCTGATGCATTTGCGCGGTAAGACGCAAAGCTATCCAGAAAACAGTTTGCAGCAACATAATCGCTCTGTCCCGGTTCTCCCAACATGGATATGCCAGAAGAAAACATAACGAAGAAATCCAGTGGTTCCTGAGCTGTTACTTGATTCAAAACCCAGGTTCCCTGAACCTTCGGTCGCAGAACCTCTTGGAATGCAGTCTCTTCCTTACGGATAATTAAGCCATCATTGGCAACTCCAGCGCTATTGATTACTCCATGGATCTGTCCGTATTTTGTTCTTAAACTCTGCACAACCTGAGTCATCTGCTCCAGATCGGAGATGTCTGCACTGATTAATTCAACACTTGATCCTCCGGCTTCAAGCTCCATAATGGTTTTCATTCGTTCGATCATTTCCATGGATACCAGCTTTGGATCTTCTTCTTGAATGAGTTTGTCCCACAAGGTGCGATCCGGCATCGTGGTACGACTGATTAGTGCCAGACGAATACGGCGTTCATTAGCCAGATGCTTTGCAAATTGCAGTCCAATTCCGCCTGTTCCACCAGCGATAAGATACAGGCCGTTCTCACGAATAGCCACGTCCTCATGACTGGCTTCCAAAATGTTAGCAATATCCAATTCTTCTACGTATGACTGATTATGCCGATACGCCACTTGGAAACGGTCATGGGAGCCTGTTAATTCTTCATAGATCGTATCCACATCGGTTACGGCATCCACATCAATGAATCGACAGGATATCTCCGGATATTCCTGTTCAATCACCTTCGCGAATCCGTTGAGCGTAGCATTCTCCGGCTTCACCTGACTTTCATAACCCGTAACTGCATTCGCTAGAGAGGATACGAATTGAAGCTGAAGCCCCTGTGTCAGATGATGATGCAGAAGCGCACGGGTCAAGTAGAATGCACTCTGAATCCCACGGTACTGGCTTACATTTAATTGTTCCTCGCTTTGTAAATCATCATCTGAATAGTCCTCTGCCAGAGTAAACCCATGAATAATGTGGGTTAGCCCCTGAACCTTAATATCATCCAATAACTGAATGTAGTCACTTTCATCGCCACGAATTACATAGTGCAAATCATCATACTTCTCATAACGGTCCCCCAAGGCTACCTGAATGACTCGTGCTTCGGACTCACGTTCCAATCGGCCCGTCAAGGCAGCACTGACTTGATCATTTCCATGGAAGAAAAGCACGCTGCCTTTCATTTTTGAGACGCCGGAATCCCGAGATACGGGCGTATATCGTTGCCATACGGCTTGATAAAACATGCCCTCGGCTTGTACCTTCTCCACTTTTCTGTTCCGTCTTGGAATGTCGATCCAACACCTGTGCGTCTGAAATGCGTAGGATGGCAAACTGACCTTGAATACCCTCTGATCCGCATAAAGCACTTCCCAGTCAGCTTCGCCCCCAGAGACATAGAATGAGGCAGCCTGTTGTAACGCATTGACGTCCTGCTGCCCACTGTTCATGAATTCGCCAAGAGCCTGTCCCAGTGACACGCTCATCTCATGCCTGGATGAGAGCGACATTCTGAATTCCTGATCCGCTGCCTCTTCATCCTGAACCAGCTTGTGATAACCGGCATAGATTTGCGAGCCATGCGAAGTGCCAAACAACCGCTTTGACTGATCCAGTTGGGTTAGTTTCTGATGCAAATCGATGTTGCTGTTACATACAATTGCTACCCGATATGGAAATTTCCCTCTTCCCGTGTTGGCGGTATAACAAATATCTTGTAATGTTGGCAGTTCATTTTTCTCGAGAAAACAGATATACTTACCGATGGTCTGACGCAATGATTCCTCCGACTTGGCGGACAACGTCAGAATGGCTGGATCTGTTACAGAAGTGTTCGTTTGATGCGCTAAAGTTGCCCGATCAGGTGCTTCCTCAAGCACAAGATGACAGTTGGTTCCCCCAATTCCAAAAGAGCTAATTCCACATCGTCTTGGGGATGTTCCATCCGTGGTCCACTCTCGCAGTGTAGTATTCACGTAAACGGGTGATCCACTGAAGTCAATGGCTCTGTTTGGCTTTTCAAAGTTCAAGGTTGGAGGGAGCTTTTTATTTTTCAAAGCCAGAATTGCTTTAATCAAGCCAGCAGTTCCAGCTGCTTCATACAGGTGTCCGATGTTCGTTTTAACCGAACCGATTGCACAAAATTGTTTCTTGGAAGTATATTTTTTGAATGCATTCTGAATTCCCTTAATCTCAATGGGGTCACCCAGTTCTGTACCCGTCCCATGCGGTTCGAAATACGAGATCGTTTCGGGATCAATGTTTCCATCCTCCCACGCCTTTATGATCAACTCAGCCTGCGTGGACGGGTTCGGCACAGTTAATCCTCCAGAACTTCCGTCCTGGTTGACGGCCAGGCCTTTTATTACCGCATAGATCTGGTCGCCATCACGCACTGCAGAATCTAATGGTTTCAGCAATAATGCAGTAACTCCTTCTCCCATTCCGGCACCATTCGCAGAATCATCAAAGGTTTTGGTCCGGTAGTCCGGAGATTCCATCCCGATTTTCTCATTCTGATTCTCGCGTGTCATGAGATGAAGTTTCACACCGCCAGCTATAGCCATATCACATTCCTTGTTCCGTATGGCCTGACATGCCATGGCCACAGCTACGAGGGAGGAAGAACATGCTGTATCAACAACAATGCTAGGTCCCTTCAGGTTCAGAAGGTACGAGATTCGATTGGATAATATGGAAGCCAAATTCCCCACGATAGACAGTGCACTTGTCTGCATCGTTTCGGTAATATATCGCATGTACATATCTTTGATATTGTTGGAAAATCCTACATAGACACCGGTGTTGGTCCCCGATAATTTATCGTTACCATAACCTGCATCCTCCATGGCATCCCATGCTGTCTCCATAAACAAACGCTGATTAACATCCGTTAAGCTTGCTTCTTTGGGAGGCAAACGAAAAAATTCATGGTCGAACTGATCGATATTATCCAGATATGCCGCTTCGTAATATTGAATATCCCTCTCAGGTATATCCATATAAGAGAGAATGGCATCCATATCCGCTTTCCGTGTCTTGGGAATAGGGCGTATGCAATCCACACCATTTTGAATATTGTCCCAATAGTCATCCAGGGTCTCCATATTGGGCAACTTGGCTGATACACCGATGATGGCAATATCCTTGACGGGTTTCTTTTCCCCTTCTTTTAACATCTTCACGATCTGAGCCGCTGTTGTTTTGTTCATCTTCTGGTCCTTGACACTCTCTACCAGGAGCTTCAGAATTTTCTCCACGCTTCACGTCCCCCTACATCTTTTGAAGGTTGATGATTGCTTCATCCAGATCCATTGCTCCACGTTCGATCTCATCGAACAGATTCTCAAGATCTGTGTCCCGTTCCTCTTCGAAAGTTTCCTTTTGAGGAGACTGGTGAGGCTTCTGCTTATCTGTGGTGCTCATATAAGTAGTCAGTCTGGAGATACTTGGATATTCAAACAGATCAGTGAGTATGAGTTTTCCAGGGTAGGTTTTGTCCAATTTCAAGAAAATCTGCTTAATCATAATGGAGTCTGCACCGAGTTCGAAAAAGCTGTCATGCACATTCATCTCTTTAATCCCTAAATATTGTCCCACTATATTGGCAATAGTCCGGTCCATCTCCATGGAAGATTCCATATCAAGTTCATAATCTGCTGTTTCATTCTGAGCAGTCGAAGCGAATTCATTCTGAGCCAGTCTTTGTTTGGTTCTACTGGCCGTACCCGCCAATGTTTCCAGCCTTTGTTCGATGTTCGCATCAAGATGAAAGTGATATTTATTCAGAATGTTCAAGTAGGGTGAGTTCCAGTTCAGCTCCCCCACCAGCAAACGTTCGGTCTGTTTCCCCATAACGTCGAACAAGCGATCCAATGCCCACTCTTTGGGCATCGCTTTGAATAAAGTGTCAAAATCAAACCCGGCTCTGGACGCCATGCCTACCTCTTTCCAGGTGGTCCAGTTAATCGTTATCGTGCGCATTCCCTTGCGGTTCCGCAGCGGGGCATAGGCATCCTGATATGCATTCGCAGCTGCATACGCAGCCTGTCCAGAAGAACCAAATAACGTAGCGACGGACGAGAACATGACTAGAAAATCCGGGTGATCCTCTGTTGTCAGCTGATCCATCAATTGAGTGCCCTTCACTTTTGGGGCTAGCATTGCAGTAAAATCTTCTTCGGTCATCTGGTGAGCATGTTGCGTACTCCCGACTCCTGCTGCGTGAATGATGCCACGTATACAACCAAACCGACTTCTTAATTGTTCGATGGCTTGACTTAACTTATCCGCATTGGCAACATCAGCTCCAATATACATCATCTGTCCGGCCCGTTTCTCCAGATCAAGCAACCGAAGCAGCTTGCTTTTCAGTACGGGCGAGGTATTTTTCGCTTTCAGAATGATGTCCCAATTGTGACGTTTGGGCAGCGGTGTTCTTGCAATCAAAGCCAGATTCATACGTCCAAACGACAGCAAGCGTTCAGCAATCTCCATCCCCAGACCGCCAAGTCCACCTGTAATAATGTATACGCCGTCTTCTTTCCAGTTCATCTCAGCGTCAGGCATAGAACACATCTCAGCAGGTCCGAATTCAGCTTGATATACCTGTCCCTTTCTAATCGCCAATGACTTCGTCTCCAACGGCCCCAACATGTAACGCATATACTGAGAGGCGTCCCAATCTTGGTCGACATCTATACAGAAGCATTCAAGATTCTGAATCTCACGCTGTACCGTCTGTCCGAAAGCCAACATCGCCGAATTCTCCGGATACAGAATCTTCTCGTCACCCGTCACTTCATTGGCAAAGCTTGTCATCAAAATAATCTCAACGGGCTCTGCTATGACATGTGAGCACGCCTTGGTAAGTCTCCATACAGACATAAGACCTTTGTCGATCCTGTCCTCCTTTGTTTCTGCATGGTAAAGTGATGTTATATGCACGATCCGATAGGGCCCTCCGAAGGACACTTCCTGCAACAGTCTGATGTAATCCCTCTCGTTATTTCGAATTACATATGTCTGAGCATCCTGTCGAAGGTATGCTGTTCCCAACGTAACTTCAATAACTGCTACGCCAGTTTCACGAATATGGCTTACTAACTGGCTTGCATGTGGCTGTGTATCATCTCTTATTAATAAAATACGTTCAACATTATGGATGCTGGATGAGTTAGTCTTGCCGATCTCGCTCCAAGGCTTCCATGACAATGAATAATACATCGCTTCTTCCTTAGTCTGTACCGAATTATCGGGATTCGTATCGATCCAGCACTTACCCTCCTCAAATGAATATGCGGGCAAGCTCAACTTGTTATAGGTCACATCCGGATAGATTCTTGACCAATTGATCTGAGCCCCGCCTTGATAATGTGTACACAAACCCTCTAGCACAGTTGCTCTATCGCATCCTTCGATATGCCACTTCGAGATAAGTTCTTCCGTAGTGAATATCTGATTACTGTTCCTGAATGTATCTTGTTTATATTTACCGGTCTTGGGTTCTGCAAGAAAGTCGTTTAAATGCTGCAGCAATTGATCCAACGAATTGACCACCCACACTGCTCGTTGTGCATGATGCTGTCTTCCAGTAGCTGCTGTGCAGCATACATCCCTCACATCGGCCTTCGGGTTCTCATTGATCCACTTCACATATGATTGCACCTGACTGGAGAGATTTCCGGATGATACACTTGAGATCAAAAAGGGATAATAGTCATCGCGTCCCAATTCCACTGAAATGTTCGGAGCTTCTTCCAGTACGACATGACAATTGGTACCGCTTAACCCAAATGAACTAACTCCACATCTTCGAGGAGTAGCCGCTCCTTCCCACTCTCTTGAAATGACATTGACATAGACTGGTGATTTATCAAATTCAAATTTTGGGTTTGGCTTATTAAAATGAAGTGTAGAGGGGATACGTTTGGATCTAAGTGCCAGGATCGCCTTCAGCAGGCCCGTTAACCCTGCACTGTCATACAAATGGCCCACATTGGACTTGACTGATCCTATAGCACAAAATTGTTTTTTGTCCGTAAATCTGCGAAAAGCCGCTTGGATTCCTTCCAGTTCAATCGGGTCCCCTATGAGCGTACCTGTTCCATGAGCTTCCAGATAGGAAAGACTCTCTGGATGAATTCCGGCATCACGCCAGGCATGAGTTAAAACTTTTTCATGCGCTACCGCATTAGGAGTTGTTATCCCTGCCGAATATCCATTTTGATTCACAGCCGTGCCTTTTATGACTGCATACACATGATCATGATCTCTCAATGCCTGTTCCACAGGTTTAAGCACAACACTTACAACACCCTCACCCATTCCTGATCCATCCGCATCTTCATCGAAGGTTCTTGTAGTGCCATCACTGGATTCAATACCGATTTTGTAATACTCTTTATCCAGTGGAATCATATTTAGCCTGATCCCTCCAGCGATGGCCATATCACAGCTTCCTTCACGCAACGCACGTACTGCCATGTCCAGAGCAACCAAAGAAGAGGAACATGCTGTGTCTACGACCATAGCCGGCCCCGTCAGATTGAGTAAATACGCAATTCTTGCAGGAATGATGGACGAAAGGTTGCCAACGGTGGCGATTGGTAGCATATCCGGACTTAATTCCTCAACCATCTGTTTGTACTTGTAACCTTCTTGATCTCCGATTACACCCACATACACCCCTGTTGAACTTCCGGCCAGACGGTCACCACCGTAGCCCGCATCCTCAACCGCACGCCATACGGTTTGCAAAAACAATCGCTGTACCGGACTCATCAATTTGGCTTCCTGTGCACTCATATGAAAGAAGGAATAATCAAATTCATCGATTTCGTCCAGATAAGCCCCGTTCAGATAACGTACGTGCTCCAATGAATCTTGCTTGTGGAGCAAGTATTGATCCAACTGGACCTTTCGACGCTTGGGCAATTCACGTATACAATCAATTCCATAATCAAGCATTTTCCAAAATTCATCCAGCGACTCTCCGGTCGGCAACTTCGCCCCAATACCTATAACAGCAATATCATGTCTATTATCCGTTGTTATATCCAGTTCAATTGCAGTGTATTGGTCATCTTCTTCTTTCCATTGCTCTTTGTCGAACAATTGATCAAGCATGGCTGTCCCCCTATGAAATTTCATTTCAATTCCGGTTGTACCAGCAGTTGAAACCCTCTCACATAATTGGCGATCAGACGCTTCACACGGCTCTGTTTTAATTTACGTCCATTAAAACGACAATTGCACTGCAGAATATCACCTTCATCCGACACCAGAATAATCAGATCGTAATAGTTCAGTACATCGTCCGCTGCCTTGAACAGTTGCTGTTCACCATATAAAGGAATGATTGCCCACTCCGTGCTGCTTGTCCTGATCTGACTCATTTGCTCCACGGGAAACGCTCGATTCGAAGTTTTTGTTATGATCTGTTGATGAACATTTTGAAAAAGCTCTTTCATTGTGTTGTATTGATGGAATTTCAATTGTACAGGTGTGATCATTCTTGTTGTACCAAAGGAAATGTGAATATCAATAGAAGGTTGTTCTGACAAAGTGTGAAGCAAGTAAGCATACATGGCAGATGCCAACACATGAATACTGATCGCTTCAGATTGTGCAATCCGTCGCATATCCTGTACCAATGAAGCTGGGAGAGTGAATTGATACGACAAGGCTTCGTAACCGCGATCCGTATGGAAAAAGCTCCGATCCATCCGTACAGGCTCCAGTTCCACTCTGTCTTGTCTGATCAGATTCGCCCATGAGACAATAGTGGTATGTGAATACAGGCTGGAAATCGCCATTTTTTCCGGAAACACCTCATCAATTGCCTGATGAATCTGCGTTACTTTTAGCGAATCGAATCCAGCTTCAGCCAGGTTGTCCGTTACTCCGACATTCCTAAGTCCCGCTACGGACTCAACAATCTCAATCAGCTTTTGTTCGATATGATCACTGGCTGGTTGTACTTCTTTGATCTCCTGCATATGGCTTAACATGCTCTGAATGGATTGTTCCATTTCACTAAATTCTCCTGTTTCGTACCGTTCCCGAAGCCTGTAACGTTGAAATTTTCCACTCGTCGTTTTAGGAATTTGCTTAATGGGTAGCACGGACTTGATTTCAATCCCCATCCGCTGTTGAATATGTGCTTTGGCTTCTACAACCCTTGGAATAAAAGATGGCACGTCCTTTTTATAAAGTACGAACATTACAACGCTTTCCGATCCAGTAAGTGGATTGGACACACCGCACACAGCGACTTTCCCCAGATCAAATTGCTCCAGTTCCTCCGTTACACGTTCGATATCATGTGGATATATGTTTTGGCCATTGATGAAGATAATGTCCTTGGTTCTGCCCGTAATGACTAGTGCGCCATCATTCATGAATCCAATATCTCCGGTACGAATCCACCCATCGGCTGTCTTTGCTTTTTCTGTAGCTGCTAGATTGTTATAATAGCCGTTCGTTACGCTTAATCCTTTAATTTGAATGCTGCCCAGTACCAAGTCCTCGACCGGCATATCGTAATCATCACATATTCGTACATCACAGTCTTGAACCGGCTTGCCTACTTCCACAAAAGTAACAGCATGTTCCGAGCCCGGTTCCGCTTCTATGAATTGTTTCCCGGTCTCCAAATATCGTCTGTCCAGTACATAACAAGTCAAATCACCAACGTTGCCGAAGGAAACACCAACGGTTGCTTCGGCCAAGCCATACGCTGTCAGCATTGTATTGGAGCCTAATCCATAGGGACTCATCTCCTCCAAAAATTTGAAACAAAGTGCCGGAGATATCGGCTCAGCACCGTTCATAATAAAACGTACTGTAGACAAATCGGTTGATGAAAAGGTTAGTGGATTATATGAATCCAGAAAATATTTATAAGCAAAATTTGGAGCATACAGTTGGGTGGCACGGTATTCTGAAGTTTTGGTTAACCACAATGTAGGGTGACGGATAAACAAGGAAGTCGGCATAATAAACTGTTGCAGACCTTGGAAGGTACTTGTAAGGTGAAACGCAATCAGACCCATGTCATGGGTCAGGGGTAACCAACTTAAAGAACGGTCTTTAGAGGAAATTTGGGTTGCTATATTCATAGCTTCTATATTTGTCATGACATTTCGGTGTGTAATTACAACACCCTTGGTATGTCCCGTAGAACCTGAGGAGAATTGGATAAAGGCTATATCATCCGGGTCGATGGTAGCTTCAATTCCCTCTGCCGGGAGTTCTTGTCGCAAGTTTGAGAAGTCCTGTATTACAAAGATTCGGGTATGCATTTCACGCGCAACCTCTTCCAATCCGTTCTTCCGGGCGAACTTGTCCAAGCTTTCCGTAAGATCCTGATCAGCAGCAACAAACGGATGGTTCAACGTTTTCCACACATTGTAAAGCTTCATTCGTTGCTCTTGATTTCCGCCTACGGTTATCGGAACAGGTATGATTTTTCCAAGCGTGCAAGCCCAAAAGGTGACAATAAACTCTTCTTCCGAGTTCAGTTGGAAGATCAATTCGTTACCTGGCTGCATACCGAATGCTTGAAGTTCTCCTAATCGGATTTTGGCTGATTGCAGAAGGGATTGGTACGATACAATCTTTTCTTCTTTGCTGCCATTCAGAAAAGTAATACCTCTGTCTGTGACTGAACCAAGGGAGTTAAATAACTGAGCCAAGTTATCAATGGTCATAACTGGAACACCCTCCTTGTCAACTAGATTACATAAGGTTGCAGTTTTTCATTTATAATTCTCGTTGTTTCCTGAATATTTTCCTGAATATAGAAGTGTCCTCCATCCAATTTAACAATCTCGCATTGTGAAGCAGCATACTTTTTCCATCCGATCAGATCGCTGGATTTCACTCGGGTATCGCTTCTGCCAGTTAACACGGTAATATCACTCTGAACCTTGAAAGGCTTAGGCTGAAAACGATAGAGTTCGACAATCCTGAAATCTGCTCTAAGTACAGGTGAAAATAAGGAAAAGAGCTCTTTATTGGTAAAGACCTCATCCGCCGTTCCACCCATGTTCTGAATCGCCTCTCTGAACTCTTCGTCTGGCAATGCGTGAATATTCTCATCCTTGAAAATATGTGGTGCACGATTGCCTGAAAGCATCATATGTTCAGGCAATGGTTTCATCGACTGTGCAAGTCGATAATATAGTTCGAGCGCCATCCAGCTCCCCATGCTATGTCCGAAAATAGCATAGGGCCCATGAATTAGCGAGGAAACCGCAGGGTAAATATCTTCAATCGCTTCTTCAAAGCTTTCATAGAAGGGTTCCCCCACTCGAGCGCCTCTTCCTTTTAATTCGATCGGTATTACGTCAATAAAAGGGCTTAAAGATGATTTCCAGCGGTGAAAAACCATGGCTGATCCACCTGCATGTGGCAAACAAAAAAGTTGAATTTTCTTCATTAGCCCTATCATTCCTTGTATTCTTATTTTCATCGTAATTTATCATTTTACGTAAAAAAATACAATATTTTCTGTGTTATTGAATACATTATGTAGATTGAATAGATAAGGGAAAATCCCCCTTGTTGTTTTTGAATTGATTACGATGTTCGGTCGGACTTTTGCCCACCTTTTTCTTGTACATTGCACTGAATTGTGTACTGGAACTATACCCTAGTTTCGTCGTAATTTCAGAGATTGGAAGATCCGTCTTGGTTACGTATTCCTGAGCCTTATCCACCCGAATCTGCTGCAGGTACTTCAGCGGTGATACATTAAATACCTTGGAAAATAGATTACACAGATACACTGGATTATAGCCAACCATATCAGCCAGGAATTGCAGCGTAATCGGCTTCTCATAATTATGTTGGATATACTTGCATATCATGACCAAGTTCCGTTTTACCGAGTCCTCCCGGTCCGTTTCCGGACGCATCAAATTAGCCAGATTCGTTTGATAGTAACTGGAGTATACTTCAAGAAAATCTTTTTCAGCTGTTTCAATATCTTCTTTACTCTCTACCGTTCTGTTCAATAGGCTTACAGCAAGATCATAATGTTCACTATCGTTTTCATTCAATATATGACAGCTCGGCAATCTTTCAAGCAGATCCGATCCGAAAATAATGCCTCTCATTTTCAGAACAGGCTTGTCGTAGTTTTGCAGTCTTATTTTATTCGCCAGTAACACAGCCCCTGCCATAACCTGAACCGTTTTGCTAAACACACTGATTTCCAATGCATCCATAACCTCAAATATGGCAATCTGTCTTCTAAGAGACAAGTCAAATAAATGCTTTTTTTCACGGACGACCATATCATAAGAAACAACAGAACGTAGTTGGAAATCCATTATTGTTAACCTCCTGATTGTTTTTCGGACGGTTTTGACAAGCACAGTGTTATATGTTCAAAAAATCTTGGTCTAAGTTGTGTTGAATTTTTTAAGCTGATTACGAATGTAATCCAATAAATCCTTTTTCTCTTCAGGCGGTATCCACTCCGTTAGTCGGGCTGCAGCAATGGGAAGAACCCAGCGATGTATCTCGCGAATGTCCATGCCTGAGAGAGACAAGTAATATTCGATATAAGCTTTTCTCATCCTGCTTTTGATTACCTTCAGCAGAACTTTCATCACCACTGGAGTACCCTTCGGCAGATTTCCATATTTCAATAACACCAGCGTTCTTGCCACATCTGCTGCTGGACAGCCCGATGCTCCTGTCATCCAGTCTATGATCCAGGATTCTTTGCCTGTGATCACATTATTGGGATGGAAATCTCCATGACATAGAGATCTGCCTTCTGGCAAACCATTTACATAGTCAATAATTTGTTGCTTCTCAACGTCTGACAGATCGCTCGCGTTTGATATATTCTTCTCTAATACAGCCTTATGCTTTTGTTGAATCTTTTCTCCAGATTGCTGGTGTATTTGATGATGAAGTGCTGCCATTTGCCTTGCTCTGCGCTCGATGGACCATGGTTTGATAGTCATCTCTTCCAGGAGTGTCCTTCCACTGGCCAACTCAAATATGATTCCTGTACGATTATTGATCGTCACCATATCGATTGTTTGTGGACATTTAACTCCAAGTTCCAAAACGATTCGAGTGTTATCAAACTCGTGCTGAATCGCTTCCGCAGAGAAATCTTCTCTGAATAGTTTCAGAATTGAAGTTTCACCATGTCTGAATATTTCTGCTGTCTGTCCCTGCCCAATCCGTTTCAATCCTAATCAACTCCGTATCTTTCCCAAATCAATATAATGGTACAACATCAAAGAACCTAATGATCAAGCCCTTTTTTCATAGCATAATGAATGATCCCGCTCAATGCAAAAAAAGGGCCCTTCCTTAGGTCCTGCAATGTAAAATCTAAACGTTTCGATTCGCGCTATCTTTAATTTTTTCTGCTTTGTTTGAACGTCTCATTTCACGGCGGTGTGTTACAACCTCTTGCGTTGCGATTAAGATCTCATGCATTTGAGTCGTGCCTTCGATAATCTCATTGATTCTGGCATCCCGATAATATCTCTCCACAGGATAGTCTCGGTGGCAACCATTGGCACCATGGATTTGCACCGCATCACTGGCAACTTTATTAACCATGGTTGAGGCAAAGTATTTGGCAGTCCAGGTCTCCATAATACTCTCTGGATCACCTACATCCCGTAAATACCCCGCTCTATAACACAGCATCCGTGCCGCTTTCATATTCACTGACATTTCGGTAATCATTTTTTGTATCATCTGATTCTCACGGATGGCTCTTCCGAATTGGATTCTGGAGTTGGCATAATGCACGGATGCATCCAGGCACGCCTTGGCTAAACCGACACAGCCACAAGCGATCGTGTACCTTCCATAGTCCAGACAAGGTAAAGCAACATGTGATAAACCCGTACCGACTTGGCCCAAGAGATTTTCCTTCGGTATACGGCAAGAATTCATATGAAGTTCAGCAATCATCGATGCTCTTGCGCCAAGCAACCCGCCCATAGGTTCAACACTGAATCCAATGGAATCTCTCTCCACGATAAAAGCGGTCGGTTTGTTCTCACATTGGGCAAGGATCAAAAATACATTTGCAAGCTGTCCCATGGTAATCCATTTTTTATGACCGTTAAGTATGTATTCCTCTCCATCCAGCACGGCCGTCGTTTCAATGCTTTTGGCATCGCTTCCAACACTTGGCTCTGTTAACCCGAATGACCCCAAGGTTGTTCCCGCAGCTAATTTAGGCAACCAGTACTGTCTTTGTTGCTCCGTTCCCCAACGCAAGATGGCTAAACCCACCATTCCCTGAACGGTTAACAAACTTCTCACAGAGGAGCACCCACGTCCAACTTCTTCGTTTAGAATCCCAATAGTGATATTATCCAATTCCATCCCGCCATATTCTTTTGGCAACATGGAGCCCAGATAACCAGCCTCTGTAATTTTCTCAAGGAGTTCCGGATGAATTCGTTCTTCGCTATCGTTAACGCTCGCATATGGAATAATCTCGCTGTCTACAAAATCCTTGAATTGCTCCTGCCACATCAATTGCTCCGCATTCAGTTCAACTTTCATCACATATCACTCCTGATTTTAAGGTTGTAAGTCCAATAAACGGAAATCAATGCTGTGATTGTCTGATATAAGCTTGTGTCGTCATTTTCTCTTTATGACTCATTCGGCACCTCATAATTGATGCACTTACGCAAACTGTCTTTCAGATGTTGCAATGTTGTGAAGTTCTCCAATTCTAGATACTCATCGTCCATCTCAATATTGAATTCGTTCTCCAAGGCAATGATCAGTTTGATAAACGAAATGGAGTTTAATCCAAGAACCCTTAAATCCTCATCTAATGCACTTACATCCAGCTTTTGTTCAGAAAACATTTCCACGACCTGATAGAAGTGAATATCAAACTGATCGTAAGCCACAGGATACTCTTGCAAAAAAGATTCCTCCTCATGTGAGACATGTAATCTTTGAAAATCCGTTTTTTTTGTTTTGTAGCACCAGTTCTGCGATCAGAATCTGTTTTGAACGTTCGTCTTTCTTTTTGAATGGATGATTGGGTTAGTGCGAAGATTAGACAAGAGATATTCAGGAACAAAGATATAGGAATTCGAAAAAAATAGTCCTACATTTTGTAAAAATTCCATATATTCTCTGACTTTGATACTATCATAATCATCCTGAGTCAAGCAATCACTATTGCCATGTATTCACAAATATTTAATAGTTATGTAATTCATCACAATATGGTTATTTTAGTAGATGTTCCGCGGGTTCTGCTGGTTGTCAATACAAAAACACCTCCAAGATGATCTCCCTATCTCACGACAAGATTTCATTCTCTTAGAGGTGATTTGATTATGGATCGTGATTAAAACGGCAATTGAACTGACATAAACACATCGACTTCATCTTCAGTGTCCAGAATAAACCCAAATCGTTCATACAATCGTCGAGCAGGACTTCCCTGCAACACATTTAAAATAACCCGTTTCCCCTGAACTTCATCCTGTTCCAGCAACATGTTCAGCACCTGAGTTCCTATTCTCTGACCTTGATAATCGGGATGTATGTAGAAATGTTCCAATAGATATGCCTCAGACTTGGGCTTCAACGCTACACAACCCACCATTGATCCTTCAAGTTCAATAATCTGTGTCTGGGCAGGGTCGAATGTATCTCGGAAACGTTCACGTACTTTCATATCATCGTACCTTCCCAGTCTGGTTAGATCATCGTATAATACCAACGCTCGCAAATCAGCTAGTTGCTCTTGGTCTGTCTGTACAGCTTGACGCATCGTTATCTGGTTCATTCGTTGGATTCCTTTCCATTCGAGACACGTTAAAATTTGAATGCCTTATAGCACTATAGTGCACTAAAAAGCATGACTTTGACAATTCTTATATGCAACACAAATTTTAAGACAAAAAGCCCACAAAGGACGGTGCAGTCGCTTAACTAAACAAGCGAACCCGCAGCCATCCCTTATGGGATGTAGATTATTTTAGAGAACTACGAAACATGTGAAGCTTGTGCTGCAAGTTGTAATGCTTCCAGACCCAATGCTAGCGCACCACATAAGCCTGCATGCTGGCCCAATCCGGGCTGCACAATATATTGGTCGATATGTTGCGTGATTGGGGCAGCATTTACATAACCATTGAGATTCCGCACTACCTGCTCCCGGATCATAGAAAACAAATGATCTTGCTGCATCACACCACCGCCCAAGATGATCTTCTGCGGCGAATGAAGCAGGATGGCCGTGGTAATCGACTCCGCAATGTAAAAGGATTCGATCTCCCACGCCGGATGATCTGGCGGCAGTTCACTGCCAGGGATCTGCCAGCGAGCTTCAATGGCTGGACCTGCTGCCATCCCCTCCAGGCAATCGCCATGATACGGGCATAATCCGGCAAAGTGATCGTCTGGATGGCGTCTTGTGCGAATATGTCCACCCTCGGGATGTAACAATCCGTGTACTCGTTGGCCTCCTGTTACAAGTCCAACACCAACTCCTGTGCCAATCGTGTAATATACACAGTTATCCAGTCCTTGCGCCGCTCCCCATGTCACTTCACCAAGCGCGGCAGCATTCACATCCGTATCCCATCCAAAAGGAACCGGAAATTCATGCTTCAAGGTTCCAACCACATTACAGTTCTCCCACCCTGGCTTAGGTGTTGTTGTAATATAACCATAGGTGGGACTATCCGGTTGCAGATCAATTGGACCAAAGGAGCCGATCCCCATGGCTTCCACACCTTTATCCTTGAAGTAGTCGATCACCTTGGCAAGAGTTGTCTCCGGATGTTCTGTTGGAAAGCTGATCCGATCTTCAACTTGTCCATGCTCATTCCCTACACCACATACAAACTTTGTTCCGCCCGCTTCTATGGCTCCAATACGCATCGTTCTGGGCTCCTTTCCTTCATTACAATTAACCTTTAGCCTTGGTTGGTGATATCTCATAGATATGAAGTGAAGAGAAGACCAGATCAGTATTTTCGGCATGAGCAGAGATGCCCTTGGAATCCCCATCCGGATAGATCAGATCCGTAATAACCACCTGACCATCATTTGCAAATACCTCCACAGATGAATGATCTACAAAGATACGCAAACGTTGATTCGCACTCGCCGCCTTTAACTCAGCTGTGTGGCGGCTCAGGAAATGTTCATGAAAATCGCCGATCCCCGATCCACTGCGATCGATATACACTTCACCTCGGTTGGCGTCCACGCCAACGACCGTCTCATTGTCAGCTCCACTTCTTAGTGTAAAATGGAACGACTGTTTTGGAGTCCACTCTGCATGGATCTCATAGTTCACTAGTTGCAAAGCATTCAACTGCTCACTCACTTGCTGAATCGAAGCATCCTGTAGGGACAATACCGGCGTACGGGCTTGCTCAAGTTCACGTGCAGGACGTTGAATCAGTATTACTTCTCCAGCTCTTGTCTCCAGTGACAGCTCCCGTGCAATGGTCATTGCTCCACGATAATCATTGGTTGGCGTCTGATTGGCATACATCCAGTTGCTCATCCACCCCATGAACAGGCGTCTGCCATCTTCAGCCGGAATGTCGGACCAACTAACGCCCGCGTAGTTATCCCGGCCATGATCAATCCAGCGAATCGTATGGGATGCCTCATCTGGGACAAATGTACTTCCATCAAAATCTCCGGTAAAATATTGTGTTCTGGATCCTTCTTTAAAAGCAGGATCTGCACCGATGCTAACGAGCATCACCCATTTCACCTGCTCTGAATCTCCATCCACTGCAAGCGGGAACAGGTCCGGGCATTCCCACACGCCATCGTGTGAACCGATCCCTTCGCCAAATTCACTTCCTAGCGTCCAATCCTTCAGATTGGGAGATCGGTACAGACATACCGTTTGACCACAAGCGATAATCATAATCCATTCCTTGGTCTGCTCATGCCAGAACACTTTGGGATCACGGAAATCTACAAAGGACTCATGCGTTAATACCGGATTACCCTCGTATTTAGTCCAGGTTCTGCCGTTGTCTTTGCTATACGCCAGACTCTGACGCTGAACAGGATGCTCATTTGGTACTTCCAGATGATGTGTAAAAATAGCTACCAACCCCGGCTCATCTTCGAAGAATCCGGAAGTATTGTTCCAGTCCACCACCGCACTGCCGGAGAAGATCATGCCATGTTCATCCGGTGCCAGAGCTACAGGAAATTCCTCCCAAGTGACGAGATCTCGGGTTACCGCGTGACCCCAATGCATCGGCCCCCATGTAGTACCAAACGGATGATACTGATAGAACAAGTGATATTCTCCTTTGAAAAACACCATGCCGTTCGGGTCATTCATCCACTTCTCTTTTGGTGAGAAATGGTATTCATTTCTGTAATCTTGTTTAAGAATTGTCGACATTATGGTTTCTCCTCCATACTTTTCTTTATTGGTTATTACGGTCATATCCCGCTTGTTTAATCTGTAGCCATTCTTGCAACCCAAGGCGATCCAGCTCTTTCAAGTAAGCATCCCATTCCTGATCTACTTTCCCGTTTTGATACCATTCTGTACGCAGACGCAGCACGTAGGCGAAGAGATCGGTCTCAATCGTGGACAATCGATCCAGTTCATCAATGGAGAAGAACACACTTGGATATACGTTCTCCGCTTTCATATGCGGAACCATAACCTTGTCGAGAAGTTCCATCCGCCAAGCCGCATCTTCCGGTTTTGTTGTGTATTTGTCATAATAACTGTCGAGAATGGCCAATGGTCCTGCGATACTCGTTTTTTGTCTAAGTTCCACAGGTGCAGAGCCTTCCAGTGGAAGATGCTTCAGCATCCCTTTGGCTTCATCGAATTCAAAAATATTTTGCTGACTCTCATCTCCATAGGTACCCCAGTTGTTCTGTACGGATTGGAGCGGATCGTACAATTGGTCTACCCACTTCGCTGTGGATTCCAGGTTTTTATTGCTACTGGTAATGACCATGCGACCACGATCAAGCCCGATCCCGTTTGTTCGTGTGACATTGACCTCTCCGTTAGGCCCGGCAACCGGAGGCAGAACATCATACGTATCATTCATGCCTGTAATGTTGGCCTTATCCCATGTGAAGTACATGCCGTACTTGTTGTCCTTGCCTTTCGCAAGATACGTGTTCCAATCCTGCTGATACGATTCGACATCGACCAGACCTTCCTTAACCAGCTCATGAATGTATTTAACCGCTTCCTTGTAGCCTTCATCAGCTGCCGTGAAGACCACTTTCCCATCATTGGTTACCACGGTATGATCCCAGTTCTCTCCGAGTCCAAATGCCGCAAAGAGAAATGTCAGATCTTCTCCGCCCGGTTTGTTAATGAAGGATAACGGAATTTCGTCTGCCTTACCGTTGCCGTTTGGATCTTGGGTTTTGAAGGCAATCAGTACTTCTTTCAGCTCTTCGGTTGTCGTTGGCATCTTCAGTCCGAGCTTGTTCAGCCATTCCACATTAATCCAGGGCAAGTTATCCACCGCCTGAATGCGTTGCTTGCCACTTCCGAGTTCTTCAATCCATGGGAATGAATAAATATGTCCGTCTGGAGCCGTGATCATGCTCTTGTATTCGGGAGCTTCCTCCAGCACCTTTTTCAGATTAGGCATGTATTGTTCAATCATGTCCTCAAGTGGAATGATCGCCCCGTCCTTCGCCAGTTTCAGGAGATCATAATCCCCGTAACCTGCATCAAAAATGGCATCCGGCAAATCACCGCTGGCGACCGCCAGATTTCTTTTTTCTGCAAACACATCACTCGTATAGTTCTTCCAGTTGATATGCACATTGGTTTTCTCTTCAAGTCGCTTGTTAATCAGCTTGTCGTTTGGATCAGCGGGAGCCAGCGGAGAGCTCTGTGTTATAAAATTCAATGTCACCTTGCCATCAGGTGATTGCGCCTCACTTGCCGCGCCGCCTCCACCCCCTCCACAAGCGGTTAGAAGGAGCACCGCAGACAGCATGGAAATGGACGCCGTTGTAACGGCTTTTCTGGACTTGTTCACTTTTTTCATAATCATGACCTCCATGAATTGGATTGGATCGAACTTGTTGTATTGCAGGCTGTTCACTATTTGAGGGAACCGACCATGACACCTTTTTCGAAATACTTCTGGAAGAACGGGTACATGATGATGAGCGGCAGACTCGAAATGACAATCGCTGAGTATTTAATCATCTCGGAGAGGCGTTTCAATTCTGCCATTGCAAGCTGATCACTGATCATGCCCGGAGCAGCCTGATTCTGAATCAGAATGGAACGCAGAACGAGCTGTAACGGATGCAGGTTCGGATTATCGAGATAGATCATTGCATCGAAATAGGAATTCCATTGCCCAACGAACGCATAGAGTGCGAGTACAAAAATGATCGGTTTCGACAACGGAATGACGATCTGGAAGAAAATCTTCATCTCGGAGGCGCCATCCACATTCGCAGCTTCTTTCAGTTCCCGAGGGACTCCTTTGAAAAAGGTTCTGGAGAGAATAATGTTCCAGACGTTGACGGCTCCAGGAATGATGATCGCCCACACCGTATCCAGCATGCCGAGATTACGTATGAGTAGATACGTAGGGATTAATCCCCCGCCGAAGAACATCGTAATGATAAAGATAATCATGAAAAATCCGCGTCCCGCTAGCCTTTCATCTGACAATGCATAGCCTGCAAATATGGAAACGGTCACGGTGATCAGTGCAAAGGAAACCGAGTACAATACCGCATTTGCAAAACCTCGGATCATGGCTGGATTGGACAAAATCATCTGATATCCGTCCAGACTCCAGTCCGATACATTAAAGGACAGTCCACGATTCAGTAGCACAGTGGGGTCCATGAATGAGGCGATAACAATATAAATCAGGGGAACAACCACAACCAGTACAGCACAGGTGAGAAAGATGGCATTAAGTGTGAGGATCAATCGATCCATTCCCGTGTGTTTAACAACCATGGATAATACTCCTTTCCTAATAGAGGCCTTCGCCTTCATTCAATTTCTTCACAATCAGATTCACCGTCACCAGCAAAATCACATTGATAACCGAGTTGAACAATCCAACTGCCGCTGAATAAGCGTAATCTCCAGACTGTAGCCCCACCTTGTAGACATACGTGGCAATAATCTCGGAGGAAGGCAGGTTCATGGACGTCTGCATCAGATAGGCCTTCTCAAATCCAATGGACATAATCCCGCCTGCTGCAAGGATAAAAACGATGGCCATAATCGGACGAATCGTTGGAAGGTCAATGTGGCGAATACGCTGAAGGAGATTGGCTCCATCCAGATTAGCCGCATTGTGAAGCTCTGGATCAACATTGGCCAAAGCCGCGACGTATATGATGGAAGCCCAGCCGGCTCCGGTCCAGATATCGGACAAAATGTAGATCCAGCGGAAATATTCCGGTTCAGACATGAACATAATCGGTTGACCTGTAATCCATGTGGCTAATTGATTAATCGGCCCTGTCGGCGAGAGGAAGATGAACAGCATACCCACAACAACGACAACCGAGATGAAATTGGGTGCGTACAGAAACAATTGAATATTTTTCTTGATGCCAGCTTTGCGCACCTGATTCAGCATGAGTGCCAGTAAAATGGGCACCGGGAAACTGAATATCAATCCCAAAAAGCTGAGTTTAAGCGTATTCATTAAAATGATATCGAAATTGGGTGAAGCTATAAATTTCTCAAAATGCTTCAGTCCTACCCAATCACTGCCCATGATGCCTTTGATCGGACTGAAATCCTTAAACGCAATGATGGCTCCGTACATCGGAATGTACTTGAAAATAAGAGTCAAAATTAAGGCTGGCGCAAGCAACATATATAAAAAGTAATTTTTTTTGAGCTGCTGCAACCTATGACCGCTTGTCGTCCTCACTTTCAGTACCCTTCCTCCGCCCTTTTTGCTGTCGGCTATGTTATCCAACACGATACCCCCGTTCCATTCTAGAAGTTGACAATTGTTTTCAGTAAGGGCTTTCAATATTTACAATTGCCTATTTAATAATTTACAATTTATCAGGTATCTAAGGATTTAGTCAATATGTTTTGTAAAAATAATTTGTGCATTTGATATATATTTCTGTGCATTAATGTGACTAAACATTACTTAATTTGCATATAGACAGTATTGATTTTATAAATCGACCCAGAAATTCCCACGTTATCACCTTAATTGGTCTATCATTATTACTAATGAAAAAGAACCTTATGGATAAAACAAAAAAACACACTACTCATTTCAGAATGTAAACAAAATTGTGCATTTGTAAAATCAAGATTGCTATTTGTCCCGTTCTATTATACATTTGACGTAGAGAAGAATTTGGATGACTATTGATTATTAGAGGTGAGGTACTAGATGGCAAAGGAAAAAGTCACGATACAAGACATCGCTGATGCTTTGGGGATCTCCAGGAATACGGCTTCCAAAGCATTAAACGATAGCGGAAACATTCCGGATGAGACTAGAAACCGTGTAATTAAAAAAGCAATTGAACTTAAATATAAACAATTCGCCTATATGGAAAATGAGCATGTTCTAACCAAGGCTCCGAGCAATATCGCCCTGTTAACTGAAAATCTGCCTAATACCTCTCACTTTGGATCATTGTTGATTAGTGGTTTGGAGAAAAGAATCAGTGCGGAGGGATACAATCTCTCGATTCATATCGTGCGGGAAGACGATCAAGATGCACTTACACTACCCAACAATTTTGATATCGCCAAAGTAGACGGCATCATTTGCATTGAATTATTTGATCTGGAATACACTCAGCTGATTACTGATCTCGGCATCCCCACGATCTTTATCGATTGCGCTTCCAACATATGTTATCCCGAATTCCAAGCAGATTTGTTACTTATGGAGAATGAACATAGCCTCTACCAGTTAACCAAAAAGTTAATTGAGAGCGGCTACACAAGTATCGGATTTGCCGGAGATTACAATCACTGCAAGAGCTTTAATGAACGATGGACTGGATATCACCGTGCTATGCTGGAAGCGGGCTTGCAGGTCGATCTGTCCCATTGCATCGTAGATAATGATCGCCTGTGTTTCTCCAAGCCAGGATGGTTGAACCAGCGAGTGGCAGAGATGGCATCCTTACCTTCCGCTTACGTATGTGCCAATGATTTTATTGCGGTCGATCTGATCCGGGCTTTGAAAGCCCGAAATGTCGCTGTTCCACAGGATGTTGCAATATGCGGATTCGATAACGCACCCCAATCGCGAATTATTGAACCTCCGCTAACGACGGTTCATATTTATAGCAATGAAATGGGCATTAAGGCTGCAGAGATGCTGTTATCCCGAATTAAAAACCCGACACAGCCGTATCAGGTCTCGCATATTGTGACCAACCCCATCATCAGGGAGTCCACACCAGCAATCATGCCTGCTAATTCTCAGATGGTTCATAGTTCTGTAAAATAAAAAAACCGTATGTCTCACGAGTAACAGCTCGTGAAGCATACGGTTATTTCAGGTTTCGACTCGCCTGTATGGAAACTCTATCCTATCCATCGCGGCCTAGTATAAAAACAATCTTGGAATTAGATCTCTTTCAAAATGCCTTTTACTACACCGATAAAGGTTGTTTTCACTTGGGCAGCCACTTCAATGACTTCATCATGACTTAACGGCTGATCCAGAATGCCACAGGCCATGTTAGTCAGACAGGAAATACCCAACACCTTCATCCCGCCATGAATGGCGACGATGGCTTCAGGTACCGTGGACATGCCCACTGCATCCGCACCCATCGTACGAATCATGCGAATCTCCGCTGGTGTCTCATATGCCGGGCCACTCCACCATGCATAGACACCTTGCTGCAGGCCAACATTCTGCTCTTCTGCAACCTTAAGGGCAATACTGCGCAGTTCACGATTGTATACCTGTGATACGTCTGGGAAACGCACACCCAGTTCAGCATTATTTGGTCCCATCAACGGGTTATTGCCTACCAGGTTAATATGATCTGTAATGAGCATCAGTTGACCCGGCTCAAAGCTTGTATTGATGGCTCCACAGGCATTGGTGATAAGCAATTGCTCAACACCCAGCGCCTTCATGATGCGAACCGGGAAAGTTACTTCGTCCAATGTAAAACCTTCATAGTAATGAAGGCGGCCTTTCATCGCTACTACCGTTTTGCCCATCAGTTCACCAATGACCAGTTCGTTAGCATGGCCGATGGCCTCGGATTGCGCAAAATACGGAATTTCTGTGTAGGGAATAACGGTCGCATTCTCGATCTCGTCCGCAAGCGCTCCCAGCCCAGAACCCAGAATCATGCCTACGGCAGGTTTGGTATGGATTCGGTTTAATATGTAATCTCTTGCTTCCTGAATATGTGCGGATTGATGCATAATGATATCCTCCTGATGATCTGAATTGAGTTAATGAGGTCTTACTCATCAAGTGTAATGAACAATGGTCATGATGTAAATGGAAGCTGTCTCAATGTTCACCACTTCATATATGATTTTGATCAACTCACGGTTTCAGGATCAGATGATTCATGGACCCACTAGTCTAGGGAATATTTCGTTTTACTTTTCACATAGTCCATTCCCATCATCAGTATTGACATCATGGATGCAAACATCAGGGGCTTGTTTAGGGTTTCCTCACCAAAAATATAATAACTAAATGTAAAGTTCCCGGCAAAAGTAATTAAATAGTTTCGGATGTAATCCATCTTCTCATCTCATTTCAGAATAGAATTTGGTTCACCATTTCTTTCTTTTACCCTATCATATTTTTCCATATAAAATCCATATACTTACACACATACAAGCGTAGTGTTCAATCACGCACGAGATAGCCGCACTGTATAATCTATATTGAGTACAGCAAAAAATCGGCCACATCGTGACCGATTCTCTCCACTTCCCTGATGTTCAGGACATAGGGTTAATGATACGCCAAAATGATTCCTTTGGCTGCAACTGCTGATCAAAAACAAAGGGCCAATTTTTGCGCCCACGAACCGGGAAATGGTCGAGCCAGGTATAATTGTCCGCTACTCCCCAGAACGTCACAGAGGTAAGGGATGATTTATACTCACGGAACAAATTGAAGATTTCTTCATATCGACGCTCCTGTAGCTCAGCCATCTCCGAAGTTGGCGCGGTAAGGTCTGTTCGACGATCCTCATAACGAAACACGGACATATCCAGCTCCGTAACATGCAACTGCACATCCAGCGAAGCATAACGCTCAATAGCCATTCGGATCTCCTCAATCGAAGGACCATGAATATTCCAATGCCCCTGCAACCCAATCCCGTGTACAGGCGCTCCTTTGTCCAGCAAAGAACGAACCAGATTGTAGATCTTCTCCCGTTTGACCGGATCCGTCTCATTGTAGTCATTATAGAAAAGAAGGGCATTGGGATCAGCTTCATGAGCCATACTGAACGCTTGCAGCAGATAATCTTCCCCCACCAGCTCTAACCACTTCGTATCCCGCATGAATAGGTCGGTCTTATCTTCAACAGCTTCATTGACGACATCCCACGCATATATTTGCCCCTTATACCGACCTACTACTGTATCAATATGTTGCTTCAAGCGAGATAATAGCAGCTCTCTGGAAGCAGCAGCACCTGAGGTATCCTCAAAGACCCATTTCGATGTTTGATTATGCCAGACCAAGGTATGTCCGCGAACCGCAATCCCTTGGGCAACAGCAAAATCAACAATTTTATCCGCCGCCTCAAATGTATAACGATCCTCTTCCGGGTGAATTTCTTCGAATTTCATCTGATTTTCAGCCGTGATACTATTGAAGTGTTTGGCGATGAAATCCCCTTCGGACTGCAACATTCTGGTATGTACAGCAGCACCTATTTTGAACGTATTAGCGTACGTAGCATGTAGTGATGGAATTTCGGTTGGCATTTACAATTCCTCCCTGCCATTTTTTATCCATCATATCGTTTGTTGAATGCGCTTACAATGAACAAATTATACTTCTTCCCCCTCATATTTAACTATTTATGATCCTGGGCCCTGTTCGCACAACAAAAACACCTCCACGTTTGTTCCACTTCTCATCGTAACAGAACATTTCTCGGAAGGTGTTTTGTGATTGTGATGTTCAGTTAAATTCAACTCATATACAAAGAGAATATGAAGCGTTACAGCTTGTCTACCTGTAACAAGGTCACCTGTTTCACGGTGCATGCCGGGTTAATTTGCCCCTCGGACAGAATGTTCAGCTTGATGAGGCTTTTCAGCTTATGGCTGTCTACCTTGGACAACAATCGCCAGATGTCCGGGTCTGGAAGAGAAGCATACAGCTTCTGATCATCGTATTCCTTCCGGTTCTGAAGCACTGTTTTCACGGTGTAACCACCAACCTGCGTCTCATACACCCCTTGTTCCGCACAATACGCGACAATCTCATCTCGTAGTACAGACAACTGCTGCTCAATATCTTTTTGCTGCTGCTTTAGGTCAAAGTAGGTTTGCACTTTTTGCTCCATATCGATCACGCTCCTCTACTATCATAGGTATGCGAAGATCGCTAGTTTAGGACTGGCTGTTTATTTTATTTGCATAAATGTGGTCTTTCTATTACTTAATCGTATACTGTCGTTATTGTGTATCCCCGTATTACGATTACAGCAGGTGTTCATTCAAATATGGGTTATGGACAGCCATGCTGTGAACCCTTTCCATTACATCTGGCCCCATGGGTACATCCCCAACGCGCCTTAACAGAATCCAGCGTAGGCAAGCTATTGCTCCAAAAAGCTGCCCCTCTTCAAGCGTGTACGTATAACTTGCAGAACGTGCAAATTGAGCGTGATACATCTCGCCGTAACTTTCCCCATTATAGATGGTGATCAGAAACACAGACCATGCCATATCGTACCTTGGATCACCATACTGCCCATTCGTCCAATCGATGATGGTGTAATGGTCGTCCATCTCAAGAATGTTTCCCAGATTATAATCGCCATGAATCAAACAGTCCTGTCTGATCTGGACCTGCTGGATCAAGTTTGCTAGAAGATCATTTATATCGTCATGTAATTCAATTTGAGGAAAAAAGTATTGAACAAAATCGTACCTGAATATGTATTCTTCACCTTCTCCAGTACCCACTTCATTCACCGGATAACGATGGACCTCCATTAATCGCTCAGCCAAATGTGTCAGTTTGGTTTGTGTTAATTGGGTAACCGGCTTTCCATCATAGCTCGTTAACAGCACTTGATTCTCTTGCTCGTCTAATCCCCAACCGTAGGGTTTGGAAACACGAATTCCACTTTGATAAAGCTTGGACAATAATCGATATTGTTTGGCGATATCCGGTTTAGACTCCTTGTCCCAGACTTTTAATACGTACCGCTGATCTTCCATTTCGATTCTCATCACACTCGCTTCCAGTCCGGGTGGCAAGGGAATGATCTGATACTCCTGTTTAATCACTTGCTGGATACGTTCATCCAGTTCTATCCAATTCATCTGGCTAAGTTGAATCGTCATCGTTCTCCTCCTTCCATGATACACAAGATTAGATTTATAGTCGTTTATCAAATACCTTCTGCCATTTCTTCTCTTCATATCCGATAGCTATATAAAACCGATGTGCAGATTCCCTTTTTCCGTTACAACGTACCCGAATGTTATCAAAGCCGTTAACCCGAGCCCATTCCTCGCATTCGCTCATGATTGTCTTACCGATCCCCATCCCTTGATGAATCCCATCTACAACTAGTCCACCAATCTCGGCAAAAGATGGACTCTCAATGGAATGTCTTCCCTGTACATGGCCCCAGCCTACGACCCACGAATCAATCTCAGCCACACATACGTAATGGTCTGGTAAGGAAGAGAGACGAGTTAATCTCTCCTTGATTTCTTCAGTTGTACTGACATAACCCAGTTGATGGGATAATTGGCTCATCACTTCGCCATCCTGAATCGTAGCTCTCCTGCAATGAATCATCACTTCTCCTCCGTTCATTCATGTCATGCCGCTCTCTCCCTGTTAGTCAGGTATAATCAGGCCTTTGCCAATGACATTGGCGGATACTGGCTGCTTGTCCAATTCTCTGGCCCATACCGACAGCTGTCCCATATGGTGAATCTCATGGGCGATCACATGTCGCATAACTTCTCCCCATGAATCTGTACTGGCCTTGCCAGCTGAGCGATGATCGATATAAGCTCTTTTTTCCATACTCGAATCCCATGCTGTAACAAATGCCTCCACATCAGGACGTAACTTACGATCCAATTGCCTTACCGCCTCAAGATTCTGGTAGTTTGCAAAATTTTCGGCATCATCCGGTTTGCCCTGAAGCAACTGAAGCCAGCTCCACTCTACATCAATGATATGAAATAAAGTTTGTAATATGTTGCCTACTCCGCCCATGCGAGGCCGAAGCAATTCTTCAAGCGGTACATCTTCACACCACACATACCATTGCTCACGCACCATCCAGTTATAACGAAAGAATGTTTCCATTGGTCTATTCCCCTTTATCGGCTATATTTTTCAGAGAGCTTTGATCAATTCTGTATTGGCAAAGGTATCCTCCGAATGTTCAAGATCACCATATATTCGGCTAATCTGATTGAATCCGGATTTGATCCAGAAGCGTAATGCAGGCCAATTTTTGAGCGCTACGTTGATTCGAATGTCCTTGTAACCAAGTTCGGAAAAGTGACGAGTCAACGCCTGAATTAATTCTTGTCCATATCCCTGCTTCTGGATCTCGCTCTGGATATATAGAAATTCGAGATAGATCGAATCCTCGGAGGGATACCCATGGTATACACTTAACAAACCAATATAGCGGTCATCCTCAGCCGTGCGAATGGATTGAATTCGATAATTCTCCAGCCTGCCTCCCGGCGGAAGGTGGCCTTCTTCAAAACATTCTTTCACATAGTTCCGATCATGCTCTTGTCCATCCCATTGATGCAAGTACCGACTGGTATCATAAATGGATTGAAGTTCAGGAATATCGGACTCTTCCACGTCCGAAATAATGAGTCTATCTGACTTCCATTCTACTGGAAGTTGTTTCATCGTCATCACTCCATCTTTACGTTCTAGTTAATCTCTTTTTTATATACAAGATTACATGAATCCCTGCATAAATAAACAGGACATTGAACAAATATAGAAGTACATTTAAATGGATGCCAGATATAAACCAGATTGTTCCGTCCGAGTTGGCATAATGATAATCCGTAAAGAATCGGATCGGGAAACCATACTCTGTTCGGAGCGGTCCATCTTCAGTATGTAAAGTTCCAGGAATACATATGATGGCTAATACAGCAAGCCAGGCTGATAGATTCATTATTCTTTTGTTAATTGTCAATACATCTCCTCCTCATTCATCCCTAACGGGATCTTCTCCAAAAAACGTTCCCTTCAGCTTTTGATCCATAAAGTCTCTTAAGTCCTTTTGATCAAGTATATATTTCGAATCTCTATTAAATCTGCTTTTTCTGGATACAATAATCTGTTTCCGATTGTATTGAATTTTAATTTCAGCGTTATGCTTTAATCTCAAAGCAATTCCTGCACTAATGCTTCCTGTGACATCATCTACTGGTATTTTGGCTGATTCCGGGGCTGCATTCAGCCAGCCGACTATACGGCTAATGTCTTCTTTACTTAACGTAACATTGTCAATCCTAACGTGTGCTCCACCGTCGCCTGTCCTGGTGTACACAACTATGCTCATCTCTGTGCTTATAACTTGATTTCTCGAAATCGGCTTATTTGGATCAGGGTTACTCGTGATTAGAAAATACAGAAACATGATTGCCACACCTATGAAAAACCAGAATCGCCTACGTTTTCCTAGCATTACAACACATTATCCGTATCCACCACGTTGGCAAACAATCTCAGTACCGTATTGTGATGTTCTATTATCTGATCCGCTTTAAGCGTGTTTGAATTCCATGTACTGTGAGCATCTCGAACCAGATTGACCGTGTATCCCAGACTGTACGCTCTGCGGCAAGTCGTGTCTACACATACCTCGGTCTGCATACCCGCGAGAATCAACTCCGTCACGCCATTTTCTTGCAATTTCAGATGCAGATTGGTTTCGTGAAACGAATCCGGTGTCTCCTTTTCGATTACGAGGTCACCAGCTATAGGTGCAATGGACGGATGAATGACCCACCCCGGAGTTCCTCGTTCCAGTGGACTGCCTGCCCCTTCGCCGTGCTGGATATATATGATGGAATGCCCTGCTTCACGGGCCTTGGCCATTAACATCTGGATCTTTTGAAGCAATAGTTCCCCCTGATATACGGGATCTGATTCATCAAACATCGCTACCTGTACGTCAATAATTAGAAGTACACACTGAGTTTTCATCTTGTTTTCCTCCTGACGAAAATTTAATTCAAGTCTTTCTACTTCGGATCTTTAACAAGACTTCCAATCCCATATCGATCAGTACAAATAGGATAGCAGCAAGGACGCCAAATAAGGTCAGAACTAACGTCTCTTTGAAATTCAGAATTTCTTCTCCTGCGCCCATGAGCACATAATATATATACATGCCTAGAACTCCAGCACATGCATAGCCCAATATCCTCGTACTTAGATACAACACACGATTGACGAATTGAATTCGGCTGAGCAGATAGTCCAGCAATATCGATAAAGGTAGCCCGATCAATACGATCAGGGGAGTCGCGTATACCAGATAAATAACAATGTAAAAATCAAAACTGTAGGATTCATTCATCGATATGATACTTGCAGCCAAAGTAAAACAAATGATGGTTAGAACGGTTGTTATCAGCTTTCTTCCCATGTTCATCTCATCACTCCAATACAGTTATCTCTATCATTGGATGTGCTCATGCGTCAGATTTTGCCGGTTGCCATCCGATTTCTTGAGACCAACTATGTGCTCTCTGTAATATGCTCCACACCATTGGCCCTTTTCCTTCAACATATTTGGGATGCTCATCTCTATACAATGACATGAGTCTGTGCTTTTCTTCCGCATATATCAAACAATCTTCTGGATGTTCCCTTAAATAGTCTCTGAACAGCAAGGTCATCTGCCCGGAGAAACTCCCTGCCTGTCTAACGTGTATATGTACCCTTCTGGTTCCGGGCACTTCCCGAAAGTATCGTTTAGTCTTATCCGGATTTTCTGCTCTGAATACAAAACCGACTGTTTCGATCTCATGCTTATAGTCCAACAAATTTTCATAATTGGAAACAGATATTTGTATATCGATAATAGGTTTGGCGTCTATTCCCACAATTGAAGTGGACCCAACATGATCGATCCGCACGGCCTTTTCTCCTAACGCTTCTCTTAATTTCGAACCCGTTTCGAGAAACAAATCACGCCATGCCGGATCATACTTTGCAATTCTCCATTGATCCTCCATGCAACTCCTCCTTGGTTATCTAATCAAGCTATATAACTAATAACAAGCTCTTTTAACCATTTGTTACATTTAAATTATTTAAGGGATGCCATATAGATAACAGGAGCTTTTTCCAAGTTTAAATCTCTATTGGTATTTATTAATATATCTATATTTTTACACAAATTCAAAAAAAGAGAAGGACCCTTAGGCCCTCCCCCTTAACTTCTCAGTGATAATCACACTTGAAATTTGTAAACTCAGCTGAAGCATCTTGCCCACTCGCGTATAAACCAATAAGCACGCCTGTAAAACCTCCTGCTACCTCCGAGGATAGGTATCTCGTCTGTGCTGTGCCCAGCAGAATCTCTTCACCATCTGCTTGAAACAGGAAACTGTAGCGTTCCTGGCTTGAGCGGATCACCAGCGTTGCATCCTGTTTATTTCCCAGATCCACTTCATGTTCTATCGATTTGATATCACCGATATTCAGACGCTCGATCACCTTATAGCCGTTCTGTTCCTGACGAATAGCCACTTCATAATGATGATTCTCATCCATGTAGATTGTGATACCCGCTTCACCTCTCGTCAGACTGACATCGACCGAAATTGTGGCATTAAAGTCTTTTTGACGTAGCCCGATGAACGTCGGGGATGCCGGAACGTCCAGCGTTACATCGGTTCCTGTTAGCGTAAGCTTGTCAGATTCAAGCTGATAATGCTCTGTATTTGGATGACGAAGATAACACCAGTCGAGGTTCCAGTCTGTATTTTCAAACGTATAATTTTTCTTATCCTGCTGGATCACCGTGTCGGGAATGCGATTGGTCTCAAAACTCGTCAGTGTTGTACCTTCATGCCCGGCTGTAAACCATCCGTCTTCACCAAACGTAATTGGAGTCAGGAACACCTCCCGGCCCAGATGATGGTACGTCGCCCATCTGCCGATCTGTCGGAATCCCAGGTGAAAGAGCCACCAGTTTCCCAGATCATCTTCAACCAGATCACCATGCCCCACACCCTGGAGCTCATAACCGCCCAGATTACGATTGGTCAGAACTGGATTGTGCGCATAGGCTTCGAACGGACCCGAAGATGAAGTTCCCCGAGCATACGTAACCATATGACCATATTCGGTGCCGCCTTCAGCTGCAAGCAGGTAATAATAACCGCTCATTTTATAGAGATGCGGACTTTCCAGATATCGTCCACCTGTTCCGTTCCATATCGAACGACTCGGGGTCAGCTTGCGGCCAGTTTCAATCTCAATCTCACACTGGACAATTCCGCCAACGCCTTCATCATCCACCCCATTACTCATAAACAAGGTCTTCCCATCTTCAAAATACAAATCGGGATCAATCCCGCCTTGATCCACATAGATAGGCTCAGACCATTCTCCGTAGATATTATCCGTCCAGACATAGAAATTCTGATGCGTTGTATCGTTGGTTGTGACCATATAAAAACGCCCGTCATTGTGCCTGATGGTTGGGGCAAATACCCCGCCGGAACTGTTCACCGTCTCCAGCTGAATCTGGCTTTTACGAGTCAGGCAGTGACCAATCTGCTTCCAATTTAGCAAATCCTTGCTTTCAAAGAGCGGTACGCTGGGAAAGTATTGAAAAGAACTGCACACCATATAGTACGTATCATTGACTTTGATCACACTAGGATCTGGATAAAAACCTTTAACAACAGGGTTATTGTATTTCACTATACTCCACCTCTTATGCTAAAATTCATAAATATAAGAATCCAACTTCATAGCAACTACAAAAATTAAACACCATTGGCTATAAACTTGCAATGAATCTGGATTGTATCTTGGAGCTAATTTCATTAAATTAATATATATATGATTTTAGAGATTGAGGGTAGGGAGTTGTACAGATGATCAAAGCAAATGGGGAGCCCCAGTTCCTTCCTTTATACGAGGCGCTGGCAAGTGAAGTCAGATGGAGAATCATGGATATGATTGCAGATCGCGAAAAGAATGTGAAGGATATTGCGGCAGCTTTAGAGCTTAGCCCCTCCATTGTCACGATGCATATTCGTAAACTGGAGGATGCAGGTCTAGTTGGGAGCAGACGAGTTCGGATTAACGGAGGAACACACAAATTATGTTACCTCAAGCAAAATCAGATTGAGATCGAGCTGCCATCCGCAAGCCAAACTTCACGAACCAGAGAGCAGACGATATCCGTCGGGCACTATACTGCTTTTGATATTCACCCTACCTGTGGGCTAGGGACACTTGAGAAAGAAATCGGCGTATGGGACGATCCGCGTTACTTCCTTGATCCTGAGCGTGTACACGCCGCTATCTTGTGGTTTGGGAAGGGCTATGTTGAATATAAAACACCGAACTTTGTCCTTCCTGACCAGACAACCGATGCTATTGAAATTTCGATGGAACTGGCGTCTGAAGCTCCGGGATTACGAGATCATTGGCCTTCCGATATTCGTTTCACCTTCAATGGCGTTTCTCTCGGAACGTGGACAAGCCCTGCCGACTTTGGCAGAGCAGCGCGCGGGAAATATACACCAGAATGGTGGCATCGTAATGTAAATCAGTATGGATTATTGAAGACCATTCGTATTGATGCCTCCGGTACCTATATGGATGGTGAGCGGATGTCGGACATCACACTCGCGGATATTAAGCTTAGCGAACCTTTCTGGACGCTACGCTTCACGGTTGACGAGGAAAGCCCTAACGTAGGGGGATTAACGATCTATGGTGCTGGTTTTGGTAATCATGATCAGGATATTGTTATACGTGTACTTCAGATCTGAAGTAACCGCATAGGGTAGGTGTGATATCATCAGATCTGGCATTAGAAGAATGACCTGCCTATGTGTTAGCAATCATTTTGTGTCTGGAACCACTTTCTTAGCTGATTAATATGAGCTTGATGATAACGGTTATGGTCAGCCATATGCCATAATCCCCAACGTATCGTAGCTTGCTTTTCGTTCTGATGTCCAAAAGTAACTACTCGATCCAGGTCAGCATCTGCTATATGTGTGCATGTTTCTTTCAGAAGGGTTAATACACCCGCATATTGAGAGATAAGTGTGTCCCGTGGCAATCCTTGAATCAGCGGAAGTCTATTATTTTCATCGATCATGGGACCATATTGCTCTATTAATGGCTGCGGAAGGACAACTTCCTTTATTCTATAAACCCAATTCATATCAACGAATGTAATATGTCGTATTAATTGAGCTGTACTATTAAACTGGTTCTCTTCCCCTTTGTAATCTACCTCTTCTTGCGACATACCCTCTGTAATCGAATTAAGTCGCTGGCTATTCTCTGTTACTGCGGAAAATAACATCCCCACAACAGGCTCCATATTGGTTTCACCTTGTAAATCGTAAATCATAGACATCCCTCCTCTTTACTTTCGCTCTTTCAACAACTCCTTAATTTCTCTTAACTCTGATAATATCTCTTTTGTGTGCTCATTGCTACGAACGTTTACTCCTCCCCGTACTCTCTCTCCAACTGATTTCCATGGAATGCCTTCAAAAGAAAAGCCCGATCCGGAACGTTCAATCGTTCATACGATTTCAGATACTCCCTGTTGTCATATGGAATGCCAATGAATTTTACATCCAGTTTGGCCTCTTGGATATCCACGATCCCATATCTGGCAATGGCAAGATCGTTACAGCCTAAAGCTCCCGGATTCATATAGATTCGTTGATCTGTCTTATAATAATGAAGAATGTGATGATGACCAAAACAAATCAAATCATGGGCCGTCCCCTGATACCTTGCGTCCAATTTGGTTCCGGATGATTCTCTATCAATGACATCCAGCTTGTCGTTGTTCATATGATAGTGAGTCAGAAGGAACCGATGTCCTTCTACCTCTTTTTCAACGAATTTCGGCAGAGCTTGTATTCTCTTGATCGATTCCGCACTTAGATGTTTACCAATCCATTCATGGTGCTCGGCTATGCCTTTATGCCCTTCTAATGGACCCTTATTTTGGAGCAAACTCAATACGGCCTCTTCGTGATTCCCTGAAATCGCTATCATATTTTTACGACTGTATAACATCTCAATCACTTCATTGGAGTAAGGGCCAATACCGATCATATCCCCTAAACAAAATATATGCTCAACATCCACTCTGGAATCGATATCAGCCAATACCGCTTGAAGCGCAGGAACATTCCCATGAATATCGGTTAAGATGGCAACCTTCATTGTGATTCCTCCTCTGGAATATACATTGTCTGAATCTCCTGTACGCCCGGAATAAATCCCATATTCAGATATACGGACTCGGCATCATTTCCCTGCATTACATACAATCGCAGAACGGGATACTCACCCTTAAGCGCATTCAATGCTCTCTGTAACATCTGTGTAGCAAGCCCTCTTCCTCTATATGCCGGGCGAACCCCTATGCTATATACGGCAGCCTGATTATCTTGCAGACAAAGACGACAGTTGGCAATAAGCTGCCCCGTTTCCTTATCGTATACAAGTGTAGATGCCTGAGTAAGAATCTCATTCGTATAATTGGGATCTTCGTCAGGTATAAAATCCGCAAGGGAGGTCTTATTTCTTCGTGTAGCTTCAAGACTTCCTGCAAAACTATCCAGATCACATTGAGCAATTTCAGCCTCATTCACATACTTTCGGGTACCCGCTTCATCTTCGATAATTTCCAAACTCTTTACAGTTACCCTGCTGTCCCACTCGATCTCAAAATGATCTGTAGGCCGCTGCATCCAGCGACATCTGAACTCCACCGGCCAGAATCCTGCTCTTGCGTATAGATCCACTTGATCTGGAAGAACTTCAAATGTCTGTATACGTTTTGTACGATCTGACCATTGCATTAACATATTCCTTAGAAGCTTGAGTACCTCAAATGAATGTTGAAATGGTGGTATAAAAAACAAATGATAAATCTGGTTAGGCTCCATTCGTACCCCGCCTATTTTGCATTCTTCCTTGTAGATCCAATAAGCGTTACTCTTCGAGGAACTGAATTCTTCTTCCCTAAAAAATCCAACATAACGCATATTATAATAAACGGAACAATATACGCCCCACTCCGCAGGCTCAGCCATTCGAAGCGAATATTCATCCGAAAGATCATATTGAAGAATATCTGTGGACCATTCTGTTAAACTCATACGTCATTCCTCCTCAATTTTAATTAAATGTACAGCAATTAAAGAACCGTTCTATACGCCACCCCATGAACATGAATTAACACATTCTGTGTCTCCAAACGTTCGAAGAAATCCAACATGTCCTTAAACGGATTCTCGAAATACGAAGACGACCAAGGAAAACCTCTAATGTCTGCCCTGTTTCTGTATTCTTGAACATACAGTGCTCGCCGTGAACATCAAAATACCAGTTTCCCGTTAATTCTTCTTCTCCGTGGATTACATCCGCATTGGACAGCAAATGGTACGCCCCTGCGAGAATTGCCGTGCGATTCTTTGGTACATATCCATCACAGCCAACAATTCTTCTGTAATTTCCTGCGTTATCGCCTTCATAATTTCAGATCCTTACCCTTTCAAATGGAATAATTAGTTGCCCGACCTTGCGGTTAGCAAGGACACGATAACGTATCCAAAAAGTTGAACCGTAAATACAATGGCGACAAACTCAACCATCATGCTGTTCGCTGCATTAAAATCATTCACAAGATCCACGAAGATCTTCCCAGGTCGGGATAATACATCCCACGAATTCCACCGATTAAATCTACCAATGTAGACCCCTATACTGCTCAATAGCAAAATAACACCGACAACCATCATACTAATGTACCTATTTACTAATTTGTTTAACATGCCGTGGATTTGAATGATCGAACAAGTCGAGAGCAGCAATCCTATGATCGCTACGGCAAACGTCAGGGTGAGTCCATACCAAAAATCAATATTAACCCAGAATCTGGTTTCCCCTTGAGCATCAAAATATCTGAATGAATGCAGGATCTCCGTAAAAAGGTAGGCCGCATTGGGCAGAAAAAAGAGCCATACTCCACACATCAGCCCCATACATATCATGCTCGTTGTGGTTAATTTCTTATTGAATATGTATCTAATGCAGGATGAGATGATGAATGGTACCCATGCCAGGAACATATCCCAACTTAAAAATCGATACATATTCGTATCTATTTGGGCACGTAAATACATCACAACACCTAGACAACAAAGAGTAGCCACAAGCAAGGTAACGATGAGTCGGAGATCTTGAACCGGATGTTTGTTATCTTTCATTTCTTTACTTCTACTTCCTTTTCCTTGATGAATGTTATAAGTTATAAATACTTTTTAAATGCCTTGCTGGAATCTCCGTTGTATCCCAGTTTCGTATAAAAGTGATGTGCTTCTTTTCTGGATGATCCGCTGGTTAGAAACACCTTTATACAATTTTTCTGCACACATACATGCTCTATGTGTTTCATCAATTCAGATCCATATCCCTTGCTCTGCACATGTTCCGTAATGATAACCCGCTCAACTACGCCGAATGGTCTATTTTCCACCAAAGCATCCAGACAAATATGTAAATGAGCCGTTCCGATCACCTGATCACCCATTTCATAAACGAACAAGAAACTGTCCGGATTATTCCGAACTTCTTCAATACGCTCTGCCAGTACCTTTGTGTTTAAGTTGTTCGGCAATAATTCTTTATACAGCCTTTCAATAACCGCTGCGTCCCTAGCTTCTGCCTCTCTAATCATCAGAGCTTGCCCTCCCTGTTACCTCACTTGATAACTTAAAATGATATCACCGTTGTCCTCCAACTTACCCGTTTCTTGAAACCCGCAACGCTTATACAGCGCATAATACCCTGATTTGCTGGCAATCACTTCTCTCTTGCAACATACGAACCACTTCTTGAATAGCAAGTTTGCCGTAACCCTTCCCCTGGTACTTCTCATCAATCATGAAGCGCAGAATCCAGTAATAGCCGTCATTGTAAATCTCATTATCAAATAAAATAAAACCGACCATCTGCTCCTCTGCAAAAATGCCGTATGGTTTGGACGTAATTTCCTTCGTCGCATGGTTCAATGAATCAACATTGCTTGTTACCAATTCCAGCTGATCTTCCCGCGGTTTAAGGTGGATGCATTCGAGTTCATTTTCTTTGGTTATGACTTGTAGGGCCACTTGCTTCACATCCACAATCATCTCTCCTTGCAGCTTCATTTACTAGATTTTCTTGATCAAAATAATCTCCAAAGGCTGTGTATCCAGCAACAGTGCCCCTGCATCAACATACCCCAGCTTTCGATAGAAATGTTGGGCATGTTCGTCTGATTGCGTTGAAGTCATCACGGTATCGAAGCCTTGTTGCTTCATGAGACTTTCCCAGTGATGCACGGCTTTTTGGCCAAATCCGCCGTTTCGATAGGGTTCATCAATCCAGATCATATTCATGAAGGGAATGTTGTCCCAGAAATATCCGTGCCTCATCCATCCAACTCTTGCCCCCTCATCCCATAGGATGAATATTTCTTTCTCACTCATCTTCGTTTTCACAAGTGGCTGATGGACATGCCGATCTCTCTCAATAATATATTCGTAGTCGGCTTCCGTTGCATATTCAATCTTCATTGGAATTGCCCCCTTCATTAACTACGTCCATCATAACCCAAAATGTGGTATATGCGAACAGTTCCTTCCTCTTTTTCTCCCATGCAAAAAAGCCACGGTTTCCCGTGGCTCCAGCCGCTCTATTTTCTTCAATCCGATGTCGATCCGCTCACTAATTGCCCCTTGTACCATACGGCCTGCCGCGCAGATCGCCGAGCAACGGCTTCCGCCGAACAACTCGCATGCACCAATACAAAGTTCGCAGTATCTCCTACTTTCGGCCATACCTGCTGCCCTTGCGAATCCAGCGGTGTGATACCACCTGTTACCCATGCCAAAGATTGAGACAAGGACCATTCATCGCTATATCCGTACAGTTCTGCGAAGCGTCCTGCTTTCTCAAGCAGATCTCCGTTACCAAAAGGAGACCAATGATCCGTCAGGCTGTCTGTTGCCAGCTTCACGTTCACGCCCATACGGTGGAGCATGGGAAGAGGCATCATCGTTCTGCCCATGGGCACCGTGGAAGCAATGCTCATCCCCAGCGAAGCCATTCGCTGCGCCATGTCTTCCGCTTCCTGCTGCTCTGCGCGAGCGAACCAGAACGCATGACTCACGGTAACTTTGCCCTGAAGCCCTGCTGCTTCGGTCAGATTCGCGAGTTCCAGCAGCGTTTGTTTCCCAGCCTGCCCGCTATCATGCAGATGTATGTCTATGCCCGCATGGTGCTGAACAGCCAGTTCAACCATGGCGTTCAGTGATTTCTCAATCTGTTCATCCACAGTATGAGGATCAAGTCCGCCCACATGCGTTGCACCTTCCTGCATAGCTTGGCCCATAAGCTCAACTGTATGGGAGCGAAGCAGCCCATGCTGTGGAAAAGCCACGATCTCCGAAGAGATTTTGCCCGAAAATGAATCCAGAGCCTGCCGCGTCGCCTCCAGTCTTTTCAACCCACTGACAGGCTCAATATTACAATGACTACGTACATGAGTGGAGCCGTATCCCTGGATCAAGGTCAGAATACTCTCCGCTTGACGCTTCGCATCTGGTAGCAGCTTGGGCAACAGAACCTTCTCTTCTTCGATACGTTCGAAAATGCTAGAGATTCGCTTAACCGCTGTCCACGGCCCGTCGTAGTACGTTTTGTCCAGATGAATATGTGCCTCCTCGAACGAAGGCAGCAGCAAAAGTCCCTTGCCATTTACTTGTGGTAGATCGTTAGACAGCTCGTCGTTTCCTTCCACAATCGCCGCGATTACTCCATCTTCAATCCACAGATGACCAAGACTTGTCCGTGTCCCCGTCACCTGGTCCCCTTCTCGGACATAACTCCGTTCCAAAGTCACATTGGTTAACCAGTAGGCCTGCTTCATAATGTCACTCCTCTTTTCTCACCCGGCATTACGTACCCCGGATCCCGATTGATCTATGATCCATGGTACCATACGGTTTCACCGTGCAAAAATATGTAAAACGTTGGTGTTCCATATGCGGATCGTTTACATTACTCTACTTTAATAAACACAAAAAAACAGGCACAATGAAGTGCCTGCATTAGAAATGAAACCGCGCATGCCCTCCATCGGTCACGCCTTCAATCTGTTCAATATCCAGTAGTCTGCGCTTCATCTCCAGGCCTCCACGGAACCCGGTCAGCTTGCGATTAGCCCCGATAATGCGGTGACATGGTAACAGCACCGGAATCGGGTTGGCTCCATTTGCAGCCCCAACCGCTCGCACAGCCGAAGGTCTTCCAATCCCAGCGGCAATGTCACCATAGGTCCGAATTTCACCGTAAGGCACACGCCCCAGCTCTCTCCATACCTCCTGCTGAAAAGGGGTACCGATCAAGTCCAGTGGGATGGCATCTGTATAAGCCATCGGTTCCCCTGCAAAATAGGACTGCAACCAGTCCATCATACCTGTTTGTTTCAGAGCATCCTCGTTCTCTTCCAGTTCCACACCAGGTGCAACTTTTTGTATCCAGCCGCTCCAGTCCTCCAGTGTTTCATTGGGCATGACCACTCGGCACAATCCTTGTTCCGTAGCGAGCAGCACCCATGGACGACCGTCCAACTGCATCGTGGTGTACATCAACATTTTTCTCATCCGTTTATCGCCCTCTCCCCGGTGGAATGCTTAATGCTATATAAGTTGAACTAAATAATATTTACACTGGCCACTCCGATGACAGAACAACCTTCCGATCGCTGTTATCCCCAGATTTTTTGATTCCTTTTATAAAGGGGAAATCCGGGGATAGCATATGCTTCCGATGCAGCTTTCTTTCAGAAAGCTTTTAGGCGAGCACTTTGCTTCTTCAGGTTCTTTCTGTCCTCTCCGTTTCGTGTAAATGTTTAGTTCAATTTATATAGGAGGTAACCCGCTTCTTCACCTTTCGTTTCATACTGCGGATCATCTGCTTGCTCTCCAGATCAACGCGATAAGATTCCGTGATTTTCTGAAGTGCCTTATTATACGTAAAATCGTCCAGGGTATTATGCTTCAGATAACGCATGGTCACTTCATCTTGTTTCACATAAGCCATCGAGATGGCCCAAGCAACCGCCATTTTTACATAATAAGCCTCATGCCGGATCTGATCCAATGCGGTTAGAACCTGATCGATATATCTCTCATCCAGATAAAAATTCAACAGCATTACCACGCCAAACCGGATTTCATATTCCTGATCTGATCTCAGATAGGGCTGCAAGAACGCCCACATGGGCTCCGAATGGACCTTCGTATATTTCAGTCCTGCACAGAAGCTGTCGCACACCGACCAATTGTCGATCTTCGGTACAAATGTTTCAATGGCCTTCAGCAGCTCATCCAGATCGGCCTGTACATGTCCAATGACCATTGCTTGCAACATCACTTCTTCAAAATATTCATCCTCTGCCGTTTCCAGATACGTGCGCCAGTCCCCGGCAGCAATCTGTTTGGCAATCTTTCGTAAGACTGGCAATCTCACACCTAGTACATTAGTGATATTAGGAATGAGCGCAGCTGAGAATTTCTGATATTCCGGCTCAGCCAGGCTGAGCAATTGTGTTCTGATATCTGCTTCCACTCGCACATGTCCTCCTCTTTTGTTGCTATAGAACAAGTATATCCTTGCAGCGACTGTTTGTAAGCTCATATCGAATGTTTGAGCAAGATTACAATATCATTTTTGGTACTCTCTTTTTCTCTTCGTTGTTTAACCGCCAACCCAATTCGTTTAAAAGTATGAAGCTAACCTTTTAGAAAGGAGTGTCGATATGAAAGAATCTGATTCCAAGAAAGATTCCTCTGTTGAAGAGATCACCGGACAACTCGTACAACATGTCCAATCGCGGAACCTGCACGATTTCTATAAATTGGTGAAAGAACTGCATCCCTACGACCTCTCACTTGTATATAAAAAGTTCCCTGAAGAAGAAACCAATCGGTTTCTGCTCCTGTTCAAACCCGATGCTCTGGCGGATCTCGCCGAGACCTTGAAGCTGCACGAACAGATTCAACTGTTTGAACGACTTGGGCCGGAACGAACACTTGAAGTCATGCAACAGATGGACAAAAGTGATCTGATTCGGTTCATGCACGATCTGCCCGCCAAACGCAGAGAAGAATTGCTGTCCAATATGAACCTGGACCACTCTGCCATTATCCGGTCCGTGCTTAATTACCCGCCGGAGACGGCAGGACGCATCATGACAGATCAATATCGGACCCTGCTCGCTCATGAGACAGTCAAGGAAGCCTTACGACAATCACAAGGTACCATGCATATCTCCGCCTCCAGTTATCTCTATGTAACCGATAATGAAGGCAAACTGGTCGGTGTCGTAAGTTATCGATCCCTTGCCTTGGCTGACGATAAGACCCAGGTTGAAGAACTGATGACCCGGAGGGTGATCCATGCAACAGTGGATATGGACCAGGAAGAAGCAGCACAGCTTCTGCAGCGTTATGAGTTTATGGCACTTCCGGTGGTGGATGAGAATCACAGGTTATGCGGTATCATCCAAATGGATGATGTTATCGATATTATTATGGATGAAGCAAGTGAGGATTTGGCCAAGATGGGGGGCGGCAGCAAGGATATCGATTTTGATACCAAACCACTTGTGGCCGTCAGACGCAGACTTCCCTGGCTCATTCTATTGCTGCTGATTGGTCTAATCTCGGGAAGCATCGTGGATTTCTTCGAGGATACACTCAATCAGGTTGTAGCACTGGCATTCTTCATGCCGATGATTGCAGGTATGACGGGGAACACGGGAACACAATCTCTGGCTGTTGTGGTACGCGGACTGATCGGACGCAAACTCGACAAAGCCACCGTACTCGCACTGATTGGTCGGGAGATCAAAGTAGGCACGATGATTGGTTTGGTATGTGGATTACTGATTACTGTCATCGCTTATTTCTGGCAAGGGGACTGGCTGCTGGGCGCCATTATTGGGGTATCTCTGTTCCTCACTCTTGTCATTGGTACACTGACCGGTACATGCATCCCGCTTCTGCTTAGTCGTTTCAAAGTCGACCCGGCTGTTGCCTCTGGCCCATTAATCACCACATTGAATGATATCTTGTCCCTGTTTATCTATTTTGGGATTGCCACACGTTTCCTCGATGCCTTGATGTAAATAAGTTGTGCATACAACAAAACAGACCTGATCCTGATGAGATCAAGGTCTGTTTTTCATTTTATCAAGTATTACGCCGATCTTTTATTTTTATTATAGATATCAAACGCTACAGCGAGCAGTAGTACCAATCCCTTAATTCCCTGCTGCCAGTCAATACCGAGACCAATCAGGGACATCCCGTTATTCAGCACACCCATAACCAAACCACCGATGATGGCACCAAATACCGTACCTATGCCCCCTGAAGCGGAAGCACCACCGATGAAGCAGGCCGCAATGGCATCCAGCTCGAAGTTGGTACCCGCTCTTGGCGTAGCCGCATTCAGACGTGCGGCGAAGATCAACCCGGATACCGCGGCAAGTGTACCCATGTTCACGAAAACCCAGAAGGTTACCTTTTTCGTTTTGACTCCGGACAGACCTGCGGCCTTCTCATTACCTCCAAGCGCATACACATGCCGTCCCATGACGGTTCGATTCATAACGAAGGAGTACACAACGATCAGGACAAACAGCAGGACCAGGATATTCGGAATACCCGCATAACTTGCGAGTACAAATGTAAAAAGATTTGTCACGACAGCCACCACAATCAGCTTGAGCAAAAACAGTCCCTGTGACACGACCTCGAATCCATATTTTCGCTGGGAACGGCGTTCCCGCAGTTCATTGACAATGTACCAGACGGTGAGCACAAGACCCACAATGATGGATATCAGACCGAAGCCTGAGAATTGAATGTCCGCCAGGAAGCCCGAGCTTATTTTCTGGAATCCACCCGGAAAGGGAGAGATGGACTGCCCCTCCAGCACAATCATCGTCAAGCCGCGGAACAGCAACATACCTGCCAGCGTCACGATAAATGCCGGAATTCGCACATAGGCGATCCAGAAGCCTTGCCATGCACCGATCAAAGCGCCAACCAGCAAAGAAGCGATGACCGCAAGCCAAGCCGGAAGCTGCCAATCAACCATCATGATCGCGGCAACGGCACCGACAAAGGCTGCAATGGAACCGACAGACAGGTCAATATGCCCGGTAATGATGACCAGCACCATTCCGATCGCCAGAACCAAAATGTAGCTGTTCTGCAAGATCAGATTCGTAATATTAATCGGCTTGAGTAACAGCCCACCTGTCAGTACCTCGAACAAAAGCATAATCACTACCAAGGCAATAATCATGCCGTATTGACGGATATTATTTTTGAACAGTTTTGTTATCATTTCCATGCTTGCCGCCTCCAGACTTGGTCATATATCTCATCAACGTTTCCTGCGATGCTTGCTCCCGGCTGACTTCACCGGTGATTCGCCCGGCATTCATCACATAGATCCGGTCACACAGGCCAAGAACCTCCGGAAGCTCGGATGAGATTACCAGTACGCCCTTGCCTTCAGCAGCAAGTCGATGAATGATCGTATAGATTTCGAATTTCGCGCCCACATCAATACCACGGGTAGGTTCATCCAGAATAAGAATATCCGGTCCGGCAAAAATCCATTTGCTGAGCACCACTTTTTGCTGGTTGCCTCCACTCAGATTACCGGTCTTCTGCAAAATACTTGGTGCTTTGATGTTCATGCTTTTCTTCATCTTTTCCGCCACCAGTACTTCTTCGCGCTCGTTCACTACCGCGTTTCGCGTCAGCTTGCTCAGACCCGTTAAGGAAATATTGCGCTTGATGTCATCCATCAGAATGAGTCCGTATTCCTTGCGGTCTTCTGTCACATAAGCAAACCCATTCTGAATGGCCTCCGTGACGGTATTGTTATGGATCGGTTTACCATTCTTGATGAGCTGTCCCGAAATATTCCGGCCATAGGATTTGCCAAAGATACTCATGGCAAGCTCGGTACGCCCAGCGCCCATCAGCCCGGCAATACCTACAATCTCACCACGTCTGATATTCATATGGATCTGATCCAGTACCTTCCGCTCGGCATGATGTTCGTGATATACCGTCCAGTCCTTTACCTCAAGGATAACTTCACCTATGGTGGCATGACGCTCCGGATAACGGCTGGTGAGATCACGTCCTACCATTCCGCTAATAATCCGGTCCTCCGTCACGTTTTCCTTCTTCATATCCAATGTCTCAATTGTCTTGCCATCCCGTAAAATGGTCACGGAATCGGATACCTTGGATACCTCATTCAGCTTGTGTGAGATCAGGATACAGGCGATGCCCTGTTTCTTGAATTCCAGCATCAATTGCAGCAGATTTTCACTGTCGTCCTCGTTCAGCGCAGCGGTTGGCTCATCCAAAATAAGCAGCCGTACCTTTTTGGAGAGCGCTTTCGCAATTTCGACCAGTTGCTGCTTGCCTACCCCGATGCTGGATACCAGCGTGTTTGGATTTTCACTCAGTCCCACCTTCGAGAGCAGTTCCCGTGTACCTACAAAAGTTTCCTTCCAGTTGACAATTCCTCTGCTGGCACGCTCATTGCCCAGATATATATTTTCCGCAATCGAAAGGTAGGGGATCAGGGCCAACTCCTGATGGATAATGACAATTCCCAGATCCTCGCTCTGCTTAATATCCTTGAACTCACAATTTTTGCCCTGAAATAAAATGTCGCCTTCATACGTGCCATGTGGATATACACCACTCAGTACCTTCATCAACGTAGATTTACCTGCGCCATTTTCACCGCATATGGAATGAATTTCGCCTTCACGGACTTTCAGATTCACATTTTCCAGCGCTTTGACGCCAGGAAAGGTTTTGGTGATGTTTTTCATTTCCAGAATGATTCCGGCCATGGAATGTGCTCCTTTCATTCATTATTTCAGTCCGATTTCTTCCTTCGTGTAATACTGTGTACCCACGATATCCTGCTCCACATTTGTACGGTCCACGGAGATCGGATCCAGGAGATACGCCGGAACAACCTCAATTCCGTTGTTATATGATTTTTTATCATTAACTTCCGCCTGTTTTCCTTGCAAAATACTATTGGCCATCTCTACCGTTTTCTCCGCTAGCTTCCGCGTATCCTTGAACACCGTCTGCGTCTGTTCCCCGGCAACAATCGACTTGATCGAAGCAAGTTCGGCATCTTGACCCGTAATGACAGGCAGCGGCTTGTTCGAGGTACCATAACCGATCCCTTTCAAGGATGAGATGATACCAATACTGATTCCATCATAAGGAGATAACACTGCATCCAGATTATCACCTGAGTAATAGGCACTCAGCAGGTTATCCATCCGTGACTGGGCCAGTGCACCGTCCCAGCGCAAAGTCGCAATCTGGGCCATCGTCATCTGCTTGCTGCGTACGACCAGCTTGCCGGAATCGATGTACGGCTTCAGGACAGACATCGCGCCATCGAAGAAGAAATAGGCGTTATTATCATCAGGAGAGCCACCAAACAGCTCAATGTTATACGGTCCTTTTCCATCCTTAAGTCCAAGTTTTTGTTCGATGTAGGAGGCTTGAAGCACACCCACCTTAAAATTGTCGAACGTGGCGTAATAGGTCAAGTAAGGCGTATTACGAATGAGCCGATCATACGAGATCACTTGTATCCCTTCGTCATGCGCTTTCTTGATTACATCCGTCAGCGTGTTGCCATCCACGGATGCAATCACCATCACATCCACACCTTTGGTGATCATGTTTTCAATCTGTGAAATCTGATTCTCGACCACATCCTCAGCATACTGAAGATCGGTTTTGTACCCCTGCTCCTGAAACAGACGGACCATGTTCTCCCCGTCTCCCACCCATCGTTCTGATGATTTGGTTGGCATCGATATACCGACATATCCCTTTTCCTTGCTGCCTGGGCCACTCTCTGCCAGATTGCAGGCCGAGAGCATCAAGGTCATCACCAAAAGCCAGATGAGCATTGCTCCTTTTTTCATATGAAGTTCCCCTTTCCTCACGTCATACGGTTCTGAATGAGTTATAAGATAACGCTTACAATGCATGTAGTGCATCCTGTTGCTTGCTGTTCCTGTCTGAGACCAATGGTAGCATTGGAGATGCCGCAAGGTCTTTGCACGTTTTGAACCTTTTTTATAAAAATTTAACTTTTGATGGAAACGCTTAAAGTACAATTGTGACCCATGAGATACCATACCAGAGACAAAAAAAGGACATGCTCCACTTCGCTTCACACGAAGTAGAACACATCCATCTCATTTATCACACGTCTGAATGAACAACTGTAATACGATATTTAATTCGCGGAAGGATGATAAGCTGTCCCCCCGTTCTTTCGATACTGCACTGGTGAAATGCCCATTTTTTTCTTAAATGCAGTGCTGAAATAATGTTGGGTATCATAACCTACACGCTCAGCTATGGTGTGGATCGGCAGTGTTGTTGAGTCCAACAGCTGTATAGCCTTGCGAATGCGAGCATGCGTGACAAGCGTGACAAAGGAATCATTCAGCTCTTTCTTCAGCACACGACTAAGATATACAGCAGATACTTGTAGACGGGAAGCGAGCGATTCCAGAGTCAGTTCCCGATCGGCATACTCTTCGTGAATAAGTTGTCTTGCCCGGCGCACCAGAGGCGACAACTGCACTTCCCCGTATACCCGTTCACGGCAATGACGGTACGTATCCGGCGTTTCTTCCAGTGTCCCTGCATGTGTCTCCACATGAGCATGAATGGCAATATTCAGGCAAGAACTGATCTGTTGTTCCAAAAGAGACTCTATCTCTTCAGGGGCTTCCTGCCACAGACACATGCCGATCAAGCCGCTTACGTCCCGAAACAGGACATGTGGCACGTCCCCCAGCAGTTCACTAATTATATTTTCCACTGCAAACAGAAACAACTGACGATCATTCTCTCTCAGTATCGTCTGACGAGCTTCAGCGGCAGGCCAGCGTACAACCCCGATCTGCACAGGTGGGGCGGCGGGCAACCGTAAAAACACAAGCTGCTCCGTCAAATTTCTTCCCTCAGCCTGCCCTTCCAGCCATTCCAGCATAAATCGCTGGCGAAGCAACGGGATATTACGTTCAATCTGATGAGCTGCCTGTTGTACATATGCCGTCCTCTGGTGCTCTTCAGTAAGTCGCTGATGCAATCGCTCAAGTGCAGCATGTAATTGTTCTGCTTGCACAGGCTTTAAGATGTAATCCTCTACGCCAAGACGAACCGCCTCCTGCGCATATGCAAATTCATCATGTCCCGAGATGATCAGGTAACGACAGCCCGGGCACTTCTGCTGAAGGGCACGGATTAGTTCGATTCCGTTCAGGAACGGCATATTCATATCAACGAGAACAATATCCACACCTAGGTCAGCCGCCCGTTCCAGCGCTTCCTCTCCATCTTCCGCTTCACCTACAACCTCCATCCCAAGCGTTGTCCAGTCAATGGCATCCCGAATCCCCTCACGAATGATCGGTTCATCATCAGCGATGAGCACGCGGTATTTCTTCGCCACATGGCTATCCGGCGTAATCTCCATTACTGTGGTTGATGCGGATGTCTCATCTGTGGAAGTTGTCACGGTCGATTTCATGAATTTCCCCATTCACTCTCCTGCCTCTCTTCGTTATTGATTTGCTTGGTTGGTGGGAGCTCTCGCATCAACGGATGACTGATGGTCACACTAGTCCCTTCCCCTTCCTGGCTCTCCAGCACAATACCGTATTCATCGCCAAAGGACAGCCGGAGACGGGCCTGCACATTCAACATTCCATAACTTTTGCCTGTCATCCCAGGCGAAGACGCTTCCAAACTTGCCAAAGGAGCTTCGAGCAGATGCTGCATCTCGGCAAGCCGTTCGTTGGACATGCCTGCTCCATTATCCTGAACGGTCAGCAGCAGTCTGTTATGTTCCAATCTGGCCTCCACCCGAATGTGTCCCGGCCCACGCCTGCCCTTGATTCCATGATAGATTGCATTCTCTATCAGGGGCTGAAGCAGCAGCTTTAACACAAAAAGATCCCGCAGTTCCTCTGGAATATTCAATGTATACTGAAGACGATCGCGGTATCGTGTCTGCTGAATTTGCATATAGCTGGTCATATGCTCAATCTCGGAATGCAGCGGAATGTAATCCTGTCCTTTACTAAGCCCTATGCGAAATAATCGAGATAACGCGCCAACCATGCCGGATACATCTTCTGCACCCTCTTTGCGTGCCATCCAATGAATCGTATCCAGGGTATTGTACAAAAAGTGTGGTTTGATATGCTCCTGCAAACTTCGCATTTCAGCGTCGCGCTTCTGCCGTTCCCGCAATTCATTAAGTGATATCAGTTGTCGAATCTGTGCCAGCATTCGGTTATAACTGTTGCCAAGCATGCCAATCTCGTCAGCGCGATCACTCCAGCGGCCTGGTCTGAGATTGCCGGTCTCCGCCCTGCGCATGTAGGACATGAGCCGGAAAATGGGCTGAGCAATGGAACGGGAGAACCATAAAGAGGCGCTCAGGCCAAACAAACACACCACAAATACAAAACTAACCACGTAAAACTGGATTTGACGTACTTCGGATATCGAGTCTCTTGTGGGAAATACCCCTACCGTTCTCCAACCCGTAAAGGTAGACGACTGATACATGAATAATAACCGTCCACCTTCTGTTTCGGCGGTAAATGTTCCACTCTCACCGGAGGGGAACCAGTCTGTGGGGATGTGTTCTATTAGAGGATGCTCCGGCTTATATACACTTTGACCTTCTGCATCCGTCACCATCACATAACCGGATTTCCCCAAGGTTACATTACGGGCAGCCTGAGAGACGGACCTTAGTTTAAGATCAATCATAATAACGCCCCGCACACGTCCTGACGCTTCATCCGTTATGGAACGTGCAACCGATACAATCTCATCATCCTTGTACCGTACATGTGTCGTGAGATTACGCTCTTTCGGCTGACCCAATACCATGAAGATGCCCGGATTGACCGAAGCTTTTTGGTACCAATTTTCCTGGATCAGGCTCTGTTCCGCTCGGGGATACATCTCGTTGCTAATATAGTCACCACTTGCATTGACGAGAACAATTCCGGCGATTTCAGGATACAACGTTGTGAACCCCTGCAAGGTTTTTTTGATGCTATATAACCGATTTTGCTCCGTTTCGGTAATTGTGTCCCTGTTCATCGATTCGATGCCTGCATCATCATTCGGTGGCATTTTGTCGTTCATAAAAGCATCAATATCCGGGTCAAATGCAATCAGATAGGTCATGTTTTGCAAATTCTCCATTTTGCTGTTCAGAGCTTCATTCACTTTGCCAATCAATTGCATGGTATGCCCTTCAACCTGTCGCTCAACTACCCGCTCCACCGTCCAGTTCACAAGCAACCCAAGCCCTACGGAAGGTACAATGGCGAATAGCAGAAAAAGCAGCATCAGCTGGTAGCGAAGGGGCATATTACGCAAGCGTAAACGCCGAATCCCATTCCTGAAAGTTGAGAGAATCGCTCTCCTGCTCCAAGGCCTTGGACTCTTGAAATCTCCCTTGTTATTTGGCATAGTAATCATCCACATCCGAGCGTGTCACCACAGAGATCCCTGTGTCCACCATCACGGGAAGCGGTGCATTTTCACCGGATGAGGATGGGGCAGGAACCGTTAACTGATGATGCAGATGGAACAGATATTGGAGTGACCAATATCCCATATTCCAGGTTCCCTGTGCAATCGTAGCCGAGATCGTACCATTCTTGATCATGTCCAATGTTGCCTTATTCGTATCAAACGAAATAATCTGCAATGGATGTCTGTCCCCGGCAGTTTGAACTGCTTCCCCCGCCCCTGCTCCTCCGGTAGCTTCAGTCACAAAAATACCCGCCAGCTCCGGATGTTCCTTCATCATTCTCAGTGTTTCGTCTCTGGATACCATCGCATCACCATGTCCGTCTGCAACTTCAACGATCTGCATGGAAGGGTACCTCTCCTTGATCGTATCGCGGAAGCCCTTCGTGCGCTCTTCATGATTTTGTTGTCCAGGCAGGGTTAATACTGCGACCTCTCCCTCACGACCCAGCAGTTCAGCCATTTTATCGGCAGCCATTACACCCGACTTGTAATTGTCTGTCCCAAGAAAAGAATAGGCCTGGCTATCAGGTGCATCCGCGTCGAATAATACAACAGGGATATCTGCGTCGATTGCCTTGTTAATCGCTGGAACTAACGATTGCGGATCGATTGCAGATATGGCAATGCCTGCGGGTTTACGAGCGATGGCCTGCTCAATCACCATGGTCTGCTCCTTCGCATCATACCGGGTAGCTCCGCGATATTCTACAGTCACGCCAAGCGCATCCGCGGCATCCTCGAAACCTTTGAGCGGGCTCTTCCAATACTCCAGCCCGGACTGGAATGTAATCATGATATACGTCTCCCCGATATCGCCGCGCAGCCCCCGGTCCTCCCAAGAACGGTTTACCTGACTGGTGTATTCGAATCTCAACACATACAACGCAAATGCTGAGATTAGCAAAATGTAAACCAGCAGCATTTTTTTCATTCCGTTCACTTCCTCAAGTGGTCTGATCACCTTGTACTTCGTTTAAATTGTAAACGCAATCATTCAAAAAGAAAACTCCCCCTTATCTTTTAAACGGAAGCCCCTGTTGCTAACGGTGTATCTGCTGCAATAATGTACTATATGATTTTCCCCTCTGGACGTATGATCATGGAACTAGACTACAACCAGAGGAGAGCATCATCATGAATCTTGCATCTTTTTTAATCTACTGCATCGTTGTTACGTTCACCCCCGGCCCCAGCAATATCGTCATTCTATCGTCTACTCAGAAGGTAGGCGCGCGAAAAACAATGCACTATGTGTGGGGAGCTACGCTGGCATTTGGTCTGCTGCTTACCGCTTCAGCTTTTCTCAATCATCTTCTTGCCGGAGTGTTGCCTGGAATCCTGAAGGTGATGCAGATTGTCGGCGGCCTGTATATGGTGTATCTGGCCTACCAGATCTACAAGATGGGTACCACCGAGGCTGCACCGAAACAAGTTACCGGATTTTGGAACGGTTTCATCATGCAATTTGTGAATCCAAAGGTGGTCTTGTTTACTTTCACTGTCATTCCAAGTTATGTATTGCCCTTTTATCAAAGTTCATTTTCTTCGTTTCTGTTCGTGCTGCTCATTACCTTCATTGGTTTTCTGGCCTATTCCAGTTGGGTTGTTTTTGGCACGGTTTTCAGAACTCTGCTGAATCGGCACCAAAAATTACTGAGTATTCTCATGGCGCTTTTTTTGTTATACTCAGCCATTATAGTATCCGGATTGATCTAAAGCTTGGGAGGTGTGCTGCATGGAACGGTTTAACTATAAAAAGTCGCAAGACGTGCTGGCACTATCCGCCAGCTTTACTGATTTTGCATACAAAAAACATTGCCACGAAGAGTATGCGGTTGGCGTAACGCTGCGCGGCATTCAACAATACAACCTGGACGGACAATATCAGGCTTCTCACCAAAATGGTGTCATGTTGTTTAACCGTGAACAGTCCCATGATGGAAGCTCCTATGATAAGGCTGGCATTGATTATGTGATGCTGTATTTGAAGCCGGATTTGGTAGAGGAGATTATAGGCAAAAAGGAATTGCGTTTTGGAAGTCCCATCGTCTATGATCCCGAGCTTGCACGTAAGATCCTGATGCTGAACGACGCCGTTCAACTCAGACAGGATGAAGCCGAGTGCAGCGAACGGGTCTTCGATCTGGTTCACCTGCTGGCTCAGAAGGAGATGGATACCAAGCTCTGGTTGCCTCAGGACAGTCTGGTTCGAAAAGCCAAGGAAATCATGTTTTGCAGCACCGAAAATGTGCTCAAGCTGGACAATCTGAGCTCCGAATTTGGCATGTCCAAGTTTCAATTTATCCGTGAATTCAAGGCACATGCAGGCATATCCCCCTACCAGTTTTTCTTAAACTGCAAGGTGGAGCGTGCCCGTCAGTCCATCGAAACACACAAGGACGTCTATGCAGCTGTTGCCGATTGCGGATTCGTTGATCTGACCCATCTGAACCGGCATTTCAAACGGGTATTTGGTATCACGGCTTATGAATACATGTTGCAGCTGAACTAGTTCCATCGGATCGATAATCTCGACTCCAAATGGATACAAATTTGACGCCACTCCTGAAAATCCCCGTATGGAACGTCAATGTATCTTAACGCTCTGTACGGGGATTGGCTTCTTTTTCGTTGGGCAATCAGATTCTTCTCTTTCGTCTCCAGACCCACACGACTGCCAACGCTGCCAATAAAATGACTCCGCCATATAAGATGAGATAGAAAGGCCCAGTTCGCCCACCATCATTGGTTTCTCCAAAATCTTCTTCATTTACAACCTTGCCCGCGCCAAGCAATTTCAAATCGTCTCCGGCTTGTTCGACAGGAACATTGCCACTGCACAGATTCGTATGCAGCCTGTTGTCTCGTTCATCCAGACTGGCAAAGATCAGGTAAGACTGATTCTTTTCAAATTGAATGCCACAGGAGTCAGACCCTCCGTCCTTCCCCACAATTTTCATCTTTTTGGCACTGACTCCCTTCCATGCAGAATCTACATCAAAGGTATACTCTCTTAAGATGCCGTCATGCTTCGATTGCTGAGACTCGCCTTTCTTCACCACTTCTCCTGTAAATACCGTGGTATACGTTTCCAACCTCTTTTGAACATCACTCTCGACACAGCTGCAAGCATACACTTTCTCTCCGGGAAATAGAGCTAACCCAGACGTAACCAACAGTAAGACCAACATGCACATCATCAACCGCTTCATTCCGCCCGTTCCCCTCCTAGATTCTCTGCTTGAACAACCGTTGTAAAGGTTACCTATTTTTATTGCTGCTATATTTATTGTAAAATTATAGCACAATACGAATATCGTTATGTCCGACATACGCAAGGACACAACATACGAAATCAACCATCACGGAGGAACTCAACATTTGATACACAACTGGAAAAAAAATATCTCATTCCCGCTGCTCGTTGCAGCGTTATGCATGATCGCCTTTGTAAGCATCGCCCTGTCCATCAGCGACAACCAGATTCATCGATTTGATGATACGCTGATTGGCTGGATTCAGGAGTTGGAATCTCCCGGTATGACACAATTCATGCACCTTTTTACCTGGATCGGCAGCGAAATGCCTGTGGTCTTCATTACCATTATCGCCATGATTGTGTTATACGTTTGGATGCGACACAAACGCGAACTGCTCTTCCTGGCTTGTGTGCTCGCCGGTTCAACCCTGTCAAATGCATTGCTCAAACTGGTATTCCAGCGTGCCAGACCTACCATTAACCGGATCATCGAAGTGAGCGGCTACAGCTTCCCCAGCGGACATTCCATGGCCGCATTTAGCCTGTATGGTGGACTGGCCTTTCTGATCTGGAAACATGTTCCTACCGTCGCCGGACGTGTGCTTATGATTATTGCCAGCGCCGTATTTATACTGACCATTGGTATAAGTCGTATCTACTTGGGTGTGCATTATCCAAGTGATATCGTCGGCGGATATTTCTTGAGTGGTTGCTGGCTCTCCACATGCATATGGTTTTACCGGCGGCATTTGGAGCGCATGTCCCAACTGCAAAGCAGAAGACTGGCATAGACGGCTTGCTATTGTAGCAGACAAAGGAATCCCCGGCTATTGAGATAGCCGGGGATTCCTTTGTCTTATTTCTTTAATCTTATTCCTGAATTCCATCCTGTACGAGGTTCAGATCCACATGTAAGCGAATATCCATGGCAGAATAATTCTTGTAGAATGTCTGGCTATTCCAGTGACGGGTACGGCTTTTCACATAATCTCCGAAGCCTACAGGGTCCACATGTTCGGACTGAAATTTCTGAACCAGTCGATTGATTTCCGCTTCCATATGTTGTTGGATCTCACGCTCCAGAGCTTTCATATCGTTGCCCGATAAGAGAAAGTCATTTTGTGAGTCTTTAATGACGGAAGCACTGATCCGAATGCTCGTATCCAAAGTCTCGGACTGTGGATCAGAAGACCGATGCTTTACGGATGAAGACAAAATTTTAAGCAATGCATAGTGAGGTTCTTTCGGAGAGGATTGTGTCAAGTTCGGAACATCTGTGATGGGCACCAGAAACTTGCCGTTTTTAGCGTTCTCTGTCAGCAATTTCAAGCACAGTCCCTCATCCTCATTGATCTGAAGTGTGGCCTTCTCGCCCTTGAATATAACCAGACCGTTCAGTTCAATTTTCTGTTGGTCGTTAAGGGTGAGCCTTGGAAGATAAATATCCTGACCCTTGCTAAAATACTGGAACAACGTCTGATGCAAGCTTGAATGAGGCAGATTCGCATAATTGGAATTTTGCTCAATCAATTTCATCAGATATAACGGATCGTGAAAAGGCATGGAAGCCTTAATAATATCGAGCGCCTTGCCTTCAGCAACCGCAAGTTGCATCCGTCTGGACACCTTTGTATTGTGAGACAGAATATGCAAAATATTCCCAATCTCATGACGTGCATACGTTTCCCCGAGTACCATCACTCTCAACTGACCGTATTCAATAGGTTCCTTCGATTGCATGTTCATCCTTGACACAACGTCAAAACTATTCGATGAATCGATCTCCATCAATCTGACATCACTCATGTCCTTGTCGATGTATTCACCAATCAGCACACTGTTATGAACATGGTTATCTTGCAGATCATATGCGGAGGTTAGAACAAGACTGATGTTGTTGATGATATTGGTGTCTTTACAGGAACTGAGTAGAACTATGACGGTTACGATGAACAGGATTTTACCTATACGTGTCATGTCCAATCACTCCTCGTCCAGACGATTTCTTCGATGCACTTTACTTGGCTTGTAACGAATGAGGGAGAGTGGCCTTAAATAACTCGGACGAGTGTTCGTCTGTTCATAGGATGCGCGAATCAAGCTGTCCTTAAGATCGTTGAACCGCATGGGGAAAAAGGGTGCCATGTACGGTGACCCCAGTGACTTCAAGCGTGACAGATGAACCAGCAGAACACAAAGTCCAATCGCAATGCCAAACGCGCCCCAGAGTGAAGCGAGCAGAATAATCGGAAAGCGTAAAAAACGAATCGCATTCGACATTTTATAGATGGGTGTGACAAAGGAAGCCAGCGCAGACAAGGACACAATAATAATTAATACATTACTTGTGAGCGCAGCTTCTACAGCAGCTTGTCCCAGAATAATGCCACCCACTACGCCAAGCGTTTGTCCGATACGATTCGGTAGTCTCGCTCCGGCTTCCCGCAAAAATTCAATCGTCGTTTCCAGAAATATCGCTTCAAAAAAAGGTGGAAAGGGTACACTTTGCCTGGTCGAAATCAATTTGCCCAAAAGCTCTTTAGGCACAACTTCGTAGTGAAATGTCATTAAGGCAACATATAGCGCCGAGGCGAATAGGGAGAAGATTACCCCCAAGATGCGGATCAGGCGAAAAAAGGAACCCAGCGCCCAAGGCAGATAATAATCCTCCGGAGAGACAAAGAAATCAAACAACGTCGATGGGCCTGTTATAAAAGAGGGAGAGCCATCACTAATCACCGCCACCTGGCCTGTTATGAGCGCATAGATAACTCTGTCCCTGCGTTCCGTTGTGGTAAACAGCGGAAAAGGCGTGAACGAATTGTCTGAAATCAATTGATCCAATTGTGAGGTATCAAATACAACATCAAAATCAATGGCCTTCAGTCTCTCTTCCATCCTGGTCACGTTGTCAGGATTGACGATGCCTTCCACATAGAGAATGGCCACTTTGGATTGGGACAAGGACCCTACCGTTATTTCCTTTACAATCAGATTGGTTGTGCGCAGCTGCATGCGAATCAAGTGCAGATTCACTGGCAAGGATTCCACGAAACCGACTTTTGGACCTATTACACTGAACTCATTCTCCGTATCATTGTCACTCCGAATTCCCTCCTTTCCTGTCATAGGAACGAGAATAGTCTCCTGTTCATGAGTATGGCATCGAATCAGCAGATTGCCCTGAAGAAGAGCCTGCAACACTTCATCGCTCTGATCCGTAACTTTCAGTTCCTCCAGAGGGATATGGGTTATCAGATCGTGAAGACTCACTACGGTGTCAGCAGCAGTGCGCTCTTGCAACGCATGAATTACAACTTCCAGCAAATGACTGTCTACCAGCGTTTTATAATAGCAACATTCGAGTGGCAAACTGCCGATGGTTATATCACGTGTCATGAAATCATCGGAACGACCACAGGCTGCAAGCACATCCGTAACGGACTCCAATCTTTGCTCTTGAGTATGGGCAGATAAGTTCATTCTTCATCTCCTTTGTCCGCGCTATTTGTTGTGTCCTTCGTGGGGGAGAACTGACCCTGATTGATTCGGAACAAGGAGAATAGAAAAAGAAGCGGAAGATACATATAGATCAACACTTCTCCGATTCGCATATACACCTCTGTCATCATCTCAATCTGGTTGGTATCTCTAATGATCAAGATTAAAATCACGAAGATTACCACAGCGAACTTCAGACCCAGGGTGGGTCTGATCGACCTCTCTAATTTTAGACAATGACAGGCCGCCCATAGCCCCAGCGTAATAATCGCTAACATTTTCAATAACCAGAAAGACAAGACCAGATACTCCATGCGTTGGATCAAGGGCAATTCGATAATACTGATCAGATTGAGTGTGGGCCACAGATGCTCTTTCATTTGTCCGTGACTGAAGAACATAAAGGCAAATGTGAAAAAAACCAAGTACACCACTGTGGCGGTAATGACTGCAGCATAAGCCCATTTAATCGAACGTTCGGGTGTTCGGATAAAGGGATAAATGACCAGCAGAATACCGCAGCCGATAAATTCGTGGAGCATATCCCGTGTTGAAAGCCAGATGGAGGAGGCATCATGATCCAAAATCGGCAGCAAATTGCGAGGATGTAAATAGGATGACACCAGAAGAATTTGTGGAAAAACAAGCACGAGAATGAACAGGGTTCCCCAAAGACACATACCTGCTACCGACTGTATCCCGCCAGCCACGCAATAGTAGGCTATTACCAATATTGCCAGACTGATTAACCAGGTATTTTGGGTAGGTAGAACCCATAATTGAACAATATGAACATAGGAAAGGAAGGCCACAGAAGAACCCAGCACAAAGTACAACATAAAAATCCAGTTGATGATGGAGCCTGCGTACCTGCCCCAATAGCGTTGATTGATGTGTACAAGCGTAGCTTGGGTCGGGGATTGGCGTCCCAGCAAAACATACATCATTTTAATAACTCCGGCTACAATAAAAGAGGCAATCACAATGCTGATCCAACCATCGTTCTCTGCCCCGTGAAGCATCTTATATTGAAAATTCATCAAACCAACACTGACCAAACTGACATATAACACAAAAAATATATGAATGGGCGACATATTGTAGCGGTTCCCAGACGCGTCCACAGAAATCTCACCTTTCTAAAATCAGTTATCAACGATTCCACAGTGTCCGTAAAGTAGATTTAAAATATCATAGTTAAGTTAGTCACTTTAGTTCAGTATGTAAATAAATCTGCATTTTATGCACCACAATACAAAAACCCGCCTGTCCCATGCATAGGAACAAGCGGGTATTGATTATGCTAAATTATAACTCTTCACCATTGGATTCGATAACTTTTTTGTACCAGTGGAAGCTCTTCTTCGGTGTTCTGCTTAAGTCTCCGTTACCATCGTTGTCCTTGTTGACATGAATGAAGCCATAACGCTTCTTCATCTCTCCAGTGGATGCACTAACCAGGTCGATACATCCCCACATGGTGTAGGCAATCAGATCTACGCCGTCAGCTACCGCTTCTTTCATTTGTTCAATGTGACCTTTCAAATAATCAATGCGATAGTCATCTTGAATGGAGCCGTCTTCCTCTACCACATCGACAGCACCCAGACCGTTCTCAACCACCATCAGTGGAATCTGATAACGATCATACAGATGATTCAGCGTGTAACGCAGTCCTTTCGGATCGATCTGCCAGCCCCAGTCGGAGGCTTCGAGATATGGATTTTTAATACCGCCAAGCAGATTGCCTTCTGCTCTTTCCAGCGTCTGATCCGCACTTTCAACCAGAGACATGTAATAACTGAAGGAATAGAAGTCTACGCAGCCTTCACGCAGGGTCTGTTCGTCTCCCGGTTGCATCTCGATCTGGATACCTTCTTCGGCGAAGAAACGTTTGGCGAATCCAGGATACGCTCCACGAACCTGTACGTCACCACAGATCATGTTGGACAGCTGGTCTTTCTTCTGTGCAAGCAGCATGTCGTCCGGATTACATGTATTGGGGTAGGTTGTCATGAATGCAACCATACAGCCAATCTTGAACTCAGGGTTGATCTCATGTCCCAGCTTCACCGCTTTGGCACTTGCGACGAATTGGTGATGCAATGCTTGGAAGCGAGTCTGTGGATCATCGATACCATCCGTCAATGACTCTTTGCCTTCGAACAAGATACCTGCACCCATATAAGCGCCCATTGGCATCGTGAGGATGTTGATTTCGTTGAACGTCAACCAGTATTTGACCTGATCCTTGTACCGGTTGAAGAGGGTTGTACAATAACGGATATAACAATCGATGACTTCACGGGAAGCCCAGCCGTTATACTTCTGTGTCAGACCAAATGGCGTTTCATAATGGGAGATCGTTACGAGCGGCTCGATATTGTACTTTTTCAACTCGGCAAAGACATTATCGTAGAACTGCAATCCCTCTTCGTTTGGCTCCAGATCGTAACCGTTCGGATAGATCCGGGACCAGTTGATGGACATGCGGAACATTTTGAAGCCCATCTCTGCCATCATGGCAATATCTTCTTTGTAATGTCCGTAAAAATCAACCGCTTCATGGCTCGGATAATACGTGCCCTCTTCCAATACAGGCGTAATCCGGCGTGGAATCGTGTGGGTTCCCCCTGTCATCATATCAGACGTGCTTGGCCCCTTGCCACCCTGGTTCCATCCACCCTCGAATTGATTGGCAGCCGTTGCGCCACCCCAGTAAAATCCTTCTTTCATTGTCATGATCAGTTCCTCCTTCATATCTCAACAAGACTATATGACCAGTGTACCATCCATACCCTGACACCTATTGTCATGGTATAATCAGAGCATGGAAAATAACCGACTATTTCGAATGTTGCTTTTGTTATTGGAGAAAAAGAAAGCCACTGCACCCGAACTCGCCCGTATGTTCGAGATCTCTGTACGTACGGTGTACCGTGATATCGACCGGCTGAGCGCTGCTGGCATCCCCGTCTATACCACGACAGGCAAACATGGCGGCATTCATCTCATGGACAACTATGTCATGGACAAGTCGCTGCTGTCGGAAGAAGACCAGAATGAAATTTTGATGGGACTATACAGCATCAGTGCGATTCCCCACCTTAACAGTGCCCATATGCTGCAACGGTTAACCGCCCTGTTTGATCACAAGCTGGACTGGATCGAATTCAATTTCTCACCATGGGGCAGCATCCCCCTGCAAGAGAGAGAACTGTTCAATCAGGTGAAACAGGCCATATTAACGAATCAACTGATTACGTTTCACTATATTAATTCGGATGGTGAGAAGAGCAACCCGACCGTGGAGCCACAGAAGCTTATATTCAAAAACAGTACATGGTACTTCAAAGGGTATATTCATGATGATCCTGACCGGAGAGAATTCGAGACATTCAAGATGAAACGGATTACCCAGTTGACTTTTCTGACGCGAAAACATGGTCATCCCGTCACTGCAGAATCAATCCATCCTGAATCAGAGGCTGCCACCGCCCTGACGCCTCTGACCCTCTCATTCTCTAGCAATATCGCATACCGAGTTCATGATTTTTTTGAACCGTCTCTCATTACAAAAGAGCCTGATGGCAGGCTGCGTGTGTCTCTCGAACTGAATGTAGGGGAATGGCTATACTCTTTCCTCTTATCGTTTGGTTCCGAGTTGACCGTAATTGAGCCGACTCATGTTGGACATGAGTTGCTCAGACGTCATATTAAAGCTGTTGAACATTTGCGGAACGTCATGAACAAACAATCCGACAATGAATGATATAATATAAGCCTGTACAACTTTTGATCACAGCAGACTCTCCGTCATCCATCTGACCAAAGGAGGTTTATCCATGCAAGACATTAGACGGAACAATGTGGAACGTTTCAAAGGTTTTGGTACGTTATACGATCAGAACCGACCAGCTGCTCCCACTGAAGTGGTGGATATTCTAACGACATATCTTGGAAGCACACCGCGTATGGTCGCCGATGTTGGCTGTGGCACCGGCTTATCCTCGTGGATCTGGCTTAATGAAGCTGAACGCATCATCGGTTTTGAACCCAGCGATGACATGAGGTCTGTAGCGGAGTCCAAGTGGGAATCTGCGGGCAAGCCGGATAACCTTCGGTTTGTGTCCGGCTTGTCTCACGACCTCGGACTACCAGATGGCAGTGTGGATGTGCTGACCTGCTCGCAATCGTTTCACTGGATGGAGCCGCAACCCACACTACGCGAGTTTGCACGTGTACTTCGTACAGGGGGCATCTTTGCTGCTTATGACTGCGACTGGCCGCCAATGCTGGACTGGGAGCTGGAACAAGCGTATCTGCAGCTGAATACGGAGGCAGATTATCGAGCGTCCAGTCTCGCTCCCCAAGAGAATCAGGCACACAAATGGAGCAAGGATGGGCATCTGCAGCAGATTCAGCAGTCTGGATTGTTCCGCTATGTTCGGGAAATTGTGTTTCATCACCACGAGACATTCACGGCCGATCGTTACGTCAATCTGGCCTTGAGTCAAGGCGGCTTGCAAACGGCGTTGAAGCTCGGAGCGGATGATCTATTAACAGCTGCCGACGAGTTCAGAGGGCTGGCTAATCGTGTATTTGACGGAGAATCCAGAACAGTACTCTTTTCTTATCGAATGCGCCTTGGTATTGTCTGATAGCAGAACATTGCTTGCATCTCTCGTACATACCAAATGAAATAGGGAGGACCCACACGTCATAAACATGACCTGTAGATCCTCCTTTTGTCTACATCCTCAGGAGGAGAACAAGTCACTTAATTGTCCTTCCTGTACATTCAATGCTAAAACCAATTTTGTCGGGTCTTGTCTTGAATAAATGACGTTAATGATATGACCTTGCTGCACCTGCGGCAGCGCAGACGATAAAATCTCTTTTTGAGTCGTCACATTGAAGGTTTCACCGTTCGTCTTTGTTATGCTGAGTTTGAGCTGAAGCTTGATCTTATTACTGCCTCCGCTTCTCGCTGATCCTCGGACACCACAGCCATTCCTTCATATAACGGTTCAAGCCGCATGACATGCTGGGCGGATTCAAAATAAGGCAGACACGCAAGCGCCCGCTCCATGAAAACTTCGCGATCTCCATGCGCAAGAGCCAAATGGCTCTGCCAGGAAGCGCCAGCTCACTGAGACTGGCTGCATGAGTTAATACATCTACACAGGCCATTTTGGAGCGATAATATTGTATGTTATAGAACAAGAGCGCCTTGACTAAAGGACGCGGCAGATCAATATCGTCTGGACGACCGTATTTCTCCAGGTAAAAATTAAGGTAGGACGTATGTATATACTCATGAGCTGTTGCATCGTTTAATTGCTGATAATAAACTGCCTTCATCAAGGCCGTTGTCAGCTCTACGATCAGCGTGTCATCCCGATCGATCTGCCAGCGCATGCACCGTATCTTCGGATATCGCCGACGCTGGAACGGACATTTGTTCGAAAATGGCCTTTGACCGTTCGAGTGTTTCTTTGTCCTGAGCCGCAGCCTTTAGAATATAGGAAGGGGATACCCCAAGACGCCCGGCGATGGCTTCTGCCAAGTCCTCAGGGAGCGGATAACGTTCCGCCAGAATATTTGCAAAATGGGCCTGCGTGACCAGACCTTCCACAAGGTCTTTACGGGAAATCTGTTTTCTTTTGCTTAACAGTTCAATGCGTTCTTTCAGCATGGTTTCCCTGTCCTTTCTATCCTAACGAGCGAGTACATTCTATCCACATCATCGCAAAATTAGAGATATAACACCACCCTTGCGGCGAAATCAAACGAAACGGTTTCCGTTTCCGAGGTAATTGTTTTACAATAAGGAGGTATGTATACGAGCATTTTATCGAAATGCTGAAACATGAGCTGAATATGAAAGGATGCAAATAAATGATTATTAAACCAAGAACACGTGGTTTTATTTGTACCACTTCCCACCCTGTAGGTTGCGCTGCGCAAGTGCAGGAACAGATTGATTATGTGAAATCCCAGCCGGAGCTGAAAGGACCACGTAATGTGCTCGTGATCGGTGCTTCCACCGGATACGGTCTGGCTTCACGCGTTGTCTCTGCTTTTGGAGCGGGAGCAAATACGGTCGGCATTTACCGTCCAAGCAGTTCCACAGAGAAACGCACGGCTTCAGCAGGCTGGTACAATTCCGCCGCATTCGAAAAAGCTGCTGAAGAAGCAGGCCTGAAATCGTACAGTATTACTGGTGATGCATTCGCAAACGAAACAAGAGACAAAGCCGTTGAACTGATTCGCAGTGAACTCGGTCAGGTGGATCTGGTCGTATACAGCGTAGCCTCGGCACGCCGTACTGATCCGAACACGGGTGAAGTATTCAACTCTGTGCTGAAGCCTATCGGACAATCCTATACGAACAAAACGGTGAATTTCCACACAGGCGAAATCAGCTCCGTTACCCTTGAGCCGGCAAACGAAGAGGAAATTCGTCAGACGGTAACGGTTATGGGTGGAGATGATTGGGAACTGTGGATGGATGCCCTGCAACAAGGCGGGGTGCTTGCTGATGATGCAACAACGATTGCTTTCTCCTACATCGGTCCTGAACTGACCCATGCCATTTATCGTGATGGTTCCATCGGTCAAGCCAAGAACCATCTGGAAGCAACTGCACACAAGTTGAATGATCGTCTAAGTGCAAAAGGTGGACGTGCGTACGTAACAGTAGCCAAAGCACTGGTGACTCAATCCAGCTCCGCGATTCCAGTGGTGCCGCTATACATCTCAGCATTGTACAAAGTCATGAAAGAAAAAGGCTTGCACGAGGGCTGCATCGAGCAATTGCAACGTCTGTTCGCTGATCGCCTGTATGCGGGAGGAGAAGTTCCAACCGATGCCGAAGGCCGCATTCGCATTGACGATTGGGAGATGAGAGCTGACGTTCAGGAAGAAGTGGCGAAGCTCTGGAATGAGTTGACCACAGAGAACATCTACGATCTGTCTGATCTGGAAGGTTATCGTCGCGAATTCTTCCAGCTGTTTGGTTTTGAGACAGATGGTGTGGATTATGAAGCAGATGTTGATCCGAACGTTGAAGTGCCCCATCTGGTGAACTAAAGAAGTTTTGGCGTGGACGTGAACCTAGGTTTTCGTTAGCACTTCTGGTGTAATGCTAGAGATGTGATTTTAAATTCAATGAAGGAGGAGCCCTTTGGCTCCGCCTTTTTTGTCTTTTTTAAAACCCCTCAACAATTCCATTCCCGTACCCTTACACGCTTTCATGTATCCCAATCAAATCGATTTAAGAAGCTTTTTCAGCTCTTTAGGTACCGTCTTCTCCACAGTGATGGAACCCGCTCCATGCATGGACGCAAAGAATTGAAGTCCCTCCCGAAAATCCGTGATCCATTCCTCCATAGGTGGAGCTGTATCCTCCATGGATAACAAGCGGACCGTAAGTACTCCAGTTTTGCGATCCAGTCTGGGGTCCATCCGTCCAATCAGCCGATCACCGTGAAGAATAGGCATGGCATAATACCCGTAGGTTCTTTTCACCTCTGGCGTATAAATCTCCCATTTATAATGAAAATCAAATAAATCGACAATACGTTCTCTTCTCCATAACAGATTGTCGAGCGGCGGCAGGAAACGTACCGGTCCTGACGGATCATAGTGTGGCTCTTCCCTTTTCATATGCAATAACAAGTCCTCATCTTCAGCACGAATATAATAAGGCGTCGCCACGTCCTCCACCTTAAGCGGAATCATTCGCCCATCTGACACACGGGCAGCAATATCGGCGCGTCGTTCAGCCGCTGTAGATTTTAGCCAACCCAGACGGGGATCACGGGCATCTACGACGCGATACGCATGAATGTATTTATCCAGCAGAGCCTGTCTCTGGGCAAACATATCCATGTCTTCTTTCATCGGAAGTCCCTGTTGCTGCAACTCAGATTCGGTAATATGAAAGTAACGTTCATTCCCCTGCCTCGCCACCACACGAATCACAGCGGAGTCTAACAGTAAATTCAGAGCAAGTGTGGTATCCTTCGTCTTCGGCACATCCGCACTGTCCCAATAACCACTAACCCGCTCAACAGCACGGAAGGCTCTTGAAGGTAAAGGTCCTTCTTCCTTCAAACGCTGTAACACATGCTGCACTGTCTTCTCTAAACCTTGCAAGGACGGAGCCAGACGCTCCCTTAATCGAGCACGCACAGGTTCAAAGAGAGCATAGTCTTCGATTGGAATGACACAGGCAGCATTTGCAAAATATTCAAACACCCTGTGATCACTCAGCAACGCATTTAAGCTGTCAGCAGTATAACCAGGGTCACGAGCACCCAGCACCAAATGCTGGTTTCCGGTTACAGCAGCCACAGGATCGATCTGCACGCAGCCAAGGGAGCGAATCAGACTCATAACTTGGTCGGGTCCCGAGGGTAAGGAAACTGCGGGCCAACGTCCCAGTAAAGCTTGCGTTTGCAGCAAAAAACGCCGAACGATTTTCTTATTCATGTGCAGCGCTGTTGTCATATGTATAGGTTCTTCCCAAAATAAAAAGAAGCACCACCATCCTGGATGATCTGCTTCTTGTGTTTGACCTTTTGCAATTTTTCCTGCTTTGTAGGCATGAGGCGTACATGCTGGGATAGCGCACCATAATCACCGTTAACTCTCCGGCTCTGTTCCGAGCACCACTTACCTGAACGCTCTGCTTTGCGTAATGCTTTTTGTGTTTGTGTACGTGCCATAATGGATTACACACTCCTTTGGTTGATATACACTCAATATATCATGTGCAGCTACGCAAGTGAAGGTGCTCCTACTGGAATAGGCATATACATCATTACAAAGGCTTCCACCCAACCCAAGTACTTAGCGGGATTGCCGCTTTCGCCGGGACTGCCATGTCTCAATCGGTTCATGATCATCTTCTTCAATCAGTTCCAGTGCTTCTTCCACTCTTCTGGCTTTGAATAACAGAATTAACTCCATCAGGTCTTCCCGATCCAGCAGCTTCACTCCATTGACCGCTGCAAGTGTCCGGCAGGCTTCGGTGTAACGGGCAGACGTCAATACAATCGATCGGTCGGCCTCATAATAACGCATGGATGTATAGATTTCCTGCACAGCACTCAACCCTACGGGATGGTTCGCACCATATCGCTTCGCTTGTATGACACTTCGTCTGCCGAGTCTATCGACAAACACCAGATCTGCCCCAAAATCCCGGCTGCTCGTTGTCTTATGAACCTCGTCATATCCGAGTTGTTCGAATAAATGATAGAGATATAATTCAAATTCCGAACCATCCTCCATCTTGTCGATGTCCTTTATCGTAATCTTACGAGGATTGGCTTCACTTCGGATTCGCTGCCCGCGCCCGATAACACGCCGAATAATCCAGGCCAATATCAACAATATGATGATACATCCAATGACCCATAGGGTCACATTTTCGCTCCAATTCATAGCTGTTCTCCTTGTTCATTCTCTATGTTCTCTCCACGTATTACAAAAATATGGCTTGTCACCGCACTAAATATATCAGACTTCCACCTTCATCGAAAGAAGATGAAATCCCTGTAACCGTTATACCTCATTAAACAAAGATAATACGACACCATAGTGATAAAAGGTTACAGTACGTTCGGTTGAATTCACCTTGACTTCAATGGTAAAATTAAACAATCGGTTCTGTTTTGAACCGAAGAAGAAAGGTGGTTTATCACTTGCATACATTGACCAAACACAAGTCCAAAACATGGGCTGCCCTCATTCTTAGCGGCATGCTCCTCTTCACCATGAATACAACGAGTTACGCTGCCGCCTCGACCGAATCCATGCCCAAACCCGCGTGGACGTCATCTTCTCTGATGCTCTCCGAGGCCAATACGGAAAAAGATGTCATGATCACGGGAATTCATGCCGTGCCATCCAAAAATCTCGTATATGTGCATGCTTCCCAGCCTGTGACCAAAACAAGCAGCAAAACCACGCTGGACTGGCAACTGGACTCTCTTCAGGCATTCGATGCTACAACTGGACAATTGAAGTGGAATACGATATTCCATGAGAAAAGTGGCCCTTATACCACCTACTCCGATTCGGTATATGCCAGCAACGGCACAGCTTATGTATATATGGAATATTCGGACAAAACCAAAAAATTGTACTCATTCAATACATCCGGCAAGACCAACTGGGTCAAAACGGTGAATTCACCTGCAAGCATCTCCCTATTGGATAACGATACGCTGATGGTTGCTTCAAGTCAGGGCGTACAATCGAATGGTTCGGTTCGCTCAGCCATCTCGTTATATGACAAAAAGGGCAAGCTGATTACCGAAAAGACTATTAACGGTGCTGTACTTAAGGCTGATCATGGTCGAATTGTAGTGGATGCCAGTAAACAAACCAAGGTAGGCAACTTCTGGCAACAAGCCGCGAATCCCAAGGTGGAGATCTATGATCGTACGTTGAATCGTCTGTCCTTCTACCAATTCCCTGCCAATGCAAATACACTCGGAGATGGCGGCGGTGAATCGCTAGCTATTCTGAGCGATGGTTCCATTATTATGCGCGCCAATTTCGAGAACACGGGTAACCGGCTGATGGGCTTTGGCATCGATGGCAAGCTCGCTTGGGGACGTGCTATTGCTGGTGATGCCTATATTCAGACAGCTCGTAACAGCTATACAGTCCTGACAGGGCAGAAGCTGGAACTGTACACGATGAAAGGCAAAGTGACCGAGCGTACATTCAAGGACGCACAGCCTGCACTTATGCGTGTGGACCAGACGCAGGATGGACAGTACCAGCTTGATTTTGCCAAAACAGGATACATTCTTGATCCACAGAAGCTGGAGGACGTACATGTCTACACCACAAGTGCTTCAGTTCCTTCATTAGAAGGTATCTCTACTTATATGGATGATATCATCTATTCCATGAACGATGAGACATTGTCCAAATATATACTTAAGTCCACTCCTGCAAAATAAAAAGAGTCTCTCTGGTTCTTTATCGTATGCCAATGATTCTAGTTCCACACACTAGCCAAAAAGCCGGAAAAGTTCTATAAAGAACTCTCCGGCTTTTCACATGTCAGGATATACTTATCCTATTTCCAATTCTCTTCTATAAACTCGTCCCGTCCGGACAAGGCGCGGTCTTCCTTGTAATGTTTCTCGTTTTTCTTGTGGTAATCCTGATGATAGTCTTCAGCCGGATAGAATACGACAGCATCACGGATTTCCGTAACAATGGGTTGATCGAATCGTCCACTCGCTGCAAGTTCCTGCTTGGACTGTTCAGCAAGCTCACGCTGACGCTCATTATGCACAAAGATTGCCGTACGATACTGTGTCCCCCGATCCTGGAACTGGCCTCCGTCATCCGTCGGATCAATCTGTGGCCAGTACAGCTCCAGCAGTCGTTCATAAGGGAATACATCTGGATCAAATGTAATTTCAACCACTTCGACATGACCGGTCTCCCCTGTTTTGACCTGCTCATATGTTGGATTCTCGACGTGGCCGCCAGCATAACCTGATACAATACCATGAATGCCCGGTTGTTCTTCAAACGGTGTAACCATACACCAGAAACATCCGCCGGCGAATGTAGCTTTTTCCATTCCGTTCATCCCCTCTTATCTAACTACCTTTTACACTTACCACTCCGATGACAGAACAACCTTCTGATCGCTGTTATCCCCAGATTTTTTATATTTGGCTTTACAAGGAGAAAATCTGGGGATAAAGGCGAGTGTATGCTTTCGAAGCAGCTTTCTTGCAGAAAGCTTTTAGCTCCACTTCTTCAGGTTATTTCTGTCCTCTACGTTCTCGTGTAAATGTTTAGTCCAAATTATATAGATAGCTTAATACGCATATCTTTATATATTCTAAAACAACAAGAGGTTGATTGAAAGCCATCGTTATGGCTCTCAATCAACCTCTTCATTTGTAATGCATTTGGCTGACGACTTATTCAAAAAATTATCTTGAGTAAGTTACCCGCGACTACGTCCCATCGAACGGAAGATCAAGCTTACAATGGCTACAAGAACGATTGCACCAATCAATGCAGGTACAATGTGGAATCCGCCCATCTCAGGACCCATATCGCCCAAGATTACTCCACCTAACCATCCACCGATGAAACCAGCAATGATGTTACCAATAACACCACCTGGAATGTCACGACCAACGATCAGACCTGCCAACCAACCAATGATACCACCGATAATTAATGACCATAACCAACCCATATCATTCACCTCTAATTAAAGTTTTTGTTGTTGTCTGTCTACTATTAACCGCTACAGAAGCATTTAAACAATTGGCATAAATTTTTTTGCATATTACCGTTTGTCCCTATGCATCCTTCTCTGCAAAACAGGCCTTGGCCCAGTTTGGAAACAGATTGCGTTACTTTCCGGCATCTCACCAGCTCAAGGCTGCGTTATGTACCTCCCGAAAGTCATTGTATGTTAGAGCAGACAAGGTTAGTATCACCAATTGAGGTGGGATTATTTATAGGCCTATTCTAAAACTGAACGTACATCAAAGTAGCCGTTCCGGTTACGAATCGTTCTTACCAATCAATAAAAGCCTGCACGGCCCTTACCTGGCTGCGCCAGCCAGGTATGTTTGTGGCTCTTATCCAATTCGCTACGCATCGACTGAATGACTTTCACAATGTCTGTCTGTCCATTCTGATGCCATTCCAGCGCAGCGCTGACATACAACTCACCCAGCTGCGCAAGAGAGAAGGTGTCGGTCAGGCGAGCTGCCTCTACCGTGCCTTCTTCACCCGCGAATATGGTGAAGCCTCGTTGCCGCAAATATTGCAGGCGAAGCTCTTCATCTGGCAGCGGAATTTCGTAAGCCCGGTCAAACCGTCCAGCACGGTTCATCAGGCCTGGGTCTATTTTCTCCGGATAATTCGTTGTCCCGATCAGGAAAATGCCTTCTTTCGAAGTTGCTCCATCCAGTGTATTCAGGAAAAAGGAACGGACTTCATCCGGCATCGAATCGATGTCCTCAATGATCAGTACCATTGGTGCCAATCGCTTGGCAGCCTCGAACACTTCACGCACCGATTCACTATTGGTATACTCCGTAATCTGCCAATACGCAGCCGGTCCCGGAATACTTCCAGCAATGGATTTGACCAATGTGGTCTTGCCATTTCCGGGGTGTCCATACAATAGAATTCCCCGTTTGTACGGGATATCATAATCTCGGTAAAAAGAACGATCCGCTTCGAAGAACTGATCCAGCGAGCGGAAAATATCCTGTTTGATCTGGGCCGAGAGAACGACATCTTCTCTTCCCACGGAACGAGTGATGGATTCGACATGGCGATCGCTGCCATTCCGGGCATCGGTGTATACCGTTACTTTTTTCATATTTTGCTGACGTTCCCGTTCGCGGACACTTCCCAGAAATTGCTTCATCTCCTCATCACCGACAGCAAAAACAAAGTCTTCACTGTAGATTCCGTTCTCTCGGAAAAATGGAACACGTACAAGCGCAACGCCCCATTTCGGATAGGCAAATACGTTATTACGAATGGAGTAATGCACACCATAAGTAGGCACATCGCCATCATCGTCGTAATGCAAAGTCTGAAGCTCCAGATCTTCGAATATGCGGGCTACCAATTCCACTTCGGCACTGCCATTCTGCAAGTCTTCCCGAAGTAACTCCCAATATTCATTGTTCGGGTCAGAACTTGCATAGAGCTTGTATTCGACCCCATAACGCTGATGGAGCGCCTCACTGATTCCACGGATCAGCCTTGAATAGATGGCGTACCCTTCCACTCGAATTCGGGTATCATGTTGTTCGTCATAGGTATAGATCGCTTGGGTTGGATCCGTTTGTTTTTCGTTTATTGTCATTATTTCGCTCCCTTGACCGCTACAAGCGGTTTGCATTTGGCTACAACTTGAGCCAGACCTGCGCCAGTAACACTGTCTATAATCTCATCTACATTTTTATAAGCCTGAGGTGACTCATCAATAATGGATTCAAGTGATCGCTGGTTTACCACAATCTCATCTTCTGTCCCCACGCCCAGTGCCGAAGCAAAATCTTCCACGGTAACCAGTCGTTTCGTTGCCGTCCGTGAACGAATCCGACCCGCACCGTGACATATGGAATAATAATTATCGGCACCTTGTGTCTGACCCACCATGATATACGAGGCAGTTCCCATGGAACCGGGAATAAGCGCCGGATGTCCTGTTGCCAGATAAGGCTTTGAATTATCCGGGTGCCCTGCTGGCAACGCACGTGTCGCACCTTTTCGATGCACAAAAACGGAACCTTGATCTGCGTGGGATTCCTCCCAGGCATAGTTATGCATCAAGTCGTATAACGTACGAAATTCACACTTGGAACCAAACACATCCCGGAAAGCCTCGCGAATAGCATACGCAATCAGGTGACGATTGACAACGGCGTAATTCAAAGCAGAATACATCATATTCACATAACTACGACCTTCCGCATGCTCCAGCGGAGCAAATACCAGTCTGGGATCGGATGTTCCCAGGTTAAGGCGCTGCATGACTTTGGCAATCGCTGACGAACTCGTCTGACTTACATAACCACCCCATGCACGAGAGCCGGAATGAATCATGACCACGACCTGTCCATCGTACAATCCCCAAGCTTCGGCGATTTCACGATTCTCTTCAGCGATCTCAATCGCCTGGATCTCGGCAAAATGATTCCCCCCACCCAGTGTTCCGAGCTGACGATGCGAACGATGCCACGTCATATCTGGAATGTGGTTTAACACATCCTCATCGTAACTGAACTTACTGCTCTCCACATGCGTCATCGAGGTTGATTTTTTCGGGGTATAGCTGTCCGGAATATACTTTTTGGGTAACCCATGTAGCCCTTTACGAACAATATGTTCCAGTCTGATATCTGAGTAATGACCTCGCTGATTAGCCTCCATCGGCAAAACTTTCTCAATGGCCTTAACGAGTTTGCGGCGGAGTTTAATATCTTTCAATTCGTCCTTGTGCAGGTTCGTCATATGCACTCGCATGCCACAGCCAATATCACTGCCCACGATAGAGGGAGATACGTATCCGCTCTTCGCATCCCACACGGCTGTCGTTCCAATGCAGGTACCTACACCGACATGTACGTCTGGTGTGTAACTCATATAAGAGATTCCCGGAATCTGAAGATTATTGTTCGCCATCTCGAACACCTTGTAATCCAGCGAGGAGAAGAGCTGCTGCGCCGCATATACGGTTAGGTCGCCTGCAGGCAATTTCACTTCATGCCGATAGTCACCTGCGAATTCATTCTGCCTGGTCAATAAATTAAACTTTGTATTCATAAATGTGTTTTATTCCTTCCTGTACGTTCAGCAAATTCGGTTTACTGATTCCTTGTATAAAATAAACATAAAAAAGCCATAGGCTATTCGCCCATGGCTTCTACTGAATGACAATAACGGAGAACAGAGCAGCATGACCATGCTGTGTGTCTGTCATCCATCGCTATAATATTAGCGAAGAACGCATATCGATTATAAACCCGCTAAACGATATGCCTATCCCTTATGTCGACCGTATGAGACCAATGAGACGATGAGCCGGATATGCAATTGTGTCTACGTTGCGCCCTGTTTGATTCATATCATAACCAAGCATCATGTCTCTCGGCCTCCCTTCGTTAGTGTTAATCTTATATTAAGGGGATTGGATTTCATATGTCAACCCTTTTCTTGGAAATTGAACCATGACGCATATTTCGTATGTAAATAAAAAACAGGAGGCTGTCCTAGGACAACCTCCTGTTTTGCAGCTAATAATTATGTTGTTAGCGTAACATTATTATTACAATCCTGCTTGTTTTTCCAACTCTTCAACCGGATTTTCGTCTTCTTTTTCAGGAACTTTGGAAGACAGGAACCAACCACATACCGCAATGGTGATCAGTACAATATAGAATCCGAATTTCCAAATTTTATTTTCAGGGAAATGCTCATCCAGAACACCCAATGAAGGGTGCGCGAGTGTAATAACTGCCAGCTTAACCCCTACCCAACCTACGATCACAAATGCCGCAACCTCAAGCCCTGGACGGGAATGAAGCAATTTCACAAAGTATGAGGCTGCAAAACGCATGATCACAAGCCCGATAAACCCACCGAGGAAGATAACGATAAATTGTCCACCGTCAAGTCCGCCGATTGCAGGCAATCCACTTGGTGGCAACGCAACGGCCAAAGCAACAGCAGCCAGAATGGAATCGACTGCAAATGCGATATCCGCTACTTCAACCTTGAAAACGGTCATCCAGAAACCGGATTGTTTTTTCGGTTTCTTAGGAGTCGAATCAGCTGCTTCATCTGTTTTATTTTGACTGCCAAGTATCTTTTTAAGGATGTGGTTAATCGAAATGTACAGGAGATACAGGGCACCAATCGCTTGTACCTGCCATACATCGACGAGAAAAGAGATCAGGAACAACGAACCTAAACGGAAAACAAATGCACCCATCAGACCATAGAACAACGCTTTTTTGCGTTTATCTTCAGGTAAGTGTTTAACCATAATTGCGAGTACCAATGCATTATCTGCTGCAAGTAATCCTTCAAGAACCACTAAGACAGCCAGCACCCACCCATATTCCAATAGTAATGAAACTTCCAACATTGACTCCTCCTTAATATCCTTATGATGTACAAAAAAAAGGACCTTTACCATCACTGGTAAGGTCCTTTTATATCCACAAAAAGAGACCTTTACCGAGCATGAAAACTTGGTAAAGGTCTCGCTAACAACAAAATTGCTGCCAATAAAGCCGGGGATATGATCCCGAATTGACGACTTTACTGTAAAAGCTACTCCCCTTTAACAGGAATATGTAGTTTTAGTTGAAACAGGTTGTTTAACCTATACCCATAATATTTCATAACGTTAAATAAAGTCAAGCTTTATTTAACGTTCACGGTGCAGCTTACGAAATACGACTATATCGTAGATCATGTTTCCCAGTGGAATGAAGGAAACGAAGAACAAAGCGATTGGACGGCGCAGACGCCACTTCTGTGAGGTGTACAGACTCACCATAAACAACAAGTACATTAAAAACAAAAAACCGTACAAATTCCCAAACCATGTGACAGCCTGCGGCATAATTCCGGCATCTCTCAATGGAAAAGCAACAAACAGCAGCAACACGTATGATATGCCCTGCAACCACAACATCAGCCGGAAGCGCCCCAGCATAGAATGTAACATCATTTCCCTCCTGCTTTCTATACATGTAACGAATTCAATAGTTCCCGTACAGTATATCACAAAAGTCGAATATTTCCGCTCCAATGCATACAGCAGCAGATTATTCCTGCACGCTCATGCTCATATAAGTGGTTCACTTGCCTGTTCGCAGGAGCAAAATGCTTTTGCTGCTCATAGGATATATGACGAAGATTGTTACAGATGTCGGACAAGGAGGAGCCTGATCATGAAAATAGCTATGGTTGCACCCGAGAAATTGCCTTTGCCTGGTAATGGTTCAGTGGAAATCTGCATTCTGGGGATCGCTCGCGAACTTGCACATCGCCATCAGGTAACCATTATAAGTCGTCAAATGGCAGGTCTCGCCGCCACGGAACAGATCGACGGTATCACCATTCGGCGTGTCCCTGCATCGAGTCCGGTCGGGTACACCGAAGCAGCAATACGTCTATTATCCAAACAACCCTACGATGTGATTCAAGTGGATAATAGACCCCGAAGCATGGCTACCATTAAACGATCTTTTCCACGCACACCCGTTGTGCTCTACCTCCACTCGTTAACGTTCGCGCAACCCGGCCCCTCCAGACTCGCATTGATGAAAAAAGCCGATTGGATTGCCGTCAACAGTCAATCCCTCAAACAAAGGCTGGGTCGCAGATTTCCGCTTGTAAAACGCCGGATGAGTGTTATTCCATTGGGTGCAGATTTAAGCCGCTTCAGGCCTGCTGAGTCCAGTGAAGAGCAACTTCGCCTGCGCACACAATTTGGAGTCACTAAACCATTCTCTATTCTATATGTCGGCAGGCTCATTCCTGGCAAAGGCGTAGACGTATTAATTCGTGCGACTTCTCTTCTTCAGCAACAAACGCCTGTTCATCTCATTGTTGCAGGCAAAGGCCCCCCGCTATACGTGCGTAAACTTCGCGAGCTTGCCCGAAAACAAAAAGTCCATGTTTCCTTCCGTGGCCAGATCAATCATGAGGTTATCGACCAGCTTTACCGGGCAGTCGATTGTCTTGTCTGTCCATCCCAAGAACATGAAGCCTTTGGGCTGGTTAATGTCGAGGCGATGGCTTCGGGATTGCCCGTTATTGCTTCTGATAACGGAGGTATACGTGAGATTATTGAATCAGGTATCAATGGATACCTTGTAACATCGTATAAACGTCCTCAACATTTTGCCTCTTGCCTGTACAAACTTGCCAGCAGTCCGACTTCTGCCAAAATATTGGGGAAGGCTGGCCGGGACAGCGCAGTTGCACATTTCAGTTGGACCAGAACAGCCATGCATCTAGAAGCCACCTATACCAGGCTCATCCGTGAATGAGCCTCATTCTGTTTTGAATAATCATCTTGACCCTTTTAACCCATATGAACACTCTCTTTAAGATGATCAAGCTTTTTCACGAAATTGCCATCCCGTTATAAAAGAGTCCATCTGCGGAACAGGAATGTGACTCATCTCAATTAACTCTATAATAACCATATCTTTCATTATGAATCGTACTTTGGCACACGTTAGTTGATGAAATACATCATAGAATGCCGCCCCGGTCCAACATCCATGAGGAACCACATGCGCATCATTAACGATATAACCTACGGCTCCAATTGGGGGAATGACAACCTTAATGGCTTGGTGCTCCAAACGATTATCTGGATCTTTGACGAGGTACACGGTATCCCCCACATGTAAAACCTGTACTCCATGGTAATGGTCCATCCCATACATAGCTGCGAATAATTTGGTGCTCATATCACCTGCTCCTTTACCTGCATTTTTCATGATTAACATTACAAAGATTCATTGTTGTCATAATGCTCCAACCACTCCACGAGTTGCTTCCGTATCTCTCTACGAAACTCAAGAGGTTCAAGTACTTCTGCCTCAGGACCAAATTGATACAACCATTTCAAAAATTCTCTACTGCTATTCAGTGTTACTTCAAATAACAATCCCCCATCCGACATATTCGTCATTCGCGGGCGAACAAACATTTCTTCTTCTTTTATGTAGGGGGCCACTTTCTCAGAGAATCTTACCTTGAAATGGATATGCTCGTCGCCACGGTCAATAGACCATGTGTTCTTCATGTACTGCGTTATGTTGAAATCACCCTTGTCGAAACCGGCATTTGTTCGTGTCACATCCAAAAAACGGCTAATTCGAAACAATCGAACTTTTTGCAGCAAATGACAGTATCCAATCAGATAAAAACGTTGATCACGCGGTATGAGATAATAAGGATCGATATCGCGAACCGTGATCTCATTTCTGGTCAGCGTATGATATTGAGTACGAATGGTTTGCTGGCTTAGGATCGCTTCGATGATGGGAATCAGCAAATTAGGGTCTTTTCCTTCCTCCCGATAAGCTGGCGTGCCCATCCGAATGATTCCCGCAATATTCTCTACAATGTCACTGTTTCTTGATTTTAATTTGGTATGAGCCGACATGACCTTGTCAAAAGCTGAATCGAACTCAGCAGGTAACTTGGAGGTATCAACTACGGACGGAAGCATGGAGAAGACCATTGCTTCCTGTTCAGTAAAATCTAATGGATACATCGCAAACTCACCAATAAATCGGTAACCCTTGCCGTATCCTTCATTCATAATCGGGGCGACCCTGTCCAAAATCCGGAGATCACGATAAATCGTGCGTACAGTCGTACCGCATTTCAGCGCCAACACCTTGGCCGAAATTCCGGGATTTGCTTGTATAGCCTGAAGTATACGCAGCAGACGAATTAATTTCTCTGTCATGTAGTTTCTCCCCTTCGATATTTTATCGGCAAGGAAAACTAGTTCCTTTAGTACAGAACTAAATCTTTAGTCCCAATTTTATTTTCGCAATTTCACCATTTTTGTATAGTCCAATTGCACTTTTACCCCCTTTTAATATACATTCTCTTACTTGCTTGCGTAAATTATTAACGACAAATCCCTTATATCTAAGCCTGAAAGCCTATACAAATTTCTAAAATTAATACAAAAAAAGCCTAATCTCTCCAAAGAGACAAGGCCATTCCTGGGAATTATTGGTTATAAAACTGTATTCAGTTGGTTTATCACCTTCGCCATATGCTCACAGAGTTCAGGAATATCTCCCATCTGGTCTTCATTCACACTGCGGTCAAAATATACGTGTGCCGTGACGTTATACGTGATTGACTGTTCATCAAAGATATACCGGATGTTCTGGCACATCCTCTGCTCAGGCCAGCTCTTCTGTAATAACAAACGAATAGCCGGGCACTGCTTCTCAGGCTCCTTTACAACCATACCAAACCGTAATTCCAAGCGGCAACCCGGATGTGCACCAGGCGTCTCCAGGATCTCTGCTGCAAGCTCCTCAAGGGAACTGCTTAACACGACTTCCCCTGTTACTTCGGGATGATCTCTGAGACAGAATTGTAACATGAACTCTCTGGACATCACTGCCATCTCCAGCAGATCTTTACGCCCCATAATCTGAATACGTTCATCCAGGTTATCCATATCATATAGAACATTTTCAAAGCCCACTTTCAGATTGTCATATACCGTAGGATCAAACATTGTCATAAACCCACCTTCTTTTCCTTTAACATGAATTGTAGTACATTCTCCATATTCATGCGAACGATGTGACTATTGAACTCTCTTGCTCGGAAAAAAGCCCAGTCCTAAGGACTGGGCTTTGGTTAAGCATCAGATCTCGCGAGATCCCCGAGCGTGACTTATTCTTCTGCAGCTTTTTCTTCAGCCGCCGGTTCAGCTTCCTCAGCAGAAGCCGTTGGCTCTTCCTCAGCCGCTTGTGGCGGCATGACGGACGCGATAATGGATTCAGGTGATGTTACGAGTGTCAAACCTTTATCCAGTTTGATATCCGCAGCAGTCAAGCGATCACCAATATCCAATCCGCTCACATCAACCTCAATGGAAGTTGGCAGATCCGCAGGTAATCCTTCTACTTCCAATTGTGTTTCTTGTGTCTGGAATACGCCGCCAGCTTTCGAGCCGGCTGCTGTTCCCTGGAAGTCGATCGATACACTTACGCTGATCGGCTTGTTCTTGGAAATTTGCAGGAAGTCTACATGCAGCAAACGTCCGTTACGCTCTTGCTGATCCTTGATCAGCACCGGAACTGTTTTACCGCCCTCAACATTCAGGTTGAACATTTCGGAGCGGCCTGTGCGTGCCACTTTCAGCATTTCTTTTTCATCTACATGTATTGAAGCACCTTCAAGTCCCGGGCCGTAAACGACTGCAGGAACTCGTCCGCCTTGTCTTAACAGGCGCAGTGCTGCACCTTTCTTTTCCGTTCTTGGCGTTGCTGTAAGTTGAGCCATTTTTCCGTTGGATTTCATGATTGAACATCCTCCTTCAAGGGATCACTACATAATATTTGTTGGAAAGCGCTAAAGCTTCGCCCATAGACCATGATGGTCTTTTTTCTGTGGCCGAATCGTGGGCCATATCTATATTTACCCCAATGATAGAGGATCTCAAACACTCAACAGGACAATTCTTTTTTTGAATCAACCAGCGCTTCATGTAATAAGACCCAAAAAAGCAGTCGGAATCTCTTCCAACTGCTGGTTTATCAAGCTTTTACCGAACGACTATATGAGATTATAAAAAAAGAAGTTATGCGCTATCACGATCCTCCGTTTTTTCGCTTTCGCGAATGATCTGCATCTCGTCTGATCCGCTACGGACAATAATGTGCACGTCCCCATCTTCAGGTACAATGTCCACGTAACGGTCTCCGCATGTGTCTTTGGCTTCCCACTCGTTCAATCGAATGATCAATCCCAAGTGATGCAGACCCGGAGCAACACGGAAGCGGGCTTCAGCGGCATTTCCGACTTGTTCCAGCTGTACTGCTCCATCCTCCATGCCTGTGCCCCAGACCCAGACATCCCAACCCTCATAGTGCTGGTCCTCCCGTTCATATCGAAGCGTGACGGTTCGCGAAACCTGTTTAAGAATGGTTACGCCAAGAGTTGCCCGGATTCCTCCTGCTTCAGCAATAATATGGGTTGCTCCAGGTGTCATCGCACGTACAATCCCTGCAGCACTCACCGCTGCAAGTTCCGGATGAGAAGAACTCCAGCGTATATTCGAATCCTGAAGTGGCTGACCAAATTGATCAAGAACCAAGGCACGGAAGCGACTGATTCGAGTCATGTACATGACAGGTTCGCCCACAATTTCGATTCGTTCAGCATGACGATAATCCACTTGTAACATACAGCTTGCCGTTATGTCCCCACAGTGGACTGTAATCGAAGCTTCCCCGCGTTCCAGCGCATGGATTGTTCCATCAGGCTGTATCCGAATAATATCCGGATCAGAAGAAGTCCAGGTAACAGAGGCATTCTCTACCACATTGCCAATGCTGTCCCTTACGATTGCTCGCAGTTGAACGGTCTCTTTCGGACTATATACCTGTCTTGGAAAACTAATCTCCAGAGTGGCCGGATCAGCGCCTCCAGCACGCTCTGTGTCGTACAAAACCATCAATGACCACCGTTCTACCCGAACAGTACCACGAACAGTCTCAATCAGATCTGTACCTGCCTGATGATCATTGACCACGACATGCCAGTCCCCTTCCCCCAGATCCACATGCTGCTCATGTTCCGTTCCGTTATAAATGACTATAATCTGATTCCAGGTGTCCTGATTCGCTCCATCCTGAAGCATAAATACAACTACATTGCCGTCGGCACGAATCATACGAAGGTGATTTCGTACCTGTTCGGCATCTATCATACGAAAGGCGGGATGTGTGCGTCGCAGATGGATAAGACCACGATAGTAGTCAAACACCGGTCTGAACCGCGATTTGTTGGCCCATGTGATGGTATTCACTGCATCTCCGCTCCGATAGCTGTTATGATCACCGGCTTTGGATCTGAGCATCTCATCTCCTGCATGCAGAAACGGAATGCCCTGGGAGGTGAGCAGAATGCCGGAAGACAGTAACGAACGACGAACCATCTCATGATCCAAAACATCATCTGCATCCACATACCGATATGGATCTGCTGCTTTTACCGCCGACTCAGCACTTCCGCCTCCCACCGGCTGTCCGTCCTTCCATACGGGAAAACCTAATTCATGTCTGATGTTCATCGTTGTAGCGATTTTATCCCAAAGATTGAGATTGTCATGGGCAGTTACATAATTGACGGTTTCCACAGGTGAAGATGTAAAATCATCCAGTGCCCCGGCTAATCCCCTAATAAGCTCATATTCCTGCCCTCCGGCACCTGTGACAAACCCTTTTCCACCACCATCACTGTCTCCCTTGATTGCACTGCGAAAATGATCATTAAATACAGCAAATCCCTGACCTCGCTGGGTACCTTTTAACGTTTTGCGGTCCAAAGGTGAATCTCCACCCGTCCAGGGTTCCCCATAAATCAGAAACGCCGGATCGATTTGCTCCCGCAATTCGCGTGTCAATACATTCATCGTTTCCGTATCAATCAGAGCCATGAGGTCAAATCGAAATCCGTCCACATGATATTCTTCTGCCCAGTATCGGAGAGAATCGAGAATATATTTTCGCACCATTGGGCGTTCTGTCGCCAATTCATTGCCTACACCAGAACCATTACTGAGAGTGCCATCCTCCCGATAACGGTAATAATAGCCTGGTACAATCCGTTCAAAAGGTCCCTCTTCCACGCTATACGTATGATTATAGACAACGTCAAGCACAACGCGAATGCCTTGTCTGTGCAGTGATTGAACGAGTGATTTGAACTCCCGAATGCGAACCGCAGGATCACGTGGATCGGTCGCATACGAACCCTCGGGAACATTATAATGCTGGGGATCATACCCCCAGTTGTATGGTGTTCTGACATTTGAACCCACATCCGCCGTAGCGAGTTCATTCACCGTCTGATAATCCGCCACAGGCAAAAGATGCACATGAGTAACTCCCAGTTCGGCAAGATGGTCTACCCCAATGCTATTCCCCGCTCTATCGGTGAGTCCAGATGCTGTGAATGCCAAATATTTTCCCTTATACGGAATGTCTGCATGGGGGTCGGAGGAGAAATCACGTACATGCAGCTCATATAGGACAGCATCCACCGGACGCAGAAAAGCAGGTTTGACATCCAGGTCCCAATCGACCGGATGGGTCGTTTCAGGATCTATAATGGCCGTTCGTTGCCCATTAGCTGTTACCGCTCTGGCATAAGGGTCAGCAACCACTTCAATTCGCTGTTCATCATGTATAATTCGGTACATATAATAATGTCCAGCCCAATCGCCGTTAAGATCCAGACTCCATATCCCGTCCGTATCACGCGTCAGAGAATATTCCTGCCCACCTTCATGATCTTGTACTTTGCCACTATCATTGTAATGCCCTTCATCTTCAAAAACCAATATATAAACCTGTTGTGCCGTAGGTGCCCACAATTTGAAAGTACTTGCTGCACGAGTATATGTTAAGCCAAGATCGTTGCCTTCGTAACGAAAAGAAGTCCATTCCGGCATCGTTCCCACCGCCTTTATATCCATTGATTTCGTGTTGTCCCGATGTTACGGAGCGGGACGTGATTTGTCAACCCGGGGTTGTCTGTACTCAACATATCGGTTCGATTCGAGTATTCAATTAGCAATCGCTTTCAAAATATAGATATGTAAACAAGCGCCATAGATTGACAGCATTTGTACCTGTCCTGACAAAAAAAGTTTGAAATATACAAGAATAAATTGCAGGATGTCATTTGGTTAAGATTAAAAATGCACAACCAATACACATCATAAAGAAGGTCGACACACATGACGATGTATAGTCCTGCGACCAAGCCAATGGCTCTGATGCATCATAAACTCCCCCTTTCTGACCGGAAAGAGGGAGTTGTTGTATATCAATCTATTTGAATTGTGTTCATCATGAATTGGAATACATCACCGTTAGGGATATCGCATTCACATTTACCTGTCCGTCCTTTACAGTACGTATCGCATCGATGCCTGCTTTCCCTTCCTCTACGACCACATTCCATGTCCCTGTGGGAACAGAGACGGTTCGGGTTTCTTTTGCAGCATTATAGATGACGACAATGCGTTCCCATGAATCGCTGACGGCCGCACCTTCCAATTCATAGGCTAGTATACCATTACCTTTTTCAAGCAGACGAATATGCTTCTCGATCTCTTCCCGTGTACGAAGCCGAAAGGCCGGATGCTCTTGCCTAAGGCGGATCAGCCCGCAATAATAGTCAAACACCGGCTTGAACCGTTGCTTTTGCTCCCAATGAATGGCATTGACCACATCTCCACTCTGATGGCTGTTTGCATCCCCATATTTGCTGCGAAGCAGTTCATCTCCGGCTGCAATCAGGGGTACACCCTGGGAGGTGAGAACGATACCATTGGCAAGCAGACAACGTCTAACCGTCTCGTTCTCCAGAATATGATTTGGATCAATCTGTAAGTAAGGCTTAGCCTTCTCTACTGCCTCTTCCACACTTTGGCATCCGCGGATACTTCCATCCTCGTTATAGGTGAGGAAATTCAGCGGATCGTGTAGTCCTTGTGTACGTGCGACTTTGTCCCACAGGTTGAGATTATCATGCACCGTTACATAATTAATGGTTTCGGACGGACCCTCCGTAAAATCATGAATGGCTCCTCGGACGCCTGTCCACAATTCGTCTTCTTTTCCATCCGCGCCCGTCGCAAACCCCGTACCCATTCCATCGCTATCTCCCTTGATCACTCCTCGTAAATTATCGTTAAACACGGCAAATCCCGCTCCGCGCTGTGCTCCTTTTAGGGTCATATCATCCCCAAGCGGTGAATCTAGTGCACCCCACGGCTCACCATATAGCAATATGGATGGGGATACTTCGGCGTGCAACTCCGCTGCAAGCTGTTTCATCGTAGTTGTGTCGATCAGGCCCATCAGATCAAATCGAAAACCATCTACATGGTACTCCTCTGCCCAGTAACGGACCGATTCGATAATAAACTTGCGAACCATCGCGCGTTCAGTAGCCACCTCATTGCCTGTACCTGAACCGTTGCTATACGTCCCATCGGCATTCTGGCGATAGTAGTACCCTGGTACAAGTTTTTCAAAAGAGCTGCCTGCCGTATTAAACGTATGATTATATACCACATCCATAATGACACCTATGCCCTTGTTATGGAGAGCAAGTACCATCGATTTGAATTCACGAATTCGTGCCTTCGGTTCTTCCGCACGTGAGGCATAGGAACCTTCCGGGACATTGTAATGAAGTGGGTCATATCCCCAATTATAGTTGGAGGCATCAGACGTATCACCATCCACCCTGGATTCATCCACTGTCGCAAAATCAAATACGGGCAGCAGATGCACATGGGTTATCCCCATTTCAACCAAATGATCGATTCCCAGCGTGTTGCCCTCCGAATCCCGCATCCCTGTCTCGGTAAAAGCCATGTATTTGCCCTTATTCGTCATGCCAGATGATGGGTGTATAGAGAAATCACGTACATGCAGCTCGTATAAGACTGCATCTACAGGACTAATCAATTTCGGACGAATATCCTCGCTCCATCCGTGCGGATGGGTCTGCTCCAATCTGATGATTACCCCCATTTCTCCGTTCAGGGTCACCGCTCGTGCGTAGGGATCTACAGCAATAGTTGATTGTCCATCTTCGAAAGTGGGCTTGTACATGTACCGGTGGTTATTCAAATCACCTTCCAGCTCCAGAACCCAGATGCCATGTTCTTTCTTTTGCATAGGTAGCGCCCTGTGTTTCAGTTGATTGGGCTCTTCCTCCGGGCTCCCACCTGTCAAAGGTGGGTACAGAAGTAGTTCCATCGAAATTGCTAACGGTGACCAGACTTTGAAGCGACAGGCTTGTGCTTCTATTGTGACACCTAAATCTCTTCCTTTGTATGTATCTTCTGAAATCAATAGTTCCTGCTTACCCTCTTCAATCATATGTGTTGTTCCCCTCTCGTTGAGAAAATTGATGAAATTGATGAATATGGATGGTACGAGTGCTCCTTACCCTTTATACCCGTTCTGCTGCCCAACCATAATCCGAATTACACAAAAAAGAAGACAAACGTCATGTAGATTCACATTACGCCTGCCTTCTTTATGGGTAAAACGAGTTCTCTCTAATGCGGTACCTGGGATTGGAAATCATTACGGCTGGATTGATCGGCGTGGTAGAAAACCACATCTCCATCTTGTATCGTCCAACTTCTACCCTGACCATCTACCGGTCTATTATCAAAACCCTCCATCTGCCATTGGTTCATCAACGGGGCATGAATATATTGAAGGTGCGGCGCATCTGTATTGCCGCTGCGCAATGTTTCAATATTGAAGTTAACCACAATATAACCGTCCCTCAGGAATACGGTTGCCTTCTCATCCAACTGGTTTTGTCTGGAAAGCAATTCGAGATCGGTTCCTTTGGACACAGCATATACATCCGCTGGCAAGCTATATTCGCCATACCAGCGCTGAATCGCTGCATTTGCCCGATCTACATTAACACCGGAAGGTATATCTGTTTTTGGACCAATGAGTGTGCGGATCTGCGAAGGAAGAATCATCCAGTCATAACGACCTACCCATGTTTTATGATGAGAGGTCTGATCCACGAAACGAACCATATGTTCCGCCATTGTACCCTGATTGCGTTCCTCCTCCGACAGTTCATAGGTATACTGATAACGCGCTGTATCACCTAACTCCGTACTTGGGACATTCCGCAACCGTGAGTTCAGGACAACAAAACGTTTTTCTAAATCTTGTGCCGATCCGATACGAATGAGTTGTTCCTGTCCTCGATGGTAGTATAAATCCACTTCTTGCCGGGTGGTACCATCTTTACTCACAAAAGAGAACGTCGGCGTGATTCGGATACCATCTTGTTTCCCAAACATATTACCCTTGGTCTTCAGATCAAACTTGAAATGGTAACCCGTCTTCACTGCAGCATTTCGGAACCCCTGTACCGGATGACTGCCGGGACGAATAGGCAGGACATAGGGAGCCAAATTACCTCGGGGATCTCCGTCTATACTGTTTCCTCCGGTCCAGTAGCTTACACCCGTTGGTTCGGGGCTGCCCATCCGCTTACGGAACACATTCTCCCAGTTGTAGTCTGAAATATCGGTAATGTGAAAATCATATAATCGTCCGATAACCTCTACAGCAACGGTATCTGCTGCGACATGATGAGTCAGATTTGTGTTGGCATCCTGTTGTTCTGTGAAGTTTGCCGGTGCATTTTCGGCGATATTGCGAAACTCGATCTGGTAATTTCCTTCATCTACCCATACAGGAAGATAAAAAGGGGTGTCCAACTGATTTACCGGAATATCCACCCATGTCATGGCCGGAATAAACTGACTTCTGGCACCGTTATAAACATCGAATGGGAAACGAACCTGTTTGATCCGGAAATATTTCGCATAATCATGGTTTCCATAACCAGGGTAACTCGCTACATCCAAATGTTGACCTGAGGTCGGTATCCGCACAAGGAATGGACGCTCTAAAATAAGTGCAGCTCTGGTCGGATCAGGCATAGTCTTTTGATTATGAGGCTGATCATCTGACGCCCAGGCATAGTTCACAACTGGAGTATGTACTGTCACCGAGTTAATGCCCAGAATGGGGAACTTCTGATCCTGCCCTCCGTTAATATTGCCAGGGAGCAGTCCATACGTAATCTCACCCGTGGTCGGCTGGTTTGCTTTGTTTATCAATGTGTTCTTGATCGTCAGTCGGTTCTGGTACAGAATATCGTCTCCGATCATGCTAGGCTGCGGGATCGTCCCAGGTCTTGGAGCGGTTTTATCCACGGGAGCAGGATCCATAATCGTCGCTCCATTAAAGATTACCTTGTCATTATTGACGGTATTCTCTCTAACCTCCGCTTCAGCCTTGGATTGAAACAATGACGTTTCATCTGGCGTAGGCGGTTCAGTCGAACCACCCGGAACCCCTTTTATACCAAGATCAATTTCACGACATGGCGCAGGTTTCACATGATTGGTAACCGCAGTATCCATAGCCGATTGCATAGTCGGTGGTGTATATGCATTGGGCGTCAGGGTCACGGTGTCACCATAACCGCCTAGCGCATAGTTAGATACCTTTGCCTCATTTAACTTGTATACCTCCAGGTTATCGATTTGCCAATAGCTATATGTCCGTGTTACTTGCATGGTTTTATCCCCAGGCACATCAAGTTCCCTGGGCTGAGGAGGTGTTCCTGGATCACCCTCACCACTAGACGCTCTTCCCGGGATCGTCCAGGTTTTATGATAAACCCTTTTCACATTAACGGTGTAAGTCACCGTTCCTGTCATGTTAACCCAGCGGTGCTGAAACAAATATCCTTTAGCCAAGACATTGGCGTAGAGATCTTCCGAGGTCGGAATACCACGAGTGACATCAAACTTCTCAGCTCCCCGGTCGTCTGCCTTCAACACACCTCGAACAGACGGGTCCATAACAGATGCTTCAATAACCGTGCCTCTACTAGGTGGGCTGATGGTCACAGGGCAAGCGTTCACAGGGTCACCCCCCGGATCGCCATCATTACCACCTTCTCCATTATCCGTGCAGTCCTTCACCTCAAGCACCTGAGTCCCTTGTTCATCCAGTTGCTGAGCAGAATCAAGAAAATGAGCTTTTATGGTCGTGCTACCCACGAGACCTTTGGTCGTGATTTTGCCATCTGCGCCGATCGTTGCCACAGCCGGATTCGAGCTCTGCCACGTCAATTTGGGATGAGTCGTCAGTTTATGAACAGAGCGATCCGGTTTGGTTAATACTGCTTCCGCCTGTAAGGGTGTTGTATTAGCTTTACAAGCGTTCGGCAAATTCACAACGAGTCCTGGTTCAGACGTGACTGTAATGGTAGCAGTATCCGAGATGAGATATGTACCATTGTTCCAGATCGCACGCACAGTGACTGTACCCGGACTTTCGGCTTTTAACATCCCTGTTTTCAGCTCAATACTCGCAATCGTTTCGTCAGAAGAGAACCATTTGATCTCCGCTTCTCTTCGCGAAACGTCGATGCCCTCGTTAAAATCTGTCGCACCATAGTTTTTGGTCTTCACCTTGGCTATCATTTGCTGGGTTTGACCGATTGTTAAACTAGAATCCGGTGTTACATCGATTTCTTTTTCTTCTTCCAAATCACCTTCCCAGATGATGTCCATGGGCGTGAAATAAGAAACATTGTATTTAGGACAGCCCGCCGTTGTTTGCCCACCATTTGCGAATGGACTCTTGTCGGTTGGTATGTGGTATCCTCCAGTAATCGTTCTTATTGCAACAATTGTTGAAGGAAAAGGTGGGGTAGGGTCTCCCACACCGGTATATGAATCTTGATCTGCTCTCCCCTGATAATTAACATCATGGATTCGGACATTAAGGATGCTTGAGACTTCGACTCCTCTGGAATTATAATCAGGCCAGTTTTCTGCAGGCCATCTACTGAAATCTACACTATCCGGAACTTCTGCAGCAGCAGGGAATGGACTGGAACAGCTCCCTGCATTATTCGCATAAGTTGGTCCCCCAGCATGGTCAGCTCTAAATTGTCCGCTATCCACTTGGTACCAATATACCCCTGGCCTCCCTACAGTAGGAGTGGCTAGTATTGTAACCTTCCGAGGGTTTTTCATAGATTTAGGTCCATACTCATCTGTAGCAGCATGAACAACGTTCATAGGTAAGTACAATACGAACAATAATAATATTTGTGAAATAAATATACTCACTAAAATAAAAGCAGAAAAATAATTAAGCTTTTTCATTACAACTTGCTCACCATCCTGATAAGACTACCTTTGAATTTTAAATTCTCCTTCTGTATCTGATTTCAAAAAATAAGACCAAGATTTATTCCTTAAAGTCGATGTAGTCCAAAATCTTTTCTGTAATCCTTTTTTTATAAGTTCTCCTGAGTCCATAGGAATTGTCACATTACTTTGTTTCTTAGCCAAGTCTAAATCAAGACGATTGAATTGTATTAACGAATCCGAAAGACCTTGGTTAAATGTAATTAAATTCGAGGTTTCTAAGTAAGATGTAAATGACACATCTGCAAAAGTTCTATAGGAGCCACTTGCATACTTATCCGGAAGAAAAAGCTTCGCGTAAATACCCTTCGGCTTATTTTGAGTAGCGTCTACAACGATAAACCGATGAATTTTTAATACACCGGATTTATTGCTTAAATTTATATTTCCTTTGGATAAATCGGATATCATGATCGAACCTGAACTATACCTATAATTACTAATCGTCGTTAAATTCGTACCCGTTGTGCCGACCTCTCTCATCTCATTCAGGTCACTATACTTCGCGGCGTCCGTGCCCTCCACGTCCATATAACGCAGCAAAATGGCTGATACTTCTGCACGAGTGGTGGAATCCGCTGGTTTTAATGTGCCATCCTGAAATCCACCCACAATGCCTGTCCCACGAACAAGGGCAAGATACGGAATCTGCTCGGGCCGAATGGTGCCACGGTTCACTTCCGGTGTGGGAAGCAGTGTATTTTTCGTATCATTAAAAGCATCTTGGAAGCTGCTCCCGGACTTGATCAGTCCATTGGCAATCCATTTCATCATCTCGTAACGTGTCAGTTCCGCATTCGGATTGAACCCTTTGGCGTAATCACCAGCGTTAATGAATCCTTGTCCCACAAGCTGGCTAACCGCCGCTTCAGACCAATGTCCCTTGAGATCGGAAAACGGATTCTGCCCCTCTACCTTCTCTAGTCCAGTCGCCCGGGCAAGTATGGTCGCATATTCCCCACGCGTGATTTTGCCATTGGGACGAAACGTTCCGTCCTGGTAACCGGAGATCAGATTTTTTTCATAAGCTTTGGCAATCGTTGCTTGAGCCCAGTGGCCTTTAATATCCTTGAACTTGCTCAGGGCGTTGCTACTTGTACCCGATGCAGCACTCGCTGTTGACGTCAAATGTATCGGTCCAACAGGCAATAGCGTTCCTGCTAATACAGTTGTCGTTAACAACCCGACGATCCAAACATTCCGTTTTTTCTTCTTCTCGTGACCTTTAATCTGTTTCTTCAATCTACTCACGCTCCTATGTACCTTAGTATGGGGATGCTTTACTTGGTCAACCTAGTCACTTCTCTTCATAACCAAAACCTAAATTTGCCATAATAATCAATATTCTACCATGTTGTACTAGGCTATTGGTATTATTTTTCGTCCATCCCCATCACTTCAAGGTATGCCCCCCTCCTTCCATAGACCCACTGCATTCGCTCAAAACACAAAAAAAGGCCATAAATCCGCAGATTCATAGCCTTATGCTTTAAGGGTGTGGTCTTTCTTATGATATTGGGAAAATAAACTCACTCATAGAATAAACCATATCATTCCATTTAATCAACCTTTTTTGCTCAATCCCGTTTTATTTTCCATTCAACTCCTTGTAGGATGCTTCCAGTTCTGTGATCAATTGATCACCACCGGCTTTTCTCCAGCTTGCTATTTCCTGCTCCCAACCTGCATCATCGATTTTACCCATAATGTACTTGGTCTGCGCATCCCAGATCATCTGATCCAGCTCCTGACCACGCTCGGTATAGATTACCGAAGACAAGGTGAGTGCCGGATTGGCAATGGCGTACTGCTCATTCTCACGCGCCATTTTCGTTCCTTTCATGCCGATCGGAACATCGACCAGTTCAGCTACGTTATATCCTTCAATGCTTAACAGATTATCACGATATGGCTTCACTTCACGCTGATAAGCATCGAAATCCTTTAGTTCAGTTTTGCCATCCGCAGTCTTGGTGTAGTGCACATCAAGCAATCCACGGAGCTGCAACGTACTCAATTCTTCATCCATTAACTGATCCAGGAATGTGAGAACCTGCTTCAATTGCTCCTCATCCGGTACGGAAGCCTTCGGGATGACCAGCATTCCGTAGTTCCCTGGCTCCCCGGCGATTCGAATGCCATCGGTTCCCTGGAACGGAGCCACATCAATCTCTCCATCTGGAGCGTTAGGCGTAAGCCGCTGCTGGGAGGACTTTCCATTCTGGGCCACACCATTCAGCTTCATGCCAACCAGGCCGGAATCCATTTTTTTGTCCGCATCGGAAGGGTCAAGAGCTGGGAAATCACTGTTAATCAGTCCCTCGCTAAACAGACGCTTGAAGAGCTTCATCGTATCCACATATTCAGTGGTCAGGAACTCCGGGGTCAATTTCCCGGCATCGTCCACTCCCCATTTATTAACGCCGCCGATACTTACAGCGATCCGAGTCAGAGGGGAAGAGACACCTTCGTTATATTTTTTGAATAACAATGCACCATACGTATCCTCTTTGCCATTCCCGTCCGGGTCGTCCTTGCGTATGGAGCGCATTACTTCATACCAATCATCCAGCGTTTTGGGTATATCCAGCTTCAATCTATCAAACCAGTCCTTGCGATATACGATAGCGGTCCGTCCAATATCCCTGAAGTTGGGAATGCCGTATACCTTACCTTCAATTTTGATATTGTTAAAATAAGCCTCGGATTGGGCAGACAGGTTCTTATAATCCTTCAGGTACGGCCCCAGTTCCCAGAACAGTCCCGTTTTGGCGGCATTAAACGTTGTCGGTACATAATTCACACGCATAATGGTAGGCATCTCACCTGAAGCAACCATAACGTTCACTTTATCATCAAAAGCAGACTGCGGAATCCACTGTACGTTGACATCCGTATTCGTGTATTCTTCAATCTTCTGTTCAATCCCGTTCTCCTTGGCGGGTATATCACCTACCTGCATTAAAGAGATGGAAATGGGAAGTTTACCTTCCCCTGCAGCAGGCGCTTTCTCTCCCCCGCAACCTGCAAGCAGCCCAGCGGACATTGCACCAATTACAACGATTCCGCCTAAACGGGACATTGGACCTTTTGGACTCATGAACCATCTCTCCTTTGGATTAAATAATGAATGCGCTATCATAAATAATCTGAAGAAAAGAACCAGCATTACGCCAGTTCAATCTCCACTCCCGCCAAAATGAACGGAGCAACCGATTTCGGATCATTGATCCGAATGGATTCAGTCACATAATACTCGTATGACCCGTCACGATACGGGCTTCCTCCGAGACCTGCTCCGCCGTTACACTGCGTCAGGGACAGCACGCCTTCACGGTCCGTTTGCAGCAGATGCTGAAGCAGACCCTGATATCCTTTTTCAGCAACGGCTTTGAACTTGCCACTCAGATATCCTTTACGCACACCTTTGGCCAATGCATAGACAAACATCGAGGTCCCGGATGCCTCCAGATAATTCCGCTCACGTCCCGGCTGATCCAGCAGATGTGGCCATAGTCCAGTCTGTTGGTCCTGCACATGCACAAGTGCATTCGCCACCCGTTCGAAGATGCCCACAATCTGTCCGCGCTGCGGATGATCTACCGGCAGGTGATCCAATGTGTCCACAACCGCCATCACATACCAGCCCATTGCCCGGCTCCACACATGCGGAGAACATCCCGTCTCTCCCGAACTCCAGCGCTGCTCTTTGCTCTCATCCCAGGCATGGTACAAGAGACCGCTACGCGGATCACGTGTGCGCTGTTCCACTAGCAAGAGCTGCAGAGCAGCCTTGTCGAACCACTTCTCATCCCCTGTCACTGCGCCATACTGAGTCAGATACGGAGTAGCCATGTACAATCCATCCAGCCACATCTGGAATGGGTAAATCTTTTTATGCCAGAATCCGCCCTCACTCGTATGTGGCTGTCCCTTGAGCTGAGTCATAAGCAACTCCGCAGCTTTGCGGTACTTCTCTTCTCCCGTTTTCTCATGCAACAGGAACAGCGATTTTCCCTGATTGATCTGATCCAGATTATATTCCTCGACCGAATAGGAGCGAATCGAGCCATCTTCCTGCACAAAATGATCCATCAGTTCCCGGATGTAGTCAAAATACTTTTGCTCCCCCGTATGCGTATACAGCTCCTCCAGCGCTTTCAGCAGGCAGCCGTTCTCATAATGCCAAGTGGAGTACAACTCATGGTTACGATAACTTTCCATGAACTGCTGCGCCATACGCACCGATGTGAATTGCAAGGTTTCCTTCATGATCAAGCCTCCGCTTCCGGCTCTTTATTGAGCCTGTTTTTTATAGTCTTCGGCATACTCCTCACGAATCTTGTTTCCACCAGCGTTGCCCCAATTCTCAATTTCCTTTTCCCAGCCACTTTGATCGATTTTGCCCATGATGTATTTGGTTTGCGCATCGGCAATCACCTGATCCAGATCCGCCCCACGGTCACCATACGTTGGAGAATATAACGTCAGCGCAGGGTTTGGCACAGCATGCTCCGCCAGTTCCTTGGCAAGTGCCGTACCTTTTTCACCCAGTTCAGTATCCTTCAATTTCGGTACGTTATATCCTTCCACATAAGGAAGATTGTCACGGTAAGGTTTCACTTCACGCTGGAATGCATCGAAGTCACTCATCTCCACTTGATCTTCGCCCACTTTGGTGTAATGTTTGCCTTCCATACCACGCATCAACAGGGTGGCCATCTCAGGGTCCATCAGTTTATCCAGGAAGGAGAGCAGACTCTTCAGTTCCTCTTCCGATTTCACCGTCGATTTAGGGAATGCCAGAATTCCGGAGTTACCCGTCTGTCCTGCAACACGATCTCCGTTCGCTCCAAGCAAACCAGCGATGTCTACCACACCATCCGGATTGTTTTTGGACAAACGCTCTTGCTGACTTTTACCGTTCTGCGCAACCCCAACACGGATACCAACAACACCGGAATCATACTTTTTCTCCGCTTCCGTAGAGTCGAATACGGCAAAGTCTTGATTTAGCAGTTTCTCATCGTACAAACGTTTCAGCAGATCCAGCACCTGCATATATTCCGGTGTCATGAATTCCGGCGTGAAGCTGCCATCGTCCTCAACCTTCCACTTGTTAGGTGCACCAAAACTTACGCCAAGGCGTGTCGTGAAGGAATATTGGTCCTCATTATATTTTTTGAAAAGCATCAGCCCAAACGTATTATCCTGACCATCTCCATCCGGATCGGAGGTTGCCAGTGTCTTGATTGTTTCATACCATTCATCCGGTGTCGTTGGCACCTTAAGATTCAGCTTCTCGAACCAGTCCTTGCGATAGATCACTGTAGCCCGCGCAATATCCGAGAATACGGGAACCCCATAGATTTTGCCCTCTACCTTGATGTTGTCAAAAAAACGCTCGTTCTGTGCCGACAGATTTTTGTAATCTTTCAGCAAAGGCCCCACTTCCCAGAACACGTCGTTGCGCATCGCGTTGGTCACCGTTGGGTTATATTGCACCTTCACAATTTTCGGCATATCGCTTGAAGCGATCATCACGTTAATTTTGTCATTGTACGCTGAAGCCGGAATCCACTGGATATCCAGTTTGGTATTGGTATACGCTTCAATCTTTTGCTGAACTTCATTGCCTTTGCTTGGCACATCACCCACCTGTGCAATGGCTATGGACACATTCTGTACGCCGCCCTCGGCAGCCTGACCCTCATCTGACCCGCATCCTGCCAGCAAACCTGTCACCAGTGCCAGTGTGCTCAAGACAGCTACGGCTTTCTTTTTTGTTGCTTTCATAACATGAAAACCTCCCTTTTTTATACAGTCATAATGATCTGACTTTGAACCATCTGCCGACTCAACCTTTCACCGAACCCAGCATCACTCCTTTGGCAAAGTGCTTTTGCAGGAATGGGTACACCAGCATAATCGGGATCGTGGAGAATACGATAACCGCCATGCGAATGGTCAGCGGCTGGATCTCGGTCTCTTCAATACTCGTATCTCCGATCCGGCTCTGTGCCAGAATGACAATCTCACGCAGCCAGACTTGGACAGGCCATTTCTCACTATCGTTGATATAGATAACAGCGCTGAAGAAACTGTTCCAGTGGGCCACCGCGTAAAAGAGTGAAAATGTCGCCATCGCTGGCATGGACAAAGGCAGTACAATCCGGAACAATACGCTGACATCGTTACATCCATCAATTTTGGCTGCATCCTCCAGTTCGTCGGGAATGGCCTGGAAGAAGTTTTTGAGTACGATCAAGTTAAATGCACTAATAGCAGTAGGTAGCATCAGCGACCACAACGTATCCGTCAGGTGCAAGGATTTTACGACAAAGTACGTTGGAATCATCCCGCCACTGAAGAGCATCGTGAACAATACACCCAGCAAAATGGGCTGCCGTCCACGCAAATATCTTCTGGAGAGCGGATACGCCATAAGTGACGTAAACAGCAGGTTAATCAAGGTACCAATCACCGTAATATAGATCGATACGCCCAGACTGCGAATCAAGGTATCTGTAGAGAAAATGTAACGGTACGCAGCCAGAGAGAACTCTTTTGGAAAAAGAATGAATCCTCCCTTAGCCACTTCATGCGGACTGGTAAACGAGACGGCCAAAATATAAATGAACGGGATGACGGTCACGATTCCAATTAACAGCAGCAAGCCATGATTTACAAAATCAAAGATCCGGTTGCCCCACGTTTTATCCTGTTGCATCTTAATGTTCACTCCTGTCTGGTGAAGAACGTCTGCTCCCGAAGGTTAGTAGACGCCTTCCTCCCCGAATTTTTTGGCTAGCGTATTGGCACCAAGGACAAGCGCCAGCCCGACAACCGATTTGAACAACCCGACAGCAGCACTATAACTGTACTGTGCCTGAGTAAGACCCTTCGTGTACACGTAGGTATCAAATACCTCGCCCACATCCCGGTTCGTCGGAGTCAGCATCAGGAAGATCTGTTCAAAGCCTGTATCCAGGAAATTGCCCAGACGCAGAATGAGCAAAATGACGATGGTACTGCGAATAGCCGGCAACGTAATATGCCAGGTTTGACGCCAGCGGCTGGCACCATCAATGCGTGCAGCTTCATAGAGCTGTGTATCTACACCCGAAAGTGCCGCCAGGAAGATAATTGTGCCCCAGCCAACCTCTTTCCAGATGGATTGTCCGACGATCATGGTTCGGAACCATCCCGGTTCAAGCAAGAAAGCCACCTTTTGCCCTGTCAGGTTATAGAGCAATTCGTTAACGGCGCCGCCCTCTGTTGTGAACAGCATGTAGAACACACCAACAACAACAACCCAGGAAACAAAGTGTGGAACGTAGACTAGCGTTTGTACAAATCGTTTGAAGCGTTCACGCCGAACCTCATTCATCATGAGGGCCAATACAATCGGCAGTGGAAAAAAGAACACGATGTTATAAATGGCAAGCAAAAACGTATTTCGAAATAATGTCCAGAACTGCGGTTCACTGAAAAAACGCTGGAAATGTTTGAACCCTACCCATTCACTTCCCAAGATGCCCTTGTAAGGCGTGTAATCCTGAAAAGCCATCGTGATGCCATACATGGGTATGTATTTGAAAATAACAAAGTAAAGCACACCCGGTATTAACATGATATAAAGCCACCGGTTTTTGATAATGTCTCTCCACAGCAGGTTTTTGTCACTGCGGGTAGCGGGCCGTGTTCGAGCCGCCGTTTCGGCTTTCATATTGTCTTCCTCCCCACATTGGAAACGATTACAAAATATCACTTCCTGAATTCATGTCTTCATTGTGGCGGATAAACGAATGACTGGCTATCGTCTCGTTTTATCCTTTTGTTTTCCCTTGTGCAGCAAGGGTTTAGCCCATTTTCATCATGAGGTTTAAAGGGGAAATGAACTGCTTTCAACCCCCATATTCCTGTCTTAACTTCATGGCAGAAGCGGCCTTCTTCCTTCATCCAGACATGAAAAAGCCTGCCTGCCATGGCAGGCAGAGCAGGCTTCTTTTATCGCTGCTGCTCCCGGTATTTGCCGGGGGTCGTCCCTGTGATTTTGCGAAACGTACGGATGAATGCGGTTGGATTGGTATAGTTTAATTTCTCGGCGATCTCCGATATTTTAAGATTCGTTGTTTGCAGCCATGTCTTCGCTTTTTCCATGCGGTACTCTGCGAGATATTCCGTAAAATTGACTCCTGCTTCCTTCTTGAATACCCGACTTAGATAGACAGGGTGAAAATTAAGCTCAGCAGCACAGGCTTCCAGCGATAATTCACGATCATAACGTTCCTCGATTAATCGAATCATGCGTCTTGCAATATTCATGTATTGGGATTCTTCCTGTTCTCGCCAGAAACGGATGACGGGCAGGAACAACCGCTTGCGGAACCAATTGGTCATTTCGTCCAATGTGGACAACTTCAGCAAATGTGCCATCGATGCTTTTTCACCCAGTACTTCGGCTACATCCCCACCTTGCTCCTGCACAAGCTGATATACACGAGACAACAACTGAACCATAATGACGGGATATTCACTGAAATGAAGTTTCTTGTCTGCAAGCAGCCCCAAATATTGCTTAAAGTACGCATCCGTCTTCTCCTCATCTCCTTGCTTGAGTGCAGAAGCGAGCTGATCCTCAATCATACGTAGTTGGGTATACAGTGCGGCCTCCATCTGACCACGTGGCTGAATATCCTCGTAATGCAAAATAATACGGCTACCCAGACTTACCCGGCCTTGCAGAGCCTCGCGGCTCTCCTGAACCGCTCTTGGCGTATCACCAATACAAGTATAAGAACGACTGATGCCAATACTTACGGGCAGATTCAGATAGGTCACCACACGTTCGCGAATCCAGTCTGCCTGGGTATGCATCCATTCCTTCAGCTTCACCTCATCCGTCAGTTCGGAGGCAAGTACGGTGACTTGAGCATCATCCAGCATGACCGGGGTGAACCGAACTGCCGAAGGAAGTAGCTCACCTACCATATTGTTGACAGCAAACAGCAGCAGGTCCCGATCCTGTTCCTCATATCGGGTCCCTTCCAACGTATCGATCTGGAGCATAAGTACGCCCAGATTGGTCCAGCCTGTCGGAAAATCGTACAATTCTCCCTGATATCTGAAATCTTCTTCCGAGATTTTGCCTGTCAGCAGTTTGGTCATAAAAAACTCCTGGAGGTGCACATGCTGCCCCTTCATTTGCTCACGCATCGTTTTCTCCGAACTGAACAAGGTTGACAATTGCTCCTCAATATAGATAAATTCATCCTGACGGCGTCCTGACGGAGCAACTGGGGAATCCAACCCCTTTGTAAACTGCAGCAATCTGGAGATCGGTGAGTACATCCGCCGACTGCCATATATGGCGAACAGTCCCGTTACACATAACATAACTAGCGTAGCGACACCGGTAACCAGAGCAATTTTCTGCGACTGGGCCGTGATCTGTCCAAGGGAAACAACGGACACGTACAGCCAGCCGTTGAGCGGAGATTGCCTATAGCTAACTGCCACTTGGTTACCTTCCACCTCTGCACTGAAGAAACCCTCAGGTTCCCCTGTCGTCTGGACGATCTCGTGGATCTCCTTATTTAAAGTGTCATATTTCGCACCTTGACTTGTATCATTCAAAAAATATTTCTGTTCCCGATCCAGAACGTACATGTCCCCGGAATTCGGATTCCGACTCAGAAATGTGCTAAGCTCCGTGTCAGCAATATCGATGACCAGAAAACCTTTGGGTTTCACATTCGTCGGTACCATCGGGATTTTGAATACCATACTGACCACATTATCCGATGAAATAAGGGTAGGTGCCTGTTCGGGTGTTAATTCACCCATACCTGCTGACACAGGTACACTTTCTTTGGCTGAACTGGCATTCTGAGTGACCCAGAACAGGCTGTTGGTATAACTTAGGTAGGAGCCAATTCGGTCTCGAATGCTGAAATCATCCAATTTGCCAAAAGAACGCATCGAAACGACCCAATCTTCATCCAGATTAACCAGATAGGCTTGGTCAATATTCGTAACCGCTTGCAAATTGTTAAAGCCGGATGTCAGATCACGAATCTCCTGAAACTCGCTGCTGTCCAGTGGTTTCTTCATCGCTTGTAGTACCAAAGGCGAATTGACATACTGGATGGATGATAATTGCAGGCTGCGCAAAACTTGTTCTACCCGCATTTGGGTCTGATGCAATATCTGAAGATTACTCTCACGCACTTTCTGTTCAATGTCACGCGATGCAATCGTATACGATACGGAACCAATTACAATAACCGGAAGGGCTCCGAGGATCAGGGTAAAGCAAAGCAAACGCAATAAATATTTAGGCAAGAAGAGCATCCTCCTTCTTATAAAATCGCTTTCATTGGATTATTTTACTATTGTTATTTTAAAACCCATTCCTATTCAAGTCCACTCATTTATTCTAAAGGTTGACTTCAAACCAATTTCCAGTTTATATTGGTTGCATATTCCTCAAGTCGAAGGAGAGATTTTTAATGTCGGTGAATGTTCTTAACTAACCAAGTTTCATATTCAGGAGTTTGGCCTTTCATTGCGCTTGTGCCCTTATGGCATACGTGTATTTCATGATGCGCCAGATCCCTGTACTTAGTTAAGAACAGCGGATATCATAAATCGCCTCCGGGATTGTAGTTGTCCGGGTCTATTTCCGCGCTGTGTTCAGCGCGGATTTTTTAATATAGACCTGTAGTGGACTCTGCTTTCCCATACGTTTAGGGCGGAGAATGACGTTTGTTCATTCTCCGCCCTTTTTGCGTTTTCAGGAATACGTTTCACCGCTTTAACTGAAATCCCAATTCAAATCCAAGGAGAGATCACGCATGAATGAAAACACCTTAAACAGTTTGGGCTATCCACAAATTCAAAAAAACGTTGCAGACTGTGCCCTGTCTTATCTGGGCAAGCGTTATGCCAGAGAACTGAAACCAATGGTTGACGCTCACCTGATTCAAATTCGCCTGGAGGAAACTGCAGAAGCGGCTGCATTGATTCGCTTCGGGGCCAGCATCCCCCTTCCTTCACTGGACGGAATGGAAACGATTATGGATCTGCTCGGTACCGGTTATCTATTCAGTGAACGTGACTTCAGTCATCTCGCTCAGTTCCTGCGAAGCTGTGCACAACTCATGAAATACATGGAGGGCAAATTAGCGGTTGCTCCCACCGTCAGTCGCTATGCAGCATCCATGATTCTGATCGAACCTTTGCTGAGTGAGATCGAGCGTTGCATCCATAGTGGACGCATTCAGGATCAGGCGAGCAAGGAACTAATTCGAATTCGTAAAAAAATGACGGTGAATGAGGAGCGCATGAAACGAAAGCTTGATTCTCTGGTGAGCAAACATCGCTCCATTATGCAGGAACATGTCATCAGCCAACGCGGAGGAAGAACGGTTCTGCCCATTAAGAAAGAGTTCCGCAAACAGGTGAAAGGCAGTGTGCTGGATGAATCGGGGAGCGGGCAAACCGTATATATCGAACCTGCCCAGTTAGTAAGTTTACAGATGGAATTGGCCGCTCTACAAGCTGAGGAGTCCCGAGAGGAGATGAGAATTCTCGGTGATTTAACCTCCCTGGCCGAATCGTATAGCCGTGAAATCGCACTGAACACCGAAACGGTAGGTGTATTGGACTTCCTGTTTGCCAAAGCCAAATATGCGGCCACCATGGATGGACGTACCGTTCGAGTCAATACTCAGGGTCAAATTAGCCTTCAACGTGCACGTCATCCGTTCATGGGTTCTTCCATGGTTCCACTTGATTTTGCAATTGGCAGAACGTACTCGTCGCTCATTATTACTGGCCCCAATACCGGTGGTAAAACGGTCGCACTCAAAACGCTAGGTTTGCTCACGTTGATGATGCAATCCGGTTTGCTTATTCCGGTAGAGGAAGGTGGCGAGATGGCTGTTTATAACGAGGTAGCGGTTGATATTGGTGACGGACAGAGTATGGAACAAGCACTCAGTACATTCTCTGCACATATTCGCAATATGATTGGCATACTGGAACAGGCCAATCCATCAACTCTGGTGCTCATTGATGAGATGGCTTCCGGTACAGATCCCGGTGAAGGTGTTGGACTGTCCATCGCCATGCTGGAGGAGCTGCACAGCCGCGGAGCAACCGTTGTGGCGACAACACATTTTGGTGAAATCAAACATTTTGCTGCTGCCACGCCAGGATTTGAAAATGCCCGTATGGAATTTGATACCGTTTCTCTCCAGCCGCTGTATCGATTGCGTATCGGAGAGGCTGGTGAGAGCTATGCTTATTCCATCGCATTAAAGCTGGGCATGCCACAACGGATTATCGAGCGATCCAAGTCCCTGTCGAATCAAAGTATTTCAAGAGATCGTACATTCGTGTTCACGTCACCTCCTTTGGAAACACCGGCCCTGACGCCTGATCGTTCCGTTACAGAATCAGACGGCCCAGCAGAGTTGTCCAAGCGGAATCAGTCGAAGCAGTCAAAGGATTCAGTCGGTCTCCACAAAAAGACAACAACCAGAGAGTCGGATTCTCTTGCTCCTGCCAAAACTTTTCGCAAAGGAGATCGGGTGTATGCGGCCTATCTTAATCAGTCGGGCATCGTCTGTGATGTGGAGGATAGCCGTGGAAATATCGGGGTCATGCTACGGGGACGCAAAGTCAAAATTCATAAGAAACGCCTGACCCTGCATATATCCGCAGATGAGCTTTATCCAGGTGACGATTATGACTTGGACATTGTGCTAGAAACAAAGGAAAATCGTAAGAAGCGTAAATTGATGGGACGCAAACATGTGGAAGGCCTACAGATTGAATTACCGCCTGAAGAATAGCCAATGGGAGAAACAGATGTGGTGAACTGGACGTCATATATACACAGTGAAATCCATAATCACCAGCACATTTCTGTTATACTGGGACCAGTATGTTCAACTTCAGCTCGTAGCTATTCACAGGGAGGAAAGAACCCAATGTCTGCAGAACAAAACGATCAAGAGCACACCCGTATCGATGTTCTTGTCTGCCCGTTATGCGGGGAAGCTAATCGCTGTTCCTATGCCGCAGGACATCCTCATTCGGAATGCTGGTGTAACCGGGCTACTTTCCCCGAAGGTGTATTCGACCGCATTCCGGCAGAGCAGCGCCGAAAATCGTGCATTTGTCAACGCTGTTTGGACGACTATGCCGATAAACGCCAACCCAAAGAAGAGCCACACAGTTAACGACTGTATGGCTCTTCTTCATTATGCCTCATCTATACTATTAGTTGGCTACCACTGTTCTTACATTTGGTTATACTGGGCAACAGCCTGTTCAAGCACCGGATGATGCTCATCCATGGACGTATAATGGTGGAGCGCAGCTGTAATCCCCTTCTGGCGGATCATGTCCTGAAGTTCAACCGCTTCCGGATCATCGGATACATCGAACTTGCAGGCTGCTGCCATACCCATAGCCAGATAGGTCGTTTCGGTTCCATCCGCATAGGCCTGAAGGGCCGGGCGAACCAGACGATCATTCGGAGACAACTTGCGCAGCGGAGAACGCCCAACACGAGTAACCTCATCGGTGAGATACGGGTTGACGAACCGTCCCAATATTTTGACAATATACTGCTCATGTTCTTCCGGGTTGAATCCAAAACGCTTCACCAGAACTTTTCCCGTTTCCTGCAGAGCACCGTAGACAATCGATTTCACCTTTTCGTCGGCAATAGCCTTCTGAATCGTGTCATACCCGTGTACATTACCGATATATGCTGCAACGCAGTGTCCTGTATTAACAGTGAACAGTTTTCGTTCGATATACGGCTCCAGATCATCGACATATAGAATGCCCTCAACCGGTTTGAATGCAGGAGCCATCTGGGAACGATCCACCACCCACTCGTAAAAAGGCTCCACCTGTACATGCAACGGATCTTCATGATGCTGAATAGGTACAATCCGGTCTACAGCCGAATCCGGGAAATAGATGTACTGATCCGCAAGTAAGCACACTTGCTCATCGAGCAGAGCATATACATGCTCTTTCAATTGCGTACTGGCTCCAATTGCGTTCTCGCAAGCAATAATGTGAAGAGGGTTTTGAGCAGGACCGGAATTCAGTCTTTTCTCAAGTCCCTTTGCAATACCTGGTGCAATATGTTTCAGCACACCCACGCCCACTGCGGTTGTAATCAGATCAGCTTCCACAACGGTTTGGGCAACTGTCTCCAGTTGGGTTCCATCGATTGCATTTACGCCTGTGACGGTCTCCTGATCCTTGCTCTCGTTAGCCAGTTCCACCGTATACTGTCCCCGTTGCTGAAGAGCGGTTACCAAGGTCTGATTCACGTCGGAGAAAACCACCTCATACCCTGCACGGGAGAGGATCAATCCGATAAACCCGCGTCCAATGTTACCTGCGCCAAAGTGTAGGGCCTTCATAGCTCCATTTCACTTTCCAGAATAGCAATAACTTCTTCGGCTGTTTTCGCCAGACGCAGGGCCTCCATATTCTCATCCTCAGCACAGATCACCGCGATGCTAGTCAAGATCTCCATATGTTCCCCGCCTTGAGCCGCGATACCAATGACCATATAAGCCTTTTCTTCGCCAAAATCTACACCCTGTGGATACTGAATGACAGAGATGCCTGTGGATAAAATGAAAGCTTTGGATTCCTTCGTACCGTGCGGGATCGCAAGTCCGTTCCCTACATAGGTCGAGACAATCTCTTCACGTTCAATCATCTTCTCAATGTAATCAGCAGTAATATGTCCCGCATCCTTCAGAATCTGTCCAGCCATACGAATCGCTTCATATTTGTCCTGAGCCGTCGCATTCATGATGACTTTATCTGTTGTTAACATACTCATAATGGTTGACCTCCAATTTCGGTTTTACTGCGATAAAATCCAACGAGTTCCTGGGACAGGTAATGAATGAGTTCATCCCTGATTCCCTTTTCCAGTAATGTAATCATTTCTTCCTGCAATAACAGGGCGCTGATCTCACTGAGAACCTCCAGGCTTTCCTTGGATAATTCTCTGGGACCGAGCATCAAAAGAACATGGGTAACTCCTGCCGGATCATCCGGTGTACGAAGGAGTGGCTCAGTAAGCTGGAATAGGCTGATGGACGGCCTGTAGATTCCCTCACTGCGTGTATGAAACAGTGCAAGTCTTGTACCGGGAATCTTCTGACTCCCCACTGCTTCACGTGCCTCCAACCGTTTCGCAATCTCCTCCGGTTCCTTCAGCACACCCGATTCATGGAGTACTTTGCACATTCCATACACGGTTTTATAGAAACCGATATCTTGGTTATCCAGCGGATACACCTGAAACTTGCCAATAATTCGGACGATTTCAATCAGAATTGCTTCCATTCCGTCAGGGTCCGAGTAACGACTTGTCGTCTGAACCTCTGCTTCACGGGGCTTGTTATGCTGTCGTTGTAATGTTGTTGTCCGGATAAAATGACGCAGACGTTCGCTCTCTTCCGCCGTGAGCAATGGACTCACTTTGTAATACTGATGCTCATCCATCGGCAGATCGACAGTGGATAACACCAGATCATATTGATCTGGAGGCATCCGGGCAGCTTCATACCAGGACACGCTATCCATGATCCGAATCTCGGGAATCTCCTTCGACAGTCGGCTGGACAGCATGCGGGATGATCCGATTCCGCTTGTACACACGATGATCGCTCTGATTTCCCGTTTCAATGCACGTAACCTCTCGATGGAAGCTCCAAAATGCATGACCAAAAAACCAATTTCCTCATCCGGAACGTCTGTGCCTGGCCAAGCTTGATGCACGGATTGTTTGACATCTTCGAAGAGGGAGTCATAATCCTTGCGAATCTGCTGCAAAAGCGGATTACGAATCATCTGTTGCCCTTCAATTCGCTCCATTACAGGTTGCATATGACCAAGCAGACCTTCACGAAGCAAACGATCCTCATGAAAGGCGTAATGCGTTCTCGCCTGCATCTGATCAATCAGTGAATGTACCCTGTCCAGTAAAATCAAGTCGTCTATTGGCAACAGCCGCGAAGAGTGAATCCGTTGCTCGGTCTCAATTAATAGCCTGTGAAAATAAGCTTGCTCATCTTGGGAGAATGTCAGCCCCAGCTGGGTGGATAACACACCACACAAGCGGGAAGCCATATAAGGTGGAACCTTCATCTCATCCTGCTCTGCAACTCCATCTCCCGTTTTCTCCCGTGGAGAAATACGGCCAATGCCAAAGCCTTTACGAATACGTACAACCGCTACGGATAATTGAATCAGCAGCTTCATGTATTGGCGTTCCGGGATGTTCTCCAGCCATTCGATATCTGGTTGCCATAACGCATTTTCGACCGTAAGCACATCACCGTGCCCAATCATATCCAGCAATTTTTGGTTTACGATGGAGCCTCCTTGTTCAGGCTGTCTTCCGAACAGGTCGGACTCATCCAGAAATTCCAGTGCAAGTGCAGCTATGGCCGTGCGATGAATCGTCTCACTTCCGTTAATCTTGACGCCATATCCACGTCTGCGAACCAGCTTCAGTCCCGCCTGACGAATCCGTGACTCCAGATCGTCCAGATCAGTCGTTACAGTGGATACAGTCACTTTCAGATCCGAAGCCAGGGCGAGCAACTTTACAGGCTCCGGTTCATCAAGCAGGATGCAAAGCATGAAGAGCTTACGCTCTTCCGGCGTAAACTCTACGTATTCTTTACCCTCTAGTTGCTGGCGCAATACAGCCAGATCATCGGAACTGGCATCGATTCGGATACCGGTTCCTGATTTTTTTTCCAGCCTCATGCCCAAAGGTTCAAGCCATTGTTCGATCATTTGAAGCTCCCGGTGAACGGTTCGGGTACTGACCTTTACTTCAACGGCGATTTCGCCGGCAGTGACTTCATGTGGATGCTCCAGCAGAAACTCCACGATTTCACGCTGTCTTTTGGTAATACTCATATCTCAGCCTCCGGCTCAGGGAAAACGAATGCGTGCAATTACTTCAGACGTTCAACGAGCGCATCGTATTCCGGGCTTTTTAGGAAGTTGTCGATGGATATATGTTCTGCGTTCGGTGCAACGGAGCGAGCTCGATCCGTTAATATTTGTTGTGTGATTACCACATCTGCATCCGGCGGGATATCACTGATGGCCGTATTGGTCACCGTAACGTCAATCCCCTCTGCCTTCATCTTCTTGCGTAGAATGGAAGCGCCCATGGCACTCGACCCCATGCCTGCATCACAGGAGAAGACAATCTTCTTCACATCTGTTTTCACTGTAGAAGAAGCCATATCCGCGGCTCTGTCTGCTTCACGATGATTTGCCGTAATGCCAGCGTTTGGCACGGTTCCTTGACTTTTCATGTCTTTCATCCGACTGGATGCGGACTCCAGATCTTCGTCCTTTTGTTTACCCGTTTTCAGCAACACTGCTGCAACCAGGAAAGAAACGACGGCTGCTACAAGCACCCCTGCGAGCATCGGCAGGTATCCACCTTTTGGTGTTAAGAGGAAATACGCGATAATACTACCCGGTGATGGTGCCGAAACAAGTCCTGCTCCGGTGAGCATGAATGTTAATGTACCTGCGACGCCACCCGCGATTGCGGCAAGAATCAGAATCGGTCTCATCAGAATGTAAGGGAAGTAGATCTCATGAATTCCCCCGAAGAAATGAATGATAACGGCACCTGGTGCAGAAGATTTGGCCATTCCGCGTCCGAAGAAACAGTAAGCAAGCAAGATACCCAGTCCCGGACCTGGGTTGGATTCAAGCATGTATAATACGGATTGCCCTAATTCTCTCGCTTGATCTGTTGCAATAGGTGTAAGAATACCGTGGTTGATTGCATTGTTCAGGAACAATACTTTACCTGGTTCAATGATTAGGTTGACCAGCGGTAGCAAGCCCAGATTCATTAAGCCTTGTACCCCGGCAGACAATACTTTGCTAATCGCTTCTACAGCAGGCCCAATGCCCAGTAGAGCAAAAATCCCCAAGATCCCGCCAATAATACCGGCTGAGAAGTTGTTAACCAGCATTTCAAATCCGGCTCTAATTTTGCCTTCAATGGATTTATCGAACTTTTTGATGATCCATGCTGCCAGTGGTCCGGCAATCATGGCGCCGAGGAACATCGGGATATCACTACCCACGATGACCCCAATGGTCATAATGGCACCCACGACACCACCACGCTGACCATGCACCATCGTACCCCCGGTGTAACCAATTAACAGTGGCAGCAAATATTTGATCATCGGATCGACTAGCTGTGCAAGCGTCTCGTTAGGGAACCAGCCTGTTGGAATGAACATGGCCGTAATTAATCCCCAGGCGATGAACGCTCCCATATTCGGCATGACCATACCACTCAGGAATCGGCCAAAACGCTGCACACCTACCCGTAGCCCACCTTTGGAATTGGACGATTGGTCCAAATTACTCATTGTATTATCCTCCTTGGATCAAGTGATTATGATTTATGAAAGGGGTATCATTTCTCCCCTGCTGTAATCCTAAGCGAGAATGGTCTCCTGTTCAATGAAATGAAAGCGTACTTTCGTCATGAACAATGATGACAACATTAGGTTATGTAATCGTTTTTATCTATGCATAATGGCTGAACCCATTGGTACACAAGGCTTTTCTTGCCTATGACTTTTATTATTTCCAAAATCATTTTCTATCCTATAGCTTGGACTAATCTTGCTATTCACATCCACAATCTGCTTAAATCAGCATTCACAACGTTCATTGGAAAGCACAAAAAAACCTCTGCAAGCATAGGCTCACACAGGTCGCAATAACATGAAGCACGTCTCATATTTTTATAAAAATATATGTTAATAAGTACAAGTTCGTTGATACTATTCTTCCGTATGTTTACGATACGCGTCTGCATTCATCAATGTAGACAATGCTGCTGTCAGATCTCCCTCAACACGAATCTCAATCATCCAGCCTTCCTCGTAAGGAGAGCTGTTCACAAGTTCAGGTGAGTCCTGCAACGAATCATTGACTGCAATAATTGAACCAGTGACGGGAGAGAACAAGTCCGAAACCGTTTTGACCGATTCGATCGTTCCAATGCTGTCTTCTGCTTTTACATTGGATTCAAGGTCAGGCAATTCCACAAACACAATGTCACCCAGCTGATGCTGCGCGAACTCGGTAATGCCAATACGTACAGTATCCTCCCCTACGGTTTGCACCCATTCGTGCTCTTCACTGTACAGGAAATCACTTTTCAATTCGCTCATCGATATCCGCCTCGCTTTTCATTAATGAGTGCATGCGTTCTTTGACCTTAACCTTTTTCCCAGAACATAGCGTATGATATTTATGAATCAAATGTCAAGATACCTCACAATTTATTTGCTAATTGCCTCCTCAAACCGTAACCTGAATACACTCTTTCTACATATACTGGTGAATATTAGAATAGTAAGCGCAGTCTTTATAAATATACGAACAATAAAATTAAAATTATATTAAACATTCGGTTTTAAATCATTTTCTATGATATCGTTCTTGACATCGACAGTGGATTCACGTTTTAATGAGAGGAGTAAATGTGTTTATTGGACTATGTTATACCCGCGGATGAATGTAAAGGGAGAGATTACCCGTGACACCCGATTCGGGATGTACATGAGGTAACGCCGAAGGAGTAAACCACCGATAAGCGGCGGTGAATCTCTCAGGCAAAAGGACTTTTACGGGACGCAACTCTGGAGAGCATCTATTCGCCCTGTGCGGGCGTAATGATCACCCAAGGGGAAACCTGCTGCACAACGCAGCGGGGTAACTCTCAGGTACAAGGGACAGAGCCTTAGAATACAGCGTGCTACTTGGCATGCCGGTTCTTTGGCCTGTCCTTTTCCTTTTTCCCAAAAAACGAAAAACAGGATTCAGATCGGCGCTGCCATAGCTGCCTTACCATACTTATGTGATGAAAATCTCTAGCTGAAAATTTAAAAATACCCTGATTCATTGATCCACGATTATTATATTCGGTCGGCTGACGGCCCATGACGAGGTGATTTGATGTCCGATTTGCTTAGAACACCACTCTTCCCACTGTATCAGCAATATGAAGGCGTACGGTGCATTGATTTTGGAGGCTGGGAGCTTCCGGTGCAATTTAGCGGAATCCAGAAAGAACATGAAGCGGTACGTGAGCGTGCTGGACTGTTCGATGTATCCCATATGGGCGAATTCACAGTACAGGGTGATCAGGCTGAAGTATTTTTGCAACAAATGATGACCAATGATGTGACCACGCTGGTCCCTGGTCAAGCCCAGTATACCCTGATGTGTTATCCGGATGGCGGTGTGGTGGATGATCTGCTCGTGTATAAGCTGGAAGAACAGAACTATATGCTCGTGGTTAACGCCTCCAACATCGACAAGGATTGGGCATGGCTGCAAGAGCACTTGATCCCTGGCGTAAGCTTGACCAACGATTCGGAGCAGACGGCACTACTGGCTCTGCAAGGTCCACTGGCTGTAGATATTATCGGAAAAGTTACAGATATGGATGTATCCACGATTGAACCGTTTCGTTTTGTGCAGGATGCTGAAGTATGTGGAGTAAAATTGCTGTTGTCCCGTACCGGTTATACCGGTGAAGATGGCTTTGAACTATATGTACCTGCGGATCAGGCCGCTGTGGTCTGGAATGGATTAATGCAGGCTGGAGAAAGTCACGGACTGGTACCAACTGGACTTGGTGCCCGGGATACACTGCGCTTTGAAGCGAGGCTCCCCCTGTATGGACAGGAATTGTCGGCAACCATCTCTCCACTCGAAGCTGGCGTAGGTATGTTTGTGAAGCTGAATGCTGGACCCTTTATCGGACACGAAGCCTTGTTACAGCAAAAAAAAGACGGTCCCGCCCGCAAACTGGTCGGCATCGAAGTGCTGGAGCGCGGTATTCCCCGCCCACACTATCCGATTTACGCCGAAGGCGTACAGATTGGTGAAGTGACAACAGGCACACAATCACCTACATTGAAGCGTAATCTGGGGCTTGCCCTCATCGACAGCAAATACGCTGCGCTGGGAACCCCGCTTGAGATTGAGATCCGCGGCAAGAAACTGAAAGCCGAGGTCGTGAAGACCCCTTTTCATAAACGGACACGTACGTCAAAGACACCTACTCAAGGAGCTGATCAAGCATGAGCAAGCACCGTTACATTCCCATGACCGAGCAGGATCAGAGCGCCATGCTCGCAACCATCGGTGTGGATACGCTGGAGGATCTGTTCCAGGACATTCCTAAAGAGATTCGTTATCAGGGTGAGCTGCCCGTATCCTCCAAACTCGATGAATACGCGCTGACACGTCACATGTCCAAACAGGCTGGCGCCAACGCCAATTTCGAAACACATGCCAGCTTCCTCGGCGCAGGCATATATGATCATCATGTTCCTTCCGTCATCAATCATGTCATTTCCCGTTCCGAGTTCTACACCGCCTACACACCTTATCAGCCTGAGATCAGCCAAGGTGAACTACAGGCCATTTTCGAGTTTCAGTCCTACATCTGTGAATTAACCGGTATGGCTGTAGCCAATGCCAGCATGTATGACGGTGCAACGGCCTTTGCAGAAGCAGGTAATCTGGCCGCAGCGGCAACTCGTCGCAAACAGCTCATCGTATCCCGTACCGTTCATCCGGAAGCCCGTCAGGTATTGCAGGCGTATGCGCACGGACTGAGTCTGGAGATTGTTGAGATTGGCTATAAGGATGGCGTCACTGACTGGGATGCCCTGCAAGCCGCCATATCGGACGATACCGCTGCTGTCATGATCCAGAGCCCGAACTTCTTTGGTGCCGTGGAAAATGTAAAGCAGGCTGCTGACCTCGTGCATGCGCACAAGGGCCTGCTCGTCGTAAGTGCTAACCCGCTATCGCTGGGTCTGCTGGAAGCCCCAGGCAAGCTGGGTGCCGACATCGTTGTTGGCGACGCGCAGCCCCTCGGCATCGCCGCTTCACTTGGCGGCCCGACATGCGGATATTTCGCCGTATCCCAGCCTCATATGCGCCGAATTCCTGGCCGAATCGTAGGCCAGACAACCGATCGCAATGGTAAGCGTGGTTTTGTACTCACGCTGCAAGCGCGTGAACAGCATATCCGCCGTGAAAAGGCGACATCCAATATCTGTTCCAATCAGGCTTTGCTTGCACTCAGCGCATCTGTGTATATGTCCATCATGGGTAAACAAGGAATGATCGATGTAGCGGATCTGAATTTACAAAAGAGTCATTACACCCTGAATACATTAACTGCGATTCCTGGAGTTAGCCTTACATTTAATGCACCAACATTTAATGAGTTTGTGATTAAACTTCCTGAAGGAACAGACGTGAATACACTTCAGTTGAAACTGCTGGATGCGGGCTTTATTGGTGGCTACGAACTCGGACGTGATTATCCGGAGCTTGCCGGACATATGCTGGTTGCTGTTACCGAACGACGCAGTAAGGAAGAGATTGACGAATTCGCACGAGCATTGGAGGGATCGCTGTGACTCAGGAAACGACGACAACGACAACATCAGTACAAGGACAATCGGAAACAGGCACCTCTTCCTCCACTTCGGCTCCATCTGAGACAGCTACAACATACAGTGCACAGACCTTATCTCCTGCTCCGGAGCAAGCATTGATTTTTGAACTCAGCAGCCCTGGACGTGTCGCTTATTCCCTGCCAGAATGTGACGTTCCTCGTCAGGATGCCGATACGTTGATTCCCCGGGAAATGCTCCGCTCGGAAGCAGCAGCACTGCCGGAAGTGTTCGAGGTAGATGTTATTCGACACTATACAGCCCTGTCCCGTCGCAACTTCGGGGTAGATAACGGATTTTATCCACTGGGCTCTTGTACGATGAAATACAATCCAAAGATTAATGAGGATGTTGCCCGTTATAATGGTTTCGCCAAAATCCATCCGTACCAGCATGAATCCAGCATTCAAGGTGCACTTGAACTGTTATATACGTTGCAGAACGACCTTGCAGGTCTGACAGGTATGGACGCTGTGACTCTGCAACCAGCCGCTGGTGCCCATGGAGAATGGACTGGACTTATGATGATTCGTGCCTACCACGAAGGTCGTGGCGAACAACGTACCAAAGTCATTGTGCCCGATTCTTCTCATGGGACCAACCCGGCAAGTGCAACCGTTGCAGGATTTGAAACTGTGACGATTCCATCCCGCGCAGACGGACTGGTCGATCTGGACGCACTCCGTGCAGCCGTCGGTTCGGATACAGCAGCATTGATGCTGACGAACCCGAATACACTTGGTTTGTTCGAGAAAGATATTCAGGAGATTGCATCCATCGTACACCAGGCTGGTGGCTTGCTGTACTACGACGGAGCCAACTCCAATGCTATTATGGGCATTACCCGTCCGGGTGATATGGGTTTTGACGTGGTGCATCTGAACTTGCACAAAACGATGAGCACGCCTCATGGTGGTGGTGGACCTGGCGCCGGACCAGTAGGTGTGAAGAGTCGTTTGGTTCCGTTCCTGCCTAAACCGATGGTGATCAAAAATGCTGATGGGATGTATGCATTCGATCGTGAAGGCGATCAATCCATTGGCCGGGTGAAAGCCTACTACGGTAACTTCGGTATATTGGTTCGTGCCTATGCCTACATTCGTACCTATGGACCAGAAGGCTTGCGCCGTGTCTCTGAATGTGCGGTACTGAATGCCAACTATATGATGGCCCGTCTCGCACCTTACTACGAGATTCCGTATCCAGGGGTATGCAAACATGAATTCGTCATGTCTGGCCGGGGATTGAAGCAGTATGGTGTGCGTACACTTGACGTTGCCAAACGATTACTTGATTTTGGATATCACCCTCCTACGGTGTACTTCCCACTCAACGTGGAGGAATGCATCATGATCGAGCCAACGGAAACCGAAAGCAAAGAAACGTTGGATGGATTCATTGATACGATGATACGGATTGCCAAAGAAGCAGAAGAGACACCTGAACTGGTGTTGAATGCACCGTATGGCACACCGGTTACCCGTCTCGATGAAACAACCGCGGCACGCAAACCTGTTCTGAACTGCGCTTGCAGTTAAACACTAAGTGAATTTCTAATCCATGCTCTTGCTGATGTTAACTACATCAGTAAGAGTATTTTTTTGGTTAGACATTACAGGACCTTTCTCCTCGTACTCCTCTTTTATTTCCTATTCATTCGCGCAACAAAAAAAGCCGATATCCACATAATTCGCGGATACCGGCAAAAATCGCTGCATGAATGCAGCTCATTATCGGAAAAAGAAAAACCTCAAATCCGGAGGAACCCCCGGCAAAATTACGCTTGAATGCTTTGAACCAATTCAACGACTTGTTCAGCCGTTTGCATATCCAGAGCTTTGGCAGCCAGTTCCTGCATATCCACACGGGACAGCTTGGTGATCTGACTACGAGCTGGCAGAATGGATGTAGCGCTCATGCTGAACTCATCCAATCCGAGACCGAGCAGCAATGGAATTGCTGTTTCGTCTCCTGCCATCTCACCACACATGCCAACCCATTTGCCTTCACGATGCGCTGCATCGATAACCATTTTAACCAAACGCAAAATGGCCGGGTTGTAAGGTTGGTACAGATAAGCCACTCGTTCGTTCATACGGTCAGCAGCCATCGTGTATTGAATCAGATCGTTCGTTCCGATACTGAAGAAATCCACTTCTTTGGCAAACTGATCCGCCAGAACTGCAGTCGAAGGAATTTCGACCATGATTCCGAGTTGAATGCTGTCAGAAACAGCAATACCTTCAGCAACCAGCTTCTCTTTCTCTTCGAGCAAGACAGCTTTTGCTTCACGGAATTCACCGAGTGTTGCGATCATTGGGAACATGACACGCAAGTTTCCATGTACGCTTGCACGCAGCAATGCACGCAATTGTGTACGGAAGATATCCAGACGGTCCAGGCACAGACGAACTGCGCGGAAGCCGAGGAATGGATTCATTTCTTTTGGCAGATCCAGGTATGGAAGCTCTTTGTCTCCACCGATGTCTAGTGTACGAACAACGACAGGTTTACCTTCCATTTTTTCCAGTACCGCTTTGTAAGCATTATACTGAATGTCTTCGGAAGGAAGCTTGTCTCTACCCATGTACAAGAACTCGGTACGGTACAGGCCTACAGCCTCGCCGCCGTTTTCCAGAACACCCGTTACATCATTCGGTGTACCAATGTTGGCTGCAAGTTCAACATGAACGTTGTCCACTGTTACCGTTGGCTCATCACGTAGTTTTCTCCACTCTGCACGTTGTGCATCATACTGTTCCTGTTTGGCACGGTATTCAGCAATAACTTCATCAGTAGGGTTAACCAGCACGTGACCATCCAGACCGTCAACAATGATCATATCGCCTTGTTTCGCTTGAGCCAAGATATCCTTGGTTCCAACGACAGCCGGAATTTCAAGCGAACGAGCCATGATCGCCGAGTGGGAAGTACGTCCACCAATGTTGGTTGCAAAACCTTTAACAAATTGGCGATTCAGTTGAGCCGTGTCGGAAGGCGTCAGATCCTCCGCAAGCACGATCACTTCTTCATTGATCTCAGCCGGACTCATGAAGTCGATACCAAGCAAGTGATTTAGCACACGTTTGGTAACGTCACGCATATCTGCTGCACGTTCCTGCAGGTACGCACTCTTCATGTTCTCGAACATGGAGATAAATTGCGATGCCGTTTCGTTCAAAGCAAATTCTGCATTGATCATGTCATCTGCAATTCTAGCTTTAACCGGATCAATCAGTTCCGGATCATTCAGAATAAGCAAATGCGAAGCAAAAATCTCAGCTTTTTTCTCGCCAAGCTCTTGTAAAGTACGCTCTTTGATCGCCTCAAGCTCAGCCTGGGACTTGCCCAGAGCTGAGTCGAGTTTCGCGATCTCTGCGTCAACGTCGGTAATTTGGCGTTTTTCTACAGAGTAATCAGGATGCTCCAAGATAAACGCCTTGGCGATAGCAATACCCGCCGAAGCCGCGATCCCGGAGACATTAAGCATTAATTTCGCCCAACCCTTCGTTAACCATAACGTCAATCAAAGCTTGAAGAGCTTCAGCTTCGCCTTCGCCTTCAACGATGATGCTGATGGTGTCACCTTGTTCCAATCCGAGGGAAAGAACACCCAGGATGGATTTCAATGTTACTTTTTTACCGTTAGCTTCTGCAAAGGATTCTGCACCTTTGAATTTGTTTGCTGTATTAACCAGGGCTGTCGCCGGACGTGCGTGGATACCATCTTCGTCTGTAATTCTGAATGTTTGTTGCATTACAATCATCTCACTTTCAGTAGTTTGGTTTAGGCATTGCATATATTTACACTTGCTTGCCATCGTTGGAACACTTCTTATTTTATCTCAATGATTGGCTGTTCGCCAACTTTCAGCACTCCACTCTTCTTCAGCGTTACCGTGGAGCCCTCTGGCAGGTTGGTGAAGATAACTGGTGAAATGATCGAAGGAGCGTTTGCTTTGACGTACTCCAGATCCACTTCCATAATCGGCTGACCTGCCGATACCAGATCACCTTCCTGTACCAGTACGTTAAAGCCTTGACCTTTCAGCTTCACCGTATTGACACCTATATGAACAAGCACTTCCTTGCCTCCATCGGACATGATGCCCACGGCATGTTTGCTTGGAAATACATTAAACACTTTACCATACACAGGAGAAGTTATTGTACCATCATGTGGCAAAATTGCGAATCCATCACCTGTCATTTTCTCAGCAAAGACCGGATCAGGTACGTTTGTAATGTCCAGCAATTCACCATTGACTGGCATTACGATATCCTCAGCAACAATGCGCTCGCCTTGCTCACCTTGTGCCTTCTCCTCTTCTGGAGTTGGTTTGGCAGCTGCTGGCGTTGGTGCTGGTGTTCGTCCTGCAATAATATCCTGCATTTGTGATTTGATCGTGTCGGAACGTGTTCCGAAGATGGCTTGAACATTATTACCCACTTCAAGCACACCAGATGCACCCAATTGTTTCAAACGATCTTTTTTCACATTGGATTTCTCATTAACTTCAATCCGCAAACGAGTAATACAAGCGTCCAGATGTTTGATATTTTCCTTGCCGCCAAAAGCTTCAAGAATGTTATGTGGCAGATCATCCGTTGAACCGGAGCCTCCGCCAGATGCGGTTTCAGGCGTTGCATCTTCGCGTCCAGGTGTTTTGAGATTGAATTTGCGAATGATCAATCGGAATCCGAAGTAGTAGATCACCGCAAGGATCAAGCCGACAATAATTACGTCCCACCATGGTGTACGGTTCGGAATAATACCGAAGATCAGGAAGTCAATGAACCCACCCGAGAACGTCATACCGATTTTGACACCAAGAATCTGCATAGTCATGAAAGACAACCCTGCAAAAATACAGTGCACTGCAAACAGGAGTGGCGCTACAAACAGGAATGTGAATTCAAGTGGCTCTGTGATCCCTGTAAGGAACGAGGTCAGCGCAGCTGAACCCATGATCCCTGCAACATACTTTTTGTGCTCCGGTCTTGCTTCATGGTACATCGCAAGTGCCGCAGCTGGCAAACCAAACATCATGAACGGGAATTTACCGACTTGGAACGTCCCCGCAGTTAGGTTCACACCATCCCGTAGTTGATTGAAGAAGATTTGCTGGTCCCCACGAATGACGTCTCCAGCCTTGTTCACGTACTCGCCGAACTCAAACCAGAATGGAGAGTAGAAAATGTGGTGAAGACCGAACGGAATGAGTGACCGTTCCACGACTCCGAAGATGAATGCCGACAGTGTCGGACTTGTATCTACCATGAAGTGAGATACAGCATTCAACCCATTTTGAATCGGAGGCCAGATAATCACCAGAAGCAACCCGATCAAGAGAGATACAACCGAAGTAACAATCGGAACAAAACGTTTACCTGCAAAGAAACCAAGGTAAGACGGCAGTTCGATTTTGAAAAATCGATTGTAACACAGTGCGGCGGCAATACCTATGATGATACCTCCGAACACGCCTGTACTTAATGTTGGGATACCCAGGATGCTGGCATAACCCGGTACTTCACCGATCATTGCCGGAGTAACACCTACCGCGGTACCCAGTGTAACGTTCATGACCAGATAACCGATGATGGCTGCAAGTCCCGCAACCCCTTCGCCACCGGCCAAACCGACGGCTACACCGACGGCAAACAACAATGCCAGATTATCAAATACGATCTGACCTGCGTTCATCATGATTGTTGCAATCGAGTTCACCCAAGGGGTGTCGAGCGCCGTAACATATTGCAAGAAATCCGGATTGACCAGCATGTTACCGATACCAAGCAGCAAACCTGCAGCTGGCAGAATGGCCACAGGCAACATAAGTGCCTTACCTACTCTCTGCAATACACCAAAAAGCTTTTTAAACATCGCTTCGTTTTCACCCTTCCGTTTAAAGTTGTATGTTGTTATGCAAGCAAGGGAACACAAAAAAGGCATGAATTAATAAAGTGAACTGTACCAACCTTGGGGTATAGCATACCCTTAATAAGGTAAGAACAATCACACTCTAAATAACTCATGCCTGATCGAGTCAGTAACACGTCGCTTATGTTTATTCAGTTGCTTGATTACGGAAACCATTGTAGCACCACTTCTAATCCATTGCAAGCCTTTACACAAAAAAACTTATTTCCGAATTCCATCAATGAAATGATTTCACTTATTCTCTTCTTCTTTCCGCTGATTCAGCCGTTGAAGATGAATCGTCAGATAGCTTACCTCCGCAGGATAGACAGGCAGATTCAACCTTTTCTCCATCACTTTGGTCAGCTTCCATGCAAGCGAGTACATTTCAGGATACTCCAACTTGAGCAATGAATCCAATTTATGAAGTTCTTCCACTTTGTCCCCCCGGCGAACACGTTCAAGGGCGAAACGAAGATGAGTCAGCAAACGCGAGTAATCAAGCGATTCCGTTTCAAACGAATAATCGAGTTGGTCGGACACCAGGCTCACCAAATCAGTGATCAATTGTGAGTGTTCACGTACCTGGGATATATTCTGATTGGTCATCGCGCTATAGATGTGAAGGGCAACAAAACCAATCTCGTCCATCCCCAGATCTACGCCCATTCTCTCCTTGATCAGACGAACAGCGTACTCTCCCATCCGATATTCTTCAGGATAAATCTCGCGGGTTTCATATAAAAATGGATTTTGTATGACAATGCCCTGCTCCTTGCGTTTTAACGCGAAAGAAATATGATCGGTTAATGCAATATGGATATGTTCATTCAGAGGAACGTCCGTACGCTCTGCGATATACGTAATGACTTCGTTAATAATCTCGATCAATGCTTCATCCACCTGTGGAAGAAGCTGCTTGTACTGCTCTTGCTCCTGCTGGTTTTTCAAAATGAACATTTTCTCCACAGCCATCAGTGGAATGTGATCACTTGGTTTTCGGTTAAAGCCAATGCCTTTACCAATAACAACGACTTCCCCATGATCAGGATGCTGTGCAATGATTACATTATTGTTTAGCGCTTTATCTACATGCAGGCTGCTCATTATTTGCACCTCATTTTTCACACCATCTTAGGTGTGATAAGTCACACCCTGTTACGAACAAAAAGACATCCGGCGCGGGCAAACCGCGCCGGACGTCTCGCTTAAAAAGTAACAAAAATTCGCCTTAAGGTCAATAGAGTATACCTGCAACATTGGAAGTGGTTGTTACTCGTCAACTCCAGCTCTTTCCACAATCTTGTCGATTATGGACGGGGTTGTCACAGACTCGCTCTGTTGAATGGCAACCGGCGCAGGTGTTTTGGACTTGGTAAGACCTTTAATCAGCTGCTCTACATCGATGCCGGATACGCTCTTGAGCATCTCTGGAGCTGTAGCCATAAGCTCGGTAACATAGTTACTGACACGCGTAGCTCCTTCACCTTTACCTGTATCTACCACAGTCAGTTTATCAATGGATGCAATTGGCTCTGCAATTTTGCCAGCCAGCTCAGGCAGCATTTTGACGATGATATCGAGTACAGCCGCTTCGCCAAACTTTTGGAACGCTTCGGCCAGTTTTTCTTTCGCTTCTGCTTCAGCAAGACCGCGTAAACGAATAACTTCCGCATCCGCTGTACCTTTGGCAAGTTCTGCATCCGCCATGGCCTGACCTTCAAGTCGTTTCTGTTCCGCTGTTGCTTTGGCATGTGTTTCGATGGAGTACTGTACTGCATCAGCTTCACGCATTCTTTTCGCTTTATCTGCTTCGGCAGCCTGCTCCACCGCATAACGATCCGCTTCTGCCTTTTTCTTCACTTCGGCATCATATTGCTTCTCACGTACGACGATTTCTTTTTCTTGCAGATCAATCTCACGTTCTTTACGAACGAGTTCAACCTTCATTTCTTCTTCCACCACGGTCTGTCTCGCACGCGCTTCATGAATATGGTACGCCTGATCGGCTTCCGCTTTTGCTGTATCCTGGTCCCGCTTAAACGTGGCTACTTTCAGTTCCTTCTCTTTGGCTGCTTCAGCGATATTGGTATCACGCAGCAACTCCGCTTTTTGACCCTGTTCTTCCGCATTAGCCTTTTGAATACGTGCATCACGCATCGCTTCTGCTTCAGCAATCTCGGCATCACGCTTCACTGCCGCAATTCTCGGTTTACCGAGTGCATCCAGGTAGCCTTGTTTGTCACGAACATCCTTAATGGTAAATGAAACAATTTGCAGACCCATTTTCTTCAGATCTCTAGCTGCTACTCCTTGAACCTCTTGCGCAAACCGATCCCGGTTCCGATATACTTCTTCCACCGTCATTGTACCGAGGATGGCCCGCAAATGCCCCTCCAGTACCTCCTGTGCTTCGCTTCTTAGCGCTTCTACAGGTTTACCAATGAATTGCTCAGCTGCCGTAGCAACGTCCTCTACAGCGCCCCCAACCTTGATAATAGCGACACCGTCAGCAATAACCGGAACACCCTGCTCCGTATACACTTCAGGTGTGGAGACATCCAGCTTGTGGGACAACAAGGAGATAAACTCGGATTGCTGGAATACCGGCAGGATAAATGCACCGCCACCACGAACAATTTTAATTTTTCGGCCAGAATCATCATCGGAAATATTTTTGCTACCCAGGAATGACCCCGTAACGATCATCGCTTCATCCGGTCCAACCGTTTTGTATCTCGCCCAGAAAGCCAAACCCAATATCAGAATCACACCAACCACAACTATAGGAATCAACAAAACATCCCAATCCAAATTATCCATCATGCTACATCTCTCCCCTTATTCATTCGTAAATGCTCAAACTACTTAGCTGATTAGGCTACCTTATAAATCTTTAAGTACATTTTCATCCCATTCCGACACTCGCAGTACGCCATCTACGACATCCACCACGACAACACGGGCTCCCGCCGCAATGGGGATATGTTCAAAGCTGGATGCTGTTTGAATCGTACTACCGGAAGCAAAACGGATCATCACTTCACCAAAACCTTTTTCCGGCACCGGAATGGTAATCTCTCCAATTTTCCCTGATAACTCTTTCATAGAAAATGCAATCGAGACATCGCTGTTACGCATCGGTTTGATATATGCGAAGAATACCAGCATGGCTGCAGCAATACCTATAAGCAGGGATAGTATTAGACCGGACATTGCACCTAATGAACTATAACGTGTCAGCATAATGCCTGCCCCACCAAAGGTTGTAATGGAACCAGCTAACACAACGGGTTTGAAAAAATCAAGACCTGGCATTTCGAAAGCTCCGTCCAGCAAGCCGTCAATCAAGTCACCCAGCACAAGGCTGACAACCGCAAATATCGCCCCTCCGATTAGACACCCCCAATAAATTGTTTCCATCCCCTGTTCCTCCTCTCTCTGCGCTGCAAATACATCCTAACTGAGCATTCCACATGTAAATAAATACGTAGTTAACCTCAAAATGTTTCAAAATCTTTCCTCAAATGTATTCTGGAGCCGATAATGGGTATTATCACGACATTCTGTTCTTCTTGCTTCATGATCCTCCATCATTCACATGTACAGCCCGAATACATGAAAAAACCGCAAGCCCCCATGAAGGAGACTTGCGGCTATTGGACAACAGAATGTGTCCGTTCACTTGTCAGTGATTATAGAATTACAGAGAAGCCTTGTAGATGGATACAACATCTTCCCGTTGCAGTTTCTTGAAGTTACCGAATGGGCCAAACAGCATCGCTTTGTCAGCCATTACGTCGATCTGGCTATCATCGATATCGTAATCTGCCAAACGGTTAGGTGCACCAATGGATGTCCAGAATTTGCTGAGCGCATCGATACCTTCTTCAGCAACCTGTCTGTCCGACTTGCCTTCAGGATTCACTTCAAACACATTGATCGCCAGACGTTTGAATCGATCCACATTGACATCCAGGTTATGTTTCATCCAGTGCGGGAACAAGATCGCGAGTCCACCGCCATGTGGGATATCATACACTGCGGATACCGCGTGTTCGATATTATGTGTTGCCCAGTCTCCTGCAAGACCCATATTCAGCACGCCATTCAATGCCATCGTTCCGCAATACAGAATGGTTTCGCGAAGCTCATAGTTCTCCAGATCTTCAACCAGACGAGGTGCTGCTTCCATTACGGTACGCAGAATCGTCTCACAGAAGCCGAGTTGAACCGGTGTGTTGGCGTCCAGATGGAAGTAATGCTCCAATACGTGAGACATCATATCCACCATGCCGTATACCGTTTGGTCCAGCGGAACAGTGTATGTATTCACCGGATCCAGGATAGAGAATGCAGGGAATGAGTATGCGCTGCCCCAACCCAGTTTTTCTTGGGTATCCTGATTCGTAATAACCGAACCGGAGTTCATCTCCGAACCAGTTGCTGCCATGGTCAATACCGTACCCAGTGGAAGAGCGTCTTGCGCAACGGCTTTGCGCTGAGCAAAATCCCACATATCGCCATCATACTTGGCACCTACAGCAATAGCTTTGGAGCAGTCCAATACACTACCGCCACCTACAGCAAGGATCAGGTCGATGTTATTTGTTTTGCAGAGGTCTACTCCTTTGTGCACCGTAGAAAGACGCGGGTTAGGTTCCACGCCAGCCAGTTCAGTCACTTCTGCTCCAGCTTCCTTAAGCAAACCGATCACTTGATCATACAGCCCACTGCGTTTGATACTGCCGCCACCATATACAAGCAGAACCCGTTTACCGTATTTCGGCACTTCTGTTTTCAATGCTTCCAGTTGTCCTTTGCCGAAAATCAGCCGGGTTGGATTATAGAATTGGAAAGATCTCATATCTATTGTCGCCTCCAATGGAGTTTAGAATTTTAGTGCAACTCCAATTATAGTACCCTGTTTATAGAAAAACAAATCGATAGCCACTCACTTTATAACAACCCGTTAATCTCCAAATGGGCTCGAAACATCTCGCTCGTTGAAGGCAAATCCTCAGCGTCCACCCATGTTTCAGAGGCCCATAACCCAGCCTGTTTGAATGCCCGTGGACAATGAATAAAGCACTCTTCCACATCCACAATGACAGCTGCACCTATGGTTTTGCCACTCCAGCCCATGCTGGCGATGAATTCCTCATCCTTGGTAATGGATGCTGTACCATTAATACGCAGCACTTCATTCAGACCCGGAATCAAAAAGAGCATACCAATGCCAGGGTTAGATAAGATATTCAACAACGAGTCTATGCGCCGATTGCCTGGGCGTTCGGGATAAACGAGCCGGTATGTATCATAGACTTTCACAAATCCCGCTCCATCACCCCGAGGTGACACATCACTTTTTCCATCACGATCTGAGGTCGAGAGGAAAAATAATGGTGACATGGATATAAAGTTCTGAACATGTGAATCCACAAATGAGATTGCCTTGTTACGCACATGTTCATGCGGCTCACCCACCATGCCTTGCAATTCCTCAGCATCTGTAATCAACGTAATATTCAATGCCTGCTTCTCCAAGTTATTACCCCCATTTCCTCAATTCATTGTGGTACTCTAGGACTTCACTCCATTATAACTTGCCCGGAATTTCTTTCCAATGCACACAAATGTCTAGAATAACAAGAACAACACCCGCTCATGATTGGGCGGGTGTTTTGGTTTGTTGACTACTATTCAGTGTATCCCATGCTGCTTACAAAACGACGGAAAGCCTGGCGTCCTGCTTCATCATATTTGTAGACACCTGCATGTTCCAGAATCTCGGCAAATTTCAAACCGACTTCCTGTTGTACAATGGCAACGGCTTGTTCTTTGTCCAGGTTAGGACCAAACCGTTCAATCAATTCTTCCGCCCAGCCCAGATGTTTGTTCAACACATGATCGGAAGCTTTGGCCGCTTCAGCAAGCTTGGCATCTCCAGCGAGGATATCCGCGATACTGTCCAGTTCTTCTTTCAAACGACCTGGCAGAATGGCAAGTCCCATCACTTCGATCAGACCAATGTTCTCTTTTTTCAAATGGTGCATCTCACGGTGTGGATGGAAAATCCCTTCAGGATGCACATCATTTGTACGGTTGTTACGTAATACAAGATCCATCTCATAACCACCATCTGCACTGCGACGAACGATTGGTGTTACCGTATTGTGTGGTACCTGTTCCCCGTCCACTTCACTAAATGCTTCGATATCCACAGCAGAATCACTGTAGACCTTCCACGCTTCATATACGGCGTTACCCGCTTCAAGCAGCTCTGCAGGATCGTGTGAAGCCAGACGCATCACAGACATTGGCCATTTGACAAGACTCAATGTAAGTCCAGGTGCATCCGCATGGCGGAAGACCGCCTCAGGCTGTGCATTTTGAATCGCGAATGTATGACGTCCGCCCTGGAAATGGTCATGTGTCAGAATCGACCCACCTACGATCGGCAAATCTGCATTAGATCCGATAAAGTAATGCGGGTACTCCCCGACAAAGGCAAGTAATCTGCGCAGTGTATCCTTCGTCAGCTTCATCGGCACATGATCATGATGGAAAATGATGCAGTGCTCGTTGTAGTACACATACGGCGAGTATTGGAACAACCAAGGTTCGCTGTTAAGTTCCAGCGGAATGACTCTCAGATTCTGGCGGGCCGGGTGATTCACCCGACCAGCGTAGCCTACATTTTCACGACACAGCTGGCATTTTGGATATACCGGAGGCGGAAGCAATTTCGCCATGGCAATTTCCTTTGGACTTTTCTCCGGTTTTGACAGGTTAATAGTAATCTCCATATCTCCATAGGCCGTGTCCTGAGTCCAGTAAACGTTCTTCGAGATCCGATCCATCCGAATATAGTTGGAGTTAATCGACAAGTCATAGAATTGAGATGTGGCCGCCTCAATGCCTTCCGTCTGCTCCGTGTGGCGGAAGGCGCGTACCACTTCGGATGGGCGTGCCATCAGATGACCCATGATCTTTGCATCCAGCAAATCACGGAATGTATCACTATTTTCAGGAATGAGTCCAATGGAAAATCCATAATCGATCAACGTATCCAGCATAGCCTGTGGGCCATCGGGCACATTCGCGTCCAACTCGCCGGCATAAGGCTCCGAGAATCCGAATTGTTCCAGCAAGAGGTTGCGGCTATAATCCCAATCCGCTTCCTCAATTAATTGTTTCTGCAAGGCAAATGCAACCAGACGTTCAATGGCATGCAGTGCTTCCTGCTGCTCCGGTGTCCGCTCTGTGGCACCTGCTGCAATATGAGTCTGTGACATAAGGTGTTCGCCTCCTAGTTTTTTCCGTAGCCGTCAGGACGTGATTGGTGCCAGCTCCAAGCGCTTTGAATGACATCTTCCAGATTGGTCCATTTCGGATTCCAGCCCAGGACGGATCTCGCTTTTGCAGATGAAGCTACCAGCACAGCCGGGTCACCTGCACGACGTGGTTCCTGTACAACCGGAATATCGAGGCCAGTCACTTTTTTGGCTGTTTCGATCACTTGTTTTACCGAGAACCCTGTACCGTTACCCAGGTTGAACACGTTACTATTCTCACCTTTGCGTAGATAATCTACTGCACGCAGATGCGCATCAGCCAAGTCGCTCACGTGGATATAGTCACGGATACATGTTCCATCTTCTGTTGCATAGTCGTCACCAAACACGGCAATGTGCGGGCGTTGTTTCAATGCTGTTTGCAGAACGAGTGGAATCAAGTGACTCTCTGGCTGGTGATCTTCACCAATTTTACCGCTGTCATGAGCACCGGCTGCATTGAAGTAACGCAGGGAAACGTATTTGATATCCTGAACTTTATCGAACCATGACATCATGCGCTCCATCATCAGCTTTGTTTCGCCGTATACGTTGGTTGGCTCTGTACGATCGCTTTCTTCGATTGGCACTTTCTCAGGCTCACCGTAGGTAGCTGCTGTAGAGGAGAAGACGATACGGCGTACGTTCGCTGCATTCATCGCTTCCAACAGACAGAGTGTACCAAATACGTTGTTGTCATAATATTTAACCGGGTCTTTCATACTCTCGCCTACGAGTGAGTTGGCTGCAAAGTGAATGACTGCATCGATTGAATTCTCAGCGAACAGCTTCGCCAGAATTTCTTTGTCACGCAGATCCCCTTCATACAACTTACCGCCGAGCAACGCCTCACGATGCCCTGTCTGCAAGTTATCCAGTACCACAACCTCTTCCCCGCGTTCCAACAATGCTGCTACCGTATGAGATCCAATATACCCTGCTCCACCTGTCACCAAAATTGCCATTTTACTTCGCCTCCTTCAATTCTTTAACACCGTCACCTACGCCGCACACATAAAAATCACCTTTGAGACTGGTACGCGCTTCATACGCCGCGCCCACTTCACTTACAAAACGCTCGACATCATCTTCATGCACAAGTGATACGGTACAACCGCCAAATCCTGCGCCAGTCATCCGAGCACCAAGCGTGCCTGGAATCCGCTGAGCTTCTTCAACCATAACGTCCAGCTCATCACAGCTTACTTCGTACAAGTCGCGAAGCGATTCATGAGAAGCGTTCATCAGCTTGCCGAAGGTTTCCAGATCATTATCCTGCAATGCTTCGACCGATGCGAGCACACGAGCGTTCTCTTCCACGACATGTTGTGCACGCTGTCTTACTTTGTCATCCTTGATCTGATCCTGTAGCGTTACGAACTGCTCTGGCATCAATTGAGCCAGGTAATTCAGTGCAGGCAGCTGTTCCTTCAAGATGGCAAGTGCCTGCTCGCATTGGGAGCGACGTTCATTGTAAGCCGAATCCACCAGACCTCGGCGTTTGTTTGTGTTACCGATGACCAATTTGTAGGAACCTGTACGGAAAGGAACCTTTTTGTACTCCAGTGTGTCACACATCAGCAGGATCGCGTGATCCTGAGCACCGTTTGCGACAGCGAACTGATCCATGATTCCACAGTTGACGCCTACGAACTCATTCTCCGCTTTCTGGGACAGAAGCGCCAGTTGAACCGTATCAATATCCGTTACACCCTCCAGAGACTGAATCGCAAATCCCGTGAGTACCTCCAGTGATGCAGACGATGAAAGTCCTGCCCCGTTCGGAATCTCCCCGTGGTACAGGAAGTCGTACCCTTTCGTTACATTCACACCTTTGCCTTGCAGTTCAACCATGACACCAACAGGATAGTCAGTCCATTCTCCGGTTTTCTCTTTACCAATGGTGGAGGTATCCAGTGTTCCTTCATAAGACATGTTCGTGGAAGCCAGTTGCAACTTGTTGTCCTGACGCTCACGAATGATCAATGTTGTTCCGAATTCCAGTGCTGCCGGAAGCACATATCCGCCGTTATAGTCAATGTGCTCACCGATGAGATTCACACGCCCAGGGGCATGAAATACACGGATGTCCGCTCCACTCTCTCCGTACTTCTCAATAAACTTTTGTTTCAATTCAGTTACGTTCACTGCTGGTGCACCTCGCCTCGTTGTTGTGGTTTTCTTAATGTTATTATATAAGAAAGCGATCCCTCTTGTAATGCAACCATGTGTGTTTCATATGGATAAATGTGACCTTAAGGCGTATAATGATCGAAGCATCCCGGAAAGAAGGAAACAAGTATGACAGACCCATTCAACGCCAAGAAAGAATCCCTTGCATCTTCTACAGAAAAAATACAGGAGCTACCTTCCGGTAAAAGCGGAGCACTCAGTTATTCGGTTGCCTCCAATCCTGTCTATTATGAGCAAGGCGCACTGCATGTCCTGTTTGCCGGGGCAAGCCAGACCCTTCCGGGTCACGCCCTCGGACCCAAACTGTTTGATTATTATCTGCTTCATTATGTAGAAAAAGGAGCGGGTACGTTCCGTACCGAACTACACACCTACGAGTTATCCGCAGGTGATTGTTTTCTCATTCATCCCGGGCAGCTGGTAAGCTACCAGTCTCACGCCCGCAATCCATGGCAATACCGCTGGATCGCCTTCACAGGCAGCCAGGCTAGCCAACATACCGAGGAAGCCGGATTCCGCCCGGAGAAGTCCGTTTTTCATGCAGGACCCTCCTGTGGAATATCCAATTGGCTATCCGTGATGCAGGATGCTTTTGCCGAGCGCAAAGAAAGCTCCCATTTCACATCACTGGGTACGTTATATATGATTCTAGCTGAAGCACAGAATCACCTTTCGCAGGGGCAAACCTTAATTCCAGGTGAATCCTCCATCCGACGTACGGTGAAACAGATGATTCAATATATGTCCACCCAATATGCCTATCCTGTCTCCATTGAACAAATGTCCGCGAGTCTCGGGTACAACCGGGCCTATCTATCCCGTATTTTCAAACAGGAAACTGGACTTTCGCCAGTCACTTATCTGTTAAAACTGCGGATCGACAAGTCGCGCCAACTCCTGAGAGAACGCCCGGATCTGTCCATCGAACAGGTATCTGCATCGGTTGGACTGCCAGACGCGCTGTATTTCTCCAAACAGTTCAAACGATTTCACGGTGAAGCGCCCAGCTTGTATCGAGAGAAAATACTGTCCCGCCCACTACATCAGGGGTTACAGCAGAATGCTCAACAAAACAAACGGTGAACAACGTAACGGAACCACATACGACAAAAAAAAGGTGCATTCCGCCATTATGGCTAAGATGCACCTTTTGCACTTTATTTATTTGTCATCAGGCTCTGGACTCAGAATGGACTCCACCCGTTCCAATTCCTCTGTAGAGAAATCCAGCTGGCTGAGTGCTGCCACATTCTCTTCAATCTGGGAAGGACGGCTGGCACCAATCAACGCAGAAGTTACCCTTCCATTACGTAGAACCCAGGAGAGTGCAAATTGGGCCAGACTCTGACCGCGAGCTGCTGCAATCTGGTTCAACGCCCGCACTTTGCGGAGCGTCTCAGGAGAGATATTGTTTTCATTCAGGAATACCGACGGACCTTTCGCACGTGAGTCTTCCGGGATACCATTCAGGTATTTATTCGTGAGCACCCCTTGTGCCAATGGACAGAACGCAATACTGCCTGCGCCATACTCATCCAGCACATCTTGCAGACCATCTTCAATCCAGCGATCCAATAACGAGTATTTCGGTTGATGAATCAGCAATGGCGTACCCAGGCTTTTCAAAATTTCGGCGGCCTGTCTCGTCTGCTCTGCGGGATAGTTGGAGATTCCTACATAGAGGGCTTTGCCAGAGCGAACAATATGGTCCAGTGCCATCATCGTCTCTTCTAGAGGCGTTTCCGGATCATAACGATGCGAATAGAAAATATCCACATAATCCAGACCCATGCGCTTCAAGCTCTGATTCAGACTGGATACCAGATTTTTGCGTGAACCCCACTCGCCATACGGCCCGGGCCACATATAATATCCCGCTTTGGTGGAGATCACCAGTTCATCACGATAAGGCTTCAGATCTTGGGCCAGTACCTGTCCAAATAACTGCTCTGCTGAACCTGCTGGTGGGCCATAGTTGTTGGCAAGGTCAAAATGCGTAATGCCCAGATCAAATGAACGGGTAATCATATTACGGCCATTCTCGGCGTTATTAATACCGCCAAAATTATGCCACAGCCCCAGTGAAATCGCTGGCAGTTTCAAACCTGAACGCCCAACGCGGTTATATTTCATCGTTTCATAGCGAGTATCGCTTGCTACGTAGACCATCATGAATCCCTTCTTTCCCCAGGTTCCGCTCTTGTGTCCGGTCTGGTTATTCAGTCCATACGTTTAACCAAGAAGCTGGTCCACATTATTCATTACCTCACCAATCGGCTCTGTAATCAGCAAATCCGACCTGCGGTCGTAAGCGGTAGGTGTAGCGTTCAACAGAACAGTATGTTTTCCCTGAAAATACGTAATTAACTGGGCAGCTGGATATACCGTCAATGACGTGCCTCCCACGAGTAACAGATCTGCAGAAGACAGTGCATCAATGGAGCGATACAATGTCGTCTGATCCAGCTCCTCCTCGTACAGCACTACATCTGGCTTGATCACTCCACCACATGTGATACACCGAGGTACGCTTTCTTTGGCTTGTATAATATCATTCAGCGTATAAAACTGCTTGCAATCCATGCAGGCGTTACGATGAACTGAGCCGTGAAGCTCCAATACATTGCTGTTGCCTGCCTTCTGATGGAGTCCGTCGATATTTTGCGTGATGACTGCCTGAAGTTTTCCCTCCTGCTCCAGTCGGGCTAACAGTCGATGGCAGCCATTCGGTTCAGCATCCGGATGAAGCATTTTGCCTCGATAAAAATCATAAAAAATATCGGCATGTTGATCAAAAAAATGTCGACTTAACAATTCTTCCGGTGAATAAGGTGAATGCTGCTCCGTCTGATACAGACCCGCAGCCGAGCGGAAGTCGGGAATCCCGCTTTCCGTTGAAGTTCCGGCCCCTCCGAAAAAAACAATACGGGAGCTTTCCTGAATCCAGGCAGCCAGTTGTTCTGTTGTTGCGTTCATCCTCTCTCCTCCTTTTGTTTACTATATAAATTGAACTAAAGAATATTTACACTGACCACTCCGATGACAGAACAACCTTCCGATCACTGTTATCCCCAGATTGTTTGTTTCCTGTATAAAGGGTACATCCGGTGATAACGGTGACCACTCTGTTTCTTCAGGTTATTTCTGTCCTCTCCGTTTTGTGTAAATGTTTAGTTCAATTTATATAGTTCAATCTGGCAAGAGTGACTTATATAATCACGCTTAGCTCATTATAATGACGAATAATGGCATGGGCATCAACCAGATGAGATCCTTGATCTGACTGTGGACAGTAACCAAGCGCATAGGATACGCCTGCGTGCCGCCCCATCTGCATATCCCCATTGCTGTCTCCAATTACGATGGCCTCCGCAGGATCGATATGTAATTCACGGCAAGCCAAAAGTGCTGCTTCTCCATCCGGTTTGCCCTGAGTCACCCGATCACAGCCCACAATGGATGTGAAAAGGGAACGGATTCCCATCCAGTCCAGATGTGTTTCTGCTGCCGCTGTACTGTCAGAAGTGACGACCGCCAGTGGTATGTCTGCTGCCCTGCAACTCTGCAAGAAAGCAAGCAAGCCTGGCATCGGTTCAGCCAGTTTCCTCTGCCTAACCTCTCGCATGGCCACACTTGAAAATTGGCGTATCGTTGTGATCGCTTCATTCCATGGCATGCCTGCCGCATATAGCTGCCCCGCGAGCAATCCCGTGCACTCATCAACAGTCGCAATAGCCAGCGGGCCTTGCGGATCATAGCCGACAATCTGACCTTCTGGATTATGGATGGTGCCCAGAACATGCTCCAGTTCAACCGTAAATAAAGCTCCAAGCTCATTCATACGTGCCTGTAACTGACTCAGCAACGTCTCTGCCCACGGTCCCCATAGCTGGAGGAATTCCAGTAATGTACCATCTTTATCGAACAGGATAGCTTTACATGGGATCTGCGCTCCATGCACTTGAAGCATGGTCATCCGTATCACCTCCATCAAGTTATGCTATACATGCATACAGCCCTTAATGCAGAATAATCAAAATCTACTTAATCGTACTTAACCAGGCCAGAACTGTCTTGACGGTCTGATTCAGCTGTTCTTCTCCACTCACTTCTGGCTCGCCATCCCCTTTTTGATGACCATAATCACCGAACTGGGCGTGGTTTCCACCTTCAATGGTGTAGTATACCGTCTCCGCGGGCAAATACATACGTCCACTCTGATACTTGGTCATATTCACAACCTCATCTTTAGTACCCAGAATGGATAAAGCAGAGATTCCCAGTGACTTTACGCTTCCTTTTTCATCCGGGTAGGATGCCAGAAAGAAGATGCCCTGAAGTGCATCTGGATGTGCGGCTACATAACGTGCAGCCATCGACCCGCCGAGAGAGTGTCCACCCATAACAAATTGTTCGTCCGGATAGGCGGCCAGAATCTCATCTGCCAAGTTTTGCTTGAGCACTGCCAGGTTGACCGGCATTTTGGCAATAATGGTGTGATGACCAGCAGCGGCCAACTCATGCGCAAGTGGTGCGTAACTTTCCGGTTTTACCAGTCCACCAGGATAGAAAAGTACACTTTTCCCAGTCGGTTTGTCTGGCACAAAATCAATCCAGTTCTCTTGTTCGCTCACCGTCACCTGATTGGCTGTTTCCATGGCTGTTTGAGCTGTTTCCTGTGGACCGTATGGTGTGAATAATTTCCACGCAACAAATCCACAACCAATGACAATGAGCGCCAGAAGTACGAGCAGGAATTTCCCGATGCCCCTCTTCTTGCGCCCTGTGTTATACCGATTTCTCAACGTTAATCACCTTTCTTCACTTCCGCAGGTGCCGCGGCTCACAGAATTGGGAGCCTTCGTTCATCAGGCTCCCCTTCTACGAATTGAAAAAATATTATTCAGCCTTGGCCTTGCGGTAAGCATCCATATATTGTTCCGCTCTGCGACGGACATGACTCAGGTCACCCGTCTTCACAGCTTCCGATGTCAAGTCGGAGCCGATCCCTACAGCGACTGCTCCACCCTTGATCCAATCCCCCAGATTAGACAAGGATACCCCGCCAGTTGGCATAAAATTCGCCTGCGGCATAGGGCCCTTCATCGTTTTGATAATCGAAGGATCATACAGGTTGCCCGGGAACAACTTCACAATGTCCACACCAAGCTCCAATGCGCGCTGAACGTCAGCAATCGTCATCACACCAGGCAGAATCGGAATTCGATACAGGTTGCAGATCTGAACGGTATCCGGGTTCAGGGAAGGTCCGACTACAAACTCGGCACCCGACATGATCGCTGCTCTCGCCGTTTGTGGTTCAAGCACCGTTCCCGCACCAATAATAGCGAATTTCTCTGGATCTTGTGTGTTCCAATGGTATACACGGCTTAATTTTTCAATGGCTTTGAGGGCACTGGGCACAGTCATCGTAATCTCGATAACTTTAATGCCGCCCGCAATTGCTTGCTCGGCCATGGCAATGACTTGATCAGCAGAATCTGCACGCAGAACCGCAACAACCCCATTGTCCGTAATCTTTTGCAACAGCTGAAGCTTCTTCATTTCATTCTCTCCCTTGTCAATGTGGTGGTTGTGTATACAAGCCTTACATTTCAGAACGAAGATGAGACATATATGATTTCAGCAGCGACTAGCGCTCAACATGGGCAACGTTGTTCAGCTTGGCCTCGACCTGCTCCCACGTCGGAAGCGCCTCCCAATCGCCAACAGCCTGTATTACCATGGAACCGGTCAAATTACCGAGACGGGTTGCTTCCTGCGGGGAGTATCCTTTAAGTAAACCAGATAAAAATCCCGCACAGAATCCATCTCCTGCCCCTACCGTATCCAGAACATGATCTGCCTTAAAGTACGGAACTTCCGTTAGGGTACCATTCGCCAATACGTAGGTCAAATCAGGGCCACCCTTCACGATGCACACGGCCTTCATGGCAGATAGACGCTCAAGTACTTTTTGATCATTTTCTTCGTTATATAGAAGTTTCATCTCGTCCAGACCCGGTAAAAAGTAGTCCGCCAGTTCAGCCAGACGCAGTATGACTGGGCGCGCCTCATCCGCTGACCATAGTTTGAGACGCAGATTCGGATCAAAGCTTACTTTCACACCTGCCTGTTTGGCAATATGTATGGCGGCTTCCACCGTAGCAAGTCCGGACGGGCTTATCGCTGCGGTAATACCTGTAACGTGCAATATCTTCGCCCCGGCAATATAATCGGAATCCAGATCATCAGGTGTAATCGCACTTGCAGCGGATAGCTTCCTATAATAATGCACCGAGGCTTTCCCGGAAGCGTTCTCACGAATCATCAAACCGGTGGGCTCGTGATCACTTAAACGTACTCGGGATACATCTACACCTTCACCGCGAATGGCTTTCAGAATCATACTGCCGATCGGATCATTGCCCAAGCGTCCAAACCAACCACTGGTATGACCCAGGCGGGATACGCCAATAGCCAGATTACTCTCAGCACCCCCGAACGACTTGTCCAGTGTGGCTGCATATTCCAGCCCTCTTGTATCTTTGGCAGTCAGTAGACCCATACTTTCCCCAAATGTAATAATCTCCGGGCTTGGATAGGGACTTGTTGACATGATTTCTTCCCTCCTTATATTTACATTCCCTCATCTTCTTTTACTATTGTCATCCTCTATGCAACCGTTGTCAATCCCGTAGCGTTCATTTTGTTGTCACAGCTTTGAGAAAAGATAACGCTTACCAATGTGAATTAAATCACAATAGAGAATGTACATCCATATTACCCTTATTACAGATGCAAACGGCCTTTGCAATAAGGGTCTATAAGGGGGCTACACCATGAAAAATCAGACACTGATCCGGGATGATCAGGAATCTTTCTTTTACAATCTGCGCTTTATGCTTATCGTCTGTGTCCTTGCAGGTAATGCACTTGAACCACTCATCACACGCTTTGCAGGCGCGGAAGCTCTGTTCCTGTGGATATATACGTTTCACATGCCACTCTTTGTATGGGTAACAGGGTATTTTGCGACCCACTCACTCCAAGGCGCGCCTGGACGGAACGTCCTGAAGCAGATTGCCTTACAATATGTGCTGTTTCAGTCCTTGTACGCATTGATGGACTTTACCGTGTTCCACACACCCCATATGCGGCTATCCTTCTTCGCACCTTACTTGCTGTTATGGTTTCTTGCGAGTCATTTCTGTTGGCGATTGTTGCTACGTCTTACGATCTCATGGAAACCGATATATCGGTTGATCGGTTCGATTGTGCTCGGTGTAATTGCCGGGTATTTGCCCATCGACGGGTTCTGGCTCAGCTTCAGTCGTACGTTTGTGTTCTTGCCGTTTTTTATCATCGGTTATGACTATGGAGCATCCATCCGTTCTCGCTTACTATCCGGTTGGGGGCGAAAAACTGCAGCCGTCCTCTCCGCTGCACTGTTGGTATGGATCGGATATGGCGGTTTGAATATTTCATCAGGATGGTTACTCGGCAGCATGACGTACGCTGAACTGGGCCATCACGAATGGTATGCCGGCATCTTCCGACTTGGTATCTACCTGCTGGAGATCGCATCGGCAGCACTGTTCTTGGCATGGGTACCTTCCTTAACTTCCAGACTGACGGACCTTGGACGACGCACACTCTATGTATTCCTGCTTCATGGTTTTCTCGTTCGTCTCGCGATCTGGTCTGGAGTCTACACTTATATGGGAAGTTCGGCATATATTCCAGTCATACTTGTCATCGCCGCACTCTTCGCAGTCACACTGGCTCTGCCAGTTGTACGTCACACGTTCAAACCCTTAATTGAACCGGATATATCCCGCTTTTCTTTCAATCGGCATGAGGTGTTTAAACGGTCGGCCTAACGCTCTGACGGATCTCTTCCCCATCGGTTCCATTCAGTGATGTTGTTTCAGGCTGGAAATGATGTGGTAAATTAGGGATACGCGCTACAAAAAACAACTTATCGTTGTAAGGAGTGATTTGTAATGGCACGTCAACCGACGTCAGAACACAAGATGAGTCGTGAAGAAGCCGGCAGATTAGGTGGTAAGGCCACTTCCCAAAAACATGATCGAAGCTTCTACCAGATGATTGGAAAAAAAGGGGGAGAAGCGACTTCAGATGCCCATGATACTGACTTTTACAAGCAGATTGGACGTAAGGGCGGAGAAGCAACCTACGAAACCCATGATAAGGAATTCTATCGTGAGATTGGACGCAAAGGCGGAAGTAACTAACAGCATCCCACTCGCCACATAAAAACGTAATCATAGCTTTCCCGCAAATCAAGAAGTCTAATTCCATGAAAATGGTTTGAGGCTTCTTTCTATTGATTGTAGAAATATGACGACGGTTGTGATAGACTCTATAGAAAAACCGGGTGTTCACGGGTTTAAAGCAGCAAAGAATTTCACAAACTACGGGGAGCTCGACACCGGCATGCCGGTCCTTTTTTTTAGAGTACGGATGAAATTAAACGACAGATGCACTGCCATTTACTTTTCCATTCATGTTGCTCAATATTATATATTTGGGGGGAAACACACCATGTCAGCCAAGAAGATGCGTTCCGATATGATCAAAAAAGGTTTTGACCGTGCACCGCACCGGAGTTTGCTCCGCGCAGCGGGCGTTAAAGAAGAGGACTTCGGCAAGCCATTTATTGCCGTATGTAACTCTTACATCGATATCGTGCCCGGCCACGTTCACCTGCAGGAATTCGGTAAAATTGTAAAGGATGCTATTCGTGAAGCCGGTGGCGTTCCATTCGAATTCAACACCATCGGTGTAGATGACGGAATTGCCATGGGACACATTGGTATGCGTTACTCGCTGCCAAGCCGTGACATTATCGCGGATTCCGTGGAAACCGTTGTATCTGCCCACTGGTTCGACGGCATGGTATGTATCCCGAACTGTGACAAAATCACACCAGGCATGATGATGGGCGCGCTTCGCGTAAACATCCCTACCCTGTTTGTAAGTGGTGGACCGATGAAAGCCGGTCGTGACAGTAATGGTAAAGCTCTATCCCTGACTTCCGTATTTGAAGGCGTGGGTGCTTACCAAGCAGGTAAAATCGATGATAAGAGCTTGCTTGAACTTGAACAGTTCGGCTGTCCAACATGTGGCTCATGTTCCGGTATGTTTACTGCAAACTCCATGAACTGTCTGGCTGAAGCAATGGGACTGGCTATGCCGGGTAACGGAACCATCCTTGCCGTTGCTCCTGAGCGTCGTGAGTTTGTTAAACAATCCGCTACGCAATTGATGGAACTCATCAAAATGGACTTGAAACCACGTGATATCGTTACTGTAGAAGCGATCGATAACGCATTTGCACTGGATATGGCGATGGGCGGATCTACCAATACAGTACTGCACACGCTGGCACTGGCTCATGAAGCAGGCATCGAGTATCCAATCGAACGCATCAATGAAGTAGCCAACCGCGTTCCGCATCTGGCGAAACTTGCCCCTGCCTCCGATCTTCACATCGAAGACGTTCACAATGCAGGTGGTGTAAGCGCAGTGCTGAACGAATTGCTTAAGAAACCAGGCGCAATTCATGGTGACTGCATTACCGTAACGGGTAAAACGATCCGTGAGAACGTTGAAGGAAAAGAAATTCAGGATACAAACGTTATCCACCATCTGGATAACCCGCATTCCGAAAAAGGCGGCTTGGCTGTATTGTTTGGTAACCTTGCACCGCAAGGAGCGATCATCAAAGTTGGTGCTGTTGATAAATCGGTTGGTGGATACCACAAAGGTCCTGCCATCTGCTTTGACTCCCAGGAGCAAGCGCTCGAAGGTATTGCTAACGGCAAAGTAAAAGAAGGACATGTTGTCGTTATCCGTTATGAAGGACCAAAAGGCGGACCAGGTATGCCTGAGATGCTGGCTCCAACTTCCCAGATCGTAGGTATGGGATTGGGTGCCAAAGTTGGTCTGATCACCGATGGACGCTTCTCTGGCGCATCCCGCGGAATCAGTATCGGACATATCTCTCCGGAAGCAGCTGAAGGTGGTCCAATCGCCTTTGTTGAAGAAGGGGACATCATCGAACTGGATCTGAACAACCGTATCATCGAATTGCACATCAGTGACGAAGAGTTTGAACGTCGTCGCGCTGGTTGGAAAGGCTTCGAACCGAAAGTGAAAACCGGTTACCTGGCTCGTTATTCCAAACTGGTTACAAATGCAAGCAACGGTGGCGTACTGAGTATCTAAATCATTTTAGTTGTACTTGTCTTCATTGCTATCGGTAAGATGCTTATAAACAAAGGGTTGCTCTTCTGCCAAATCTGGCGAAGGGCAACCCTTTTCTTTTACGTTAACTAGTTACGCTCTGGAAGCATCTCGTTTTCGATTACAAGCGTTCCATCTCTCGACTCTTCTACCGTTGCTGCCACCTGCGTCGTATGTTGACCGTAACGTTCCAGCAGTAGATCTAGCGGCATGGCAATCATCTTGGGTACCAATTGTTCTGTACGCTGTTTCAGACGTTTGGTTCCTGCTGGATGGATCACACTTAACAGTAGCTTCAGGTATACTTTGGATGCGGCACTGAACGGTCCAGGGGGCAGATCTTGTATGGTAAAGCCGAATTTTTCTGGGCCTCTGTTAATCATACTCACGCCGTATATGGCCTTGGCAGAGCGTAAATCAGGTTCGAGTGCCACCATGTGTGCCAAATCCGGCAATTGCTGCTCCATGGTCCGAATCATGCGAATAGCCAAATGCATACTGGAACGCGAAGTCACCCCAAGTTCGAACAATTTCTGATTGTCAAAATGTAGTTCAATTACCGGATCTCCATTTTGAATGACATGGCCATCCCCCATCTCTACTCGCGCTCCGTGATATACACGAGATCGGAAGTGCAGCATCGGATCTTCTGGCGATGCGGTTCGCAGATGGTATACCCAGTGAAACAACTTCTCCCAACCCAGCCATAAGGCAACAACGAGTCGTTTCCAAAGCTTCAACGGTGTCTGTGGTTGATTCTTGTTCGGAGCTTCGCTCACTGTAACACCTCCCATCAACGTATCGACGCGTACACTTTGCAGACCTAACCGTTCGGCTTCCTGCAAGACGACTTCCAGCGCCTGAAGCATCTGCTCCGGCGCGTGTGCATCAGCACCGAGAGTCGTCCCTCGATCATGCAGCAGCATGACTTCGCCGCCTCTTAGTTCCTTCAGCATCCGTTCGGTCAATCTTTGGGCACCCACTCGGCTTCTCCAGTCCTCAAACATGGAAGACCACAGTACAATCTTTCGCTCTTTCTTACTGAAAAAATCAAACAGATTCATAATCCCCCAAGGTGGACGATAATAACAAGTCTTCACTCCGGTTACTTCATGGATAATCTGACCTGTTCGCTGAATCTGGTTACGAACAGTACGAGGCCGCATGAGCCAGTTCGTTTTGTGAATATAATTATGAATGCCAATAAGATGACCTTCCTCATGTATCCGCTGAAGGAGTTCCGGATGACTCGCCGCATGTTCTCCAACGACAAAAAATGTTGCTTTGGCTTGATGCTGACGAAGCAGATCGAGCAGTCTCGGCGTGTAGTGTGGATCTGGGCCATCGTCAAACGTTAATGCAAATTGTGTATCACTTTTTCCCCGTCTGAATACACGAAACCCGAAAAGCCTGCTGATCAAACTCGGAATAAAGGCGTAAAAAGATGAAAGATACAATAACCACAGTAGAATACTCTGAAGTATCGTTGTCATGTTGCAAGCTCCCCACTTCTCCTGCTGAATTACAGTGCACTATGGCACTATCAAAAATAAACCGCCTTTAATTTTATCATAGTTCAGACTTTTCTTGAATCCTGTTTTCCCAAAAAGTTAGCTATCGTGTACAATAAATACAATCTAATTATTGCCTGCAAAGGAGCCATGTCCATGCTACCGCTTTACAAAAAATACGGGCGCACTGTCTTTGACATCGCGTTGCTTGTATTAACCGTGTATGTGATCATGTACGGTTTTAGTCAATTATACCAAGTGGCCGCACCAGTCTTTCTATCATTCATTGTGTATTGGATGATTGAACCGCTGGCCAAATTTTTACATCGTAAAGGATTGCCCAAGACACTTGGAGCCGCCATCTCCGTCTTGTTGTTTCTTGCTTTGATTGTCGCTGCCTTTTTTGGTGTAGGTTTGATTATCATTTCACAAATTTCCAATCTTCAAGATAATTTCCCCGTATACATTGAAATGATACAACGTGAATTCACCAATCTGGTGTTATTCATTCAGGACAAGTCAGACGCTCTCCCTGATGGTATTATGGAAAAAGCGAATGATTATTTTGCAACACTGACCGGGTTCCTGTCCAAATGGGTAACTAGCGGAGCACAATTCGTCGTAGGTTTCCTCAGTTCATTCTCTTCGTTTATTACGAACTTCGGAATTGCGATTATTCTGGCATTCTTTCTCAGTATCGAGATTGAATCCTGGCGCAAATTCGCCCGTGCGAAAACGCCTAAAACGTTAAAGTTAGCTATTGATTTCATGCGTAATCACGTGTTCAAGACGATCCGCTCGTATCTGAAGGCACAGATGATCATGATGCTCATTACGTTTGTATTGATTTATGCAGGTTTGTTGATTTTGGGAACCTCTAACGCCTTTACCATTGCAGCAGTCTGTGCGGTTTTTGATCTGGTACCACTGCTTGGCGTTCCTGTTGTATTTATTCCATGGATCGTCTACTTGTTTATTATAGGCAATAGTAGCCTGGCGATCGGCCTGATTGTGATTCTGGCAGTGACAATGCTAACACGGCAATTGCTAGAACCGAAAATATCGGGGAACTCGATTGGTGTATCTTCGGCGTACTTGATGCTTTCGTTTATGCTGATCTCCCTTTCGATCTTTGGCCTGGCTGGTGTAGTGTTATCTCCAGTGCTTCTGATCCTTCTAAAAGAACTGTTACAACAAGGGTACCTGCAACAGTGGATTCACCTGCCAAAAGATGAATTTGAATCCTCTCCATTGGTCATGGACCCACCCGTAAACACGGCCTCAGCCCATTCTGCCGAGTCTACGGTTCACCGTTCCGCACCTGCGAAAGATCACGAGGATCCAGCCAAATAGTCCATGACCTTCCCGAAGATAGCCGTCGCCTGATGATGGCTGTCAGGAGAGACATTCTGGACAAGAACAGCTACGGCGTACTTGGGTTGTTCTATCGGTCCATAACCAATGAACCATTGATGATTAAGCTTCTGCCCATGTTTCTGTACCTGAGCTGTACCTGATTTCCCTGCAACATGCCACCGCGCACGCTGCAGGGATTTTCCTGTTCCCTCACGAACTACCTTATTCATCCAGGATAACAGTTTATGCGCTGTTGCAGGAGCAATCTGTCCTGCTGCTGAAGGTGAATCATGCAAGGGCATCTCCAGCATGATGCCACCATCAGCATATCGGATGCGCTCAACGAGACGCGGGGCACTAACCTTTCCATCATGCAACAGGGTCACGATCAGATTGGCAGCTTGCAGAGGTGTGACCAAAACATCTCGCTGACCGATTGCTGTCTGTATTTTGGCGCCTTCATCCGTAGATGAAACTGCTTCTGTTCTGACTCGCCCGTGATCTTCATGGTCAAAGTGTCGCAGCACCGGCATTCCTGCCATCTGCTCACCCTCCCAGCCAATCGGACGCGCGAGTCCCAGACGATCTGCCGTCTGCTCCAGTTGCTCCATACTAAGCCTGCGTGCCGTTTCCGCAAATACGATGTTGCAAGACTCAGCGAATCCTTGCTCCAGATTCAAGTTCCCATGCCCATGCTCCTTCCAGCAGGACAGTCCATACTTCCCATATTCGCCGCCACAATGGAACTCTTCTCCGTTAGAAACCGCATGATACTCCATAGCGGCAGCGGCAGTGACAATTTTGAAAATGGAACCTGGTACGGCTCCCTGTACTGCACGATTTCCCCAGGCCGATTGTTTGGGGTCCACATGTTGCGGCTGATAGAAAGGGCGGGATATCATGGCACGAACATCTGCGTTAGCGACATCCAGCACAACAACAGCCCCTTCTTGTAATCCAGACTCTTCTGTCAGCTGCTCCAATCCCCGCTGTAACTTGCCATCTACAGTAGTTTCCACATGTAAAGGATAATGGCTATTAGCTGGTGCGATGACGCGAGGCTGAATCTCGGGAATAATCTCTCCATCGCCCGAGACCATACGTGACACAAGTGTAGGGCCAATTCCTCTCAACAAGGGTTCTAGTGTTCTCTCCAGGCCAGCTGCCCCTGATTTCATGGCAAAAGGCTGTCTTACCTCATCCTGATGTCCAGGTTGTCCTTCGGAAGATCCAGGCTGTTCTGCCACATAACCCAGCCACTGCATTCCCGTATGCCCCTGAAGATACCTTGTCATCATCGGATAGATTCCAGCTCCTTGGAGGTTCAGACTACGTAGGCGCTCCACCTGAGCATCGGTCAAATGAACAGGCTGATGTGTACCTGCTGTCCAGAAATGAGGTATACTTTCCTGATTCCATTCCTTCTTCAATTGATCCAGATCCGTATGTAATATAGCTGCCAACTGTTTCATCTCGGAGCCTTCTAATGCCCCATGCTTGCGTAATTTCTCGGTTGGACCTACCTGTGGAAAAAGAACCAAACCCCATTGCAGCTTCCCCGTCAACGCCTCGCCTTTATGATCCGTAAATTGCCCCCGCCCTGGATCAAGCATCACACCGCGTTCACGCTGCAATACAGACATTTCACGTACCGTCCGGTGAAATCCAGGCATGGTCTGATTCAGCTGAACGATCTGAACCCATCCCAATCGCAATATAAGCAACCCATAGATAAGGGTTAGAAGAATACTAGCTATATAAATACGCCGTTTTGCTAGGAAATGCATCCAAATCTCACCTTTTGTCGTTTTGACATATTATTGCTGATAAGGCTTGGAATTATCCGGTAAACATAAAGAAAACCTGCCCCATGTGCGGGACAGATTCTCCTCATTTCAGCCTTGGCTTGTTACACCGTAAAGCGTGACAATGTTTCTTTCAGCTCAGTGGACACGTTCTCCAGTTTGCCAGACAGATTGACCAGCTGGTTACTGATATTTTGCTGTTCACTGCTCAGGGAAGCTACTTCTTCAGACGTTGCAGAAGATTCTTCAGCTACAGCGCTGACATTGCTCATCGCTTCGGACAATGTACTTTGAGATTTGTTCAAATCTCCAATAGAACCTGTCACCATGCCCAGACGTTCCACAAATGCACCCATCTGTTCCTGTACGGAAGCGAAGATGACATTGGTATCTTTCACGGCATCCATCTGTTCCTTGAATAACGGATACGCCGCCGACAAAGCATCGACAGTCTCATTCATTTCGGTCATGATTTTGTCTGTAATCTCTCCAACCATCTCAATGGATTGTCTGGATTGAGCCGCGAGCTGACGAACCTCATCAGCTACCACCATGAATCCGCGTCCGGCTGCACCGGCACGTGCTGCTTCAATGGTTGCATTCAAAGATAGAATATTGGTCTGTTTCGTTATGTTTTGCAGTACTTCAAGCACTTTCAGAACAGAAGACGTGCTCTCTTTCAGAGAATCAACCTTATTCACCAGTGCACCAATCATTTCTTCCGTCTTCTGGGTTTTGGTCATCAACTGATTCAGGTGTTGTGTTCCTGTCTGACTGGACTTCTCTACATGACGAGCAGAATCACCCATCTGTTCATTGGCAGCGATTACACTCTCCATCTGACGAGAGATATTATCAGTCAATTCATTGCCACGTTCTGCTTCGGTTGCCAGACTGCCAGCACCACCTGCAATTTCTTCTGTGGCTACGGCAATCTCAGAAGCAGACACGGCCGTTTTCTTGGATGCACTACTCAGTTCGGAAGCCGTATCCAATACTTCCTGTGCAGAACGATTGGTTTGTTCTACCAGCTTCGTGATCTGCTCCATCATCAGATTGAACGCGGATGACAGTTGGCCAATTTCATCTTTGGAGCTATATGGTGTACGAACTTTAAGATTGCCTTTTGCACCTTCCTGCATCAGGTCTTTCAATTTGCCAAGAGGACGCGCGATCATGCGCACCATCCAGATTCCGATCAATACAGCAATACCTGCATCAATCAGTGCCATCCACAACGTCAGGGTCAGTATGCCTTTTGCATCCTGAACCAGGATAGATGTCGGAATCATACCAATCAGTTTCCAACCGGATGTGTCCATCGTGCTGTACACGGCCAGCATATCCGTAGATTTGCCGTCCACATCATACTCTGTATTTGTACTTCCTGTCGGTTCGGTCAGATCTTTAACAAAGGCAAGTTCTGTGTCTTTTCCGGTACGATCCGGGATGGAGGAAGCTACTACTTTGTTATCCGGAGCGATCAATTGAAGCACAGCCCCAGGCCCAAGATCAAGCGATTTTAATTGCTCCTCCAGAACCTCCAATTTCAATTCAATAACCAGTACATACGACTGGGTTGTCCCTTGCAAGTTTTTCATGGAACGTGCAATTTTGAATGTTGGGATCGAGCCATCTTCCTTCAGCTCTGTTGGAAGCCAGCGATAACCGCCTGCTTCAATTAACTCACTATACCAAGCTTCCTGACGAATGCTGCCCATGGATGAGCTGTTGCTTCCCGTACCCATAATGGATTTCGTATCATCCGCAGGTACCAAATAAATCGCTTCCATGGATTTATTCGTAAATGCAATATTGGACAATTGTTTGTTGACTGAGCTTGAATTCACGAAAGTATCATATGCTGTCAAATTCTTATCTGACATTTTTTGTAACAAGGACTGCATTTCCGGATCGAAGAAAATCTGTGTGGAAGTGTCCACAAATCGCTCCAAAATAATGTCCATTTTTTGTTTGGTCTGGTCAATCGTCTCCTGATTGGCGCGTGACGCATTAGTCTCTATGGTACCCTTGGCTTTCGAATAGGATAATAGACCCAAACTCACTACAAAAATCATAATTCCCGCAAAGAAGATCAAGAACAGTTTAACCCCTACGGATTTAACCGGATTTGCCTTCTTAATCTGTTCGAAAGAAGACCCCCCAAAGTTTTTCCAATCCCGGTTTTTTAATTGTTTCTTCACCCAATCGGTCTTGATCCAGCCCAGCTTGAGCTTGCTGCGGTCAATCTTAAACACTCTTTTGCCACTGCCTGTTGTTTTGCTTTTGACTACTTTTTCTTTCTTCACTTTCTGAACCTTCTCAGGATTAACCTGCTCGGCTTTTGTCACTTGCTCCCCACTGTCGTTCTGCTTCTTTTGAACCAATCCCATTCACCTGCCAGTAATTTACTTGTTGGATTTTTCTTTCTCTCCCCTATAAATATGTAGTATTCGACAGCTTTCTTCGTTCCCCTTTCACTTTCCAGAAATATTTTACAACTTTATTCCTATTTTTCTATAAAAAAAAGACCCCCATCTGCCGATAAACGGAGGTCCCAATGTAAATTTCATAACACTATTTTGTTAAACCATAATACAATATTGGCACAATGTAGGTATTTGAGCCTATTTCTTTTTCCTCATCATATCGAAATACGAAACCGGCTGATCCACCTTCATTTTAACCAGTTGCAACGGGTGACGGGCCGCATCCAGAACATTACCATCCTCGTCCTGTATTTCGCCGACCACCTGTTTGAAAAAGTGACCTCCCGGACCGAAAAATTCGATTTCCTGTCCTGGTTTGAAGTGATTGCGCTGTTGAATGGTTGCCATTCCTGTTTCGGCATCATACCCCATGACCAATCCTGCGAAGTCAAAAGGCACAGCCTTTTCTTCCGGTTCATAGATATGATCTTCATGGTCTGGTGTATCATAGAAAAATCCGGTATTCAGCGGGCGATTCGCCGCTTTGTTCATTTCTTCAACCCATTCAGGTTTCAGAACATAATTCTCCGGGTCTGCCATATAAGCATCAATCGCTTGACGGTACACGTTAACCACGGTTGCCACGTAGTGGATCGATTTCATACGTCCTTCGATCTTGAAACTGTCCACACCCACATCAATCAACTCGGGAATATGGCCAATCATGCACAGATCCTTAGATCCCATGGAGAATGAATTATCCTGTTCCTGGAACAGAGGAAGCTGGTTCTCACCCAGTTTGAATGGCGCAGGTGCCTTCATCTGCATGTCCTCTTCGCTAACCCACACGGTATCTTCTCTCACATCTTCAAACAAATCATACTTCCAGCGGCAAGACTGGCAACAGCCACCCCGGTTGGAGTCCCGATCCGTAAAATGGTTGGAGAGCACGCAACGTCCGGAATACGAGGAACACATCGCCCCGTGAATAAAGGCTTCAATTTCAATATCCACATTTGCCTTGATCTCTTCAATCTCTTCAAAGCTGGTCTCACGTCCGAGAACAACTCGTGGAAGTCCTTCATCTTTCCAGAACTTCACGGCTTGCCAGTTGAGTGTGGATTGTTGAGTACTCAGATGTACCTCAAGGCCCGGCACAGCACGTAGGGCTACTTCAATAATAGCCGGATCAGCTACGATAATCGCAGAGATTCCCGCATTATAGAGATTTTGCAGGTATGTTTCGATACCCTCAACATCCTCATTATGTGCATAGATGTTCGTCGCTACGAACACTTTGGCTCCATACTTTTTGGCAAACTCCACACCTTCACGCATCTCTTCAAAGCTGAAGTTATCCGCGTTGGAACGCAGTCCATAGGCCTGTCCACCGATATATACGGCATCTGCACCGTAATGGATCGCAAATTTCAGTTTTTCCAGATTACCCGCCGGAGCTAGCAGCTCCGGTTTGTCCAGACGGTTACGTTTACCCGAGAACTTCCGCTGTACCGCCACTGTTTCCATTCTGTTCACCTCATCTATTAATACACTTGTTCTTTATAGAAAAATCCAAACGATAATTCACGTTCAGGGTCCTGTAAGTCCCGCACCTCAGCGAGCCACTCTTCAGAGAACGCATATGCATCAGCATCAGCAACATAACTGTCAATCGCTGCCCGGTATGCACGTACAACAGCTTCATTGTAGGTAAGTGATTTTAAGATACCTTCAATTTTGAAACTGTGCACACCCGCCTCCATCAACAGATGAAGATCTTCGAGGATACATATATCCTCAGAACTCATAATGTGCGTGCCATTCATGTCCTCATAGATCGGGAATTTCTCATCCCGGCGTTCAGCCTCGATCAGGAACAATCCACGTTCTTTACCCAGGTGTCCCTCGACTGGCCGTCCTTGATGAGCCATATAACTTTGCACCAGACTGCGCTTGGAATGATAAATATTCGTCATGCCATGCACCTGAACCTGAGCTTCCACCTTCAGAAAAGGAACCATTTCCGTTAACTCGTCCATATTCAACTCACGGGCAAGCACAACGCGACTCGCTCCCTTGGTTCCCCAATAGTTCGCCGTCGCATAGTTCGTTGAAGTCATCTCCGCGTTCCAGTGCAGCTTCACATGTGGAGCGTATTCCTTCATGGCAGCCAGCACGGATGGGTCATTAAACTCCACACCATCAACACCGATTCTGCCCAAAGCCTGAACATATTCAGGCAATTCTTTCAGCAGATCGTTAGACATCAGATTAGTCATGGATACATACACGCGCGCCTGATGTTTGGCTGCAATGGCAACCACCTCTGCTGTCTCTTCCACGCTGAAGCTGCCTGGAAGACGCATGCCGAATCGATCATCTCCAATGACCAGAGCATCTGCTCCAGCCTGGAGAAGCACTTCTGCCTCTTTCACATTCGCTGCTGTAACGAGCAGTTCATGTTTCTTACTCATATAATCCCCTCCGCTTATTGCGCAGCCTTACTTTTGGCTATATTTTGCTGGTGTTCCTTATACGTTTTGGCAAATAGATGTCCAGACGAGCCGTCCTTTTTCGTCACATAGAACAGATACTCCGAAGCTTCCGGATTAAGCGCTGCCTCAATGGACGGAAGACTTGGACTGGCAATTGGACCTGGTGGCAAGCCTTTATTCAGATACGTATTATACGGACTTTGCACCTTCAGATCCTTGAAAAACAATCGCTCCTTTGGCTTGTCGAGCAGATATTGCACGGTAGCATCAATCTCCAGCTTCATATCCTGATTGATCCGATTGTAGATTACACCTGCAACCAGAGCACGTTCCTCATCCACCACAACTTCTTTCTCCACGAGTGACGCAATCGTCAGCAGCTCATGCAGGGAAAGGTTCTTTTCCTGGAGCTTGGCTTCCAAATCAGGAATGGAATTGATTTTGGTCTGGAATTCTTCCAGCATCCGTTGCATCACATCATGCGTGGAACTTCCCTTTTTCAGCTCATACGTCTCCGGGAACAGATACCCTTCCAATACGTAGCGAAGTTCTTCATCCACTGGAATATCTTTGACGATATCTACATCAAAGGCCGAAGGATCATTGGCCAACTTGATGAATTCATCCCGATCTACAACATGCTCATAAGAAAGCTTACCCGCCATTTGCAGAACGTTATAACCCTCCGGAATTGTAAATTTCACCATTTCCTCCGGTACAACTTCACCACTACTCAGCTTGCTAACAATCTCATCATATGTCACGCCAGGATTCATAGAATATGTACCCGCCATGAAATTAGAACCTAGTTTCTTCCACTTTAAGTACCCTTTGAAGGTTAACCCGCTTCGAATGAGGCCTTCTTCTTGAAGCTGATCCGCGATTTTGGAAGTTCCCGATCCGCTTTTAATCTCGAATACGACCGGTTCAGTAGAAGCTTCCACGGGACGCATCATACTCCATAGGTAACCGCCTGCGCCTCCGGCAAGAACTACAATGATAAGCAGTATGACCACTATTGCTTTCCCTTTCAAAAAAGAAACAACTCCTTTACACAACCAAAAAGAGCGGACTTCTCCGCCCTCCCGGTTTCTTCAATTTGAAGCTGATTTAATCTTCGTCAATGGGGAGTGTACATTCATCATACAGTTCCGAGATGTTCTCCCACTCATCATCGTCGTCGATCGTAACTAACTCTGGCATGATCTGGTCTTCACTTCCAGGTGATACCCGCAAAAGTTCAACCTCGTCATAAGGTCGCAACGAACTGCGGAGCACCGCGTACTGCTGACCGTTCACTTCGAATTCAGCCAACAAGTCATACGGTTGTGATTTACCGTTCTCTTCCTCGAGCTCAACATGAGCACCGAATGCCAGACGCAGTGAATCTGTCCATTTCAGGTCTTTGCGGCTATATTCCGTCATTTAGTTCGCTTCCTCTTCATCTTCAGCAAGAAATGTATTAAACGTCTCCTCGACGATATCCCACTCGGCATCATCTTGGATGACGAAAAGTTTGATATCGTCGCCCTCTTCTTCATAACGGAATGCATATACATCCGTTTCGCCATCTTCAGGTTCAACCGGAGCAACCATCATGTACTTGGCCTCCGAACCATCTACTTCAAACTTCATGATGACTTCGAATTCCTCTTCATTACCCTCGTCATCCGCAATGTAAATAATTTCCGCTTCTTCTTCCATACCCAGTTGATCTTCAGCCATTGTTGATCCCCCTCACCTTCTACTATTGGCATCCAAATAATTTTGCAGAATCAAGCTTGCGGCCATTTTGTCCACAACCTGTTTGCGTTTTTTCCGACTGACATCCGCTTCAATCAGCGTACGTTCTGCTGCCATGGTTGTCAGCCGCTCATCCCAAAGGTGAACAGGTAAATTCAGTTCATCCCGCAGGCGTTCGGCAAAAGCAATACATATCTCACCGCGCGGTCCTACGGTGCCGTTCATGTTTTTGGGAAGTCCGACTACGATCTCACTAATCTCATGCTCACGCACAAGTTCGGCAATCCGAGCGAACTCGCCTTCATCACGGCGGCGTTCAAGCACTTCCAATCCCTGGGCAGTCCAACCGAAGGCGTCACTCGCGGCAACTCCGATTCTTCGGTCCCCATAGTCCAAACCTAATATTTTCATCCATGCTCTCCCATCCTGGGGCCTGCTCAGGTCGATTAATAATAATCGCCTTCTCAAGCTTCAGGCTGTCTTCTGTCGGTTCATTTCCCGCTGCCTGCATAGCTGCAACACAGCGGAAGCGGCGTACATTACCGGTGATTGGCCAGATAGGAGCGTACAAGCTCTTCAATCAGCTCATCGCGCTCCTTTTTACGGACCAGACTACGTGCGTTGTTGTGACGAGGAATGTATGCCGGGTCTCCGGAAATCAGATACCCAACAATCTGGTTGATCGGATTATAATCCTTATCGACCAATGCATCATATACCGTGAGAAGAATCTCTTTGGATGATGCTTCCTGTTCGTCACCTTTCACATTAAATTTAACCGTCTTATCCATGGAGTCCATTGATGACACCTCGCTCCTGCATGAACATGGGGACCATGTCCTGCCGAATTGATTTCTGTTTATATAATAACATATTCTGACTGCCACAAGTAAACAAAGGATAAGGCAATTGTGTTTTTTGCTTGTCCTTTACTGGCTAACCAGTGAAACCGCCAATTTCAACGCTTCATCCAACTTGGTCGCGTCCTTGCCTCCGGCTTGTGCCATATCTGGACGTCCACCACCGCCACCGCCACATACTGCTGCGACTTCTTTGACGATTTTGCCTGCATGCAGTCCTTGTTTTACCTGTTCAGCAGGTACAGCTACTACAAAATTCACTTTCCCATCGGCTGCGGCACCCAATACGAGTACGGCGTTAGGCAATTTCACTTTCAACTCATCTGCCACCGTGCGAAGCGCATCCATGTTCGGAGCATCTACACGTGCTGCCAGCAATTGAGTATTTCCTGCTTGTACCACTTGATCGGTCAGTTGACCTGCTTCCATGGCACTCAGTTTGCTTTGCAGGGATTCGGTCTCTCTGGCTGCTTCTTTCAGTTGTTGGTTCAGACCTTCAATCCGTTTAGGCACATCAGCCACATTCGCTTTGAGCAACGATGCTGATTGCTTGAGCAGTTCCAACTGGCTTTCCACATACAGATATGCGCCACGGCCAGTTACAGCTTCGATCCGGCGCACGCCGGAGCCAATTCCGCTCTCGCTCACCAGTTTGAAGATTCCGATCTCTGAAGTATTATTTACGTGACAGCCGCCACAAAGTTCCAAACTGTAGTCTCCGACTTGAACGACACGTACAATATCTCCATACTTTTCACCAAACAGGGCCATCGCACCCATTTCTTTCGCTTCATCAATAGCTTTCAGCTCGATGTTCACATTCAGACGATTCCAGATCTGTTCGTTCACCTGACGCTCAATCTCTGTCAACTCTTCCGGCGTGATGCTGCCGAAGTGAGAGAAGTCAAACCGCAGACGCTGTGGCTCAACGAGCGATCCCGCCTGGTTTACGTGAGTCCCGAGCACATCTTTCAGTGCTTTGTGCAGCAAGTGTGTTGCTGTATGGTTTTTGATAATGTCGCCACGTTTGGCTGCATCTACTTCAGCACGGATAACTTCACCCACACGCAGTTCACCGGACTCTACCGTCACCAGATGAACGTGTTGTCCCTGCGGAGCTTTGAACAAACCTTGTACTTTCGCTGTCACACCAGCTCCAAGCAGCAAGCCCTGGTCACTCACTTGACCGCCACTTTCTGCGTAGAATGGAGTCTTGTCCAGTACAACCTGGCATGTCTGTCCTTCGCCTACAGTGTCAACAAGAGCGTCACCTGCAACGATGGCTACCACTTTTGCTTCCGTCAACAGGTCAGTATATCCAACAAACTCACTTTTAACCTCCAGATCAGCAAGTGGTCCACCTTGAACTTTCATGCTCTCATTCTCTTGACGCCCAGCACGTCCAAGCTCACGTTGTTTCTGCATGGAAGCATCAAAACCTTCACGATCCACAGTCAGACCATGCTCTGCTGCATAATCTTCGGTCAGGTCAAACGGGAAACCGTACGTATCATACAGTTTGAAAGCTTCAGGTCCGCTAATAACCGTGCGTCCTTCGGATTTGGCTGTGCCGCTGATATCAGCCAGAATAGCCAGTCCATCTGTGAGTGTTTCGTGGAAACGCTCTTCCTCGGTTTTGATCACTTTGGCGATGAATTCCTGTTTGTTCACTACCTCAGGGTAGTACATTCCCATGACTTCACCAACGGTTGTAGTCAGTTCATACAGGAATGGACGGTCAAGTCCAAGCACTTTTCCATAACGAACTGCACGGCGCAGCAAGCGACGGATGACATATCCACGTCCTTCATTACTTGGCAGAACGCCATCACCTACTGCAAAGGCAACCGTACGGATATGATCGGCAATGACTTTCAGTGCAACATCGATCTCTACGCTGTCGTTATATTTCACACCCGCAAGAGCGGCTGTTCTCTGAATCATCGGTTGGAACAGGTCTGTGTCAAAGTTGGAATCCACATTTTGCAGAATGGAAGCAAAACGCTCCAAACCTGCACCTGTATCAATATTTTTGTTAGGAAGCGGTGTGTAGCTACCATCTTTGTTATGGTTGAATTGGGAGAATACCAGGTTCCATACTTCCAGATAACGTTCGTTTTCCCCACCTGGATACATTTCAGGATCACTCATGTCATTTCCGTAAGCTTCGCCGCGGTCATAGAAGATCTCGGTACAAGGTCCACATGGGCCTTCGCCGATATCCCAGAAGTTTTCATCCAATTTAATGATACGCTCAGCAGGCAGTCCTACTTTTTCGTTCCACAGTTTGAAAGCTTCTTCATCTTCCGGATATACCGTAACGGACAGGCGTTCTGGATCGAATCCGATCCACTCTTTGCTGGTCAAAAATTCCCAAGCCCATGTTACGGTCTCTTCCTTGAAGTAATCTCCAATAGAGAAGTTGCCGAGCATTTCGAAGAACGTATGGTGACGACGCGTTTTACCAACATTCTCGATATCATTGGTACGGATACATTTTTGGGAGTTCGCTAGACGCGGGTTCTCTGGCTTCTCACGTCCGTCAAAATAAGGCTTGAGCGGTGCCATACCTGCATTGATCCACAGAAGGGAAGGATCGTTGTGAGGTACGAGCGATGCGCTCGGCTCGATTTTGTGACCTTTACTTGCAAAAAACTCTATCCATTTGGACCGGATTTCACTGGCTTTCATACTGGATGCCCCCATTAAATTATAATAGTCCGTTGCATATTCGCTCCGGTTGGTCAACATTGCTTTGGTAAAAATAAACACAAAAAACGCCCCTGAATAATCAGGGACGATGTTATCGCGGTACCACCCTGGTTATTGCTGTTCATCCCTTGCTGCGTGGATCAACAAACAATCTCCTCGTTCATGCGAAATAACGGTCGCGCCCGGCAGGGTTGTCCTGCACTCCGAAATTAGCTTTCCGCCGCTTCATCTTTCAAGACTCTTCCAGCCATCGATTCAGGCTCACCCTGATCCGAAGAAGTCTATTCTCTGAGGAAAGTAACCCTCGGCGTACTTTATTTCATCATCGATTTCATGTTCTAAACATACACACTCATTATATCGGTAGCACAAGCAGGTGTCAACGCGGCCTCCTTGATGTTTTAACCCTACTATTTAGTCGGTCCTTCGTTTGATGTAATAGGCGAAAAAGTGCTGCACAATCACCTTCAGGACGGCAAAAACGGGCACTGCCAGAATCAGACCTACAATGCCTGCCAATTCGCCTCCGACGAGCAGCGCAAATATAATCGACAGTGGGTGCAGATGCAACGTACGTCCCACTACCTGAGGAGAAATAATGTTGCTCTCCAGGACTTGACACAGTGTATTCACAATGACAACAAATAGCACCATTTTAAACGATACCGTCGATGCCATGACCACGGCAGGGGCAGCACCAAGGAACGGCCCAAGGTAGGGCACGATGTTAAATACAGCTACAATACTCGCAAGCAGCAGGGCATATGGCATATCAATGACGATATAACCAATGTAGGCAAAGATACCGACAATGACACAGACAATAAACTGTCCTCGTATGTAGTTCCCCAGCGCAGTATCGATCTCTTTCATCACCGATACAATTGATTTACGACGTGAACGCGGAAGATACGCCACAATAGTGCGCTCAAATACCTCAAAATCTTTTAACATATAAAAGATCAGGAAAGGCACGATAAACACATTGAATAACACATTGATGGTCGCCCCGATATTGTCCATAAGCACGGCTATTCCCTGAGTTAGTCGATCCTCCATCTGAAAGAACCAGCTGTTCATGCCTGTTCGGATACTTGGCGGCATTAATTTGTGATCCATATTGTTCATCAGGCTCTGGGCACGCATGGACAGCTCCGGCATATGTTCGTTGAGTTCCTCCAGCTGTTCAATCAATACCGGAATGACATTCATCAGAATGACACCGATACAGGTTAGGAAAAAGGCATATATGAGCAATACCGCGATCGTACGTGGCACCTTGCGCCCTCCCAGCATGCTGACAATCGGATTGAGTACATAGGATATGATAAGGGCTACGATAAAGGGGGCCAGCACGGTTTTCAGGAAAGCATATATGTGAAGCAGTAAAGGCCGCAGCAGCCATATAAAATACAGAATGATCAACCCGAGCAGCAGCCAGATCGCGTAACGAAACAGCTTGTTTTTAGTTAATTGCTCCACGTGCATCCCTCCTTTTGGACTGGCTCTGAGAGTCAGTATATGTAGGAAAGGTAATATTTATTAACACAGCGCAGAAGTGGAAAGCAGCAATCCTCACATTTTTTACTGAACCAAAAAAAACGCCTCCTTCATCAGAGAAGGAAGCGCATCTTGCGGTCCGGAGTAGCATATAATCAACCATGTCTCTCCCGAACCATTATGTAACCGCATCTATATACACCTGCCAACAAGTCAAGTAACGACAGCATCCCATGACAGACATTGTCAAGAAACCGCATATAGAGGAAGTTATCCTGCTTATTAAGAAGAAGCGTGAAGATGAGGGAAGTCTTGTGGCAGCTCGTCCCCGAAAAACAAATCATCCAGGGAGCTCAGCGTACCGTCTTCTTCCACTTGATATACAGACATTTTCTCACCGTTCACCGTTAATTCGATAAAGCATCCCCAGCAATAAAACTGGTGGGAACCAATTTTCCCGATATCTTTGGAACTACAATTTGGACATTTCATATTCATTCACCTATCCGTTAACAGAATGAATGGCATTTTCCAAGCGTTGTTCACTCAGCGGCGGCACCATAATGGCACTTTCCCCGATGGACATATCACTTGTACATGGCAGCCATTTACGGCCCTCGATCAGATCGGACACAAAACCGTCCGTAATTTCAATCCCTATTATTGTATTTCCCAACTCTTGGTCAAAATAAACATCAGAGACACGTCCGAGCAGCAAACCTTCTTCGGTGAGCACGGACATCTCCTTCAATTTAGACCGACCGAGGAGGTACGTGTATTTTATGTCGTCGGCTCCCGTCTTGCGGACAGCCTGTTGATTACGGATCATGACGGCATCCTCGCCGTAGGCAACGATGTCTTGCCACTTCACGATTTTGACATGATTGGTAAACAGGCCTTTGTTCTCAAGTTCAATGCCTTCAATCTGCCAATCATCATTCACAATGAAATCCTGGATTTTACCGACCTGCTTCCCGTCCTCAACATCAAAAACGGCAAGTCCGATCATTTCCTGAAGCTTCATCGTTGGGTCCCCCTCATCTTCTTATCATTAAATAGGCGCGGCGCTATTGCTAGGTATGCCCAAAGTTGATGAGTGGCAATCAGACGCCGATCATCAAAACCGCTTCTATCCAACCGATGAAATGGAACTTCTTCCCTCCTTCTGTTCCATGTGTAAAGTTCCCCTTAGGGTCTATTACGCAGTCGTCCAAGAATGGTTCCAATTTTTTCGGCGGTTATCATGATTTCTTCCGTAGTATTACCCAATCCCCAGCTAAATCGAATCGCAGAGTGTAAAAAAGTCTCAGGCAGATCCATCGCTTTGAGCACGTGAGATACTTCAAGCGAACCGGAAGTGCAGGCCGAACCGCTCGCAACAGCGATCCCTTCCATATCCAGATTCATTAACATCGTCTCTGTGGACACTTCCGGAAAGCTGATATTCAGGATGTTTGGCAGCGTATGCTCCGGGTGTCCATTCACATGAAAGTGCTCCGTCCCCACATGAATTTCGAGCTGTTCCAACAGAAGTTTCCGCAATTCCAGATCATGCTGACGATGCGTCTCCGTTTGTTCTGATGCAATCTTGAGAGCCTCTGCAAATCCGGTAATACCTGCGATATTTTCCGTACCAGCGCGCCGCTGACGCTCTTGCAACCCACCATGAGCTCTTGCTTCCAGCACAATTCCTCGCCGTACATAGAGTGCACCCACGCCCTGAGGTCCATTGATTTTATGCGCAGAGAAGCTGATCAGATCCACAGGCAGTTCCTTACAGGAAATATTCTGGCTGCCCAGAGCCTGAACCGCATCGGTATGGAACAAAATATTATGCTTACGTGCAAGCTCACCGACCTCGCGTATCGGCTGAATCGTGCCCACTTCATTGTTGGCATACATCATGGTAATCAGCACCGTATCCGGTCGAATAGCCTCTCGCACCTCATCCAGACTTATTCGTCCATAACGATCAACAGATAGATAAGTTACTTCGTAGCCTTGACGTTCCAATTCCTGACACGTATGCAAAACAGCATGATGCTCAATTGCGGTCGTAATGACGTGTTTCCCCTTATCTTGCCTTGTTGAGACTGCTCCGAAAATGGCCAGATTGTCGCTCTCCGTGCCGCCTCCGGTAAATACCAATTCGTCCGGGAAACAGCCCAAAAACGCCGCAATAACATCCCTTGCTCCGCTGACGGTCCGTTTGGCTTCACGCCCAAAGGCATGGATACTTGATGCATTGCCAAATTGTCCTGTCATGACGTTCATCATCGCTTCTGCGACTTGTGGATGCATAGGTGTCGATGCGGCGTGATCCAAATAAATTCGTTTCATTTATCTTCACCCCGTTATATGTTAAATTTCTATCTCATGGCATACTATTAAAATTGGAAATCTAAACGGATGCTCTATTGTCGCTTCTTCGTGTATAATGTTCTATATCCATTTCAAAAAGGAGAGAGAGACATGAGTGATCCAATTCTCGGGCAGATTCTGAATCAGCTTCAACAAATGGACAAACGGTTCGACAGTATCGATGTACGTCTTGAAAAGATGGAAGACAGACTGAATACCATGGAAAGCAGATTAGGTACCATAGATGGCAGATTGGACACCATAGAGGAACAAACTAAAAACATTCCGCTTCTTCAACAAGCTGTTCTGGAAACATTGACCGTTACGAAACGGCTGGACGCTTCCCACTCCGCCTCTGAACGCAAAGTAACTACCGAATTGAATACCCATCAGCACAGCATTGATATTTTGAATCGCCGTCAGTTACGCATGGAAGCTGATATAGAAACCTTAAAAAGTCGCTGATTTACAAGTTATCCAGTTAAGTTCACACTTGACCATCTTGTAAATCCGCGGCTGAATACATAGCCCCTGATCAAATTAAAATAATCTGTAGAAATTGAAGAACAAAGTACCCATTGGCATGTCTAAAGCCCCCAAGTTGGAGGCTTTAGTGTGTCTTCTGTGATGCGAATTAATGACCTTAAATGTAAAACATGTAGCTGTCTTTTTTGTCCTGATCCTGGAAGGTAATCAGGTCTTTCAGTGTTGTGGAATCCAACACTTCGGCAATGCCGTCACGAATACGCAACCATAGATCACGCTTCGCCGGATCATCTTCCTCCGTGAAGTCTACTGGAGAGATTGGCCCTTCCAGTACACGGATTACATCGCCTGCAGTCACGGTTGCAGGATCACCTGCAAGGATATAACCACCGTAAGCACCTCGAATGCTCTTAACCAGTCCTGCATTGCGAAGCGGAGCGATCAATTGCTCCAGGTAATGTTCCGAGAGCTGGTTGCGCTCGGCAATGCTTTTAAGTGATGTAGGGCCTTCGCCTGTTCTGGCAGCCAGCTCCATCATGATCGTGAGGCCGTAACGGCCTTTTGTCGATATTTTCAAAGGAGTCACCTCTTTCAATTTTCAGAAACGATTGGAAACTTTATATTTTATCCTGTGGTCTACGACCGTCTGTTTCACGATCTGTCCACAGCAGAGATTCATAGAACTAAGCTTTAACCTTCTAATCCTCCGTATTCCGATCATAACTCTCAGCTAATGTTAACATATCTGCATGCTTTATGGAAAAGAAAGATTGACGATATTCCAAAATGTGCGTCTGTGGTGGACACTATCCAAAGTTGGCCGGGTGTATCGTATCTTGAGCCCAGTTATGCTAGAATAAGAAACGAAACACATTTATATATAGAAATGGTGATAACGATGTCCAAAACAATTGAAAATACACGGGTCGTCGTTGGCATGTCCGGAGGTGTCGATTCTTCCGTTACCGCACTGCTGCTGAAAGAGCAGGGTTACGATGTCATCGGCATTTTCATGAAAAACTGGGATGACACCGACGAGTTCGGCCACTGTACCGCTGAAGAAGATTCAGAGGATGTACGCCGCGTATGTGAACAGATCGGCATTCCTTATTACACTGTCAACTTCGAGAAAGAATATTTTGATAAAGTATTTACCTATTTCCTCGATGAATATAAGTCGGGTCGCACGCCAAATCCGGATGTCATGTGTAATCGTGAGATCAAATTTGGTGAATTCCTGAACAAAGCTCTGGATCTCGGCGCAGATTATGTAGCTACAGGACACTATGCTCGTCTGGTTGAAGAAGATGGCACATTCAAGCTGCTGCGTGGTGTGGACAACAACAAGGATCAGACCTATTTCCTTAATGCACTCAATCAGAACCAGTTGTCCAAAGCCATGTTCCCGATTGGTCACCTTCCGAAACCGGAAGTGCGCAAAATTGCAGAAGCGGCTGGCTTGTATACCGCTAAGAAAAAAGACAGCACAGGGGTCTGCTTCATCGGTGAGCGTAATTTCAAAGAATTCCTGAGTAACTATCTGCCTGCCAAAGGCGGAGACATGGTTGATATCGCGACCGGTGAAGTCAAAGGCCGTCATGACGGTCTGATGTACTACACACTTGGACAGCGCCAAGGTCTTGGCATTGGTGGTTCAGGCAATGGTGAACCCTGGTTCGTTGCAGACAAGAATCTGGAGAAGAATCAGCTGCTTGTTGTTCAGGGCGATGCCCATGCAAGCCTGTACTCCACAGGTCTAACCGCAACGGGTGTGAACTGGATTGCTGGTGCAGAGCACATGCCTAAAGTGCCATACCGTTGTACTGCCAAGTTCCGCTATCGTCAGCCGGATCAAGGTGTTACACTGACCTGGCAGGAAGATGGAAGTGTGGATGTACAATTTGACCAGCAGCAAAAAGCCATTACGCCAGGACAAGCCGTTGTTTTCTACGACGGAGAGGTATGCCTGGGTGGGGGTACGATCGATCAAGTGCAAAAAGTACCTGTACCCGCAATGCAGTAATAGAGCTTGTCCATTAAAATGCGGATTATACACAATACCGTGTATCCCTATTAAAAAAGCCGTCTTTCATGTATACCATGAAGGATGGCTTTTTTCCTGCTTTTATTTGCAAAAAAATTAAAAATAGTTCGTTATGCAGTCAACCATACTCCTGCCAAGGAGGCCAACACCCCGACTACAGCCGAACTGACCACATAGAACGCAGCTCTGGCGTATCGTTGCTGACCCATAAGTCCTAACGTTCCATAGCCAAAGGTGGAGAATGTGGTGTACGCACCACTGAATCCGGTTCCCCACATCACCCAGGTTCCATCTGAGATCATCTCAGATTGGTGCCACCCGTATAACAATCCAAGCAGCAGATATCCCTAGCTGTATGGCATATCGTGTCAATATACCGAGAAATCCGCCAGCCCTATATATAAAATCTCTTTCATGTAGTGTTGCATCTCCCGAGTGGTGTGTCTGTTCTTACAATTCCCTGCGCCGCTGTTGGTTCAGCCTGATCTTCGATTCGTTGCCTTGCTCCGTTGCCTCATAGAATACTCTACGTGAAAGCTGCTTTGGTAAATATTCCTGCTTCACATAATGCCCCGGGTAATTGTGCGGATATTGATAGCCCTCATGTCCAAGCTTCACGGCACCCGAGTAATGCGTATCTCTCAAGTGAAGTGGAACTTCTGCTGATTTCACCTCATCAATCGCGTTCATGGCTTTCGAGATGGCGGTGTACACTGCATTGGATTTCGGACTTTCGACTGCGAACAGAATCGCTTGTGCAATGTTCAGCTTGGCTTCAGGCCAACCGTTATTCCGGTACGCATCAAGTGCTCCAATGGCCTGAGTCATCGCTTGCGGATTCGCAAGCCCAATGTCTTCACTGCTCGCTGCAATCAGACGACGAATAAAGGTCATCGGGTCCATGCCGAGCTTCTCCACGGCGTATAGAAACCAAAACAGCGCTGCATCACTGGAACCCCGGATACTCTTGTGAAATGCAGACAAAACATCATATTGTGTGGATTCATCCGCCTTCACAATGGGGCGCCGAATAGACTCTTCTGCTACACCAAGCGTAATATGAATGGATCCATCCTTCTCCGGTGGCGTGGTCAACGCAGCCAGTTCAAGCGCGTTAAGCGCACGCCGAATGTCCCCGTTGGCCATTGTTGCAATATGCTCAAGCGCCTCATCGTCCGCCTGCAGTTCCATGAATCCCAGACCTTTGTCCGCATTTCTCAATGCTCTGCGCATCGATATAAGGGAATGCTCTTTGTTCAGCGATTCCAGCTGGAACAGGGTGGAGCGACTCATCAAGGCTCCATTGACATAATGAAAGGGATTCTCTGTTGTCGCGCCGATAAAAATAATCGTGCCCTTCTCTACCGCTGGCAATAGCGCGTCCTGACGTGAACTGTTAAACCGGTGTACCTCATCGAGAAAAAGAATGGTTTTGGTTCCATACAGCTGTTTGTTCGTTTGGGCCTGTTCGATGACTTCACGCACATCCTTGACGGAAGCTTCCACTGCATTCAGGCGGACAAACTGTCCTTGCGTTTGCTGGGAAATAATATGTGCCAGGGTTGTCTTGCCGCATCCCGGAGGGCCGTATAACAAGATAGACGAAATCTGATCAGCCTCGATGGCGCGCCGAAGCAATTTTCCCGGTCCAATAATATGTTCCTGTCCAATATATTCATCCAGGTGCTCTGGCCGCATGCGGTCCGCAAGCAATCTAGCTTGTGGTTTTGAATCCTGTTGAAACGAAAATAAATCCATTGCTCATCACTTCCTTAACGGATTGCCTTGCCTTGAGTACATTACACTTCTGATGGTTCTCCACTCTCTATCATATCATACTCCCGCGGTAACATAGCCATAAATGCATGAAGTGCACTGCTGACAAAGGCATCCTTGCGAGTAATAAAATGAGTCATCATGCGATTCATACCTGCGGGGAGTGTATGCGTGCGCAGTAATCCATTTTCGATCTGATGTCTAATCACAATCTCTGGTAACAACGAAATTCCCATACCTGACGTAACCCCACTAATAATCGCTTCAAGGGTTCCAAATTCCATAATCACTGGGCGGGTAACACCACCGACCTCTAACCATTCCTCCAAAATCTGACGATAGGAACACCCCATGCTGTAGACAAGAATGGGTTTACTCTTAAGATCTTCATCCGTAGGACCCATACCAGAATAGACAACAAATAGTTCCTCATCAAATATGGGAATAGAAACGATGTCGGGGTGATCACAGGGACAGCCTATAAATGCTCCTTCCAATTCATACCCAATAACCTGATCCATAAGCATCTGCGAATTGCCAGTAACCAGTGACAAGGAGACATCTGGATACTGTTTATAATATCTGACGAAAAGTTCAGGTAGTCGCACGGCCGCCGCGGTTTGTGTAGACCCTATTCGCATTGGACCTGATGGTGTACTCGTAGCCCCAAGCGCCTTGGAAGCATCATTCAGCAGACCAATAATTTTATCTGCATAGGTCAGCAGCACCTCTCCAGCTGGAGATAACGTCATGCCTCGGTTATGACGAATGAACAACGTTGTACCCACTTCTGCTTCCAGATGCCTGATTCGTGCCGTTACGTTGGATTGAACATACCCCAGTTTAGACGCAGCTTTGGTCAGATTTCCTTCCTGTGCAACACACTGAAATATTCTAAGATCCCCGCTCTCCATGGTCCCTCCACTCTGACATCATTCAAAATGATATCCAATTCACTACCAATCATTATACTTCATGTGTAAACCGGACTACAATTCATGTAGATCCCAAACCAGTCATCCGATTGACTGGATGATGATAAGGAGTGTTCAGCATGACATACTGGAAAAATAGAGTTGCTTTGATCACAGGTGGTGGAACAGGCATAGGCCGTGCTGTAAGTCTGATGCTGGCTGAGCGTGGAGCGTTGGTTGCCGTCAACTATTCCCGCTCACAAGATGCAGCAAGCGAGACTGTTCAACACATTTTGGATACGGGCGGCCATGCATTCGCTGTTCAAGCCAATGTAGCCGATGATCTTGATGTCCGGCGGATGGTCACTACAGTAATTGAAACCTATGGCCCGATCACTGCACTTGTAAATAACGCCGGAATCACGCAGCATATCCCCCTGCATGATCTGGAGTCTGTTACTGATAACGTCTGGGATGAACTGGTTGATGTGAATGTGAAAGGCATGTTTCATTGCGCTCGTGCAGTGACGGAAGGCATGAGACAGGCAGGTGATGGTTCCATCGTGAATTTGGGCAGCATCGCAGGCAGTACGGGTTCGGGCTCCTCCCTCCCATACGCCGTCTCCAAAGCGGCAGTTCACGGTCTGACCTTATCACTTGCGCACGCACTCTCACCACACATTCGGGTGAATGCTATCGTCCCTGGCGCAGTTGCTACAAGATGGTGGGCTGGAAACGAGGAGCGAATGCAGCGTCTCGGTGGAGAAGTGTTATTGCAGCATATTGCCTCACCTGAGGATATCGCACACATGATCTGTGCTGCGCTTGAACAGCAATCCATGACCGGGCAGCTAATTACTGTAGATAGCGGACAGACGTTATGAGCTCCAGTCATGATAAAGATACCCGGATCATAAAACCATTGAAATATACACTATTGATCATTTTGACAACGCTAATCATGGGTACTTCTTTTCCAGTCGGCAAGATCGGTATGTTATATGCACCACCTTTCATGCTTATGGGTATACGTTATGTACTGGCAGGTGGCTTAATGGCCTTGTTCCTTCGTAAACGTCCTTTGCCCACTGAATGGCAGTCATGGTTGAAAATAATCCTCATTGGCCTGTTCCAATCCGCAGGAGTGATGGGCTGCGCCTACTACAGCATGAACTGGATTACATCCGGTGAATCGGCCATGATTACGTTTACCAATCCGTTGCTGGTCATTATCCTCAGTGCTCTCTTATATAGAGTGACCTACCGTTTCAGTCAATGGATTGGTGTTCTGCTCGGTTTCGTGGGGATTATGTTAACCTTTGGATGGCATATGAGCTTTAGCCCTGGAACCTGGATTGGATTTGGCGGTGCGATCTCCTTTGCAGTATCGACATTGCTCATCAAACGTTGGGGCGATGCCTACGATACCTTTGTCTTAACAGCCTATCAGATGCTCGCGGGAGGTGCTGCGTTGCTTCTGCTGAGCGTATGGACTGAACAGCCTCACTTTATGGTGAATACCACCTCGGTTATGGTGCTGCTCTGGTTAACGCTTGTTTGCTCCATCCTCCAGTTCTCACTCTGGTTTTATTTGCTGCAACATAGTGATCCTGCCCAAACCAGTTCGTATCTGTTTCTGGCACCGTTCTTTGGGATATTGTCGAGTTGGATTTTGCTGGGAGAGTACGTTCAGTGGTTTGCATTGGCAGGAGGTTTACTCATTGGTGTCGGTATATTCCTGGTGAACCGTCGCTCATCCAGAATGAGAAATAGCATAACCTAACCCTGGACTTCCTCATCGTTCTTCCTTGGAAGATTAATCAATTCTCGCACAAAAGCAAAAAAAAGGCATGCGCTTATGGGACTTTCCCATAAACGTCATGCCTTTCTTTGGTTCAGCAAACTTTATCTACCCCAGCTCATAGAGCACTATCTACGTAAGCTAAGCAATCATCATGCTCTCAGTTATTTGGTGTCGCTCTCTGGCCAACCCTGAATGGTTACGGGCTCGCCATCGGGATTATGTGTTGCAGCCGCGTATTCTGGCAATTCCCCCTCGTAGAACAACCACAATTCGTGCAAGGCCCGTGTACAACCAACGTACAACAGTTTTGCATCACCCGCATTCGGCAAATAATGCTTCTGGTCTACGTCTGCCACAATAACAGCATCAAATTCCAACCCTTTGGACAGATAGACCGGTAAAACAGAGTGCCCACCCGTGTACTGCTTTTTGCCACCATCGATCAGGTTCAGATCCCAGCCTGCGGCCTGCAGTTCACGATGAAGTTCCTCTGCTTCATGCAGTGTACGGGTCAGAATGGAGACCGTTCGGTAGTCTTTGACTGTTAACACCTTCAAAGCCTCTTCAAGGCTCGCTGTCCGCCCTTCGCCTCCATAAGTCAACGTCCGAACCGGATCACCGCTCCGGAAAACAGGAATCGCCGTAATTCCGCTCTTGACGCCACGTTCCAGAATCGTATTGGCATAGTCGATAATTTCCATCGTCGAACGATAACTTCGAGTCAATGCAAAGTATGCATTCTGTTCCTCAGGAAATAGAGAACTCATCTCTTCCCACGCATGAACACCACGGTACTCATGTATCCCTTGAGACAAGTCACCCAGTATGGTGAAGGAATGTCCTTTGACGAACTGATCCAATAACGCCACATGAAAAGGTGAAAAGTCCTGCGCTTCATCAATCACGACATGATCAAACCGCTCCGAACCCTCAATATCATGGACCAATGTATGAATGTATACCAATGCAGGCAGATCCTCTTCACGGACGATATCCTGCTTCAGATCTGCTGCCGTTTGTTTCATGACTAGTTTTGGAATAAGCCCGCTGAGCGAGGCTGGCACAGAACCACCCTTTGCAGCTTTGAACAGCTGTTTGTATAGCGTAAGTGGCTCATATTGAGGCCACTTTTTGGCATAAGCTTTCTCACGAGTAGACGCTTTTTTCTTGCGTTCTTTGCGCACAGCTTCTGGCATCGGTTTCTTGAGTTCCATCTCAATCCAGCGGTGAACCCGCGCCATGACCCGTTCTTTGCGTTTGGCCAGCGGATAATGCTTGTATTCCTCACCGAACCAGTTCTCGATCTCTGTCTTGCTGAGCACCTTACCATCCCATGGACTAAAGTCCATATCCGGTACGGAATCCTCTTCCATGCCCGACAGCCACTCTCGAATAAGCTCCATGAAGCGGATTGATCCTTTGTAACGTCCAGGTACATCATCATTCAATTCAGGCCTCGCATCTGGTGTTTCGAACCAGGTGTTCAATGTCTCCGCCGTATCCGCCAAAGGCATCTCCAGCCCCAGCAAGTTCATCGCCCAATCCGGGAATGTCCGCTGCTGAATATCCCCTACACCAAGTTCCGGGAGCACATCCGAGATGTAATCCAGGAACATATGGTTGGGTGCAAAAATAACCATTTTCTCCGCAGATACCTGCTCTTTATACTGATACAGCAAAAAGGCAAGCCGATGCAGGGCAACCGTTGTTTTCCCGGATCCGGCTACACCTTGAATGATCAATGCGGTGTTTCTCGCCGCACGAATAATCAGATCCTGCTCCGCCTGAATCGTAGATACGATATCACGCAGTTTGTTATCTTTGTTCTCTCCCAGACGATAAACGAGAAATTCATCGGATACCGCTGGCTGGTCGCTGTCACGGTTATATGTATCCGCCACACGTTCCAATATCCGCTGCCGAATAACAACGTTTCGTTTCAGGTACACCAGACCTTCAATAAGCCCTTCCGGGGCTTCATACGTAGCGGAGGCTTCCCCTCCGGTAAATGAGTAAAACAGGCTTGCGACAGGAGCACGCCAATCGATGACGAGCGGATGCTCTCCCACCTCTTCGCGGTCTACGCCGATTTTGCCAATATACAGCGGTTTCCGTGCACCACTGCCCTGTTCTTCGAAATCCAAGCGTCCGAAATAGGGTTGCTGCGCGCTCTTGGACAAGGCGGTGCGGCGCTCTTCGCGTCCAGCTTCCAGCACTTGTTCTGTGAAGTCGTGGCCGGTATACACCGGTATATTCTGCAGTCGTTCCAGCTGACTGTCCACTTCCTCCATCGTTCGCTCTAACCTGTACTCTTCTTCTTGATAGGCACTTTGAAAGCTGTCTGACATGTTTCAGTTACCTCCTAAGAATATGTTTGCTCTGCATCGCCTAGATCTGGCAATACAAAAGGATACTTACTATATCACATAGGGCAATTGAAAGCCACATCCGTTTTATGAGTTATACAATGAATGATTAAACAGAAAGCGGCTGTGATCTGAAAATAAATTTCAGACCACAACCGCTTCGCGTGGCAAGCTATGCTGACGTTCATCGCAAACGATTCAATACGTCTCCAACCATATTGCCATCCCTGCTACATCGATGTTGTCACGCTGGAAAGGGATTGTTCCAACAATTCGAATTCCTTCTGAAGAACAGCATCCAGATTATCCTGGCGTTTGGAATAGAGAGGATAATAAATGACCAGTGAATCCGCAAACCGATTAACAAAAATCTCATTTGTCGTACGGTAATGGTCAAGAGTCATCATATTTTTAAAGTCCTCATAAGAAAGATCAAATGTAGCTTGGAAATTCACTGACAGCAAAGAGGGTAGCCAATACATCAATTGTTTTTCAATCTCATGAACAAGTTCCAGATAATGAATACTTTGCTCCCGTTTTACTTTTTGGATATGTTCTACTTGTTCCTGTATAGATTGAAATCCTGTTTCTCCTGCTTCCTGCACCACAATAGGAAGCATGTCCAGAAACTCGCCCATAACATGACTGTAGCTGCCTGGTGTATAAGCACGGTCCTCTTGAAGTATAAAAACAGGAATCCTCTTTGAAGATGGTGGGATCAGACCGTTTTCTTTAGCTATAATTTGAACGGCATGCAGTAGTAAATCCCAAGGTTTTTCCTTATATACCTTCAGCAAATTAGGTCCAAGAGGAATCACCGAAGCAACCGACTGGCTGATTTCATTCGATACGTTATGATCCATATATTCATGAAGAACAGGAATCCATTTTTCCATATTCCCCGGTAAAGTCAGTCCGCTTCCTTTGAATAGATCGTTTTGCTTGTGTTTATCCGCTATATATTGACTATAAGAGAGCAATGTTTCACGAGGAGTATTCATCATGCTCCCTTCGTCAAACATTTCCTTAAAGATGACTGTGCTCGTCTTATCCCAGACACTGTGATGGGCAATAATATGAATTGTATGCTGCCGCTCGGCATTTCGGACAATGACCAGCTTAACAAGCAACTGTGAAGATCCCTCGTTGAATTCTATAGGACTCAGTTTGCTGATCTGCTGAGAGACCGCATTCCGCTCATCTGGACTTGCATATCGTAAATCGATATAAGGCATATGCCAAGCGTGATCCCACTCATGTTCACTTATCGTTCCTACTAGCGAATCCATCCGGTAAGAACTTCGCAGTGCAGACTGCATTCTTATGATTTGATGACACGCTTGAATAATTTCTTTCTGGGTCCGTGAACCCTGCAATTCAATTTTTTCCACGACCACTGTGTCTGCTGTACGAATGAACAATTGCTGTAACACAGAAGGAGCATAACTATTCAGAACCGGATAATCTGTATTATGATGAAACTTATGCGGATCAAGCAGTTCTGCACCATACTTCCCTTTCACCATCGCATGGGAGCTTGTTTGTTGGGAAGTGCTCACTTCAATACAGTGACTCACGATGTTCTTCAACTTATGCATGAATGCTGCGGCCAAAGCATGCATCTGACGGTCATCACATGCTTCGCGTTCATAGCTGATCCGCATCTGCAGGCGTTTGTCCATCACTGCTCCGTTCACCGAGATCGGCGTTCCAAACCGGTTTGCTTCCGATACCTCTTCCCCGCGCTCCCCTTGACTCAGACGCCACGTCCCTTGGTTCGTCTCCTGACCGAATTCACCCAGATAGTTCAGGGTAACTTCAGGCTCAATTCCGGATAGCTCGCTTTCACCCAGCCATTTGAGAATGCCATAGCCAATCCCACGGTTCGGCACACAGCGCAAGATCTCCTTGGTCTGCTGAATGTCTTCTCCAAGATCTTGACCCATGCCTGTTATTGCCACAGGATAGATACTTGTGAACCATCCCACAGTCCGGTCCATCACGTACTCTTCTCCAATTCGTTCCCGTCCGTGACCTTCCATCTGTAGGGCAGCCGTTCCTTGTCCCGTTACCGTCCACATGGCCTGGGCCAGCGCTGTTACCAGCAAATCATTAATCTCGGTATGGTATGCCCGGTTGGCCTGATATAACAATGCTTCCGTCTGCTTCACATTCAGACTGACCTCCAGGTGTCCAATCCCTTCTCCGCTACCTCGGCCGCTCCAGCGCTTGCCACTTTCTTCCATCTGAGCTTCTACGGTTTGCCAGTACCCGAGTTCCTGCTGAAGCTCTGCGCTCTTCCGGTACCGTTCCAAGGCTTTGCTCCATCCCGCATATGACCCTGTCTTCGGAGGTAAGGTCACTGCCTGTCCAGCCAGGATAGACGCGTAAGCTTGCTGCAAATCTTCTAACAGAATCCGCCAGGACACCCCGTCAATCAACAGATGGTGCACAATGAGCAATACATAATCCCGCTCATTGGTGTGGAACAATCCGACGCTTACGAGAGGACCGTTCGCCAGGTCCAGACTCCGCTGCATCTGGTCTGCCTGCTGATGCAGCGCTGTCCGCGCCTCTGCTTGATCCGTAATCGAACGATAATCCAGCACAGTCATTTCATAGGCCGCACCTGATGCAATTGGGCGAATGGTTTGCACACCCTCACGGTAAACTGCACGCAGCATGTCATGATGAGCAGTGATCGCATCCAGAGCTTGCCTCAACGCCGTCTCATGGATCGCATCCACGCTCTCCAGCAGGAAGGACTGATTGAAATGATGTGGTTCGCCCAACGATTCGGACCAGAACTGACATTGGATCGGCGTAGGATTGACCTGGCCGGTTACTTCTCCTTGCTCTACTGTACTGGCGACACTGACCGTCACTTCTGAACTCATTCCGCGGATCGTCCGTCCTTGCATAATGGTTCGCACACCGAGGTCATACCCCTGTTCCCTCATCTTGGACAGAATGCGGATGGCTTTAATCGAATCCCCGCCCAGTGTGTAAAAGTCATCATCAATGCCGACCTGTTCAAGTCCCAGCACCTCACGGAATACCGTGGCAATGACTTCTTCCAGTGCGTTCCGCGGTGCAGTGTACGTCTGCTTCGAAGTCCGGTCCGGTTCCGGCAGTGCTTTTCTGTCCAGTTTACCGTTCCTTGTCAGCGGTAGAGCCTCCAGCTGTACCACGTAAGATGGCACCATGTATGAAGGCAGGATACTGCGCAGATTCTCTCGAATTCGCTCCCCGTCTAGCTCGCCTTCGCCGACTACATAAGCACACAGATAATCATCTGCATCTTTTCTCAGCTGTACCGTTGCTTCTGCTATACCGGCTTGCTCCAGTAACCGGCTCTCGATCTCTCCAAGTTCAATTCGGAATCCTCGCAGCTTCACCTGCTGATCCATGCGGCCCAAATACTCAATATTCCCATCCGATCTCCATCTGGCCAGATCTCCCGTCCGGTACATCTGCTCTTCTGGACGATAAGGATTGGCTATAAAACTCGTGGCTGTCCGTGCTGCCTGATTCAGGTATCCCTGGCTTACCCCGGCTCCGCCTACGTACAGTTCCCCTGGCATACCGATACCGCAGAGTCCACTCTCATTCATAATATATGCGTATGTGTTCGATATCGGTTTGCCGATCGGCGTTTTGGTTCCTCGCGTTTTCCGATTGATCGGATAATACGTTGAGAAGGTTGTATTTTCAGTCGGTCCGTACACATTGGTTAATCGTACCCCGTGATCTCTGGCCAGCAATAGATCTACATGTTCCTCTGAAGTCGCCTCTCCTCCGAATAATAGCTGTGTTACTCCATCGAATATACCAGCATCCAGACGAATAAGCTGGTTGAACAGCGCTGTTGTTATAAACATCAGATTGATTCGGTTTTGCGTCAGTACCTCTCGCAATTCTGCGGGATCAGTCAGCGTATCCTCCTCGATCAGGAACAGGGTTCCCCCATTGAGCAGAGCTCCCCATATTTCAAAAGTCGAGGCATCAAACGATAAAGAACCGGTTTGAAGGATTCGGGCATTGGTAAAATCAGCATAATTCGTCTCTTTTACCAGCCGGTTAATGCTTCGGTGCTCTACCATAACTCCTTTCGGTTCACCTGTCGTTCCTGACGTGTACATCAGATAGGCAATGTCATCAGCATGAACAGACCAGTCTACACCCGTACCCTCTCCCACTGCTTGTCCCACGGTCTCAGGCGGAGGGGCGACTTCTTCCCGCGCTCCTTCGGATTCCAGCATGGACAAGATCGTAACTTCACTGGTTTTCAGTGCTTCTGGCTTCTGTTCACCGATAAGGACTATTTTGGCCCTACTGTCCTTCAGCATGTAGGCTATTCGTTGATCCGGATATTTGGGATCAATCGGCATGTACGCTGCTCCGACCTTCAAAATCGCCAAAATCCCCGTGATCGTGTTCGTATTCCGCTCAGCCATAATGCCTACGTATTCTCTGCGCTCTACACCTGCAAGCCGTAACTGTTCTGCCAGCTGATTGGAACGCTGCTCCAGTTCACGGTACGTCATCTGCTCTTCGCCTGACACGACAGCTAGCTGATCAGGGGTCAATGCAGCCTGAGAATAGAACAGATCTACCACGCTTCGGTCAGATGGATAGGCCGTGTCCGTTGCATTAAATTGATTGAGGATCAAATGTTTTTCATGCGGATGAACTATACTGATCGCACCTAACATCTGGTTCGGATCACTCAATGCATTCTTTAAAAGCTCTTCAAACTGTGCTGCCATCCGCTTAATCGTGTCCATGTGGAAGAGTGCTGTGCAATACTCCCAGTGAAGATCATACCCCTGCTCAGTCTCGCGCATGCTGACGGTTAGATCGAACTTGGCAATTTCATACGGATATTCTACCGGATTCAGGATTAAATCACCCAAAGCTAGTGTAGAAAACTCATTGTTCTGCAAAGTGAGCATGACATCAAATACAGGGTTTCTGGATAAGTCCCTCTGTCCTGCGAACTGGTCCACGACACGTTCAAACGGATATTCCTGGTTCTCATAAGCTTTCAAGCACTTCTCCTTGATCTGATGTACAAGTTCACTAAACGTTTGAGAAGCACTCAGTTCACCTCTAATTGCTAGTGTGTTAACAAACATGCCTAGCATATTCTCTGTATCAGCATGAACTCGGCCTGAAATCGGACTTCCTATTATAATATCTTCTTGTCCGCTGCATTGGCTCAAAAGAAGCATAAAACCCGATAAAAGAATCATGTAATCCGTTGCTCCCGTTGAATGGGAGAGCTTCCGTACTGCTTCTTTTGTTTCCTTGCTTAATTGGAATGGAATACTGCTTCCATCGAAACTCTGTTCCTTCGGACGAGGTTCATCTGTGAAAAGTTCGAGAACAGGAATATCACCAGAGAGCTCCGATGCCCAGTACTGTTCCTGCTCAGACAAATCCCGCTCATTCTGCCAGCAGCTATAGTCTTTATATTGAACTCTCAGCTCCGGAAGAGTTCGCCCTTCAAACAGATATTGTAAATCTCTCATTAAAACGGGAACTGAACCTCCATCATAGATCATATGATGAAAATCCATCATAAAAATCGCATCATCCTCATCTATTTGCCATACTTTCGCACGCATCAAAGGTGCGACAGTCAGATCAAAGGGACGGATAAATGTTTTCATGGCAGATGCCATATGTTCATACGTTCCCTTTTCATATTCAAGTTCAAAATGAACTTTGTGTTTTACAATTTGAACAGGCTCTCCATTTTGAATCTCAAAGCTTGTACGTAACGGTTCATGCCTATCCACCAATGCTTGCAGCGCTTGCTGCAGCTTCTCAACATTTAACTTGCCTTTCAACTGGATGAATTCAGGCATGTTGTAGGTAATCGTTCCAGGCTGCATCCGATCAATGACGTATAATCTCTTCTGCGGAGAGCTCGTCTCATAATAAGGAAGCACTTTCTGTGCAGGGATAGGTACAAATGAACGGGAACCCTTCATCTCTTTGGCCCGATTAGCCAGCAGGCGTACAGTTGGATATGCAAAAACATCTCTTACAGAGAGACGCAGACCTGCCTGAGTTTCCAGTCTGTTAACCAGACGAGCAGCACGTAATGAATGACCTCCACGCTCAAAGAAATGATCTTGCACCCCAACTGGAGATACTCCTAAAATTTCACTAAAAATATCTGCTATGCATTGCTCAATCTCATCACAAGGGGCTTCATACATAACGCTGCCTTCTAATTCAGGTTTTGGCAGTGCTTTTCTGTCCAGTTTACCGTTCCTTGTCAGCGGTAGAGCCTCCAGCTGTACCACGTAAGATGGCACCATGTATGAAGGCAGGATGCTGCGCAGATTCTCCCGAATTCGCTCCCCGTCTAGCTCGCCTTCGCCGACTACATAAGCACACAGATAATCATCTGCATCTTTTCTCAGCTGTACCGTTGCTTCTGCTATACCGGCTTGCTCCAGTAACCGGCTCTCGATCTCTCCAAGTTCAATTCGGAATCCTCGCAGCTTCACCTGCTGATCCATGCGGCCCAAATACTCAATATTCCCATCCGATCTCCATCTGGCCAGATCTCCTGTCCGGTACATCTGCTCTCCTGGACGATAAGGATTGGCTATAAAACTCGTGGCTGTCCGTGCTGCCTGATTCAGGTATCCCTGGCTTACCCCGGCTCCGCCTACGTACAGTTCCCCTGGCATACCGATACCGCAGAGTCCACTCTCATTCATAATATATGCGTATGTGTTCGATATCGGTTTGCCGATCGGCGTTTTGGTTCCTCGCGTTTTCCGATTGATCGGATAATACGTTGAGAAGGTTGTATTTTCAGTCGGTCCGTACACATTGGTTAATCGTACCCCGTGATCTCTGGCCAGCAATAGATCTACATGTTCCTCTGAAGTCGCCTCTCCTCCGAATAATAGCTGTGTTACTCCATCGAATATACCAGCATCCAGACGAATAAGCTGGTTGAACAGCGCTGTTGTTATAAACATCAGATTGATTCGGTTTTGCGTCAGTACCTCTCGCAATTCTGCGGGATCAGTCAGCGTATCCTCCTCGATCAGGAACAGGGTTCCCCCATTGAGCAGAGCTCCCCATATTTCAAAAGTCGAGGCATCAAACGATAAAGAACCGGTTTGAAGGATTCGGGCATTGGTAAAATCAGCATAATTCGTCTCTTTTACCAGCCGGTTAATGCTTCGGTGCTCTACCATAACTCCTTTCGGTTCACCTGTCGTTCCTGACGTGTACATCAGATAGGCAATGTCATCAGCATGAACAGACCAGTCTACACCCGTACCCTCTTCCACTGCTTGTCCCACGGTCTCAGGCGGAGGGGCGACTTCTTCCCGCGCTCCTTCGGATTCCAGCATGGACAAGATCGTAACTTCACTGGTTTTCAGTGCTTCTGGCTTCTGTTCACCGATAAGGACTATTTTGGCCCTACTGTCCTTCAGCATGTAGGCTATTCGTTGATCCGGATATTTGGGATCAATCGGCATGTACGCTGCTCCGACCTTCAAAATCGCCAAAATTCCCGTGATCGTATGCGTATTCCGCTCTGCCATGATACCAATGTAATCTCCGCGCTCTACACCTGCTCGCCGTAACTGCTCTGCCAGCTGACTGGAACGCTGCTCCAGTTCACGGTACGTCATCTGCTCTTCGCCTGACACGACAGCTAGCTGATCAGGGGTCAATGCAGCCTGAGAATGGAACAGATCCACCACGCTTCGGTCAGATGGATAAGCCGTGTCCGTTGCATTAAATTGGTTAAGGATCACGTCCATTTCATTCTTGTCAGTAAGTCGAATTTGATCCATAGACACTTCAGGATTCACAACGATTTGGATCAAAGCACTACGCAGCCGTCCCAGAATTCTAGACACTTCTTCCCTGCTGTATCGATGGGTATCATACATCAGAGCGAAATCTAACGTTTCTGCATTCATGGCCAGCAATGTCAACGAATAATTCGTTTGCTCCCTTGCTTCAATCATTTTAAAGCTTTCATCCTGCGCTGCTGTCTCAGGCTGGACAAAATAGTTTTCGAATGCCAGCATCGTCTGAATCAGATAGCTTCCCTGCTCATGCAAATTCTGGATATCCGCCAGCGAACAATAATCATGCTCCGAGCTTTGCAATGCTTGCTGCTGCAAAGACAGAAGCAGCTCACGCATTGTGGTTTTGGCTTTCGCCTGGACATGTACAGGGATCATATTAATAAACAGGCCAACAATCTCTTCAACATGAGGCAGATTTATATTTCGGCCAGATACGATTTTCCCAAACACAGCCTCACTTGAATCATTGTACTTTTGAAGTACGATTCCCCACGCTGCCTCCACCATCGTATTGACAGTTATCCCTAAATGAGAACAAAGATTTTCAACCTCAATGGTTTCACTCTTGCTTAATCCAAGCTCGACGCGCTCTACCTCTTTGTCAGTCGAATCCGGATTCCCCTCGGGAACAATGTCTGAGGAAGATTCATAATCCTGAAGAAGCTCTTTCCAGTAGCTCAGGGAGGAAGCCTGGTCTTTTATCTCCAGTTGAACGATATAATCTCCATATGAAGTTGGCATAGACAAGTTTTGTTGCAGTTCCTCTTTTGAGGTTCCGTGAAGAATAGACATATAAAAATACAATAAGTCTTTAACAAGAAGAGACATACTCCAGCCATCCATAATAATGTGGTGGAAAGTGAGTACAAGCCGTGTATCTTTTTCCTGAAAATCCACTAGTACTGCGCGAAGCAAACTGTCATTTTCTAGATCGAACCCCCGCTCAACATCCTCTCTCTTTACTTTTTCCCAAGCATGAGAGCTTTCTGGATCATTCCTGAGGTCAAGATATGAGAACTCCACGTTTTTGTAATTCAGCAGTACCTGACGAGCTATACTGACCTGTGTATGAACGATACTTGTACGTAATACATCGTGCTTGATTGTCAATAATTGAAGACTTTCTTTCAATGCCTCAATGTCGATTATTCCTTCCATCTGATAGACGACCTGAACAACATAACTTGTAGAGGATGGTTCAGATACTTTATGGTACAACATACCTTCCTGCAGTGAGGTAAGAGGATAAATCCGTTCCAACTCGTATCCCTGACGCTGGATCTTAAGCATTACACCATTCAATTCTTTCTGAGTCCAGGTACGTTCTCCGAAGTCAGAAGGGGTATGCTCCGTTTCGCTTCTGGAAACACAATGCTCAATGAGCTCAATAAGCTTATCCATGAACGCTTCGGCCAAAGCATGCATCTGACGGTCATCACATGCTTCGCGTTCATAGCTGATCCGCATCTGTAAGCGTTTGTCCATCACTGCTCCGTTCACCGAGATCGGCGTTCCAAACCGGTTTGCTTCCGATACCTCTTCCCCGCGCTCCTCTTCACTCAGACGCCACGTCCCTTGGTTCGTCTCCTGACCGAATTCACCCAGATAGTTCAGGGTAACTTCAGGCTCAATTCCGGATAGCTCGCTTTCACCCAGCCATTTGAGAATGCCATAGCCTATCCCACGGTTCGGCACACAGCGCAAGATCTCCTTGGTCTGCTGAATGTCTTCTCCCGGATCTTGACCCATGCCTGTTACTGCCACAGGATAGATACTTGTGAACCACCCCACAGTCCGGTCCATCACGTACTCTTCTCCAATTCGTTCCCGTCCGTGACCTTCCATCTGTAGGGCAGCCGTTCCTTGTCCCGTTACCGTCCACATGGCCTGGGCCAGCGCTGTTACCAGCAAATCATTGATCTCGGTATGGTATGCCCGGTTGGCCTGATATAACAATGCTTCCGTCTGCTTCACATTCAGACTGACCTCCAGGTGTCCAATCCCTTCTCCGCTACCTCGGCCGCTCCAGTGCTCGCCGCTTTCTTCCATCTGAGCTTCTACGGTTTGCCAGTACCCGAGTTCCTGCTGAAGCTCTGCGCTCTTCCGGTACCGTTCCAAGGCTTTGCTCCATCCCGCATACGATCCTGTCTTCGGAGGTAAGGTCACTGCCTGCCCAGCCAGGATCGACGCGTAAGCCTGCTGCAGATCTTCTAACAAAATCCGCCAGGATACCCCGTCAATCAACAGATGATGCACAATGAGCAACACATAATCCCGCTCATTGGTGTGGAACATTCCGACTTTTACGAGAGGACCGTTCGCCAGGTCCAGACTCCGCTGCATCTGGTCTGCCTGCTGATGCAGCGCTGTCCGCGCCTCTGCTTGATCCGTAATCGAACGATAATCCAGCACAGTCATTTCATAGGCCGCACCTGATGCAATTGGGCGAATGGTTTGCACACCCTCACGGTAAACTGCACGCAGCATGTCATGATGAGCAGTGATCGCATCCAGAGCTTGCCTCAACGCCGTCTCATGGATCGCATCCACGCTCTCCAGCAGGAAGGACTGATTGAAATGATGTGGTTCGCCCAACGATTCGGACCAGAACTGACATTGGATCGGCGTAGGATTGACCTGGCCGGTTACTTCTCCTTGCTCTACTGTACTGGCGACACTGACCGTCACTTCTGAACTCATTCCGCGGATCGTCCGTCCTTGCATAATGGTCCGCACACCGAGGTCATACCCCTGTTCCCTCATCTTGGACAGAATGCGGATGGCTTTAATGGAATCCCCGCCGAGTGTGTAGAAGTCATCATCAATGCCGACCTGTTCAAGTCCCAGAACTTCTCGGAATACAGTAGCGATGACTTCCTCCAGTGCGTTCCGCGGTGCAGTATACGTCTGCGTCGAAGTCCGGTCCGGTTCCGGCAGAGCTTTTTTGTCCAGTTTGCCGTTCCTTGTCAGCGGTAGAGCCTCCAGCTGTACTACGTAAGATGGCACCATGTATGAAGGCAGGATACTGCGTAGATTCTCTCGAATTCGCTCCCCGTCTAGCTCGCCTTCGCCCACGACATAAGCACACAGATAGTCACTACGAGTGTTATCCGTTTTAACGACTACAACAGCATCCTGGACGGATTCTATATTGCGTAAATGAGTCTCGATCTCACCTGGTTCTACACGGTACCCCCGGATTTTAACCTGATCTCCAATTCTGCCGAGATATTCAATCGTTCCATCTGTCTTCCATCGAGCTAAATCTCCGGTTCGATATATGCGACCACCCGGAACATAAGGATTGGAGACGAATTTTTCGTTAGTTAAATCTGTTCGATTAAGATATCCTCTGGCCACGCCTGCTCCACCGATACATAACTCGCCAGGTATTCCATATCCACATAACCAATCATCCTGCAATATATAAATCTGCGTATTCCACAGCGGCCGACCAATAGGGACGTTGCCTCCATAGTCTTCCTCAAGCTGCATATAAGTCGCACAAACCGTAGCCTCTGTAGGCCCATATAAATTAACCAGCCTGTCCGTTCCACTACCTGTCAGTTGCGTATATTTGCTTACCAAATCAGGTGTAAGAGGTTCGGCACCCAAATAAATTTTTTGCAAAGACATCAACTGTTCAGCTAGCTGATGCAGCTCTGCATATTCCAGAATCATTCTGAATGAAGATGGAACAATCAGAGCATGAGTTACCTGCGTTTTGGTTATCAACTCCAGCAGCTCTTTCGGGTCCCTATTTTCCGATTCAGTTGCGAGGACAAGTTTTCCTCCAGCAAGGAGGATTGAAAATTTTTCCCATACAGCTGCATCAAAAATGTAAGTGGATTTCTGCAGCATTACGCTGTCTTCATGAAGCTCGCCCGTTGCACGCTGCCATGAAACCAAATTGACCAAATTTCTATTTTCTACCAATACTCCCTTGGGCTGACCCGTCGTACCGGAAGTATATATAACGTAGGCCAGATGTTCTGGCTTAGCTAAAGGTTGAGGATTTTCTTCAATCTCTTCCTGCACCTCTGCCACATTTAATATCTGTATTCCCTGTTGTTCTTCCAGCGCAGCTGCAGTTTTTTTAGTGTTCTCCTCAAAGACGATGTGGCTTGTTCCACTATCTTCAATAATATAGCGAATACGCTCTAACGGCTGCTCCGGATCGATTGGCAGATAAGCAGCTCCAGCTTTTAAAATACCGTAGATGCCAATAATCATATCCAGAGAACGTGTTGCAATCAAAGCCACGATTTGATCCGGACCTACCCCTTTTTCTAGTAAAGTAGCACCAACTGCATTAGCTCTTGCGTTCAGCTCACGATAAGTTAATACCCGTCCTTGAAATTCCACAGCAATATGCTCTGGAGCACGCGCAACCTGCTCCTCAAACAGCATAATAGCTGTCTTTTCAAGGTTACATTCCCGTTCAGTGTTATTAAATTCGGCTAATACCCTTTTTCGTTCGACCGAAGTTATCAGTCCAAGCTCGCTAAGTACAAGATCTGGCTGGGCCATGATCTCCCCTACAAGTTCTTTAAATTGCAGTGCCATATGCTGAAGCGTATCTGCAGCAAACAAAGCATCACAATATTCCCAGTTCACGTTGTAACCCTCTTCTACCTCTTCCACACTCACGGTGAGATCAAACTTCGCTACGGTAAGACCTACATCCATAGATGTTAAGAGTGCATCGCCAAGTTTAAAGCTTCCATGTTCATTCTTTTGCAGGACAAACATGACATCAAACAACGGATTACGAGCGGGGTCACGTTCTACACCAATTTTTTCTACCAATTCGTCAAATGGATATTCCTGATTTTCATATGCTTTCAAGCATCGTTCCTGAATCTGACTCAACAACGTTTGAAAAGTCATTCCGGTCCGGAATTCCCCACGTATAGCTAATGTGTTCACAAACATTCCCAACATCTCGTCTGTCTCTGCATGAACACGGCCAGCTATAGGGCTTCCGACGACAATCTCGTTCTGACGAGTGTAACGATTCATCAGTACCATGAAACAAGCCAGTAAGATCATATATTCTGTCGCACCACTATGATGACTTAACTGTTTAACCCGCTCTTTAAGTTCCAGCGGTAATAAAAGATCTATGCTTCGCCCTCCGTATTGCTGCTGCTGCGGTCTTGGATAATCTGTTTTTAAATCAAGCGTAGAGACTTCTCCAGAAAACTCTTCTGTCCAGTAGCGCTCCTGCTCACGCATATCCCGTGAATTTAACCACGCGCTGTAATCCTTATATTGAATACGCAGAGGAGGTATTTCCTCATTGTTATAGAAATGGCAAAGATCAGAAAGGAGGACGTGTTTAGATCCATCATCAAAAATAATATGGTGGATATCCAGCATTAGGACATGCTCATTGGATGAAATCCGGACTATTTTAGCTCGCATCAGAGGAGCTTCACCGAGGTTAAACGGTCTCACATGCTCCTTGAACAACTGTTGTATCTGATCTTCGGATGCTTCTTCATAGTCAAGATAGATATCGCCCTCTTCCTTAACCACTTGCAAAAACTTATCTTTTTGATGCACAAAATAGGTTCTGAGAGGCTCGTGCCTTGCACAAAGCTGAGAGAAGGAGCGCTGTAAACGCTCCACATCAATCTGCCCCTCAATTTTCCAAAGCATCGGGACATTATAGACAATATCGTTTTCATGCATCTCGGTAATGGCGAACATTCTTTTCTGTGCTGAACTCATTCGATATTTTTTACTCATGATTGTTAGTCCTCCTCTTCTAGTGCCACTGCGATATATGAGTAGTTTGAGTCTGAAGTATTCGAATCTTGAGTCTCTTTCTTAGAACTAACCAGTACAGACAGGTTCTTTGCCGTGCGTTCCATTAAAATATCCCGTAGTGTAAGTCTGACGCCAAGAGCCTGATCAATCGCGTTCACCAGTCTGGTCGCCTTGAGGGAATGCCCCCCTAGTTCAAAAAAGTTATCTTCTATGCTGACCTGCTCCACGCCTAATATAGTACCAATTGCATCGACGATCACTGTCTCTGTTGGATTGCTAGGTGCCATGTAGACCCTGCTAGATTTAAAATCAGGCTTAGGTAACGATTTTTGATCCAGCTTACCGTTAGGTGTTAGAGGTAAACTATCCAGCTGTTCTAAATGCGATGGCACCATATACGATGGCAGTTCCTCTTCTAAGCGTTTTCTTACTTGTGACAAATCCAGCTGATCATCACTCACAAGATAACCACATAGAAACTTTTCATCGTTATCCTTCCATATCGTAACAACCGCATTCTGAACACCAGGACAGGATCGCAAATGGGCTACAATCTCTTCCAGTTCAATTCGGAAGCCACGAATTTTGACCTGCTGATCCATCCTTCCAAGATATTCAATGTTACCATCTTCCCGCCAGCGCCCAAGGTCACCTGTATGGTATAAACGCTGTCCCGAAAGCATTGGATGAAACCTGAACCGTTCTGTGGTTAGTTCTTCTAGGTTCAGATAACCTTTTGCAAGGCCATCCCCCCCTATGCAAATTTCTCCTGGTACACCTATACCGCATAGCCCTTCGTTTTCAAGAATATATATTTGGGTATTGGAAATCGGCTTACCGATCGGGATTGGCATCGTCATGTCCTGACCGATATCAAAAGTGACTGCAAATGTTGTACTTTCCGTCGGTCCATACCCGTTAACTATCCGAATGCGAGAGTTCGCCTTTCTTAAATGCTGAATATGTTGGAATGATACCTGTTCCCCTCCTATGATTAATTGAGAGACAGGGTCAAACACATCCACTTGCTCAGCAACGATATAATTAAACAAAGATACCGTTAGCCACATCGTATTAATTTGGTAGTGACCAACAGCCTGTTTTAGGCTTGCTGGATCAGTCAATACTTCCTCATCAACCAAGTACAGACAACCCCCATTAAGCAGAGCTCCCCATATCTCAAAAGTCGAGGCATCAAACGATAAAGAACCGGTTTGAAGGATTCGGGCATTGGTAAAATCAGCATAGTTCGTCTCTTTTACCAGCCGGTTAATACTTCGGTGCTCTACCATGACCCCTTTCGGTTCACCTGTCGTTCCTGATGTGTACATCAGATAAGCAACGTCATCAGCATGAACAGGCCAGTCTACACCCGTACCCTCTTCCACTGCTTGTCCCACTGTCTCAGGCGGAGAGGCGACTTCTTTCCGCGCTCCTTCAGATGCCAGCACAGACAAGACCATAACTTCACTGGCCTTCAGTGCTTCTGGCTTCTGTTCACCGTTAAGGACTACTTTGGCCCCACTGTCCTTCAGCATGTAAGCTATTCGCTGCTCCGGATATTTGGGATCAATCGGCATGTACGCTGCTCCGGCCTTCAAAATCGCCAAAATTCCCGTGATCGTATGCGAATTCCGCTCTGCCATGATACCAACGTAATCTCCGCGCTCTACACCTGCTCGCCGTAACTGCTCTGCCAGCTGACTGGAACGCTGCTCCAGTTCATGGTACGTCAACTGCTCTTCGCCTGACACGACAGCTAGCTGATCAGGGGTCGATGCAGCCTGAGAATAGAACAGATCTACCACGCTTCGGTCGGATGGATAAGCCGTGTCCGTTGCATTAAATTGTTGCATAATCGATTGCTTTTCCTGTTCTGACAGCATTGGAAAATGAGCCAACTCTTCTTCTGGCTGAGACAATACAGCCTTTAGCATTACATGGTAATGATTTGCCATTCTTGCTATTGTTTCTTTCACGAACAGATCAGTGCAATATTCCCAATGAAGATTGTAGCCGATATCCGTTTCGGCCATGCTGACGGTCAAATCGAATGTAGCAGACAAACTGTCCAACGTAACAGGTAACAACCGGGTCTCTTCCACGCTCAGCTCCGACTGCTTTTCGTTAAATACAAACACAACATCAAAGATCGGATTGCGCGATGGATCTCGTTCCGAAGACACGTTATCTGCCAACTGGTCAAACGGATATTCTTGGTTCTCCCCTGCAGCAAGAAGCTTTTCCTGGACATGCTTCAGTAGCATGACAAAAGTATATTCAGGCTGTATTTCTCCTTTGATAGGCAAGGTGTTAACAAACATACCCAACATATCCTCTGTTTCTGGATGCACTCTTCCTGACACCGGACTACCTACCACTACAGTATTTTGTCTGCTGTATCTATGCAGGATGAGCATGAATACCGACATCAAGACTGCATATTCGGTCGTTCCGTGATGGCGGGCGAGACCTTTAATGAGCTCGCTTGTTTCTTTATCCAAAGGAAAATCAATGCTATCGCCATTGTGACTTTGTTGACGCGGTCGAGGGAAGTCGGTTTGCAGATCCAGAACAGGACAATCTTCAGCAAACTCGTTCAGCCAGTATTGTTCCTGTCTATGCAAATCACGGCGTTGTTCCCACACAGCATAATCTTTATATTGAAGTTTGAGCTCTGGCAGAGTATCCCCGTTATAAAGATGAAGCAGGTCACTTATGAACGTATGCTTAGAACCTTCGTCGAAAATAATATGGTGAATATCTATCATCAACAAACTTTCTTGCTCCGACATTTCATGTACCCCGACCCTCCACAGTGGAGCTTCATTCATATTAAAAGGCTGAACAAATTGCGCTAATAATTCTGGTACAGTTTCATGGTTTGTGTCGTTATGCCATAACTCCCAATCTACGTGATTAGCGATGGTTTGACGGACATCCCCATCTTGTATAAAGAAAGACGTTCTCATTAGTTCGTATCGCTCGCATAACCTCGCCAATGCTGTTTTCAGTCGATGCAAATCCAGTTGGTTTGCCCTGAACATCATAGGAATGTTATACGTAACGTTACTGCCCTGCATTTCATGAATCATATAAATTCTTTGCTGGGCAGCACTGACAGGATACCATTCTCTCTCTACCAGAGATTCAATCAGATCGTATACATCTGAATGTTTCACTGCCGAGAATAACCCTGCAATATTTCTAACAGTTTTGGCCATTAAAATCTCACGTATCGCTAATCGGTGACCTAAACTTTTATCCAGCTTGTTGATTAATCGCATAGCACGAAGTGAGTGGCCACCCAGATCAAAGAAACTATCATCCAGGCTGACTGTGTTGATTCCTAAAACCTCCATGAAAGCCTGCTGAACAGCACTTTCTGTCTCATTCAGGAACTCGTCTACCGGATTTGAATCCTCCAGATAAGGTATAGGCAAAGCACGTTTATCCAGTTTGCCATTTGACGTTAACGGGAGTTGCGAAATTACTTTGATAAACGAAGGCACCATATACGAAGGCAGCATTTTACTTATCTCCTCACGAATATAGGTAGGTCCTTTAATTTCTTCACCCACAACATATCCGGCAAGAAAAAGTTCATCATTCACTTTGACCGGTACACAAGCTGCATCCAGGACATTTTTAATTTCTCTCAGCTTACTCTCTACTTCGCTGACTTCGATGCGGAATCCCCTGATTTTAATCTGTTCTCCGATCCTGCCTAAAAATTCGATATTGCCATCTTCGGTCCAACGTGCCAAATCGCCCGATCGATACATTCGTCCATCTTCATGAAAAGGGTCCTTCACAAATTTCTCTTCCGTGAGCTCTGGCAAATTCATGTACCCTCTGGCCACGCCTGCTCCTGCGATGCAAAGCTCACCTGGAATACCTACTCCGCATAGCTGCAGATCGTTCAGGATATATATACGGGTATTAAAAATGGGTTTACCGATGGAAGCCAGCGCTCTGTTACCCTTTTTGAATGAATAGGAAGTTGCTGTAACCGTTGCTTCCGTAGGACCATAGAGATTGCTTAGACGATCCATTGCTCCTTCCGTTATTTCGTCAAATTTTTGAAGCAGCTCGGAAGTCACAGGCTCAGCCGCCAAATATATTTGTTTTACCGCTCGAAGTTTATCCGTTTTATTCTGTTCTTCTGCGTATTCCATAACGATCCGCAGCATAGAAGGAATTAGTGCTATGTGACTACCCGGCATGATTTCAAGCAGTTGTTCCGGATCCTGATGCTGGGAATCGCCGATAATCTTTAGTTTGCTTCCTGCAATTAGACAAGGGAATATCTCCCATACAGATCCATCAAATACGTGTGTCGTTTTCTGGATAACCACACTATGCTCGTCATAATTTCCTACTGTCATCTGCCATATAGCTTGGTTAACAACATGAAGGTGCTCAATCATAACGCCTTTGGTTTTACCTGTTGTTCCCGAAGTATAAATGACATACGCCAAGTGATCCGGCTTCGATACAGATGGTAGATTTCTCTCTACCTTGTTCCGATATTTTTCAAGTTGAATGGCATGCGTGTCCTTTAGAATCTCCGCTATTTTTTCACTCCGTGGACCTGTTACGACACATGTGACGGAACTATCCTGAAGCATATATTTGATGCGTTCAACTGGATAATTAGGATCGATAGGTAGATAAGCTCCTCCTGCTTTCAGAATGCCAAGCATTCCGACGATCATGTCCGTGCATCGCTCCAGCGCAAGCCCAACAATCTGATCGGGAAGCACACCTAGAGTACGTAATTGTTTGGCTACCGCATTGGCTCTTTTATTCAAATCGGTATACGTAAGAAAATCTGATCCATATTCAACAGCAATTTGGTTTGGAGACTTTTCAACTCGATCTTCAAATAAGGAAATTAATGTATCCCCCGTGGGTAAGGCAAACTCATTGTCATTAAAAGTTTTAAGTACGGTTTCCTTCTCTTTTGCACTTAACCAATTCATTGAGGATAATGGCATGTCTGGGTTCTGCAGACATTGCTTTATTATGCTTTCAAAATGAGCAGCCAAATGGGAAATAGATGATTGCTTAAAAATATCTTGGCAATATTCCCACTGAAGATCGTACCCGTTGGCTCCTTCCTCAATACTGAGTGTGAGATCAAAAGAAGATGCAACACTCTGCAGAGGGACAAAAGAAGATTTAAATCCACCTAGGGATGCAGGTGCCTGGACATTGTCCTGAAGTACGAACATGACATCAAATATGGGGTGACGTGAAGGATTACGTTCCACACCACTTTTCTCAACCAACTGTTCAAAGGGATACTCTTGGTGTTCGTAAGCTTCCAAGCATTTCTCCCGAATCTGCTGCAATAGTTCACGAAAAGTCTGTTTCTCCCTAAACTCTGCTTTGATGGCTAGCGTATTCACAAACATACCCAGCATGTGCTCGGTTTCCGGATGGACACGGCCTGCAATCGGGCTTCCAATGATTACTTCTTCTTGTCTGCTATATCGGTTCAGCAAATACATAAAGCAGCTCATTAACAACATATACGGAGTCGTGTTGCTACGTTTACTCCACTCTTTCACCTGTTGATGTAATTCAGCATCAATATAGGTCGTGATACTGCTACCACGATAACTTTGCTGCATCGGTCTAGGATAATCGGTCTTCAAATTTAAAACTGGAATTTCATCATTAAACTGAGCTAGCCAGTAATCTGCCTGTACTTGCAAGTCTCTTGAGTTTTGCCAGAGGCTGTAGTCTTTATATTGTGAATCTAGCAGAGGCAATATATTGCCGTTATATAACTGTTCAATATCATGTAATAATAAAGCTTTGGAGCCGTCGTCAAAAATAATGTGATGAATGTCAAATAACAGCAAGGTCACGCCATCTGTTCCATACATCATCCCTGTTCGCATGAGCGGCGCTTTGCCCAGATCAAATGGACGAACAAAATTTTGGACCAACTGCGGAAAGTCTTCCATACTGCCATCAAGCATACTGAAAATCGGTTCGGCATCTTGCTCAATGATCTGTCTGAATTCTCCTTCTTCGTAAGCAAAGTGTGTTCGGAGAATTTCATGACGCTGAAGCAACATTTGAAGTACTTTTTCAAAATGTTGTGCATCCAGCTTACCCTTCACTTGCAATGCAAAGGGCACATGATAAGCCAAGCTTTCCGTATCCATTTGCTGAACAACAAACATACGCTTTTGAGCATAACTCATCGGATAAACATCCAAGCGTTCCCTGACCAGTGATGGAAACAGATCGGTAGATTCTTGTTTGCAATGAGAAATCACTTGAACCAAATCCTGCACCACTGGGGCATTAAACACATCTTTTATGCTAAGCTTTGAACTCATTCGTTGCTCTACAAGATTCACCAGCCTAGTTGCTCGCAGGGAATCACCGCCAAGTTCGAAAAATTGATCCGTCATGCCAACTTTCTGTAGTCCAAGCACTTCTTGCAGAATTTCGGTCAACAGTATTTCTGTCGGATCGGCTGGCGAAACATAATTAGCGGATCTCACGAAATCTGGCTTCGGGAGTGCTCTCTTGTCCAGTTTCCCATTAGAAGTGACAGGTAATTTATCCATTTGGATAAGGTGTGAAGGAATCATGTATTTAGGCAAAAATTCGGCCAATCTCTGTTTAATGCTATTGATCTCCATTTCCTCTTCAGCCACAAAGTATCCACATAAATAGGGATAGCCTCTGTCTTCTCGTTTGATAACAACCGCGTTACTGATCTTTTCCAGACTGCGCAGTTTGCTTGTAACTTCCGCAAGTTCGATACGATAACCCCTAATTTTGACCTGATCATCAAGTCTACCCAGATATTGGAGAGTTCCTCCATCCATCCAGCAGGCAAGGTCACCGGTGCGGTAAATTTTCTCACCTGGAACATATGGATTATCCAGAAACCGTTCAGCCGTTAGATCAGGCTTGTTGATGTATCCTCTGGTTATTCCTGCACCGCCAATGTACAGTTCGCCTGGCATACCAACACCACAGATTCGATCCTCATTCATAATATAGATGGTCGTGTTGGAAATCGGATTGCCAATATGTAAAGCACTTAACGGTTCATTCAGCGGAACGGCATAAGATGTTGCAAATACCGTTGCTTCTGTAGGCCCGTAACAGTTAACTAGCTGGGTCGTACCTCGTGAACCTGAGTAAAATCGCTCTGCCAAAGCAAGTGGAAGAGCTTCTCCTGATAGTACAATTCGTGTTAACGACGATAGTGCAGACCAATCCGCTGCAAGCGTAAATTCTTCTAATACGGAAGGGACGAATGAAGTACGGGTTACCTTACACTTCTTAATGGTTTGCATAATCCGAGAGGGTTCTTTTTCATCTTCCTTGGGTAAAAGTATGACCTTAGCCCCAGCTAAAGGAGCAACAAACAATTCCCATATCGATAAATCAAAAGCATAGGTCGTTTTCGCTAAAACAATGTCATATTCTGTAAATTTATCTCGAAGCATCCATTGCGTAAAATTCACCAGGTTTCGATTTTCAACCATTACCCCTTTGGGAAGCCCAGTCGTACCAGAAGTATAAATAACGTAGGCCAAGCTCTCAGGCTTGCTTATCCGTTCAAGATTGCCCTCAACTCCTTCATCACCGACAGAGAGGGGTAAAATCGCATGAGAAGTTATTGATCGAATACGGTCAATGTAAGCATCCTCGGCTACTATGACCATAGACCCACTATTTTCCAGTAAATACTGTATGCGCTGATCCGGCAATTCTGGATCTATCGGCATATATGCTGCTCCTGATTTCAGAATTCCATAGATCCCCACCATCATTGAAATGGAACGTTCTGTAATAATTCCAATGATGTGATCCGGTTTGGCTCCCATCTCTCTCAACTTTTGCCCCACGCGATTGGCTCTTCCATTGAAGTCTTTGTAACTAATCTTCTCCCCTTTGTATTCAAAAGCAATATAATCGGGGTTCTGGTCCACCTGTGCCTCAAACAGCTCAATAAATGTCGAATTCTGATCGTATGGAGTTTTGCTTTTATTAAAGCTAGTCACCATTTCCTGCTTTTCATTATCGCTAATGAGTTCTATGTCTCGTAGTAAAAGAGTCGTACAGTTAATCATTTGTTCGGTGATGGTTAGTAATCGGGTATGCATTCTCTTGATCATATGATGAGTTATGTGCTCAGAGTGCGTTTGGTATGTGACTAAAAACCGTTCTTGGTCTTCCGCAATTCCCATCGTTATAGTATTCCTGCAATCGGAACGATTCGAGATCATATGGTCTAGATTCATCGTAATGGTCATCCCAGATTTACAATGCTGCTGCCACGATGGGTCATTCAACCCTTGTTTCAAAAAATCATCAACCAGCAGTTGTTGGTCCGTTTGGACCTGTAGAGAACTTGATTTCCCATCGGAAGTGTTCACTTCAATAAACGATGTATCACTTCCAGAAATAAGATTCTCATAATAACCACAAACAGAAGCCAGTAAAAATGGTGCATTCACTCCATAATCTGAGATAAATTTCCGAATTGACCGCCCCAGTGACTTGTCCATTCCCATCTTGTATTCCTGACTCATGTCAATCATGTTAGCCTCCTACAATTAATTGCAATTAATTTGAAATAAAGATAAAAAAATAAAAAATAAAACAAAAAATCTCTTTTAATGAAAAATATGGATCTAAAGAACCATATTCTTCATTAAAAGAGAATATCCTTCACCGTTTTTAGCGTTCGACAAACAATCTGAAAGTTTGACAAAAATAAGCCATTAATTTGACAAAATTGGCTGCCTCAATTCATTGGAAATGGACTGACTGACTTCCCAAGCCATACGCTTGGCTTCCTGATTAATAAAGAAGTGACTCGGCCCCATTCGATGATACATACAGAATTGTGAAGAAAGGGGTGACCAATCAAAAATTTGTCTCTGCTTATTCTCCTCATCAGAATAAAGTACAGTGATATTAGCATCGATCCCCTGTCTACCTTGCACGTACGAATATTCGGCGTAGAGGTCAAGATCTTTAAGATATTTAGGTACGATCCACTCAAGCAAGGTCTGTTGTTCAGTGATAGGAAGATTTACTCCCATGCTAGACAAGTTAGCTTTCACCCTCTTTTCCGCATCTATACGGGTTAAACGCTGCGCTGTATGTTGACTTGGGGGAACATGAGCTGCAAAGAACATGTGAATCGGTTTTCTGTTGTACTTTTGTAAAATCTCATAATAAAGTTCGTATGCTACAAGGCTTCCCATGCTATAACCCATAATGGCAAATGGTTTCTCGTCCCATAACTTCTGCACTTGAACCGCTACATCCTGAACCATATGTTGGAAGCTTGAGTGTTTATTCTTCTGCCCTGGCTCGGAATATTCAATGGGTATCATTTCAATCCATTCAGGAAGATTAGAGGCAAATTCATAATACATGGATGAACTTCCACCAGCATAAGGCAAACAAAATAATTGCATTCGCTTCATTTTTGTTATTTCTCCTTTTTCGTAACATCTGTCTGATCAAACCTGCGAAGTTACTGCATCTTGAGTTGTGGAGTCTTCACTTGATGAGCTCAGCAGCTTTTTCATGACGAGCGATATAATCATGGTGATAATACCAATCAAGATAACGAGAAGATACATGTTATTAGTAAATTTATCAATTAATGTTCCTGTCACAACTTGACCAATAGGAACGGCACATGTCGAGATAGCAAACAATATAGCCATCACTTTGCCCAACAAAGCATTAGGTGTCTGTTTCTGCAGGAGTGTAGTGAAAAAAATGTTAACAAGAGTAATGACAAACATAATTAACATGGCACAGAGAGAAAACACGAGATATGCAATAATAGGTTGTTGGTCACCGTCCAGCCAGGAAGGGTAAATAGCCAAAGCCATAGGTAAAAATATAATTCCACTGCCTAAAAAGCATAAATATAAGTTGTTAATTCTTATTTTCCCTGCAACAAGGCCTATGACCGCAGCAGCAACGATCATACTCAATGATATTCCTCCTTGGGTATACCCGAAGTATTGATCTTCCATATGCATTAGCACTTTAATAACATAAGGAATACCTACTAAAAAAAGAGGAGTAATACACAAATTAATTGAAGCGGCGATCAAAATAATTTTAAGTAAGAAGGGGTTCTCTTTATGAATGTAGCGAAATCCTATTGCTAGATCCGATCCAATCGTTTTGAGCATTCCCTGAACTCTGGCCTCTTTGAAGAAAGGAATCCGGATAAAAAGCTCAATGATCGCAGCAATCAAAAAACTGGCACACGTAACAGCAACGATAAATTCAATCCCTGCAAATCCGTAAATCAGTCCGCCGAGCACAGGACCTGCAAAGTTTGTAATAGCTCCGATGCCCGATACTGCCCCGTTAGCCTTCATTAATTTATCCTCTTCAATCAACAAAGGTATACTCGCTTGCACAGTAGGGTGATAGAAGGTGCTGACAAGAGCTAATATTGTCATAACTGCTCCAATGATAATAACCATGTCACCTGATCCTGCATAAAGAAATGCAAGCAATCCACCCGTTACTACAAAACTGATGAAGTCAAAGGACACAATTAGATGTTTTCGATTCACCCGATCCGCGATCGCTCCGCCAATGGGGGATAGAAGTATGGTGGGTAGCATTGAAACAGCAAGCAACACAGCAAACGTCTCTGCAGAGCCTGTAAAATCAAGAATATATAATGACAGTGCAAAACGTAGGATAGCACTTCCAAATAAGGTAATGATCTGTCCTATCAGAATCAGGTTGAAATTTCGATTAAAACCTAATAAGATACGAACTCCCCCTTTATTGCAGGATTAAAGCTACTTGAATTGATAATTAATCACTGCACTGACAAGTGCACAGCAACCGAACAAAATGAACCACCAAGCCCATTTATTCCTGACACGCCTGCGTTTGCTATTTAATACACCATAGACTCCTATGATTAGTACAATAGAGGAAAAGGTTATGCCTACAATCCAGCCTGCCATGTGCATGCCTCCTTCATTTTCATGGGATTATTCAATTACCTTCTCTTTAAATGAAAGGAACCCCCACGAATATCAATTTGAAATTGACTTTTTCCATTTTTGTATGAGAATCGTTTACGTTCACCCTGTAAAGGAGTCAGTTCAAAATCACTTTTTAATGTGCCTGATCTTTCGTTCAGCTGTACTTCAAAGCCTTCTTGATCTGGAATGCATACTACGGCCTTCATTCCCGTGGATATAGAATGGAAACTATTTGGAGTTTGAAGACAATCCATATGAAGCCCCCTCCCCGTAGTCTTCGATTCCACATGTTGAAATTCTCCTGTAATCTCAATCTTGGATGAACTCGAGTGGAGAGTGAATCTATTTGCTTTTACATTATTTGCGTAGAAATCTGAGGCGGTCGCGTATACCTCAAGCTTTTCCATGTTTCCGGACAACGTTAAACTGCCTGATGTGACTTTACATTGACAACGGCTAGCTTGAATCCCATTCATCGCAAGCTGACCACCTGTTGTTTTCAGTAGAATGGAATTTAAAACACGACGAGGGACGTGCAGTTCTAAAGCGGTCCGGCCGATATTAAATCCAATGAAACCTGTTTTTTTTCGTCCATCTACAATACTTAATTTATTGCCGTTAATACTTGGCTGCATTAACTTTCGCTCGGAATAACGCTTATCGGCATACTGCATGACGTGAATCAATTCATCTTCACCCAAAAGTACATGAATATCGCCTGACAACCAATCCAAATCAATGTCATCTATGGGTTGATCCACATCTATCGTTTTGCAGAGGCTAAGTTCACTGCTTTTCAACACTTTTCTTCTCCCCTTTCTTTGGCTTCTCACCACAAGATCATTCTGTCTCCATCGTATGGATGCGATTCATCAATTCCAAGACGATAAACACCCCCAGCGCAATCATTATTAATGCCAGGAAAAACAGAAGAAGCTGATTTTGGGCACTACCAATCACGAGATTCCCAATAAGTGCACATAGAAGCAAAGCAGATACGATAGCAGACGGCACAGATTTGCGAACGAATCCGATACGCATGGCGGCTAGACTGCAAACACTCGCACTAATGGAGAGAATGACAATAGTTAATATCATCGATAACACCAGATTTAACGACATTTTGTCATTTACAATGGGAGCTACAGATTCTGTCATGGCAAAAATGAATAAAGCCAGCAAGTTCCCTCCGATCATCGCAATCGTTGAGAAGCTTGAAACAAGGATCACTTTGGCGAGCAACATCTTTTTCCGGTTTACAGGATACGTAAACAACAACGTCAAACGATTTCCAGAATACTCTTCAATCACTATTCGGGAATACATGACTGAAGCTAATACAGAAAAACAAATCATGCTGATAATTGAAGTAAACAAGAGTATGTTGGGGTACGTTTGAAAGTCTGCCTCTTTCTCAACCTGGGCCACGTAAGCAATAAAATAAACAAAAGCGATTAAACCCAGGGTCACCGCTGCACTTGCTTTTGTGTACACGTTCATTCTGTGTCTTTTCAGCTCCAGACGGATAAGTTTATGCAATTTCTGTCCCTCCACTCGTCACTTCAAAAAAGTATTCCTCCAATCCATTTGGAAACTTTGCACGGATTTCAGTCATATGCATCTCACGGATAATTGAGCCATTCACAATGATTCCAATAATATCAGCCACTTGTTCCAGTTCTGAAATAATGTGACTGGAGATCAAGATGGACATACCATATTCGTTGACAAAACGTTTAAATAATGCTCTCATTTCCCGAATAGCCAGGGGATCTAGTCCGTTAATCGGCTCATCCAGTATCAAGAGCTTAGGTTTGTGAATAACTGCTCTGGCAATAGCAAGACGCTGGCGCATTCCTAACGAAAACGTAGAAACCGCTTGGCTACCTGTCTGTTCCAGCCCTACCATTTCCAAGAATTCCATCACATTGTTATCATCTTTATCCATATAAGCAAGATGAATCTGCAAATTTTCCTTTGCTGACAGATGTTCAAAAAAAATGGGTACTTCTATCAAACTTCCCACCTGTCCCAGCATCTCATCCCGGTGAGTCGAAACATCCATTCCAAGTACTTTGGCATGACCGCTGCTCTGCTTTAGTAAACCAGTCAATATTTTCATCACCGTGGTTTTCCCAGCTCCGTTCGGTCCCAAAAAGCCATAGATACTGCCCTCCGGCAAGTTCATCGTACAGTTTCGAATGACTTCTCTCTCTCCAAAAGATCTAGAGATACCTTCCATTTCTACAATTAAGCCCTTCCCACTCATCCCACATACCCTCCCGTGCTGGCATGCCGATTCGTAATTCGCTGAATGAGTTGTTCGCTTACGATATCCGCTCCCAAGAGCTTCATCATGTGCTGTAGAAACTTGAGTCTCTCCAATGTCTGTTCCTGATCCCGTCCAAAAAGAAGAGGGTTAATCCAGATATTAACGAGCAGCATGAAGATTTCAGCGCACTCCAGCGGATATTCGACAGAAATTGATCCATCGCTCTTGCCTTGCTCCATGATATTGGCAATAATTCGTGCATCTTTTAGAACACCTTTTCTGATTCCACCGAGTACAAACTGTGGATTCTTGATCTGAGTGCTTAGAACCTGATCAATTGAGTTAGACTGAATTCCAGGATCTATAATAATATTTTCCAAAATGCTGATAAGTTTCTGTCTTGCATTTGGGGCATGTGTATTTTGAATGAGTTCCATAAACATGTCTTCTGCTCGCCCAAGCTCCTTCTCCATTACCGCACTAAGAATGTCTTCCTTGGACTTGAAATGATGATATATTGCGCCCTTAGACATACCTAATTCATCTATAATGTCCTGAATGCTGGTCTTCTCGTATCCTTTTTCGGTAAACATCTGCGTTGAAACGGCCAATATCTGATCCAGTGTCTGTTCAGGGTATTTATTTCTAGCCATAACTTCCTCCTTTTACATACCAACGGTCGGTATCTATAATATAGAGTATGTTGGTCTTACTGTCAATATGAGGAATTTCAAAAAAAAGGACTTCCGTTGAATTACCTGAGTAGGTAATTCCGAAAATCCTCCTTCAATATAACCAGCGTCACTCTTCGCTTCGCACTTTACCGCTACCGGTTCCCATGCCTTCATCCTCTTGGGATACAAACTGTTTCTGTGCTAATTCACGGTATACCGGATGATTGCTAATTAATTCAGCATGTGTTCCGGTTCCAGTAACATGTCCATGCTCCAAAACAACAATCTGATCGGAATCCACCACTGTGGACAACCGGTGTGCGATCACGATCGTAGTTCTGCCTTCCATCAGATTGGACAACGCCTGCTGCACTTCATACTCCGAGGTGCTATCCAGACTGGATGTCGCTTCATCCAACATGAGAATATCCGGACTACGCAGTAAGGCACGAGCAATAGCAATCCGCTGACGTTGGCCCCCGGATAACTTGATTCCCCTCTCGCCCACTTCCGTGTCATAACCCTGAGGAAGCTTGTCAATGAATTCGGCAGAATAGGCCATTTCAGCAGCTCGCCGGATCTCTTCCATCGTGACCTCACGGTTTAATCCGTATGTGATATTGTCTTTGATCGTGCCCGCCATTAGCGGACTTTCCTGAGATACATACCCGATCTTGCTCCGCCAGGAGGATAAGGAATAATCTGTTATCGCTTGTCCCCCATACGAAATATGGCCTGAATCGGGCATATAGAACTGCTCCATCAAGGAGAACAGGGTTGATTTTCCGCTACCGCTTGGGCCTACAATGGCCGTCACCTTGCGTGTAGGAACGGTCAGATTGATCCCGTGCAGCACTTCCTCCCCTGTGACATAGGAAAAGTGTACATCATGGAATACAATCGTCTCATTTCCTTTTGGAGCTAGCTTTGTACTGTTATGCGGCTCTTCCTCATCGACAAGGATCGCTTGTATGCGCTCCGTTGCACCGACGACTTTTTGCAAACGGGAGTATAGCGTCGTGAATTGACCCATTGGCATAATAACCTGGAACAAAAGCAATATGAATGCGACCAGTTCACCCGGTGACAGCATGCCAGACGCTACACGCATTCCCCCCACACCCAGAATAACGACCAATACGGCAGTCATGACAAATGTAAACAAGGGACCGATCAGCGCAAGGATTCGTGCTTCCTGTAAGCCAAAAGCAAACATTTTACGAATCCGGGAATCTCCTGCTTCTGATTCCTGTTTCTCCGTTCCATAGGCTTTCACCAAACGGATCTCACCAATAACCTGACTAAGTACGGACGTTAGACCTGCCATCTCGTCCTGTTGTTTCTTGGAGATATTGTACATCTTCTTACCCACCGGCAACAGAATCAACAGCGTAAGTGGCACCAGACTCAGAATAATGAGCGACATCACCCAATCCAAATAAAACAGTAACGCCACGCCACCTACAACAGCGACAATGTTGGATACAAAAGAAACCAAATAATCCGCGATCAACGTCATGATCTGACTTGTATCATTCGTAATCCGGCTCATGGTATCGCCAGTGCGATTGCGATCAAAATATGGCATTCGCAGCGACAATACCTTGTTCCACAGCTTGGTACGAAGTGTTGCGACCACGCGTTGTCCGGCGTAATTTAACATATAAATGCTGATGCCTGAGGCAATTGCCTGGATCACAAATGCCCCAAGCAATAACAAAATAACAGATTTGTTTAGTGCCGAAGTAGTAAGTCCGTCAATCAGACCTTTGGTCATCAATGGCACGATCAATCCAGCTGTTGTTTGAATCAGGGTTAAAATGAGGGCCAGAATCAGGATCAGTTTTGGCGGGTTCGTGGAAGCGATAAGCTTGACGAAATCCTTAAACCCCTTTTTTCCTACCTTCGGTTCATTCTGCCCTGCTTGTTGCTGCTCTTCCATTCCCGTTCCTCCCGTTCTCCATCTGCTCACCAGAGATCATACGTACGAACTTACATGACGTTGCCTTTTCTTATTACAAAACTCCATGCAGCACGAAATTGGCTAAAAAGAGGATGGAAATGCCATACATGACCACAGGTACCTGTTTACCTTGACCCGCTGCCAGCTTCGCTAGTGGATAGGCAATAAATCCAAACGCCATACCGTCCACGATGCTATATGTAAATGGAATCATGACCATGATCAGAAATGCCGGGAAGGCCTCTGTGAAGTCACCAAAATCCATATCCTTCACACCTTGCACCATCAGGCCACCAATAATGATCAAAATGGGTGCAATCGCACTGTCTGGAATATAACCGAGCAACGGGATGAAGAAAAAGGTCGCCCCAAACAACACGGCTGTAATGAGAGGAGTCAAACCTGTGCGACCACCTGCGGCAATCCCGGCTGTAGTCTCGGCTGCGGCAACTGGAGGACTGCTTCCGAATACGCCTGCCAGCACGGTACTAATCGATAGGGCGCGCAGACTTCCTTTGAACCGCTCCGGACGACCAATCATCTGTGTCTGAGCTGTAATTAATCCGATATTTTCGAACACCACAATCAGCAGTAGCAAAAATACCGCAATCCAGAACGCTACATCAGCCAGCTTCATCAAAGACAATTCGCCAAACAAGCCGCCGTATTGACGCAGCGCATCCATCGCGGATACGGATTCACCTGGGTTCACTGCTCCAAGTACATAGGCCAGGCCAGTCCCGATCAATATACTGATGAGAAGTCCACCCTGTACATTCCGTATAAATAAAATCAAGGCAAGCACCAGCGTAACGCAGGCTGTAATGACATTTGGATCATTGAAGTGCCCAATCGCGACAAACGTAGTTTGATGTGCGATAACGATTCCACTTTTTTGCAAACCAATGAATGTCAGGAACAAACCAATCCCCACCGTAATCCCGTGCTGCAGATTTTTTGGAATCGCTTCGCTGATCATTTTGTATAGTGACGTAAACGCAACAATGGCAAACAATATACCTGTAACGGTTACCACGGCCAGCGCTTCTTGCCAGCTTAATTTCATCGAGTGTACAAGTGTATACGTGAAAAATGCATTAATCCCCATTCCGGGCACAACAATAATCGGTGATTTCCCGCCAAATGCCATGAGCAAACAGCCTGCAATGGACGTCAGCAGGGTTCCAACCATGGCCGCCTGCAAGGGCATTCCGGCATCGGAAAGAATTGTAGCATTGACCATAACGATATAGACCACGGCAAAATAAGAAATGGCTCCCGCCACAACTTCCTTCTTCCACTGGTCTCCTGGCTCCATGCCAAGACGTCTGGTCATCCATCCGTGTTTCATTTCGTTCTATTCCCCTCTCTATATATAAGCTGAATAACTGAGTATTTACACTCTACCACTGCGTGGACAGAACAACCTTCCGATCGCTGTTATCCCCAGATTTTTTGTTTTAATTTTTAAAATGTACAAATCCGGTGATAGCGTATGCTTCCGATGTAGCTTTCTTTCAGAAAGCTTTTAGGCGAACGCTCTGCTTCTTCTGGTTTCTTCTGTCCTCTTCGTTCTTGTGTAAATCTTATTCAGCTTATATGGCTGCAAATTCATTATGTATGTATCATCATTTCGCGCAGCAATCAATATCATACACGGTTTTCACATTGAAGTACATGACGTAGCTCTGACACTTGTCCGGAGATGTAGTTCGGCTATCATGGACGATTGGCGTCCCGATCGCTCTGAGTTCGAAGTATGATCACACAAAAAAGCGCAGATGCCTTATCGGCATCTACGCTGTTCTGTTGGCAGCATATTACTGCTGCTTGTTCTCTGCAATTTCTAACAAATCCTTAACGGCAACACTGACCATAATCAGTCCGGCTACCGGAGGCACGAATGCGTTACTCGCAGGTGGCTGTTTGGCCTTGCGAATTTCCGGTGCATTCTCGGGAACGATTTTCTCTGTAACATCAGCACGCGGTTTCATCGGCTTTTCAGTCGAGAAGACCACTTTCACACCTTTTTTGATGCCGTCTTTGCGAAGTGTCGTACGTACAACACGAGCAATCGGGTCCATGGTCGTTTTAGAAATATCTGCAACCTGGAATTTCGTCGGGTCCATTTTATTTGCCGCACCCATGCTGGAAATCATCGGAATTTTGCGTTTCAGGCACTCTTTAATGAGATGGATTTTGTAGATAATCGTGTCGGATGCATCCAGCACATAATCCAGTTCATATTTGAACAATTCCTCATACGTTTCTTCCGTGTAAAACATATTCAGGGCAATCGCATCACATTCCGGATTGATCAGTTTCACACGTTCCACCATCAGATCCGCTTTTTTCTGCCCTACTGTCGTGGTCAGCGCATGAATCTGGCGGTTAATGTTGGTGATGTCCACTACGTCTTTATCAATCAGGATGATGCGACCTACACCGCTGCGGGCAAGAGCTTCTACAGCTATACCACCTACACCGCCAATACCGAGCACAGCGACTGTACTATTCTTCAATGCGTCCAGACCTTCAGGTCCGATCGCAAGTTCTGTTCTTGAAAATTGATGGAGCATTGAGAATCGATGCCTCCTTTATTTCTTTTCCGCTACCGGTTTACGGGCTACACGGATGTGAAGTTGTTCCAATTGAGAGTCATCCACTTCGGAAGGTGCATTCATCAGCAGATCCGTTGCACTTGCCGTTTTCGGGAAGGCAATCGTTTCACGCAGATTCGTGCGGCCCGCCAGCAACATCACCAAACGGTCGAGACCAAAGGCAATTCCGCCATGCGGTGGAGTTCCATATTCGAATGCTTCCAGCAGATAGCCGAATTTCTCATTCGCTACTTCTGGTGAGAGTCCAAGGGCAGCGAACATTTTCTCCTGAACATCACGTTTGTAGATACGCATCGAACCGCCACCTACTTCATATCCGTTCAAAACAAGGTCATAGGCTTGAGCGCGAATGGCACCCGGATCTGTGTCGAACAGATGTACATCTTCGTCTTTTGGACGTGTGAATGGATGGTGTTCTGCCACATAACGTTTCGCATCTTCATCATATCCGAGGAGTGGGAAGTCCACAACCCAAGCGAATTTGAATTTGCTGTCATCGATCAGTCCGAGTTGACGGCCGATTTTCAGACGCAATGCGCCCAGAACGTCAGCAACCACTTTTTTGGTGTCTGCGGAGAAGAGCAGCAAGTCGCCATCTTCAGCACCTGTACGTTCTTTGACAGCTTCGATTTCTTCAGGCGTGAAGAACTTCACGATTGGCCCTTTGAACTCGCCGTCTTTCACTTGAATCCAAGCCAGACCTTTCGCACCGTAACGTGCAGCAAATGGTCCGAGATCATCGATTTCTTTACGGCTCCATGTGCCACAGCCTTTGGCATTCAGCACTTTCACTTCTCCACCTTTTTCGATGACGGAAGCAAATACTTTCACACCACTGTTCGCTACAATATCGTTCATTTCTACCAGTTCCATACCGAAGCGCAGATCTGGTTTGTCTGAACCGTATTTGCCCATTGCATCTGCATACGTAATCCGTTGGAAAGGTAGTTCCAGCTCAATGCCTTTCGTTTCACGCAGCAATTTGGCCATCAGTTCTTCCATCATTGGCAGCAGGTCATCCTGTTGCAAGAAAGAAGTCTCGATGTCGACTTGAGTGAATTCTGGTTGACGATCTGCACGCAGATCCTCATCCCGGAAACAACGAGCGATCTGATAATAACGCTCAACGCCACCCACCATCAGCAATTGTTTGTAGATTTGTGGGGATTGTGGCAAGGCGAAGAATTCACCTTCATGCACACGGCTCGGTACGAGATAATCACGCGCACCTTCCGGGGAGCTCTTGGTCAGGATTGGTGTTTCCACCTCAACGAACTCTTCTCCATCCAGGTAGTCACGGAACACTTTGGACGCTTTGGAACGCAGTTTCAGTGTTTCGAACATTTCCGGACGACGCAGGTCCAGGTAACGATATTTCAAACGAAGGGATTCATCAACTTCGACACCATCTTCAATGAAAAATGGAGGTGTTTTTGCTGCGTTCAGCACTTCGATTTCTGTAATTTGAACTTCAATTTCGCCTGTAGGCAGGTTTTTGTTAACTGTTTCTGCATCACGTTTAACGACTTTACCCGTTACAGCGATAACATACTCGCTACGTACGCGATCTGCGATTTGCAGAGCTTCACCGGAATAAGCCGGGTTAAAGACAACTTGTACAATCCCGCTGCGGTCACGCAGATCGATGAAAAGTACGCCCCCCAAGTCACGACGGGTTTGAACCCAACCATTCAATGTTACTGTTTCACCGATGTGTGCGGGTGTTAATGCGCCGCAATGATGACTTCTTTTCATAACCAAACTCCTCATTATGTGAATTTCCGTTCTGTATGGGCAGTTAGTGCCTGCTCTTCAACAGTCCGGTTACGTGTAGACCATGTATTCGAAAAGGCATGTTACCTCTGGCTCGCCAACTTCCGATTAATTGGAATCATTGGTAAACCTCAGTAATTTTGCCGGATCAATTGTGTTACTCGAAAGTTTTGATCTTAATGTCACACTTCGTGCTTATTTTCCTTCTCGAATTGCCGTTACCAGATCATCAAGCTTCACGGTTTGTTGCTCACCCGTGTCCATCGACTTGAGGGCGATCTCACCACGCTCCAGTTCGTCATCACCAAGGATGGCAGTATAGCGGGATTTGAAACGGTCAGCTGATTTCATCTGAGCTTTCATCTTACGGCCCAGATAATCACGTTCACCAGACAGTCCAGACTGACGAAGTTTAAACAACAGACGGTTCACTTCACGATCAGCTGCCTCTCCCAGAGCAACAAAGTACACATCCAGTGGAGCCAGTGTAGTAACCTCAATATTTTGATGCTCCAGAATCAGTTGAATGCGCTCCAGGCCAATACCGAAGCCGATACCCGGCTGATCAGGTCCACCGATATCTCCAACAAGACCATTGTATCGGCCACCGCCGCCAACCGTATCAATCGCTCCAATCCCTTGGGCTTTTAATTCAAACGCAGTTAGGGTGTAATAATCCAAGCCCCGTACCAGACGATTGTTCACAGCATAATCTACTCCGAAATCATCCAGGTATGCCTGCAGCTTGGCAAAGTGATTCAAAGACTCTTCATCCAGGCTATCCAGTATGGACGGTGCCCCTACGAATTTGTCCTGATCGACTTTGCAGTCGAGTACACGCAACGGATTACGCTCCATGCGGGACTGACAATCCTTACACAGGCTGTCTTTCATCGGTCTGAGGAACCCAAGTAACGTCTCGCGGTATTCTGCACGACTGGTCGAGTTACCAACAGAGTTAATCTCCACTTTAACATCCTTCAAGCCGAGCTCTACACACAACTGGTAGCCCAGTGCAATTACTTCGGCATCAATCGCCGGGTCCAGCGCACCGATGGCTTCTACACCAAACTGGTGGAACTGACGCTGACGGCCTGCTTGCGGACGCTCATACCGGAACATTGGACCGATGTAATACAGCTTGCTCACATCCGGTTCGCCGTAGATTTTATTCTCTACATACGCACGGACTACACCAGCTGTTCCCTCCGGACGAAGAGTCATGCTGCGATTGCCTTTGTCATCAAAGGTATACATTTCTTTCTCAACGATATCGGTAGTTTCTCCTACACCGCGTACAAATAAAGAAGTCTGTTCGAAGATCGGTGTACGAATCTCGCGGTAATTAAACCGTCGACACAGATCTCGTGCTTTTTCTTCTACATACTGCCATTTCTCGACAACTCCAGGCAGTAAGTCCTGCGTTCCAGTCGGTTTTTGAAAAGCCATCTTGATCCCTCCAGCATTGATTTTTTTCTCTAAAAGTTAAAAAATTCTACACGTGATCACTGCGCGGGCAGAACAACCTTACAATCGCTGTTATCCCCAGATTTTTTAAATTTTCATTCTAAATGTGGAAATCCGGTGATAGCATATGCTTCCGATGCAGCTTTCTTTCAGAAAGCTTTTAGGCGAACGCTTCGCTTTTACAGTTTTTTTCTGCCCTCTCCGTTTTCGTGTATTTCTTTTAAATCAACTTATATAACAAAAAAATCCCTCGCCCTGTCGCTGTGTATACAGCAAACAAAGGGACGAGAGATTGTGTAATATACATTCACCCGTGGTACCACCCACATTCCGGAAACCTGACACTTTAGCCGTTCAGGTGATCTCTGGTGATTCAGGATTGTCAAACTCACCTGGATCAAACAGATATTCCGCTCTACGTGTAACGCACGTCCTGCGCAGGCCGGCTACTGGTCAACAGATCCTGTCTGCTGTGTTCGCCGTCTGTTCTCGGGGAAGTCATTCGTCCGCTCATCACGAGAATCCTTACAGCCTGGGGATTCCTCTCTGGTCATGTGGGCACGGAGTACTTGGTCCCGTCATCAAATCAGTAATATAGTTCAAAAATCGACTTGTATTGACTCTAGTCAACGTATTATTTTCTGATTGTAATGAACCGCAGTACTAAAGTCAAGGGTTAACACGAAAAGATAGCACTAAAAAAATTTACTCACACGCTATACGGGACGGGGAGTCAACAGAAATCACGGCTAATAGAAGCTGGATTCCTCCAATGAATTCCAACCTCTATTGCTTCATAACTCTATTGTTTCAGCATCCACTTCAGCAGATCCGGCACACTCGCCCACAGACGGGAGTGCATAATGACATATTCAATCGCTTCGTCGGAATCGCCCATTCCGACAAAATCAGGAAGGTTATGCGGCAGCCGCTTCAAACCCAGCAGGTAATCAGGCACATGCTTGTTCACACCCCGAGCCACACGGTACAGCATTTTGAGCTGGGAGGTGATTCCGTTCTTCTTATACTCCAGAATGATCTGGTCATAGGCAAAGGCTGCAGCGGCGTCACCTTTTCCATACTTCTCCAGCAATTGCTCTGCCTGCTTCAATTGGTTGCTGTACAAATACACAGCAACGAGCAGGTAACGCGCTCCTGTATTATCTGCCGTATTAAGCTCTAGAATATGCTCCAGAATTTGTGCCGCTTCTTTGGTATCTCCGCCAAACCAGCAAGATTCGGCGTAGCTTTTGCATATCCGGATATATGGACGAGTCTCATGAAGCCCCCAGAAGTCCCCTTTGTTCTTCTTAAAAAACAGTTCACCCAGTTCGCGTTCGCCAGCAGCGATTCCGGCCTTGAGGTAAGCTCGTGCATCATGCTCATTGTCCGATTCCTCAGCCAGAATGAGATACGCATCAGAGCTGTCAGGATACATCTCAAGCGCCGTTTCTGCCAGCTGTACTCTCCGTTTCGAAGAACTGGCTTCCAGCGCCTTAGACAGCAGAGCCTGCGCTTTGTCCTTCGATTTGCCTGGGCTGTTCAGGATCATCAGCTCGTCCGTTTCGCCACCCATGCCGTATTCTTCGATGTAATTATACATCTCCTTAACCTTCCGAGAGATCGTCCCTGTCGTTACCTCATATTTATCCGCCAGCTCTGCCTTTGAGACATTGAAGCCGTATTCCTCGGACAGTAAATATTCAATTGCGGCACAGAATGAGCCTGTCTTCTTCACAGTAGGGCGAGTCTGGCGGGAATACCCGTTCCATAGCACCAGAGCTTCCAAAATCAGCTCCCGCTCGTATTCGTTCCTCATGTTCTCAATAAGCTGCAAAGCCAGCTGTTCGTGAGTCGGATGCTCCCATTTCAGTTCGTTCGCCACCATCTTTTTCAGCTTGGTCAGGGTCAGCTTGCTCTCAGGCTGAGCCGAAGTTTCCTGAACAGGCTGCTCCGTTGATATCAGTTGCAGTATGGATTCTACCGTAGAGGATTCCTTGTTCAGACAACATTTCTTATATTTTCTCCCACTTCCGCATGGGCATATATCATTTCTTCCAACCTTACTCAAAACTAATTCCCCCTTAAATCTGTCACCAGCCATTCGAATGAGGACACTGTTGCTATAGTATGATAGGTGTCATTTCTCAAACGAGGCATTCTATATAACTTACCATTGTTTCTTGAACATACTGATGTTTATGAATAAAATCGGCTTTAGATTATTCAAAATCCATTTCTCTATTCTAGCAAAAATTTATAAAAAGAGGTAAGATTCGCTTCACTTCCCCCAAAACATATACATTCTCACCCAAAAAAATAGCCTGCACACGGTGTGCAGGCTCAAAGGATATATAAAAAAAGGGGGTCATGTGTGTTATTATAAGCCCACTATGTTAAAGGCTCATGTAACTAATATTACAGTAATATTACAAAAATGATAGCGCTTTATAATTATGTTTTATAATATACTCATGATTAAAAAGCCCTTGCACATCGCTCGACTCTATAGTCAAGCAGTGCAAGGGCCAAGAAGTATCTACACGTTAATTCAACTCTTCCACATAGGCATGGTTGGAACGAAGCTTATGAACAATCTCTTCATAATCCTCATCCCTTACTTTGGCAGACAGAACATAATGCAGATCATCATAATCGGCCGAGGACACGTCCGCAGCATCCAGCATGTCACCATCCTCATTCACTCTGTCACGAGAATCCCGTTCTGCATCACGATCCACATTGGCTACCACAGGGATCACATTTTCGCTGGCTGGAACACCTGGGGCTGCACCCACACCCATTGCCCCGTTGGTGCCTACACCACCTGCTGTATTATATGGCACCAATGGTACCATCACACGCGTGTCTCTACCTACTGCACTGTCGAGTTGACCTACTTCCAAATGCTCTGTACGGAACGTCTGAAGAGAAGTTCTTGCTCCCTCTGCCTCGTCTTCGGTTCGAAAATACGCCTGAATATGTTTTGTCATGTCAAACCCTCCTTTTTCGGAATGAAATGCAACGTGAAGTTTGTAAACGTCACGATGTAACGTAGTTAAGATACATCCATGTATGTCCGTTGAACTGGGTGAAGTTAAATAACTTTTAACAGTTCACGTACAAAAGCTGGCTCATCTTCAGGCGTTCGGGATGTAATATAGTTTCCATCCACAACGGCCTCATGATCCTTGAACTCTGCCCCTGCGTTTACCATGTCATCCTTAAGCGGCGGATAGGATGTAATTGTGCGGCCTTTCAACAGACCAGCACTTGCCAAAATCTGCGGACCGTGGCAGATCGCTGCGATTGGTTTCTTCGCACTGTTGATCTCGGTGACAAACTTCAAGATGTGCGCATCACTTCGCAAATTCTCAGGGGATGATCCACCAGGAATCACGACTGCATCATAATCTGAAGCAGATGCATCACCAATCGCCTTATCTGTGGTGTAGGAGGCCTTTCCTCCCTTACCTTTAAGGGTCTCACCGGCTTTTAATCCGATAATCTCCACTTCATGTCCAGCTTTTTTTACTTCGTCATACGGAACCTGCATCTCCGAATCTTCAAAGTCATTCGCCAATAAAAAAGCAACTTTACTCATAACGTATGTTCTCCTTTCCGTGTTCGAACTATCTTAAGGAATCGGGTCTTGCAGTACATTGGCACTCCATTGTGCCTCATTTTGTTATTACCCTTACCTGAGCAATTTATAACAACTCCATTTGTATTCATTGATGAAAATTGCAGAAGTTAAGACTAGAAAACAATAACACACGACAAAAAGCCCTGATTCGATAACGAACCAGAACTTTTGTTATATCTGTACAGACATTCAAGATCGCGGAAGATGACTTTGCTTCCCTTTGTCTGAATCCTGAAGTGCCCAGATCGTTGCAACACATTCAGCTGCCGCACGGGCAAGGTGCAATGATTCATACAGGTTGCCAGGGAATACCAAAGGTTCCGTACGGGTACGTGTTTCTTTCGCAGACTGGCGCATAATTGGTTGGATACTCCTTTGATCATGAAATAGTCATCAACGAATTATCCTTCATTATGGCCTACACTCCATGAAATTATGCACGTGGTTCCTGACGAACCGGACTTTCAATCATCAAAGTCACCGGTCCCCAGTTGGTAAACGTCACATCCATCATCGCTCCGAAACGGCCAGTTTCAACTTGAATGCCTTTATCACGTAGTAGCTGATTGAACGTTTCATACAACAGTTCTGCAGCTTCGGGTCGGGCCGCAGCCGCAAAGCTCGGACGTTTCCCTTTGCGACAATCCCCGTACAGGGTGAACTGGGAAACAGACAGTACAGCACCGCCTACATCAAGCAGACTGAGGTTCATCTTCTCCTGCTCATCCTCAAAAATCCGTAACCCACTAATTTTGTCAGCCAGATACTGGGCATCCTTCCCGGTGTCCTCGTGGGTAATGCCCACAAGCAGCATTAATCCGGATTCGATCTTACCCGTCAGCTCGTCTCCCACGGTAACCTGAGCCTCTTTACAGCGTTGTACAAGCACCCTCATCTTACAGGCTCCTTACTGCATGATCCGATGCACCGAATAGACATCTTTCACCCGTTTGATCCGTTCTACAACGGATTGCAGATGATCCGTATTACGAATCAGAATGGTCACGTGCACCAATGCTAATTTATTTTTATCTGTCCGTCCCGTGACGGCAGAAATATTTGTTTTACTTTCGGAAACAGCCTGAAGCACCTCATTAAGCAACCCATTGCGATCATGGCCTGTAATCTCAATATCTACACTGTAGTTGGCTTCAATATTCTCTTCCCACTCGACCTCGATAACACGAGCTGCTTCTTCTCCATCTGCACTTGACGGGATATTCGGACAGTCACTCCGGTGAACAGAAACGCCACGTCCCCGTGTAACATAACCGATGATATCATCCCCAGGTACAGGATTACAGCACCGTGCAAAACGAACAAGCAAGTTATCAATGCCTTTGACACGAATGCCATTGGTTGGACGATTTTTGCGTTCAGGGGCAGGCTTAAGCTCGCGCATCTCGGAATTTAATTCCAGCAAACTGGACTCTTCCTGCTCTTTACGCAGTTTTTCGGTTGCTTTGGTTACGATCTGTGCAGCGGTAATCCCACCGAATCCAACAGCCGCAAGCATGTCCTCAATATCGTTAAACGCATATTTTTTGGCAGCTTCCATCAACTTGTCATCCGTCATCCACGCAGAAGGATCAAGCCCCATGCGTTTCAGTTCACGCTCACAGCTCTCCCGACCTTTTTCAACGTTTTCTTCACGGCGTTCCTTCTTGAACCATTGCTTGATCTTAGCTCGTGCATGAGATGATTTCGCAATTTTCATCCAGTCCTGGCTCGGTCCGTAAGAATGTTTGGACGTCAAAATTTCGATGATATCGCCTGTCTTCAGATGGTAATCGAGCGGAACAATTCGACCGTTCACTTTGGCACCAATGGTGCGATTACCAACCTCCGTATGGATTCGGTAAGCAAAATCCAAAGGAACAGAGCCAATCGGCAATTCGATGACTTCTCCTTTTGGCGTAAATACAAATACCAGATCCGAGAAGAAATCCATCTTGAGCGATTCTACAAATTCTGACGCATCCTGTGCTTCGTTTTGAAGTTCAAGAATTTCACGGAAGAACGTAATTTTATCTTCAAGATGATTTCCATTCGCAGCGCCTTCTTTGTAAGCCCAGTGAGCAGCAATACCAAATTCAGCTGTCCGGTGCATATCCCATGTCCGGATCTGCACTTCCGTTGGTTCACCATTGGGACCGACTACCGTTGTATGCAGCGATTGATACATATTCGCCTTAGGCATTGCAATATAGTCCTTAAAGCGTCCAGGCATCGGTTTCCATAGCGTGTGTATAATGCCCAAAGTAGCATAACAATCCTTGATATTATCCACAATAATACGGATGGCAAGCAGGTCATAAATTTCGTTAAACTGCTTGTTTTTGGTGGTCATTTTCTTAAACACGCTGTAGATATGTTTCGGGCGGCCTGAAAGGTCTGCCTGAATTCCCATCTCATCGAGCTTGTTCGTAATTCCGTCCATAACCGTATCAATATATTGTTCACGTTCCGCACGTTTTTTGTGCATCAGGTTCGCAATTCGGTAGTACTGCTGCGGATTCAAATAACGGAGGGCGATGTCCTCCATTTCCCATTTGATTGCAGAGATACCCAACCGGTTCGCAATCGGACAGAAAATCTCCAGCGTCTCATAAGAGATCCGGCGCTGGCTTTCTTCCGACTGAAACTTAAGTGTCCGCATATTGTGCAGACGGTCAGCCAATTTAATCACGATGACACGGATGTCCTGCGCCATGGCGATGAACATTTTGCGGTAGTTCTCGTTCTGCTGTTCTTCCTTGGAGCGAAACTGAATACGTTCCAGCTTCGTCAAGCCGTCAACAAGCATGGCACACGTATTGCCGAAATGATTGCGGATCTCTTCAAGTGAAACCGTAGTATCCTCTACTACATCATGAAGAAGCGCTGCTATTATGGAGATGGTGTCCATCTGCATGTTCACAACGATGTCGGCAACCGCAAGCGGATGCAGAATATACGGTTCTCCCGATTTTCGCGTCTGTCCATGGTGGGCCTGATCAGCAAATTCATAAGCTTCTCGTATGCGCACCAGATCGGGTTCTTTGATATATGCCCCGGCCTTCTCGAGTAATTGCTCTATGCCCATTCTGATCTGTTCCGTGTCCTTTCTATACCAAATGGAACCCGTGACAATGTCTCAACACAGGTTCCCCGTAAAAGTAATTTCCTATAATTATGACGCTTCGCCCGTTTCCCGTCAACTACTGACGAATAAGAGTACTTATCCAATTTTTATATTGATGATCTGCACTACTTCTAAATACTTCCCCTACGGACGACAAGTGATTGAATATGTTTCTTAATTCTTATGTATTATTGCCGTTATTTGCTGAAATAGAAGGAAATTTCATGAAAATATAAATCCCATCGCTCAGCTACGTCAAAAATGTTATTGCTTAATTAGGAGAAACTCTGTAATCTATTGAAAGTTTGTGTTTCGGAAAAGGAGATGAAATTCATTGCAACGCGAAATTCAGGTTAATCAAAAGATGCCACTCGGCTCAGGTTCACTGCTTAGCCTTCAGCATTTGTTCGCCATGTTTGGCAGCACAGTGCTTGTACCGAACCTGTTCGGTGTCGATCCAAGTATGATCCTGCTGATGAACGGAATTGGAACATTGTTGTACATACTAATGTGTAAAGGAAAGATCCCCGCATACCTTGGGTCCAGTTTTGCCTTTATTGCTCCTGTCACTTCGGTATTGAAAACACATCCAGAGAACGGTTATTCCATGGCACTTGGAGCTTTTATCATAACAGGTATTGTTTTCTGCCTTGTGGCTCTCATTATTAAATATGCCGGAACAGGATGGATCAACGTTGTATTCCCACCAGCAGTTATGGGTGCCATCGTTGCTCTGATCGGTCTGGAGCTTGTACCTGTTGCAGCTGGTATGGCCGGATTAATTAATTCCGATCCTGTAGCTAACCCCAACTGGTTCCCTCAGGCGAAACCCATTATTCTCTCCATGGCCACGCTCGGGATCACTGTCATTGGGGCCGTGACGTTTCGTGGATTCCCCAAAATCATTCATATTCTAATCGGAATTGTAGCCGGTTATGTATTAGGTAATTTTATGGGTCTGGTTGATAAACAAGCTATTGGAAAAGCTGATTTCATCTCACTGCCAACTGTAACCACACCTACATTTGACTGGTCCGTGATTTTCACCATTTTACCTGTAGCGCTTGTGGTAATCGTTGAACATATTGGCCATTTGCTTGTAACGAGTAGCATTGTAGGCAAAGACTTGTCGAAAGACCCTGGGCTTCATCGTTCCCTGCTGGGTAACGGTGTCTCCACCATTCTGTCCGGGTTTGTAGGATCAACTCCCAATACAACTTATGGTGAGAACATCGGTGTTATGGCACTGACTCGCGTGTACTCCACATATGTCATCGGAGGCGCAGCGGTTATTGCAATCGTATTCTCCTTCTCAGGAACATTCTCGGCGCTTGTAGCCAACATTCCTGTGCCCGTTATGGGTGGCGTATCCCTGCTTCTGTTCGGGGTTATTGCGGCATCCGGTCTGCGTATTCTGGTTGAACAGAAAGTGGATTTTGCCAAACCAACCAATCTGTTGCTTACAACACTTGTACTGGTCATCGGGTTGAGTGGTACAGAAGTTATCTTCTACGGCGTTCATCTAAAAGGGATGGCACTGGCAACCATCGTTGGAATCATGATGAGCTTGTTGTTTAAGCTGTTTGAAGTGCTGGGTTGGTTGAATGAAGACTCCAGAAAACAGCCTGTCACTGAAAAAACGCACGATTAATTCTTTCACATATATAGTAAAAAAAAGCCTGTTCTCTTCAACCTTAAAGGATGAGTAACAGGCTTTTTGATAATCATTAATGCTGTATATTATTTCCCGGGAAACGGAAAAGCAATTCATGTTTCATCACAGCAGTGCATGTGGAGATTTAAGCTTAATAGTTCATCAATGTGAATACATCGATTTCAGGCAATTTAGAACGACCGTTCAGATCAGACAGCTCGATCAGGAAGGCAGCACCGACAACTTTTCCGCCCAATTGTTCAATCAAGTTGATGGAAGTCGCAATCGTCCCACCCGTTGCGAGCAGATCATCTGCGATCAGGACATTTTGACCTTTCTCAATCGCATCTGTGTGCATAGCGAGTGTATCCTTGCCATACTCGAGATCATAACCGACTTCAATCGTCTCTCCAGGCAGTTTTCCACTTTTGCGAATCGGAGCAAAGCCGACACCAAGAGCGTATGCCAGAGGGGCGCCCACAACGAAACCACGCGCTTCAGGTCCAGCAATGACGTCAATTTTGAGATCAGAAACCATCACTTTCAGTTCATTGATCGCATTACGGTACATTTCTCCATCTTTCAACAATGTCGTAATGTCCTTAAAGCTGATTCCCGGTTGTGGAAAGTCAGGGATGACACGAATATAATCTTTAAACTCCAAAATAATCTCCTCCTAAAATAAATACACAAACTTCCATCTAAGATACGCCCTTCATCCGGGATATCATCCATTGTGTCAGTTGCGGCGTGGATGCATCCAGCATCACCTGTTCTGTCTCCGCCATGCTTTCGAGCGCCTGATAATGACGTGAAGCGGTTAGTTCACGTTTAGGCGGGTTATCCACAAACGCAATTTTGCCGTTATCACGGGTAATGAAGGATAACTCTTCGAATACATCCAACATCATCGTAATCATGCGCGGCGAACAACCACACTGACGACTGAGCACAGGAGTAATCTCTTGTTCCTCCACGGGTTCAGCTTTCCATTTCAACACCTGCATATAAATACGCTTGAAGAGTTCTCTGGAAGGCATCTGAAGGCGATCTCGGCGGTTGCCTGATCCGTGCAGAAGGATGATATTCTCTGCTCCACTGAACAAAGCCAGCATGGCATCAAGTTGTTCCGGGGTTTCCGGCGTATCAAACACAAATAACGTCCGGACTTGTTCCTGTCCATAATGCTGCGCAGCAGCGTTACACGGAAATAACCCGACCTTTCTATCATATACCCAAAGGCAAGGTTCATACAATGAATTTCCCTCGGAAACGTCTGTTTCTTTCCGAACAATAACACCAACAGAACCTGATTTGTATCGCAGATGCACCTCAAGTGAGCTCAAGAACTGCTTCATCGCATTCAATGGCTCGGTATTACCGCGCAAATCAAACACCTGGACCTGAGGAACATGTATGTCCTGGAGCATCAGTTGGGGTTTTCTCATCCCATTCCACTCATTGATGGACAGTTCTCCCATCACATCAATTACGGTACCTGGGAGAATGAACTCAGCTAATGCTCCCTTGCCAAAAGCGACGGTTTCCAGTTGCTGACCACCCTGTTCAAGTACCAGTTTCAGATGGCGTTTCTCTCGTCCCATCGTTCTGGTTTCCTTCACTGTCACACTTCTCAATACAAACCGCGGCGAAGGATTGCTCATCCCGAAAGGCTGTAATCGGTCGATCTCCTGGATTACTTTCAGCGGAACATCACTGATTCTGCATTCATCATCCGCAAGACGCTGAGGTACATAGTCCTCTTCGGTCAACACGATTGCAGCAAACTCATTCAAGCCAGCTTCAAGTTCTTCCAGCTGATCCCGATGCAGGGTCATACCTGCTGCAGCCGGATGTCCCCCGTAATGGTCCAAGGTGTGTTTATTGACTGTCAGTGCCTCATAGATATCCAAGCCCTCAATGGAGCGCGCAGAGCCTTTGCAGACACCACTCTCTGGATCAATCCCAAGAATAAGTGTAGGTCGGTAATAGCGGTCCAGCAATTTGGAAGCCACAATACCAACCACTCCAACATTCCAGCCCTCACCAGCCAATACGATAACATCTGGAACTGATCCTGAACGAAGCTGTATCTTTTGTTCCAACTGTGCCGTTGCTTCTTGTAGTATGCCCTCTACGACTTGCTGACGTTCCCGGTTCAATAGATCAAGCTGTCCGGCAAGCGTATGAGCTTCATCCAGATTCTCGGTTGTGAGCAGCGACACCGCCCGTCCCGCATGATCCAAACGTCCACTGGCATTAATACGCGGTGCCATGGCAAAGGCAATATTAGTCGAAGTCACCTGACTCTGATCCACACCACTGATTTCAAGCAATGCACTTACACCGGGAAGACGCGAACCACGCATAGATTCTATTCCATAACTAACGATAACCCGATTTTCACCTTCCAAAGGCATCAGATCGGCAACCGTGCCAATAGCGGCAATCTCCATCCATTCACCGGGCACTTCCCCGATCAATGCCTGAGCCAGTTTTAAGGCTACTCCCGCACCTGCCAAACCTTTAAAAGGATACGGACATCCCGGAAGTTTCGGATTAATAAGTGTATAGGCTTCCGGTAAAATTTCAGGCGGCTCGTGGTGGTCTGTAACAATGACTTCGATGCCGAGCGTTGCCGCATAGGCAATCTGTTCAACAGCACTGATTCCGGTATCCACGGTAATAATTAATGAAACGCCTTGCTGATGGGCCCAATCCAACGCATGGTTGTGCAACCCATACCCTTCATTCGAGCGATGAGGGATATATATATCATACGAGGCCCCAAGATGACGCATCAGGTGGATCATCAGCGATGTACTGGATACGCCATCGGCGTCATAATCCCCATAGATTAAAATATGTTCTTCCCGCTCCAAAGCCAGCTTGATCCGAGGTACAGCTTCATTCATGCCGAGTAGCAGATACGGATCATGCATCTGATTCAGATCAGGATGCAAAAAACGTTCGGCCTCCTTCTCATTGTGCACTCCTCGACTCACAAGCAAACGTCCCACAAGGGGTGAAACGGAAAGCGCCTGCGAGAGTCCCGCAGCCGCCTCCAAATCGATATTCGGTGTATTCCACCGGTATTGCGAATAAAGCAATGATAACGCTCCTTTCCTGATCTACTGGACCCGGGCTTCACTACTGAATTAATGTCGCTTCGTGATCGGGCAGTTCATGATTGGATTTATAGGGATAGCCTGGATCATAGGGTATAGCTTGAATCTGTACTTCTTTCACATGACTGAAACGGGTTAACAGTAGCGTCTTGGCCCGATTTGCAATCTCCTGTGCTTCCAGTATTGAGATTCTCGGATTCACACTAATGACCAGCTCAATCGTAACGTCATGTTCCTGTTCCCGTGCAACCAGATGCTCAATGGTAATGATGCCATATACCCGCTGTACAGTCTCTTTGAAATCTGACGCTTCTTCCTGTTCCAGTTCTTGAACAAGTGAACCGTATACCGTGTCCACGATCATTCGGTAACCTTTGTGAAGCACAAAACAGGAAACAATCAACGCAGCCGTAGGGTCCAGGTAGAGCAGCATGCTCAAACCCGTCTCTTCACCCGTCATCGAACCGATAATACCGATTAATACCGTGAGAGAGCAATAGAGTGCACGGCGATGTTGCTGTGCATAGGCCAGCGCCTGAGACTGATTTCGTTTACGAAAATATCTGTACTGAAATTGAAAAATCGCTTCTTTCACAGCCAGAGCCGCAACTGCCACCAAAAGCACCGACTTGCCGGGTGCTTCCGGTTCACTTCCGGAGAGACTCCCCAATGCAGAGATGGCAAGCTGCAATCCTCCCATGAGAATCAGGACAGATAACAATACTGAAATTCCCGGTCTGGCAACACGTGAACGTTCTTTAAACCGTTCCCTACGAGCCTTGCTCTTATCGCGTACAGACTTGGAGGGAAAGAGACCAGCCAGGGCAGAACCAGCTTCAGAAGCAGAATACAAGCCGTCAGCGAGCAATGATTTGCTGTTTGCCATATAACCGACTCCCGCTTTGATCACCGCAAGTCCCATATTACCAGCAATACCGCTCCATGTGGCAGCCTGAGCAGATGGGATAAGTTCTCTGGTCATGAATATTCCCCCTTAATTCTGTACATAAAGTTGCAAAACCGCGCCTGGCAGACGCGGCTTCACAATAAGATGTTTAGTTGGATTCTTTAGCTACTGTTTTTGGCTTGTTAACTTGTTTACCTTTGAGCGTAAACCATAATGGAGCTGCAATAAAAATTGAAGAATATGCGCCAAAAAATGTCCCGATGACCATCGCAAGCGAGAACATGCGAATGGATTCTCCACCAAAAATAAACAAACAAAGTGATGCAGCAAACACCGTAAACGTTGTATTCAGTGAACGGGTCATCGTCTGAGACAAGCTGTGATTAACTACTGCACGCAAGTCTGCCTTAGAAGACTTTTTGGCAAAACGCAGATTCTCCCGAATTCGGTCAAAAATAACAATCGTGTCGTTGATGGAGAATCCGACAATAGTAAGTACAGCAGTAATAAAGGTCAGATTCACTTCGAGACGGAAGAGAGAAAACACACTTATCACGACAAAAGCATCATGGAATATGGAAACGACCGCGGCTAAAGCGAAGCGCCATTCAAATCGAATCGCTACATAGATCATGATCCCGATACTCGCAATAAGAACGGCATAGATGGCATTACGCTCAAGTTCTTTAGCCATCTCTGGATCAACCGTATTTACTTCGTAAGACGCAGCCGGATCTATTTTGGTAAACTCCTGCTTGAACTTACTCTCCTGTGTCTCGTCCAAAACATCAGAAAAACGTACATTTACCCGATCTGAACCGGTCGTAATGTTCGCTGTGCCCTTATCAACACCAATATCACTGATGATGGGGTTGATCTGCTCTACTGTAATTGCCTTGGATACAGTAATATCTACATTAGACCCTGAACGGAAATCAACGGCATAATTCAAACCCAGAGACAAGAGACTAATAATACCGGCAATTGTCAAGATGATGGAAAACGTATAGGCTATTTTACTGCCTTTAATATAATCAAAATCCCAATTAAAGCGCACGAATTTCACTCTCCTTCACTCCGAAGTACTTAGGCTTCTTCAACACGTTACCCCGTACGAGCAGGGTCAACAGGAAGCGGGAGAAGAAAATATTCGTGATAATACTGGTGACAATGTCAAAGATCAGCACAAGTGCAAACCCTTTAACCGCACCTGTTCCCAAGAAGAACATAACCGAAGCAGCAATAATCGTAGTTACGTTAGAATCAATGATCGTACGGAAGGAATGTTTACCACCCGCTTTAACTGAAGACAAGATCGACTTGCCACTACGCATCTCTTCCTTAATCCGTTCGTAAGTGATGATATTGGCATCTACGGCCATCCCTATACCTAGGATAAATGCTGCAATCCCTGGAAGGGTAAGTACGAATTCTCCCAAGTAGAAGATCGCCAGTACCAGCCATGTATGTGCGATCAAGGCAAAACTCGCAATAATACCAGGAATGCGATAAAGTCCAATCATGAACACTAGAATAATAACGGAACCAATCAATCCCGCTTTAATGGTCTGATCCAGAGAAAGCTTACCGAGTGTTGCACCAACACTTTGTGAATACTTCTCTGTAAGTTTTAGTGGCAACGCACCCAGATTAATGGTGTCACGAAGCTGATTTGCTTCATCACGTGTGTAGGCACCCGAAATCTGAGCGGAACCATCTGTCAACTGTTGTCTAACGGTTGGAGCAGAGAGTAACTCATCGTCCAAATAAATAGCGAGAGGTTGTCCGATCAAACGTTTGGTAATCTCGGAAAATTTGGCTTTGTCTTTCACTTGAATGTCAATCATCGGCTCATTCAATTGAGTGAACACAACTTTGGCTGCATTCTCAACAAATTCATTTCCGCGAAGTTCGATTTTGGTGTACTCGCCTTCCTTGTCATTATCAGCTTTACTACGGAAGGTCAAAACAGCCGGTTCTTTCATTTTGGCTCTAACTTCAGCCTCATCCGTAACCCCTGCCAACTTCAATCGAATCCGGTTGCTTCCTTCAGTGGTTACCTCCGGTTCGCTTGTTCCGAGCGCATTGGCGCGGCTTTCAAGACTTTTGGCCGTTTGCACCAAAGATGCTTTGGTGACTTGTTGACCTGCTTCGAGCGGCTCTGCTTCATATAAGATCTCGTAGCCTCCCTTTAAATCAAGGCCCAAGCGTATATTTTTGAGCAGCTCCGGGCTTGTTCCCACCATTACCCCTGTGGTGACAAGCACGACCAGAATGAAACTGATAATTCTTTTCATGCCGTTCCTAGATCCCCTTTCGTTCTCAATATTCCTATTATAGCGATGCCGTAAAAAGCAGTCAATTTTCAACAAAAAAGATCCCTTTCGTCTAGAAAGAGGACCCCCGGTATGCAGACACGGTCATAAAGTTCATAAAGCTTGTTGCTTTCAGTGACAAAATGTCGTTCACCAGCTGGTGAAGCGGTGGAATGCCCTGTTTTTCATATTTATGACTGACGCAAGTCCAGACATCTTTGCTGGTGACATATTCGTAACCGACAAGCCTTAATTCCTCCGCCTTGCTTCGGCAGAGCATCTCTATTGACTGTTCCAACTCCACATCATTCATTTCCTCCAACGGGGAGCCTCCCTTCGTACATCCAAGCCTTAATGCGGCATCAATATTACATCATTCGACTTTGCCCGATCATATTCCTTCTTGCAGGTTATGGTTCTTTTTGTTAATCGTGTCCAAGTTGTCATGAGAAGATGAAGGACTGGCATAGGATGAAGAACAACGGCTTTGTCCCGTTTATGATGATAACCTGTACTTTCAACCGGGAAAGAGGGGTAGTCTTGAAGAAACAGACATTTATCCAAGGGGCCATGATCCTGCTCGCGGCAGGCATAATTAATCGAATACTTGGTTTCATCCCGCGCATAGCGCTGCCACGAGTCATCGGTGCAGAAGGTGTTGGCATCTACCAATTGAGCTATCCCTTTTTTATCGTACTGGTGACATTAATTACGGGCGGTATTCCGCTCGCCGTAGCCAAGCTCGTGGCCGAAGCTGACACCGGTGCCAATCGTTATTCCCCCCAGCGCATCCTGCAAATTAGCTTAAGCTTCACGCTGACGCTTGGCGTAGTATTCATGTTTTTGTGCATTATATTTGCACCATGGGTTACGAAGTACGTGCTCACTGATGAGCGGGTGTACCATACGTTCGTTAGTATGAGTCCCATGATTGCCATTATCGCCGTATCTGCCGTGTACAGAGGCTACTTCCAAGGCAAGCAAAACATGATGCCTACTGCCATTTCATCCATTGTCGAAACCATCATTCGTATCGTCTGTGTCATTTGGTTTGCCTGGCTTCTCCTCCCCCACGGTATTGCCCAGGCTGCTGCTGGTGCCATGCTGGGCGCACTCGTTGGAGAATTCGGCGGTATGCTTGTTTTATTGTGGAAGTATAACAGACAGAAAATAGAGTTACCGCTAGCCAAGCATCAGAATATGTCCAATCTCTCAGCCAACCCTATAACCTCAGTACCCCCAGATATGAAAGATACAGGGAATCCGCAGCCCGGATTAATTCGGCGTTTGCTTGCGATTTCTGTTCCGGTTACAGCAGGGAGATTGGTTGGCTCCTTATCCTATCTTGCTGAGACTATTGTTACCGCCCAGAGTCTGGCTCTGGCAGGCATATCCAAAGGACTCGCCACAGCACAGTATGGTGCACTACAAGGTATGATTATCCCTTTACTACTGCTGCCAGGCGCACTAACCTCATCCCTTGCGACATCACTTGTGCCTTCACTGTCCGAAGCTTCTGCTCAGGGAGATCGCGCACTGATTCACAAAAGAATGCATCAGGCGTTACGCTTGGCACTCGTGACAGGTGCTCCGTTTTCTGTGTTTATGTATGTGCTTGCCGAACCGATGTGCCTTGTTCTGTATAATGATGCATCGATCGGAAGCATGCTGAAGCTGATGGCTCCTTTTGCTTTGTTCATTTATATTCAAGCTCCTCTTCAAGCTGCGTTGCAAGCCCTTGACCGTCCAGGTAAAGCACTGCTGAATACATTTATCGGTGCTGTTATCAAAATCACGTTGATATTAACGCTCGCTTCCCGGCCCGAGTATGGCATCTTCGGTGCGGTTATCGCTATCTGTGTGAATTCTACTGTGGTTACTCTATTACATGCCCAAAGCGTACGTAAACTGCTACAGTTCCGCTTCAAGATCATGGATTGGGTCAAAACGGGTGCCGGAATGTTTATTATGGGAGCAGCGACCCTACTCGTATACGAAGAGACGGCCATGATATTGCCCTTCTGGTTCCGGATGCTTCTCGCTCCTTTAGTCGGGCTTATCGTGTATTTCATCGTCATGGGCTGGACCAAAATGATTGACTTTCATGATCTGTCCCGTGCTCCTTTGATAGGCTCATGGTTCAAGCGCCGATCAGGCAAATGATTTTCATTTTTTATCATCTTTTGGACTGACATATATCTTCCCATTGTGGTCAATGGAGCATATAAATACATCTTTGAAATCCATAATTCCATTATGCTGAATTTGATTTTTCAACCAAAATCTCGTTTTCTGGATGATCTCCAGATTCTGATCCTGGACCTTGCCGTCCATAATTAAGGGTAGTGGCAGACCTTCATATTTGATATTTGGCAATCCGTCAATTTGATTTTTTCCTGTTTTGGATTTACTGGAAGAAGACTCTTCTGAGTCAGAACCGGAAGAACTGCTGTCGTTAGAAGCATTCTCATCCTTAGGAAAAACGGTCAATTTACCTGTGGTCTCCAAAATAGCAAAATCAACCTCACCGATACTGTCTACATTCTGTTCACGGAGTTGTTGCAGTAGATCATCCAGGTTATATCGTTGCTTGCGCATCTCATCCCGATGAAGAATGCCTTTGGAAATCAATACGGTAGGTTTGCCATCAATCATTAAGCGAAGTCTGCGACTTTTAAGACCCACATAGGCCATCCCAATCTGTACTATGATGAGAGTCAGCATGGGCACAATGCCATGATACAGGGGTTTATCTATATCTGCAATGACAAAGGCAGCCATCTCTGCGAGCATAATTGACACGACCAGATCAAACATGGATAGCTTACCAATCTCACGTTTACCCATAACCCTCATTGCACAGTACACCAGAAAGTACATGAGAATGGTTCGAAAGATATGTGATCCGACATCTGGGAAGTTCACAACAGGGGTCCTCCTTCGAAACTGAGTTTGTAACAGTTAGTTGTAGTGCAATCCCTATTTTGACCTGAACCTTACATGCTCATGCAGAAATAATCCGTTCATTTAATGGAAATCAGTTCATAAGTCCGAAGGCTTGACCATACACTGTATTAACTTCAAACTTGTACAAGGGGGTTGCTTCATGCAATTGATCCGCCGCTTGGTTTCGTTTCGAGTGTCCAATCCGATTCTGTCAGGCCTCTGTCAGGCTTTTGTATGGATGTTTATCGGAGCATTAATTCTCTCCTTCTTTCTCTGGATGAGTGGAATGCGGGAACAGGACCTCTCGTTGTATACCTATGTTGTTCATGGCTTGTCGTTATTGGTTGGTGGTTTTGTGGCAGGCAAACGTTCTGGTGAAAAAGGATGGTATTATGGAGGGATTACCGGAATCGTATATGGACTCCTCGTACTGTTGATCGGATTTCTCGCGCTGGACGCTTCGTTTACTTGGAAAGATAGTTTACAACTGCTCAGTGCCTTCTTCATTTCTGCTCTCGGTGGCATATTTGGTGTTAATACGCATCGCTCCTAGCTGACTGGTAAAGAACATCGACCTTCCCTCATAAAACAAAAAGAGAACCGGGTCTCCAGGGAGATTCGGTTCTCTGCTAGGGAATACGCCACAAACGTACCCTCGTTATTCTATGTTACAGTAACTATTCAACAGCCGTATCACGAGCTACAGCGGTGCTGATTGCATTACGATCAAACGTAAGCTTAGTTACATCGTTTACACGCAGTACAACTACATCATCCGTAATCTCAGCGATCGTACCGTGAAGGCCACCAATCGTTACAATTTTATCGCCCTTTTTCAATTGGCTCAGCATGGAATTCCGTTGCTTTTGCTTTTTGTTCTGTGGACGAATCATCAAGAAGTAGAAAATCGCAACCATGAGTACCAAAGGTACAATCAAAGATACGATTCCACCGCCTTGCGCTCCTGCTAGAGTCATTCCCTGAAACATTCAAACTCCCCCTTATCGACTATACATACAGATATTGCTTGTTACGCCGGTTTCCTTAGAACCTCAATCAGAAACCTTTGTCATTGTCATGAAGACCATATTGATCGAAAAATTCATCCCGGAAATCAAGCAAACGATCTTCCATAATGGCTTTACGTACATTACGCATCAAATTCTGCAAGAAATGAAGATTATGGATCGTTGTCAAACGCAGGCCAAATGTTTCATCTGCTTTGATCAAATGACGCAGATAAGCTCTGGAATAGTTGCGACAAGTGTAGCAATCACATTCAGGATCTAATGGTCCAAAATCGGTTGCAAACTTGGCATTACGAACTACCAGACGTCCTTGACTGGTCATCGTTGTTCCGTTACGGGCAATCCGAGTAGGCAGAACACAATCGAACATGTCCACTCCACGAATAGATCCCTCAATCAACGCATCGGGCGAACCTACCCCCATCAAATAACGTGGTTTATTGGACGGCAACAAAGGTAACGTATAATCCAGTACACCATACATCAAATGTTTCGGTTCTCCAACACTCAGTCCACCAATAGCATACCCCGGGAAATCCATGGAAGTCAAATCTGCGGCGCTCTGACGACGAAGATCTTCATGCATGCCTCCCTGTACGATGGCAAACAGACCTTGGTCATGCGGACGAGCGTGACTTTCAAGACAACGTTCTGCCCAGCGGCTCGTTCTTTCGAGTGATTTTTTTACATATTCATATTCAGCCGGATAAGGTGGGCATTCGTCAAACGCCATCATAATATCGGAGCCAAGTGCATTCTGGATTTCCATCGCCACTTCAGGAGAAAGAAACTTCTTGTCTCCATTCAGATGCGACCGGAAGTTAACGCCTTCCTCAGTAATTTTGCGCATCTCGCTAAGAGAAAACACTTGGAATCCGCCGCTGTCCGTCAGGATTGGACGATCCCAGTTCATGAATTTGTGCAATCCGCCAGCTTCACGGATGATTTCATGTCCTGGTCTCAGAAACAGGTGATAGGTATTACTCAAAATAATCTGAGCATCCATTTCTTTCAACTCTTCAGGGCTCATTGTTTTGACAGTCGCCTGTGTACCTACAGGCATAAAGGTTGGTGTCTCAATAATACCGTGAGGTGTATGTACACGTCCCAGACGTGCACCGGATTGTTTGCAAGTTTTGATATGTTCATACGTAATTGCTGCCATTGGTTTTAATCATCCTCTAAAAGTTAATCGTTATACCGTTATACTAATATATCAACATGGCATCGCCGAAGCTGAAGAACCGGTATTTCTCTTGGATGGCTTCCTCATATGCCTGCATAATATGTTCCCTGCCTGCTAGTGCACTAACCAACATAACCAACGTGGATTTCGGGAGATGAAAATTCGTAAGCATCCCATCGATCACTTTGAAGGGATAGCCTGGGTAGATGAAAATGCTGGTCCATCCGCTGCTGGCTTGCAGTATTCCATTTTCAAATTTGCTGCCTACCGTTTCCAAAGTCCGACAGCTCGTTGTCCCAACCGCAAAAACACGGTGTCCATTCGCTTTGGTCTGGTTAATCAGATCTGCCGTTTCTTGTGACAAGGAGTAATACTCCTCATGCATAACATGATCTTCAACAACGTCAACCGACATTGGTCTGAACGTTCCCAGTCCTACGTGAAGGGTGATGAAGGCGACATTAACGCCTTTGGCACGAATCTGGTCCAGCAACTCATCCGTAAAATGTAATCCTGCTGTAGGTGCAGCCGCCGATCCTTCATGCTTGGCATACACGGTCTGGTACCGTTCACGATCATCCAATGTCTCCTTGATATAAGGTGGCAACGGCATCTCACCAAGACGATCCAGAATCTCTTGGAAGATTCCATCATACGTAAACGTAAGTGTACGTGCCCCCATCTCGCCCTCTTCTTCAATGATTGCCTTCAATTCATCACCAAATACGATGACCGAACCGGCTTTCAGTTTTTTACCCGGCTTAACCAGTGCTTCCCACTTGTCGCCTTCCACATTTTTGAGCAATAACACTTCCGCTTTTGCTCCGGTATCTTCTTTTGTACCGAACAGACGGGCTGGTAGAACACGTGTATCATTCAGAATCAATGTATCACCGGGATTCAGAAAATCGATAATATCAGGAAACGTTTGATGATTAATCTCACCACTATCTTTGTTCAAGGTGAGCAAACGGGATGCCGTGCGATCAAGCAACGGCGTCTGTGCTATCAATTGCTCTGGTAATTCAAAATTATATAAGTTCACATTCATTTAGTTTCATTCCTTAACAATAGTCGCATTTTGATAATAGTGTTTCAATATTGCCTGGTAATCATACCCTTCATCTGCCATGCCTTTGGCTCCCCATTGGGACAAGCCCAATCCGTGGCCATTGCCCTGACCGATGAACATGAAGGTCTGGCCCTGCGTTACCGCTCTCGCTTGACCATCACCACTCATAACCACAAGTGCATTACCGGATGACGTTCCTGTGCCAGAAGAAGACAATACAGAGGCACCATTTGAGCCGGTTTTACTGGCTGTTTTGCCGTCAGCGCCTAATACAGTATAACTTCCGGTCCCTGCAATATCAAATAAAGTGCTTGGTAATCCACCGAGCGCAGAGCGGTATGTATCGGCATATTTCACCGTCATAGCCTGTCCGTTGGCAGTGACTTCAAGTGCTCTTCCGGAAGGTCCACGCTTGGTTACTTCCAAGGTTGAGATTGAAGCAGGAACAGATGCTGTCGTTTTACCCTGAAGGGATTTAACCAACTGGGCTGACGTGAAAGGTCCTCTCACCCAGGCATAGTCATTGGATTGAGCCACTTTTGCCAGTACAACAGCTTCGTTGCCTGGATTCATTTTGGCTACTGGTTCAACAGTGGATTGAATTAACGGAATGGGACGCACATTGGTATTCTGAGCCGTTACCGTCACTTTTGCCAGTCCCGCATCGGTCTTGGTCGTTAATTCTTTGATGTTATCCTCACGAATGTACCCGCTAACGCCAGAACTCAGCAGCACATGGTACCACGTATGTAATCCTGCCTGGGCTGATGTATCCCCCGAGCTAACCACATTGGTGAACACACCTGCTCCGCCGTTCCATACCTCAGAAGGGTGAGCTGTCTGGCCGCCCGCATTGGAGGAGAACACCGCTTCGACGATTTTACCACCGCTCTTGACCACTTCTCCAGCCGTTGCATCCACTGCGCTGGATACTTTATCATTCTCCGAACCAATCCCGTTATAGGCCTGGCTAAGCGTTGTATCCACCACATTGGCTATTTTAAAGCGATCACCCTGTTGAAGGGCGTAAGATCGAGCAGCTACGGCTTGAACTTTCAGAGCCTCAGCAGGCCAAGAGGAATACACCTCTGCCCCTACGACCGAGTAAAGGTATTGCTCTAGCGGAACAACATTGACCAACGCCAGGTCACCGCTCACGATGCTGATTTCCATATCTCCACGATACGTTCGTTGGGAACGTTCCACTACTTTGATACCATTGCCGTTTCCTTGTACCAATGCTTTGGACTCACTACCTGCAATCGTGTAATGCGGAGCTGTTTTAAGTGCATCCGTACTTAATCCTGCATCCTGACGGATGATTAGCCCTGCACTACTGTTGACAGGTGTAAGGTTTACCCCCGGAGCTTTGGCTTCCACACTGTTCTTCAATGTGGATAATTCCGCATCCGTTGAAGCTTCACCAACCCATACCGCATATGCTTGACTTCCCCCATTCAATTGAAGGACTGGATAAGCACTAACTCCTGTTGATAAAAGGTTGGCTTGTGCTGCCTCAGCTTCCTGAATCGAACCATAGGTTCCAGCAGACAGACGTTTACTTCCTGTTACAGCTGGCTTCTGACCAGCCAATTGAGCTGCTGCTACCTTTTGTACCCGTGTAACAGCTTGTCCAGCCAATGCCTCTGTTGCATAGTTGCCCGTATAGAGCTGGTAGATGGCATTTCCATTCACAGAGGTTGTGAACAGCAACGGCTTATCCGCGGTTGCCTGCAACAATTTTGCTGCTGCAGACGCTGTCTTAAAGTCCGCTGTTTCCAACACCTTCACTCGGAATCCATCTGCACTGAAACGGACTTGCCCTGCCGGAAGGCTTACATTAGCCCCACTCTCCGATTGGATGCTCCATTGTCCCGTCGATTCAAGTGTAATGAGTGGTGTAGTTGATTTATACGTACTGCCCAGATTCGCAAACATGGCTACCCGGATCGTCTGTCCATCATTTCCTGCTGCATACGCAGGCACTTGCAGACACCCCACTGTCAAAAGAGCCGCCGCCAGTACCTTCAATCGACGACTCCACTTCTTCGTTCGTATTGCTTTTCCCACAATCAGGCTCCTCTCCATGCATTTCCTTCACTTTATATCGGGTTAACACGTGATTATTTCAATGTTTATGGTGTTCACAGGCTCGATTATTTCCCGTCTCTTGGTGGAACAGGCAGACCCAAGTGATGATAGGCGAGATCTGTTACAATCCTGCCCCTGGGTGTACGCTGAATCATACCAATCTGAAGCAGATACGGTTCATAGACATCCTCAATCGTCTGACTTTCTTCACCGATCGTAGCAGCAATTGTATCCAGTCCTACGGGGCCTCCCCGAAAGCTGTTAATCATCGATTTGAGCATCTTATGATCAATCTCATCCAGGCCACGCGGATCAATCTGGAGACGTTGCAGCGCTTCTTCCGCCAGTGTCTGCGTTATAATCCCATCACCACGCACCTGTGCAAAGTCGCGTACTCGTTTTAGCAAACGGTTCGCGATTCTCGGTGTCCCACGTGAGCGCAATGCAATCTCTTCCGCAGCATCTCCAACAATCTCCACACCCAAAATTTCGGTAGAGCGTGAGACGATATAAGCCAGCTCATGGACCGTATAGAATTCCAATCGACTGATAACACCAAATCGGTCTCGAAGTGGAGCAGACAGCAAGCCAGCGCGCGTTGTAGCCCCAATCAGAGTGAATGGTGGCAGATCCAGCCGAACGGAACGTGCACTTGGACCTTTACCAATCATAATATCCAATGCGGAATCTTCCATAGCAGGGTACATGACTTCTTCAACCGTACGATGCAAACGATGAATCTCATCAATAAACAGGACATCGCCTTCCTGCAGATTAGTTAACAATGCTGCAAGATCACCGGGGCGTTCAATGGCCGGACCCGACGTAGTTCGTAAATTAACACCCAATTCGTTGGCAATAATATTGGCAAGTGTTGTTTTACCAAGTCCAGGTGGTCCATATAACAAAACGTGATCCAATGCCTCATTACGAAATTTAGCAGCTTCAATATATATCTTTAAATTTTCCTTCACCTGATTCTGCCCGATATACTCATTCAAATACCGGGGACGAAGACTCAACTCAACATTTTGGTCCTCCATCATCAGGTTCGCGGAAATAATCCGATCATCCATGTTCATCCCTACCTTTTTTTGCAGGCTGCAGCTATATTATAATATGCAAATTGTATTATCCCGTAAATAGCAATTGCAGCGCCTTTTTCATCAACACATCAACGGAATCCGCTGTAGTAACATCCTTTTTCAATTTGAGCCATACTTTATCAAGTTCACTGTCAGTATACCCAAGTGCCTTGAGACCTTCGCGGGCCTCATCCCAGGCTGAACCACTTCCCGACTCTTCCGATGGAGGAGCAAACAAACCTGTTGCATACGCTGCCGCGCCAAAATTATCCAATTTATCCTTGAGATCCAGAATCATGCGTTGTGCAGTCTTCTTGCCGATGCCTGGCAATTTGGTCAAGAATGTAAGGTTCTCCTGGTAAATCGCTGTAACCACATGCTCTGGTGTACCTCCAGCGAGTATGCCCAGTGCCACTTTTGGACCAATACCAGAGACTTCAATCAATTTACGGAACAAACGCTGTTCATCCCGCGTAACAAATCCAAACAGCAACATCGCATCCTCACGCACATGATGGTGAGTGTACACCGTAATTTCGCCCTCTTGCTTCGCAAACGCAAATGGATTTGGACAGAATACGCGATACCCCACACCCTGAACATCCAGCACAATATAATCATTCTCTACATGAATGAACTGTCCTCTTAAAAAATCAATCATTTTCGCAATACCTCATTCAACTTGGAATTTAATGTAAAAGAGTGCGCGTGGCACACGGCTACAGCCAGTGCATCCGCTACGTCATCCGGCTTAGGAACGACTTGAAGACGCAAGAACATTTTGACCATCTCCTGTACTTGCTTCTTCTCCGCTTTACCGTACCCAACAACGGCCTGCTTGATCTGCATTGGAGTATACTCTGCAATAGGCAAACCCTTCTGCGCGGCAGCAAGCACCATGACTCCTCTAGCCTGACTGACAGACATCGCTGTTGTAACGTTCCGGTTGAAAAAAAGTTTCTCCAGCGCTACTGCGTCCGGTTTGTATTTATCAATCAATTGCACCATACCTTCATATACGTGAAGCAACCGCTCCTCTTCAGGGGTATGAGCTTCCGTCTGAATACATCCATATTGTACGGGTACCACCTTACTGCCGATTTTATCCACAAAACCAAAACCAACAATCGCAATCCCCGGGTCAATTCCCAAAAAACGCAAAACCATCTCTCCCTCACAAAAGCGAACATATGTATCGTTCATTTCATTATAACAAAAGATAGACCCTGCGGCAGGAAAAACTTTGTCTAACTGATTACTCGCCTTTATTCGTGAATTTTTTACATGTTATTTCGAATTTTCATGTATTTTAGTTCAAACGACAAAAAGGACATCTCTTCGATGTCCTTCATCATATTTCACGTATTTTGGAGTCTATCGCTTAGTTTCGCAAACCATGAGTGCTATTGCCCACCGTTTTTTCAGTGACTCAACATCTTAACACTGTAGGTGAGGACGACTGGATTACCCGCCATTGCGGATTAAATGATGATCTTCATCCACTGCATAGTCACTGAACGTAGAGATCACGCTGTCATATTCATCTTTATCCTGAATCCGAATGCCCTGCTGCAATTGCTTCAGCACTCCTTCAGGCAAAGAACTCTCCAACGTCCCAACATCCAACTGAAAAAACGTACGAATGACCTTCTCTTCTGCAGGCTTACCCTCGTACAAATTAAGATTCCCAACAGCATCTATGCTGATATACGCCTGCTGTTTACAGAGCGGTGAAAGGTCATCTACACGTTGCTTCAGATGCAACTCATCTGATGTTCCAACGGTAGCAGCCCATTCCGGATGCTGAGCCAGCAACATCTTCAACTGTGGTCTAGCCATCTTGCCTAACTGCTCTGTTTCCACTCCACAGATGTACTGCGTTTCCAAAACCACACTCGTTAAATGATTCGGATCAGAATCAAGTTGCTCCATGAGTACTTGGATTTCCTGTTCAGATCTTGTTTCTAGCGTAACAGGTCCCATCACACTGGTTGCTTCACTAAAATTAGTCGTTAGCAAACGCTCAATCGCAGATGAGATAGACAACCCGCTGTAAGCCAATATGGTAACTGCAAGTAAAGCCGCCGTCATCCATAGGGTTCGTTTCCATCGGCGCCAGCGTCTCTTGAATTGTTTTCTGAAGTTAAACGTGTTCACATGAACCCCTTCTATCACTTTTTAAACCTATTGTGACCTAAAGAATGAGGCTTTATGCAAAACTAACCTGTCGTCTGAAGGGGAACCCTGCATGTCTTATGTTAAAGGCTTGTCATGATAGTAAATAACTTGCAATATCGCGATTTATACAAGTGAATATAAAAAAAGTACTATCTATTGTTAGATAGTACTTTTCGAGATCGGGATGACACGATTTGAACATGCGACCCCCTGGTCCCAAACCAGGTGCTCTACCAAGCTGAGCTACATCCCGTTATAATATACCGGCGAGAGGACTCGAACCTCCACGGTTTCCCACTCGATTTTGAGTCGAGCGCGTCTGCCATTCCGCCACGCCGGCAAATTTGAAGTTATAATGGCGCGCCCTGAGAGATTCGAACTCCCGGCCTTTTGATTCGTAGTCAAACGCTCTATCCAGCTGAGCTAAGGGCGCAAATATTGGAGCGGAAGACGGGAATCGAACCCGCGACCCTCGCCTTGGCAAGGCGATGCTCTACCGCTGAGCCACTTCCGCATACGGTATTAATAAATATAAAAATGGCGGAACCGACGGGATTCGAACCCGCGATCTCCTGCGTGACAGGCAGGCATGTTAGGCCAACTACACCACGGTTCCAGATCACTTTCTCAAAGGAAAGTATAATTGCGGGGGCAGGATTTGAACCTGCGGCCTTCGGGTTATGAGCCCGACGAGCTACCGGGCTGCTCCACCCCGCGTCGTTATAAAATAAGTTATATGGTGGAGGCTGAGGGGATCGAACCCCCGACCCTCTGCTTGTAAGGCAGATGCTCTCCCAGCTGAGCTAAGCCTCCATATTATGACCCGTAGGGGATACTCTCACTTCGTTCGAGACTGCGAAGCAGTTGCTAACGAAGTACATCCTCCGACGAACCTTTGAGATTCTCATCCCTATTTGAAGCTAATAAATATAGCTATGACCCGTAGGGGATTCGAACCCCTGTTACCTCCGTGAAAGGGAGGTGTCTTAACCCCTTGACCAACGGGCCTTAATGGCTCCCCGAACAGGGCTCGAACCTGTGACAACTCGATTAACAGTCGAGTGCTCTACCAACTGAGCTATCAGGGAATAATATGCATTTGCGGTGCAAATGCAACTCATCGTACAACGTCCACATGCAGAGCCTGTTTTCTATGTATGATGAAAGAGTTCGCTTGGCGGCGTCCTACTCTCCCAGGACCCTGCGGTCCAAGTACCATCGGCGCTAGAGGGCTTAACGGTCGTGTTCGGGATGGGTACGTGTGGAACCCCTCCGCCATCGCCACCAAACGGGCATTTGTATAACAAATGCGTTCGCGTTCCATTCGGTCCGGGCACGGCTGTGTGGATGAATGGTTCAGCGCATCTTCAGAGTGTTGTTCTCTGAAAACTAGATTCGAAACGAAACCTACGAATTACAACTTGCATATTGGATAAGCCCTCGACCGATTAGTACTGGTCAGCTCCATGCATTGCTGCACTTCCACCCCCAGCCTATCTACCTCGTCGTCTTCAAGGGGTCTTACATACTGGGAAATCTCATCTTGAGGGGGGCTTCACGCTTAGATGCTTTCAGCGTTTATCCCTTCCGTACATAGCTACCCAGCGGTGCTCCTGGCGGAACAACTGGTACACCAGCGGTACGTCCATCCCGGTCCTCTCGTACTAAGGACAGCTCCTCTCAAATTTCCTACGCCCACGACAGATAGGGACCGAACTGTCTCACGACGTTCTGAACCCAGCTCGCGTACCGCTTTAATGGGCGAACAGCCCAACCCTTGGGACCTACTTCAGCCCCAGGATGCGATGAGCCGACATCGAGGTGCCAAACCTCCCCGTCGATGTGGACTCTTGGGGGAGATAAGCCTGTTATCCCCAGGGTAGCTTTTATCCGTTGAGCGATGGCCCTTCCATGCGGTACCACCGGATCACTAAGCCCGACTTTCGTCCCTGCTCGACTTGTAGGTCTCGCAGTCAAGCTCCCTTATGCCTTTGCACTCTTCGAATGATTTCCAACCATTCTGAGGGAACCTTTGGGCGCCTCCGTTACTCTTTAGGAGGCGACCGCCCCAGTCAAACTGCCCACCTGACACTGTCCCCGCACCGGTTTACGGTACCAGGTTAGAACCTAGATACGATCAGGGTGGTATCCCAACGTTGCCTCCACGCAAGCTGGCGCTCACGTTTCAAAGGCTCCCACCTATCCTGTACAGATCGTACCCAAATTCAATATCAAGCTGCAGTAAAGCTCCATGGGGTCTTTCCGTCTTGTCGCGGGTAACCTGCATCTTCACAGGTATTAAAATTTCACCGGATCTCTCGTTGAGACAGCGCCCAAGTCGTTACGCCATTCGTGCGGGTCAGAATTTACCTGACAAGGAATTTCGCTACCTTAGGACCGTTATAGTTACGGCCGCCGTTTACTGGGGCTTCGGTTCACAGCTTCGGGATTGCTCCCTAACCACTCCCCTTAACCTTCCAGCACCGGGCAGGCGTCAGCCCGTATACTTCGCCTTACGGCTTCGCACAGACCTGTGTTTTTGCTAAACAGTCGCTTGGGCCTTTTCACTGCGGCCCCCTCGTGCTATTCACACTACCGGGGCACCCCTTCTCCCGAAGTTACGGGGTCATTTTGCCGAGTTCCTTAACGAGAGTTCTTCCGCGCGCCTTAGAATACTCTTCTCGCCTACCTGTGTCGGTTTGCGGTACGGGCACCATCACCTGGCTAGAGGCTTTTCTTGGCAGTGTGAGATCATGACCTTCGCTACTGTAATTTTCACTCCCCATCACAGCTCAGCCTTACGATGTGCGGATTTGCCTACACATCAGCCTTACTGCTTAGACGGACATCCATCAGTCCGCGTCACTACCCTACTGCGTCCCCCCATTGCTCATAACGGCTTACGGTGGTACAGGAATTTCGACCTGTTGTCCTTCGACTACGCCTTTCGGCCTCGCCTTAGGTCCCGACTTACCCTGAGCGGACGAGCCTTCCTCAGGAACCCTTAGGCTTTCGGCGGATCAGATTCTCACTGATCTTTTCGTTACTCATACCGGCATTCTCACTTGTATAATGTCCAGCGCTCCTTACGGTACACCTTCAACCCTTATACAACGCTCCCCTACCCCTGGATCGACTTCACTCCAGCTTCGAAGTCCTGTGTTTATCCCCTGGGAAGCATTTGGTCATCCAAGATAGAGTCTCTTGTCAGACAAAAATGTCCTTGTGGTAAACACCGCCTCAAAGAAGCAGTGAAGTCGATCCAAGCCATAGCTTCGGTGGTGTGTTTAGCCCCGTTACATTTTCGGCGCAGAGTCACTCGACCAGTGAGCTATTACGCACTCTTTCAATGGTGGCTGCTTCTAAGCCAACATCCTGGTTGTCTGTGCAACTCCACATCCTTTCCCACTTAACACACACTTGGGGACCTTAGCTGATGGTCTGGGCTGTTTCCCTTTTGACAATGGATCTTAGCACTCACTGTCTGACTCCCGGAAGTAAGTCTATGGCATTCGGAGTTTGACTGAGCTTGGTAACCCTTGCGGGCCCCGCACCCAATCAGTGCTCTACCTCCACGACTCTGTTTTCCGAGGCTAGCCCTAAAGCTATTTCGGGGAGAACCAGCTATCTCCGAGTTCGATTGGAATTTCTCCGCTACCCCCACCTCATCCCCGCATTTTTCAACATGCGTGGGTTCGGGCCTCCAGTGCGTGTTACCGCACCTTCACCCTGGACAGGGGTAGATCACCCGGTTTCGGGTCTACGTCCACGTACTCACTCGCCCTATTCAGACTCGCTTTCGCTGCGGCTCCGGCTCTTCACCTTAACCTTGCACGGGAACGTAACTCGCCGGTTCATTCTACAAAAGGCACGCCATCACCCCTAAAACGGGCTCTGACTTTTTGTAAGCACACGGTTTCAGGTTCTATTTCACTCCCCTTCCGGGGTGCTTTTCACCTTTCCCTCACGGTACTGCTTCACTATCGGTCGCTAGGAAGTATTTAGCCTTGGCAGATGGTCCTGCCGGATTCATACGGGGTTTCACGTGCCCCGCACTACTCGGGATCCGTCTCGGAGGGAACCAACTTTCAATTACAGGGCTTTTACCTTCTTTGGCGGGCCTTTCCAGACCTCTTCGCTTAACCGGTTCCTTTGTAACTCCATGTGAGACGTCCCACAACCCCAGAGAGCAAGCTCTCTGGTTTGGGCTTCTCCGCGTTCGCTCGCCGCTACTGACGGAATCACTATTGTTTTCTCTTCCTCAGGGTACTTAGATGTTTCAGTTCCCCTGGTATGCCTCTGCACAACCTATGTATTCAGTTGTGAGTAACTGGAAATTACCCCAGCTGGGTTTCCCCATTCGGACACCCCCGGATCAAAGCTTGCTTACAGCTCCCCGAGGCAGTTTCGTTGTTCGCCACGTCCTTCATCGGCTCCTAGCGCCTAGGCATCCTCCGTGTGCTCTTAGTAGCTTAACCATTGCGCTCGTGTTCGAGCTGTCGCTCCGCTTGGTTTGGACTGTGTCCAAATCCAAAAGTCGCTCCATTTCGATCACTCGCTCCAGCAATCTACCGTTTTTATTGAAACTTGTTTTAACACAAGTTCAGCTAAAAAGGAATGTTCTAATTCGCGTTTGTTTCGTTTCGATATCTAGTTTTCAAAGAACAAGCTCCATGCAAAAGCAAGCTGTTTGAGAGTTTGAGCTCTCAAAACTGAGCAACGAGTGAGTGTTGTGCTCTTCATTTCATCCACACCGAAGTGACGGACCGAAATGAATTGCTGTCGCAGGTTCTAAGAACCTGCTTATTTGAATGTTTCCACGCGGGAAACGATTCTCCATAGAAAGGAGGTGATCCAGCCGCACCTTCCGATACGGCTACCTTGTTACGACTTCACCCCAATCATCTATCCCACCTTCGGCGGCTGGCTCCTTGCGGTTACCCCACCGACTTCGGGTGTTATAAACTCTCGTGGTGTGACGGGCGGTGTGTACAAGACCCGGGAACGTATTCACCGCGGCATGCTGATCCGCGATTACTAGCAATTCCGACTTCATGCAGGCGAGTTGCAGCCTGCAATCCGAACTGAGACCGGCTTTGTTGGGATTGGCTCCATCTCGCGATTTCGCAGCCCGTTGTACCGGCCATTGTAGTACGTGTGTAGCCCAGGTCATAAGGGGCATGATGATTTGACGTCATCCCCACCTTCCTCCGGTTTGTCACCGGCAGTCTATCTAGAGTGCCCACCCGAAGTGCTGGCAACTAAATATAAGGGTTGCGCTCGTTGCGGGACTTAACCCAACATCTCACGACACGAGCTGACGACAACCATGCACCACCTGTCTCCTCTGTCCCGAAGGAAAGGTACATCTCTGTACCGGTCAGAGGGATGTCAAGACCTGGTAAGGTTCTTCGCGTTGCTTCGAATTAAACCACATACTCCACTGCTTGTGCGGGTCCCCGTCAATTCCTTTGAGTTTCAGTCTTGCGACCGTACTCCCCAGGCGGAGTGCTTAATGTGTTAACTTCGGCACCAAGGGTATCGAAACCCCTAACACCTAGCACTCATCGTTTACGGCGTGGACTACCAGGGTATCTAATCCTGTTTGCTCCCCACGCTTTCGCGCCTCAGCGTCAGTTACAGCCCAGAGAGTCGCCTTCGCCACTGGTGTTCCTCCACATATCTACGCATTTCACCGCTACACGTGGAATTCCACTCTCCTCTTCTGCACTCAAGTCACCCAGTTTCCAGTGCGATCCGGGGTTGAGCCCCGGGATTAAACACCAGACTTAAATGACCGCCTGCGCGCGCTTTACGCCCAATAATTCCGGACAACGCTTGCCCCCTACGTATTACCGCGGCTGCTGGCACGTAGTTAGCCGGGGCTTTCTTCTCAGGTACCGTCACCTTGAGAGCAGTTACTCTCCCAAGCGTTCTTCCCTGGCAACAGAGCTTTACGATCCGAAAACCTTCATCACTCACGCGGCATTGCTCCGTCAGGCTTTCGCCCATTGCGGAAGATTCCCTACTGCTGCCTCCCGTAGGAGTCTGGGCCGTGTCTCAGTCCCAGTGTGGCCGATCACCCTCTCAGGTCGGCTACGCATCGTCGCCTTGGTGAGCCGTTACCCCACCAACTAGCTAATGCGCCGCAGGCCCATCCCCAAGTGACAGATTGCTCCGTCTTTCCAGTTCTCTTCAGGCGAAGAAAACAACTATTCGGTATTAGCTACCGTTTCCGGTAGTTGTCCCAAACTTGAGGGCAGGTTGCCTACGTGTTACTCACCCGTCCGCCGCTAAGTATCCAGGAAGCAAGCTTCCTATCAACTCCGCTCGACTTGCATGTATTAGGCATGCCGCCAGCGTTCGTCCTGAGCCAGGATCAAACTCTCCAATAAAGTATTGAAAAGAGCGATAAGCTCATTTTGAATCTGACGAGATTAAAAATCTCATTTGTGCTCCAGTCGATTCAAGCCAAGGCTCGTCTCAAACTTTCGCGTTCATTCTGCAAGCAGAATGTTTACTCACTCGTTGTTCAGTTTTCAAAGATCAAACTTATTTCGTCATTCATTGCGCTTCCGTGTCAGCCGTGTGTTTCAGCGGCGACTTAAATAATATATCATACGGCTGAATCTAATGCAATAGTTATTTTTCATTTCTTTTCTTTAATAGTTTTGCATCATCTAAAACCGTCACTAATATCCCCTATCTTGTCCTATCATAATGGTGCGTTCATAGGGTACAAATATTTTAACACACTTCTGAAAGGGTTTACAATACTTTCACAACAAAATGCTCTCCATCAGTCCTGAGCAACTATATCTCTCCGTTATGTGCAACTCAATGTTCACTCAGGTAAGCGGGAAGCCAGCTCTCTATTACAGAGCTGGCTTCCCGCTGATATAACAGGTACCTCACTTATTCATCAATCGCAATCCTCAGGTTAGTTTTGTATCCATGGATTACGACGCTTTTTATCGGATTTCCGTTGGTTGGAAGTTGTTGCACCTTCTCTGGATGTTTTCCCGGACACGGATACCTTGGATTTGTTCTTCAGAGGAGCTTTGCTGTTTGTTCTGCGTTTCGCAGCTGCCGGCTTATTCCCGGCTTGCTTGGACTTCGCCTCCGAATCCGCTCCAGGCTCATCAATTGCTACCTGACTTAAGTTAGCGTCGTCACGTCCCCCTTTTTTACCACCCTTGCCTTGGCCCTGTGGAGGGTACATATCACCAAAAGCACCAAGCGGGGACGGCGGGACCATGTTCTGTGTAGGATACGGATTCTGATAAACATACTCAATAGGCTGATTCGGCATCGTTGATGTGGACATTTCAGGTGGCATACCATACGAAGGACCGTACATGTTCCAAGCCGGATCCTGATAACCATGAGTAGGATAAGTATACTGAGGCATATGTGTATGTGAACCACATCCGCATGGCGGGTACGGAAGCATCGAATACGGAGATATGAACGGTGGCTGATGATTCATATGGCTAGGTGCTGTATACGTTGGGAATGGACTATTCACATGGCCAGCTGGTGCAATTGGAAATGAATTGTTTTGCATGTCTGCAGACACATTTGGCATAACGTTGTTGTGGTTATGACTTTGCTCCGCACCAGTCCACGGACTGTTCGGCAGATCACTGCCACTATAAGGACTCACTTCTGGAATCCCTGGAAAGGGCGCATTGTTGCTCGCTCCTGCCGTGTACATGTCTTGCTGAACAACGTACACCTCTTGTGCAGGTACCGGGATTTGAACATAAGGGTACTCCGCTGGCGCATGATGCAATTTATTACCACACCCACAAGGCTTTTTCGTTGCTGGTGCAACCTCAACCGGAGACTTGGTATTAGGCATTACTGGCAAAGGCATAATTTCAGGTGAAAGATTGGGCATTGTGTATTCCTTGGACTCTGTTACCGGTTTTACATGAACTTCGGGTTTAGCCTCTTCCTTTTTGTGCGTTTTCTTTTCGGGTTTTACTTCAGGAAGCTCAGGCAACTGCGGCAGCACCTCCAGTTCTGGCATTACATTCGGCATTACCGGATTAGCTGGCGGTGGGACGGGTACTGGAACCTCTGATACCGGAGGAGGAGTTGGCGTGACAGGTACCGGTGGTGCAGGCTCTTCTTTTACTCCCGTATATTCCTTCCCTTCAGGCGACAACTTTTCATGTGCAGCAATGTTGCTGGCACCCGAATTAGATGTGCTGTTTCCTTGTGCGTGCATAGATGGAATATAAACTGTCTCCCCCACCAGCAGAGCGTTCGGATTTTTCAACTGTGGATTGGCATTGATCATATCTTTCAAAGGAACTCCCCAGGCTTGTGCCAACTTCCATAACGAATCTCCTTGCTGAACCTTGTGACTGTGCAGCACACCCTCGGGCTTCGGTGTTACTGGCTCTGCAGGGATTTTGACCTTCATACCAATGTCCAGCTTGTCGGGATTTGTGATCTGCGGATTAGCCGCGATCAATTTGTCCAGCGCTACATTGTATTTTTGGGACAGCAGATATAATGTGTCGCCTTTTTTCACCATGTGTATTTTCACAGGGAACTAACCTCCTAGACGTCATACTTGGGCAGTACATTCGCCCATACCGTTACTACATCCTATGCAGAAACCGGGCTAATGACATCAACTAAACAAAAAAAATCCTCCTGTCTCTAAAATCCCCATACGCCAGGCATGCTGAATTTTATCGGACAAGGAGGATTCCTGTTCCCTATGTTATTCAATTCAAACTTAAGATTCCCACACCTTGTAGCCATCTTTGTCAACGATCTGACGGAATGCTTCCAGCAGTCTCAGCGTTACTGGACCTGCTACACCCGTACCAATCGTTCTTCCATCCACTTCGTATGCAGCGATAACTTCTGCAGCCGTCCCGGTGAAAAAGACTTCATCTGCAATATACACATCATGAAGAGTGAATGGAATTTCTTTCAATTCAAGCTCAAGTTCGCCACATAGATCGATAATGGCTTGACGTGTAATCCCTTCAAGTGCTCCGAGATAACAAGGAGGCGTGTATACTACACCATTTTTGATAATGAAGATGTTATCACTTGAACCCTCAGTAACGTACCCTTGGGAATTCAGCATAATCGCTTCACCGGCACCTGAATAGTTGGATTGAATTTTAACCAGGATGTTATTCAAATAGTTCAATGATTTAATTTTTGGATTTAATGCATCCGGAATGTTCCGGCGTTGGGATACAGACACTGCTTTCAACCCCGTAAGATACGCTTCCTCCGGATAGATTGCCAATTGCTCCACGATGATGATTACCGACGCTTTCGGGCAACGTAATGGGTCCAACCCCAGATTACCAGGGCCACGCGATACAATAAGACGAATATAACCGTTACGCATATCATTACGCCGTACCGTTTCAGCCATGACTTCCAGCATCTCATCAATGGACAGCGGGATGTTCAAACTGATGGATTTTGCCGAATCATACAAACGATCCAAGTGGGCCTTACATCTGAAAATATTTCCGTTATAAATCCGAATACCTTCGAAAATCCCGTCTCCATACAAAAATCCATGATCATATACTGAAACGGTTGCGTTCTCTTTGGTCACATACTGACCATCCAAATAGATCCATTGTTCTGCCACCGATGACTGCACCTCCATAAAATATCCATTCCCTGTACTCCTAAACGTTATTAACCCGTCCATTGTACACCAAATGACAAGCCCTTACTTGTTCACTCTACCCACAATTATGACAACCTTCTAACAATCTCAACCATCATAAAGGCCGATTACCTCGAAGGATATGTATAACAAGGATAGCTACCAAGAACGCGCACCTGACAATTCAACGCCTCAATCTCGGCCATAGCTGCGGTGAGCAATACCGAATCGACCGTTTCCACAACATCAATGTAGAAATAGTAACTGCCCAATCGTTTCTTCGTTGGACGAGATTCGAGACGGGTCAAATTCAGCTTCCGCCAGGCAAATGCCGACAATACCTGATGCAACGCTCCCGGTGCATCTTCTGGCAACGTCACCAGCAAGCTTGTTTTCACATGATCCGGTTCACGAGGAATGTTCACAGGTTCATGGCCGATGAGCACAAAACGGGTATAGTTGTTGTCATGATCTGTAACCCGTTCAGCCATAATGTCCAGACCATGCTTCTGAGCAGCAAGCTTTGTACCGATCGCCACCCAGCCCTTACCCGGATTTTTTTTCACAATTTCTACAGCTTCAGCTGTACTGTTCACACCTTCAAGGTCCGCCCCAGGCGAATGCAGCCGAATAAAATTCTGACACTGTGGAATAGCCACAGGATGAGACATGATCTTGGTAATTCTACCGAAATCATACTCGCCGCTCTCCGTCTTAAATTCCGAGCCATGTCCAATAACATTCTGGATGGATGGGTACACCCACTCCGCTTGCATTGGAATGTCCACTTCATTCACAAGCCAGTCCATATGAAGACTAACGGAACCCTCAATGGTATTTTCAATCGGAATGACACTGTATTGTGCTTTCCCACTATCTGTTGCTCGAAATACATCCGAAATTAGCTTCGAGTGAAGCAAATCTAACGGTTCACCGTTAAACAGGAAATCAATCGCTTCATGGGAAACTGAGCCTTCAGGTAATACTGCAATTCGTTTCATGCATTAACTTCCCCTTTGATTCTGTCCAAAAAAGGACGTTCGTCTTGATCAGGCAGCACGGTTACACCGTCCAAATCCGGATCGAGCCACAGTGCAGAAGCAGATATGCCCTCCCGCCCCATGGTGTCCAGCAAATATTGTTCCAATTCCGCTTTTCGGGTGTCATGACGATCGACCAAAGTCAACACAGTCGGTCCGGCTCCGCTCAGGGCAGCTCCCAAAGCTCCATGATCGACAGCATGTTCCAATATCTCAGCCATGCCTGGCACCAATGATGCCCGATATGGTTGGTGAATTCGATCTGACATCGCCTTCTGAATCATATCCAGTCGCCCACTCGCCAAAGCGGCAACGAGCAGTGAGGATCTGCTAATGTTATGCACCACATCAGACATGCCAAATTGCTCTGGAATCACATTCCTTGCTTTTGAAGTAGACAGCTGGAATTCAGGTACAATAACTAAAGCCTGCAAATCCTGGTGTGGTTCAATACGTATATGATCTACCTGTTGACCATTCCATGCAGCCGTAATAATACCGCCATACAGAGATGCTCCCACATTATCAGGATGCTTCTCGAGGGATGTGGCCATATCCAGAAGCTTCGCATCGGATAAAGGAGCACCAATTAATGCATTCGCTGCGGCCAGTGCCCCAACGATGGCTGATGCACTGCTCCCGAGTCCACGCGTAAGCGGAATATCGGAATACATGGAAATCTCCAATTCAGGTACGGACACCCCGGCTTCATCGAATACCATCTGTGCCACTTCATGAATCAAATTTGATTTGTCTGTAGGCAAGCCTGTCAAATGATTGCCGTGAAGATGAAATGTTGTCTGCTCGGCAGGTTTCATTTCCAACCAGGCATACAAAGACAATGCCATGCCCAGGGTATCAAACCCTGGACCGAGATTGGCTGTGCTTGCAGGTATTTTTACGGTTACCTTTTCACGCAAACTCATACAGATTGCTGCTCCAGTTGTGCAATGGCCGCCATTACTGCTTCTTCCGTGTCTTCAACAACAAGTGGCTCAGTCGCTACCGTTTTGATCGCAATATTAGGATCTTTCAGGCCATTGCCTGTCAGTACACAAACTACAGTCTCTCCGCCTTTAAAGTACCCTTCACTCTTCAGTTTGTATACACCAGCAAGGGAAGCCGCAGAAGCAGGTTCAGCAAAAATCCCTTCCCGAGAAGCAAGCGTACGATACGCTGTCAGGATTTGTTCATCCGTTACATAGTTAATCTGTCCACCAGATTCCTCAGCTGCAGCTACTGCCGTTTTCCAGCTCGCCGGATTACCGATTCGAATCGCTGTTGCTACCGTTTCAGGTTCAAGGATCGGCTCGCCTTTGACAATAGCCATCGCACCTTCAGCTTCAAAACCAACCATGCGTGGTAGTGTGCTGGATTTACCTGCCTCTTTATATTCTTTGAAACCTTTCCAATAAGCCGAGATATTACCCGCATTACCGACTGGAATAGCCAGGATGTCAGGCGCTTCGCCAAGTTGTTCAATCACTTCAAACGCTGCTGTCTTCTGTCCTTCAATCCGGAACGGATTCACGGAGTTTACAAGCGTGATTGGGTGTTTGGCTGTAATCTCACGCACAATCTCCAGTGCACGGTCAAAGTTACCATTGATCGCAATCACTTTGGCTCCATAGATCATCGCTTGGGCCAGTTTACCCAGTGCAATGTTGTTATTCGGAATCAGCACGATACAATTGAGACCCCCACGTGCGGCATAGGCTGCTGCAGCTGCTGACGTATTACCTGTGGATGCACACATGATTGTGCGACTGCCCTCTTCCATCGCTTTGGCAACAGCCATAACCATGCCACGGTCTTTGAAAGAACCTGTGGGGTTCAAACCTTCGTACTTGAAATAAACATTTAAGCCGAGCTCCTCCGACAGATTCTCTGCATGAATCAAAGGTGTGTTTCCTTCCTGAAGCGTAAGCAGGGGTGTATTTTCATTAACCGGAAGGTGCTCTCTGTACGTTTGCAAAAGTCCTTGATATCTCATTGTGGGTAAACTCCTTTATGTTTTAATAATCTGAAATGATGACCTGTTGAACCGGATATGATTAACTTGTACGTTATAATTGAAATATTTGAGATGCCGTATGGGGATACGGACAATTATCCTTCGACCCGGTAGACACTCTTAATGCGGCGAATGACGCTGAGTGATTCAAAATGTTTTAACACTTTATCCATGCTTGCCTTACTTGCATTATGTGTAACGATAATGATCTCGGCATCCGGGTTATGCTCATTCGGCTGTTGAACAACCGAGGCCAGACTGACATCATATTCTGCGAAAATTTGGGTGATTTGTGCCAATACACCGGCTTTGTCGTCTACGTGTAGTAAAATAAAGTTTTTCGACACGATCTGCTCGTCGCTTTGCAGTCGCTTCGTCTTATAAGGCACAATCGCTTTGAGACCGTTCACGCCAAGTTTAAGATTTTTGGTAACCGCCACTATGTCAGCTACAACAGAAGTTGCCGTTGGGAGTTCTCCCGCACCTGCACCGTAGAACATGGTCTCCCCTACAGCTTCACCGTGTACATATACTGCGTTGAATACGCCGTTGACTGAGGCAATCGGGTGATTCTGTCTAACCATTGTCGGCTGAACGCTAATCGTGATCTCATCGCCAATACGGTCCGCAATACCAAGTAACTTCATCTCATAGCCCAGTCTTCTGGCATACGTAATGTCTTCACGGGTTACGGAGGATATCCCTTTAACGGTTACATCCTTCAACTCCACATTGGTGCGGAAACCGAGCGTGCTCAAGATCGCCATTTTGCGAGCTGCGTCAAGTCCTTCCACATCCGAGGTTGGATCCGATTCGGCGTATCCCAGCGCCTGTGCCTCGGCCAGCACTTCTTCATAGGATGCACCTTCCTGACTCATTTTGGTCAAAATAAAGTTCGTTGTTCCGTTCACAATCCCCATAATGCGGGTGATCCGGTCGGAAGAGAAACCTTCAATCAGCGTACGAATGATCGGAATCCCTCCCGCAACACTCGCCTCATAGAACACGTCACATTGTTTTTCCTGCGCCTTCGCCAAAATCTCTGTACCATGCAGTGCCATGAGATCCTTGTTCGCTGTTACGATATGTTTCCCACGTTCCAATGCTTCAAGAATATACTCCTTCGTCTGATCAATGCCGCCCATGACTTCAACGATGACATCAATATCCGGATGACGAATAACTTCCCAAGGATCTTCAGTAAGCTTGGCGCGGTCTACAGCAATGACACGGTCTTTCTCTGTATTTTTCACTGCGATTTTCTCGATGACAATCGGCGATCCAACCTGACTGCTCAGATCCTCCTGATTTCCTTCCACAATGCGAACGACTCCCGTTCCGACAGTTCCCAGACCCAACAATCCGACTTTTACCGGTTTCACTAACGATCTACCCCCTAATGTCTATTCTTGTCTGTCAGCCCTGTATGATAAAGCCTAATTAACCTTGGCCTACAATACGCGTTCGTCTCACTCCAGGCATATCTTGCATCCGATCCAGCATTTCTCCAATTTCGCCGTGAAGATGTGTTGTTTCCACCGAAATGACAACATTGGCTCTTCCCTGAAGCGGGATACTCTGATTAATCGTGAGTACGTTAGCTCCATAACCAGCTACATGTCCAAGCACACGAGACAAGATCCCCGATTGATGCTCCAGATCAATGGAGATTGTTACAATTCTCTCGCGCTCAAGCTGGTTGATCAGATGAATTCCATCCTTGTACTTGTAAAAGGCACTCCGGCTTAATCCGACCTGTTCAACCGCCTCATGCACTGTTTTAACATCACCGGAAGCCAGTAGTTCTTTTACCTGCATGGTCTTCACCACAGCCTCTGGTAAAATATCTTCCCGCACTAAGTAATAGCGTTCGTTCACAGAACGTCCTCTCCTCAAAGACTCATGTATTCATATAGTGGACATTATATAGGATCTATGACAAAAGGGCAATACATGACACACCTATTTTTTGAAATATGTTCCTCACAGTATCAAGTTTATCTTTCTCCCATGTCAGGAAAAAACAAAAAAAACGCAGAGTTGCGGGTCAACTTCCCACTTCTCTGCGTCCATATATCGATCTGTCTCTCTACGGAAGACGGCTACTTAGTAGTAACTGCTGCCTTCCACAAATTCGAATTCAAAGTCTCCAATACGCACGATGGTGCCTTCTACAGCTCCGCGCTTACGCAACTCAGCGTCCACACCCATATAACGCAGTGTACGTGCGAGTTTCAATATAGCTTCATGCGAGTTCAATTGCATCCGTTTCATCATGCGATCAATCTTGGCACTTTCGACAACGAACATTTCATTCTCACGCACAATACGGAAACCATCGTCCTCTTTTTTGTCCAAGCTGTACACTTTACGTTCGGATACGTCTGCTACCTCTTCAACCACTGGCTCGTCCGGAATCTGATCCAGCAGATCAGCGGCACGATACAAGAGCTCTTGAATCCCTTTACGAGTCAGAGAGGAAATAGGCATTACTTCAATATCCGGTTGCACCTCACGAACTTGCTGCAAAAATTGCGCCAGATTTGCTTCAGAGTCCGGCATATCCATTTTGTTGGCTGCTACAACCTGCGGTCTCTCAGCCAGAAGCGGATTGTACAGTTTCAGTTCATCATTGATTTTCTGCCAGTCTTCAAATGGATCGCGCCCTTCTGAACCGGACATGTCCACCACATGAATAATAATACGGGTACGCTCGACATGACGTAAAAACTCATGCCCCAATCCGATTCCTTCATGTGCGCCTTCAATCAGTCCAGGCAAATCGGCCATGACGAAACTTCGGCCTTCTCCTACACCGACTACACCCAGATTCGGTGTAATGGTTGTGAAATGGTATGCCCCGATCTTTGGCTTGGCTGACGAAACGACAGAAAGCAGTGTGGATTTCCCTACACTCGGGAAACCAACCAGACCAACATCTGCCATAACTTTTAATTCGAGTACGATGTAACGCTCTTGTCCTTCTTCACCGTTCTCAGCAAGTTCAGGTGCAGGATTGTTCGGTGTAGCAAATCGGATGTTCCCCCGTCCGCCCCGACCACCACGAGCAATAACAACCTGTTGACCGTGACGTGTCATATCCGCCAGTACTTCTCCACTGTCTTCATCCAAGATGATAGTTCCTGGTGGAATGCGCACAATCATGTTCTCCGCGTTTGCACCATGCTGACTTTTATTACGTCCCTTCTCACCACGTGGGGCCTTGAAGTGACGCTGGTAACGAAAATCCATCAACGTACGCAAACCTTCATCCACGCGGAAAATGATGTCAGCTCCTCTGCCTCCATCGCCCCCGGCAGGTCCGCCGTTTGGTACATACTTCTCACGACGGAACGAAATAATTCCGTCCCCTCCGTCTCCGGCTTTTACATAAATCTTCGCTTTATCTACAAACATTGGTTAACCCCTTCTTCCTATATTCCACACGGCATTCTGAATTGTATAAACGTATCCTCAGACGGAAACTGCTCCGTTCTGACTTTTTTTCCTTTGAGTACGGCAGTAAGCTGCCGCAGTGTTTCCGGATCGGGTGGTTGATCCCCGTCCAGTCGGACAACCACATCTCCATGATCCTGTCCGAAGTTCAAGGTCAGTTTGCGAACCTCTCCCCAAGAAGACCGGCCGCCGCCATATTGATAGGCCCTGATTGCATCCGCAATCGCCCCGGTAAGTGACTCGCCATCCTCGGGAGAGACCAGAGCACTAAGCTGCAACTCATCTTCTATTTCCACATGCAATTCCAGCGCGATTCCACTGGCGCGGAAAGACTGAAGATAAAATACGAGGGACGGAATGCCTAATCTGGAGATTCGGCTTTCTTCTGTAACCCGCTCTTTTATTCTTTCCACACATTGCAAGGATTTATCAAGTTTGCCCAGCCGAAGATATCCATATAACACCTGAAGGTCGTTCATCCAGTCGTGTCGATGATGATTTAATGAAGCAATTGCTGTCTTTTCCATGGATTGTATGATAGTTCTGCGTTCCGCCTCCGCCTGTCTCTTCATCGCATTGACAGAAATTAACAATACTGCGACGGACCACAATGCGCACACGACGCTTGAGATCATCGCCGGATACAACATAACGAAAACCAAAGGAATCAGAAGTGAACATGCCGCAATCCACGGCACTCTTTTCCAAGATTTCATGGCTTCTCCCCGTTCTACAAAACTCGGTAGGTCTACACCCACCGTAACCAAGTATAACATGTCTTTTCTGCCAGTTCATTATCGAATAACCGTGAATACAAAAAACCTCCGGCAAAAATGCCGAAGGCTCCTTAGGCGGAATGCCGATATTACGCTTCTACTGCAGCTGCTACAGGAGCAACATTAACAGGATAGATGCTTACTTTTTTGCGATCGCGTCCCCAACGTTCGAATTTTACAACGCCGTCGATTTTCGCGAACAAAGTGTCATCCTTACCGATGCCAACGTTAGTTCCTGGGTGAATTTTCGTTCCGCGTTGGCGAACGAGAATGCTACCACCAGTTACAGTTTGACCATCAGCACGTTTAACACCCAGACGTTGAGCATTACTGTCACGTCCGTTCTTCGTGGAACCTACACCTTTTTTCGATGCGAATAACTGAAGATTTAATTTCAACATGATTGGTTGTCCTCCTTCTTTGATTATTTGAGTTGCTGTATCTGAATATACTTCCCGTATGACTCTTCAATATTAGAGAGCATAACCACCATGGATTCGAGTAACAATTGTACCTGGGACCAGGTTTCCCCTCTCTCTAACAAAGGTAAAGAACCACTTAAAAAGCCATTCTTCATCTTGGCGTCCATTTCGACACCAGTCAATGTTTCAATCGAGTTCACCGTACCCACTGTAACAGCGGATACCCCGGCACATACGATGTCTTCTCCCCGCTTGGCAAAATTAGCATGCCCTTCGATGGAAAAGCGTTCGATGCTCCCGTCCTCATCACGAAAGATTTGAACGATAATCACTTATCGCACCTTCTTACGCTTTGATTTTTTCGATAGTTACTTTAGTGTACGGTTGACGGTGACCTTGCTTCACATGGTAGTTCTTTTTAGGTTTGTATTTGTATACAATAACCTTTTGTCCTTTGCCATGTTTCTCCACTTTAGCCGTTACAGTAGCTCCGGAAATCAATGGTGTACCTGCTGTCAAACCTTGATCGTTAGATACAGCCAGGACACGGTCGAACGTTACGCTTTCGCCATCGTTCGCAGTCAATTTCTCGATGAACAGAACATCGCCCTCTTGGACTTTGTACTGTTTGCCGCCTGTTTCAATAATTGCGTACATTTGCCTTGCACCTCCTCATGTCTCAGACTCGCCCGTTCTCAGGTGACAGTATCCTTGCGGAACTGTTCTTATACCCGGCCAGTGCGGTTACAGCATGTGCAAGACCAATAGGCTAAACACATACTTGAATATTATATCACGCAATATATCAAAAATCAATGCAAAGGTGAAATATATCTTTTCCCCGTACCATGACAGGAAGAACACAGCTCCACATAGGGCAACGTACTCTCTTCCCGCACTTTCTTACGGGTAAGTTCGAGCAAGCCCAGCTTGGTCCAACCCATTACAAACGCTTTGGTCCGATCCTTCTTGAGCTCGCCCTCCAAGGTTGCCGCGACTTCATGCCGATTCGAAGCTTCCTCCATATCAATGAAGTCGACAATAATCATGCCACCGATATCACGCAGGCGCATCAGCCGGGCAATCTCCACTGCTGCCTGCATGTTGGTTTCCGTCACAGTCTCTTCCAGACTGTCACCGCCAGCTCCCGTATATTTGCCCGTGTTCACATCCACTACAGTCAGAGCTTCAGTATGGTCAATGACAATATATCCGCCTCCGGGCAGCCACACTTTCCGGGCAAAATCCTTGTTCAACTGCTCCTGGACACCATAAGCAGCAAAGATAGACTCTGCTCCCCGATAAACCTGTACCTTCGGTTGATGACCAGGACTAATCTCTTCCAGCAATGCTTTTACCTCACGGGCTTGTCCTTCACTATCAGTGATGACTTCATCACTGCCCGGTGTATACACATCTCTGATGATTCGCTGCACCATGCTATGATCCCGATGCAAGAGACTTGGCGAAGGCAAACTGTCTGCTTTTTCACGAATCAGGTACCACTGCGCGCGTAATGTTTCCAAGTCTGCCTGAATGGCTTCATGCTGCTCTTCTTCAGATACGGTTCGAATAATAAGCCCTTCTTCATCCCGCCTCAGTTGCTCCCCAAGTGCCTTAAGACGGGAACGATCCCCTTCACGGGCAATTTTCTTGGATACCGCTACATAGTCAGCAACAGGCATGTAGACAAGCCAACGGCCCGGGAGTGAGTAATGAGTCGTCACCCGGGCTCCCTTGCCTCCTACCGGTTCTTTCAGAACCTGAACAATGATTTCCTGACCTGGACGAAGCAACTCCGAGATGGAAGGCTTCACCTTGGGCTGCTTCTCCAGATGGGGATGTAACACATCGTCCACATAGAGAAACGCATTCTTTTTCTGACCAATATCCACAAAAGCAGCCTGCATACCTGGTAACACATTCACGACCCGTCCCTTGAAAAAGGAACCCAGCAGTCCACGCTCGCGTGTACGCTCTGCCGTAAATTCCACAGCTTTGCCTTCTTCCAGAAGCGCCATTTGCATGAGGTTATGTTCATTATGTACTATCATTTGTTTCATGGCTTCACCTCTAGAAGACAATTCAATTCATCCACATCCATTTCAGTATCTTTGCAATTCTCATTGTACATGTATTAACCCATTTCAGAACAGGTCCACCAGAACACTACAATTTATCACCATTTTGCCTAAAATAGGAACCGATAATCCGTTGTTCAGGCAACACGGCCATAATTCGACCCTGTCTATTCATCACGTATACCATATGGTATCTTTCTCTCTTTAATAGACGCAAAATAGTGTCCAAAGGTTTCGCCGGAAATGAGATTATTGGCTGCGCCAAACTGCCAGTAGCCGCATGCCGAGCGAACGCACCCTCTCGATTCATGAGAAAACGGATAAAGCGGTAGGGCACATTTCGGTAATCCGTCAGGTTGGAATAGAACAAAAAAAGGCCGATTAACAGAATGTTGAGCGGCAGGCCGTAGTCTCCGGTCAGCCATCGGCTGATCGCATACAAAATAACTCCTGCGCTACACAGGATACTAATTCTGTATGTCCACATTAATGTTGTATAGTAGGGTGCCCACAGACTGACAAGTGCCTGAACAATTTTACCTCCATCCAGAGGGAGTACTGGAAGCAGATTAAAGAGGGCAATGAGCAGGTTCCCCTGAATGATATAGCTCAGAAAAACAGGATCGCCCAGATTGCCATACTGCAACAGCAAAACAACGCCAACCATCAGCATGTTTTGTAACGGGCCTGCGAGAGCAATCATGATTTCCCGGTAGGCCGTGATAGTACCTCCATCTTCGATAACCGCTACTCCTCCAAAAGGGAGCATCTGGATCGACAAGACACGATAGCCCAGAAGGGCCGCAGCCGCAGCATGTCCACATTCATGAATGAAGACGATCGCAAACAACGTAATGAGTTCAATAAAATGTCCAGTCAGAAGGGAGGCCATCATGATGATCACAAAAAACGGATGAAACGTAATACGGACTCCCCACACCCTAATCAAGGGCAACGACTTCCGCTGGGTCTACGTACTCCTCCCCCTCTTTGACCGCAAAATAGAGCGTGGCCGGTTGCTGACCACCAGTAGCCTTGAGACTCCCCACTGGATTCCCCGCTTCCACCCAATCATTCACGTTCACTTCACTTTCGTTCAGCCGACCATATATTGCCGTGACATTGCCTGTATGTTGGATGACAACTGTGAATCCACTTGCTGCATCGCCGATAACCTCCATGACACGCCCAGCATCCGAACTGGCGACCTGTATAAGTTCTGCACCTGCGGCATCCGGAACGATCTCTATTCCCTTCATACTCAGCGCGAATGGCTGAACCACTGTGCCTGAGATTGGTTTGCCCAGTAACTGTCGAATGCCTGAACCATTGACAGCATCCGTCGTATGTCCAAGAACCGGAAGAAACGAAGGCGCTCCTCCAAAATGCCGTTCATACCAAGCCGCTGCTGAGGCAAAATCCATATCCCGATGGAGTGCATCGGCAATTACTGTTTTGGGTGATGTCGTCCACGATGTATCCATTTGAAATAGACCCCATACTCCGCCAAATATCAAAGCGCTAATGAACGTCCGCTTTAGAAGTGACTTAAAGAGGTTGAATCTCGAATCCCCCCCTGGAACGAAATGGCCATTCTCTTTTTTCCACAGCCATTCCGGATCTCTTTCCTGTGTCCCCTCACCAGACGCAAACGGCTTCCGTTGTATGATCTCATTCTTGTCCAATAGCGAACCTACTTTTTGCTCCTGTAAGACTTCAACAGTCGCACCGTCCATCAGTCGCCGAATGCGTTCTTCTCTTCTCTGCTTGATTCTGAGTTTCGTATTCATGGAATGTCCTCCCGCCGAGGCTTGTTTACTACATCCTATGAAGAGGCGGTTGATAATATGAACAAGCCTGTCGGCAGGTAACAAAAAAAGCCGGGCTATAAGCCACGGCTGTCATGTAATCAGATAATAAATAAGTCCGTTTAACGAATTAACCCATTCCAAAGAACTTTTTGAAACGAGTAAAAGCACCCTTTTTCTGCTCCAGCTGCATCAATGGAACCGTATCTCCCAAAATGCGTCGTGCAATGTTGCGATACGCAATCGCCGCAAGTGAATCCGGATTCATGACCGTAGGTTCTCCTGAATTGGCCGCTTTGATGACCAGCTCATCATCAGGTACGATCCCAATCAGGTCAATATTAAGTACTTGTAAGATGCCATCGATATCCAGCATGTCACCCGATTTAACCATATTATTGCGAATTCGATTCACCACCAGCTTCGGTGATTGAATGTGCGAACTCTCCAGCAGGCCGATGACACGATCGGCATCACGTACTGCAGCATTTTCCGGTGTAGTGACCACGATGGCCTGATCTGCTCCTGCTACCGCATTTTTGAAACCCTGCTCTATGCCGGCTGGGCAATCAATAATGACGTACTCAAAATCTTTTTTCAATTCAAGGATAATATCCTTCACCTGTTCTGGCGACACCGAGTTTTTGTCTCTCGTCTGCGCAGCAGGCAACATGTATAATTCTTCGAAACGCTTGTCTTTGACCAAAGCCTGATTCAGACGGCAGCGGCCGTCCGCAACGTCGCACAGATCGTAAATAATACGGTTTTCGAGTCCCATCACGACATCCAAATTACGAAGGCCGATATCGGTATCTACCAGACAAACCTTTTTGCCGAGCAGCGCCAGCGCTGTCCCGATGTTTGCCGAGGTGGTTGTTTTACCCACGCCGCCTTTACCCGAAGTGATCACGATCGCCTCTCCCATGAGCTACACTCCTTTAAACACATTAAAATCTCGGCGCAACCGAACGATATTGCTCATCTTGTCGATCTGCATCTGATTGTCCTGTAAGTAAGCAAATTCCATTCCGGTCTCTCGGCTCTCCCATTCATCGGGAGGACGACTGATGATATCCGCAATCCGCAGCTGCGTCGGTGCAAATACCGAAGCGGCAATGATCGCTTCCTCGTCCCCGCCAATTCCAGCATGAGCCATACCTCTGAGTGAACCCAACACATATATATCTCCGGTACACGTCACTGTGCCCCCCGGATTGATATCCCCAAGAAACAGGAGATTTCCTTCATGATGAAGCACCTGACCTGAACGCACCATACCACACATGGTTACAATCGGCGGCGGTCCTTTAACCTCCGGTTGGAGTGCAGGTGAGTCGATGGATCGAATAAGCAGATTCCCTTTTTGCTTCAATATATCGAGGATTGCTTCTTTCTGGTCCTCTGTCACTTCGCGGGCACCCAACTTGATATCCACATGAACAATTGGTCCGGTCAAAATATTTTGATGGCTGTGTTCCAGCTTATAGCGGAGCTCATAGAGCAATTCCTCGAATTCACATTGATCGTCCAACAGGAAAACCAGGCCGTCTCGGATGCCTTTAATCGTTACGTGATTCGATTTTACCGTCATAAGCCTGTCCCTCCCATCTCATTACATTTCGTGCCCGGGGCCCCAAGTTCCTGCTTTGCGCTCCATAAATGTATTCAGGAAGCTTCTTCTGTCTTGCTCCGTCTCTTGCCGATCCGCTCCAGTTGTTTCCGAAGCGGGACATAAATGATCAAGGCAAACACAAAATGAATGAACAAATTAGGAATCATGTATTCAATCAACGCCCAGTCAAAGGTCACGTGGTTAAGTTGGAAGAGCTTGTACAGGAAGAATAGCATGGTGTCATTAAGCAGACTTCCCAAAATGACAACCGACACCATCACCGGCAGTGGTGCACGCGGTGCTTGAAAAATGAGTCCCATCATGTATGCCGATAAACCCATTGAAAATCCGTAAGGTCCAATCATCTCGCCATAGAATACGACGTCATGTAATAGTCCAAATAATATGCCGAGCACTAACGCCGTGTGCCGATGGTGATATACAGCGATAAACAAAATTGCGATATAGACCAGATTGGCAGCAATACGCATGTGCCAGCCGGAAGGAATGAGCAGCGGCAGAATCGTGCCTTCCGCAATGAACAAAACGAATAGTAACAGGAACAAGACTTGCTTGCGCGTCACCATTACTCTTTTACCTCAGGCGGAATAATGACAATCAGTTCTTTCCAGTCAAGGAAGCTTGCATATGGGTCAATTGTAGCTGTTTTTGTTAAACCATATTCACTTTTCTCTACACTCTTCACTTCCCCAATGCGCATATACTTTGGAAAGTTATTGATGATTCCGGAGGAGATAATCTCATCACCTTCTTTGATGTTAGAATCCTCTGAAATCTTGGTCATCTTGAGCATGCCTGTCTTCGGATCATAACTCTCAATCATACCAAATACTTTTTCCTTACCTACTGCCGTTGCTGCAATCGCATTGGATGTCGGATCATTGGCGTCCATCGACGTTAACAGATTAACCGTTGATGTATATGAGCTGACATGACTGATCACGCCAACCAGCCCTTCCTGCGAGGTAACGGCCATCCCCGGCTTAATTCCCGCATTTTCACCGATATCAATGTTAATGGTTCTGCTGTTCGGATCCGAATTGGCACTGATAACCTGAGCAATTCGTGAACCGTAATTATACCGATTTTTCTGTTCTTCCGTGAAATTCAGTGCTTTTTGAAGCTGCTCGTTCACCTGTTCCATATCATTGTACTTCAGCCGATCCCGGGTATAGTGACCCATCGCGATGCGAAGCTCTTCATTTTCTTGATATACCGTACGCATGTTCGCTACATCTTTGAAAAAGCCCGCTACATAGGAAGCGGGCTTGTAAAATACGTATTGTACAAATCCAACTGAATCCTTCAGGAATTTCTCCGGCCAGGATAGAGTGGTTCGCGGACTGAGCGTAAAGCCCATTAACGCGATAAATGTAACAAGGCCCACCAGCAAAACAAAAAGTCTTTTGTTGCCTAGCAGTTTAAACAGTTCGAACACCCTCTAACATCCATATTCTCTTCCGAGCCATGCCCGGCGGGGAGACTGTCAGACCTGTAGTCCCTGCGAGAATATCAGCTGATCCTCCCCTGTTAAGCGGGTAATAGCTCATCCCCGGGGTTAACCGGGTCCTCTATAAAGATATCTTGCCACTTAGTCGCTATGCCAAGTTAGGCAAATACCTATTAACGTTTGGAACGAACTGCCGAACTGCTTCTGCTTTTGAACAAATGAATATTCTCTAGCGCTTTACCTGTTCCGATCGCTACACAATCCAGCGGGTTCTCAGCTACAATGACAGGCATGCCTGTCTCACCAGCCAGAAGTTTGTCCAGGTTGCGAAGCAACGCCCCACCACCGGTAAGAACGATACCCCGATCCATGATATCGGCAGCAAGTTCAGGCGGGCATTTTTCCAGTGTTACTTTTACCGCTTCAACAATTGCATTCACTGTATCAGCCAGCGCTTCGCTGATCTCGTCGGAAGTAATCGTAATCGTCTTCGGCAGACCTGTAACGAGGTCGCGTCCACGAATTTCCATCGTCTCTACTTGCTCCAGTGGCATTGCTGATCCGATGTCCATCTTCAATTGCTCCGATGTACGCTCACCGATCATCAGATTGTATTGACGTTTGATGTACTGGATCACGGATTCATCCATCTCGTCACCCGCTACACGAACCGAACGGCTTGTTACAATACCGCCAAGAGAGATGACAGCCACTTCCGTTGTACCGCCACCAATATCGACAACCATGCTACCCGTTGGTTCCCATACAGGCAGATCTGCACCAATGGCAGCTGCAAAAGGCTCTTCAATCGTATAGGCTTCACGTGCTCCAGCCTGTTTTGTTGCATCTTCAACCGCACGTTGTTCTACTGCAGTAATCCCGGATGGTACACATACCATCACGTTTGGATGACGCTGGAACATGGAGCGTTGTTTCTGCGCCTCACGGATGAAATATTTGATCATCGTTGCCGTTGTATCGAAATCGGCAATAACGCCATCTTTCATTGGACGAATGGCACGAATGTTACCTGGTGTACGTCCAATCATTTTTTTTGCAGCCTCACCTACTGCCTCTATGCTATTAGTATCTGTCCGTATAGCGACAACCGAAGGTTCGCGCACCACAATTCCTTTTCCTCGTACATAAACCAACGTATTTGCTGTCCCCAAGTCAATACCCAAATCCTTCGTAAAACCACCAAACATAACATAATCTCCTTTTCTGCCTCATATAGCCGCTCTATTCTGATCCAGAGCGTAATAATTTCATTCCCACGCAACACGTGGAGCTAATATTCGCATTTGTTTTTTTGCATTTGTAAAGTGAACCTATCTTTTACGGACAACGCCGTTAACACTCATAGGAAAACATCAACGCCAACCATTATATTATACTAAGCCCTTCTCCTTCAAACTTACATACGTTCCATCTCCGATAATAATATGATCAAGCACATCAATGCCGACAATAGCGCCTGCTTCAATCAGTCGCTTGGTTATTTGGATATCCTCCGGACTGGGCGTAGGATCACCGCTCGGATGGTTGTGTGCGCACACAATCGATGCGCTGCTGCATTTGATGGCAGCCCGGAACACTTCACGCGGATGTACAATCGAAGCGTTAAGGCTGCCCATGGAGAGTGTTTCCTGGGCAATAATATGATTTTTGCTATTCAGAAAGAGACACACAAAATGCTCTTTCTGCAAGTAACGCAATTGTTCCATTAGGATATCGGCTGCATCACGCGGTGTACGAATTGAAGTCGACTGTATAAGTCTGCTCTTGGCAATTCGATGCCCCAGCTCAATGCCGGCTTTCAATTGCACTGCCTTGGCATTGCCGATCCCTTTCATCGCGGTCAGTTCTTCCAGACTCAAATCCATCAACGAGCGAATACCACCCGCTTCGGCCAGAATCCGCTGTGCCATATGCACCGCGGATTCCTGTCTTGTGCCTGTTCGAAGTAAAATTGCCAGCAATTCAGCATGGCTCAAGGCGCCCGCCCCGTATTCCATCATGCGTTCTCTCGGGCGTTCTTCCTGGGGGATGTCGCGCATCATATATTGAGGCGACTCCATATGTTCCCTCTTTTCATTTCACAACATTTGGCTTCATTCATGTTCGTGGCAACACATGTACGCCGAACCCGTCCAACATATCACTTAGCAAGGATAGCGGCAAGCCAACCACATTAAAATAACATCCTTCAATGCGGTCGATCAGTGAAGCGCCGATGCCCTGAATGGCATAAGATCCTGCCTTATCCGAAGGCTCTCCTGTCTGCACATAGGCACGGATGGTCGCATCCGAAAGTTCTTTCATCGTTACATCGGTCTGGCGGTAATGAACTAATGACTGTCCATTGCCCGCATCAATACAAGCGACACCTGTAAACACCCGATGTACACGGCCCTGCAACCGGGATAACATACGTTCAGCATCCGCTTCGTCTACGGGTTTGCCTAGAATCTCACCATCCAGAACAACAACGGTGTCACTACCAACAATAATGGCTTCCTGCTCGCGGCCTTCAAGCCCGCGATACACGGCAAGCGCCTTGCGCAAAGCAAGCTCCTGTACCGTCTGTTCAGGTGTCCACTCTGGTGGTGTATCTTCATTGGCATGACTTGGTATTACATCAAACGCTAGGTGGAGTGATGCGATCAGTTCTTTGCGCCGAGGCGATGTGGAGGCCAGAATAATAGGGCGCTGTTGTGTGTTATCCAAAATGAACGGCTCCTTATGCCACGGCAACATCCTGTCCGGATCACGATAATAGATGTCACTGGTTTAATTTTTTTCGTCATAACTCGTCATTCTCCTACAGTCTGCGATACAGCCACACAGCGGCAATCATACCGATCAGACTCAGAAGGCTCATTTGAAATTGAAGTGAAATATCATAACTGATAATATCCAGATCAGCCTGCGGCGACCAACGTATGGTCGTGGCTTTCGTAAGAAAGGCTACTGCCTTAACAGGCTGCAGTGCCTTGGCGATCCACGCTCCGGCCATCCAGCCGAGCAGCAGAAACAGCAATAACATGCCGAAGTTTTTTTTCATCGGTAATCTTCCCTCGCCATTTTTTGACACCCACATTATTATACGGGGTTTTGTACGTCAATACAAACACAAATCCGGCAAGGGGAACTATTTCCAGTTCCTTGCCGGACAGGTATTTCCAAGCGTTGTTATGGGAAAGAGCATGTTACTGCTTTATCGCTTCAAGCCATTTTTTCTGCTGCAGTACGTATTCCATCAGATCGGACTGTACAGACCACATGTGCACATCATCCGGGTTTTTATTGTACTCCGCGATAGCCGTAATTGCATGGTTCATCGATTTCTCCATTCCGCCAATAATAGGTTGTACCTCTCTGGTCAGGCCGGGTGAAAGACTATTCAAACCGGTTAACCATGACTCGTGCTTATTCTGAATCGCGGTCATCGTTTCTGTTGGGACTGCTACTGGGGTAGACTGTCCCAGTTGCTGAATGGACAAGGTAGATAGTTGTTCGATTAGTGCAGAACTGTTTGTAAAGAAGAGCTGTACATCCTCTTGCTTGCCACCGAATATGGCCGGATTGATCTCAGGGTTCACGATCTCCTTGACGTACAGTTCGACTCCCTGAGCTTTAAGTCTGGTGCTAAGTAGCTTTGCCTCTTCACGATCAGCTGAAATACCCGCATATACCCGATTACCATCTTCAGGATCAGAACCTGCGGCTATACCTGCTTGAGCCAATTCAAGCTTGGCCTGTTCGGCTCGTTCGGGTGAACTAAAGACGCCGTATTGAAGTGCATAATACGTGTTGCCAGTCGCAGCTGCCTGAAGCTGCTGCTCTGTTCCTGCAGTCCCCTCCTGACCAGCCACGGTGGAAACCGCCTGATTGACGGGAAGAAGTTCACCTGGCTTCGCGGCTCCTTCTTTATTAAAAAATGAAAGAATGACCATGCCGAATAGTGCTCCCGTAACGAGCGCCCCGGTAACAGAGCCAATCATCTTCCAGCCCCTTGGAGGGCGATTTCTCTTATAGGAATAGTTCTCGGAATCTACAAGCCAGTCGTGTCCTTGATCATCATGCGTATTGGACAGATCGCGACGCTCTTCCTCCGGATCTGCTATGTGAGTATGATAACCGTAACCTGATCGGTTCCCAAGATAATGGGCCTCATCCAAGTTAGAATCAAGGCTCATCCGTTGTTCAGGGTCAGGTACAGTAGAGCTTGTCAGCACCGTCTCTCCCCAGTCTCCGGGGATATCCTCTGGTGTCCAAGACGGGGTTGTATCCAGCTTCTTAGGCGTTAGCGTATGATTGTGCGGTAATTCTTCACTCAACGTCACCAATGGACTGGACGCGGAAATCCTCTTATTTTCAGGCTTGTCCGACTCATGATCCCCGAAGCGAAACGTCATTCTAGCATTACTCACCCGTACCCTCTCCTTTGTCCCATTTATATCAGCTATATGCAGAGACGGGAGAAGACATTCCATTCAACGCAAAAAAACGCCTGCTTCTTATCGAAGACAGGCGCTTTCTGAATTGATTTATTTCAATCCTTTGGCAAGGGTATCGCCGACTTTCCAAATATCACCTGCGCCCATCGTGATCACAAGATCTCCTGGCTGCAGACGATGCTGCAGATCAGCTACAACTTCTTCTTTCGTTGGGAGATAACGCGCAGAAGCATTACTGTTTTGAACGATCAGTTCAACCAGTCTGGCTGAGTGCACCCCTTCGATCTGTTTTTCGCCCGCAGGAGAATAGATATCCGTAATAAGCACCTCATCCGCTTCCGCGAAAGCACGACTGAACGCATCCAGCAGAAAGAACGTCCGCGTATAACGCTGTGGCTGGAATACCGCAATAATGCGCTTGCCCGTTGCTTTGGCCGCACTAATGGTCGCTTCAATCTCGGTAGGGTGATGAGCATAATCATCGATGATCAGCATATCACGCGCCTCGCCCAATACCTGGAATCTGCGTTTGGCTCCGTGGAACTGGATGATAGCCGCCACAATCTTCTCAAATGGAATACCGGCTTCCAGACAGGTGATCACGGTAGCCATCGCATTATAAACGTTATGCTTACCTGGAACCGATAACTCCACCGTGCCCATAGCAGTGCCCTGATGATTCATCGTAAAGGAGATCCGGCGATCGCCCAGTACAATATCCGTAGCTGTATAATCCGCAGCATGGTCAATACCATAAGTCGTGATCCGTGACTTGAGTTCTGGCAAAATCGCTTGAACATTCTCATCGTCAGAACACACAATGGCTGTTCCTTCCGGACGAATCTGGCTCAGGAACTGCACATAAGCCTTTTTGAGTTCTTCAAAATCACTGTTGTAATTCTCCAGATGATCTGCCTCAATATTCGTTACAATACCGAGCCATGGATGGTACTGCAAAAATGAACCATCGCTCTCGTCCGCCTCAGCGACAACCCAGTCTCCCTGGCCTGCTTTGGCGTTGGTGCCCACATTCATGATTTCTCCGCCAATGATATATGTCGGGTCCGTATCACATTTATCCATAACAAGTGCAATCATGGATGAGGTGGTTGTTTTACCGTGAGCTCCCGCCACAGCCACGCCCTTACGTTCGTTCAACAAACGTGCAAGCATCTGGGAACGATGCAGAATCGGAATGTTCAGCTCTGCCGCTGCTACCCGTTCCACATTATCAGCAGGCGCTGCCGTAGAGTAGACAACCAGGTCTGCTCCAGTGACGTGCTCTGCCGTATGTCCGATATATATTTTCGCTCCCTTGGCTGCCAACTTCTCGGTCAACTCCTGTGAAGCGACATCCGATCCGGTAACGGTATACCCCATTTCCAGCATAACTCTTGCGATGGCACTCATGCCATATCCGCCAATCCCTATAAAATGAACGTGTTCCGATGTATTTAACAAAACTTTCACCAACCTTTTTCAGAATCGGTTTGATGCAAAAGGGCTGCCCGCACATCCGCAATCAGGTACAGTGTGCCGGAGACCACCCCCAGATCTTCCGCTTCCGTCCGTGACTTCAATAGATCAAGTGCCTTTGCCCATTCGGGCTCGACGATGATTTCCAGTTTCTGCTTCGCAATGGCGGGACGTACCCGTTCGACAATCTGCAGCAATTCGGCTGCATCCATTTTGCGTCGGAAATCTGGCTCGGTCAGGATCAGCGTATCCACTAGTGGCAGTATATGCTGCAAATACGCTTCGTGATGCTTATTTGCCAACATACCCATCATCAAAATTAACTTGTTGTGAGGATAGACATCCATAATGCTCTTGGCCAGTGACTCTGCCCCTTCCGGATTATGTGCTCCATCGAGCACAATTCGAGGTTCATCGACGACTTTTTCGAATCTCCCTGCCCAGAAGGCATTCTCCAGTCCAAGTGCAATATCGTTATCATCCAGCATAAATGCCATGTATTGTCTGAGCAATTCAAGCACCATTAGTGCGGCCGCTGCATTGTCACATTGATGTGAACCCTGCATGCTTATGCGAACGTCCAGGTCGCGAAACGGGCCTGTAAAATGAAAAGATTGTCCGTTCTCATTGCTGTCCAGTCTATGATAAGAGAATTGATCTCCAGCCAAATACACGCTTGATTGAAGCTGCTGTGCTTTCTCCTGAATTACCTTCACAGCTTCGGGTTGAGTCGCGCAGGTCACAACAGGTACTCCCGGCTTGATAATCCCTGCCTTTTCCCAGGCAATCTGCTCAATTGTATCTCCAAGCACATCCGTATGATCCATACCAATGTTGGTGATGACGGACACAACAGGTGCAACAATATTCGTTACGTCCATCCTTCCCCCTAGCCCCGTCTCCCATACCACAACGTCAGGGTAACACTCTTCTGCATAATACAGAAGCGCGAGAGCCGTGGACACCTCAAACATCGTTGGTGATCCAAGCGGAGTGGAGGCCATTTCCATGACCAGTGGGCGCAACCGATTCGAGAACTTGAGCAGGATCTCTTCGGGAATATCCTCACCGTTGTATTGAAAACGGTTTGTAAACTTGGTGATATAAGGGGACGTAAAGGTGCCCACATCATATCCAGCCTGAAGAAGCACTGACGTCAAAAAAGCGCAAGTCGAACCTTTACCGTTCGTTCCCGCGACATGAATAAATTTAAGACGTTGGTGTGGATTGCCCAACATGGACATCAGACTCTCGATTCGTTCCAATCCAGGTCGAATGCCAAAAGGAATAAGGCCATTGATCCAGTCCACGGCCTCGTTATACGTAAGTAAAGGAGCTGCTGCATCTGTCCCGTCTAATTGCGTCATCTGATTCACCTTCGGTCCCGAGTTTGATTGAAAAAAGCGGCCGGATGGCATAATAGCTCTCCATCCGACCCAGATATATTTAACCTTTCAGTTCCTTGATACGTGCAATCACTTTATCCCGTTTATCGGAATAATCTGCTTGCTTGGCGCGCTCTTCCTCAATAACCTTCGCAGGAGCTTTGGCTACAAAGCCTTCATTCGCCAGCTTTTTCTCCACACGGAGTACTTCGCCCTCAAGGTTCTGCAACTCTTTCTCCAGGCGAGCCACTTCCTGCTCGATATCAATAAGACCTGCCAGTGGCAAGTATAGCTCTGCCCCCGTAATGATCGCAGTCATTGCCTTATCCGGTGAGCTTAGCTCCAGCCCACTATCGAATTCGGACGTATTACAGAAACGTTTGATGTAGTGACTGTTACGCTCAATGATGCTGGACGTCTCAGCACTATTTGCTTTGACCATCAACTCGATCTTTTTGCTCATCGGCACGTTCACTTCTGCACGAATGTTTCGAACTGCACGAATGGTATCCATGAGCAGGTTCATCTCGGCAACAGCCTCTGGATTCTCGAGAGCAGGATCATATACCGGCCATGCTGCCAGCGTAATGGTCTCACCTTCATGCGGCAGATGCTGCCAGATCTCTTCGGAGATGTATGGCATAAACGGATGAATCAGGCGCATGGTCTGATCCAGCACATAAGCAAGCACGGATTGTGTTTTCTTCTTGGCAATCGGATCTTCCCCGTAGAAGGACAGCTTAGCAAACTCAATGTACCAGTCACACAGGTCATCCCAGATAAAGTTATACAGCACACGACCCGTTTCCCCAAATTCATACGCTTCGATTAGACGCGTAATATCGCGGGAAGTTTCGTTCAGACGATGCAAAATCCAATAATCCGCTGTGCCAAGCTCTCCGCTAATGTCACGTTCCTCATAGGTGAATCCTTCCAGATTCATCAATGCAAAGCGCGAAGCATTCCAGATCTTGTTGGCAAAGTTACGAGCCTGCTCCACCCGCTCCCAACGGAAACGCAAATCCTGACCTGGCGTGCTGCTGGTTGAGATCATGTAACGCATTGCATCTGCGCCGTATTTCTCAATCACATCCAGCGGGTCTACACCATTGCCCAGTGATTTGGACATTTTACGTCCATCTGCGTCACGGACAAGACCATGCATCAGCACATCCTTGAACGGAATCTCATCGGTGAATTCCAATGCAGTGAAAATCATACGTGCAACCCAGAAATATATGATGTCATACCCTGTCACAAGTACACTTGTCGGATAATAACGTTTCAAGTCTTCTGTATCTTCCGGCCAGCCCAGTGTGGAGAACGGCCATAAGCCGGAGCTGAACCAAGTATCGAGTACGTCTTCGTCCTGTCTGAGCTTGCGGCCAGCATTCTCTGGCAGCGTTGTCGGATCTTCAGCAGATACGATGATTTCACCCGTTTCCTCATCATACCAGGCAGGAATACGATGTCCCCACCACAGTTGACGGGAAATACACCAGTCACGAACGTTCTCAATCCAGTTCAGATAGGTTTTCTCAAAACGGTCTGGAACAAAATTAACCCCTTCGCCACTCTGTTGCTTCTGGATCGCTCTCTCTGCAAGTGGCTTCATCTCAACAAACCACTGGGTAGAGAGATACGGTTCAACAATGGCTCCGGTACGTTCACTGTGTCCAACCTGATGCGTGTGATCCTCAATGTTGATCAATACGCCCTGCTCTTGCAAATCAGCAACAATCTGCTTGCGGCAGTCACTGCGATCCAGTCCCTGATACTTGCCGGCCTCAGCATTCATTGTGCCGCTCTCATCCATGACCGTAATTTGAGGCAGATCATGACGAAGACCTACTTCAAAGTCATTCGGATCATGCGCAGGCGTAATTTTAACTGCACCACTTCCGAACTCTTTATCCACATAATCATCAGCGATAATTGGAATTTCTCTTCCGATGATAGGCAGTACAAGTACTTTACCAATCATATCTGCATAACGCTCATCCTTCGGATGAACAGCAACCGCTGTATCGCCCAGCATCGTTTCAGGACGCGTTGTTGCCACGGTAACGTAACCACTTCCGTCTTTGAGAGGGTAACGCAGATGGTACAAGTGACCTTGAACCTCTTTATATTCAACCTCAATGTCGGACAGAGCTGTCCGGTTCACCGGGTCCCAGTTAATAATCCGTTTGCCTCGGTAAATAAGGCCTTTTTCATATAATTGAACAAATACTTTGCGAACCGCTTGGGACAGACCTTCATCCAGCGTAAAACGTTCACGTGAGTAATCAAGCGACAATCCCATTTTGCCCCATTGCTGACGAATGGTAGTGGCATATTGATCTTTCCAGTCCCATACTTTCTCCAAAAACTTCTCGCGTCCCAGATCATAACGCGTCAGACCTTCTTCACGCAGTTTCTGCTCCACTTTGGTTTGGGTAGCAATGCCTGCATGGTCGGAACCCGGAAGCCACAGTGCATCATAGCCCTGCATCCGTTTCGTACGGATCAGTATATCCTGCAGTGTAAAATCGAGTGCATGCCCGATGTGCAGCATCCCGGTCACATTCGGGGGTGGGATAACAATCGTGTAGGGCTCGGCATCTTTACGTTGACCGGCTTTGAAATATCCACGTTCCATCCAGGTGGAGTACCATTTATCCTCTGCCGCCTTTGGATCGTAAGTGGTCGGCATTTCTGTTGCAGCTGATTTTTTTTCCTCAGACATGTGTCATTCCTCCGTTACTTATCATCTTCGCCAAAAAAAACAAAAAAAACCTTTCATCCATCAAAGGACGAAAGGTTAGCTTTCGCGGTACCACCTTTGTTTCACGCAGACAGCGAGATAGACTTCACCCTCTGTACATGACGTGACACTTCAAGCAGATAACGGCTGCGACCGGCCCATCCTACCTCAGAAATAAATGACGATAAATCTCATTCATCCCTTGTATTCAAACAGGCAACTCCCGGGCGACTTCGATCAGTTGGTTCCTGCGGAATCTCACAGCGCTACAATTCCACTCTCTGATAGGTCATACTGTCTACTACTCCCGTTCCACGTTGTTCTTCAAAAAACCTACACACATCATACCTTGCTCGTGCGCGATAGTCAACCTGACAACAGCGGAAAAAGAGCGCTGGAATGCAGGTTTAGGACGAATCATGCAAAAACCCGTAATCCTCAAGGGGATCACGGGTCCTAACGAAGGCTTTTAACTACGGATTAAGGAATGTACAATATCTGACCTTCTTCCACAACCTGTTCAGATAATCGGTTATACAACTGAAGTTCCCTCGTGCTCAATTGGTATCGATCTGCAATGGCATCAAGTGTATCTTCTCGCTGGACGATACACAGTTTCACTTTGCGGAATGGGGTCTGATCCACGATCGTCCCCAGGAACAGATTCTTCCACTCCACTTCATCAGGAGGGTACGTTTCTTCCTGTACCACAACACCCGCAGGAACCTCATCACCTCGCTCCACTTCAGCATCGCGTGCCGCTCTGCCAGAGGATAACAAGGAAGAGATACCTACGCCCTCTTCTTGCCGTGGTGCGGATTCTTTCTTGCTGCCAAAAGCAACCTTAAGCTCCGGCTTGTCTTCCGTCTCCCCCACAGGTTCAGGAACAAATGCTTCGTTCTGCACAAACTCGTCTACCCCATTCGCTTCAAAGGACGGCCGGTCTTCCTCCGCATTGTCTGGTTCGGACGAAGCAAATACACCCTGCCAGTTCTCAGCCTGTGATTCCACCGGAACATCGGCAACGGCTGGGTTCTCCTGTTGAGGTACAGATCTTGCTGATTCGAAGTGCCATACATCCGGTGCATCCGGTACACTCTGTGGTGCCAACTCATCAGATGATTGTGCAGCCAGCTCAGAGGTTTCTTGATCTGGACTTCTCGGGTTCGCAGGCAATGCATCCACGGAAGGCTCAGACCACACAGAAGACTCTTCTTCCAGAGGTAGCAATGGTTCCGACTCAGGGTAAGAAGCTAAACGATCAGCGGTCTCAGCCATAAATGACGAGATTGGAGTAGGTTCGCTGTATTGTTCATGGGATGCCAATTCATCTCCATCCGCTGTCAGAGATGCGAGATCTTCGTTTGCATCAGGTTGTCTGTTTTCGTTAGCGTATTCCGTACTTTGCTCCTCAGATTGAAGTGAATCGGCCGAAGACGCATTCGCATATTCCTGCAGATCAGCGAATTCCGGGGCACCATATGCAAGTTCTGCTGCATTCGCAAGTCTCTCTTCCTCACTCCGCTGGAGCAGATACTCTTGTGCAAATGTATTGGGATCGCTACCTGTCTGTGCTGCTTCATCGGAACGGTTGGATTGCTGAGCATCAGGTGAATGAACAACTGTAAACTCATCTGCTGACCACACTTGTGGCTCCTCAACAGGAAAACCCTCGATGCCTCGCAGCGACAACACGCCTGTAATGTTCAGACTTCGATTGGATAACAGATCCACGTCAAAATTTTCGATTTCGATGGAAATATCCTCAATCGATCTGACCCGGTTCAGAGGCACCGTGATCTCCACAGGAATGAAGTGTTTGAGCTCCTCTGAAGTCTCGTTCTCTCCTCTGTACGCACCTGTAAGTAAAAGATGCCCTCTTAACGTGGCATGATCATCCTGCCCTATGACTTGAATGCGCGGGTATAGTTCAATTTCCTCTAATTCCTCAATCGCAGGGACTCCCTCAGACAAATGAACGCGCTCATAAATATCGAACCGCAAACCATAAGGTTGATTCAACAAAGGTGGCGTCCTCCTTTCGGCATATGTTCACCATGATCCTTCTCATGGGACTGATCCATGGTCCAAATCCTTCGTTACCCCATCTATATGCCTTGAATGAGATGAGCATGCCACCTTTTGAAAAACCTTGCTATATAAAGCGAAATAGAGAATGTTGCACCTAGCCACTTCGATGACAGAATAACCTTCCGATCACTGTTATCCCCAGATTTTTTTGATTCCCTTCTTCAAAGGGAAAATCCGGGGATAGCTTATGCTTCCGAAGCAGCTTTCTTTCAGAAAGCTTTTAGGCGAACGCTCCGCTTCTTCACGTTATTCTGTCCTCTCCGTTCTCGTGTAACTAGTCAGTCAAACTTATATAGTGTATTAATAAATTAACTCTCTCGCTCTGCCAATTGTGTGAAATCGGACGGCCAAGGGTCATTCACTTCAATCATAGCTCCAGTTAACGGGTGGCTAAACTTCAGCACTTCTCCGTGAAGCGCCTGCCTACCAATGGCATCCGCTCTACCTCCATACAAGGCATCACCAATAAGCGGGTGTCCAGCATAACTCAGGTGTACACGAATTTGGTGTGTGCGTCCTGTATCCAGCTTTAATCGTACAAGGGTGGCTCGTTTCCATACTTTGACGATCTCTACATGGGTAACAGCTTCCTGTCCACCTTCCGAGACACGTCTGCGCTGCTTGTGATGTCTGTCCTTGCCAATCGGAGCATCAATTTTGTGGAGTTCAAGGGGGAGTTGTCCCCCTGCAATGGCTACATAATGCCGGCCAATCTCTTTGCGCCGCATCGCTTCATCCAGTTTGGCGAGGGCAAAAGCATTTTTCGCATACAGGACAGGTCCGGTTGTATCCTCATCCAGTCGATGAACATGGCGTACACTCGCCTGAATTCCATTCATTTCATAATAGGAAGCAACCGCATGATCCAGCGTAACGGCCTGATCAGCACGGCTTCCATCCGGATGCAGTTTCATTCCTGCCGGTTTGTGCATAACCAGACAGAAATCATCCTCATACAACACATCCACATCAGCCCAGCGTGGTTCAACATCAATCGGCTGGGATGCAAAAAGGGCCAGCCGAAGCCGGTCCCCTGCAAGTTGTATTCCTCGGTTTGCTTTCAGCTGACGGAGCAGTTTCTCCGGGAACTGAAGCTCGGACAATAACCATTGCTCCGTAGCCATCTGTTTGTCCGAGCTGCCGGTTACGGCTTTTCCTGGCATCAGCTCAAGCCATTCCCCGCGGCGTTTCCAACTTTTGATCGTCATAGCGATTGAAGAGCTTTACGATTCGCCTCGATCGTATCGTCAATATCCTGCTCCGTGTGCACACCAGAGACAAACATGCCTTCGTATTGCGAAGGTGCAACACTCACACCTTGATCAATCATGGCGGCAAAATAACGACGGAATTGATCCAGATTGCTTTCTTTGGCAATATCATAGTTGGTTACGGGAACGGCACTGAAAAATGGACAAACCATGGAACCGACCCGGTTAATGGTTATCGCAACACCCGTCTCAGCTGCATTTTTCTCGAATCCGGCTTGCAGACGTGCAGACAGTGTCTCCAGACGGTCATAGACCTCTGGTGTTAACAATTTGAGCGTGGTATACCCTGCTGCCATAGCCAGCGGGTTCCCGCTTAGTGTACCTGCTTGATAGATCGGTCCCGTAGGAGCAATCTGTTCCATCAGATCCCGACGACCACCATAAGCACCAACGGGGAGTCCGCCACCGATAACTTTCCCCAGACAAGTCAGGTCAGGTGTAACCCCATACCGTCCCTGAGCACAGTTCAACCCTACGCGGAAACCGGTCATGACTTCGTCAAAAATAAGCAGGCTGCCATATTGCGTCGTCAAACTGCGCAGTCCTTCAAGGAAACCGGAAGCCGGAGGTACAACCCCCATGTTACCCGCCACAGGTTCTACAATAACAGCGGCCAGTTCTTCACCATAACGTTCAAAAGCAAGCATCACGGACTCCAGATCGTTATAAGGTACCGTAATGGTATTCACAGCTACGCCTTCAGGCACGCCTGGACTATCCGGTAGACCCAGTGTTGCAACACCTGAACCCGCCTTGATCAGCAAGCTGTCCGCATGTCCATGATATGATCCTTCAAACTTCAGAATTTTACTGCGTCCGGTTACCCCGCGTGCCAGTCGAATGGCACTCATCGTTGCTTCCGTACCGGAATTAACCATCCGTACGATATCGATAGAAGGTACACGCTCACAGACCAGTTTTGCCATCTCGGTCTCCAGCAAGGTAGGCGCACCAAAGCTTGTTCCTTTGAGGGCTGTCTCACGCAGAGCTTCTACAACTTCAGGGTGTGCATGTCCCATAATGAGTGGGCCCCATGATCCCACATAGTCAATAAAAACATTGCCATCAATATCGTAGATTTTGGACCCTTCGCCGCGTTCTGCATAGATCGGAGTAAGTCCCACCGATTTGAATGCGCGTACAGGGCTGTTCACACCCCCGGGTATGTACTGCTTAGCTTCCTCAAACGCGCTGCGTGAGCGCTCATCATTGCGACGATTACCTTGTTGTGCAGTCATGAATATCCTCCTTCATGTAATTTATTTTATTTCTCAGCCAACCAGCGTGAAGCGTCTTTTCCGTAGTAGGTAATGATCATATCTGCACCTGCGCGTTTCATGCTGAGCAGGATTTCCATGGCAACTTTTTTCTCATCGATCCAGCCTTGAATCGCGGCCGCCTTAACCATGGCATACTCGCCACTTACATTATAGGCAACAAGCGGAAGATCAAATTGATCCTTGATAGTGCGCATAACATCCAGATAGGAAAGGGATGGTTTTACCATCAACATGTCCGCTCCTTCCAGCACATCCGTTTCGGCTTCACGCAAAGCTTCACGTGCATTGGCCGGGTCCATCTGATACGACTTTCGGTCTCCGAATTGTGGTGTGGAATCCGCAGCTTCACGGAATGGACCATAGAATGCCGACGCGTATTTTACAGAGTAGGACATGATCGGAATGTGACTGAAGCCATTCTCATCGAGCCCGGCGCGTATCGCTTGTACAAATCCATCCATCATGTTGGATGGTGCAATAATGTCGGCTCCTGCTTTGGCTTGAGACACTGCCGTTTGCACGAGCAGATCCAGTGATTCATCATTTAACACATCTCCGCAGATATGACCGTCAATCTCCACGGTGTGTACCATACCGCAGTGACCGTGATCCGTGAATTCACACAGACAAGTATCCGCAACAACCAGCAATTCTGGATACCAGGATTTGATCAATCTCGTCGCTTCCTGCACAATGCCATCTTCAGCGAAGCCAGATGAACCCACACTGTCCTTCGTCTCCGGAATACCGAACAATAACACGGCTGGAATTCCCAGCTCGGCAATTTCCGTTACTTCCTCCTGAAGACGATCCAGCGAGAAACGGAATACGCCAGGCATGGATTTAATTTCAGATTTTACATTTTCTCCATACGTCACATAGATTGGTTGAATAAAGTCATCCACGGTTAGATGGGTCTCTCTGACCATATTGCGAATACCTGTGGATTGACGTAAACGGCGATGCCGTACAATCGGAAAACTCATACTTGTAAAACCTCCCTGAAATTTAAATAGAGCAAAAAGGGAAGCGCGCTGGGATCCTAACGAATTCAGCACGCTTCATATGTTGACATGATTACATGTGTATTAATTTCGAAGAGCGCCTTCCTTGATGCCTGTCCGTTTCCAGTCGCATAGAACTGTGATCAAGCTATCCATCGTTGCTTCCTCTGCCATCAGTGTAACCTTTAGTCCAGCGGCCTCTGCCGTCTTCGCTGTAACAGGTCCGATACATGCAACCTCCACATCTTTCAACAAAGGCAGTGGATCTTGCAATCCCATACGTTTCAACATACTCATGAAGTTGGTAACCGTTGATGAACTTGTAAAGGTCACCGCATGAATGCCACCTTCTTCAAGCAACTTAAGTAGTTCGTCATCATCCTCACCAGCGAGGATCGTATCGTAGATGATGGCTTCGGTGACCTGAAGCCCTCGTTCTCTCAACTGGTCACGCAACCACGTACGTGCCAGATCACCGTGTGGAAGCAGTACTTTCTGGCCTTCCTTCAGTTCGCTTTCAAAAGCCTCAAGCATGCCTTCGGCCTGGAAAGGGCCTTTGACAACTTCAGCTACGATACCATGTTTGCGCAAAGCATCTGCTGTGGATGGTCCTACGGCTGCAATTCTCGCTTGATGAATCGAGCGAATGTCCTTGCCTTCCTGTTCCAGATGGCGGAAGAAAAACTCAACGCCGTTCACACTTGTGAAAAATACCCAGTCATAGGTATTTAAAGCACTGAAGGCGTCTTTGACACTTTGCTTGGCAGATTCACTGGACGGCATGACCGTCTCTATGACCGGAAACTCATACGGTTCCCCGCCGAGTTCCTCGATACGATTCACCAGTTCACTCGCCTGACTGCGAGCACGGGTCACCAGAATTCGTTTGCCAAACAGCGGCAGCGCTTCTGCCCATTTCAACTGTTCCCGCTGATTGACGACATCCCCCACCACAATAACTGCAGGCGGTTGGAAGTTGGCTGAGATCACTTTCGCTTCTATATCTTCAAGGGTACCTGTAATGGTATCCTGTTCCGCTCGTGTTCCCCAACGAATCAGAGCCACAGGTGTTTGCGCCGGACGACCATGACGAATCAATTGTTCGCTGATATATCCAATTTTGGCAACCCCCATCATAAATACAAGTGTGCCCGTTGCATTCGTCACTTTATCCCAATGGATGCTGCGATCAAGCTTGTCCGGACTCTCATGCCCCGTGATAATAGAGATGGAGGACGCATAATCGCGGTGAGTGACTGGAATTCCGGCATACGCAGGCACACTTATCGCAGCGGTTACCCCAGGTACAATCTCAAACGGAATTCCGTTCTTGTGTAACAAACCCGCCTCTTCGCCCACGCGTCCAAAGATGGTCGGGTCGCCACCCTTAAGTCGAACTACAACCTTACCTTCCAACGCCAGATCAACTAACAGTTGATTGATCTCTTCCTGCTTCATCGTATGTCGATCCGGGCGTTTGCCCACGTAAATCTTGACCGCACCGGGTTTCATTTGTTTCAACAATCTCGGACTTGCCAAACGATCGTAGACTACAGCATCGGCTTTACCGATGGATTCCCACCCTTTTACCGTAATCAGCTTTGCATCCCCAGGACCTGCCCCTACCAAAAAGACCTTTCCCACCATGTCTTCATCCCCTAACTTCTGCCAGTATCTGCTCTGCTCCCCGTTCGATCAATCTCCAAGCCACTTCTTCTCCCAGACGAACCGGGTCTTTGCCAGTCAGAGCTTCCTTAAGAATCAGTCCACCATCCGGTGTACCAACCATACCTGTTAATTGTAACGTATTTTCTCCATTTAATTGTAACGTGTTTTTTTCTTTGGGGGAATCTGCATCTTGCTGAGGCAGCCATACCGCATGAGCACCAATCGGAACCTGACAGCCCCCATTCAATACACTGAGAAAACGGCGTTCCGCCTGTACAGGAAATGCTGTCTCCGGATCATTATACAGCTGCAGCAAGTGCAACAATTCCTCATCGTCTTCACGACATTCGATACCAAGCGCGCCCTGACCCACTGCCGGAAGGCAAGCTGTTTCGGTCAGGTACTCTGTGATCCGGTCTTCCCATCCCATACGGTACAATCCTGCAGCTGCCAGAATAATCGCATCGAAGCCTTCAGTCTCCAGCTTCCGCAAACGGGAATCAATATTGCCGCGAATCGATTCCAATTGCAAATCTGGACGATAGGCCTTCAATTGACTGGATCGGCGCAGACTGCTTGTTCCGACTCTAGCTCCTTCTGGCAGTTGATCCAGAGTAAGTCCACCATTGGAGATCAGTGCATCCCGTGGATCTGCACGACGGGGAATAGCGCCATTGATTAATCCTTCAGGTAACTCGGAGGGCATATCCTTCATGCTATGCACAGCCATATCAATCGTACGATCAAGCATCGCCTGTTCAATCTCTTTGACAAACAATCCTTTGCCTCCCACTTTTGACAACGTTACATCCAGAATGAGATCTCCCTTGGTAACAATCTTATGTACTTCAAAGTCAAAAGCTAATCCTTCCCGCTTACAAATGTCGCGTAAATCCTGAATGACATGGCCTGTCTGGGTTAGCGCAAGTGCGCTCTGTCTACTTCCAACTTTAATTGTACGCATATCTACACTTCCTCCTGATTACGGGATATCCAGTCCCCGATTTCTTCTTCGGTCCACCACCGGAAATGGCCTGTACGAATATCTTCTAATATGTGCATTTCAGTTAACTGCCGGAGTAACGTACTTCTGAGACTTGAAGAAGATACGCGTGACTTCACCTCGATCCTCATCTGGTGTAAAAACTCAAGGTACGTCTCGTACTCATCACCGAACTGTCGTTCGAGTGTGGCACGTATCTCAGCAGCTGCTGCCGGCCCCGCTCCTGCTGTGGATATAGCTATGCTTAATCTCCCACGTCGGACCACGCTTGGCGTAATAAAGCCGCTGTGCTCCGAAGACATCGCGTCATTCACCAGTATGCCCGCGGTCTCCGCATCCTGAACCACCGTTGTATTGACCTCTGAACGGTCAGTCGCTGCATATACGAGAAAGGCCCCCCGCAAATCTCCATTGCGGTAGGACCGGTCTATCCATTGAATTCGGGATTCATGATGCAGTTGTTGTAACACGGGAGTAAGCTCTGGACTAATGACCGTAATCTGTGCCTCGGCATGCAGCAATCCCTTTATTTTACGCTCGGCAACACGTCCACCACCAACCACGCAGCACTTCTTGCCTGAAGTATTCACAAATATCGGCGTGTAGCGGTCCATACCCTTCACTCTCCCGTCCAACGATGAAACGCTGAATATGCATTGGATAAAAAACTCATAATGACAAATCCGTACCCGATCAGTGTCCATCTTGCCATGATAATCGTGGAGAACTGTTTCCTTCTCTTGGACACGAAGTAACCCACATAGATGGCTATGGCAAGACCTGTCGATATGACTTTGAGATCCAAAAGCAGATTCCAGCGCGTTTCCGCCACAATGGATAATACGGCAAGCATTACAGAAACACCAAGTAGCGGTGTCCCGATCAAAGTAGCACCATCCATGTACTTCCCGATCACTTCCAGGCTGGGTAGCCGTCGCATCGTATCATTCCACTTTTTTTTCTTCAGCTTGTGATGCAAGAACAGATATAACAAGGCAAATACCGTACCAACGGTTAACGCTGCAAAACCGAGATTTGCCAAGGTAATATGCATAATAAGTAATCCATGAACGGTTTGCCAGTTGTGCAGTGATATCTCACCAGCCGTGAACCACAGTCGGTTCAATACAGTAACGGAAAAACCTACAACATTCAGCAACAGAATGACAAATTCAGAACGCTGGATGCGAGTCATGGCGAGAGACATCAACACAATACTGAATGAAAATATAAACAAAAAGTCAAAGGTGGTGTAGATGGGGAAATGTCCTTCGGTCCACATCCGCAAAATGACATGCGTTACCTGTAGCCCCCACACAACAACAAGAAACCCTGTGCCTGTCCGCTTCGCCCCCGCATTGCGTCGAATGCAGTCCGAGAAATAGAACAGTAGGCTCAGGGCATACATATAGATTAGAGCTTCATAGACTTGTTCAGCAAGGGTCAAGCTGCCCACCCGCCTTATACGCCTGCCGGAGCATAAGCCGGCACGGGGTCTTGCCGGTTTTCGTTAAGGTGAGCGGCTGGTTTGCCCAGAGCCGTGGCATCACTCTGATTTACTTTTTCAGCAGCCATCTCTACTGCATCTTCCAGAGCAAAAATCTGAGTAAACATGCGCAGAGCTTCATCACCTTGCTTCGTGCCTGCCATTTCTTTAATCCGGTTAATCGGATCTGTCGTCATTTGATTCACAATACTCTTGGTCAAACGACGAATGACTTTACGTTGGTGTTCATCGAGCTCAGGCAGTTTATTAAACAGGCTATCCATCGTTTCTTCATGAATGGAGACACCTTTTTCCTGCAAAGCGCGAATGACAGGACGAACGCCCAACGTTTTGAGCCAATGATAATAATCCTCCATCTCAAGCTCGATCATTCTCTCAATCTTGGCAGCTTCCACCTTACGCATCTCCAGGTTACTCTCCACGATTCCTTCCAGATCATCAATATCATAGAGAAATACGTTGGATAATTCACCAATGGCCGGATCAATATCACGTGGAACCGCAATATCAATCAGGAACAGTGGGCGCGATTGCCGACGCTTCATGCTCTCCCGAACTACACCAGCATCCAAAACATAACGTTCCGCCCCAGTGGAACTAATCACAATGTCGACTTCATTCAGCCTTGCGATTGCCTGTTCCATGGTACAAGGGGTTCCCCGGAACTTGGCTGCCAGTTCCTCGGCTCTTGCGAGCGTACGATTCGCCACAATGACTTCCGATGCTCCGTTGGCATAGAGATGTTTCACGGTCAGTTCACTCATCTTGCCGGCACCCAGAATCAGTACCTTCTTGTCTGTGAACATGCCAAAGATTCGCTTACCGAGCTCAACAGCAGCATAACTGACAGATACGGCGCTCTCCCCGATGGAAGTCTCCGAATGTGCCCGTTTGCCCAGCGTAACGGCCTGTTTAAATAACTTATTAAACCAGGTACCTGTTGATTTCTCTTCCTGAGCTTTCAGAAAAGCCTGTTTCACCTGTCCAAGAATCTGAGTCTCCCCAATGACCATGGAGTCCAGTCCGCAGATGACACGGAACAAATGGCGCATGGCTTGGTCATCTTCATATATATATAAGTGTTGCGTAAATTCTTCCCGTGGTACATTGAACCATTGTTCCATGAATGTTCGAATAAAATAACCACACATGTGAAGACGGTCCACCACAACATACAACTCGGTACGGTTACATGTGGCTACGATTACACCTTCCAATACACTCTTGGTCAGCTTGAGCTGCTGCAGCGCTTCAGACAAGTCCTTTTCTGCAAATGTGAATCGTTCCCTAACCTCTACAGGCGCCGTGCGATAATTCAAACCAACGACAACGATGTGCATTGCAAGTTCACCTGCCTAATAAATTTCCAATCAAAGTGCTTACTGCATATGTCTATCCATTTATGATTGACATGGTTAATTATATCACACATCATAGCCGTGACCGGGTCATTTTTATGAAATGTTTATGAAATCACCATGTTCATCATCATATGCACTGTCATTTATTGTAGTGTCTCACCAAAGTTCACCGTTATGCGTTAAAATGTGCTGATCATGAATATTCATAACGATCGGGATATTAAAATAAATAGCCATGGAATTATTCCATGACTATTAGAATTTGGGAGGTTATGCGCCCATCCCGATATGTGAACATTGTTCATGTGATGTACTTCTTTTTTACACCAGTTCAATCTGATTGTTTATCTCTGGTGTTTCAACTTGCAATTCGCCCAATCCACGTACCAACTTCTTTGCATACGTTTTTTCAGGTTTTAATACGGATACCAGGTAGTCAATAGCGAGCTGCGGGTCAACGGTCTCCCCACAAGTGTAACAATCAATCGCTGCAAAACCTCTCTCAGGATACGTATGAATGGAGAGATGGCTCTCAGACAATAGTACGAGCACTGTCGCTCCCTGTGGATCAAACTGCTTGGACTGTACGGACATTACGGTCGCACCACATGCCTCCGCTGCTTCAACCATTTGGGCTTGCAAATACTCCGCATTGTTCAGTAGATCAAAGTCAACACCCCAAGTGTCAACAGCAACGTGTCTTCCGAAAGTTGAATATTCCATCCTTCGGTTCCCCCTTCCTAGGAATAAAATGTTTGAAAAATTTCATCCGCTAGGACCTACGTCATTCACTTCCCGAGGGAAAATCCTCTCGCAACATATAATGTCCTGAGTGAATCCTGGTTCCTATATTCTTTTCAACGAGATTAAAAATAACATTGAATCAAAGTGAAAGCAACCCTTTTCCAGAAGATTGTAAAATAAAAAATTTCAATTTGGAATATTTTTATCTCGCATCAAAAAATCCCCCTGTAACCTCCGCATTGGCAAGTGCCTGTGCCCGGAAGAAACAAGGGAATTCATTGCATTCATATACGTGTATAAACATACACTTTCAGGTTAATAAGCTTCAAGCTCAAACAACCGTTTTTGATAACGAGCAAGGGTCTCATCAATCTGATGGAGCTGATCAGCAGTCGCATCTTTTCTAGTGTCCAGCAGTGAATCGATCTCGGCATACACACGGTTGATTTCGCGTTCTACATCCCGGGCCTGGAACAGATGTTGCAATTCAAGCAACGTATTTTTGTATTCATAGATCACTCGGGTGTTCTCCCCGGTCTTCTCCACAATTTTACGGACAGTGCCTTGAGCATAAACATACGTCATGGTAAACCCTTCATAGATCCGATGAACGACCCCGTCACCTTTAAAAGTCATAAAGAGCTTACGGACAACGTTGGTCAGATGCAGATTCACCAGGCGGCAAGATAACTCACAGATATAAAACCCTTCTATGCGGTCAAAAGGGAAATGAACTTCTTCTCCACTCACATCCCCCAATACAACCTCCTGACAACCATTGTCCAACACCTTAACTCGATGATGAAGCCTGCCGTCTTCTGTCATGCGCAAAAACTGATGCATCTGGGGTTCTGACAATTTCATAGTGGCCTTCACATACTCTGTGGCTAACCGCTGAGCCATACAAATCTCCTCAATTCTTTCCCCGATTGTTTTGCCTTCCTGCACATGTAGCAGTCATCTCAAAATTCTTCAGGCCGGCAACGCCGGTATTTTGGTACTGTTGGCAACATGCGCCTATGCTCATTATACACTACCATAACGCTATTTTGCTCCGGGCCCACATGATGAATTCTCACGAAATTCCATAAAAAACCGGACTAATCCTTGATCTCATCAAAGATTCACTTAGCATGCTCACTTTCCCGCACTAAAACGGCATACTATCTCGGTCATTCGTTAATTTTCGTTGTTTTCTTCCTCATCAGCTGTGCTCTCTGCTTCCAGTACTTCTGGTGCATACTTATCTATGCGTGCATGACGGGTAATGATATCCCATAACTCTTCCTTGCCCAATCCCTCTTCGGATGAAAAAGGGACAAACAGATCCCCTGAACGAAGACCCAGTGATTCCTTGATAACTTTGATATGTTTCGCTCTGCGCGTTTTTGGAATCTTGTCCATCTTGGTTGCTACGACAACCAAAGGCAATCCATTATGACGAAGCCATTCATTCATCATTTTGTCATCCTTGGATGGCTCATGTCTCATATCCACCATCTGCATGACCAGTTTCAATTCCTCACGTCCGAGCAAGTATTTCTCCATCATTTTGCCCCAGGCAAAGCGTTGCTCTTTGGAAACTTTAGCGTAGCCATATCCCGGGAAATCGACGAAGTAGAGATCCTGATTAATTTTATAATAGTTCAGCTGCTGTGTCTTACCCGGTGTTGAGCTCGTCCGAGCCAAATTCTTACGATTGATCAAACGGTTGATCAGGGAAGATTTCCCCACATTGGAGCGTCCCGCCAAAGCAATCTCTGGCAGACCGTCCTCGGGGTATTGTTCAGGCCGAACGGCACTGATAATAAATTCAGATTGATTTACTTTCATATTGTATCTTTCCTCTCTTGAACGCCTGGGCTATGCATAACCTGTTGAAGGTATTATGCCATGGATTGTTCTATCATACCAAAAAAACCGTTCCAGCGGACGCCGAAGCCTCCGCAGAACGGTCTACTCTTCATACGAACCTTTCGAATACGTGGATTACAGGTGAATTCCTGCCTGCTCAACAAGTGCATGTTTCAGCACCTGATCCATATGGGCTACAGGAACAAATTCCACATCTTCCTTGATGCTGTCTGGAATGTCACGCAGGTCCCGTTCGTTATCCTTGGGCAATAATATTTTTTTATAGCCGGCACGATGGGCTGCCAGTGATTTCTCTTTCAGACCACCAATCGGCAGCACACGTCCACGCAGTGTTATTTCACCAGTCATGGCGATATCCTTGGACACATGTTTGTTCGTCAGGGCTGAGATTAACGCTGTTGCCATCGTAATCCCGGCAGATGGACCATCCTTCGGAATCGCTCCTTCCGGAACGTGGATATGAATATCGTTCTTCTCATGGAAGTCAGGCGCGATCCCGAGCTGTGTAGCTTTGGAACGGGTGTAACTGAATGCGGCTTGCGCCGACTCCTTCATGACATCCCCCAGTTTACCTGTGAGGGTCAATTTACCTGTTCCAGGCACAACAGTCACTTCAATGACAAGAGTATCTCCGCCCACTTCAGTCCACGCCAGACCCGTTACGGTACCAATCTGATCTTCCAGTTCGGCCATGCCATAACGGAATTTACCAGGTCCAAGGTAGTCTTTGATCTCATCGGATGTGATGTTAATTTGACCTTCCACACCAGATACGATATTCTTGGCAGCTTTCCGGCACAACGAAGCCATTTGCTGTTCCAGATTCCGCACACCCGACTCCCGTGTATATTCACGAATTACACGCAACAGCGCGTCATCCGGGATTTCCAGTTGCTCTTCTTCCAGACCATGGTCTTGCTTCTGTTTGGGCAGCAAATAGTTTTTCGCAATTTGCAGCTTCTCCAGCTCCGTGTAACCAGGTATGTTGAGCATTTCCATCCGATCCAGCAATGGACGCGGAATATTGTGTACCGTGTTGGCAGTTGTTATAAACATAACGTTGGATAAGTCAAACGGCAATTCTACAAAGTGATCACTAAACGTATTATTTTGTTCCGGATCAAGCACTTCAAGTAACGCTGCGGAAGGATCTCCGCGGAAGTCTGAAGCCATCTTATCAATCTCGTCCAGCAGGAATACCGGATTAAGTGAAGCTGCCGTTTTCATCCCCTGGATGATACGCCCAGGCATGGCTCCTACATAGGTGCGTCGGTGTCCACGAATTTCTGCTTCATCCCGCACGCCGCCAAGAGAGATTCTTACAAACTCCCGACCTAGCGATCTGGCGATCGAACGGGCAAGTGATGTTTTACCAACCCCTGGAGGTCCAACCAGACAGAGAATTGGCCCTTTAAGCTTCTTGACAAGTTTCTGAACAGCCAGATACTCGAGCACACGCTCTTTGGGCTTTTCCAATCCGTAATGATCTGCATTGAGCACATCCTCGGCTTTTTGGATATCCAGATCATCCGCTGTCATCTGACTCCAAGGAAGGCCAAGCAGCCAATCCACGTAGTTGCGAATAACTCCGCCCTCGGCTGAACTTGCAGGCATCTTCTCCAGTCGATCAATTTCTTTCTCGACCTTTTCTTTCACCTTGTCCGGCAAGCCGAGTTCTTCCATCTGAGTGCGAAGTTCCTCGACCTCACCCGCACGGCCTTCTTTTTCACCCAGTTCTTTCTGGATCGCTTTCATCTGCTCGCGCAAATAATATTCCTTCTGCGTTTTCTCCATCTGTTTCTTCACACGTTGGCTGATCTTGCGTTCAAGCTCCAGCACTTCGCGCTCATTGTTCAGGATATCCAGCAATTTCTCCAGACGTTCCCGAACGTCGATGGTCTCCAGAATTTCCTGTTTATCCTTGATCTTCAAGGACAGGTGACTCGTAATGACATCGGCCAGACGCCCTGGTTCTTCGATGTCAGACACCGCTGCGAGTGTCTCTGGTGTCACTTTTTTGGACAGATTAATATAATTCTCGAACTGGTTCAGAACGGTACGCATCAAGGCATCCGTCTCTGGATGGGTATTCTCCTCTTCAGGCAGTTCTTGTGCCAGTACTTCGTAATATTCCTCGTTGTCCGTATATTCAATAATTTCAGCCCGTTCCAAGCCTTCCACGAGTACACGAATCGTACCGTTTGGAAGCTTCAGCATCTGTCTGACCTTGGCCACGGTTCCGATTCTGAAAATGTCCTCTTGTGTTGGTTCTTCAATATTTACTTCGGCTTGGGAACATAGGAGAATCAAATGTTCTTCTACCATCGCTTTTTCTAAAGCCTTGACCGATTTCTCCCGGCCCACATCGAGATGCAGTACCATACTCGGGTAGACGAGAAGTCCTCTTAAAGGCAGTAAAGGAAAACGACGACCTTTCGCTTTGCTCGGTCCCATCGCTTTCGCACCTCCAATGGCTCTCAGGTTGTAGTCATTCATTATTCTATCAAATGTTCACATAAAAAACCAATGAAGGGAAGCGCTTAGCAGCTTCCCGAATCTGTAACCTGTCCTGGGCGAGGCACATCAGCACGCAAATAGGAAGCGGATGCCGGTGGAAAAATCTCCGGTGCAGGTGCAACTGCCTCCTCTGCAAGCTTCGTCTGTTCCATCTGTTGTGATTCCGGAACCCAGGCGAACACTTCACGGAATACGTCCTGCACCGTATCTACCGGAATAACGCGCAAGCCCTCCAGATTCTCAAAAATGGACTGCCAGTTCTCCGCCGGAATAATAACGGTCTTCGCTCCTGCTTGAAATGCAGCCTCCACCTTGGCCAGTACGCCACCAATTGGCTTGACCCGACCATGGATGCTGATCTCGCCAGTCATCGCTGTCTCATGATCCACAGGGCGTCCCTGAATGGCTGATGTAATGGCAGTCGCCATGGCAATCCCGGCTGATGGACCATCAATAGGCGTTCCACCTGGGAAATTCACGTGTAAATCGTAATCATTCGGACGAATACCCATGGCTTTTAATACGGTTAACACATTTTCAACCGAGCCTTTGGCCATACTTTTTCGCCGGAGTGTACGCGAACCGCCTCCAATCTCTTCTTCATCCACAACCCCTGTAATGTTGATCCGGCCTTGATCTTTAAGAGCTGGAACAGCAGACACTTCGATTTCCAAAATGGTTCCCATATTCGGTCCGTATACCGCCAAGCCGTTAACAAACCCCACCTGCGGCTGTGAAGGGACCTTCCGATCAGGCCGCGGCTGAATCTGGCTGCTACCAGCCACCCACTCCACATCGGACGCCTGAAGCGTCTCACGCTTCTCTGTCAGCGCAAGTCCAGCAGCCAGCTGGATGATATTGACCGCTTCACGTCCATTGGTTGCATATCGCTTGACCACATCAACGGCATCCGGACATGGACTGAACCCTATTTTCTGAACAGCATCTTCTGCAATTCGCCCAATCTCCTCAGGCAACAAAGGACGGAAATAGACTTCCATGCAGCGCGAACGCAAAGCTGGTGGCAGTTCATGAGGCGAACGTGTCGTTGCTCCAACAAGGCGGAAATCGGCCGGCAGGCCATTTTGAAAAATATCGTGGATATAAGCAGGAGTATGCGTGTCTTCCGAGTTATAGTACGCACTCTCCAAAAACACCTTGCGATCCTCCAACACTTTCAACAGCTTATTCATCTGAATCGAATGCAATTCACCAATTTCATCAATAAAAAGCATTCCCCCATGCGCTTTCGTCACAGCGCCCGGTTTCGGTTGGGGAATACCTGCAACGCCCATGGCTCCTGCTCCCTGATATATCGGATCATGAACCGAACCTATTAAGGGGTCCGCAATACCACGCTCATCAAAACGGGCTGTTGTTGCATCCAGCTCCGTGAATTTCGCGTCTGGCTTGAAAGGAGAAGTTGGATTCTTCTTAGCTTCTTCCAACACGACCCTTGCGGCAGCTGTCTTCCCGACTCCGGGCGGGCCATAAATGATAACATGTTGCGGATTCGCACTGCATAATGCAGCTTTAAGGGCACGCAATCCGTCTTTTTGCCCAACAATATCGTTAATGGTTGCAGGACGCGTCTTCTCCGACAGCGGCTTGGTGAGTGAGATCGAACGCAGCTTGCGCAGCTTCTCCAGTTCCTTGCGAGATTCACGCTCAACGGCACTGCGGTTTGTTTTCTGGCCACGCAGCAGGTTCCAGAAATACAAACCAATCACCACTCCAAAAAATAACTGAATCAACATTATGAACATTCCGAAATCACCCATGTCTCAACATCCTCCTTCTGTCCCTATTCTCATATGAGATCATGCTAATACTTGGTAGTATAGCCTTTTCAACGAGACGTAAACGGGCAATGCGGAATTTGTATACGAGAATATAAAAAGCCCGCCATCGCTGGCGAGCTTTTGTTGTAACAAGATATGAATCAATCAGTGCGAACGACCAGGAATAATACCTGTCTCTTCATAGGTTTCTACGATTTTGTCGATCTCTTTTTTCAATTCCTCAACCATGATTTCTTCAGGCACTTTACGGATCATCTTGCCGTGACGGAACAAGAGACCTTCTCCACGAGCACCGGCAATCCCGATATCCGCTTCTTTCGCCTCACCTGGACCATTAACCGCACAACCCAACACCGATACTTTAATCGGCACCTTAAGTTTGGAGATATACTCTTCCACTTCGTTGGCAATGGAGAACAGGTCGATATCCAAACGTCCACACGTTGGACAGGAGATTAATGTGGCTGCATTCGTAATGAGTCCAAATGTTTTGAGCAGATCACGAGCGACCTTAATTTCTTCTACCGGGTCCGCACTCAGTGAGATCCGCATCGTTGAACCAATACCCATGGACAACAAGGCTCCCATACCTGCAGAGCTTTTGATCGTACCGGAGAACAGTGTACCTGCTTCGGTAATCCCGAGATGCAACGGATACGGAATGATTTGAGCTGCTTTGGTATAAGCTTCAATCGCCATCGGCACATCCGATGCTTTGAGAGACACGATGATATCATGGAAATCAAGCTCTTCCAGAATACCAATGTGATACAATGCACTTTCGACCATAGCATCCGCCGTAGGGTACCCATACTTATCAAGAAGATGGTTCTCCAGAGAACCGGCGTTTACCCCGATGCGAATTGGAATACCCCGCTCTTTACATGCTTTTACGACTTCTTCCACTTTTGAACGTTTACCGATATTACCCGGATTAATCCGTACTTTATCAATACCATTCTCAATCGCAAGCAAAGCCAGCTTATAGTTGAAATGAATGTCCGCCACAAGCGGTATGTTAATACGTTTCTTGATTTCCTTAATGGCTGCAGCGGCTTCCTCATTATTTACCGTTACACGTACCACCTGACAGCCGGCTTCTTCCAGTCGCAGAATCTCTGCAACCGTCGCCTCAACATCTGCCGTTTTGGTTGTACACATACTCTGGATAATGACTTCGTTGCTGCCACCAATCGTTACATTCCCGACTTTTACGGGACGTGTATCTTGTCTTAAATACATGAGTGATTTCTCTCCCCACAACGTCAAAGCTCCACCCTGACAGAGACATGAATTCGCCTTCTGCCAAAGTGGAGAACTGACAAGTCTATATTTCAGAGTTCAACGGGATTCAGGCCTTCATTAGGCGCTTTCTTCCTGCTTATCGTCCTTCGATTGGCTTAGTTCAGGCACGACTCTTTTCTCAACGACTTCTTCGGTAATGACACAGTTCGTAACATCTTCACGTGAAGGCACTTCATACATGATTTCAAGCATGATGCCTTCAATGATGGCACGCAATCCACGTGCACCTGTGTTACGTTTGATTGCTTCTTTTGCAATCGCGAGCAATGCAGCTGGTTCAAATACCAGATTGACATTGTCCAGCTCAAGCAGTTTTTGGTACTGTTTGGTGAGCGCGTTTTTCGGTTCGGAAAGAATCCGTACCAACGTATCTTCATCCAGCGGCTCCAAAGTGGAGATGACTGGCAAACGGCCTACAAATTCCGGAATCAGACCGAATTTCAGCAAGTCTTCCGGCAATACCATGCCCAGGTATTCACCTGGTTTCAGATCTTTTTGCTCAGTAACAGTATTAAAGCCAATGACTTTTTTACCGATCCGGCGTTTGATCATTTGCTCCAGACCATCAAAGGCACCGCCACAAATGAACAGGATATTCGTTGTATCGATCTGAATAAATTCTTGATGAGGGTGTTTACGACCACCTTGTGGTGGTACAGAAGCCACGGTTCCTTCAAGAATTTTCAAGAGTGCCTGTTGAACACCTTCACCCGATACATCACGAGTAATGGATGGGTTCTCGGATTTACGCGCTACTTTATCAATCTCATCGATATAAATAATGCCACGCTCTGCTTTTTCCACATCATAATCAGCAGCCTGGATCAGCTTGAGCAGAATGTTCTCTACATCCTCACCCACATAACCCGCTTCCGTTAATGAGGTAGCATCAGCAATAGCAAAAGGTACATTCAGAATTTTGGCCATCGTTTGTGCAAGCAACGTTTTACCAGAACCCGTAGGTCCTAACAGCAAAATGTTACTCTTCGACAGTTCAACATCATCAATCTTGCTTTGTGTGTTGATCCGTTTGTAGTGATTATACACCGCAACAGACAATGACTTCTTCGCTTGCTCCTGTCCAATAACATATTGATCCAGAATATTACGAATCTCTTTCGGTTTTGGAATATCTTTGAGGTCTACTTCTTCATCATGACCGAGTTCTTCCTCAACGATTTCGGTGCAAAGTTCGATACATTCATCACAAATATAGACACCTGGTCCAGCGACCAGCTTGCGTACCTGTTCCTGAGATTTACCGCAAAAAGAGCATTTCAGTTGCCCTTTCTCATCGTTAAATTTAAACATGAAACCACCCCTTTAGGAATTGATCGGTCTACTGAGCACCTGGTCAATAATGCCGTACGTCTTAGCTTCTTCAGCGCTCATGAAGAAGTCACGGTCTGTATCCCGCTCAATTTTCTCAAGAGGCTGACCCGTACGATCAACGTATATTTGATTCAGTTTCTGACGTGTTTTAATAATCCATTCTGCGTGTATCTTAATATCCGCAGCCTGTCCTTGAATGCCGCCAAGCGGCTGATGAATCATCACTTCGCTGTTTGTCAGCGCATATCTCTTGCCAGGTGCACCGGCTGTCAGCAATAAAGAGCCCATGCTTGCTGCCATCCCTACGCAAATGGTAGATACATCCGGCTTGATATATTGCATCGTATCGTATATACCCATCCCTGCGGTGACAGAACCACCAGGTGAATTAATGTACAAGCTGATATCCTTCTCAGGATCGTCGGCTGCCAAAAACAAAAGCTGTGCTATGACAAGATTGGCTACATCGTCATCAATCGCACTGGTTAGAAAGATAATGCGATCCTTCAGCAAACGCGAATATATATCGTAAGACCGCTCGCCTCGATTGGTTTGTTCTATAACCATTGGCACCAGACTCATGAGACCAACCTCTTTTCTACATGTAATTAGACATAGGCCGCCTGTAAAGCAAACCCAAATTCATTCTAACACTTTCCTGTGACAATGTCATTTTTCACAAGAGGTGTCAGACCTCAGTTAGTTTACTTTTCAGCCTGATCATATTTAACCATGTTTTCTATGTATGTGCAAATTGAAGCCATCCTATGCCGTCTTGCCATTTTTTATTTGCATGAAGTACATAGATATGTAAAAAGTGTACACCGATCAACAAAATTAGTATCCATCCATATTATTACTTTGTTTTCTATAAATTGGATGCCATAATTTAAAAATAAGGCACGCAATAATTCACGTGCCTTATCGTTTATTCAACTGACAAGTTTATAACAGCTTGTCTTATTTTTCGTCAGCTTCTGCAACAACTTCTTCGGCTGGAGCTTCAACTGGTTCAACAACTGTGCTGTTCTCAACAAGAACGTCAATCGTTTTACGCAGTTTAACTTCATCGCGAAGGCTGTCCAGGGAACCATTACCCTCGAGGATGCCACGGATCTCATCAGCAGGACGCTTGTAAGATTCAGCCATTTTTTCGAGTTCTTGATTCACTTCTTCGTCAGATACTTCAATGTTTTCTGCTTTACCTACAGCTTCAAGCACCAGGTTGTTGCGAACACGTTTGGAAGCATCTTCTTGCATTTGTCCTCTCAGGTCAGCTTGAGTCTGGCCGGAGAAGCTCAGGAACATTTCAAGGTTCATGCCTTGGTTGCGCAGACGGTTATCGAAATCACGCATCATGTTCTGTACTTCGCTTTCTACCATTGCAGAAGGAATGTCCACTTCAGCGTTCTCAGCCACTTTTTCTACAACTGCATTTTCTTGAGCAGCTTTGGCTTCGTCAGCTTTACGGGATTCCAATTGTGTTTTCAGGTCAGCTTTGTACTCTTCCAGTGTGTCGAATTCGCTAACATCTTTAGCAAACTCATCATCCAATGCAGGAAGCTGTTTGCGTTTGATTTCGTGAATTTTCACTTTGAATACCGCTTGTTTGCCAGCAAGTTCTGCTGCGTGGTAGCTCTCTGGGAAAGTCACTTCTACGTCTTTGAAGTCGCCTGTGGACAGACCCACAACTTGCTCTTCAAAACCAGGAATGAATGTGTTGGAACCCAGTTCCAGGGAATAACGCTCAGCTTGTCCACCTTCGAAAGGTACACCATCAACGGAACCGTCGAAGTCGATTACTGCAACGTCGCCGTTTGCAGCGGAACCTTCGTCGATTACAACGAGTTCTGCGTGACGTTGTTGAAGACGCTCAAGTTCTTCAGTCACTTCTGCGTCAGTTACTTCACCTTTTGCTACAGCAACTTCGATTCCTTTGTAGTCACCCAGGGTAACTTCAGGTTTCACAGTTACTTTCGCTTTGAACTTGAATGTTTGTCCTTTAGCGAACTGTTCAACATCTACGTCAGGACGATCAACCGGGAAAATATCCGTTTGGTCGATTGCTTCTGTATAGGCTTCAGGAAGCAAAATGTCGATTGCTTCTTGATAAAGGCTCTCTACACCAAAACGAGCTTCGAAGATTGAACGTGGTACTTTACCTTTACGGAATCCAGGTACGTTTGCTTGTTTTACCACTTTATTAAAAGCTTTGTCGAGTGCTGCAGTTACACGATCTGCATCCACTTCAACCTCAAGAACCCCAAGGTTCTTCTCTATCTTTTCCCAAGTTGCTTTCATTGTATACTTTCCCCTCCAAAATTCACATGTTCACGTAGGCAATCACGTACAAAATAACCATTTTAGTATAAACAAGATTAGATTCTTTTTCAAGGGGAATCCCTTGATACGGTTTAAGGAAAACGTTTCCGGCCTCTATTGACCATCCAATCCGGCAGATACAAACTGTTTCATGGAACGATAAGCCTGCTCCAGCCGAAAGCGCATTGCCCCTGTCACAGCATACATTGAGCGAGTATTTTCCTCATCATGCGAGCCACCCAGACTGTCTGCAACGGTCATATGTAGAGCTGCTGCCCATATATCTGTCATGGAATCATTTTCTTCCAGCATGGATACATAATCACGAGTTCCATACACTGCCATGACATATTGTATCCATAACTCCTGGGCAAAATAAAAGAGCGTAGGTTCATGAACCTCCGTCTGATCTGCCACTCGTTCCAGAATCTGAACGATTTGGAGCGGGAATTCCTCTGGTTTAAGAGGCACGGTATCAATCTCGACTTCAACCTGCTCTTCGCCTCTCGTAAACAGGATCATACCTTGGACGCCTCGGCGACGCAAGGTTTGCAGCACCCGAAATTGAAGCAAAGGGTGAAGCGACTTCTCTTTTAACCAACTCGTAAGTGCCTCGTCAATCTTCGGCAGATCAAGATAGGCCAGTTGCTCCAAAGCCAGCATCGTCTGTTCAGACAGCGGCTCCTCCATTACTGTGCGAAGCATCTTATCTGCATAGCCATCATCCTGTTCAAGCTTCATTCGGGCATGCTGCCGTGCCATGTCTTCCTCACTAATCTCTTCTTCTTCTCGTTCTTCAAGAACGACAGGCGAGGTTTCTTCATATTGAGGAAACGCAGCCTGAAGCCATTCGAGCAGGGCCCGCCATTCATCATAGCGGCGCTCTTCCTGTCCCTGACATTGCAGCAAAAAGTGAAGCAATTTCATCGCTTCACCATACCGTTCATTTTCAAGCATAACTGTCAATTGAATCTGGTAATAGTCCAGCGTCTTAGGAAACAGCACAATATTGTTGTTATGCTCGGTTTCCGGGGTCGTGGATTCCTTAATGGGAGCACCTCCTCTATATCCTGAATCTCCAGTCGGAATCAACATAAATAGATGTATATATTAAAACGATTGTCGATCTATTTTCTGAGTTCTCCTGATATTCTAACATAACCTTAAATATAATGAAAAAAACGTTACTCCCGCCAAATATCATATATGAAAAACAGTTTAAAATAAAATGCTTGATATTCCTGTTTGCATATGATAAAATCAATTTTGCTTGAAAAAATTCATGTCTCAGTAGCTCAGCTGGATAGAGCAACGCCCTTCTAAGGCGTCGGTCGGGGGTTCGAATCCCTCCTGGGACGTAAAAAAGAAAACTTCCTTTGGGAAGTTTTTTTGCGTTCTGGGGATGAGAACCCCAATGGTTCGTCGGAGCATTCGCTTCGTTAGCACTACTTCGCAGTCTCGACTGCAAGGAGAGTATCCCTCCTGGGACGTACTAAAAAGAAGCTTCCTTCGGGAAGCTTTTTTTGCGTTCTAGGGATAAGAACCCCAACGGTTCGTCGGAGCATCCGCGTTACAGTGGGTGCTTTTTCATTTCCCGACATTGACACAGAATGTTATGCTTGTCGAGTGGATAATGTAACAATCCATACATATCAACTTATTAGAAAACAGGAGATTTTATCATGTCATCTTCAATGCAGCAACAATCATCTATTCTTGCCGAGGGAGAACATTCTTCGACATCCAAAAGATTCGGCCTGTTATTAGCAGGCATTATCGTCATTGCCGCTACCATGAGGTCACCGATCACAGCAACGGGTCCCGTCGTGGAGATGATCCGCTCGGATACAGGTATCGGCCATACGATGGCCGGGCTCCTGACCTCGCTTCCTTTGCTCGCCTTTGCAGCAGTCTCTCCTTTTGCACCACGTCTTGCCAAACGTTTAGGACTCGAATCTGCTCTGCTATTGGCTGTTATCATCGTAACCATTGGGGTGGCGTTGCGCTTGTTGCCTTCCGTTCTCTCCTTATATACAGGAACTGCAATATTGGGATGCGGCATTGCATTAAGTAACGTGCTCTTGCCAAGTTTGATCAAACGTGATTTTCCATTGCGGGTGGGTATCGTAACCGGATTATACTCTGTATCCATGAACATATTTGGTGCCATCGCCTCAGGTGTTAGTGTGCCAGTAGCAGGAGCAACATCTATGGGTTGGCGCGCTTCGTTAGGCATGTGGGCCCTGTTGTCCATACTGGCGCTTCTCTTGTGGCTCCCCCAGATCGCCGCAGGACGACAGCGAATGTTATTTGTAGCCTCACAGAGCGAAGGGACACCTGTACGTCTACGGACCTCTTCCCTGGCCTGGTTCATTACTCTGTTTATGGGACTGCAATCTTTAATATTTTATACAACAATCACCTGGTTACCAGAGATTCTAGCCGAGCAAGGTTTCAGCGCAACGTCTGCAGGCTGGATGCTCTCCCTGATGCAAATGGTCAGCGTTCCAGCTACCTTTATCGTTCCAATTCTCGCTGGTAGAACGCGAGACCAGCGTGTTTTAACCATGTTAACGTGCTCATCTTTAATTGTCGGGTATGCTTTATTGTTAAGCGGACTCCCTTCGCTCGTTACCATCGGCGTCACGCTGGCAGGAATAGGCGCTGGCGCTTCGTTTGGACTGGTAACCATGTTCTTTGTCCTTCGCACAAGAGATGCCAGACAAGCTGCAAGTCTGTCCGGTATGGCCCAGTCTTACGGATATATGCTGGCAGCAATGGGCCCTCTGCTATTCGGTGTGCTTCATGACTGGACAAAAGGATGGGCTCTTCCCTTGTTGATACAGGTTATTCTTGCCATTGCGTTACTTATTGCAGGGACCCAGGCCAGCAAAGATCGCGTAATCAGTTAATCATTACTTTCATTTATATAGCAGAAAAAAACAAAATGAAACGGCCTCCATCCTGATTTAAACAGGATGGAGGCCGTTTATTCAAAGAACAGTTCCTTCAATAATCAAATCGGCGATCAGCTTATTTGGTGAACAAGCTTACTTCACTTTTACCGTAATCGTGTCTGTGCTGGTAACTCCGGCTGCGTTAATTAACTCTGCTCGATACGTATACGTGCCCAATGCTTTTCCGGACAGTGTCGTCACAGCACTTTGCGCAAGAGGTGTTACCGCACGGAGTTCTTGCGTGTCGATCAACTTATCATTTTCATAGAGACGATACTCAGAGGCATTCGTCCCCCACCACAGGTTCATGGTCACCTTATAGTTGCCGTCGCCATCCCAGTTATCCTGAGAGAGAACCGCTTTGCCTGGCGTTGCGTTGGTAACCCGAACAGTCAACTTCTGACTCCGCGTTGTTCCCTTGTCGTTCGTTAGTTCCGCCACATACGTATACGTGCCGTTAGTTTTGCCCGTGATTTTCGTCTGAGCAGACTGCGCCGAAGGCGCGTTATAAGTCAACTTTTGCGTATCAACCAAAACCCCGTCTTCATATAATTTGTAGCTGGTTGCGTTCTCGCCCCACCACAGGTTCATGGTGACGATATACGAGCCTTCAGGCAGGCCGTTGCCTAGCCAATTATTGTGAGACAATACAGGCGTACCTGGGGCCTTGGTAGCCGGAGTTTCAGGTTCGGTCTCCACGGCTTCTAATTTCAGTGACGTATTGGCTGTACCCGAAAGTCCCTGTTGGTCTTTTACCGTAAGTTCAACAGCATACTCGCCCGCTTCGATCCCCTCCAAAGGAAGGCCGAAGGTGCCATCAGGTTGTACTTCAAAGACTCCCTCTTTATACACCGAACCATCCTCTTTTTTCACAACATACGTTGTCTCCAAGGAAGCTGCCGGATCAAACGCAATGTTCCATCCGCTGGCAAGCGCAGGAGCAACACGGAAGTACAAGTCTTCCACGCTACCATTAAGGACAGCAGACTCATCCTCTTTGAACTCCAACGTTTCTGGTGCAGTTACAGCCGGAGCTGTCTTTTTCACCAAAAATGGCGAAGTGTCTTCCTTATAAGTTTTGCCGTCCGTACCAATAGTAGTGATGTCTACCGTATATAAACCATCCGGAATCTCAGTCACTTCATCGGTTGTATAATCCGCATATGAACCGTCCCAAGCAAGGTTGTATCTTGCATTGGCATTGAAGTTAAAATAGTTACCAAAGATGGAGCCGATATAACCATCTTGATAATATCCACCTTCCGGATTAAGACCATCATAAATCTCAATCAGGGCAAATGTCATTGGATTATAGAATTCCATTGCTACATTAAGGGTATCCAACGTACCATCAGCCTTCAATGGATAGTGGAATGGATTTTTTTCAGTGCCTTTTACCGTCTCAATATATTTAACTCCACTCAACGTAACGTTGAAATGAGCAACATATGGCACAGTAAAAGTATTCGTTCCGTTCGACAACTCAATGTATCCCTGAGCTTCTGTAACCGCTGTAACCCCTCGTGGAACCGTGATTGTTACTGCAAGTTCTTCCTCACCATTCAGTGTGAAGGAACTTTTGTCTACGGCAACGGATACACCAGCGACATTACGAGTCGGATTCACATTTACGGTGTAATCTCCGCCACTACCATTCAGCGCTTCAACTTTAATCGTTTTGGTAATCGTCTTTTCATCTGTGCTCAGGAAATTACCGTAGTTGATGCTTCCAGTGATATTCTCCTTTTCAACAACAGAGCCACTTTCTGTGTATTGAGTTACATCAAGCACTTTGACAAAAGCAGCAGGATCGATGGTATTCACAGCCTGAATGCGGCCTGCACCTTGATCGAATACATCAAACTTGGTTGTATCCAGCACTTTACTATTGTTCATGAGCGCAACTTTGATATCAAATGGCGTCCAGTCCGGATGCTTCTCAATCAACAGCGCAATCAGACCTGCTACATGAGGTGTAGCCATACTTGTACCTGATTTACGATCATAAGCTTGTGCATAATCTGCATCTGGCTCATCCTTGCCGTAGGCAGGAATCGTAGACAAAATGCTTGTACCTGGGGCCACAATATCCGGTTTGATATCCAGCGTTACCTTTGCAGGTCCACGTGAACTGGATGAATTCATTTCATCACCCGGAGTTTGGGAACGTTCAAAGTCACTAAAACTCACTTCAACGGCTTGGCCTGCGTCCAGCTCAGCCTTGATCACATCTCCATCTTCCTTGGACATGCTCAGTGTTGGAATGAGTTCAAAGTTGTCGCCCAGACTTACACCAATTGGACCCGGAATGTTGTTATATACAATAACAGCTACGGCTCCAGCCGCTTTGGCATTGGCGATTTTCTCTACAAATGCGAGTTCACCACGCTGTATCAATGCCACTTTACCTGTAAAATCCTTGCCTTCAAAATCAGTTGGCTTACCCAGTGCTGCAAATTCAAGTCCAAATTTCCCTGTCAAAACAGTTTCAGGGTCTGCTGACAGGTTCCAGCCCATCAGATCCAGACGGTAAACCGACTCTGTAACAGCCAGTGGAGCTTCAGTCGGAGCAATTACAGACTCTTCTTCCACAGGTGCAGCTTCAGGAGAAGCTTCAACTGGTGCAGAAGGTGATGCAGATGGAGTATTTTCTTCTGTTGTAGCTTCTTCTACATTCGGAACTTCAGCTTCGTCGGAAACCGTGTCCTCCACAGCCGCTGCACTTTCCTCATCAGCAGTTGCGGGTACACCTTGCTCTGAAACTTCTGGTGCTTCTGTTCCAGGTGCTGTACCCAGTTCAGGAGATTGTTCAACCTCTGGCACCGGTTGTTGTTCAGGTTGTGCCTCTTCGCCTTCCTCACCAATCCAGAAGTGAGTATCGGCTGTAATCAGCTGGCTAGGTCCTGTAGAGTTACCTACCGTAATAGCCATTGCAGACGCACCTGGAGAACCGAGTGTATAACGGTTAGGTCCACTGTTACCACTTGCTACAACCGCTGTCACACCAGACAACATCGCATTGTTCAGGGCAACTGAAGTAATATAACTCGGGTCGTTGGCGGCGTTACCTAACGAGAGATTGATTACATCCATGCCATCTTGAACAGAACGATCAATTCCGCCGAGTACCCATGAGGTTTGACCACTACCATATGGTCCAAGTACACGGTAAGCATAGATATCTGCTTCAGGAGCAACACCAACAATGCCGTAGTCCCCCGCTTCGCGAGCAGCAACGGTACCCGCTACGTGCGTACCGTGAGATGTGTAATAGGGGCTTCCAAGCTCGTTAAGCTCAGGCTCGCCCGATCCTTTCCATTCTTGATATGTTGTTTCATACGGATCATTGTCGTTTCCAACAAAATCCCATCCACCTTTGTAGGCTTCTTGCAAATTAGGATGTTCATAGTCAATGCCTGTATCAATGACACCCACTTTGATGCCATTTCCTTTGTAACCCAAATCCCATACTTCAGGTGCACCAATAAAAGGCGCTGTGTCTTTCATGTACGGGTTCACTTCATCTGTCTCGGGCGCTATTGTAACTTCAAGGTCAGGATATACGCTGACCACGCCAGGTATTTGAAGCAATTGTCCCACCTGGTTTCCTTTAAGCTCAATCGCTACACCATTCAGGGCATATGCATATTCTTCCAATACTTCATGTTTGATTTTCTTCTGAGTGAGGCTATGTACAAATGACTGTTGTTGTTGCTCAACTTGAGTCACAGCCTTTGTTTCCATAGAGGAGGTAAAAGATTTTCCGGAGAGGGTTGATTCACCTTGCGCTACTGCAACAGGTTTATTGGAAAGTTCAACGATCACTCGGGTGTTCTCTCCACCCAGACCTTCCAAGCTTTTATCCAAAAATGGATCTGCGGCAAGTTTTGCTTCCCGTCCTGCAAGAATCTCTCTCCATTGTTTGGCTTCGGCTGTACTGGGTAAGTTGTCAAGCTGAATAACTGAATCTGCGGGAGCGGCTCCAGTCGCGGGGAGAATAATGGAAAAGACCATCAGAACACTTAATAACGTGGATATCAATCGTTTACTCAAGGCTTTGCCCCTCCTTTTAAATGTGAATACCTCACCAAATGATGGGTTCCTGCTGTTCGCATGTACTGCAATACCTGCTCCAAATCCACCGCCTATCTGCAAGATGATTGACCCTTGGTAAATTATTCTATCAAAATACCACATTTTCCTTCTAAATACTTACAAATATGATATAAAAATTACTTATATGGGTCTTGAGTATGATAAAAATATCCATTTGTAATTATTTGTCGTTTGAATATTGCATTTTTAAAATAGTTCATCAAAAAAAGACCAAGACCCTCTTTATCAGAAAGAGATTCCTGGTCTTAATTTGGAGGTTAGATATTGTACAAAAGATCAACATAATTCTTTTAACAGAGATTAAAAGAAGTGAGTTTTTAATTTCCTGGCTTCACGGCTTCAATACGCAGACGCTTGTAATCAGCATACAGAGCATCATCTTTCCAAAGGTAAGGCATCACGATTTGACTGATTTCCTTGCACATTTGTTGTATCTCATCAGGGCTGAAACCTGCAAAATAGTCGCCTCCAAAATGAGCCAACCAGCCTACTATACCTTGCTTACCATCTTCCAGTCTGGTAGGACGGTCGTAGTGATAGGCCTGACGCACCACAAATCCACTTTGTTCCAATATATTGCTATATTCTCCGATCGAAGGAAAATACCACGGGTTGCGTTCTGAAGCACGGATGCCCGTGTTGCGTTCCAATACCTCCTCTATAGCATTCACAATGATCTGCACGTTCCCTTTACCGCCGAATTCTGCTACAAAACGCCCTCCGGGCTTCAAAGATTTCCATATGCTATCCACCACTAGTCGCGGACTTCGCATCCAGTGCAGGGCAGCATTGGAGAAGATCGCATCATACGGTCTATTCGTATCAAAATGATGACCGTCTCCTTCCACGAACTCAAGTTCAGGGAATTTCTCCCTCGCACGGCGAACCATGTCCGGCGATGCATCCATGCCAGTAACCTCAGTTTCGGCCAGAGAAATTTCATACGTCAAATCCCCCGTCCCGCAACCCAAATCAAGGATGTATTCCCCTTTTTGGGGTTGAAGCCAGGAGATCAGGTTTTTCCCATATCCGGACACAAAAGCCAGTTTGTTATCATATTCTTCTGCCTGCCACTGATTCAATGATTTCATGGATCCCACCGTCGCTTTCGTTATTGATATCCTCATTGTGACATAGAATTGTTTATTCTTTAAATATATAGATTCTATATTATTTATAGGTAAAAGCAATAGAGCACTTCGCCTTGAAAGCAAGAGAAGCTTCCCAGGAGGGATACTCTCCTTCCAGTCGAGACTGCGAAGTAGCGCTAACGAAGCGGATGCTCCGACGAACCATCGGGGTTCTCTTCCCCTGAACGCAAAAAAACTTCCCAAGGAAGTTTTCTTTGTTACGTCCCAGGAGGGATTCGAACCCCCGACCGACGCCTTAGAAGGGCGTTGCTCTATCCAGCTGAGCTACTGAGACAAATATGTATAAACAATTTTCGGCGCGGTTCTTATTATACTCTGATTTCTATATTTTTCAATAGTTTTATAAAAAAATTAATAATTACACTTAAATGCGGGTTCAAAAATGTACTTTTCCGTATTATTCTCATACTCCAGTCCCTTTGAGAATATGATAGCTGAAACCAGGTTATATTGAGGAGATCGGGACATTTAGAGTAAGATTAACATCAGCCATTTTCAATGTCAGAATTGCTGGGTAATCTTTTGCATACATACATTTCAAAGATGCATTGAAGGAGAGAATCGTCATGAGACAACTTTTATCAGCCCTATCCTATTTCAGCATTTTCTTTGCCCCGTTCCTGTTTCCGATCATTATATGGATTGTTGCCAAGGATGCTTACATCGAGGGACATGCCAAACGTGCTTTATTCTCACATGTATTCCCGTTTCTCGCTGCCATTCCGCTATTGTATTTCTTCGTGACTGCGCATAGCCTGGGTTCTGCCATCGGATTTGTCATTCTATTCTTTGTGATCTACGGATTAAGCTTTGTGTACAACGTGGTCAAAGGGATTCAAGTGCTGCGCGAGTATGCTTGATCACCTCTTCACCTGATCTGACCATCGCATAACAAACCCCGCCGTTCAACAACGGCGGGGTTTTCCAATTACAGATGCAGTTACAGCAACCAGCAACACCAACAGTTCACTGTTTACTTATAGCTCAACATTGAACTCCTATCCCGCTATCACTACATGTGTTGCTGGAGCATTACCTGTTAAGCCTGCCCGATCAGATAACGCTGAAGTGTTGGACCAAGCAAACCAAAGGCAAACAACTCACTTTGAAATCGAGCTTTATCTTCTTCTGCAGTAATGCCTTCGCTGTTCTCAAAGGCGGTTTCCGTCGCCTCTTCAAACGCGGTATGCATATTATTGTTATACCAGTCGATCGCCGAATCGGAGTGATTGCGTACAATTCGAACGACTTCAAGCGAATTTCCAGGTTGAGTGGAGGCCACGTATACAAGTAATGACGGGTCTCCGGCATTTCCAGGCTGTACTTCCACTTCTGCACAGGACAATCCGTCTACCTCGGTTAATCTGCGTATTTTGGCATCTTGAATGGCATACATTCGTCATCGCGCTCCTTTTCCTTTGTGCTTATCATGTACTCTGTTCAATCTGGTATCGTGTCTCTGGTGTGCCCAATCGGTAAATCTCCCGATACACCTGTTGTAATACCGTTTCATACGCCCGGTTTACGGACTCCTCCGGTGTATCCGGCCATGGGAATACCATGCCAGGAAAAGCTTCTTCCTCCTTTTCCTGCATGAGATTGAGCAGTCCCAGTAATTGCTCCGCTTCCTGTGGCGTTGCCTGAATGATCCATTCATACGATGTTACCGACGGATCCGGAATAACGGAGCGGCCCATGACAGACACATAATACTTCATACTGTCCATTGCATGTTCTCTCCTTCACAGGCATGTTGAGGCCGTTGTCCCTAGAACTAGTTTCCGAAGAGGACAGACATTTTATGCCTGCTTTCGGCATATATTTGTTACGACCTCTGACGAAAAAGACAACATTTGCTGGCTGTCAGTGATTCAAGCAGCCATACGGATGAATGACTCGACCAAGAAAGGATGAACAAACCATGTGCGGTATTACCGGCTTCATACAGTGGAATCGGGATTTGACCCAGGAATCAGAGCTGCTGGTCCATATGACGGATAGCTTGTCGAACCGGGGGCCCGACGCTTCAGGTACATGGATCTCCAATCCTTGTGCCTTTGGACATCGGCGTCTTAGTGTGATGGACCCCGAGAACGGGGCACAGCCCATGCATGCGTTACAAGGAGATACCTCCTATACCGTCGTGTATAACGGAGAACTATACAATGCACCCGAATTGAAAAAGGAATTGCTCCAGCGGGGGCATAATTTCCGAACACAATGTGATACGGAAGTGTTGCTTGCCTCTTATATTGAATGGGGACCGGCATGTGTTGACCGGTTTAACGGTATTTTCGCTTTTGCCATATGGGATGGGGGACGCGAACAGGTTTTTATCGCACGAGATCGCCTTGGTGTGAAACCTCTGTTCTACAGTAATGCCAAAGACACCCTCGTATTCGGATCAGAGCCCAAAGCTCTGCTCATTCATCCAGATGTAGAAGCCGCTGTTGGCCCGGAAGGATTGGCCGAAGTGTTTATCGTAGGGCCTGCACGGACACCAGGACACGGCGTATACTCTTCACTGAGCGAACTCAAGCCTGCGCACGCGCTCATCTACAACCGAAACGGAATTCGTACCTATGCCTATTGGAAACTGGAAAGCCACAATCACGAACATAGCCTGGAAGAGACGGCTGCCGAGGTGCGAACCCTCTTGCAAGATACACTGGAGCGCCAGTTGGCTTCGGATGTTCCTGTCTGCTCGCTTTTATCGGGAGGACTGGACTCCAGTGCCTTGTCTGCATTAGCCGTGGATTATTACAACCGGACCGGGCAAGGCCAAGTCAGTACGTATTCTGTCGATTATGTGGATAACGCCAAACATTTTCAGGCACATTCCTTTCAGCCGGGTGCAGATGGACCCTGGATTAAACGAATGGTGGATGAACTCAAGACCGACCATCACTGGATTGAGATTGAGAACGGAGAACTGGTTCATGCATTGACACAGGCCATGCTAGTAAGGGATCTGCCAGGAATGGCAGATGTGGACTCCTCTCTCTATCTGTTCTGTAAGGAAATCAAGAAAGGAGCCACGGTTGCCATTTCAGGCGAAGCGGCAGACGAAGTGTTTGGCGGCTACCCTTGGTTCCATCGGGAGGATATGCTGAACTCCGGTACGTTTCCGTGGTCTGTAGCACCTGATATGCGAGCAGCCTTGTTATCCCCGGACATTCGGGAATGGATTCGGCCACTAGACTATCTGGCAGACCGCTATTCCGATGCAGTGGCTGAAGTACCTTTACTGGATGGGGAAACCGGTAAAGCCGCCCAGATGCGGGTCATGTCCTATCTGAATATTACACGTTTCATGCCTACACTGCTGGATCGCAAAGACCGGATGAGTATGGGGGCAGGATTGGAAGTACGGGTACCTTACTGTGACCACCGTCTGATCCAATATGTGTTTAACATCCCTTGGGAAATGAAAATAACAGGCGGACGGGAAAAAGGCATTCTGCGTAAAGCACTCGAAGGTGTCCTGCCTGACGATGTGTTATACCGCAAAAAGAGTCCATACCCGAAAACACATAATCCACAATACCTGGCTGCGGTCAAACAACAGGTACTTGATATCCTGGATGATCCCACATCCCCTATTTTGCCTTTGATCGACAAAGCTCAGATCCGCAATCTTGCATCTTCACCCGATGCAGCTTCCAATCTGCCCTGGTTCGGACAGTTAATGTCAGGTCCACAGTTATTTGCATATCTGACTCAGATTAATACTTGGTTACGGACATATAAAGTAGCTATTCGTTAGAATCACATTCTATTTAACATTCATAAAAAAAACGTCCGGTGAACAGCATAACTGTTGTTCACCGGACGTCCTGTTGATTATACAAAGTTCAATCTATGTGTGCTGGAAATTCAAATTGGAACCTGTCCATCGTTGATTAATACCGGGTTTCGTTCAAGCAACCCACTACCAAACGTTTCTCTGAACGGAGAATCTTCCATATGGATATAACCAATGTAACAACCACACTTCTTCATGGCACAAGGCCGATCCGCAGCTAACGCTTGCAATCCATCGCGATACAGATGCCCAATAATTCGGCGATCCTTGTAACACCGCTTCACATGCCCTGACCCTTGCACATAAAATACTTTCGAACCGGCAGCACAACGTTTGCCCAAGCTCTCATAGTCCTGCAGATTACCTTCAAAAAGCGGATCAAGCCCACGTAAAAACTGAATCTCTTCCGGCGTGTAATACTTAGGCCGATCTTTGAAGGCATTCACCCACATATACACATCATCCGGCAAAGCCTGTCTCATGGACTCAATTGCGGGGAAAGCACTACGGAGTCCTACAGTACCGACACTAAAAGCAAGTCCCATCTGACGCAAGGTCAAACATTGTTTTACAAAAGAAGCCTCTTTCGTCTCCCGAGGATGATATGTCGCCCAAAAGGCTGCTTTGTTCGCATCCAGCTCTCTCGCCCAATCCAGCTTGACGGACAGGTTGGTTTGGATCGCAACTTTATCCACATGTGGCATATGTGACAGCTCGATCATCGCTTCCCGGTACCAGCGCCGTACCAAAGCTTCACCATAGGGATTAAAGAAAATCGAAAATTGATGCCCGGCACTCTCCTGCTCCCTCACCCAATTCACAAATTGACGCAATTGTTGTTCATCCATTTCCAGCGTCTCTTTGGAATCCACCGTCTTGCTAAAAGGGCAGTATGGACAGTCGTAATTACAGGAAGACAACTTCCCCCGATAATACAAAGTCGCTCTCATGAGAAAACAAACCCTTCCATCTGTTCACGAATTTCGGCAGATATAAGCCAATCTCCAATCGCATCGGAGTAACCCAGTCCTTCTTCTGTCAGACGCAGCACCTGCTTGCCCTCATCGCTCTCCAACTCCCCCATGCCCTCTGTCAGCAGTTCAGCCAACCAGACATAGTCGGACATCACATCGGTACCGAAGCGCTGATGGTAGTCAGACAACGTCAATCCCTCCCGATGCAACAAGGCTTTCAGAATAAAGCGACGTCTCTGTTCCTCACGGCTTAACACGATACCATAATCCGCCACATCGTAGCGCTCGGTCGCCACATAATCGGCAATGATGCTTTGTGTGGCCTTATAACTCACACCGTACTTGGAAGCATAATGTACTTCACTCGTATAAGAGCGCGCGCCACATCCCAAACCAACCATGCCCTCCTCCTGACAGCTATAAGGCAGAAGCACTTTGGAGGACGACTGTTCTTTGGCAAATCTGCGCATTGAATATTGCACATAACCTTTACTTTTTAAAGTCTCACGTGCAGCTTTATACAACTCCATCCGAATGTCAGGTCCCTGACGGCGAATATCATCAGGCTTCACGATTGTATTCTCCCGAGTATACAAGGGATAGATAAAGATTTCGCCTGGTTCGTAGGCCAGAACTCTTTCCAATGAATAGATCCATGATTCCACCGTTTGACCCGGCAAACCATAGATCAGATCCAGATTCAACAATGGGAAATCATACCGAGTAAGCTTCTCAAGCGCTCGTTCTACTTCCTGTGGTTTTTGCGGACGATAGATGGCGGATGCTTCACCTTCAATAAAACTCTGGATGCCCATACTAATACGATCCACACTTCGTTCCTTCATAATGGCCAGCTTGGCTTCCGTAACGGTATCCGGCGACGTTTCCACCGAAATCGATGCTTGCGCAGGGTCCAGCCCCATCACATGTTCGGCAATATCAAACAGACGATTCAACTGAACCTCATTCAACAATGTAGGCGTTCCTCCACCAATCGCGAACCTCGAATACGGCCTTCGAGATGTAATGGGTGCCCACTGTTTCGCCTGACGTTCCAGCGCATCCACATAGCGTTCATGCGTATCATCCCGTCGATCCGGCAGTGTGAACAGATTACAGAATCCGCAACGAGCAGCGCAAAAGGGAATGTGCATATATAAAAAATACGTATCGGTATTCTCTTGTTCCCACAGTGGCCCCAACGGCAGCGGTGGGTCCAGCTCCCGATATGCGGTCTTGTGCGGGTATGAGTATAAGTAAGAACGATAAGGGAATGCCAGTACTTCACTGAGACTTGTAGCTATATTGGATCCGGACTGTGTGGAATGGCCTGTTGTTGTATGTAGTACATGCTTCTCCATCGGTTTCCTCCTGTCTCCGGTTGTTGTCATCATAAGAGCAAAACATTCTATACTAAAAATTCACGGTAAGGCACCGTCCAGACGACATCATGCGCGAGCCGGTGTCCTTGATACCCATCTTCACCGTAAGCTGTACCATGATCGGAAAAAGCTAAACAAAAGGCAGGCCGGGCGCGTTTCCTCATCGCCTCGAACAATGGCCCAAGAGCTTCATCTACATATCGAAGTGCAGCCCGTTGAGTCTCCACCGAGTCCTCCTTGGCTCCTTCTACAAAGTAACGATTGGGGCCATGAATGGCAGACACGTTCAAAAACATAAATATCTTTTCATCCGGCGGCGTCTGTTCAAGCAGCTTTAATGCATGTTGTACCTGATGCTCTGTCGAATTGGGATTGGTTACCCCAAAGTTCATTCGCCAGTAGCTCTGTTGGAAATAACCGGGCAATACTTTCGCAAGCGGGTTTTTTTTCGTAAAAAAGATGACGCCGCCAATACAGATGGTACGGTAACCTTCAGCTGCGAACCCGGATACGATATCCGGTGTATCAAACAGCCAGGTATGCGAATGTGTCTTGAGTCCGGTATTCCGGGAATGAAATAGCCTTACATGAGATGCCTTGTCCGTATTAGCAGGTGTCGGCATAAAACCACCAAAAAAAGCATGGTGCGCCGCATATGTAAAACTGCCCGGGGTATGTCGCTTCTCCCACGGACCCGAACCACACAGATTAGGACAATTCTCCTCTTCCAGCTTGGCTACGTCATATCGTAACGTATCCAGTGTAATCATTAACAGATCATGGGAGCCCACGATGGTGTTCATATCAGGCATGTTGAAGAGGCTCCTTTCGTAAAAGTTCCATTGCCCACTCATAGGTTCCAAGTCCATGATACTCGACCCTGTATAACAGATCTCCAAACGGATTCACGTCCAACACATAGGCACGCGGATTCGAACCACTAGTAAGCATCACATCAATTCCGGCTGACCACGAGTTGGGAAATGCAGACATGGCTGCTTGCGCTGCCGTCCGAACCAGAGACATTCGCTGTTCATCCAGCCCAGCTTCAGCAGGTAGCATACGCTCATTGCGCAGATGCAGATTGGTAATCGGGGTATGGCTCAGCCGCATAATCGCATGACCTGCCTGTCCACCCGCAACCAGTTGGCGAATATCGTAGGCCCGTTGATCAAACGTGGCTTTGGGCATCCACCGTTCAATCTGTGCACCTTCTGCACATAACCAATTCATTAACGTAGCAACCTCGTCACTGCGGGTGTACTTGCGTAGACGTCCTTCATTGAAGAAAATCATCTTGCCCTGTGTCTGTTCCATCCCCATCGTCGTTACAGCGATTTCGTCACCTGTACGTGGGTTAACCTGATACGCGACAACGCCTGAGGCTCCTGAGCCACTCGCGAGCTTAACAAATACACGGTTCATAGCGGTACATTGCATAGCCGTACGCAGGTCGGTGTAATTCCGAATCGGGTGCGAAGATGGTAATGTTGGGGGTACCTGAACTCCATGGGAAGATAGGTGCTGCTGACATGCTCTCTTGTCAAACATCAATTGGATATCGGCGGGATCATTCATAAATCGGGCTCCAGGCCATATTGTCCGAGCCTCACGGCCGATTCGATCCAAACAGGCTTTCCAGCCACGGAACCACTGGGCAGGAGCATAGATTCTTCCCCACTCCTGTTCCAGCGCAAGTGCCTGTTCTGCGGAGAATGCTTCTGCACCCATCCCATCCGTTAAGGGTGGCGTATCGTTCATAGCTCCAAGAAATAGCAATTCACGCTCTACTTCCCAATCCTCACCAGGAGCATCGATTCGAATCAGGGGTTCAGGCAGATTGGAATCTAATGTATCAGCGATCGTTCTTCCCTGCCTCCAGGTCTGAAGCAATTGGGCATATGGCAGTACAACCGCGGGTTTTAAGCCCAATCTATGTCTGGCCTCTTGCAACCCTTGGGATCGCCGATTATCGGGGTTTCCAATCAACAGTAATGGTACGCCTGACATTATCTATTCCGTTAACGACGGATAGCGCCAGTCATCCTCATCACTCTGTTGCTGATCGCTAACATCTACAGATAGGCCAGAACGCTTCCAGCGAATGAGCATCTCGTCTGTCATATAGTGGTAGCTAAGATCCAGATGTTTAAGCTTTTTGATCCGGTCACTGGCAAGCAGTGCCTCGGCCCCTTCATCGGACAATGTTCCCTGTGACAAATCCAGTACTTCAAGTTGATCCAGAATAGGCGCTTCAGCTGCTGCTTTCGCAATCTCATCCTGAATTTCACTGTCCTTCAGACCCAAGTAAACCAGCTTTGGAAATAATCCTTGTTCCAGAAGGGGAAGCACATCTTCAAGTGAACCATCGAAACCATAATCATCCACACCCAGATACAGTTCAAGTTTACGCAATTCAGGCAACTCGGCGCTGGCGATCGAGGATAACACTTCTTTCGGGAGACCGCCACAAATAATAACCAATTCTTCGAGCTTCGCATGCTGGATCGGTTCCAGACTGAGACCACTGCTGCCCTTCACCGAAAATGATTTTAATTCTGGAAAAGCGCCCAACAGAGGGGTGAGATTCGTCTGAATTATCCACGATACTTCACATTCCTCGAATCCCATATCTCCGATGAACAATTTTTTCAATGACGGAAAGCTTGGGGCCGACTCGACGAGCGTGCCCATGAACTCTTCAGGCGAATTTTCATACGCTTGTCCCCAATCTCCGATGACCAGACTTTCCAGTGAGCTGGCCTCCGGTTTAGCTGCCAGTTCCTTAATTAATTTTTCCATACGAATGCCGTCCTCATAATCATCGTAAGATACAACAAGCTTCACTTCTTGCATGAGTAGATCCCTCCGTTTAAGGTACATATATGATTCGTTAATTTGAATGTTAACCCATACCACACAAGGCTTGCAACTTCTTCCAACTCCAGTCCCAAAGAGATTCCTAATCGTGCAATGTAAACCATTTTTCATATAGGTATAGGAACATATGTTCCATTATATAGTCACAGAAATAGCCATCATCATTTAGGTATATGGATGGACCTCGCCAACCCCAATCAAATACTTCATTTCATATAAAAAGCGTTAATGGCGGGTAAACCATCCCATCGGAATGCTTCTGTCCTTCCATTAACGCTTTGATGTTCACATATCATTGAAGCTAAATCAAGATGTTCCGCTTAGTCTCAGCCTTCAAGTCTGGATACGAGCGCTCTCAGCGCATGACCACGGTGGCTAATCGCCTGCTTTTGCTCAAGCGTAAGCTCTGCCATCGTCATCTCGTATTCAGGGACATAGAAGAGTGGATCATATCCAAAACCGCCAGCACCTGCTGCTTCAGCCGTGATCCAGCCTTCTGCAGTACCTTCTGCTTCATACTTGTCTCCGGTTGTCGGATCGTACAGTACCAGTGCACAGACGAAACGAGCCGGACTTAGTAGCGGCTGCTCGGTGTCCTCACCGGATTTCAACGATTCCAGTGTTTCCAGCAACTTCGCATTATTCTGTGCATCCGTTGCTCCTTCGCCTGCATATCTCGCTGAATACACTCCCGGCTTCCCGTCCAACAGATCTACGCAAAGTCCTGAATCGTCTGCCAGAACGGGCAAACCAAGCGCATCACCAACCGCCTTGGCTTTCTTCCAGGCATTCTCCGCAAACGTTACACCGTCTTCTACTACATCCGGCAGCTCCGGATAGTCAAACATGCTCTTGACCTCTTTGCCAAGCGGTGCGAAAGCATGAGCGAATTCACGAACTTTACCCGCATTGCGGGTTGCAACAATGAGGATTGGGCTGTCCAAGCTCATCTTACGCTTCCCCTAATCCACGTGCGCCGATCTTGAGCGCAATCGGTCCGAGCACTTCTTTTTGACGCTCGATCATTTCCAGAATTCCCTGCTCGCCCAGTTCCAGCATTGCGTTCAGCTCACGGCGATCAAATGGTGCTTCCTCGCCTGTTCCCTGCAACTCAACGTATTTGCCGCCACCTGTCATCACCAGGTTCATGTCTACCTTGGCTTTGGAATCTTCATCATAGTTCAGATCCAGTACAGGCTGTTCACCCACAACACCCACGCTTACCGCAGCAATGAAATCCGTAATCGGGAACACTTGCAGTTTGTGCTGTTGGGAAATCTTGTTCACGGCAAGCGCCAACGCTACAAACGCACCGGTAATGGACGTTGTGCGTGTGCCTCCGTCGGCTTGAATGACATCACAGTCCAAGGTAATGGTACGCTCACCAAGAGCCTGCAAATTCACTACGGAGCGCAGTGCCCGACCAATCAGACGCTGGATTTCCATGGTGCGTCCAGTTAATTTGCCGCGATTGGCTTCACGTTGGTTTCGGGTATGGGTTGCACGTGGCAGCATGGAATATTCAGCTGTTACCCAGCCTTTACCCTGCCCTTTCATAAAGGGAGGAACACGTTCTTCGACTGTAGCTGTACAGATAACCTTTGTATCTCCAACTTCAATCAGTACAGAGCCCTCGGCGTATTTATTCGTGTTTACTGTTAAATTCAGCGGGCGCAGCTGTTCGCTGGTTCGTCCGTTTGATCTCATTTTTTCTGCCTCCTACGACTTAAGCATCCTGTAATGTTGAGCTTGTTCACACTTTTACTAATCCCTTATATTTTACCAAAGAGTTCGGTTAAAAGCATCCTTAAGCATTCTCCGTGCATTAAATTGGAATTTCGTTGATATATTCAGGCTTGGAAACTGGCGCACTGTAATCCCTGTTGTCGTCACCCATGACCGTTTTTTGGCCGTTCCATTCGATCTGCACTTTGGTATCCTTGCTGGCTGTATTCTCCGCAGTAGTTAATACGACGGACTGTAACAGCTCGCTTGGCACGATATCCCCTTCAGCAAACATATCGTCTTTCAGGGCAACCGTTACCGTGCCATCCTCGGCCGTTTTGACCGATTTCAGCTCTGTTCCGCCTGTCATGACCTCTTCCAATTCTCCGCCTTTGTCAGGTCCCTTGATCAGTTCGTTCAATGCCGCCTGCACCCGATCTTCACCAGGGGTGACCAGACGTGTAACCGGAACATAATATTGGATGCCTGCTGGCGAAGCAGCTGAGAAATAGACCGTAACCGGGCTGCTGTTGGTCACAAACGTATCGCCCAAATCCAGATTGATTCCCACAGCCCGATTCAGCGGTTCAGGCAACGGCGTGCTGTTCACCGGCATTTGCGTTAACTTCTTGCCATCCACCCAGATCTGCACATTCTCCACATCAGGTGTTCCCGTCAACGTCCACGTGACAGCTTCTAGCATTTTCCGTTCTTCCTTCGCATCATACTTGGCAAAATTACCCGAGAACTCCACGACCGCCAACTTGTCATCCGCATGAATCGTTACATTCTGAACAACCGTTCCCTGCGGAAGAACACCCTGGAAGCCTTCAGGCAACATGCCAGCATAGGCCCCGCCTGTGACAAGTGTATCCAGTGCTGTCTTTGGACTGCTGGCATCTGTTCCGGAAGGAAGTGTCAGGGATACCGGAGCGAGCAGTCCCTGCTGGTCTTGCAGATATACCGTCGTTAAAGGGAGCGTTGCGAGTGCCCCATTCCCTTCGGCTGCCTGAATCATGGCTGCTTCCTGGATGGGCGGTGGTGGATCAACAGCTTCGGAAGACTGTGCTCCAAACATGCCACAGCCTGACAACACCATAGGAATGCTCAGCAGCGCAGCTGCCGATACCGTACGCAAAGAATGGATCTTTCTCATGATCACGTTCCCCCTCATCATTTTTACAGTTTGTACTACCATGTATACGAGCCTTTGTCCAAAAAATAACTAAAAGATAATAAGAAACGTAAAAGAGGTTAATAACGTATTAGAAAGCAAGAGTAAGGACATTGCTAACTTCAGAGGAGGAATCGCCCATGGAACATCCGGAGCAAGAAAAAATCCCTTATAGCCTGAATAGCCGCAAAGTCGCGGAGGCAACACGGGAATGGCTGCATAAGCGGGGCGTCACGATCCCTGAGATCGCAGAACTGGTTATGTTATTGCAGAAAAAGTACTACCCTGATCTTACCATGGAAGAATGTATCGATAATGTGGAGAAGGTTCTCCGTAAACGCGAGGTACAGAACGCTGTTCTGACCGGCATTCAGCTCGATCTGCTGGCTGAACAAGGTCAGCTCATATCTCCTTTGCAGGAAATGATCGAGAACGATGAAGGACTATATGGCGTGGATGAGATTTTGGCATTCTCCATCGTCAATGTATATGGCAGCATCGGCTTCACCAACTACGGGTACGTGGACAAGTTGAAGCCAGGAGTGCTGGAGCGACTGAATGACAAGACCCATGGTCCTATTCATACGTTCCTCGATGATATTGTCGGTGCAATTGCATCGGCAGCAAGCAGTCGCATCGCCCATCGCAAACAATCCGAGATGGAAGAAGCGTTGGGGAAAAAACCTACTAGCGATGATGTTGTCTAACGCTTAACTCGTTCCATTCCTGAATTCATGTGGGACATTGGCCATGTGTGTGGATGCTTGGTGAAATAACTGTTCGATGAAATAACTATTCATGGAAAAAGCGGCCTGATGGCCGCTTCTTTTGCATGTGTACGATACACATTGGATGATCCACATGTTATTATTTCAGATGCTTAGGTCGTACCGTTCCCGCCAAACCATAACCTTCAACCCACTTCTGCTCGGCAGCTGGCTCAGATGCTGTCCATTTCGGTCCAATCGTGATTTCCGGGCCTTTGCGCTCTCTCAACATGCCACGCAGCACAGTGATGCCGAGGATGCTGAGTCCAGTGAATACATACATCATTCGCATGATGATATTGCCAGAGTCTGTTCCCGTTACCATACCGTGAACCAGCAGACCAATGAACACCGGATAGGACAGCATGTGGAACATGAACCACCATTTGCGACCCAGCTTGTTCCGCAGGTCACTGGATAACAGGACGATCACTAATCCGTAGAAGGCTAACGTTCCCAGACCACTGCCAATCGGATGCACGGAGGCGGAAAAAGGAATCAGAAGTTCTCCCCAGGTAAACGGGCTGTAGTGATCAATATATAACGTTAACGCATGCATGAGTCCAAGTCCGAAGGCGAGCCAGATCGTTCGGGTATGCCATTTGAACATGGCTGCTTTTGGTTTGCCTTTGGCCATAGGCATCCCTTGAGCAATGCCCAGAAACACACCGGCAAAGAGCAGCACATAAGCAGCAATCCCACTCATTCGAATGATATTCCACGTCGGCAGGTAATCTACAATCCATTGTGCCATAACCGGCTCCCCCATATCTGTTAGACTTGTCCTCGTTAGAGCGTGTCTGGAAAACTCCGAAGGAAGCAGATTTTGCCGAATTTTCGTTCCAAGCCAGGAAGTTCTCCGCAGACGTGCCGGGGTACGTCAAGGGAAAGTGACGCAGCAGGGGGCGAAAAAGGCGGTAAAAGATGCACTTCAGCGAGTTTTGAGACACGTCCTAGATCAGACTGAAGCGATGATCCGGATCAAAACCAGGCCAGTGCTCAGCGAGCGTATCCGTATTCCCTCTAAAATAAGTACTTCCATCCCGTGTCATCCACAGGACGTCATGCCGATCGTAATGTCGGTTCAACCAGCCCACCGCTTCGGCACTCCCCAAAATGCAGACCGTCTTGGCAATGATCTCGCATTGCGAAGCATGCTGTCCCATAACGGTACACTGCAATACGTCCGTATCCGCCGGTTCCATCGTCCGTGGGTCAATGAGGTGATGTGCAAGGCTTCCGTCCGTATTCTGCCATTGTCTGCGGGAAATACCAGAAGTGGCAACAGCTCCTCGCTGTAAGCGAACCGCCCCTGACACATTCCCCTGATCCTGCAAAGGATCGGCTACTTTCAAGCTCCACTGGGGATGGTCTGATGTGCCCCATACTTGGATATCTCCACCCGCGTTAATCAACCCCGCCGGAATATGCAATGTTCGCTGCAACCAGTCTGCAATGCGCTCCACTGCCCAGCCCTTAACAATCCCTCCCAGGTCCAGCTCAACTCCGGGGTCCAGATGAACCATCCGGCTGCCTTCCCGCTGAATCCAGCTCGGACGACTGTGGTCATATCGATTTTCCATCCCCCCTGATAATTCAGGTGTTCTCGTTCGCAGTATGCGCTCAAGCAATGGACGTTGCGATTGTCGTTGTTGCACCTTCTCGAAGGATAGATCATATCCCGAAACTTGAAGAGCCTGCGAGATGCCTGGCTGAAAAATCCCTTCGGTCAGTCCAATGTAACCGTACGCCAGACTCAAAACTTCATCCATCGCAGCCGAGACAGGCATCCATCCGGTAGAGCCATTCAGACGATTCAATTCACTCTCTGCCACAAATCGGCTGAATCGTTGCTCCTGCGTCTCAAACCAATTCTTCACCAAGGTTGCTGCATGTTCAGCTTCTTCCCGCCCAGCGGACAGTTGCACTTCAACATCCGTGTTCATTGCACGGAATTGAAATCGGAGCGGACGAGCGACTTGCTCCGTGCGGCTCATGATGCACCTGTGCGTGACTGATCGTTGCCACTGCTGTATCCGGAGTCTGTATCCTGGTTATTTTGCCCGAAACGCTGAGCATCTGAATAACTTCCCTTGTTACTCATGCTCTGATTCGGCACAGCGGCTTGTGAGCTATCGGATGTTCCATTATCTTGACGATCATTATTGTCATTGTCCTGCGTGTTCCAGTTGTTGTTGTCCGTTGTACTGCTGATCCATTCATCCATCACATCATCACGTGTATTCACTTGGCTTGAAGCAGTAACGCTTGTATCCGTGCCATTCGCTGCTGCATAGGCCACATCAAAGGCATCCGAAGTTCTTACATATTGAAAGAGTGCAGCCACGGTCAACGTTGCTGCCGCTGAAGCTTGCCATTTTCTCCATTGATTCCGTTTTCTTCTGGTCATCGCTCTTCCCTGCTTTCTTTAGGGTGTGTCTTAAGACACGCCCTAGCGAAGTTCATAGATGTATCATAGGCGCGCTGGCTTAAAAATAGATGAATGAACGGTTAAGAAAGGCTAAAGCTTTATTTCACGGAAGTCGTGTCAAACTAAAAAAGACCCTGAACAGGTGAATTTCCTGTACAAAGCCTTTATATAGGAGCGTACTATCATTTCATATTCATATCATCATTTCGTTAGATTCGAAAATAGAACGTGCCATCCGGTTGCTGCTCTTGCTTCGTCACTTCCCGTCGAATTAACTCCTGCAAATGGGCCAACGTCTCACTCATGGCAAACCGCAGTTGATGGGTACCGAGCCGATTGCCAAACATGTATACACAGATATCATACGCATTCGCCGGTGACTCCTGAATTCGCTCGGTCATCTTCTGAAGGCGCTCCTCGTGATGAACAAGCAAATGAGCTGTCCGTTCGCTGAACTGGGCAAAAGGATTTCGATGCCCCGGATACGCCTGCTTGACATTCAGAGCCCCGAGACGATGCAATCCTTCCATATAAGAAAATAAAGGCTGAGGGTCACTGCCCGGTTGCAGACTGATATTCGGTGAAATCTGTGGCAACACTGCATCTCCGCACAGAATCTCCATCGACTCCGGCGCATAAAAGGATAAATGGCCTGGGGCATGTCCCCCCGTCTCCACAGCAACCCAACGTTTCCCGCCCATATCAAGCCACTCACCGTCTTCAATGGGAGTCACATTCGGAAGTGGCGTGATCTGCGAAGTAAATGCCTTCATATGTTCATGCATCTGCTCGGTCTTGTCTTCGGGCATACCATGACGACCATAATAATCAGGTAATATTGTATTCATGCGTGAATCAGGTCCCCACATATAATCGGCCTCTTGGCGAGAACGTGTGGACATTCGAACGGGTGCACCCGTCATCTTTTGCATCCATCCCGACACCCCAAGGTGGTCCGGGTGATGGTGGGTTAGCACAATTTGATGAACATCGCTAAAGGTCAGGCCGAGATCTGCCAGCGCTTCATGCCACTCCTGTTCCGTCTCCGAATTACGTGGTCCCGGATCTATGATAGTGATCGTTCCATCCGGTTCAGACAGCACATAACTGTTCACCCATCGCAGAGGAAAAGACATGGTAATCTTGACCCGATGTATGCCCTCTGTCATGGACATCTCTTCTGTTCGCTTCATACGTTTTCCCCTTCCAGACGGTCTGTTCACTCCACAGGACGATGACCCACAAAAATCATACGCGGAGAAGCCTGCTCGTCATATTTCTCTTCATCATAGCCGCCATGGACCTGATCTACCTGAAGTCCAGCTTCACTTAACATCTGACTCAGTTGATCCCGTGTGTACAACTTCACACGCTCCTGATATACCCGCGGTTCATGTCCGGATGCGCTATCCGTAATGCGAATTTCCTTTTGCACAAATCCATCTTCAATTTTGCGAAACTCCTCAATCCGCTGCCCTTCATCCTCTCGAACCGAGTGTGGCACCAGATGACGAGTCACATAAGCCGTATTCATAAAATCAATTATATAGCTGCCACCCGGCCGAAGCATGCGATGGATGGCGCGTAACACTTTCAATTGTTCTCCGTCCTCAAGGAAATAACCAAACGATGTGAACAGATTGACTACGGCGTCAAAGCCACCTTTCAACGGAAGTTCACGCATGTCTGCATGGCACCACGTTACTCGGTGTTCGTCATCCATTAGGCGCGCTTCGCGCAGTAGCACATCGGACAAGTCGACTCCGGTCACTCGTAATCCTGCATCAGCCAGTGCCAGTGAGTGCCGTCCCATACCGCAGCAGAGATCCAACACTTCAGAATTGGGCTCAAGCTTTAACCATTTAATCATTTTATGTACTTCATGATAGGCACCCTGCACATCCCGGTGCTTGTATACGAGCAGATAATCTTCTCCAAAACTCTCTTCATACCATTCCGTCATTAATTCTCGCCCTCCACATGGTCACTGGCCCTCTGTCCGTCATATACTGTTGTACAGGCCTGATCATTTCCCCTAAGCTTTAATTTATTGTAACGTCTTTATGCTGCAAACTCAAAAAAATCCAGTAAATCACCCGCATTGAAGAGCCAAAATGCACACGATATAATGTTAATCATACGCATACCCCTGCGAATCGGTTAACTATAAGAGGTTGTTCAAAAAGCCCGCTTTTGATTACGAAGGATGCCTATTGGCATCATCAGCATCGAATATGGAATTCAGCCGAAATAAGTGGGTGCTTACGAAGTATGTTTCCTTCGGAAACATTGCGGTTGCTCACGTAGTTTTCCTACGCTCCGCTACTCCATTTCTAGCTTCATCCCATCTTCTCGGTACTGAAAACCGTTCTTTATGAACGCGTACTATAAGCAACAGGAGGTGTTCTTATGATTCGCATCGGACTTACCGGATGGGGGGATCAGGACGATCTCTATCCGAACCGTACCAAAGCGAAAGACAAGCTCAGTCTGTACGGACAATACTTCTCCACCGTGGAGGTGGATAGTTCCTTCTACGCCGTTCAGCCGCGGGATCGAATGGCACGGTGGGCTGCCGAGACGCCCGAATCCTTTGCTTTTATCATCAAAGCCTATCAGGGAATGACCGGACATCTGCGAGGCAAACCCTACTTCACGAGCACGTCGGAGATGTATAAGGCTTTTCGAGAATCACTTGAGCCCGTCATTGAAGCCGGCAAGATGCAAGCAGCCTTGTTTCAATATCCACCCTGGTTCGAATGTAATAAAGACAACGTGAAAGAGCTTCGTGAAGTGAAACTGAGAATGGAGGGCATTCCCTGTGCCTTGGAATTCCGTCATCGCAGCTGGTATGAAGATGGCATGCGCGAGCGGACGCTTGCGTTCCTGAAAGAGCAAGGCTGGATTCACAGTGTCTGTGACGAACCTCAGGCAGGTCCCGGTTCCATTCCCATCGTGCCGGAGGCGACTGATTCGGAGATGACACTGGTTCGCATGCACGGACGCAACGTGTCCGGCTGGCATCAGAATGGTGCGCCCAATTGGCGCGAGACTCGTTATTTGTACCGTTACAACAAGGAAGAGCTGTTGGAGTGGAAAGATTATCTGGAGCAATTGCAGGAGCAGAGCAAGGATGTTTATGTTATTTTCAACAACAACTCCGGTGGCGATGCAGCGGCGAATGCCCAGATGATGATGGACCTGCTGGACCTGCCGGTGAAGCCTTTTCCTGACCGTACTGAACCGGAGAAGGAAGAAGGACCGGAGCAGCTGGAACTGTTTTAGAATCTAGGCAGACACTTTAATTCTTACTTAAATGAACAAACAGTTTAATCAAACTTCACTAGTGAGAAAAAAAATCGGCGTGGCAGCGCTTCGAGGCTAAAATTGAGTGAAATTTTGAAAGGCCACCTTCCGCTTCAGAAGATGGCCTCATGCCGATTTGTTGCTGATTTTATGTTTTTAAATTTACCTCGTAAAAAACAAATCACCGGATTATTGAGCACATACGTATACCGGTTCAGCGACAACGGCTCATTCGCTCGCTCTCTATACGTATCCTCGGATATAAACCGCCCTACATACGGATCATAATAACACGCCAGCAGGTAATACAGGCCACTTCCGCATCGTAAAATTCTCCCGAATAGCGAATCGTGCTTTCATACAGCGCAATCGTCAGCGTCGGGCTGCCGAATAGATCGTAGTCATACTGGTTATCTATCGTTCCCTGCTCATCCACCGTCTGCACACCGTCCCCATGGCCGTTGAATAGGAAATACCACAGCTTGTCCGCCTGATCGATTCGGGCGATATAGTTAATCCCTTTCACATATCGCACACTGACCCCATCCGTTTTATCCGTCTCCAAAATGACGGAGTGACGGTCATACAAGTAGTTCGTCACTTGTTCTGCATAACTGTCAGCCGATCTGAGTTTCTAGCTGACGAGTACACGTCCGTTTACGGATATCGTAAGCTGACAAAGCTGTTAAGGCGCCAGCACCGGCTTGTAATCAACAAGAAGAAAGTCTACCGTCTGGTCGTCATGCCATAACCGTAAATGCGTTCCATCAACATAACCAGCTGATCTCTTATTCAACACTCTCGCCAATTACAAATTACAGCTTCCGCTCCCGTCTGCGGGCAACGCCCGAAGCATAAGCCGCTTCAATGACTGCCTCTTTGACGCGATCCGCCACATGCGGATTAAAAATGCTCGGAATAATGTAATATTCATTCAGCTCATCCTCGGTAACCACCGCAGCAATGGCCTCAGCGGCAGCAAGCTTCATTTCCTCTGTCACGCGCGAAGCTCGGCAATCCAATACGCCGCGGAACAATCCGGGGAAGCATAATACATTGTTAATCTGATTCGGATAATCCGACCGTCCCGTCGCAATGACGCGCACAAGGCCCTCCACCTCCTCCGGCGTTATTTCCGGTGTTGGATTCGCCATCGCGAACACGATCGCATCCTTCGCCATTTTGCGAACATCATCAGCCTTCAGCACACCTGGCCCCGATACGCCGATAAAAATATCTGCGCCCGCAATAACTTCGCTCAACTCGCCCTGCTCCCGGTTCGGATTCGTATGCTCCGCATACCATCTCCACGCTTCATGCTCGTAGCTGTTGCCAGCGACAAGCGCGCCATCACGGTCAACCCCGATGATGTTCCGCACACCTGCCGCTAGCAAAATCTTCGTGCAGGCAATTCCTGCCGCCCCAACGCCGCACAGCACAACCTTGCAATCTGCAAGCTGCTTGTCTGCCAGCTTGACCGCATTTATAAGGCCTGCAAGCAGTACAACCGCTGTGCCATGCTGATCATCATGGAACACTGGAATGTCCAGCTCCTCAATGAGACGCCTTTCAATTTCGAAGCAGCGCGGCGATGAAATATCCTCGAGATTAATGCCGCCGAAAGTAGGGGCAATGCGCTTAATCGTCGCAATAATCTCCTCCGTATCCTGTGTATCGAGGCAGATCGGAAAAGCATCAACTCCTGCGAGCTGCTTGAACAGCATCGCCTTGCCCTCCATGACCGGCATCGCCGCGAGCGGCCCGATATTGCCGAGCCCTAATACGGCGCTTCCATCCGATACGACGGCAATCGTATTTCTTTTTATCGTGAGCGAGTGTGCCCGCTTCGGGCTTTCATGTATCGCCATGCAAATATTTGCGACGCCCGGCGTATATACCCGCGATAGATCATCGCGCGTTTTAATCGTCATTTTTGGCGTTACTTCGATTTTGCCGCCCAAATGCATGAGAAAGGTTTGGTCTGATACTTGAAGCACCTTAACGCCCGGCGACTTATTTAATACGCTTACAATTAACTCTTTGCGCTGCGTATCCGTAATATTGACCGTCACATCACGAATCGTTGATGTTTTGCTTGTCCCGCTGACGTCAACGGCTACAATGTCGCCGCCCGCTTCCCCAATTGCCGTAGCAATTCGCCCGAAGGTTGACGTTTCCTTGTCCATTTCCAAACGCAGTACGATATTCGTGCTTCCCGTTGCTGGCACTGCCATCCTGACCACACTCCCATGCAAACGCTTAAGCGCTTGTTATTTGCCTTCATGTTAACGGTTACATGAAAGCGTGGGAAGCTTTTGACCATATTGTAGGTTTTGGTCATTTTGGTCTTTGCTGAAGAACGTAGCGATTGATTGGACGCCCAACCCCGCCATAGTTGATTTCCAGCTTCACATAACCGCTCTTCTCCAAAAAATCCAAGTAGCGCCTCGCCGTTACTCTGGCAATGCCGATCCCCTCGGCTGCTTCCTCTGCCGAAACTCCGCCCTCCAAGCGATGCATGACTTCGACGATTTGCTGCAATGTAACCGCATTCAAACCTTTCGGCAGGCTGATTTGCTGCTCATCCAGACCAGCAAATCCGGCTTGCCTTGCTTGTCCTGCTTGTCCTGTTTGTTCAGCTCGTCCTGCTGGCCCTGTTTGTCCTGTTTCTCCTACTTGTCCAGCTTCCTGCTGCCCATAACCACGCTTCTGCCCTTGCACCCAGTTCTCCCCACTGAGCAGCATTCGATCCAGCTCCTCCTGGGTGACGCCCTTTTCTTCCGCCAAACTTTCGTGGCGGTCGCGGTAACGCTCTAATGTCTGGCGAATCCGCTCCAGCTTGAATGGCTTAATAATATAATCCATCGCGCCCCCGCGCAGCATTTCGCGAATCGTCTCCGGATCTTTCGCCGCCGTCACCACAATAACGTCAACGGGCATTGCCGCCGAACGCAGCTCCCGCAGCGCAGCCATCCCGTCCAATGCTGGCATAAAAACATCAAGAAACACCAAATCCGGCGCAAGCTCACGGATGAGACGCAAGCCCTCCTGCCCATTCCCTGCAATGCCCACGACCTGAAAACCGTCTACTTGCTCGACAAACTGGCGGTTGACCTCCTGCACCATGGGATCATCTTCAATTAGCACCACTTTGAAAAAGCATCCGTCCTGCCCCTTGTTGTTATCCTCCGCTTTCACGTTCATCCGCCAGCTCCTCCCATCGGAAATGTTAGCTCAATAGCTGTGCCGCTTCCTAGCTCCGACTGAATACGCAGCTCTCCATCGCCTTTATCGACGATGCTGCTCACCAAATACAGTCCAATGCCGCGATTATCGCTGCCTTTTGTCGTAAACCCCCGTTCAAGTACACGCGACTGCACCTCGATCGTCATGCCGCAGCCATTATCCTCAACAAGAATGGACAGCAGCTCTTCATCCTGCTCCATACTAACATAAATTTCCTTATCGTCACGATCCACTTGAGCCAACGCATCAAAAGCATTTTCGATTAAATTGCCGATAAGCAGCACCATATCATGCTGATCCAGCATGACGGGGAATTGCTTTACCTCCATATGAGGATCAAGCTTAACTTGGATACCCAGCTCTTTGCCCCGGCTGATTTTGCCAAGCAGCAGGCCCGCCAGGCTGTCATCCGCAATATGCTGATGCAGAAACTGAGTCAGCTCCTCTTGCTGACCGGAAATATCGTGCACATATTGCAGTGCCTGCTCTTTTTTATCCAGTTGAAGCAGTCCGGCAATGGTGTGCAGCTTGTTGCTATGCTCATGATTTTGCACCCGCAGCGCATCGACGAACTCTCGCACACCCGTCAACTCCTCCGCCATTCGCGCCACCTCGGTCCGATCCTGAAAAATCGCTATCGCCCCGATCATCTTTCCCTGCTCACGAATCGGAATGCGATTACTCCAAATCAGCGTATTGCCCACTCGCAGCTCCTGATTGAATACGGGGCGCTCCAGCTCCATAATTTCCGGCAGCCTTGTATCCGGCAGTACCTCACGAATCGGCAAACCCACTACGTCGCGGGATACGTTGAAAATCTGCTTCGCCCGCTCATTAAAAATCGTAATCAACTCAAGGCGGTCAATTGCAATGACCCCTTCATGCATCGCCTGAAAAGCCGCCGTGCGTTCCCCATACATACGCGCAATTTCATGCGGCTCCAAATTGTACATCTGCCGTTTAATGTGCCGGGCAAGCAGCGCTGACCCGAATATCCCAAACAATAAAGCAATCAGCAGCGTGAGCACAATTGAGCTTTTCTGCTCCTCGATAAGCTTTGCCAGCCCAGGCAGCAGCCCACCCGCCACGACGACACCTACCTGCTCATGCGCCTCATTCATAATCGGGACATAAGCGCGCAGCGCAACGCCCGCCTCCCCCTTCACCTTCGACATATACGTGTGCTCGGCAAACGCCGCATCCGCATCCGATGAATCAAACTTGCCGCCGATCCTCGCCGCCAATGGATGCGATAACCTCGTCCGGTTCATGTCCAGTACAACAACATATGCCACATTATTAATAATGCGGATATTGTCCGCCACAGGCGCAATCCAGCTTGCGCTATCTGGTTCATTGATCTGATTTTTAATGCTCGGCAGCTCGGCAACGGTACGGGCAGTAATCAGCAGCCGCTGTTTAAGCTCGTCCTCCTTCATACGGGTGACGCTCCCAATCACGACAATGCCCCCGATAAGCAGCGAGAGGAGAACGAGTCCGAATGACAGCAATATTATTTTCCAATAAATTCGCAGACGGCTGAGCATCGCTTCTCCTCCCTGTTTGCTTCGTTTACGTTTTTTTTCTATTGTGAAATAATAAGGGTAAAATAGCAACTGCGGCAAACGATACTAATCTGGCAGAAAGGGTGGTGGCTCAAAAATGAAAACCGCAATCGGTATGATCAGCTTTATTGCTGTAGGCTTGCTGGCGGCTATTTTGTTCGGCTTTCGTCCCGAGGCAACTCGTACTCTGCCCTTTGATGAAGAACAGACGGGACTGAAGGAGAGAATCGTCATTAAATTCAGCCACGTTGTTGCGGAAAATACACCGAAAGGGCTGGCGGCGACCCATTTCTCCCAGCTCGTCAAGGAAAAGACGGATGATGCCGTCGAAATTCAAATATTTCCGAACGGTATGCTGTATACCGAGGATACCGAGGTCGCAGCGCTCAAACGTGGAGATATCCAAATGATCGCACCCTCCTTTTCCAATCTAAGCGCCGTCGATCCCGCATGGCTCGTCATGGATCTGCCCTTTGCTTTTGCCGATCAGCAAGCAGTAGATAAGGCGCTTGCAGACGAGCTTGGCACGCTGTTAGCTGCTGCAATGGAGAAGCATCATATTAAAGGCGTTGCATTTTGGAGCAATGGCTTCAAGCAAATGACGAACAGCACCCATCCGCTGCGGGTGCCCGAAGATTTTGCAGGGCTGAAATTCCGCATGCTGCCGAGCGATGTCGTAATCAGCCAGTTTCAAGCGCTTGGTGCCACTACAGCAAAAATTTCCTTTAACCAAGTGTTCGCAAGCTTAAAAAAAGGCATCGTCAATGGACAGGAAAATACGATATCCAACATTTTTACGAAGCAGCTGTACCAGACGCAGCATTATATGACGATTAGCAATCACGGCTATCTTGGCTATGGCGTAATGTTCAACGAAAGCTTTTGGGATGGGCTCCCCGCGGGCATTCAGGCCGAGCTGCAAAACGCGCTTGCAGAAACGACCGAGTGGATGAAGCAAAACACAGCGGCCATGCAGGAGCAGCAGCTTCGCCAGCTCAAGCAATCGAAGGATATTGACATCCATACGCTGACCCCGCAGGAGCGGGAGCAATGGGTGCTGGCTTTTCTGCCGATTTATGACCAATACCGCGAGATTATCGGGGAAACGCTGATGAATGAAATCACGCGACCGAAATAACCAAAACGAACAATATGACCGTATGCTTGTGACGGGGCCTCTCCTTCTTTTACAATGAGGACGCAAACGAAATTAAAGCGTTTTCATTTTGATAAAAGAAAGTGGGGACCTCCTCATGAAGCTGAAATTCAACCTGAAAAACCTAACCGTCCAAGTCGTGTGTGCTATCGTTATTGGTATTTTATTCGGTCATTTCTTCCCGGAGTTTGGCGAGAAAATGAAAGTGCTTGCCGATGGATTCATTAAGCTGATCAAAATGGTTATTGCGCCCATCGTCTTTTTCACCGTCGTGAACGGCATTGCCAATATGGGCGATATGAAAAAAGTTGGCCGCATCGGCGGCAAGGCGCTGCTCTATTTTGAAATTGTGACGACGCTAGCTCTTGCGATCGGTCTCATCGTCGTCAATATCGTGAAGCCGGGCGCAGGCATTGATGCCAGCAAAGCCAGCGGCGACGTTACGAAGTACACCGACGCAGCTGCCCAGTCCAGCCACAGCATGGTTGATTTTATTCTCGGCATTATTCCGGACAATGCCATTTCGGCCATGGCTGGCGGCGATTTGCTGCCGATTCTTTTATTCGCGATTTTGTTCGGCTTGTCGCTTACGGCGATGGGCGAGTCGGCAAAGCCGGTAACCCAGCTGTTTGACAAGCTGTCGCATGGCTTTTTCGGCATCGTCAATATGATCATGAAGCTTTCACCACTTGCTGCCTTCGGCGCAATGTCCTACACGATCGGCAAGTTCGGCATTGGCTCGCTAACCTCGCTTGGCAAGCTGATGGGCTCGGTCTATATTACGATGGCGCTGTTCATCATCATTGTGCTCGGATCGATTGCCCGCTTTTATGGCTTTAGCATTTTCAGCTTTATCCGCTACATCAAGGATGAAATCTTCCTCGTGCTCGGCACCTCGTCCTCCGAATCGGCGCTGCCGCGCATGATGGATAAGCTTGAAAAATACGGCTGCTCCAAGCCGGTTGTGGGGCTCGTCGTTCCAACCGGGTACTCGTTCAACCTTGACGGTACGGCGATTTATTTGTCCATGGCCGCGATGTTCGTCGCTCAGGCATCCGGTGTCGAGATGTCGCTCTGGCAGCAGCTTACGCTGCTCGGCATACTGATGCTGACGTCCAAGGGAGCCGCAGGCGTTACGGGCTCCGGGTTCATTACGCTGGCAGCGACGCTTGCCGCTTTCCCGAGCATTCCTGTTGCTGGCATGGCGCTGCTGCTCGGCGTTGACCGCTTCATGTCTGAAGCTCGTGCCATCACGAACCTAATCGGCAACGGCGTCGCAACCGTCGTCGTTGCCAAGATGGAAAATGAATTTCATCCAGACGGTGCGCAGGAAGCGGCTGTAGCTGCAAAAGTTGAGCCAGCTCCTACTACTGATAGCACAAGTCTCGCTGGAAATCTCGTTAAGCCTGCTACGGAGCAGTCTTAAGCTAGGGTCCAAGCTAACTTGCTCACTAAAGCATAAAAAGCGCAGCGTCCTGCCAATACAGGGATACTGCGCTTTTTTGGATAGTAGAAAAAGTCAAGAAATGTTACATTGAATTCACTTATCCTCTACCCCTCCCCAAGAAAAATGGAAACTTCAAACCACACGTATAATTCGTTGGGTCGATACTCAAACCGTTACGGTAGACAGTAGCTTGACACCCGCGGTGTTTGCCTGTTATTCGAATGATTATCTACTTGCCGCCAATAAACCCGTTTTTTTGAATCGCTTAGCCGTCTTGAATCATCGATTCATCTTCAAAGAGCAAGTGATCGATTTCTTCGTTCAAATACACATACTGTATAATTCTCCTCATTATTTAATTAAAATTTTAAAAAATACTATTTATTCTGTCTAACTCAAGCCTTCTGCTTCGAATTAATTATGCACTTCACATATATGCCTCTGACGGAGCTGCTGGTTCATTTTATGCGCTTCAATGCCAGCCAGGAGCACAATGCCGATCCCGTGGGTATCGTTCAGATTCCATCCCAGATCATCGCGATAATACAAGGCGGTAAACGAGTACCCGGAACCCCGGCATACCCCGTATATATTACCTTTATAGTCAATCGACAAACGCGTCATGCCTTCCCATCCTTTGCATACCGCCTCCAGATAGGGCTCAGGCTGTTCCAGCCACCCTTCCCGAATACCACGGGCATAGGCGTAGATAAACATGGATGTGCAGGAGGTTTCTTCATATGAATCCGGGCGGTTCAGCACCTGATGCCAAAGTCCATTTTCCCCTTGCAGCGCCAGATAACCTTGACTTAAATCACGATAGAAAGTTAGCAGTTCCGACCGTTTCACATGATCATGCGGCAGGATGGATAACAGTTCGGTTAATGAAAAGAGCACCCAGCCGTTCCCTCGTCCCCATGGAATACCTGTCGCCCGACCACGCACAAAATCATACACATGGGACATGATCTGTTGTTCGGGAAGGTAGAGGTATTTACGGAACATCAGGAACTGATTGACCGCATCATCCCAATAATCCGTATCTCCTGTTAACTGACCATAACGCATCAGAAACGGTGTACTCATGTACAAGTCATCACACCACATCGTCTCCTGACGCATCTCCCCACTGCCGCGAACCCGGTAAAAGGCACCGTCCTCCAGACGTTCCTGCTCATCCGTGATGTAGCCTGCAATCCGATCCGCGGTGTCTCTTCCCCCACGAATATCGCCCAACTCCATCGCAGCTAGCAGTGTAGATCCAAACGAACCGCAATCATCCAGACTGTCTATCGCAGACAGCTGATTATTGATTCCTGCCGCACCGTACCCTTCCCGATCCCACAGACCATAACGGTCGAATGAAGTACTCAGTTCAATATGTTGCCGCACATACTGAATGTAATCATCACGTCCCAATTCCTGTCCCGTTTGGAGCAGTCCAAGCAGGGTAACGCCGAGCGGATAATTCCACTTCCCGTAATGTGTATTCTCAAGGTAAGGACGAACGTGGGTGTCGGGAAGATCTACGCGCCAATACACACCTTGTGTGCCATTATCAAATACGGTATCTGTTCGCACGATGTCGGCGTGGGATGGCTCAGCGCCGGGAGCAAACACACCTGTGTACAGCCAGGGGTCAGAGCATCCCGCAACCGGATGAGGAGGCTTCAGTCTCCAGCCTGTAGATCCCGAACGCTCGGCATCTTCCAATGTGAATCCCCAGGAGCCACCAAGTGCTTGAATTTCACCTTTTGCGACCAGATCCGATGAACCGTAACGGCGCGGAAGTTCAACGTGGAATTTACCGCTACCTCCAGCAGAGTATACTTCTGTCCCCCCCACATACAGGGTCAAAGCTCCTTCATGACGGCCTTGTAAAATAACTGGCGTTGATCCTGGCAAGGTTACATCCAGTCTGGACCATGCGTAGGCCACAGCGGGCTGTTCAGCACCAGATAATTCTGCTGAATCTGTTGTGCCCGATGCAGCGGCCAGAATTCTGGCGAAACAGCCCCTGCTCTTTTCTGCCTCCGTCCAGCCCCTGCGCGGATACCAGGAAAGGTCCGTTTCTTCTTCCGTCATGCCGTCACGAGGAAGAGAGGATACAGGTTCATCGACGGGTTCTGAATATAACCAGCCCTCCTGACCCTGACGATCTGCCCCAGGAGTGAGGAAGTGCAGCGGGAAATTTTTGAAAGAGGCTGTTCCGTAGATACCGCCGAATCCCACTTCTGTTTTGACAAAACACAGCAACACATCATTCCAGCCATAGTGAACGGGAATCGGAATCTGGGTTCTTCGCTCGGGAAATAACTCCTGCAACAACTCGGACTTGAACACCTCTTCACCGTTCACATAGATCGTCACCGGACTATAACAGTTCAGGCCTGTATTTAACGTTGCATTCTGCTCACTCCATAACTTGCCCCATACATACACGTACTGCCCTGCATGCGCCTCTACGCATTTCTCATTCAGATTCAGGTCGTAGCGATAATCCCCTAACCTGCGAAAACCTCCCTGATGATAAGCTCTGAACAAAAAGGAATGTTTCGGATGATCGCCAATATAACGCTGAGCCACCGTTGTCAATATATCCGGAATTGAATCGTACACCTTGCCTGCAATCGCCTCGTTCTCATGAAAATAACGAATGATCGTCAACTCCCTTCCTTATACCTTGATTCGTTCGCTTAGCCGTAATGTCTCTCCGCCCTGCACTTCAACAACCTGCTGATCTGCTGTGAACCAAACCGGGTTGGCAGACGGATTATGGATGATGGAGCGATCGGCCGAACACTCCAGTCGTTGCACCGCTTTCCAATAGGCAATCACTTCGATGTTCGTGGCATACCAGATATCGTCCCTGCCGCCAATCTGCTCACCGAACTGTTCGATGATCTCCCAGTTGTCGTTGTCATTGAACTCATAACTGTGACCCCAGACGTAGAGTAATAGTGGTGTACCTGTTTTGGAATGTTGGATAAAACGTTCGGCATGAGCCGCCAGATCATGGTTATGATGACAGGTCGGATGCCATTCAAGGGGGCGGTCTGGCAACGTGTATCTGCCATGAGATTCAACGGTACGGGCATAATCAATGCCGAGCCACTCCAGCTTTGTACTTAACGCACGGTCATATCCTCCGTTGGGGTAGGCCATGCCTCGTACCGGATAACCGACAAGCTTCTCCAGCGCTTTTCGGTCCTCCATAATCTCTTCGGTCAGCAATTCATTCGGAACATAAGGCAGTGTAGGGTGAGTAACGGTGTGAACAGCTACTTCATGTCCGGCGTACTGTTCCGCGACTTCCCCAGGATCGATACGGCCTGGATTGCCCAGGGTACCAGAGTTCAGATTAAATGTTCCCCGCAGTCCATACCGATTACAGATATCCACCAGTCTGCGATCATGTACCACTCCATCGTCATAGCTGAGCGTTAACGCTTTCATCACACCACCTGGATAGCGGTCAAACTGAATACGATGTCCCATCTTGTTCCTCCTCCTGCTTCTTTTCCTGCTCCCTATTTCTGAATTTCCTTCACGTTAAAATAGCGAAAAACACCCTGACCTCCACGATTCGCAAACCGTGTGTTTACGGCATAGATGCCCATCTTCGCGCCAACCCAGAGGGCTGTTGTTGCGTTAAACGGTGTACCGATCGGCTGAAACTCCGCTCCGTCCTCACTCCAGCTAAACTGGCACAAAGCAGGTTCTGTCAGGGTAAGCCTAAGATGAATGGTCCAGCCGGTTGCCTGCGAACCCTGGCCCTCCCAGTCCAGTCCCGTTTCCTCCCATTCTTCCGCATGCAGATGGCTGTCTGCGCGTTTGGCTCCGCGAATCAGCGATAACCGAATGGTTCCGTCTTCTGTCTGTAACAGACACAGGCTTGCATACGAATCACCAAACATGATGAGACCTGACTGATCCCCTTCTTGCCCAGGCCAGAACGTGAGCTGGGTTGTCACTTCAAATTCAGAGGCAGGCAGCTTCTGTAAGAGAAGATGAGGTGTACCAAACAAAGACTGAACGCCCTCCGGGTACGGATGAGCAGGCAATACGATCCCTCTTTCTGTACCTGCCTCAGCCCATTCAGGACGGGAGTTCGCCTGCCATTGCCACTGCAGCCCCAGACGATCAGCCTGAAAATTATCGGATACCTCAGGTACAGTGATCGGATAGAAAGTTCCTACATCTGGTTTGATGTGCACACCCACAGGTTCCCCTGTTCCCGTGCCCTCAGAGTCAATTCCAATGACAGGCCAGCCGTCTTCCGTCCACGTCATCGGCTGTAGATGAACAATGCGGCCATAGGCATCCCGATCCTGAAAATGAATAAACCAGGACTGCCCCGATTCCAGCTCCACGTATCCTCCCTGATGAGGCCCATTCACAGAGGAAGATCCCTGGTGCATAACAATCCGATCCTCATATGGCCCAAATACCTGTTGGGAGCGCAAAACCGTCTGCCACCCCGGCTTCACACCTCCAGCCGGAGCAAAGATATAATAATATCCCTCACGCTTGTAGAACTTCGGCCCTTCAATGGTCGGATGATGTTCAGTCCCATCAAAGACGATCACGCCTTCGTCCAGAAGCTTTCTTCCATCCGCAGCCATCCGGCACACCTGAATTTTACTTTTGATTCCACTACGGCTATGAGCAAAAGCATGCACCAGATAGGCCTGCCCATCCTCATCCCATAAAGGACAAGGGTCAATCCAGCCCTTTACTGCATGAACCAGATGCAGCGGCGACCACTCGCCTTCAGGGTGATCCGCCGTGGTCATGAAGATGCCCTCATCCGGTGTACTGAAATAAATCCAGTACTTTCCGTCATGATACCGAATGCTGGGTGCCCATACGCCTTTGCCATGAAGAGGTACATCGTACCCTGGCAGATCCAGCCGTTCTATGGCATATCGGACAAGTTTCCAGTTCACCAGATCCTTCGAATGTAAAATCGGCAGCCCCGGAGTATGGGAGAAACTCGAAGCCGTCATATAGAAGTCATCTCCTACACGAATCACGTCCGGGTCCGAATAATCCGCATGCAGAATCGGATTGCGGTATGTACCGTCTCCCTGATCTGCGACCCAGACCGGGTCCAGTCTTTGTTGGTCAGATTGGGTTGTACTCATGCGTTCACTCCTTCATCTGAATTCTTGAGCAGGTACATGACCTGCATCCTGCAATCGATGATGTTCTGAATCAAAGTACGTACCTTCCAGCAGGCCTATTAACGTGTTGGTAACACGTACTTCGATGTCGTTGTCTCCCGCACGCAGCCAGGAGGTATCCCCCTTCCAGCAATACGGAGACCAGCATCGTACACCAAGACTATGTCCGTTCACCCGCACTTCCACTACATCCTGCACTCGCCAATCCCTAAATTCCAGCTCGAAGATGGTAGCATCCTCTTCTGATTCATCCAGCCAGAACGTGCGTTTATAACTCATTTCCCCGGCAAAATGGGGATACAGCGGCTGAGGTTCAGGTCCGATGCGAAGGGCCGTGTCGGGCTCGCGCACGAGTGAAGCCATGCCTTCATGATGGAACTCCACGCCGAATCTTCCTTGTAGATACAAGGGATCAACGATGCCATGCTCATCTTTCGTTATCTGCACAATTACCGTCATTTCGTTAAGGCCGCTGCGAAGCAGCTCCGCGATATTACAAGCGATGTTCGTGTGGTCGGTTATTTCAATGAGATGGAATTGTTCTTTTTCAATGAGTTGACCATTAATCTCGATGGACCAGGTGCCTGAGATCGCCGCTCTGTCCATGAATAACAGGCATGCAGGCAATGCCGTTCTTAGCTCAAATGTGCTCGTGTATCGGCACTCGATCGGGTATACAACGGATGCTTTTTTCGGTGTGCCAAATACCTGACTAAACTGGATTGGCAGATGCTGCTCCGATAATTCTGCCGCCTGATCAATAAATGGTTTTACAGCTACATGCTGGCTTTCCAGAATTATTCCATTAGCATTAGAGGCCCGAAGATGGAATTGTCCCATTCGCAAGATGTTAGGCTGCACCGTTTCCAGTCGCCATGGCCCTTTTGAAGGGACTCTGATCTCATAGGCTTGATTCGCTCCTACCGAAGCATCCGTTCCGAACGTCAAACCTATTGGATCTGCTTCATCCACCTTCGTTGTTAATGCCTCTTCCGTCGCCGGTTGTAAAGTAAGGCGTACAGCATGGGCTTCGTATGGCGCAAGCGTGAGTGAAATGCACCATTCCCCGCCACTGCTCGTATACGGTAATGCCTTAAGCTGCCCTGTCTCCAGATCAAGTCGTTCTGCCACGAGACAAGCACCCTCTGACAGCTCCGTTCCATCCCACAGCTGTCTGGCAACCAGCTTCAATTGACCCTTCAATTGCTGCCCCTCCTGATTGGTCAAGAAAACCATATGCTCCCCATCGGACAATTGACGGGTATGCATCAGCAGGGATGCACTTTCTTCCTCCATGATCCAGCAGATCGGTTCCGGCAATACCTGATCGAGCAGGAGAGAGATCAGTTCCAGCGAAAAGTCATCTCCTTGGCCCGTCCCTGCGGGTAAAAAGTAGGCATTACCCTCTCCCTGATGCCACATAGTTTCACGGTTATCATGATCTGTTGTCACGCTACGGCCCCAGTAAACCTCTTGCGGCTGTTCGCCCGCTCCAAAGAACTGGGCGGCTTCATCTCCCTCCGGACTTCCCGGCTGGATCGCAATATGCGGAGGCATCCCAACAGAAATGACGGTTCCTCCCTGCTGAACGAATCTCTTCACCTGTTCCCAGGCCGCTGCCTCCAGATTCAGCATCGGTGGCAGGATCAACACATCATAACGGGCTATACCAATCTGAATGATGCCATCCGTCAATTCAGCTTCAGCCAACAATTCGGGATCAAGGTGATCATAGTCTCGTCTGTTTTCGAGCAGATGTGTCGTGATCCGCATCCAGTCCTTCGTCAGACGATCCAGTTGTACCCGCTCGGCTTCGTCTTCGCCGCTGTACTCAAATCCATGCAGCGGATTCCCCATCAGACTCCAGAATGTCGTCGTGGGGTCAAGCACGGCAATACGAATATCTGCTGCTCCGGTGCTCATGAGATAGCTCAAACGTCCGGTGTAATCCCCCAACTGCCGGAAATGCTTCCAGTAGGGATTCTGCAAAAATTGAGATGGCGGTGCATCATGCTTTGCAAGCCCGCCAATCGTATAGAAAAAAGCGTGAAAGTTATAAAAATTGGTGCCCATGGCGGCCATGCGGTCAATCATCCACTTGGCATCCTGTAGCGTCATGGACCAGCCCACACTGTGAAAACATTCAATCAGATTGCGGCTTCGACCCAGCTGCCGGGCAAGAGAACTCACCATCTTGGGATTGTCACGCATCTTTTGGCCGTAGCGTTCCAGAATCCAGGATAAGGATCGTCCGATTTTCTCATGTGCCGAATCACCGCCAGGCATATGGCTGAACAACTGGGTGGTCATCCGTACGCCAGGCACCTCTGCCGCATATTGGATTCCTGCTTCCTCACACCAATCATGCACCTGTTTGTGATAGGACTCCCTGAGAAGCAGATGCAGTGACTGGTAATAGTCATACCGAATCCGATGCGCGTCCGGAACATCACCATATAGTAGAGCCGGTAGCGAATCGATCAAACTATAACCACAACGCTCACTGAAATAACGGGGAAGCTGTGGTGACCAGGGGATACGGCCCAGCGGTGCGATTTCATCTGAGAACATGCCTTTGATTACGCTTTCAAATTGTTCTCCAACCGCTGACTTATAACGCTCATGTGTCAGTTCAATAAAACGACTCATCGCTTCCTTGTGGCAAGGATCAACGAAGTTGCCGTAATATTTGAAATCATCGATCTCTTTCTCTTGAAAAACAACAAGTTCCCAATCACCCGCGGGAGCCTCCCACAACAGGAGAAACGCTGTTCGGTAGGTAAAAAACCGCTTGCGATTATACGACGTTAATCCGGTCTCCTGATATACCTGGTCGGTCTGGATATTGCCGATTTTGCTGCACAAGTCGATGGATTCATGCCACATCCGTTTGCCCTGTGCATCCTTGGGAATTGCCTTTGCAACCAACACTCGCCCCCATGGCAACTCCAGATCCACAACTTCTCCGCCCTGAACCACCAGCTGATGATGTATGAGCTGACGCTGCTTTGCTTCAGGAAAATCAAGGGTCACTTCGCCGCCAGCCATTCCGCTTGGATATGGATATTCGTCATATAACCATACCTGCATGCCATGGCCGGCAGCTGCCTGCACTGCAATCCGCACCTTGTCGAACCATGCTTCAGAGAGATAGGGAATCTGTAGTCCCTGACGCGGACAGATGAAGAATCCGCCTACACCTTGTGTGGCCATCTCAGCCACCTGCCGCTTAATCTGCTCTTCTTCCATATCCCCGTTCCAGAACCAAAAGGGATGAACCCTGTACTGCGCCTCGGGATTTTCAAATGCATCCCCGTTCCACATGTTGCCTTCCTCCCTGCATGTTCAAGAGTAGTCGTTAAACTTTACCAATAATGTTCATTTGAGTTCAAATAGGTTTGTTTCGCTTTGATTATACATCAAAAACCATATTCAGGAAGTCATAATTTCCAGAAAGTTGGATGAAATTTTTGTTCACGGATCAAGTCATTACAGCGATAAGAGAAAGCCCGGCTTTTTCCGCTACACTGAAAAGTACGGTTACCGGGCTCTGGCTTATAGAGTTACTTCAGTGCTGCGTACAGTTCATTGACTTCCTTGACGTAATCGTCTCCACCGTTGTTCTTCCACAGGGCAACCGCATCTGAGAATCCTTTTTCATCAATCTGTCCCACGATATATTTGATCCGTGCATCATTGATGATATTGTCCAGCTGCGGTCCTTTCTGGGCGTACACATCGGAGATTAAGGGTTCGCCAGGATTGGCGACAACAATCTCCTCATTGGCTTTTTGCACCTGTGCAACCTTTTCCCGAACAGGTGTCTGTTCCACGCGAAGCGTTTTGTCCTCCGGAATAAACATTAAGATCTGGTTCAATCCTTGCACATCTCGGAGCGCCAACTTATCTGTGGACGGAACGATATAGCCCCCTTTTTTCTCATACTGCTTGCCTTCCAGTCCGTTCCCGAGCAGCGCCTGCAATTCAGGTTCATTGAGATGATCCAGGAAGCTTAGCACCTTTTTCAGTTCCTCTTCGGTTTTGACACTGCCTTTGGAGATGGCAATCATTCCGGAATATCCGGACGTTGGCATATCACGCAGTCCCTTCGGACCTTCCATGGCTTGTAGCACATCTACACGCCCTGTCGCATTCGGGTCTTTATCGAGTATTTTCTGGTCCATGCGCTGCGCATTATCTGCCACATCGACCATGACACCGGCTTGCCCATTCACAAATGGGTCAGGCAGTTTCGTCGCATCCATTACTGCAAAGTCTTTATTGACCAAACCCTCGCTATAGATTTGACGGAAAAATTTCAATGCTTCCATGTATTCTGGTGTCTCATGCGCCGGGATCAGACCACCGCTGCCATCATCTCCCCATTTGTTGGGCGCACCGAACCATACCTGCATGTTATCCCACGGGCCCGTAAATTTGCTGGCAACCAGACCGTACGTATCATCCTCGCCGTTACCGTCCGGATCATCCTTCGTGAACGCTTTCAATACATTGTAAAATTCATCAATCGTCTTCGGCTCTTCCAGCCCCAGACTCTCCAGCCAGTCCTTGCGGATAGTCACCCCATTACGTCCCAGAGGGCGAGCCCGATAGATCCCATAGGTTTTGCCATCGATAGAGGCGTTGTTGGTGATAATTTCATTCATTTGACTCAGATTCGGATAGTCCTTCAGATAAGGACCTAGTTCCCAGAATGCTCCTGTTCGGGCTGCATTGATGAAGCTCGGTGATTTCCCTAATACGACCATAATTTGCGGAAGTTTGCCCGAAGCCAGTGTGATATTGAATTTATCCTCATAGGAACTGCTCGGCACCCATTGAAGATTAACATCCACCTGTGTCAATTCCTCCAGCTTCTGGATCACAGGGCTGTTATCCGGCGGATTCTCCGCTTCAAAGTTCGGAAGCATGATTGTAATCTGATCCGTTACTCCTCCGGCTGCTTCACCAGAACCTTTATCACCTGTGGAGCATGCTCCCAGAATCGTACTAAGTACCAGTGACGCAGAGAGTAGCAGTGCACCTTTTTTGAATCCCGTTTTTTGTCCCATACGTTCTCCCCCTTGGCTTTAGCCTTTGATTGAACCTAACATGACACCTTTGGCAAAATGCTTCTGCAAAAACGGATACACCAGCAAAATCGGAATGGTACCTACAACGATCACCGCCATTTTGATCGACTGCTCTGGTGGCTGTACAAAATTGGGGTCCATGTTCGCCATATCTCCGACACTGGCCTGCGAGAGCAATACGATCTGTCTCAGCATGACTTGCAGCGGCCATTTGTCACTATCGGAAATGTAGAGGAGTGCCGAGAAAAAGTTGTTCCAGTGGCCCACGGCGTAAAATAAGGCAAACGTGGCAATGACCGGCTTCGATAAAGGCAGAACGATTCGCCATAGTACCCCGAGATCGGAACAGCCGTCGATGCGGGCCGCTTCCTCCAGCCCGGGCGGCATTTGCTGAAAAAAGTTTTTGACAACAATTAAATTAAAAGCGCTGATCGCGCCAGGAAGCATAAGAGCCCAGTAGGAATCGAGCAGTCCCAGTCCACGAATGACGAGATACGTTGGGATCATGCCACCGCCGAATAACATCGAGAAGATCACCATGTTCATCATGACGTTACGGCCCCAGAAGTCACTTCTGGATAGTGGATAGGCCATCGTTAATGTGAAGAACAGATTGACCAGTGTCCCTGCCACCGTGATGAAAATGGAAACACCAATGCTGCGAAAGATCGTGGACGAGGAGAAAATATACTCATATGCACTGAAGGAAAACACCTTTGGAATGAGGAAAAAACTGCGTTCGGTGATCTCGGATTCCGTTGCGAAAGAATTCCCTATAATATACAGGAAAGGAAGGACGGTTAATATGCCCAGAATCCCCAGCATGACGTAATTGAAGATATCAAATACCTTGCCGGCAGGGCTGTTGTATAGACGGCTGTTCATGGGCGCTCCTCCTTAATAAATTCCGGGATGACCGAATTTTTTCGCAAGTTTATTACTGCCGAGCACCAGAATGATCCCCACCACAGACTTGAATAGTCCAACAGCGGTACTGTAACTGAATGCACCTTGCGTGATCCCCACCGTGTACACATACGTATCAAATACATCTGCGACATCCCGGTTGAGGGAGTTGGTCATCAGATAGATCTGCTCAAATCCGGTATCGAGGAAGTTCCCCAGTCTGAGAATGAGCAAAATGACTATAGTTGTGCGAATTGCGGGAAGTGTGATATGCCACATCCGCCGCAACCGTCCTGCGCCATCCACAATGGAGGCTTCATATTGTTCCGTATCCACCCCTGCGAGGGCTGCAAGGAAAATGATCGTGCCCCATCCCATCTCCTTCCACATCATCTGTACAATAATGAGCGGACGGAACGAACCCGGACTGGAGAGGACATCGATAGGCTTGCCTGTAATCCAGGCGATCAGGTCGTATAACACCCCGCCTTGCGGAGTCAGGAACACGTACGTGATACTAGCAATAATTACCATGGATACAAAATGGGGTACATAAACCAGCGTTTGAATCGTTCTTTTGAAGAAAGCGACCCGAATTTCATTTAATAACAAAGCGATAATAATCGGTGCCGGGAAAAAGAAGATCAGATCATACAGGGCAAGGACCAGCGTATTGCGCAATAGTCGGAAGAAATCCGGATTGGAGAAGAAGTTCGTAAAGTTCTCTAGCCCCACCCACTGGCTCTCTCGTATCCCCAGAAAAGGCTGATAGTCCTGAAAGGCAATGACGATCCCCCACATGGGCAAGTATTTAAAGATGACAAAGTACAAAAATCCGGGAAGCACAAGCACATATAACCATTTGTTTCGTTTGATCTGCCTTTTCCAGTTAGACTCTCGTCTCATTGGCCTTGTAGCCATATCCGCTTGAGCAGTTACAGTGGCGTTGGTATTCCAGTCCGTCTTCCCGTTCATCATGTCTCCCCTCCCTCAACGATGTAAGCGTTATCAATATATCTGATATTCAGACTATACAGCCGCTCTTTTTCCGGCAACCTTCATTTTTTGCATTGCTACGACATGTTGGCCGAAAAGCCCGCTATAACGCCATTCCCACAAGAAATTGAACATAACGTAGCAGATAGAATTGCACATTTTTGCAGGTTTATCCTTCTTTGTATCAAGGTAGAATAAGAAATAACCGGCATCCGCTAAAGCTGAATGCCGGTCTGAAATGACAAAGATATAAACGGTTATTGTCTGAACCATTGATCGCGATACTGACTCGGTGTGACTCCCTCCTGTTTCTTGAAGATTCGATTAAAATAGCTATGCTGGTATCCCACCGCCGCTGCAACATCGTTGATTTTCATCGTTGTCTCCCGTAACAATTGCTTCGCCGCATCCATTCTCACACGTGTCAGATAATCAATAAAATTGATGCCTGATACCTGTTTGAATGCCTTGCTCAGTGCATAGGGTGTCATCTGCTCCTCGTCAGCACAGTTTTCCAGCGAAATGTCGCTGCGGTAATGTGTATCGATGTACAACATCGTTCGTTCTACCACCAGTTTCAGCGGTTCCTGCGATCGTATCTCAACCTCTTGTATATACGGCATGAATACCTCATTCATCATCCATTGTCTCATCTGTACAGGTTCACGAATACCGGATAGTCGCTCATACATGTTGCTACCACCAAACAGCTTATAAGGTGTGACCCCCGTTTGCAGCATCATGTGCTGAATACTGCCGAGCAATTGAAGCATCATCTGCTGCACTTGAAATTCGGTACTTCCCATCCGTGTGATCTCACTCATGAATTGTTCCAGCACACGTTCTGCTTCGGCTTGTTTGCCCAGCCTGACCGCCTGTAACAACTCCCGTTCCAGCCCAAGCGGATAGGAAGCTGCTTCGTTTCTGCGGAAACACTCCTCATCCTCCAGATCGAGAATCTGACTTCCTTCCTCCACACTGCGATAAGCCACGGCCTGTTCCATCTCGACGAATCGTCCGGGCAGTTCCTGAAGTGAAGCTGCTGGGCGACTAATCATCAAGGTCACCTTCATTTTGAGCGTTTGTCCAATGACTTCCACCAGTTCCTGTCCCCATAACAGCGCTTGTGACTTTACTGGTTCGTCCTGAGGTGCGATCACAAGCATGGCGGAAGACAGGTCATGAAAGTTCATGACACTGATCTGCCTGAAATAATTTTTCGCCACTTCCTGAGTGATATTCACTGCTGCAAAGGTGACTAATCCCGTGTCCTGGCTTCCAAATCTGCCTTGCAGCTGCTCATATCCCGTAAAATACATCTGCACCAGCAAAAACTGCTGGCCCTCCAGTTCAAAGCCAAGATGACGCATCCGCTGCTGAAGATCCTGCTCGTTATAGGCGTATAGATGTCCCTGTACAAGTTGTAAAACAAAACTGTCGCGCAGATGAGGAAGCTGCTCCTGCAACTGGCGATGTGCCGCGACACTGCGGGAGGTCAGTTCGTTCCACTGTTGCTCCAGCAGCTCAAACTCGTCCAGCTTGGCATCCGTTGGTGTTGTTTCGTTTCTGCCAGGCGTAAGCAGATGCAGCATCCGTGCTACAGGCGAATAGATGCGGCGGGAAGCAAACCAGGATAACAATAATCCAAGGATGAGACTGCCTGCACTTGCAATGACGATGATTTTGGATACCAGCTTGACTGGCGAAGTGACTGAGGTCAGAGGTGCTGCGGAGACGTAAGTCCAGTCTGAATCGATCCGACTCAATGAGCCGTATGAGACAGAATAGGTCTCATCCTCATATCGGAACAGGAATGAGCGGCTACCCGCATGCAGGGCCACTTCTTCTTTTAGCTGCTGCTCAAAAGCAGAAGTCTCTCCCGCCGTTCCCGGATTCCCGGTAACCAATGTGTTTCCTTCCTGATCCATTAGGAACGTTAAACCTTCGTCGTATGGGGTAAGCGTTTTCAATAAACTGGCGACTTTCTCGTTATCCAGTGTGATGATCAGTGCACCGAATGGGTTGATGCTTTCGCCCGGAATCTTATGTACAAGAACCAGTGCATTACCTGCATCCGTATGCAGTAGACTATCATTCAACGTAGAGGATGTACCACTGTTGTTGCCGGGTACCCAGTCTGTCCAGTACACATGATTGCCCATGGAGAGATAACGATCATACGCTTGTACTTTGGCATCATCGTTCAACTCGTTATAATCCCGGTTAAACAAGATCGGCTTCGGTTCCTGCAAATACAGCTGTGCTGACTTGATCAGCGGGTGGGAACCTTGCAATACATATAATGTAGTGACAATCTCCTGCGTTTCATTGAAATAATACACAAAATCCAGCGTCCGCAAAGCATTGCCAAACCTTGGCTCAAAAGCCCAATGGGATAAGTTCATCTCCAGATAAGCCAGCTGGTCATCCACATTGCTTGCCCGGTTCTCGATCTGGGTCTGATGCATCTGATTGAACTCGGTTTCCATCCGGCCAACGACCTGTTGATACATGACGATGCCTGTGATTAGCCCGGGAATGCTGGCAATGAGTAAAATAAGCATGAGGCTGTTTCGATAAAATCGTCCTTTATGTCTTCCTGCCTTCAAATCGGATAACCGTTTGAATCTGCCAAATATTCGATCGCTCCTAGTCGGTTCCATCGCTGCTCACCTGCCTGCTTGCATCGGGTCTGACTGTCATGGAAACTTCCTCAACTCCCCTGAGAATATATGGATGTAATCCTTTTCTTGTATTATACGCACAATCCTCAGGTGAATGAAACGATCTGTAACCGATCATTTTTTTAACCAATGTTTTATTAACATGACAAAATGGATTACAATGAGATATAGCAAACATGAAGGAGGCCTTTTTAATGAAAGAACAGATTTATTTTGAACAAAATAGAGAAAAACACCTGGCAGAACTGAATGAATGGTTGTCCATTCCAAGTATCTCTGCCATTTCAGCCCATAAAGAGGATATTAATCGTGCAGCACAATGGGCAGCAGATGCACTCACACGTGCAGGCATGGAGAACGTTGAGGTCATTCAAACGGCTAGACATCCGATTGTCTATGCAGATCACCTGCACGCACCCGGCAAACCGACAGCTCTGATCTATGGACACTATGATGTACAACCTGTTGATCCGCTTAACCTGTGGGACACACCTCCTTTCGAACCGACCGTTCGTGATGGCAAGCTGTTTGCCCGTGGTGCAACGGATGACAAAGGACAGATCTTCCTACATATCAAAGCAGTAGAAGCGATGCTTGCCGAAAATAAGGAACTTCCGGTTAACGTCAAGTTCTGTATCGAAGGCGAAGAGGAAATCTCCAGCCCGAACCTGCCCATCTATCTGAATGAACATACAGACAAGCTGCGTGCAGACATGATACTGATCTCAGATACGTCCCTGCTTGAAAAAGGAAAACCGGCGATCTCGACAGGCCTGCGCGGCCTATGCTCTATGCATGTGGATCTCAACACAGCCAATACCGACTTGCACTCCGGTTCATTTGGTGGTGGTGTACCCAACGCACTGCACGCACTCGTGTCCCTGCTCGCTTCGTTGCATGATGAGCAAGGCCGTGTGAGTGTAGATGGTTTCTACGACGGCGTTCTGCCACTGTCTCCTGAGATGCGAGAAGAATTTGCGAAACAGGGATTCAATGAAGAACAGCTTTGTCAAGACCTCGGGCTGGAGCAATTGTACGGCGAAGAAGGCTACTCGTTCGTGGAACGTGTTGGCGCTCGTCCAACGCTGGAACTGAACGGCGTATGGGGTGGTTTCCAAGGCGAAGGTAGCAAAACCGTTATTCCGAAGGAAGCTCATGCCAAAATTACGTGCCGTCTCGTGGCGGACCAAGATCCACAACATGTATTGGATCGTATCGAAGCACATCTGCGCGCTCACGTTCAACCAGGTGCAACGCTGCATGTGAAACAGATCGAGAAAGCTTTTGCTTTCAATACCGATCCTTCCAATCCAATTATGAAAAAAGCAGCAGATGCATATGAGCACGTGTATGGTGTTCGTGCCCTCTTTACCAAAGATGGCGGCTCCATTCCGATTGTTGAGAAGCTTTCACGTGTACTCGAAATCCCTGCTGTTATGATGGGCTTTGGCTTGCCGGATGAAAATCTGCACGCACCGAACGAGCACTTTAACCTGGAGAACTTTGATAAAGGGTTGTTGACGATTGTTCAGTTTTTGAAGAGTTTGTAATAGTTAGAGCTCATTTTAAAAATAAGTGCTGGGCAAGGTGCTGAGTGGACGTTCCGGTGCCGAATCGTTCTTTAGATCGCTGTTATCCCCGGATTTCCTTGATTCCCTTTCTAAAGGGAGAAATCCGGGGATAAAGGCGAACGCTCCGCTTCTTCAGAATCGATTTCGTCCCCTTCACTACGTTGCAGCTTGTCGCAGGCTGATTTTAAGATTGAGCCTAACTATTAAATGGTTAGTGCAATGGGGATAACAAAAGGACGGCCTTCGGGTCGTTTTTTTTGATTTATTTTGTTTCTTTTTTCTTTGGTTCTTTGGTTCTTTGGTTCTTTGGTTCTTTGGTTCTTTGGTTCTTTGGTTCTTTGGTTCTTTGGTTCTTTGGTTCTTTGGTGAAATTGTAGTTTTTTCATGGCTACTTTTCATAATGGAACTTACTTTTAATTGGTTAGTTTAATAGAGATAACAACACGGCGGCCCTATGGCCGTTTCTTTGAATTTTGTATCGATCATTGCGTTGCAGCTTGCTTTATTATGGCTTCTTTAAAGAAATGGATCTGACTTTGATGGGTTAGTGTGATAGCTCACAGAACGATGGGCTTCTGAACACTTTTTTTGGTTTTTCTCGATCATTTCGTTATAGTGCTTCCTATGACTGATTTTATAGACGGAGTCTCGGTTTAATGTTTAGTATTATAAAGATAACATACGCGACCTTATAGGCCTTTTTTGATTCGGTGTCCTTCACCAGGTTTCAGCTTTTATCGTTGCTGCTTTATTGTGACTGATTTTAAAGACGTCTAACTTTAAGTGTTTTTATAGAGACAACACAAGTGGCCTTTTGGGATGTTTGTTTGGAACGGTTGATATCTAGAATATCTCTCGGTGGAGTCATGTTGCGGATCGGGTAACGAAGATAATTTATAGCTACAGAGGTATTTCTGGATGGGAGGATCTTTCGGGATTCCTGCGTTTTGACTTACTTATACTCAGGACTTCGCCGCGGGACTTTTGCCATGAGGTGTTTACCTGCTGTTGCACACCAGCAAGCTAATCCAAATGATGAGGTGAACGTTGTGTCTGCTTCTCACCTAACCAAAAATGCGCTAGCTCACTCGCTTAAATCACTGATGGAGCATACTCCGCTGAACAAGATTACGGTCAAACATCTGGTTGATCATTGTGGAGTGAACCGGCAAACCTTTTATTATCATTTTCAGGATATTTACGCGCTGCTTGGGTGGATCTATCAGACTGAAGCGGTGGAGAGTCTTACGGAGTACCGAAGCTACAACACATGGACAGACGGATTCTATAAAATCTTTTGTTACATCGAAAACAACAAAACGTTCTGCTGCAACACACTCGACTCGCTCGGGCGTACCCACTTGGATGTGTACCTCTATGAAGTAACCCATGATCTGATCATGGGGGTTATTGATGAGCTAGCCAGTGGGATAAAAGTCCGCAGTGAAGACAAGGAATTCGTCGCCAACTTCTATACCTTGGCCTTCACTGGGCTGATCATTCAGTGGATGAGAGGCAACATGCAAGAACCTCCGAAACAGATTATTGAGAAGCTCAGTGAGCTGATCGAAGGCAATGTCTTAAGGGCACTGCACAGGTATGAGAATAAGCTGCCTTCCGATTAGGATGCGCGGCTTTTTTTTACATGATATTCAATCCTGTTTTTAGACATTTTTCCAAAAGTGACTAAAAACTGGACACTCCTGTTCTTTTGATTATACCTTAAGGCACCTGCAAGGTTTACATTAGGGATGTGATTACAGTAACTTTTGGAGGCGAATGATCGTGAAGAAAGAACACGGTAATAAACAGGTCTATTTCGTAGGCGGCGGCATTGCATCATTGGCGGGTGCAGCTTATCTGGTCAGAGATTGTGGCTTTCCCGGACAACACATTCACATTATCGAAGAAATGCCGGTTCTCGGCGGCAGCAATGACGGCGCTGGTAATCCCGATCAAGGATACATTATCCGCGGCGGGCGGATGCTCAATGATGAGGCCTATGAGAATCTGTGGGAGCTGCTGGCTTCCATCCCTTCCATCGACCGGCCGGGCATATCTGTCCGACAGGAAATCACCGAATTTGACGATGCCAATCCCACACATTCCAATGCGCGGCTCATCAACCGTGATGGCAAGGTAGAAGATGTGCTCTCCATGGGCTTTGATATGGCCGACCGCCTGGCGATGGGCAAGCTGATTATTACTCCTGAAGACACGCTGGGTAAATTGCGAATCAACGACTGGTTTGGCCCTCACTTTTTCAAAACGAACTTCTGGTATATGTGGGCGACCACCTTCGCCTTCCAACCTTGGCACAGCGCCGTGGAATTCAAAAGATATATGCTTCGCTTTTTTCACGAATTCCCGAGAATTCAGACGCTGGAAGGTGTCACCCGCACACCATTCAACCAATATGACTCGATCATCCTGCCACTGCAAAACTACCTGGAACCGTTTGGCGTAGATTTCACGCTGAAATGCACCGTTACCGATCTGGACTTCAAAGACGGCGACGGCATTACGGTCAGCCGAATGCATGTGCGCCGAAACGGTCGCGAGGAAGTCATCGACATCCACGAAGGTGATCTGGTTATTGTCACGAACGGTTCGATGACCGAAGGGGCCGACATCGGCTCCTTGACTTCCGCCCCGAAACTGAATGGCAAGGGCAGCTCATGGAAGCTGTGGGAGAACATTGCCGCCAAGAAACCGTTGCTGGGCAACCCTTCTTCTTTTAATGAGCATGTTGATGAGTCCAAATGGGAATCGTTTACGGTCACCTTCCAGGATTCGGTCTTCTTCGATCTGATGGAGAAATTCACGCGTAACCGGGCAGGCACCGGCGCTCTGGTTACTTTCAAGGATTCCAGCTGGTTCATGTCCGTCGTTCTGGCCTTTCAGCCGCATTTCCGCAATCAACCTGAGCATGTCAAGGTGTTCTGGGGTTACGGGTTGTACCCGGATAACGTAGGCGACTATGTGAAGAAAAGAATGTGCGATTGTACCGGGGAAGAGATTATGCAGGAGTTGATTGGCCATCTTCATTTCCAGGAACATCAAGAGGCAATTATGGCTACGGCCAACTGCATTCCGTGCATGATGCCTTACATTACAGCGCAATTCATGCCAAGACTGAACAGCGACAGACCAAAGGTTGTACCTGAAGGCTCCACGAACCTCGCCTTCATCAGCCAATTCTGCGAGATTCCCGATGACGTGGTATTCACAGAAGAATATTCGGTTCGGGCAGCACGGATCGCCGTCTACACTCTACTTGGAGAGAACCGTCCGATTGAGCCGATCAACCAGTACCAGTATGATGTTCGGACGCTGTTCAGCAGCTTTGTAACTTCGTTTAGATAATTGCTTTAAGTCACCGGGATTGGGCTTTTCCCTGGCCATACTGCAATGCATATAATGAAAATCACAAAAAAGAGAGACCTGTTATCGATGACGGGCCTCCCTCTTTTGTAATCAATAATTTTGTAAACACTACATAGTTATGTGCGGAAAGTCGTAAATTTCAACATGTGCACAAGCTTGGATAAATGTGCGATTTCCTGCTGGACTCCGGAGGTATCTGTCCCCGCCATTGCCTGATTCGCCCGCAGCGTTCTACGTGTGTTCAGCATACCTTCGATCAGTTTTATGACTGTGTTACGTCCACGATGATCCACAACCATGTACTTTTTACGTGCATCCAGCTCTACCCATACGATGTTGCTGAAGGATGTGAACAGATGCTTGCGGTACTGCTCCATATCGGTCTCATTATAATGTTCTCCATAAAAGGCATAATATCCGTGTATGTGCAACTTCTCCGCCAGCACTGCGATGAACGGATCATGTTCGAGCATAGCGTTACGTTCCATGTTTCACGCCTCCGTTATGCGTGATCCGCAGATCCCGTCTTTTTTGAGATCTATTTTAACATATTAGAAAAGATATTTCCTCTACAGCAGTAACGGCTACTATATCAATCCAATCTATTCCTTCATACAGATACAGTACAGTTCAATTCACATCGTAGAACCTTCTAATTGTAACTTACTCGCTGATCCGTATCCCCTTTACCCACACACCCTCAATATCCAGCTCCGCATTCAGCAAAACGATATCTGCCTGTTTTCCTTGAGCCAGGGAACCTGTCCGGTGATCAATGCCGAGCAGACGCGCAGGGGTTAGACTTGCTGCACGGGAGGCAGCCTTCAGACTCAAACCCACTTCCTGCACCAGATAACGGAAACCGCGAATCATCGTCAGTGTGCTTCCCGCCAATGCGCCGCCGTCCTTCAGTCTGGCCTCGCCATGTTTCACGATCACAGGCAGATCACCGATCTTGTACTCCCCGTCATCCAAACCCGCAGCAGACATGGCATCTGTGATCAACACGAGTTGATCGTTATGTTGCTTCAGCTGAGCGAGGATTGATATCGCCGCAGGGTGCACGTGAATGCCGTCAGCAATTACCTCGGCACTGATACGTGGATCACTCAGCACGGCTCCGGCAGCCCCGGGTAACCGGTGATGCAGCGGTGTCATGGCATTGAACGTATGTACTGCATGATGTAGTCCTGCCTCAATTGCCCGCTCCACCTCTTCATAGGTCGCATCGGTATGGCCGAGTGCCGCTGTAATCCGTTGTTCTCGCAGCCATGAAATGACTTCCAGCGCGCCTTCACGTTCCGGTGCCAACGTAACTTGACGGATCAGGCCAGGATATTGCTTCTCCCATGCTTCGAGCCAGGATACATCAGGTAGTATGATATGTTCCGGATTTTGCGCACCAGGCCATTTCGGACTGAAAAATGGACCTTCCAAGTGCACACCCTCAAGCTGTGCATATGGCATTTCACTCGAACGGTAGCGTTCCACTTCAGCAAGTACGCTATCCAGTCGCTCTTTCGGAGCCGTCATGGACGTCGCAAGCATCGCTGTTGTGCCCTGCGTACTATGGAAAGAAGTGATCTTATCCAACACCTCCGAGCTTGCGTCCATAAAGTCTTCTCCGTTCCCACCATGCACATGGATATCAATGAATCCAGGCACAATGAGACCACGGTCCGGTACAGACAACGACAAAGCCTCTCTTCGAATCTGTTCAGGAAGACCTTCCGGTATCCCAGCATAGATGATTTTCCCATCCCTCCAAGCTAATACACCGTCTTCCAATATCTCATCTGCAAGGAGCAGCTTGCCCCGAAGAAGAGAAATATTTTCATCACGCTGGCTCCCAGGTTCATGGCTATTCGCTCCGGTCATCTCACCAGCCTCCCTGCTGCACGGTCCAGCAGTACCACCACATTTGGATGACATTGCAAAAGCGATGCAGGACAGGCCGTTGTGATTGGGCCCATGAACGCTTCGCGAATAATCTCGGCTTTTTCCTCGCCACGGGCAATGAGCAGAATTTGTTTGGCTTTCAAAATGGTACCAACACCCATTGTAATCGCCTGAGCCGGAACTTCATCAATGCTGTCAAAGAAGCGTGCGTTTGCCTTACGCGTCTCGTCTTTCAAATCCACGACATGCGTTCGTCCTGTAAGTTCAGTTCCCGGTTCATTGAAGCCAATATGACCATTATGTCCAATGCCCAGTAGTTGAAGGTCTACGGGTCCACGATCGTCCAGCCGTTGTTCATAGGAATTACATTCCTGTTCCAGATCTGCAGCCTGACCATCAGGCACTTGCGTTCTAGCAATATCTATATCGATATGATTGAATAATTGTTCATTCATAAAACTGCGGTAACTTTCACGATGTTCTGTTGGAAGTCCGACATACTCATCGAGATTAAAAGAAGAAGCCTGTGAGAAGCTGACAAGCCCCTTCTGATATAACGTGATAAGTTGTTTATATATGCCCACAGGAGAACTTCCTGTCGCGAGCCCCAATACAGCCCGTGGTTTGGTCTGCAACAAGCTGGCAATGAGGCCAGCACCTGTGGCGTTCAAATCTTCTTCATTTTCAAAAATGCGTATATTCATCTTCATCTGTCAGGCACCTCCGTTGTGTTGGACTCGGTAAGATTGTACATTGTGATAGGATTGTTCCAGTCTAGGGATAAAACGGTCGAAGTCGGCACTTACCATGCCTGTGAACAAAATATCGACCACATGCAGCAGTGCAATACGTGAAGCCATATCTCCACGCCTCATGCCTTCTTCCAGAGAAGACGTGAACAGTGGAATGTCCGATACAGTTGCGAGTGTGTTACTTCCGTAGGAAGTCAGTGAAATCGTAGAAGCTCCAGCCTGTTTGGCACAATGCAGCGCATCGATGGTCTCTGGTGTTTCGCCCGAATAGGATACGGCCATCGCCACATCTCCCTCTGCGAGCGAAGATGCGGATGTAATCTGCATGTGTGAGTCGGAGAAAGCCGTACAGCTTTTGCCGATCCGCACCAGTTTCTGATAGAAATCCTGCGTAACAATCGACGAGGTAGCCACACCGTAAAGATCGATGCGGCGAGCCTGACACAATAATTGCACTGCTTGCTCCAATCTGCCCAAATCCAGCAAACGGGTGGTATCTGCAATAGACGCGAGGTGGTTGGCTTCGATAGCTTCAACAATTTTGGAGAGTGAATTGCCCGCCACAATATCCTGATACGCCGTTTCATCAGATGCGTGGGACAATTCTGCGGCGAGTTTCATTTTGAAATCAGGAAAGCCTTTGAAATGAAATGACTTGCAAAAGCGGGTTACCGTCGCCGCACTTGTGCCACTCTGCTCTGCCAGATGACTAATCGTCCAGCCGGGAATGTCCGATGGAGATTGCATAATGACTTCGGCAATACATCGCTCCTGAGACGGAAGGTTATTCAGTTCTTGCTGCAACGCACGTAATATGGCTGCCATGAGGACCTCACTTTATGAAAATTATTTTTATTTATTTTTATAGAATTAAGAAAATCATTTTTATAACTTCATTCTAATCAAGACGATCCTGCAAATCAAGAGGAATTTCACACGACTTTCAAATGAAGGAGCGGTGTAAAATGATCCCTCGCCACTTGATCCAAATGTTGGATACCCTTTATATTGAAAATAGAGAGGGGCGCAATAATAGGAATCATAATTGATATGAATTCGGTTATTTCATTTTTTCACGCTAAAACAAAAAAGCCTCTTCCCTTCTTTGGACAAAGAATAGGAAAGACTCTCGCGTTACTACGAATTAATTCATTTTAATTCATGCCATCTATCTTTTTAAGAACTCACTGGCTAAGCCGGGTACCGTCATTTGATGAACCGATTGATTTTCAATTTCCTCTGCCAGATCGTCATCTGTTAGAGAAACGAAGAACGTAATGTCTGCTTTTGCTTGTCCAAATTGGGCAAAAACGTCATCGGATATCTCATTTACCACTTTGGCGATGATTTCAATGATCTCATCCTTATACTTCTGAACCTCTTCTGTTGCATACAACAATCGGCTGATATGGTTAAAATACGTATCGCCGCCATACTGATATTCGGAGCAGCCCCATCTGTAATAGAACTCGTCCTCCTCAATCTATCATTTTGCATAATATTTTATTCGATACAGGCTGTGCAGCAACTGTATTTGATACCGATGCATTAGCTGCAATAGGTATACACATTGATTTTATTAATGGACGAGCTAAGCGGATGTATGGGGTAGGTGGAACGAGCGAAATCTGCTATGAACAGCACATTCCCAATCTTCGTATCGATCATATGGCTTTGACGGAATCATTGGCATTGATTTTATGATGAGAGCTTCTTGCAAAGTCGACTTTGAATTAATGAATGTTCAATTTTCAACATAAGCCATGTAATGATAGCCTTTGGATGGTTGTCATTATGGGCTTATTTTTGTATAACATGGATTGGTGACTCAATCCCGGAACAACGCATAATCTGAGGTTAATTAACTAAAAATCAACAGCAAAAAAGCCTTGCCCCATTCTTCATGACAAAGAATAGAGAAAGGCTTTCATGCTGCTACTTAATCCTAACTGCAATTCGCGTCAGATCTTCAGTTCTCCAAGCTTAATCAGCTCGACAACTGCCTGCGAACGACCCTTAACATTGAGTTTCTGCATCACATTCGAAATATGGTTACGCACCGTTTTCTCGCTGATGAATAACTGCCCTGCGATGTCACGCGTTGTTTTGTCCTGAACCAGTAATTCGAATACTTCGCGTTCACGGTGGGTTAACAAAAATTTGCTTTTATGATCGATACCCTTCAATGTTCACCCCTCCTTGCTCGGGTTGTGTTGGTGTAACAAGGTTAAGGGGATACAGTCAACTCATCTTATGTCAGGTCAAGAGCGTTGGTTCAATTTTATAAGAAAAATGGGCAGGAATTATGTGATTCATTGTCCAAATAGAACGTGTTCGGTTATATATGTATTGGATCATGTAAAACAAACATGCCTCTGCAGCTGATGTTGCCATCCACGCAAAGGCACACTTGTTCATCTGTCTTAAAAATTACCGATTCATTCGATTCATTATGCCATCGTTGTTGTTACGATTTAAGATACCATCGCCAAGGATGCCATCACGGTTATTGGAATCCGTTCCGCTCGTTGGGAAAATGCGCTCCACCATCGATTGGAACGTATCGATCATGCCACTGACCGGTTTACCGTTACGAATATCTGTGGCATAGTTCTCGACATGCTCCACAAAATCCGGATTGGCTGATACATATACATTCTCGATGTTCGGTGCAAACTGCTTGATTTTGGCTGAAATTTTACCCTTGATCTCCTCGGAAGTGTTGTCATCCGTGCTATCCATCCGTGGACGTTCACTTCTTGTTCCATACTGACTTTCGTTCATAGGGCGTGCTTTGCCGCTGTTCGTCAGACCACGCATCATGCCCATCGTGCCTGTGCCCATCGTGCCGTAGATGCCGCGATCATTGCCCATATGGCTGCGATCAGTTGCTGTACCCGTGTTCAAGCCTGGAGCAATACCGCTGGTGCTGTATGGAGACATCGTTCCGGTTCCGCCATTCACACGCATACCACCCATATCCTGATTCATGTTTCCACCACGCATGGTATCACTGGCATGATTGCGCATCGCCCCACCCAGCATGCTTGTACGACCATTCGACTTGCTATCCAGCTTACCTGAATGACCATCCGCCAAACGAACAGCCACATATGCATTACGATCCGTTAACATGACACGGGCAGTTAGAACTTCTTTCATCTCCGTGATCCGTTTTGCCAGCTCTTCACTGGATTTCAGATCAGTGACATTATGCATGCGATAACTTTTCGCACGAATGCCGTCCATGCCATTCGTTTCCACACCGTAACGGTTAATACCGTTGGCTTGCTCACGAACACTTTGCGTATGAAGATTGTTGGTATCCCGATTTGTGCCACATCCTGTCAAACCGGCCATTACAAAAATTGCTGTAGACAATGATAACGTAATAGCTGTTGCCTTTTTGACTGCTGGCATGTACTCATCCTCCAATGTTTGTTGGTTTTGTTCACAAAGATAGGATGCGCTTCTGTGCGTGCCGATATGCTGAAAGGATATGGTACCTTACCCTGTAGTTTTTGGTCTTCCTTTTGATATTTACCCCCATAAAAATAAAAAAACAGTGCTGCTATGTTCGCAGCACCGCATTAATCTATTTAGTTCGATTTCGGTCCAAGTTAGTTATAATCACGTATCGTTCACTCGTTCATTCCCCGTCTGTTGATGAGGAAATCGTTGACTCATTTTCAGAACGCGATGACTCTTCTGAAGAAGTTGTCGATGCTTTAATCGTCTCCGGGAATTTCTCCGCTTCCGTCAGACTCGTCGCATCCATGGCATATGCCCACTGACCATCCGGCGTAATGACCCAGATCTGATCCGGTTCGGATGGCAGTGTAAGCCCCCGATATACATCTCGAACTTGTTGCCCATTTACCGTCTGTTCAACAGACAAGGTGAATCGGGGAACAGTGCCCTTCAGCTCGGAAGCTTTGCGCACATCATCGGCTGTAGACAGGTTTTTGATTTTGCCAATGAGAGATACGGCATCTGTGGCTTCAATGGATTTTCCATTCAGTGTCCATACCTGCTCTGCAGCACCATCCCCCGATGTCGATTTCAACATCCAGGTGGCAGCTTCACCTTCCCACTCCAGAGACGCGACATTCGTCTCATCCATGTTAAAAGGGGTTGTATCCAACAGATCACGACGTGACAAGTCTATGTTGGTCATCGCCTCTGTCTGCACGGCAACTACGGGACCCGAATCAACACGCACATAACGTGCATCATCTGCTGGAAGCTGGCCGCCAATAGCCAGTTGGATCTCCCGCTTATCTTTGAGTTTGATATCCATACGTGTAGCATCTGATCCTAATCCGTATTTATCCAGATCCGTCGGTTCTTCTTCCACCAACAGTTCCTGATTCGCAACACTCAGAGCATCCAGCCAACTGCTTACACTGTAACCGTTCAGAGGATAGGCTTTCGGTTCAACCATCTGCCAGACGCCATTCTCAAGCTCCAAAGTCGACGATGCTGCTGCACCGGATGTCTTCTCCGTTGTGTCATGTATCGTGATGGATTGGATGTCCCCGGACTGAATGCCAAGCAACTTGGCTTGTACCGCTTCTTCTTCCCGAAAATAATTTTGACTGGCTGCGTACACCCAGCCCACAATCAGTACGATGACCACCAATATCGTTGGAACCCATTTTCTCATACCCGTCTGCGCCTCCACCATAAGAGTACACCGATGATAACAAAGATGAGCGGGAACGCGACAATCGCCACGAAGAAGATCGTTCTGGCCTGTTCACCGTTCAGATATGCCATCTCATAACCGGCTTGTACCCGTGGGCGAATCGTCAGTCCATCTTCTTTTTCACTCAGATAGTTCACGGTATTCAAAATAAAGTCCCGATTGCCGCCATTCGCAATGTCCGAATCCTGCATGAAAATGGACGATCCAAGAATAACCGCCTTCGGTTTGCCATCGGTCGTATCGGCTGCATACCCTAATTCCACTGGACCTTGAATGTCCTCTTCCGGATCATTGGTCGTTTCATTCTGTAATAAGCCGCCGATATTCGTCTCCCCATAACTGTCATTCGAAGAATGCATTAATGGGGAAAGGGTATATTTATCCAGTTCTTTGCTGGTCAATGCAATCGACAGCGACAACCTTGGATACAATTGGCTGGCAGCGAGTTTGTCCGTGATTGCATGTGTACCATACTCTGGCACCACCCAAAGGGGCCCCATCGTACTGGCCTGCTGATTACCAACCATGACCGCATGCTCATCAACAACGCCATAGTCAGCCATGAGGGCATCGATGTTTTTCCAACTGGATTTCATATCTTCCACAAATCCGAGGGATAATAACAACTTGCCTCCATTACTCAGATACGTGCGAATAGCCTTCATTTCGGTATCACTGAGATCACGTTGTGGCCCAATAATGGCCAGCACATCTGCATCTTCCGGAACCTTCCCGGCCTGATTCAGCTGCAACTCTTCCGTCTGCACATTATTTTGTTCCAAGGAGGATTGCAGCGTAGTCATCTGAGCGAGACTCAGCTCTTCATGCCCAGTCAGGAATACCATTTTGTGCATCTCGGTAGAGGACATATTCATTAACGCCTGCGTAAGTTTCTCCTCACCTGTGAACTGATATGACCCGTCACTGCCGTCACCTGTCGCGGTAAACAAACTGGCGATATCAATCACTTTGTGTTGATCTCCCTGCTCCAGCACAATGGAGCTGCCTGTTATGCCATATTTGGATGCAAGCGCAGGTTCCTGCGTCAGATTATACTGTTTAAGCTTCAGCTTACTGTTGCGTTTGGTGTATTCCTCCACCATATCCGTGACCTCGCGGTTCAGGACGGTGTTGTTGGCATTTTCGACGGTTAACACCAGAATGTTGACGTCATCCTTCACGTTTTTGATCGCAGTAAGGGACTGGTCAGACAACGTGTATTGTTTGTTCGAGGTCAGATCCAGCTGGAAGCCGCCAAGTGAATTCAGGAACAGTGTTAGCAAAATAAAGATGCCAATCACCGCTACGGACAGCACGGTACTGTTGGTATGACTTAACCATTTTTTCATCTTCTCACCTCCACCGCTTCCGTTCCACAATTTGAATGCTTAACAGCAGAAACACACCCGAGAGAGTGACATAATACAATATATCCGGCCCACTAAGCACACCTTTCATGAAGCTGTCGAACCGGTTAGTCAGGGCAAACGGGTCCAGCCAATGTTGCAAAACAGATCCCGTATTGCCTGCGAATGAATTAAGCATCCACAAAACGAGCAAAATAATAAAACCCGCCACCGCAGACACCATCTGATGCTGGGATAACGTAGAAGCGAACAGTCCAATCGCCATCATGCTTCCGCCCAGGAAGAATAAACCCAGCGCAGACATCCATACCGTCGTCATATCCAGTGTCCCATAGAACGACATGATGAAGGGGTACACCAGACTGCACAGGATGAGCACGACCAGAATGGCGAGAGCAGCGAGATATTTGCCGAAAATAATTTCTGTTACACGTGCCGGAGAAGTCAGCAATAATTCATCCGTTCCCTGCCTGAATTCCTCAGCGACCAAACGCATCGTCAGCAATGGGACTACAAACAGAAGCATGGACAGTGTGTCCCCCAGCACGAGACGGTAATCGACAATACTCGGCTGGTAATATACAAAGCTGGAATAGAACAACAGACTGGTCATCAGTACATATACGGCAAAAGCAAAATAGGACGTTGGTGACAGGAAATAGGCTTGCAGCTCTTTGTTGCATACCGCCATCATTCGTCTCATTTGGAGCCCTCCCCTTTGCGAGAATGGGACGAAGTATCCGCTGTATTCGTTGATGTTCCCGATATACTTGTCGATTCGATATCTGAAGTTACATCCTGATCCGTCTCTGCCCCAGCAACCTTATCCACATCCGCCGAATTCTCGTCTGTGTCTGTTGTCTCGGTTGTGGTCAGCTTCAAGAAGATTTGCTCCAGACTTAGATTTTCCTTTTTCATCTCCAGTATGGGTAATCCTGCACCAGACAAAAGGTAGAACAGCTCTTCCCGGAAATCTTCCGCGCTTTCTCCAGTAAGCAGCATTGTAACCGTATCCGCTGAATCTGACGTAAGTGAAGTGCCTTTGGCGGTATTGGCATCCGATGCCTGAATGACTTCACTCCGCACCTTCTCCCATGGTGTCAGCACATTATGTAGTTGCTCCGCAGTGGCTTTCACTTCAATCGACACCTTGAACTGCTCTCCCATGGATGAGCCAAAATGCTGTGGCGAACCATCCAGTACGAGTTGTCCCTGATTAATGATCAACATACGATTACAGAGCGTGCTCACTTCAGGCAAAATATGTGTACTGAGCAGCACCGTATGGTTCTCGCCCAGTTCCCGGATCAGATCCCTGATCTCGATAATCTGATTCGGGTCAAGGCCCGATGTTGGCTCATCCAGGACCAGCAGGTCTGGCTTATGAATAATGGCTCCCGCCAGTCCAAGACGTTGCTTGTATCCCTTGGATAACCCACGTACCAGTTGTTTTTCCCGACCCTGAAGTCCCAATCTGCTAACCATTTCACTGACGCGCAGCTTGACCTCACGTGCCGGGACATCTCTCAGATTCGCTACAAATCTGAGATAGGACTGCACCGTCATATCCGGGTAGAGCGGCGGAGTTTCTGGCAGGTACCCAATCTTCGAACGAACACGCTGGCCCTGCTCATGCACCGATGCACCATCCACCATAATGGAACCCGCGGTTGGATGCAGATAGCCCGTAATCATACGCATCGTTGTTGTTTTTCCGGCACCATTGGGCCCGAGAAACCCCACAATCTCACCACGTTCCATGGTGAAATCCAGTTGATGCACGCCGCGTTGCCCTTCGTACACTTTGCTGACCTGTTTCACTTCGAGCACATCATTCATCCTTTCCCGTTAAAATACCCGTGCGCCATCGTTTACTGTAGATGATGGTACACGGGAAGTTCTTTGTATATTACGTGATCTAGCCTAGCCTCAGCTTAATGTCACTTAAAAGAAAGCTTAAAAAATATTGTCCAAAATGTGAACATTCGAAGCAAAACCCACACCCTGCGCTTAAAGCCAACGTACCATAGAGTACAGGAGAATGTGCTCCTGACCAAAAGTCAGAGGGTGAATCGTGTGAAAGTATTATTCACGTTTTATATTTCAAGCGGTGGCGTGGATACGTTAAATCGACTGCGCACCGCTGTTCTGAATCGTCATGGTATTGAAGCGCACCTGCTGTATCTCCATGCAGGCTCGGGATTGCAGAATAACAGCGATACACCCACCTTCACCACATCCAGTGACGAAACTATCCATCATATCATTCATAGCCAACATTATGATGCCATCATTGCCACTTCGGACATTGCCATGCCCGGTCGCTTAAGGGGGCTTGGGTATACAGGACGAATTATATTTGAGGCTCAGGGACTCGGAACACGGGAGCAGGCCCTGGAAACCATACAGATGGCTACACCTTATCTTCAAGCCCATTGCGATGCCGCAGTCTTGCCTCCGACAGACCATCTGCTGGATATGTTCATTCACATCTGTCCATGGCTTCATCGGTTTGTTATTCCTAATATGCTGGATACGGACACCTTTGCCCCAATCTTGGTGGATGCGCCACCCTATCCCGTGCTAGCTTGGGTAGGGCGACTTGAACACAACAAAAACTGGCGTGAATATTTAACCATATCCAGTGAAATCGTCAAAAAAAATCCGAAAGCCAGACTATGGTTATTCCACGATCCAACTTTGGCTAATCCAGAAGATGAAGTCATGTTCCGGCACATGCTGGCAGAATACGGGCTTGAGGATCGGATTGGCATCTTCATTAATGTTCCTCATTCTCAGATGCCTGCATATTATTCCATGATTGCCGCTTCAGGAGGCATCATGTTATCTACTTCTCTACTGGAAGGATTCGGCTATGCCGTCGCTGAAGCCATCAGTTGTGGCTGCCCGGTACTCAGTACGGATTCAGACGGGGTGCGTTCATTTATCACACATAATAAGACAGGAAAGTTTTATCCGATTGGAGATGTCTCAGCAGCTGTTGCCGAAGCTATGGACCTCATGAACAACCAGAAACTACGCGAATATATTCGCATTCAGGGCAGACAGCATATGAGCTTGTCTTTCTCGCCTGATCGGTATGCCGTTTCTTTCCGTGAAATGATGACCGCCTTGCGTATTTTCCATTGAGGATCGCAAAAAGGCAGCTCAGAGGGATTCTCTGAACTGCCTTAACAGGGTTGATATTTTTAGTGTCCCATCATCATCGCGGGATCAGGCTTGTCGCCATTCTGAAGATCTTCCTTCGGCATTGGTTTTGGTTTGCGCAGGATCAAACTGAGCAAACATCCGAACAATGCAATACAAGCGGCCAGGAAGAATGTATCATTGAAACCACCCACCAGACCTTGCACTATAGCCGTCGGCTCCGTACTCGTTGTATTGTCTGCGATTCTTGAAGTAAGGAAGCCTGTAAGCCCTGCAACTGCGAAGGATACGACCACTTGCTGTGCTGCAGCCGTGAGCGGTGTAACCCTTCCAACCAACTTACGTGGTGCGGCATTCAATACATGCGTATTGAGCGGCATCATGGACAAGCCCATACCCAGGCCCATCATGACCAGAGCTGTTATAATCAGACCAAGACCTGTCTCTGCCGTGATGGAGGACAGAATAAACAATGCACCCGAGATAATTCCCAGACCCACGAAGGCCAGAGGTCTCGCACCAATTTTATCAAACAATCGACCGCCGAGCGGCATACCCACTCCGGAAGCCAGAGCCTGTGGAAGCAGAATGAGCCCTGTCTCCAGTGCAGTGTACCCTTTGATTTGCTGCAAATAGAGCGGGATCAGAATCATCGCACCGAACAGCGCCACTTGTGACACCCATGCGAGAACAATCCCCCGCGAGAAGTCAGATGATTTGAATACCCGAAGTTCCAGCAACGGATTTTGATGACGCAATTCTACAATAATGAACAAAATGAGCGCTACACCACCCACAATTACACCCGTCAGTGTTGTTGCAGATGTCCAGCTCGTTCCACCCTCACTCACACCATAAGCGAGCATCGAGAACGCAATCGGAGCCAAAATCATGCCGAGCAGATCCAGTGCAGGCGTGCGTCCACGATCCGTATCAGGCAAGAACTTGATACATAGAATGAAAGCTGCAATACCAATTGGTAAGTTAATCAGGAAGATCCAGTGCCAGCTTAGTGATTCAATAAACCACCCGGACAATACTGGACCTAATGCAGGGGCAAGCAGCATGGGAATTCCGAGCATACCCATGATGGAGCCTCTTCGCTCAGGAGGAGCCAGACGAAAGACCATCGCCATACCAATAGGAGCAACCATGCCTCCACCAAGGCCTTGAATGATACGGTAAATGATTAATTGCTCAGGTGATTGGGCAATCGAGCATAACACAGAACCCAAGGTAAACATGGCAATCGTGAATAGGAATACTCTTTTGGCACCAAAGCGGTCCGTTAACCAGCCTGCCAGTGGAATAACCGCAGATAAAGCCAAGGTGTAACCCGTAACCGTCCATTGGATGGTCTTAAGATCCGTCTCAAAATATTGAACGAGATTCGGAATGGCCACGTTCACCACCGTGCTGTCCAGTATAACCATGATCATACCAACGATAATAGCCAGGAGTGGCAGTATAATCGTTTTGATTGAAAACTCTGCGGGCTCCTGAGATACTGCTGTTTGTTCTTTCACGTTCTCCACACTCTTTTCCAGCCGGGAGATCGCAGGTTTATCCCTGCGTCTTGCTCAGCCTATATTTACGACCAATTTCAAACCATCGTTTTAAACTTTCGTTTAACACTGATCTAATTCTAATGAAAATACCTTTGCTGTCAAGCTATTTTTTAGAACTTTCTACTATGGATACACCACAAAAAAATGGAACAGGCATTTCCCTGCTCCATACACTGGCTGATCATACCTATTCAATTATGTCCATATCAATCTGCGAGCTTTGTCATCTGATATTCTGACAGTATGCCCAACGTCTGACCGTGAATACTCCTGCAGTACATTCGAATAACCAGATGATTCGGTGATGAACTGTTGCTGATGATCCTCATTTCATAAGGCTCGGATGACACATCCAGATTATGAATGACCTGGTTACCGCCCGCTCCCCCCGAACCCGATCCGATATGAAAAAGATGTCGGTATAGCTCCCCGTGGATACTGGCCGCACCAACAAATACATCTGTCCCTTCCCCGCCGCCAACATAGGCTAATTCCACATCTATATATTTCACGGGAACAAAAGTCTGTAACAGATTCTCATGAATTTCAAGTAAATATGCGGCCACTGCAGATCCCTCCTTCGAAGCATGAACCTTCCTGTACATAGGATATGCTTCCTCTCGTCCATTGCCATCTGCATTTACCCATTTTCGAACAATTGCTCGGAAATGCCCGACCTTCCGGTCCTCTTTTTTCATAGAATAAAAGGATAGAAGCTCGGCCGGTGCAGGCCGTGACAAGGAGGTAGCTATGAGAGTTCTGCTCGTTACGTATTGGGAGCTTACACATATGGGTGGAATATGGACATATGTCAAACAGCTGGCTGACAGGCTGATCGCACTTGGTGTTGAAGTTGATATCATGGGCACGAATGGTGCCAATAACGAAGTATATATTCGGAATCTGAACCGGGCATTCTCCAAGGATAAAGTGTGGCCTATGCTGCAAGCGAAGCTCAACCCAACCGATCTGCCACAATTCACAGCTGATCCTCTTCTGGCTTATTATGAATTGAACAGATATGCCTTCGAGATGGCTGCCGCTTATCTGGGGGTGGACCACTATGACGTCATCCATGCGCAAGATCCGGTAGCCGCCGTCGCTATAAAACGCATCTTGAACCGCAATATTCCGCTTGTCACCAGTTATCATGGAGCACTTGCACGCGAAGCCTTCTATGATGCCCAAAATTCCAACCCGCAGCTAACCCTCTCTGCATATTTGCAATCGAAACGCGGACGTTATTTTCTCTCATTGGAAGAGCGAAGTGCAGCACTGTCTGAGCTCATTCTGGTGTCCAGTCATTGGATCAAGAGTACGCTTACAGAGCTTGCGGTTCCCGAATCGAAGTTCCGGATAATCCCTTATGCCGTGGATCTGCCGGCCTACCGTGCATTAGCAGCGACGAAGTTCCGCCAGCGACCACCCACCGGCAAGAAAGTCATCGCCTTTACCGGAAGGCTTGAATATATCAAGGGCGTTCATGTGTTAATAAAAGCCTTAGCCAGTCTGAAAAGTAAACGTTCCGATTGGGTCTGCTGGATCGCAGGGGAAGGCAATCTGTTTGATGAATTGCGTGCCCAGGCCACGGCGGCTGGTATTTCAGCCGATGTTGTGTTCTGGGGCAAGCTGGACAATATTCCTTCCTTCCTGCGACATGCCGACATCTATGTCCAGCCCAGTCTGCAGGACACCCAGCCGTTCTCCGTTACCGAAGCGCAGCTGGCGGGTGTACCTGTTATCGTTAGTGGTACAGCCGGCATGCCTGAGATGGTTGAACCTGGACGTACGGGATGGGTTGTTCCTCCGCAGGATGTCGACTCGCTCCGTGAACTGTTGGATGCACTACTTGAGGATGATGTTACCCGGAGAACAGTGGGTGCGGCGGCGAAAGCATGGGCTGAACAACACCGTTCACTGGAAGTGATGGGATTTCGTACATTTCAAGTCTACCAAGAAGCCATCTACAGAGGAGGACATACGATATGACGTTACTTGTACCGAGTGATCTATACAATCGCTGGTTTTCGACTCCAGTTTCCACACCTCACATCGACGTGGACTACGCTGTAATGAATGAATTGATGAAGAAGCTGCCTAAAGGACATGTATTTCCCGATCCTGCATCGATGGCGATCATGAATTCAAAAGATTGAATCGTCCAATGATATGCCGTCTTCATATAACATGCAGGGAATATCAAACAAGGGGTGTCCCATATGTCATTAGAATGACTGGGGACACCCCTTATTTGCTTTAATTGTGTTCTAACGAACCGAGAACGCGCTATATGCTCCATTTTGCACAAGTCTGACATGTAACGAATCACAGAGACGTTATTTCATACATCGCGGGGGAAATCCAGATCTTATTAATCTGTCGCCAACTTGGAATACATATTCAGATCGTTGAACGTTTCGCCTGCCCTCTCGTATGCTCTGAGGGTGCCTTCGTATGTGAAATTGAGCTTTTGTAATAGCTTGATCGAGTTCACATTATCGGGGTCAACCTTTGCTTCAATTCGATTCAGCTTCAAAGCCGAGAATCCGTGAGCTAACAAAGAAGAGATCGCTTCGGTAGCATATCCTCTGCCCCAGTGTGATCTCGCAATGTCATACCCAATTTCTGCTTTTAGATTGTCAAAATCCAGCAAATTATAACCACATGAACCTATGATTTCATTGGTCTCTAGCAAAATGATAGAGAACCGAATGGCCTTGTTTTCCTGAGAAAGATCATGCAGAAGATTAATCATTTCTATGGCTTGATTTTCATCTGTAAAATGATTGATATTCATAAATCTAGTAACATCCGGATCAGACCAAATCTTATACAAGCTGGCCGAATCCGATAGGTTCATTTTTCGCAAATATAACCGTTCTGTGTGTAACTCTGTAATCAATACTCTTACCTCCATCAATTTATTAATAGTTAGGTTTAAGATATTGATATCTGCGCATAGTCCAGTCCCTTCTTTTCTCAACTTAAATTCATTATATAAAAAAACCACAGGATGCTGCCACTTGTTCACCAAAAAGAGAGCCCTCCCTTATAGCAATTAAAAATTGAAATATAAATGAATAACAAAAAAGGTGGGTCCCTAACATTACAAGGGACCTACCTTTCTAACAACAATTATACGTTTCCTCATTTTAAAGAAAATTTTTTTTTTCTAAATTTGTATTTTATAATTCTTCAATACGAATGACTCTATCAAAGTAAGTAAGTATATTGGTATTATGCGTAACAACCACAATTGTTTTTCCCTTCCTATTTAATTCTTTTAAATGTTCTAATATATATTTTTCGTTCTGCTCATCCAAGCTTGCAGTTGGCTCATCAGCAAGAATCAGATCACTATCTTGCAGTATAAGTCTTATAATGGCAATTCTTTGTTGTTCCCCTCCACTTAGCTGATACACCATCTTTTTTTTCAGTGCGGTGAGTGCAAATTCATCCAGATAACGATCAATCAACTCATTCTTGGCTTTTTTGTTCATCTTCTTATATTCTAGAGCCAAGCCCAGATTCCAAAGCACAGTTTCATCATCCACCAAACCATAATTCTGAAATAAATACCCTATCCTCTTTCTCCTCAGCATCATTGCTTCTTTGGAATGAATTTTAGGGTTCTGATGCCCAAATAGATGCAAGTTTCCTTCATCTTTACTCGTAATCAAACCGATAATATTTAATAAAGTTGTTTTTCCTTTTCCGCTTTCACCTGTAATTGCGACCATTTCACCTGTATTTATGGTTAGATTCATCCCAGATAGTATGGCTGAACCTTCATAACCTTTTCCAATATTAACAAGCTCAATTTCATGCATCATGATCCTCCCCGTAATATTTTATGAATATTTCTCACAATAACCAACCTATACAGGATAAATAAAATAACAATGTCTACCAATAAAATTAATAAATATACTATTAAATTAAATGGGATGAAGAAGTTTAAAAACGTAGCAGATAACAAAATGAGTGTAATTAGAAAGCGTGATCTCAGTATTCTAAAATCACTAAATCCCAAACCATACTTGTTAGCCAGATTTTTTCTATTGAACATTACATCAATGTAATTAGAAATATAAATAACAAAAACTAATGTAATTAAGAACAAAACAACAAATATAAAGGATTGTTGCATGTAAAATTCTGTAGAACTTATTTGACTTTGAAAAGGTGTAATCAATGAACCTTCAATAATTAGGTTCGATAAATTGAAGTTTTTGACTTGAGTCGAAAATTCTTCTCTGCTGTCTGCTTTGATAATGATGTTTCCTTGATTTAATTGGTCATAATAGTATAGTTCATCAAATTCTCCCTGATCCAAGATTATAATTGGGTCTTCAATCTCTTCCCCTGAAAGCTCTCCTCTGTCACCTTTACCAAGTAATTCAGGTTTCAGGCCGTTTGCAATATATAGAATGTCCACTGACTTGATCAAATTAGAGTTGGCGTTCTCAATTTCATAATTTTCATTATAACTTAATAATGCATTGTATCTTTTTGTATAGTATTCAATGATTTCTTGTTCATGTCGCTTATGCTTTTCAGGCACCAGAATTGTTGGTACTTTGATACTCTGCAAATGAATCGGCATACCTTGAGGATCTAAAATGTCCACAAACGTATTTAGATAAGTGTCATTCACAAAAATATGATTCTCCCTAAAATCAGATAAAACCTCTTCGCGTGTAGTTCCTCTGCGTTCTAATAAACTAGAAGAAAGTTGAGATAGTACACTGGAGAAATTGTGAACATATAACTGATCCGAGTTCCTGAAATGTTGTAATATCTCTTTAACAGAATCCCCATATTCAACAAGCAAATTTTTATTTTGAAGAGCCTTTTCATACTCGTCTGAGTTGTATCCAATGGACGTATAATAGTTTTCTAAATTTGAAAACTTATCATAAGTATGTAGTGCCTCTTTGTATTTAACAAAATTTTGTGAAAAAATTGAGGCAGATACTGTGATTGATAAAATCAATATAATTTTCACAGCATATAAACTCAAATTTAATCGGTTAGAATATACTTTATTTTTTATCATTAAACTAATGTCTATATATTTGAGGCTAACTTGGGTAATCAGCAGCATCATTAAATTTAATATCCCAATACTTAATAAGTAGAAAAATAACATGAAAAAGTAACGTGTTACAATATTATTGAGACTCAGGTAATAAACGATATGTACACCAAATATAATTGGAATAAGAATACTCTGCAGCAAAATAAGTTTTCTTACAGAAGTCATAACCATACGTAAAGATGAGAATCCTAGAACCTTTTTCACTGCATTCACCTTTACTCTTGTAAAGGTATAAATAAAAAAGATAAGTTGAGACAGTATCAAAAGTATCCCAAAATTAATTGAATTAGATTGAAATATCTGCTGATATTCGATCATAGCTGAATCTGCTTTCAATGTGATTCCAATATCACTCGAGATATTGTTTAATATATCTTCATCGAGATTGGTGGAAAAGGCCCCATCACTATCTATGAACTCTTCTTCCGTTAATACATAATAATTGAATGTCTTATTAGATGAAGTTGAGTTCAATAAATTTAGATTTGCCAAATCGCTATGATATATTTCATAAATCATTTTGTTATTGTTAGATACAGGAGTTTTTATCAATTGAAATTTGCATTTGTTATCGATTTTACATTGCTCATTCAAGCTCTTATATAATTTTCTCAGATTATCTCCGTTGTAATTTTCCACACTATAGGAACTTAACGAATCATCTCCAAGATGGTTGAGTTCAAAAATTGGATAGATTGTCTGATTAAATATAATTGATAATAATAATAGTTGACCAAATATGAAAATAAAAATTGCCCTTACCATGTTTTACCACCTTTAAGCAATCATTTATGAAACAAGAAGAATGGCATCCTTGATGCACCTAAGTATAATCAAACATTAACTATGTGGATTATTTACTACCGCCACTAGAAAGAAGCCGATAATCATAATAAGATGATTCATTACACCATAGACTTCTCTCAGCAGTTATATACGCTTTATCTGGAAGCCATCCTGACGTAGTTACACTCGAACATACCTTTACACTAGCTTTAACCTCATAGAATCTTCCATCATCTTTATTATTATCATAGATGTCAGAGAACACGCGGGTTCCTGTTTGACCCCCATCATACCATAAGTCTCCTCCTGCAACCGGTCCAGCAAATACAGTTACAGATGTTAATGCGAAGACTACTACCGCAAATAAAGCAGTCAGACCACGTTTGAAATTTTTCAACTTTTTACCTCCCCCAAAATATGGATGCCATTCTTCTATAAGTAAAATACTAGTACACTATCAAATTATTGTCAATATATCCCTAGTGAATATTTTAAATAAATTGATTTTTTTTACAAATGATACCGTAACTATTCTCCTGTATAATAATTCTAAATCAGTTTTCATATCTCGTAGTCGAAACAATTAACACTTACTCCTACAACAAAAAAAGTACCCTTACCCAGTAATAGCATAAAGGTACTTTCTTCCCATTTGAACCTCTGAATCCACCAGTCGTGACTACTCTATTTCCAATACCCACCAACCTGAAGCAAATTGAGCAAAATAGGCCGATGCTTCGCTTGAACTTGTTCCATCTCGGCAACCAGTGCCTTGAAGTGACGTTTGGTTCCCATCGACTCATGCAAACGGTAGCACATCAGCGGTTCATTGTAATAGAACATCTCATACATCGGAAATAGTCTCATCCACATCTCATAGTCATGTGTGTAGCGAAAATCGGTGTCGAACAAGCCGAACCGCTCAAATGCATCCATCTCTACCATGACAGTACAGCCGTTGATCGGACAATCTTCCAGCAGTACCTGCAACATCTCCAGACGGCTCCCCACCTCAGGCTGCACCGTATCCAACCACTCACTATCTGCGTTCACATAATGGTAGGCACCATGGCAGAATGAAGCCTTGACCTCGCGCATAAACTTCAGTTGCTTCTCCACCCGATCCAGCAGCATCACATCATCTGAACTGAGCCAGACAAAATATTCTCCTGTCGCCTGCTTGATTCCCTCGTTCAATGCTGTTGCGGTTCCACCGTTTTCTTTGCGAATATAGCGGATAGAATCCATAAATGGCTGTAGCCGCTCCACATGCTCAGTTGACCCATCATCCACCACGATCACTTCAATCTGCGGATACGTCTGGTGAATGGCACTGTGAACAGCCTGTTCGATATAAGCACAATTGTAAAAAGGAATGACGATCGATACTTTCGGCTCCATTCGGGCCTCCCCTTCCTCCGCTTGTCTCTGCACAGCCATTGCTTTTTCTCTATTATATGAAGAACGATTCAATCGGTATCGGACATCTGTAGTGCTGTATAAGCACATTTCAAAACGGATGGGCAGCATCTCGGCTCGCTAAACTTGCATACTTAGGCGTGTGATATAAGAACCGTTAATCGCCCCCCCACCCTCACTATTGTCGGCAAAAATGCTGCGCAAAGAGGGCGTTAATCAGCCACCTTCCGGCCTCATAACTGCCCTCCTACGCTACCCGCCAAGCGCCGCTATACGCTGCAATAACGGTTCGCGATATCTGGACCATACCATGGATGCCTCTCTGCCGATGACATCCGCATGCCGAACTGATCCCATTCCTCCATGCCAACGATACGCAGTAAGTGGCTCGTTCAGGTACGGAAAACGATGACCGTTCAGAAGAATACGCAGCCAGAGATCCAAATCGTGCGTATAAGGCAGCAACTCATCGAACAGACCTACTCCGCTGAACAGATCCTTTCGGATCATGACAGTACAGCCATTCACCGGATTGCCGTTAACGAACACGCGCAGCCAATCCAGATCGGCCATCGGTGCAGGCCCCCCGTTCAACTTGGTCACGGCAGAATGTTCATTGATGTAGTGAAAGTTTGTATGCGAGACGAGCACATTCTCGCGTTGCATAAACTCCAGCTGATGCCGGATTTTATCCGGGTACAGATAATCATCCGAACTGAGCCAGGCTACATAATCACCAGAAGCATGGCGAATGCCATGATTAAGTGCCGAAGCTGTACCACCATTGCTTTTGCCAAGTACATTTATATATGGAAGATAGGGCTGAAGCAACTCTGCATGCCGGGTAGAGCCGTCATTCACAACAATGATCTCCACATCAGGATACGTCTGGTTCAACGCACTCTGTATCGCCTGTGGCACGTAAGGGCAGTTGTAGAACGGAATCACAATGGACACTCTTGGACTCAACTTGTCGTCCTCCCTTGCTGGGCACGAACATCACTCAGGATATCCTGAAGCGATGTGGCAAATGGAATCAGCGGCTGCCAGCCTAGCTTGCGCAGCAGTGATAATTCCTCCTGTTTCCCCGCACCATCCGGACCGGAAGACGCTCCATCCCAGCGAACAGGGACTTCTGCTGCTGTCATGGACAACAGCAGATCTGCAATTTCACCAAGACTGCGCTCGACTCCGGACACCACAGGATATACCGTACCACTGGTTCCTTGTACCAAGAGAGTTGCATATGCCCTGACGGAATCCCGCACATCCAGAAAGTCACGAGTACTATCTCGCCCGGACAGGCGGAATGCCTCGGTTTTGCCCGCCTGCTCACAGGCTACAACATGGCGCGCAAGCAGTGAACAGATGCCTGTGGAAGGACCGGCTCCGATCAGATTGCCCGGCTCCGCCAACATAATTTGTTGTCCGAAGAGCGACATCCACGACAATGACACCATCTCTTCCAGAGCTTTACTGAGGCTGTATGGATGCGGAGGCTGGGGAATCCGGCCAGGTTCAGGCGTATATTTTAACCTCGATCCTACAATAACGGTTCGTGCTGTCGGACAACTGCGAAGCGCATCCAGCAAATACAGCACGGCCATCACATTGGTCTCCAGGACCAGTAGCGGATCAGCCCACGAATCAGGTACTGAATTTTTGCCAGCGAGATGCAGCACATAGTCGGGCTGCACCTCGCCGATCAGGTGACGCACTTGCTGTTTATCATTCAGATCACAGACATGAACTTGGGCGCCTTTACCGAATGAATACACATCAGGTCTCCGGACTACCGCTGCAACCACTGCACCAACTTCCCGAAAATAAGACACGGCATGTCGCCCGGTAAATCCGGAGGCGCCTGTGATCAGTACTTTCTTGCCTGTCAGCTCTGCTCCATCCATAATGCCAACTCCTTCAGCATTGTAGAATAATCCGGCAGGTCTGTCTTCACATCCTCGCGAGTGGACACCAGCGTACGATCCTGCACCATACTGTCATCACGCACAATCGTCACATCCTGCTTATCCCAGGTCTGCTTGAACAATACAAGCAGGTCATGCTTGCTCACAGGCACCGGATGAGCCAGGTGGATGAGACCACTAACGGATGAAGCCAGGTAATGGTCTACCCATTTGGCCAGCTCAAGTGTGGTCACACCGTTCCAGAATACGCGGGTATACCCGCCGATTTCACCTGTGCTGGACATAAACCATTGCATCAGACCAATGCCGCCTTTCCGAATCTCGGGTCCAATGATGGACGTACGGATCGTCAGATGGCCTTTATCCTGAACTTCGCCTAGTGCTTTGGTGATGGCGTAAGCTGAAGTCCCATCCGTTATATCATCTTCCCGGTATGCTCCCCGGTCCCCGCTGAACACACAATCTGTGCTGATATGAATCAGGCGTGCACCAACCGTATCCGCAACCCGCCGCAGACGATGCGGCAGGAAACCATTAATATGATATGCCGTAATTTTGTCCTCATCTGCGAAGTTGTTCAACACACCTACAGCATTAATAATCACATCCGGGTGCACCGCTTCTACCAATCGATCAACCATGAAGCTGTCGTTCACATCCAGGAGCAGACCATTCGGGTCCGTGACATCCCGAGTTGTGTAGAAGACGCTGTGTACACCTTGACGGCGGAAATAGTCGACCAGAATATGGCCGGCCATTCCGTTCCCACCAAGTATCAGCAGTTTCATGACAGGAATCCTCCGCGTTTCAGAATTTCACGAATCTCCTCTTTGGTCATCAGTTGATGTTCTGAACTGAAGCTGTTGAAGGAGACCGGAGGACAATTCGTGTAATGTTCACGTAGCCCCGGTATACCGAGTGTTGGGAGAATGACCAGGTACTGCTCATCGTAAACAACGGTAGTCATGCTCTCGAATTCACTCATCAGTATTTCATGAATTTTCTCACCTGGGCGAATACCACGTTCCACAATGGCCACGTTATCCACGCCGGAATCCTCAATCAACACTTCAGCGAGATCCACGATTTTGCATGTCGGCATCGTCATGACAAAGATCTCTCCACCGACACTCTCCACCGATGCTTTGAACAGCAGAGTAATCGCGTCCTTCAAGGTAAGAAAGAATCGAGTCATGCTCATATCCGTGATGGATACCTGGCCTTTTTGGCGGATCTGATTTTTGAACAGATGCACCACACTTCCATTTGTCCCCAGTACATTCCCGCCCCGCACTGTAACAAACTTGGTATCGCTGTGTAACAAGTTCGCATATACGATTAATTTCTCGCCGATGGCCTTTGTCATTCCATAGAAGTTGGACGGATTGGCAGCCTTGTCAGTCGAGATATAGATAACCTTTTCCACCCTGTTCTCAATAGCCGCCTCGATCACATTCTGTGTACCAATGACATTGGTTTTGAGTGCTTCGTACGGCTGATCTTCACACACCGGAACATGCTTGAGCGCTGCCAGATGGAATACATAGTCCACATGCTGGCAGGCAGCCGTCAAGGCGTCCTTGTCACGGATATCTCCAATCCGGAAATGAAGACGCGAGTCTTCAAAATCACGACTCATGGCCACTTGGCTGGACTCGTTCCGGGAATACACAATAATTTCTTTGGGTCGCTGGGGTAGCAGTTGAGCTACAAGTTCATAACCCCATGATCCCGTACCGCCAGTCACGAGTATACGCTTATTTTCAAACATGCATTTTCCCTCCAAGCAGAAATTTAACCACTTTACTGGATACGTCTGTTGCTTTGTAACCTTGCGGGCAGTCCCAATCGTTAGACATCTGAGTCATGACCTTCACACAATCGGCGATACGTGCCGCATCCAGACCGGAGACCACATTGCTGCCGCAATCTACTGTTTCCGGGCGTTCTGTCGTTCGACGCATGGTCACGGTCGGTACACCCATAATGCAGCACTCCTCCTGCACGGTACCGCTATCCGTGAGTGCACAGCGTGCATGACGTTCGAGCATTACGAAGTCGAAGAATCCAAACGGCTCGTGAAACTCCACCAGCGGGTTCATCTCCAGTTGCAAATGTTCTGCAATCCGGATCGCTGTTCGTGGATGAATGCTGCAGATCACACGCAACCCGTGTTCCTCCGCGACCTGATTCAGCCCTTTCATAATCTCCAGCAAATGAGGAGGGTGATCCACATTCTCGGCCCGATGGGCGGTAACCAAAAAATATTGCCCGGACTTCAGCTTGAGCTTCTTGAGTATTTTGCTGGAACTTACTTGCGCATCGTAGTGTTGCATTACTTCATAGATGGGATTGCCCGTGAGCACGATCCGTCTGCTGGGCACCCCTTCGCTAACCAGATGTTTCTTGCTCTGTTCCGTGTAAGGCATATTAATGGTGGAGATGGCATCAATCACCCTGCGGTTCTTCTCCTCAGGCACATCCAGGTCGAAGCAACGATTGCCTGCTTCCATATGAATAACAGGAACACCCATGCGCTCAGCCAGCACAGCACACAAAGCGCTATTGGTATCACCGAGCAGCAACAATTTATCGGGCTTCTCCTGCAATATCAGATCTTCCATCTGCGTAAACATCGAGGATAGCTGTCGTCCCAGAGAGGCCGCTTCATCCTGAAGAACGTAATCCGGTGCACGCAGGCCCATTTCCTTGAAAAAGAGACCGCTGAGACTTTCCGTGAAGTTCTGTCCCGTATGCACCAGAATATGGTTGGACGCGTACTGGTCCAGCTTGGAAATGATCAGGCTGAGTCGTATGATCTCAGGTCTCGTACCCAGCACCGTCATGATCTTCATCGTAATCCCTGCCTTCATCTTGTATTGGAACCTTTGCGCCCTGCTCGGCTACGTCCCGCCTTGGCAGATTTGCGTCTGCGACTAGCCGATTTTCCAGTATGCGGACGCGGTCCCTTCATTGTCCGGGGTTTGCCCTTGCGTTTGCCAGTTCCCGAAGTTTGTTTCCTCCCCTCACGATCTCGGCGAGAATGAGGTGCGAGTGACTTGCGGCGACGTTTTCCCGTTCTACTCCCCTGTTTGATAAGCTTTGCAGCGGAGCGAGCAGCTGCAACACCCTGAGCATCGTGCCCCAATGCAATCGGTGGTAATGAGGAAAGTGGTAACGCCTGAATGACGCTCAATGGGAATAACAATGCCCTTACTGTAGCCGGCTCCAGAGCCAATACCGTGCGCAATCCTCCATCCCCCCATGCATACACAGGTCCATTCGGAGGTTGGATGTACGTAAACCATCCGGGAAAACGTAACAACCACTGTGTCACCATCGTATGCAATTTCGTTCGGTAGGTTTCAATCCCGTACAGCCTTTCCGCTTCTGTCCGATTGCGCCACCCCGTATCAGAAGCCAGCTCTGAATCATTCAGCAAAGTTGTCGCCAGTGTGACAAGCGCTTCGGTATCCCCCGGCGGGGCCAGAAAGGCATCACTGCCTACGGATTCCATTAATTCCTTCAACCCACCTTGGGCAAAGGCAATGACCGGTTTGGCAAAGTAGAGCCCCTCCAGTGCGGTCATCCCAAATCCTTCTTTGACCATGCTCGGAATAACCACAATATCCATGGCAGTATACGCCAGAGATACGTTCTCTTCGAACGTGGTGAAAGTAAATCGGCGCGAATAGCCAGATTTCTTCACCCTTGATACACATTCGTCGTAATACTTTTTATCCGAGGGTGTGCCGATGATCCAGAAACGACAGCGCGAATGCGTCTCACAGATCTTCAAGGCCATATCCACAAAAGGTTTCAACCCTTTGGCATCATATATAAAGGAAGAAATATAACCGATACAGGTCTGCGATGACTTGAAGCCGAGTTCCTTGCGCTTGCGCTCACGCAGATGAACCCAGTGGTCCGGTGCTGGTAGCGCGGGTTCCCAGGTAGGCGAAATGACGGTTAGTTTATCACCCATGCCAGCTTCATGGAATGGGGCGACCGCTGTCTCGGATATACCGATAATCCAATCCGCATACCGGCCAATCATCTGGATCGCCTCGGTTGTATATTCATTCGAGTGAATGATCTCGGTTATCTTCCAGATGACCGGAATCTGAAGCGATTTCGCCGCTACAGCCGGCATTACATTGACACAGGTGTTTGTTAACACCATATCAGGCGCGGTTTCCCGAATTAGAGAGACCGCCTCCTGAAACGCGGGTGTATGGCGAAGATGCTCCGCATCGTCTGCAATGCCCCGGTAAGGTGTGTACACACCGTGAAGCATCGGCAGATTGCATATTTTGACCTGAATGCCGAATCTTCGTGCAAGCCCCGCAAGCTTACCCTCCTGTGGAGCTACGAGCACACAATCAAAGATCGAACCGATTTCCCTCATAAAATGAAGCAGCAGCTTCTCTGCGCCCGTAATACTGCGGGTGTTGCACACATGAGAAAACAACATCAGTTTTGGTTTCGTTGCCATGGCCGCACGAACCCTGTATGTGAACATCCTGATACAGGGTACAGTGCACACCTCCTCCCGGCCAAAATTAAGGGAATATAATGGTTAACATTTCATTAATCCGTTTGCCGTACGTGTGGTCTTTCAGTGTGCGTTCGAGCCCTCGAAGTGCAATCTCCCGACGTTCTTTCTCATGAGTAAGATAATATTCCACCTTGTCGAGCAACTCCTGTGGGGAGGAATACGTCTCAATTTCCACACCCGGTTTGTAGAAACGGGCAATATCATCGCGTTCATCGGTCAGCTGTAGTGTTGTGGAGGAAGCAATTTCAAACGTTCTCGGGTTCGGTGAGGCTGGCGGAATTTTGAGGTGATTGTTATTGACCGAATCATCTTCATGGGATCGATGCAGGTTGATGACAATTTTGGTGCCATTGTACACATCATTGGTCTCCTGCGGACTCATCCAGCGGCCGAGTTCGATCTTCTCTCCATAGGCGGTGTAGTCAGGCAGACGGTCCCACCAGATGCCGTTAAATACCGTATTGTGTGACATCAACTGCGCCATGATCGGGTTGAAGAAGTACACCCGGTTCCAGTAGGCGGAGCCGATAAAGCTGACATCTCGTTTTAATGGGGCAGGGGTTGTAATCGGGAAGTAATGATTTGTGAAGGCTGCAAAAGGAAGGTAGTGAACCGATGCACAACCGCTTTGTCGATACAAATCGATACAGTTCAGTTCCAGCGTGAAAACATGGTCAAAATGTCTCACAATCTCCAGTGTCATGTCTGTGTAGTACGGATCATCCGTGAGCCAGATCGCTGTCTGAATGCCCGCTTGGCGAATCGCATCGATATGCTCGATGGGAATATCCATTCCATCCAGCACAAGCACCAGATCAGGACGCGTTTGCAGTGCAATCTCGGAAACCGGTTGACGCGGATCAGACAGGGTTACCTGAGCTACCATACCCTGAAGTGTTGCCATAATCGCCTCATCCAGCGGGGAGTACGGGAAGCCTTTACCCGAAGATACATACAGCACATGCAGCTGCCGGAAAGGCAACGGTTCCTGTGCACAATTCACAATATAGTTGGCGCGACCGCGCAGATATCCTTCTTCCTTACCCGCATCATATCCGGCATGTTGCCCATTTTTGCGCGCTTGATCTGCCAGGCTGAGTACGGGTGCATGAACCTTTTTGGTTTTACGGTGTTTGAGAGACATACCGCCACTCCTTTATTTTTGGGATAGGGTTCTCGTTGGTGCTGTACTTCAGATGGGGATTACAGATGTTCCAGCAACTGAGCAATGCGACGCGTGAACGTGTGCTGGTTCATCGTAGTGAGAAGTCCACGCCAAGCCATCGCTTGACGCTCCTCTTCATGTTTCAGATAATAGTGGATCTTGCGCTGAAGCTCTGCCGCATTGCTGAACGTCTCGATGTCATAGCCCGGCTGATAATAACGGGGCAGGTCTCCGCGTGCATCCGTAATCTGCATCGTGCCGCAGGCACTGATCTCATACGTGCGTGGATTAATCGAGCGGCCTTCAAGATGGTGTGTGTTGCGATTGTCTTCTCCATTCTCGGAAGTCCGGTGAATGTTAATGACGATCTTGGCCCCATTGTAATAATCCACTGTCGCTCCGGGGTCAATCCACCCTTCGTGGATGAAACGACCAAGGATATCAAAGCGTGACAGTCGGTTCCACTGACTACCTGCGATGAACACCTTTTTGTCCGCGAGAAAAGGGGCCAGCTCATCAAACAAGGCAATCCGGTTCCAGAACCCTGTACCGATAAAACAAATGTCGTACTGATGCTGCGGAGCCGTGCGCCGCGGTTGAAACTTGCCCGGATTCACAGCCAGTGGCATATAGACGACCCGGCTTGCTCCATGTCCCAGATAGAATGGCACAGCGGCCTCTTCATGCGTGAACACAACATCATAGTGCTGACAGAGGGTCGCTGTATCTTCGGTGAAATACGGATCATCCACAAACCATACGGCCGTTCGAATACCGAGTGCACGTATGCCCTTCACCTGCTCCAGATGATCTGCAGGAAATACATGCAGACCATTCATGACGAGCACGACATCGGGTCGATGCTGACTGGCTTCCTGCAACATCGCTGCTGGCGATCCAACAACGCATTCACGTACAGACTGCTGCAGAGCCAGGGTGACACCTTCATCGATGGCATCGAAACCTTGCGGAATATACAGTACCTTCATGTCCCGCAGGGTCGGTTCAAACATCTGCACCCGCTCCATCATGGCCTGACAGCCGCCAAATCTGCGGCCTTCTGCGTATCCGCCGCGGTAAGCCGTCTCCGCTTCGGTCAGCGGACGGTGTCTTCGTTTTGCCACATTCTTCACCCTGTCTTCCTTCAGGAGATCTCACTTCCAGACTCTCCCCGTGATTGGTCTTCCCTCTAAAGGATATGCCTCGGGGTCAGATGCATCATGGACGGGTGTCCTGCAAGGCGCAAAATTGGCGCTTGCCCTCCACATCCGCCTGTACGGGCATGTCCGCTTCTGCGGCGAACCAAATAACCCGGAGGGATCTGTCCCCCCCGGGCTATTTGCATCTGTTAGACAGGTATCATTCCATGCAGGAATAATCGTGTCTACTCGGTTACTGTGCTTTGTACGCCAGCTGATGTCCGTCCTCGAATCCCTTGGCGAAACCCGCGTTGAATCCCTCGTTGTACGCCTCGTTGTATCCCTGGCTGTACGCACTGTCCGGGTTCGGATCGGTAGGGGTAGCCGGGACGAATGGTTGTACGGGCTTTGGGCTCCGGTGCCGCCGTACCGTACGTTTCTTTTTTTTGAGCCACGCACTGCGTCCTTTAATCGGGCGTTTGTGAAGTACACGTTTCGCTTTGAGCGCACGCAGCTTACGGATTTTACGCAGACGGGCTCCACGGGCTACCAAAGCTCTTTTGGTTCTCAGTCGTATTTTCTTTTTCTTTAACATGTCAACATTCCTCCTGTATGTCCCGAACGATACGAATCGCACACCCGGGGTCTTTGAGCCAGGGCAAGCCAGGCTCCCCATGCTGGATTCGGGCCAGTCTGATGCCCGTAACCATACGAGACATCTCTTCCTGATAGCGACTCAGCAGACGAATGTTCTCGGCCAGACTGCGGGCGGATACTTCCGAATGAGCGGATACGCTGGCTACACTGTCCAGAATGCGTGCCAGCGCCTGCTGACTGTGTGCTATGGATTCAATGAGAGCCAGTTTCGCTTCCTGCTCACGCCGCATCAGACTCATTTTCCCAAGTCTCCCAGATCCATGCCGCCAAACATGCCACCGTCCATACCGCCGCCATCTTCGCTATCGTTCTGTACCATCACCGCTTTGAGATTGTTGCACAGTCCGGTTTCCATCCGGGTCAGTCCTTCCAGCAATTCAACCAGCTGATCATGCATTTTGAGTGGCTCACCTACCTGATCCCCATGCGTCAGAAAGGTATCCCCATTCAGATGATTCAGCGTCCAGTTCCGTACCTTCTCGGCCTCAATCGCTTTTGCCTCCAGGATCAGGGCAATATTCCACTGCATCTTGGCTGCTGCATCCAGCATCAGAATGAGGCTCTGTTCTCTACTCATACTCCTTCACCCGCCTTCCGGGCTTATTCTTCCTCTTGAACCGCGATCTCCCGCATGACCTGGGTCAGTGTTTCGGCGACAGCCTCTTCCAGATCTGCAAGGCCTCCCAAGTAGGAGATAATGCTTTTGTTGATTTGCCCCGAGCTATCCAGCAGACCGTCAACGCCATCCAGCTCCGGTTCGATATCTGGCAAATGATTAATGATTTCAGACATGCGTACAGCGACTTGGCGTTTGGCATCCAGCACTCGTGCGATCTGCTGATGAGAATGCGCAATATGTGTGATAATTTCATCAATTTTGCTCTGCATGGTCCTCCTCCTTACCGTCACGGCCTGCTTCACCCAAAGAAAAACCCGGCCTATCAGCATTTGCCTGTTACAGCATATGCCGGGCCGGGATCGTCAGTTACTACAGCTTGCGCCTATATCGTCAGATGACATAACTCCAGTCGGAAGAATATCGACTGAGGAATTGGCGAGTACGTTCCTGTACCGAGTAGGTCCATCTGCGAAGTCTGCGTTCTGCAACGGCGAAAGACTGATATATACCTCAAGTACGTGGGAGGTGGCGAAGATTAGCGTCTGCCATAGGCTGTTCTCTATAGTACACGAAAAAGCCATCCCCAATACCCGATTGGAGGATGGCTTCATCCTGTATGAATCTTATTAATTAAATTGGTTCATTTTGATATTACATAACTTGATGTTTTACATGACTCATCTATCTGCGACTCGCCCATTTAATTTTACGTGCGACTTCCAATCGCTGTAATTGCAAGAGCCCGATGCGTTCCTCGAATTTCTTGCGTTCATCTATGGAATGAGCGGCATGAATCTGATGGCAAAGACCTGTCAGTTTGCTGTTGATATAATCAAACCGTGTCCATAATTCTTCTTCAGGTGTGCGCTGCTGCTCCGTCGCCGTCTGAAATATTTTGAGTTGGTGGATAAGGGATTGCTGCCATTCCTGATCTTGAACTTGGATGGCAAAATGCAAAAGATCCAGATAGTCATCGATTTGCAACGAAACGCCGCAATCAGGTTTAGTGTTCATCGTCGTCTCTCCTTATTTCAGTACTTGGCTGGAATCAGTCACTTCTATCTTACAGGAACAAGCCCCCTGAAAGCGAGTACTGAACGGTTAAATTTTGGAAAAAAAATTATTTTTTTATGTTAAATTAGCTTTACATTTCCATTAGGGCTAATTCGGTTAACTGTTTGATATTGGTGCATATGAAATCTGTAATAAAAACCCGTGTTAAGGAAGAAACACTTTCCTTAACACGGGTTTTTCGTCATGTTTTATATAATATTGATGCATATAAAATCAGTCATTTTTTCCATCTCGCTGCTGTCTGGTCATCAGTAACATGATAAACGAGATGATGATAATGGAAATGGTCCACGCCCAGGCCATGGTCTGATTGCCCGAATCCACAGCGACATAGATCGCCGTCGGTACCGTTTGCGTTTTGCCTGGAATATTACCTGCAATCATCAATGTCGCTCCGAATTCCCCGAGTGCACGGGCAAAGCCCAGGATGAAGGCGGTCATCAATGCTCTGCCTGCGAGCGGCAGGGAAATGTAACGAAATACCTGCCATTCATTCGCCCCAATCGAACGCCCCGCATCTTCCAGATCACGATCCACACCACTGAATCCCGATTTCATCGTCTGATACACCAACGGGAAAGCAACTACCACCGAAGCAATCACCGCAGCCCACCAGGAGAAAATAACCGGTGCAGCAAATATCGCTTCAATCCATTGTCCTAACAGACTCTTACGTCCCAATATGACAAGCAACAGAAATCCGACCACCGTCGGGGGAAGAACTAGTGGCAGCATAAATGCTGTTTCCAGCAAAACCTTCCCCCGAAATGAAGTGCGTGACATCTTCCAGGCTATAGCAATGCCCAGCACGGCAGCCACCACACTGGATAACAGCGCAACCTGAAGTGACAAACGCACCGGTGACCAGAATACGGACCAGTCTATTGCGTTCACATTCATTCCGGAATGGAGAATCCGTATTTTGCGAAGATATCAAGTACTTCAGGGGTTTGCAAATACGTATAGAATTGATCGGCTTCCGTACGATGTTTCGTTCCTTCAATAATACCTACCGGATAATTGGCGGGTGTGTAGTTATTCTTGTCTACCTCAAACGCAATGTTCACCTGATCTGAAGTAAGCGCATCTGTTTTGTATACAAATCCTGCATCTGCATTGCCTGTCTCTACATATTGAAGAACCTGCCTAACGTCTTTCCCTTGCACAAGCTTGCTTTCCAGTTCATCCCACAGCTTGGCATTCGTCAGAGCTTCCTTGGCATAGGTTCCCGCAGGCACACTTTCCGGAATTCCAATCGCTACTGTCTTGATGGAATCGCTGGTGAGATCCGCTTCGCTGGTTACTGTATGGGTTCCATCTGCTGGCACTATTGCCACCAGTGAATTCTGTAGCAAGTTCTTCTGATCGCCCGATGCAATCAGGTTCTCATCCATCAGCGCACTCATATTCTTCATTGCCGCCGACACGAAGATATCAGCCGGTGCCCCCTGTTCAATCTGCTGTTGCAAGGCACCTGATGCGCCAAAGTTAAAATTCAGTTCTATATTGGGATTCACTGTTTCAAAGTTCGTTTCTATTTCCTTCATGGCATCCGTCAGACTGGCAGCCGCAGAGATCGTCAGATCTACCTTTTCCTGCGGATCGGTGTTGCCTGCTGATGAACTTTCACCAGATGCCGCTGGCGTTGAAGTCGTCTGTTCTGCACCCGTGGACGTATCCGTAGTCCCCGTGCTTGCGCCACAACCAGCCAATACAAGAGCCAGTCCCAGTGACATACTTCCCAAAACATATCCGATCCTCTTGCTCATACATTTATCCCCCAATGTTATGTTTGGTTATAACTAGATATAATTGATTATAACTAATTATACACAAGACGATTAAAATGGGAAGGTGAGTTCATTCACATTTGATTTTTGTTATCTGTCCTATGCGTTTCTTCCCTGTTCTCAGGTTTATGGCATCCCTCAATTAATGGTATAGTACAAGAAACATTTATAACAAAACCATAATTAAATTGCTCTATACCTTTGAAGGAGGATCTTCACTTATGACGGAGGAGCAATCCTACACAACGGAAGAAATATCCAAGCTGCTCAAAATATCGAAACTGACGGTCTATGACCTGATCAAAAAGGGAGACCTCGTCGCATACCGTGTGGGTAAACAAATGCGAATTGATAGCGCCGATCTGGAGGCATATAAACGTCGCTCCAAGCAACTCCAATCCCCAGGTCTGCGCATCCCGACTTCGGATCAGGCCTCGGCATCCGGGACTCAACCCGGTCATAGTGATTCCCAGGGGACTTCCCTGCAATCAGCACCCCCCGCCGGATCTGCGCCAGCAATGTCTGGGCATGTGATGACAGGTACGCCACGGCATCTGGTCATTACAGGTCAGGATGTCAGTCTGGATATTCTGATGCGACATATGGAGAAACAGACTATGGACATTCGTCCGCTCCGCTCGTTCATGGGTAGTCTGGATGGACTTATCTCGATGTATCGCGGCGAGTCCGACTTGGTCAGCACCCATCTGCTCGATGGAGATACCGGTGAATATAATCTGCCGTACATTCGCAAAATTTTGACGGGACGGTCTTATGTTGTGGTGAATCTGCTGTCCCGACCTGCAGGATTGTACGTTGGGCGCGGCAACCCGCTTCATTTGCAAAATTGGAACGATCTTAACAAGCCTGAGCTGCGATTGGTTAACCGGGAGAAAGGTTCTGGGGCGAGAGTATTGTTGGATGAACAACTTCGGCTGCACGGAATTCCTGCCGCAGGTCTGAACGGATATGAAGTGGAAGAAACCAGTCACATGGGCGTGGCTGCCAAAGTCAGTTCGGGTGAAGCCGATGTCGGAGTCGGTATTGAGAAGGCTGCGAAACTTGTGGGACAGGTTGATTTTATCCCACTCGTTCAGGAACGCTATGATCTGGTCATGCTGAGGAAACAAGGCAATGAAGCTTGGACCGAATCGGTCCTGCAGATTCTACAATCGCCGGAGTTCAGGCAGGAACTGCAGTCATTTGAGGGATATGATGTATCCAGAACAGGTGAAATTTTGTACGAAGCGTAGTCATACGAAATAGATCCCATGATAGTCCATGCTAAACGTATGTTGCACACAATGCATATACAAAACGCCTTGCAATGGCTGCAAGGCGTTTTTGGTGGTTCTTTCTATATATAATTCATTATATTAAAGAATAGGCTCCTTATTGCGGTAAATCGATCTCCAGGATGAATACACCATACGCGGACATGTTGATGTCATCCTGAACTGTTGTACCCGATAGTAACTCTTTTGCTTGCTTCTTAAGCTTGATGGGCACTTGTTGATCCGAATAGTTGAGTAAAAATACATAGGCTTTATCCTTACCAGAACGGATACCAAGTTCAACTTCGGACGGTACCTCTATCAGGTCATCCACTGGCGAAGATAGCTCTATTTCACCTAAAATAGCATCTACGACCGGTTCGTTGTAAGCCGCCCCATAATACCATACCTGCCCCTGACCTACCGCACGTTTGGTCAAAGCAGGATTACCTGCATAGTACTCGGATGCGTACTCAGCCATGACCTGCACGTCAGGATGCTCCACCTGAAGAACTTCGTTAAATCCGGCCGTTGACGTTCCCTCCTGAAGTCGCTCACTCGCTCCACTCCATTGCAGTTTGGCTGCGGAAACGGTTCCTTTGATTAATGTAAAGTCCTCTACGGTTACACCACACAACTCAGCGACAGCCCCTGGGAACGGTCTCATATAACAATGCCCCTTGAGATCCTTATAACCGGTGCGCGCACCGAAAAACAGAGTCCCTCCTTGACTGACATAGGCTTGCAGCAGTTCTGCTGTCTCGTCTGTCATGATGGCCGGGTGAGCATAGATGATCACCTTATATTCGGATAACGCCTCCAGTGTTGTCGTTGGTTGCAGTGTAACCAGATCCGTCGGAATATGACGATACTGGAGCTGCTTATACCAGGAGCGTACGCTCTGTTGATGAAGCGGGCCGTGCCACTCGTCCAGCTCTCCATCCCAGATGTTATCGTAATCCTGCAGGATCGCAACATCAGCTTGATATGTAGTCCCCGCAATAACGCGCCCTATTCTGGCAAACTCTTCACCCACTTGTGCAACCTCGCGTACTCTTCTGTTAGGTTGATTATGGTAGTCATTAATCCCGTGCCAATACATCTCGGTTCCGAACGTTGCTGTCCGCCAGCGGAAGTATACAAGCAGATCCGTACCATGAAGAACGGATTGATATGACCATAATCGGATCTGTCCAGGTCTTGGCGTACCCATACCGATACTATCTACCCAACCTCCTGGTCCAGACTGTTGTTCCATGACGCAGAAGTTCGGTGACATATTGCGTACATTGGATAACTTCATGCTCCATGCCCGGTCTTGCAATGAATTATCGTCTGTCCCTGGAAAGATCGTGGCAAACTGCGGATACGAATCATAAGAGAAGAAATCCAGCAGGTCCTCTGTCATTTCATGATTATCCAAGTGTCCGAACGTACCGTTAGTCGTGATCCAATGTTCCGGATCGAGTTCCCGAATGATATCCACCTGAAGCTTGGCAAATGAAATCGTATTGGCTGATATGAATCTCTTTTCATCCAATGCCAGGTGAGGATTGGGCGATGGACTAACCATATTTCGGGTAAGGTGAACTTGCTCCCAGTCGGTATAGGTCTGACTCCAAAAAACGGTTCCCCATGCCTGGTTCAGATTCTCCAACGACTCATAACGATTTTTAAGCCATTCACGAAAGGCGACATGATCTGCCTCAGCGTAGAAAACATCCATATGGCAATTGAATTCGTTATCGATCTGCCAGCCAATGACAGCCGGATGGTCTTTATAGGCGATCACCATATTGCGTACGATCTTTTCACATTGCTGTCTGTAGATTGGACTGCTGTAATTGGTATGGCGTCGCATGCCATGTTGATACAATACCCCATCCTTATTCGCATTCAATACTTCGGGATATTTTGATGTTAACCATGCTGGTGGAGTTGCAGTAGGTGTTCCCAAAATAACACTCAAGCCGTATTGATGCGCCAGATCCAGTGCCTTCTGGAAAAAACTAAAATCAAACTGGTCTTCTTCCGGTTCAAAGATGGACCATGCGAATTCAGCCATCCGAATAACTGTGATATTCATCTCTTTCATTCTACGGAAATCGTCCTCCCACAACGCTTCCGACCAATGCTCAGGGTAATAACAGACCCCCATTTTTAACTCATTTATTTGGATTGATTTTGCCACCTTTAATTGCCCCCTTAACCTGCCATATTGCCTCCTGTATTCGCATGCGTTCGCAGAGACTGTGATTTTGGATATTGTATTATCTTCTGTGCAGTAGCTATTACTTCACCAGTTGTCCATTACAAATTATAACAAGAAGTGCCCTGGCTATAAAGACCAAGGCTTCTTGTTTATATGTTCTCTTTCGTAATCTCTTCAATACTTAGGCCAACTGTAATTCTCATCAATCGATGTCTGTTCGATTTGCATACTGATACTATTATTTTTGATAAATATTCCAAATAAAGGTATAGTAAACTAAGGAAAAAACATAATTTCAGAGGAGTGACTAGCAATGAAGTTGATAGGTTTAATTTTACTGGGTTGTGTGATTTCATATATCCTCGTTCTTTTAGGGACAGTAGGTTTAATAGTTGGCATAGGAATATTAATCGGTTTCTTTCTAAAGTTTTATTTAGATATTAATGAAATCAATGAAAAGATAAACCTACTTACACAAAATAATGATAGAGACTAAAATTGTGTGAATATCCGTTCACATTTCACTGAAGGAAATTACAGATTTTACAAAAGAGTGGTTTACAGATTCAGGAAAGTGAAGTATGTTTTTAGAGTAAGTTAATTTTTTCTAAAAAAAGGGAAATTGATGAATTAAAAACGCAAAAGTTCTAGCATGTATCACTGCACTCGCTCTAATTCTAACTACAGGAGTATCCACTGGAACTGCTGATGCTAGCGTACCACAAAGACAACAACAGATTAACTCACTTGATTTTAGTGAAACAGTTTCACCAAATGATATTAGTATACTTAGTGACGCGATGCTGAGTGAATTAAATAAAGAAGATGGAGAGATTGTCAGTATTCAAGAAGTTGAAAGAAACTTAGATACTGGGAATCCCGACATAATGGTACCAATGACAATGCCAACTTCTGACTTTAAAATGACAGTAGTTGCCCAAAGAATTACTGAAAAAGGGTCCGGCTATGATAATTTCAGATTTGTGGCAGAAGGAGATTGGATTGAAACCCCTTTCTTTGAATTTACTGATAAAATAGCGTTGTCCTGGTCTGATGATTTCACATTATATTCAGACTCTTCCTATGTTTATAACGGGATTGTTAGTAATTACAATAATACGATAAGAAGTACCGTTGACCCTGAAAAAGGCGTTTCATATGATGTCAATCTTAGACTTGGTAACAATGATGATTCCGTATTCCTGATTGCGAAAGTCTATAAACCAAACGAAACCGGTACCGCAAATGTGGTCGCTGAGTATGGTCACGTAGAAATTGCTGCTAGAGATATAACAGTTGGTTTTAGTGGCGGCAAGAGTAGTGCTGAAATATCAATGTCTGTTGGATTTGGTGCAAACCTAGAAAAGGCTTCACCAGGTTATACTAGTTTCTCATATTAATTTTGAAGCACTACATTCTAACTAGCATTATCTCATGATTCAAAAATAAAGGTTCGTCGTCTCTAAATCAGAGACAACGAACCTTTATTTAATCCCGGTTAAAGTGTCCAATTAATATGCAGACATTGAATCAAGGCAATTTAATATTCCGTCCAATAGCTTAAATCGCCAGATTTAAGGTGGAGCAATCGGAAGTTTATTCTCTCTTTCCCTCGACCACGCTGCCGGAATTGCCGGATACAGTACACCCTACTTTAGCCGCAAATTCAGTCAAACATTCGGAATCTCCTTCCCGGAATTCCTGATGGAATCCAGGTTATTACATGCAAAACAGCTGCTCGCGACAACCAACCTTTCCATTAAGCAAATTACGCTGGAAACGGGATTTTCACAGTCAAGCTACTTCATCCGATGTTTTAAAACCCAGGAAAACGTAACGCCTATGCAATTCCGTATGATGCACAATCATTCGTTATAGGCACGGCACGTATTCCATGATCAAGCTGACGTAAAAGAAGACTCTGCACATAACATGCAGAGTCTTCTTCGCTCATTTTTCATATATGCTCATTTGTATCTTCGTCCTCGTCAGCCTCACTCACGCCAGAACAGCCCGGCCTCATCCCGTTCAACCTGCTCGAGCACATTCTCAAAATCGGAACAAGGTGTAATGACCTCTACCGGATTCCAGCTGCTCTGTTCATCTCTGGCATACACTTTCCACTGATTTTCTTCCCAGTAAAATCGGGCTATGTGCATCTTGTCCCATTGATACCGTTCTTCGGCAGGTCTTTCTTCGGTCAGGATCAATTCATTGTCATTCATCTCATATGTCAACCTCACCATCGTACGCAGTGGCGCAGGTACCTTCTCATGAATATAGCCGTTCATAACGGACTGAATTCTTCGTAACGTAAACAAGTCCAGCATGAAGATGCACATCCTTTCAGCAAAATACCAGCCGTTTATCATTTTACCAACTGGATTTTGTTACGCCAGGAATCTGACCTTGATGAGCCAGTTCTCTGAACTTAATTCGAGATACCTTGAACTTGCGGAGATAACCCCGCGGGCGACCTGTCACTTCACAACGGTTCTTCAAACGAGTCGGAGATGCATTCCGTGGCAATTTCTGCAATGCTTCGTAATCCCCTTTTTCCTTCAGCTCCCGGCGCAGGTCCGCATATTTTGCCACTATGGCCTGACGTTGTTTCTCACGTACCACTTTAGATTTTTTAGCCATGTATTACAGCTCCTTTATCCATTGAATTTATGTCTATTTATCTATATAAATTGAACTAAAGAATATTTACACTGCACACTCCGATGACAGAACAACCTTCCGATCGCTGTTATCCCCAGATTTTTTTGATTCCTTTTATAAAGGGTAAATCCGGGGATAGCGTATGCTTTCGATGTAGCTTTCCTGCAGAAAGCTTGTAGGCGAACGCTCCGCTTCTTCAGGTCCTTTCTGTCCTCTCCGTTTTGTGTAAATGTTTACTTCAATTGATATAGATGTGCTTATATAGCGTTACTCCAAATTCAGAACCATCAATTTCCCAGTTATACGACTTCCACAGGCCATGGCAGCGGATTGTCGAAATGCCCCCAATCGGCTAGCATCTCTTCATCACTGAGCAGGCACTGGTCCAGCTCGTCTTCAATGCTCGCACGTTCCATTTCGATCCCGATCATGACAAGCTCCGTCTGACGATCTCCCCACTGGGCATCCCATTTCTCCAGAACATCCGGTTCGTTACGTAAAATCTCTTCTTTGTCCGCTTCCGGCAACGCCGCGACCCAATGTCCCGCAGGACCGAACTGAATGGATGGCCCTGCCTGACTGAGGCTTGCAGCAACATCCCCTTCAGCCGCGAGCCATACTAAGCCTTTGGCACGTACCACTTCTTCCGGCCAGTAACTCATGAACTCAGACAGACGAGAAGGATGAAATGGCTTTCTGCGGCGATAGACGAAGGAACCAATGCCATATTCCTCGGTTTCCGGGGTATGCGACTCCTTCTCAAGTTCCTGAATCCATCCAGCGGACATGCTCACTTTCTCGAAGTCAAAGCGGCCTGTATTCAGAATCTCAGACGGATTCACCTGTCCATTCTCGGTCCGAATGATCTTGGCGTTAGGCTGTAACTTGCGGATGATGCCTTCGAGCTTGTTCAGCTCGGTGTCATCGACCAGATCACATTTGTTCAGCAGCAGTACATCACAGGTTTCGATCTGATCGATCAACAAGTCTACGACGTCACGGGTGTCCTCATCTCCGGTCGCCTGATTACGATCCAGAAGACTCTGTCCTGATCCAAAATCATGCCAGAATCGATTGGCATCCACCACCGTTACTAGACAATCCAATCGGGCCAGACTAGTCAGATCAATACCCGACTCCTCATCGGCGTATGTAAAGGTCTGTGCAACTGGAACAGGTTCACTGATTCCGGTGGATTCGATCAAAATATAGTCATACTTGCCTTCGTTCACCAGCTTCTCAATCTCTTGCATCAGATCATCCCGCAAGGTGCAGCAGATACAGCCGTTCGACAACTCCACCAACTTCTCTTCGGTTCGAGACAAGGTTGCCTCCCCCTTAACCAGCGCAGCATCAATATTGACCTCACTCATGTCGTTGACAATCACGGCAACCTTGAGCCCTTGCCTGTTGTTCAACACGTGATTCAAAACGGTTGTTTTCCCTGAACCGAGGTAACCACTCAGTACGGTTACCGGCACTTGCTTTTGTGTCATAGATCTCTACTCCTTATATGTGCAGTCTGTGTAATTCAGAATTTAATAGTAATTATTACGATTAACAACAATGACTATAATCCTGTTCGACGGTTGTTGTCAAACTATTTTTTGATTCTACCTGCAAAAAAACAAAAAAAAGGCTGATGACCTACCCTTGCACTTTCGCATCCTGAGGATACGTTTTGGCAAGAAGTGAGTCATAAACCTCCTCTGTAAATATCGTAATACATGCGGGATAGGCTGGACAGCGGACTATACCAATATAAACTCGAAGTACGCCTGTACCGCGACAGAATCAACACATAACATCTATATAGATTGAACTGAACATTTACACGAAACGGAGAGGACAGAAATAACCTGAAGAAGCGGAGCTACAAGCTTTCTGGAAGAAAGCTGCTTCGGAAGTATACGCTGTCGCCGGATTTTCCCTTTATAAAAAAGAATCAAAAAAATCTGGGGATAACAGCGATCGGAAGGTTGTTCTGTCATCGGAGTGATCCGTGTAAATGTTCTTTGGTTCAATTTATATAGACACCACAGATGCGCCCTTGTTCCCCGCTTCCATGCGTTGCCTGAACACCAACACCAGAATCATCGCTGCAATAGAGAGCAACGTGCAGATCATAAACATGGTCGAATATGAACTCACCTGCACGATGAGTCCCATCGCCAGTCCCCCCAGAGAGAATCCAAGGTCATACGAGGACATGAAGATCCCCATGAGTACATATCTGGAGTCCGCAGGCAGCACAAAAGACAGATATGTGGTTAATGTCGGGTACAACAATGCCAGGGCAAAACCGCTGAACACCGCGGAAAGATACACCAGTGACCCAATGGTCTCCATTAGGCTGAGCAACTGGGTCCCCAATGCTGCACACAGCATCAACCCTGCCATCAGCCAGGTATTCCAGCTACCGTCGGACGGAATTTTTTTACGCAAAATAAACCTGCACAGGATCACAACCAATCCCTGAATCGTCAGAAACACCCCTGCACTCGCCATTTCGGTGGATACCATATACAGCGGAAGGAAGGTCGCTGTTGCCCCAAATACGCAGGACGCAAACAACATCACCACACTGCTGATCAGCAGTGGTGTACTGCGCCAGATGCCGCCGAATGAACGCAACATATCGCCTAGCGTATACGATTTGTTCTGCACGGTACTCCGCGGCAGATCCACATTATATCCAATCAGAAGTGGCAGAGCCGCCAGTCCGATCATCAGCAGCGTAAACGCCAGATCACTGGCATTTTCCCAGATTTGTATGGCGAGGATCGGAATGACCAGAGAAGGAACCATCGTAAACAGGGTGTACATGGACAACCCTTGTGCCCGGTCCTTGTCCTCCAGCTTTTCTACAATGCCTGCCTGCATCGTCATGGAGAAAAAGGCCGTGGCTACCCCTTGCAGAGCCCGCAACCACAGATATGTCTCCACACCAAAAACAACAAACAGCAGCAACGTCCCGGCGTGCAAAAGCAGGAGCCATTGCATCACACGAAGCGGTCCATGTTTGCCAAGAAGCTGTGCTGCAAAAGGTCTCAGGAGCATACAGGTGAACATGTATGCCCCCATCATCAGACCAATCTCGGCCTGATTCAACCCTGCGGCCTCGCTTCTCAGAGGCAGAATAATCGTCAAAGCTGAATTCGCCGCAAAAAACAAAAAAGCCAGCATATAAAACCGGATAAACGAAAAGGATACCGGATTTAATTTTCCATTGGATGTTGCCGTCATTGAAGACTTCAAACGTTCGTCACCACTTTCTCTTCTGGCAGTTAACTCACAGATGTACCTGTCACGGGTCTTCGCCGTTCATAGGCAAAAACGACCATTACCGCTCCTAGGATAGCACACATCATGTACATAAATGAATAGGAAGAAAAGTCAGCAACCGGTCCCATAACGACACCGCCCAGAGAAACGCCCAGATCTGCCGTCGCTATAAATAATCCAATCAGCACATTTCGATTAAGCTGTGGCAACACAAAGGATAAATAGGTGGTTAACGTCGGATACAGGATGGATTGAGCTATTCCCATCAAAATCGCCCCCACATAGAAAAAAACAGCTCCTCCTGTTATCGAAAAGCTTACACACAGCGCAGCCACTGCCAAAAGAAACATCGTTCCCATAATAAATGGTGCGTGCCATTTGCCGTCCGAAGGGATTCTTTTCCGAAGCATAATCCGGGCTAGCACTACGGTTCCTGCTTGAAGCATCAGATAGACACCCGCATTACCGCTTGGCAGTTGGCCGGCATATAAAGGAATAAAGGTCGTAACCGCTCCGAATACAACGGAGGCACTAAGCATCAATACACTACATTTGAACAGGAACGGATTTTTGACCAGCTCACTAAAGGATTGGAATACGCCTACGTTCTGAGCAGGAACATTTTCGGTAGGCTGCTCCGTGCTCTTGTCCATTTTGGCGCTATATCCAAACACGCCTGTACAGATGGCAATACCAATCAGAACCACTGTAAAATAATCCATTCCTCCGGTCTGCCAAATTCCCAATGCAAGAACAGGACCCACAATGCCCGGTATATAGCTAAATAACGAATAATATGAAATGCCCTGGGAACGATCTTTCTCCGGCAGGGCATCGATAATGCCGATCTGTAACGCCATGGAGAAGAAAGCGGTCGATACCCCCTGTAAAATACGAGCGACCAAATAGCCACCGAGTCCCGTAAACGTATATAAAATCAGGGCAAAGCCGTTGACGATCAGGATAAAACGCAATACTTTGATCGGCCCTTGTTTTTGAATGATATGACCTGCCCATGGCCTGAAAAACATCGTTGTAAACATGTAGGCTCCCATGATTAGCCCAATGGTTGTACTGCTGGCGCCCAGGGATTCCCCCTGCAAAGGGATAATTACATTGAGAATAGCATTTGCACTAAAATATAGAAGAACCAGTATGTACAAACGCAGAAAAGGCCCAGACATCGCTCCACTCACAATGGACTTCCCCCTAAAATGTAATTAAATGCTTCAATAATTTTTTGGCATATTCGGACTGGACATCCTTGAGCTGCCCAATCGGAACTATTTCCTCAATCTGACCATCTCTGAAAATAATGACCCTGTCGCAAATATAGGCTGCCGCCTGAATATCATGCGTGATAAACACATAGCTCATCTTGTAGATTTTCTTTAATTGTTTTAACAATTGCAGCACCTGGATCTGAACAGACACATCCAGAGAACTGATGGCTTCATCCAATAAAATACATTTCGGTGCAGTGGAGATGGCTCTTGCAATACATACTCTCTGAGCCTCTCCTCCGGATAATTCATGAGGATATTTCCGTCTGTAGGACGGGTCCAATCCAACTTGATATAACAACTCATCGACCTTGCTTTGCATATGTTGCTGAACCTTTTTTTGAGCCTTCAGGGGCTCGATGATCGCTTCTTCAACGGTAAAAAACGGATTAATGGAAGACGTATAATTTTGAAATACCGCACTGATGTTTCCCATTCTCACACTGCGATCCTTCACGTTTTTCCCCTCAAACAAAATGGTTCCACGATCCGGCTTTTCAATGCCCAGGATCAACCGTCCCAAGGTGGACTTGCCACTTCCACTTTCGCCGATGATGCCGAGACATTCGCCATGGTGGCATTCAAATGCAACATTCTTCAAAACCTGCTGTCTTTGTTTGGAAAACAGCCCGCTCTGTCTATAGGTTTTCTCAATGCCATCCACCTTCAGCACTTATAACCCCTCCTGCATCAATTTCTTGAAATGGTTGCTCAGCTCCAGTCGGGTAGACACTAAATATTGGGTATATGCATGTTCCGGTTCTGAAAACACGGACTGAATGTCTCCTCTTTCGACAATAGCTCCGTCCTTCATGACCATAACCTCGTCCGCAATTTTCTGCACCACACCGAGATCATGCGATATAAACATCATGGAACATCCCATGCGTTCGCGTAATTGAATCAACTGTTCAACCACCTCGTACTGAGAGATCGTATCCAGCGCCGTTGTCGGTTCATCCGCAATAATCAGATCCGGCTCTAACACCAGTGCCAGCGCGATCATGATTCGCTGCAGCATCCCGCCAGACAGCTCGTGCGGGTATTGATTCAGGATGTCTTGCGGATTTTTCAACATGACGCTTTCCATGGCATTTTTTATTTTCCGCTCAATCTCCCGGGTATTCCAGCCAAAGTGCTCCTGAAGTGTCTCCCGGATATGGACACCAATCACACAGGAAGGATCGAATGCACTCATGCCATTTTGCAAAATCAGGCAGAGATTTCTCCCTCTTTTTTTTCTCATCTCTTTTTCCGTAAGCTGGTTCAGATTCTCACCTTTGAATAAAATGGTTCCGGATTGCTGAAGCCACGCTTTATTCAGTCGCATAATGGATCTGCACGTCACGGACTTGCCACTCCCGCTCTCCCCCACGATGGCCAGACAGCTTCCTTGCTTTACCTGAAATGAACTGTCATGAATAATGACTTTACCCGTACGTGTATCCCATACTTTCAAGTTTTCAACCTCTACTATATTCATAAACCGTTTTTCCCACCTCTTTCTTGCGAACCTTGCCTTGATAGGTCATTAATTTAGGATCCAAAGCAACCTGGAGTGCATCCGACAGAAAATTAAAAGCGGACACCACAATGACAATGGCCAGGCCAGGTGCCAACATTAATTCAGGTCTGGAGAACATGACCTCCCTTGCCTCGTTTAACATCATGCCCCATTCAGCATGGGGAGCCTGAATACCGAGTCCGAGAAAGGAGAGCCCCGAGATCTGCAGCATCATTGAACACATGGAACCACTTGAGATCACCGCGATATCGGCAAATGTAACTGGAACAATGTGCCTGGTTATAATTCTCAGGTTGGGCGTGCCGGATGCCTTGGCGAATTTCACATAATCCATTTCGGAGAACTGCATCACAGAGGTTCGAATGACGCGGGCAAACCAGGCCCATTTCATAAATACAAAGGCAATTAAAATATTTTCCAGCCCTGAACCCAAAATGCCGACTACCGCCAAGGTCATCACATATCCAGGGAAGGACAGCATGATATCACAGATTCTCATAATCAAAGCATCTGTTTTTCCCTTAAAGTAACCCGCGATAAATCCGACAACAGCTCCAACCAAAACTGACAGAATCAATGCAACCAAAACCCATAAAACACTGGGACGAATGCCGTAAATGAGCCTGGATAAAACACATCTGCCCAAGTGATCATTCCCTAACAGGTACGCCCAGGATGAGGATGCATATCGAAGCTTCATATTCACTGCCTCGGGGTCATGTGGTGCAAATAAAGGGGCAAATATGCCAGCAACAATAGTGACCACGATAATCGCCAATGATGTAATAGCCAGCTTGTCTTTGCTCAAATTTTTCAATATTCTCATCAGATATCCTTTCTCAACCTGGGATTCATCGCAGCATTGATAATGTCCGAAAGTGTATTAAACAACACAAACGTTACCGCCAAAATCAAAACATATGCCTGAATAATCGGGAAATCCCGACTTAGAATCGATCGCACGCTGAGTCTCCCGAGTCCCGGCCATGCAAATACATTTTCAATGACGACTGTGCTCCCCAGCACGATGGGGATCGCCATGCAAAATATTGACACCGCCACTTGAAGTGAGTTTCTTAAAATATGCATGGTCACCTTTTTCTCGCTTAATCCGCTGGCTCTTCCATAGAGCACATAGTCCTCATTCAGATTGCTTAACATGGAACTTCGTACTGTTCTAAAATAAATGCCCGTGTAACTTACCGTAATCACAATAACCGGCAGGATATAACTTTTGTAGGAGTCCATCCCGCTGGTTGGCAACAGATCCAATTTGACAGAAAAGTACCAAATCATGATTGCCGCAAGCCAATAGGATGGCATCGCCGTAAGGAAAAATGAGATGCCTCTTACCGATTTATCGATGACTTTCCCTTCTCTCATGGCACAGATCACGCCCAAGAGGATCGATAACACAATAATAAAAATGGATGAGACCAGTGTTAACTTTAGCGTATTCAGAAAGGCCGGACCTACCATTGACCATACGGTTTCACCCGATACATAGGAGTTGCCAAAGTCAAACTGCAATACGGCAATCATCCAGTTTATATACTGGATCATGAACGGTTTATCGAATCCTAATGCTTCGTTGGTTTGGGCGATTAATTCATCTGTGATCTGGGGAACGTCCTGTGCCTGTAAGACCACTACGGCGGGGTCCAGAGGAGAGAGATTAATTAAAACAAACGTTATAAATGAAATAATGATCAGCAAAGGTATGGCCAGCAATATTCTTCTGACGATATAACTTCCCATATCCATCTCCTTTTCGGACGAATTCGTATTCATTTACAATAAAGGGGGGGGAGTTGTCCTCCCCCCCTGTTGATGTCATTCCTATTTAAAATTCATTTGCTCAAATGGCAATTCATATTGAGTCTGCTTGAATGAAATTCCGTCCAGACTTTGGGGAGCGACTACCGTAACACGCCCGTTGGTAAGAGGAATAAACACCGCTTCATCATGAACAATTTTCATAATATCCGCATATAACGCTTTTCTTGTTGCTTCATCTGTAGACACCATGACTTCCTCAATTTTTTTATACAATTCCTCTGCTTGGGGAAGGCCGCTTGTCGTATGTTTATAGGATGAATCCGAAGTAAACGCAGAGATTGTGCTCTGTGGGTCGTACGCCAGTCCCCAGGTCTGATTGAATAATAGATCATACTCGCCGGTTGACCTTCTGTTTGCGATGGAAGTGGACTCCTCTCCAACAATTTCCACTTGCATCCCTATTCCTTTTAACGAATTTTGGATAAATTCTGCCTGTGTTTTTTGGGAAGAGGAATTGCTGTCATAATACAAGGTCATGGCTAGGGGCTTACCATTTTTCGTTCTCACAGCTTCACCATTCGCCAGCGTCCAACCCGATTTTTCCAAAAGTTCTTTCGCGGTTTCCGGATTGTAATCCCGTTTTTTCAAGTCAACATCCGCGTAATTGACGTTGGATGAAAACAAGCTGTCCGCTACCGTTTGCGTTCCATCAAAAATATCGTTACTGATGCTTTCCCGGTCGATGCCATACCATACGGCTTCACGAACAGCCTGATCTTGAACCGGGCTATCCATTTTGCTGCTATTGGCTACAATCATGGCGGTATTCATCGGTTCACTTCGCACGATTTGATAATCGCCAGACTCGGCCAATTGATTCATCGCTTCAATATCAATGCTGTCTGCACCCCGATCATCGGTAAATACAAAGTTGATTTCCCCTTTTTGTAATGCCAGGAATGTCGTTTCTCCTGCCGGAAGAACCTTGGATGTGATTTTCTTGATTTCAGGTGCGCCACCCCAGTAAGCTTCATTCGCTTCAAACGTAGCATTCTCGTCGAGTTTATGTCCGGTAAGCTTGTAGGGGCCTGTACCATGATAACCACTCACCCCGTCTTTGGTTCCGCCGTCCTTGAAATCCTTGGGGGATATGAAGACATAAGGTCTGGTCATGGACAGTTCCACTAGCGCCGGGTAATAGGCTTCCGAGAGTGTCAGCTCCACGGTATGCTCATCCACAACCTTCACATTCGTAATTTTGGCAGAAAGCTTAATCCAGGTATGTTTTTCCGCATTGGCCTGAACCGCATCGATATTTTGTTTGACTGCCTCTGCATTAAAAGGCTCGCCATCATGGAATTTCACATCTTTGCGCAGATGAAACGTATAGGTCTTGCCATCCTCTGAAATATCCCATGATTCAGCCAGCAACGGCTTGATTCCATCGACCGTGTTTTCAACCAAAGACTCGTAAACCATCCCTTGAGCAGGCATGGAGCCGGGATACAGATGGGGATTCATATCGTTAATATCCTTGGCAGAAGCATAGATAAGTTCAGTCTGAACCTGACTATTGGCAGGCTCCGTTTGGGCCTCCCCTTTTGGGCTCTGTCCGCATCCGGCGAGCAGCGCAATGGCAGACGCCAGCAATAATATAGATGTAAAAGCACGACCCTTTTTCACAACATTTCCTCCTGATGAGCAAATTTAAATTCAAACTTTACACAAGACCACTACCCGACCAGAACAACCTTCCGATCCCTGTTATCCCCAGATTTTTTGATTCCCTTTTCCAAAGGGAAAATCCGGGGATAAAGGGGAACGCTTCGCTTCTTCAGGTTTTTTCTGCTCCCTCCGTTACTGTGTAAAAATAAATTTAATTTGCATTATTTAAATGTAATTAGACCCTTAAAAGTCCGGTGCAGATCATGCGGATATCCTCGTCAAAGGATTGGATCACAAAGGCGTCGGACAAGCGTTGATTCGGGTGTGCGTTAGCCACTTCCTGAATCTTCGCCTCATATCTGGCGATGAATTGATCAATGGTTGAACAGCTCACATCGAGATGTCGGGCAATGCCCTGAATGATTTTGATGCGGTAGTAATCTTCCTTGGGCATGCGGGGAATATCCAGCTCCCCTTCACGGTTCATGAACATTTTGCGGAATGGTACCGCTGAAAAGTCGAAATATTTCCCTGCCGAATCGGGTTCCGAGAATGGATCAATCAATAATGAGGTATACCGTATGTATAATAAATACTCTTGATGAATGACCTGCAACTGATTGAAATTCTCGATATCCTGTCTTGATAAACTCTCTAATCTTACCGGATAATTGTCATCCGTCATGAATTGAAGCAGATTGACTCCCTGGATATTGAGCCGGTCCGTAATATTCATAATCTCCTGCCACTGTGCCCGCATTTCCCGTATCAACACTTGTGTAATCGGACCTTCAGGATACATCTTGTATACATATTTCTGAATATCCGATGCTCCAAAGATGGCCTCTAATGAGAAGTCATTCATGAACAAGGGCGGATGCACGTACAACGAAATATTTCTCGTTTCCGCTTCCAATGGGGATTGCATCACTTCCAGCGCAACACCCAAACGGTCATAAACTTGGCATAGCTTGCTGACCTGTTCAGACGGGTAAAGAGTCGAACCGATATAGACCTTTTTCTTGACTCCTGTAGTAATCACATGATTCGACGGATGTTCGTGCATCCAACGGGTATCTCCAAGGTAGGTAGAGAAACTGATCACTTCCGGATCTGCATTCCGCTCTCTCATATAATGGCTCACCAGACCATTGGACCCGAAGGTTGGAGAAACCAAAACAATACATTTTACTTGTTTAATGAAGTTCTCATTCATTTGTTCCAACACATCGATATAAGCATCCGTGGTTACAGCCAAAATGAGTGTGTCCCATTCACCTTCAATGGTTTCATATCCTTTGAACACATGATCAACGTAACATTCACCTGCCAGCGGCTGATGCTTCTCATTTTGAATGCTGACCTGAATACGTTGATTGCTCTGTTCGAGGGCTGCAAACATCGATGCTGAACGAACCGATTGTCTCCCTGCAATGCCTATACAGCAGTTGAGATGATCTTTGAGCGTTACCGCAAGCTGAATGGATGCAGGTCCGGTTCCGAGTATCAGAATTCGCTGAAGATTGCTCATATAAGCCTCCTTTATTTCAAAGTTCAACCTGGACTCCATTTGGATTGACTTGGATGGCTATGCTTTCTGGTACAACGCAATATCGAACACATCATCGGGACGCAGGATCTTGTCCACCAGCTTCCACTTGCTGCTGTCCGTCTCTCTCATGGGATAATTGAACAAGGACTTCAACTGGTCACCATATCTCATGGCTACAACCACCTGCGCATTCGTCAGGGCATGCAGTTGATCGAGCAGATCATATTTAGGGGCCACGGTAGAGCTGAAAATGATATGGGTTGCTTCCCTGGTATAATCCAGATCCTCCAGCAATGTTGACTCCAAACGAATCTTCAAGCCCGCGCCCAGCGTCTCCACCACCTTCTGCCCGAGTGTAATGGATTCTTCATCAATATCGATTCCAACGACCTCTGCACCTGTTCGCTTGGCGATGAGTAATGGGGTCATGGGGAATGAACCCGAGCCTACCAACAACACTTTCGAATTGGAGGTGACATGGAAGCTGCCGAATTCTTTATCGATACACTCTTCGATGTTTTTGAAATAATCGGCAATCTGCACATCCCCGTTCTCCAACTTCAATGCACGATATTTCTCCATGATCGCCACACACTGAGCGGATTTATTTCTTAACGCCCACACAAGCGAATCAAGCTCTTCCAGCTCCGATTGCTCCAACTGTTCCCAGGCAGCCTTATTCTCCTGATCGGTCACAAAGCGGGAGTAGTCATTGATCACAGCCTCCAGCTCCGAACTATGCTGAATCGTATGATCATACTTGCTCGCGAGCTTATCAAATTTCTCTGCAAACTCACTCAAACATGTCTGAAAATGGACCAATGTGATCATTCCTTTGCCCCCTATACGTTGTCATGGTCATGTACCTCATGCGTTTACATTGCTCCATTCCATTGGAGCATCTATGAAGGCTTTGCCCTGTGCCACGATCCCAACAGATCCCTCAATCGTAATACTCTCAAGTTCTGTCCCATTCCACTCGGCTATCACTTTGATTGCACCACCGGGCTGCTTGATGTACTGCGTAATCTCTCTCTGCTGGCTCCATGCGAGATAGGCTCCTACGGAGGCCGTACCCGAACCACACCCTCTCTCCCAGATCAGACTATCCAGCTCTGGAACATAGATGAGCGGGGCCATTTCTTCCGAGTGTGATTGATATAACAAGATACCGATCAGCTTATCTCCCATGGTTAGTCCCAGTAATCTTGCAAGGGTCTGTGCCCTCTTCTTCATCGTATCGTCGAAGTCATCGACTTCGATCACGATATGGATGAACTCAGCGTACCGGAGGATCACCATATCCAGCTCCATGCCTTCGTACCGAATTGTTCGCTGTTCGATCTGTCTCGGAACAGGCATGGTTATCTGGCAGTCGTATTCGTTCTGCTGCTTCTTCACATGGCACATGATCAATTGATCGGTTCCGGAAACCTCCAGCATAATATCCATAGACTCCTGTTGTGCCAGTCCTGCTTCAGATGCGAGGTGTGCTGCAAGTGCCATACAGGCATTGCCACAGAACTCTCCTCCGGCCATTTCCAGATGAGCAGCAGCTTCCGGTCTCCGCGTTGGTTCAATGAACCCCACTTGTTCAGCATAAACGTTGTCATACGACATTAGGCGGGTAGCAATATGACTGTATTGCTCGGCTGCATGATCCGTTTCAACCAGAATCGTCATGTTTTGGGTGGGACTGAACTTGATAAAATCAATCTCCTGTTTCATCGCAGCGGCTGCTCCTGTCCTTATTATTAGGATTACGTTGGTATACTTTCCCTTACAAATACTAATAGTAATGATTACGATTATCAACCGAGAAAAATATAGCACATCCTTTTGGGGAGCGTCAACAAATATTTCCATTTGTAAAAGAATGCACTTCATTCGGTCCTTTACTTCTCCTCCTGTCAGAAAACCCAAACAGAGCTGACGTTTACGCGCCAGCTCTAGCCAAAATTGCAACGTTCGATAAGGTTCAACATAACCAAATAGAAAGATTAAATTATAAGTTTTAAATATGAATCGTTTTACAAAATTAATCTCTATTAGCCCGTCCAAACTGGTCTAACGCCTGTTTCGCTAATACAGTGTAGAGCTCGATCTGATCCGGACTTCCATCTATGGCCCACCTCAGGGTGTCAAAAGCTTTCAATAGCAACACATGCCTCGCTTGGTTCAGTTCACGCTCCTGCTCTTGTGTACTTGTCCCATACCCTTCTAAAAACGCTTTCAATTCTTCCTTGTCTGGACCCTCACCCCGTAGCTGGCATTGCATGAGTTGAATGATATCGCCGTACGGCACGACGGTGACCTCCGCATTTCCCCAGTCCAGAAGGGTAATCTCACCCGTAGAACTTACGATTGTATTCTTCAAGGAGAGATCGCCATGGCATAAGCCAAAGCGGAACTTTTGCATTTTCAATTGTTCGAACCATTGCCTTACGACCTGTGATTCCTTCATCGTAATGACACCAAGCTCAATCAATGGATCTTGCTCCGTGAGACTATTGATATTGTATTGCACATATCCTTGCCAACTGCCATCTGATCCTGCATGAGGAGGAGAATAAAATTGGTTTTGTACCTCATCGTGCATTTCCCTTCCAAAACCAGTCACCGGGATGGATTGAAACTGTTTTGTGAACTCACGTTGGTCATAGTTTAAAAGGAAATCGATGATCTTTCAATCGCTACGCTCTAGTGATATAACTTCCAACTCGTATGTAATGTTTGGATGCGGAATGAGTCAGAGCGATTCCACAGGATACCGCTGCATCTTTCATTCCGCATCATGCTGCTGATTCGCATAAACAGATCACCTGACATTACAGATCTGGGTTCAAGAGCTGAGGTGGGGCGATAATCGGCCATCCTTCTTCCATCGAATCCAGTTGGTCCGCAGACACGCTGACAATATGCCCGGAAAGCACGCCCCAACGTTCTGCGGCATAAACGGATACAAATCTTCTGCGCTTTCCTCCGCTAATCTGATATCGAATCTCGGGTGCATCCACTGCGGCAACAATACTTCCTTCTGCCCAGGCATTGGGAGAACCCTGAACCGCTGTCGTATGCACCTGATGTGACTCCACCGGCCATCCTTGCACGTCCCCCGCTGATATCAGTGCTTCTCCGGCAGGAATGCCGAGCAGATCCGGTTTCGCAACCTGAACAGGAGATATGCCACGCGGTACAGGGATGTTTAGCTTACGCCGCCGCCCACTAGTCAATGTATAGACATCGCCTTTGGCATCAGACACGAACGAGCCTTCGGGGTAAAATTCACTGCTGCGTCTGAACTGTAGTGCTGGATTTTGGCTACCTTGCGTTGAGATTCGCTGACGTGGATCAGTCGTGCTCGTATCCCTATCCTCTTGTTGACCGGATGGGTTAAGAGAGGTTTGTTGTCTTCCCAAGCGAGAGGTTTCGGCAACCAGCGTATGGGGATCTCCCCACTTTTGGCTGTAAAACTGCTCGTTATCCTTGTTCACTACAGCAAAATCCTGCTCCCCCAGTGCTTTCATGCTGACACTTCCGAAGTGATGAATAAAGGCATCACCGGCAACCGCAAGTTGGTATCCTGCCAGCTTCACCCGGATGATCCAGTCGTCATCTTCAAAATTCCCCACCGCATACCCTTCGTCCAGATAACCTACCCGCTCCAGCAACTCCCGTGAGAACAGCCAGCAAAATCCGACCAGACGATCGGTTATTCGATGTTTGTCTGCATCGGGACGATTATGTGTGGCGGCAAAAGGCCACATCTCTTCTACCTCACGGTACGGAACCTGAATCTGCTGATCCCCGCCAATATAGTTGGTCACCGGACCCACCACACCAATCTTCGGATCACTGGCAAGACAAGTCATCATATTATCCAGCCAGCCCGGGGTAACCAGCGTATCGTTGTTCAGTACGATGATATGTCGTCCTCTCGCCATCATCAGCCCATGATTGACACCTCCGGCAAACCCCCGGTTCTTATCCAGGGCAGCAACCCTCACCATACCGCCTTTACGGAGCATGGCCTCGGCAGTTCCATCCTTGGAGGCATTATCCACGACGATGATCTCGAAGGGAGCAGGGGTATGCTTTTCGATACTGGACACACATTGCAGCACATAGTCCCGCTGATTGTACGTGGGGATAATGATGCTAACTCCTTCAAAAACAAGACCAAACGAGCTCTGTCCCTGGCGGACACCTTCGTTGTATCCTCTGTTATACCCCTGTTTGTAGAGCCTTGCGCCTTTGGCTGTGCGCCTGCTTTTGCCTTTACGTCTGGATTTCCGTATTGAGCGACGACCTGCTGCATGCAGGACTGCCATGTCAGATCGCGAGACATCGTGCTGTGTGGCACGGCGGTCCGCTTTTTTTTCGCTGCTTATGCTGCCATTCCGGTTGTTTTCACTGCGATTGCTGATGTTTGAAGTGTTGTTATGGGGACTGTTACCCTTACGATGGCTGACGTTTCGAGCATTATTCTTGTTACTATGCCTGTGACGTCCTTCCCCACGTTGTTGATCGGATGTACTCATGTTGCTTCCTCCATTTCCACTCGTCCGTGAGAACAGTGTCGCACTTTACTTGCTCCCGGACGGTCCACTAGAGTTGAAGCTCTCCGGTTACCAGTTTGTCTGCCAAATGTCCAAAATCCAGAGCGACCTTACCGAGTTCACCTGCGATTCGCCTACATAGGATGACCGCCGGAATTCCTGCCGCCACCAGCGCGATATCAAAAGCATGTTCAGCGGTTTGCTGCATCACCCTCGGAACATCCATGACTCCCGCTACAGAACCAATGATGCCTGTGACATGAACCCCCCGACTATGCAGCAGTGCCGCAAGCTCTGCAGCCTGGCTGCCGATGAGCAGAACCCGGCGCCCTTGCAGCACGGGCAGCACTAGACCAGACTGATGCAGGCTGTAATTGATCGTGGAGCTGGTCAATTTCAGCCCAGACCAGTCGATTCCGAAGTGGCGCAATACGGGGAAGAGCAGTCCCTGAAACGTAGGCGCACGCGAGATCGGCACGCCAACCCAGTCGGCGGCCTGAATCGCTTCCGCGAGCATTGCGCGGATGTCTGGCGTTGAGCATGGCACCCCTGCATAGGGCAGAAACGGTGCCAGCTCCTGCACTTCATGGCCGGGCAGCACCGTATCGGCTGCCAGGGTGAGCAGTTCGCCATCTCCGAGGCGAACGACAGACAAGGGGCGCTGTGCATCCAGCGCCGCCATGATGTGGCCAGCCATCTCATGAGGGCTGGCCAGCCGGGTCAGGCTGGGCGCGTATTGGCGGAAGCCCGCCGCGATCAGATCTGCCGCCGCCACGGCAGGCAGAATGTGATCCGGCGGGATGTGCTGCGCCACCAGCGCCTCCCCGCCGGCGAATACGCCGTCGCGGTAGCCCTCGGCGTAGCCGCCGGGCACGGCCTGCGCCTGCGCTGCGTGCTCCGCAGGCGCAGCAGGCAGGCCCTTCGCGCTGCCCGCATTCGCGGCGGCAGCGCCTTCCCGCCCCGCGGGGGCGACACCCTTCGGGAGTGTCGCCTGGCGCGAGGCGGGGCCAGCACCGCTGGCAGGCATCGCCTGTGGCGTGCTGGCTTGCGGTGCTGGCATGGGCGCACGGCGCATCGCCGTGCGCTGCTTGGCGCGGGCAGCGGCACGCCCGCCCCGCGCTGGTGCATGCCTGCGCCCAGCAGTGGCCTGGCGCAGACCGGCTTTGCCTTTGCCGGCGGGGCTCGCCCTGCTGGTACGGCTGGGTTTGCCCGTATTACCTGCCCTACGCACATAGCTCGCTCTGCCCGCAGCACTGCCCGTGTTGCCCGCTTTGCCTGCACGGACCTTGTGCCCTGCACCTGCAGACGTACTCGCTTTTGTCCGGGTACTTCGTTTCCCCGACTTAACACCTCTGACTCCAGCGGACCCTGTCCCTGCTCCCGCTGCTGTACCACTGCCCGTGAATACGGACGGGTGCGTGCCCCGGGGTTTACCTGTCACCATAGCCCCAGCGGCCCCGGTGCGTATCGCTACTCTCACGCCATTCCCTCCTTTGGCATGCACGTGGCTTGTCGCTGCGCAAAGCGCCGGAGCATCCTTCCAGCTCCGGCGCAGGGTGTTCTGCTCCCATGGGGCACCGCACAGCGGCAACATCAGGCGCATTGATGTTAGGGCAATTGTCCTTTCATGCGGACAGCTGCTTCCTGGAGCGAATCAAACGTACCCGCATCACTCCAGTATTTTTGCAAAATATCATATTCCAATCCACCCGCAGATGCGTAGTGATTGTTCACATCCGTAATTTCAAGCTCTCCGCGCGCAGACGGCGTGATGTTGCGAATGAGGTTGAATACATGATCGTCATACATGTATATGCCCGTTACACAATAAGAGGTTTTCGGATGGCTTGGTTTTTCCTCAATGTACGAGATTCGCTCCGGATGCTGTAGATCAAAGACCGGCACCCCATAACGACGTGCATCATCCACCTCTTTAAGCAGAACCCTTGCTGTACCGGCAGGTTGCTGCATATAACGGTCCACATAAGGCTTCAGATCGTCACTGAAGAGATTATCCCCCAGAAGCACAACGAATTTTTCTCCAGGAAGGATAAAGGCGGTCGCCAAATCCAATGCTTCTGCAATCCCGCCCGCCTTTTCCTGAATGCGATACGTCAGCTTGACCCCATAATCCGCTCCGCCACCAAGATACTCTGTGTACAGCCCGGCGGAATGTTTGTTGATTACAATCAATAGTTCATCAATGCCTGCCTGGCGGAGCCTGTCGATACCATACATAATCATCGGATGTTTACCGACTGGGAGCAGATGTTTGTTAATGAGCCGGGTCAGAGGATACAGTCTAGTTCCTGTTCCGCCGGCAAGAATTACACCTTTCATTCCACGTTCCCTCCTTCATCGGATGTGTCCATATATTCAAGCGGATCGACATGCCATTTGCTCATAAAAATCGAACGATTACGCTCAAGCAGCTGTTTCCACGCCAACTTATCTGTCTTCTGGAAGCTTGCACTTCCCTGATGATGCACGAGGACATCCCCGCATACCAGCAAGCGATATCCCTGTAATCTTGCTCTATAACAATAATCGTCATCCTCATAGTGTCCCGGAGAGTACGCCTCGTCAAGCAGTCCGACCGATTCCACTACACTTCGTTTTATCAGCATACACAGACCGACAATCCGGCGCACTTCCCTCCACCTTGAAGAATCCGCAACATTGTTGGAAGCGGCCAGCTCCTGAAAATGTTCGATGTTTCGAAACGCCAGTTCAATCTGCTGGATGCCGCTGGCATAATTGGTGACAGGACCCGTAATCCCAATACTTGCATCACTGTACAGAGCAGTTCGCAGGTTCTCCAGCCAACGGGGCGTGACCGTAACATCATTGTTTAGCAGCAACAGCTCATCCCCGCAGGCTGCACGAATTCCAGCATTACACGCTGCCGGAAATCCCCGATTATCCGGGAACCTGACAAAACGAATCCGCTCCAGTGCACAATATTCAGCCGTTCCATCCGTCGAACCATTATCCACAACGACAATTTCGTATGACGCAGGGTCACCCGAGTATTGTCGTATCGCATCAATGCAGGGCCTGATCAGATCCAGCCCGTTGTACGTTGGGATAATCATACTCGTCAGTGTCATCTGGCGTTCCTCCTGTAAGCCACTTCTGCGCGGGAGAGCGTGTGTGCCTGGGATGCATTCCAACCCGTATCCAGCCAGGTAGCCAGTGCCTCCAGATGATCTCCGATGATCAATCTGGCGACATCATTCCCACTCCCCGTGTTACCGGGACGCAACCGATTGGACCGGATAACGTCCACCTGACTTGGTGCCGATACGCTCATCCCATGCTGAATTGCCAGGCTCTGTGCCTTAGGCGGAACGGCCAGTGATGCCGGCTTCACGGTCTGAATCATACGACGAGACAAGGCGTGGGGCACGGCTGTCATGGAATTGGAACCGAGATCTGCCCTGCCTAAGGTTCGGTTCAGATATGCCTTAATCCGGCTCACCTCATCCTGACCTGCAAACGGAGGAAGCAAGGAGGTCAGATTATTCAACGCCACATCCTGTCCCCGATCCACTGCGAACAGAAATGGTGCAAGCTGTTCCGCCGATACGACCATATCCCCATCCACAAAGAGAACTATCTCCGCATCCGTCATCTTGGCTCCAATGGACCGGCCCACATCATGTCCGGCCCGATCCGGTTCATACACGAGCGTTATCCCCGGCTGCCTCAGCACCTGTTTCAAACTGTCATCGGTCGTTCCATTCAGTACGACAATGATATCTGTCAGAGGCAAACGCTGTAGTTGCGACAACACCTGCCCCAACGTACGTTCCTCATTGCAGGCACAGACAACGGCAGCAGCCGAATGACGAAGGGGCAGCGGTACGATCTGAAATGAATGTCCTGAGGTATGGGCATATCCCTGCATAAATGCCTTGCCTGCATTCATGGCTATCTCAAAGTTGCCTAGCTCCGCAACGTTTGCCGCGTGTGTGTTCCATGCGAAACGCGCGTGTTTTTCTGACGCTGTGTTGTCTGCCTTCGCCTGGCTTCCTGCAAGTTGTCCAGCCTTCCACATCAAACGCAGATCCACCAGACCAGCTTCCGATCGGTTTCTTCTCGTTTTTGGGGTGATGGATTGCTTCTTGTTCCCATGACGCTTGTTGATACGACTGCTTCCTGTCGTCGTTCGTCTTCGTCTTCGTCTATTTGTTGTCCGCCTGCGGTGGACAAACCCTGAACGTCCCTTCATTTCCTCACCTCCAGCATGCTGCATCATCCGATGCGACATGCTTACCTCGCCAGGCTGCGAACACGTTGCAGATCGGTATGGCCTCCGCGGGGACCGAGCGTGTCAGTAATCCACCTGATCGCTGCCAGATGATCATTCAGCACCACTTGACTAAGCGGGTCAGGTCCGCTTCGTTTTTTGATTCGAACTGCATTCATTCTGCCCACAGGTACGTGATGAACAGCACGTACCCGGAGTCCGCCGATCACCGCCTTCGCTTGTGCGAGTGGCGGAACTTCCAGTGATGATATTCCGATAACCTCAAGTCCATGGCGGCTTATTGCATGCGGAATAGCTGTCATCGAGGCCCCTCGGAGATCGGATCTTGCGAGTATGCTGTTCAGCATGTGTTTGGCCTCCACTACGGGATGAACGGGGCTGCGAGTGACCGGCCCATGATAGTCGTTGAGCGCCACATCCGTCCCCTTCAGTACAGCCTGCACATAAGGTGCAAGGTGCTCTGCAGGAATGGTCATATCTGCATCAGTGAACAGCAATACCTGACCGCGTGCCTCCGCTGCGCCTACTTTTCGTCCTCCATCATGCCCCAGCGCTTCTGCATACGTGATCACTCGTGCTCCAGCCCGTTTGGCTGCGTTAGCCGTACCGTCTGTCGAACCATTCACGATGACAAGCACTTCAGCGTCACGGCATATCCGCAGTGCCTCCCTAACGACTGCACCAATCGTTTTCTCCTCATTCATGGCAGGAATAATGACCGAGAGCATCGGCCACTGAGAATCGTCCCCGTGTGGAGAATCATCTCTCATGCCATGTTCAGTCCCATTTTCGGCTCCATTCTTAGCCCCATCCTTTGCCTGTGGCCTCTGGTGTCTGGATGGAATAACGAACGTATAGGCCTTTGTACCCCTTTTCTGTCCAGGCTTCCATCTTCGTTTCTTCAGCACTGTTTTTCTTCGTGTCACTTTTGATTGAGTTGCATAATGTGCTGTGGGACGGGTTTTACGCAACACTTTCACCTCCCGCATTTCAATCATCGGCATGCCAAGGGAGTACACGTTATTCTATGTATTCGTGGAGCAGTGGAAACGGCGTATGTCCTTGCACCAAGCAGGTTCTCTCTGTGTATACGAGGGTACAAGCCTTCCTTTTAGACAAAATACGTCAAAATATGTGAAAAACGCTACCTCTCCCCTACTTCAGACACAATTTTAGAAAAAAACCAAATTTGCATCTTTTCCAAAGTTTTACACTGTGATAACATACGTTCCAAGCAGTTTTATTTACAAAAATAACCTCGTAAGGAACAAAAGTTCCCAAATGGTCTCTTTTACTGTTTATTGACCTTAGGTTAATTTTGATGATGGCATTCGCAAAGCATATTTCAGTTGATTGCATTCTGATCTTGAGAGGAGTGATGCTGTTCAGAATATATTGCCATCGTCACTTACGTAAACCCGGCCTGAACAACCCGGTTTTCCGTGAACACACCTTCTACCTGCGCAATTGGACAACCTCCGGCTTCTGAAAGAGGAACACAATGGACGATTAAGCCTTCGGACTGAAATGAATAAACGGTAATCCTTTGGGTGGTTTTGTTACTTCCCGGGCCAAGGTCAAGCCGATTTCATTCCAATCGTTTCTTGTCTCATTCCACGCTTCAGGTTCAGCCCCACGCTCCGCGCTGCCCAAGTTGCAGACGGAATCCCAACCGAGATAGGCATGATATTTTTCCAAAAAAAAATAAGTTTAAGAATAGGAGAGTTTACGATGAAATTTGCCAAAGTTATGCCAACAATTCTTGGAGGAGCTCTTTTGCTCGCTTCCGTATCTTCTGCTACTGCAGCTCCATTGTCTGATCAATCCATTCCACTTCAGGCCCCTTATGCCTCAGAGGAGGGTATTCCATTGAACAGTGGAACAGATGACACCATCTTCAACTACCTTGGACAACAGGAACAATTCCTGAATTCCGATGTGAGATCCCAGCTCAAAATTGTTAAAAGAAACACAGATACATCTGGCGTAAGACACTTCCGCCTGAAACAGTATATTAAAGGCATCCCGGTCTATGGTGCAGAACAGACAATCCACCTGGACAAAACCGGAGCCGTGAGTTCCGCGCTTGGCGATCTTCCACCGATTGAAGAGCAAGCTATTCCGAATGATGGTGTAGCCGAGATCAGCGGAGAAGACGCAATCCGTATTGCAACCGAAGAAGCAACCTCCCGCATTGGAGAGCTTGGTGCCGCGGAAATAACGCCTCAAGCTGAATTGAACATCTATCATCATGAAGAAGACGGCCAGACTTACCTGGTTTACATTACGGAAGTTAACGTGCTTGAACCAGCCCCTCTGCGGACCAAGTATTTCGTAAATGCAGTGGATGGCAGTATCGTATCCCAGTTTGACCTCATTAACTTCGCCACCGGAACAGGTACAGGTGTGCTTGGTGATACCAAAACCCTGACAACCACCCAATCCGGCAGCACCTTCCAACTGAAAGATACCACTCGCGGCAATGGCATCCAAACGTACACGGCGAACAATCGCTCCACGCTGCCGGGTACCCTGCTCACGGATTCGGACAATGTATGGACCGATCGCGCAGGTGTAGATGCTCACGCTTATGCTGCTGCCACGTATGATTTCTACAAAAACAAATTCAACCGTAACGGGATTAATGGTAACGGATTGCTGATCAGATCCACCGTTCACTACGGCTCCAATTACAATAACGCCTTCTGGAACGGGACACAGATTGTCTTTGGTGACGGAGACGGAACAACTTTCCGATCCCTGTCTGGTGACCTCGATGTTGTGGGTCACGAATTGACGCATGGTGTTATTGAGTACACAGCCAATCTGGAATATCGCAATGAACCAGGTGCGCTGAACGAAGCATTTGCCGATATTATGGGCAATACGATCCAAAGTAAAAACTGGTTAATCGGTGATGATATCTACACACCTAACATTCCAGGGGATGCGCTGCGCTCCATGTCCAACCCTACACTGTATGGTCAACCTGACAAATACAGCGATCGCTACACAGGTACACAGGACAACGGCGGTGTCCATATCAACAGTGGTATTATTAACAAAGCCTATTTCCTTGCAGCTCAAGGCGGGACGCACAACGGTGTGACTGTAACCGGAATCGGACGGGATAAAGCTGTACAGATTTTCTACAGCACACTGGTGAACTACCTGACACCAACGTCCAAATTTGCCGCTGCCAAGACAGCAACCATTCAAGCAGCCAAAGATCTGTACGGAGCCAATTCCGCTGAAGCTACTGCCATTACCAAAGCATATCAAGCTGTAGGCCTGTAAATCTTACTTTAATCTTGTAAATCTTACTATAATGTAGATGAACTTATAATAAACTCATTTTAAATTGTAACGAAACGTTCAGACACCCCTCACCGTCCGAACGGATCAAGCTTAGTTCAACCAAAAGCGGTGTCCAGGACAACTATGGACACCGCTTTTGTCTTTTTACTGATATGCTGCACTATCCTTGCGAAGGCCCTGCCGCAATCCATGATAACAAGCCGTACGTATGCTTGCAGTCTGGAGTACGCGACACTTCAAGTACTGCTTCATCCTCACTCTGCGAGAGAAGGGATACCTGAAATCCCCGATCATTGCTCATGGCCACAATCACATAATGCTCTGAAGCAAATGATTCTTCAAAAACAACAGTTACCTCCGTGCAATCTTCACTCTCTGGCAGTACAAAAGCTTCCATCCCGAATTGTTGTACCACAGGTTGTTTGCTTACGCTGCGAACAGGTTGAAATGCCAGATGTTTGGCCTGAACTGCACCTGATTGCAGCTGGCTGCTGCCCACGGCATTATCACATAGATGCTCCTGTGTAATGGATTGTTCACTAAACATAAACTCCGTAGTTCCACCGATCTCCTGTGACAGTTCAAGCTGTGGTTGCTGAGCCTGAACAGCCTCCTCTGTCGTGTATGAAGCTGCCAATGGTACTCCATGCTGGTCTGTTGGGGATAGCAGCTCTTGTTGTTCCTTTAGACTGGCACTCGGCAATGCCTCGACGATTGCCTGCTGTGATAGCTGTACAGCCTCACTGTTTGCTTGAAGAAATGCTTCTTTCCTTTTGATCGCTGCCAGCTGTTCCAGCGTTTCTCCACTGAACTGACGAATCGCATTCCAGATCTCTACACTTAAATGGGCAGGACCAACAATTCCCGCATTCAAGTGATTGGAGGTAATGCTTTGGTCACCCAGTTTGCTGCCAGTTACACTGCCGTCAGCTAGTTTGGCGCTCGTTACGGATCCATTCTGCAGATGAATTCCGCTTACCAATTCCTCTTCCAGATGGACTGTGCGAATACTGTGTTCCTGAATATGATCAGCAAGGATCGTTCCATCCTGAATGTGCCCGGAATGTACACTTTTGTCTGCCAAGTGGATTGCCGATACCGTACCTTCAAGCAATTTATTGCCGTTTACACTGCCATCAGCCAGTTTCGCGCTCGTTATCGAACCATTGTGCAGGTGAATCGCACTTACCGATTCCGCTTTCAGGTGAGAGATCCCGATGCTACGCTCTTGAATATGGTCCGCATGAATGGCTTTCTCTTGGATATGGCGGGATTGCACACTACCATTTGCGATATGAAGATCTGACACCGCATTTTCAAGCAATTTGCTGCCGTTTACGCTGCCATCGGCCAGTTTGGCACTCGTTACAGATCCATTTTGGAGATGAACCGCACTTATTGCTTCCTCTTCCAGATGTGACGTGCCGATACTGTTCTCCTGAATATGGTCGGCAAGGATCGCGCCTTCCTGGATATGCCGGCTTTGCACACTTTCCGTTGCGATATGAATTCCCGATACGGTATCTTCAAGCAACTTGCTGCCGTTTATGCTGCCATCGGCCAGTTTGGCACTCGTTATAGCCCCATTTTGCAAATGGATTGCACTTACGGAATCTTCTTCCAGATGGATTGTGCCAATGCTGCGCTCCTGAATATGATCAGCATGGATGGCATCTGTCTGAATATGCCCGGATTGCACACTTTCCGCTGCGATATGAATCCCGGATATCGTACCTTCGAGCAACTTGCTGCCATTTATGCTGCCGTCGGCCAGTTTGGCACTCGTTACAGCCCCATTTTGCAAATGGATTGCACTTACCGACTCTTCTTCCAGATGTGCAGTGCCAATGCTGCGCTCTTGAATATGATTAGCAAGGATGGCTCCCTCCTGAATATGACGGGATTGCACACTATCCTCTGCAATGTGGATATCCGATACCGCACCTTCAAGCAACTTGCTTCCATTCACGCTGTCGTCAGCCAATTTGGCACTTGTTACGGACCCATTTTGCAGATGAATTGCACTTACTGCTTCCTCTTCCAGATGAGGTGTGCCGATGCTCCGCTCCTGAATATGGTCAGCAAGGATCGCTCCTTCTTGAATATGGCGGGACTGCACACTTTCGGATGCAATATGAATTCCCGATACCGCATCTTCGAGCAGCTTACTTCCAATTACGCTGCCATCAGCCAATTTGGCACTTGTTACGGACCCATTTTGCAGATGAATTGCACTTACCGCGTCCTCTTCCAAATGGAATGTGCCGATGCTCCGCTCCTGAATATGATCAGTATGGACGGCACCTTCCTGAATATGCCCGGAGTGCACACTTGCGGATGCAATATGGCTCCCTGATACCGTACCTTCGAGCAATTTGCTGCCGTTTATACTACCGTCCGCCAGCTTGGCATTTGTTACAGATCCATTTTGCAAATGGAACTCACTTACCGACTCCTCTTCAAGATGAGTTGTGCCAATACTGCTCTCTTGAATATGATCAGCATGGATGGCTCCCTCCTGGATATGACGGGACTGCACACTTTCGTCTGCAATGTGGATCGCATACACCGTTCCTGCGGCTAATTTGCTGCCATCAACACTACCACCGGCCAGTTTGGAGCGTGTTACAGATTCATCCTGCAATATAATCGTACTTACCGCTTCTTCTTCCAGATGTAACGTTCCGATGCTACGTTCATGGATATGATGAGGAAGAATCTCACCATCTTGAATATGACGGGAATGTACAGCTCCTTGCTGCAGGTGAACAGCACTCGTCGACTCTGCCTGAAGATGCAAACCACTGATCAAGCCTGGTTGAAGATGGGCTGCAGTGATGGATAAAGGTGCCAGATGGTCTGTTTCGACAGATCCAGGTGCCAAGTGATGGGATGTAATGACCTGTTCGGCAATATGCTCCTCATGAATAATGTCTGGCTTCAGATGCTGTGAGTTCACAACGTGATCACCCAAATGGTCAGACTTCACACTACGGTCGGCCAGATGCTCGGATTGCACAACGGATGGCTGAAGGTGCTCACTGCTTATGGCTGCCTTTTGCAACTCTGTCCCTGATACGGAATCTGCTGCCAAATGGTCCGCAGTGACCGACCCATGCCGCAGTTTGTTGCCTGTAATACTGCCATCGGCGAATAACTCCGGTGAACGTATTTCCTCCGACAAATGTTCCAGGGATACGGCATGCTGTTTCAGGTGATAGCCGCGTATGGTTCCTGCTGGAATATGTTTGGCATTAATGCTTTCAGCCATGATCTTGGAAGAAGTCACGCTGCCGTCGGCCAGTTTGGCTGACGTGACAGCAAAATCCGCCAGTTTATCCGTAGCAACACTTTCTGGTGAGAGCTTAGGAGAGGTAACCGAATGATCTGTCAGATGAGGCGGAAAAATGGACCCTCCGGCCAGCTGGGCCGAAGTTATACTACCGGGAGCTAATTTGTCCGTTGTGACCGCCGCCCTTGCAATGGCCTCTGTTTCAACACTGCCCGGTTGAAGGTGAGGGACACCCACGGTATGTTCTGTGAGGTGCTCCGATTTCACGGCATAAGGTCTCAGGGCCTCGGACCCCACGCTGCCTGGAGCCAGATGTGTACCCGTGACACCACCACCCGCAAGATGCGAGGATGCGACACTTCCCGGAGCGAGTGCTCTGCTACTAACCGATGCCGTTCCAAGTTTTTCTTCTGTCACACTTCCGTCTGCGAGCTTGACGTCTGTCACTGCAGCATCCTGTAACTCAAACGTACCCACCGCCGCCTCAGCCAGATGCCGCTCGGATACTACGCCATCTGCAAGCGCTTCTCCGGATACACTACCGGTTGACAGATGTGTTGCCTCGATGCTTCCACTTGCAATGTGAATGGAGTGAATTGCAGCATTGTCTACATGTACCGGCGTAATTCCCCGATTGACAATATGTTCCGCACGAATGGATCCTTTGGCAAGATGTTTCCCCTGCACAGCTTCATCTGCAATTTTGGAAGCAATGACACTTTGGTCTGAAATCTTTGAAGCCGTAATCGACTGTTCCAACAATTTTGCTGTTCCAACCGACTGGTCTGCGAGTTTACTGCTGGTTACCGCTCCCTCGGCCAAATGCTCACTGCCCACTTCACCTTTGCCTAGCTGCTCTTTCCCCACGGCCTGAGCGCGAATCTGGTTCGAACCGATTGAACCGTCCAACAAGTGTTTTCCACTGAGTGAACCCTCAGCCAAATGTCTGGTTTGTATGGATCCATCCTCAATCTGATCACTACCAATACTGCCCAAAGACAGTTGTGAACGACCGACAGCCCCTTCTGCCAGATGCTCCTGTTGAACTGCACCTGCCTGAATATGATGAGACTCAATGGAGTATTCATGGATTTTGCTGCCTGTGACAGCAGCTTCACGAATTTTGGATGTAGTCACCGCATCGTCGGCCAATTTGGACGTGTGCACAGCCCCTCCCGTGAGATGCCGTGTATCCACGCCGCTAATCGCAATTTTGTCTCCAGTTACAGAATGATTCTTGATTAAATCTTCCGTGACCAACATGCGGCTGAGATGTCTCGTGCCGATGGAACCATCGGCAATTTTGGCTGAATCGATGACCTGGTTGCCCAGCTTCTGCGAAGTAATACTGCCATCTCTGATTTTCTCACCAGCAATAGAAGCATTGCGTAACTTATGACCGGACACGGAGCCGTCAATGAGATGCTCATCGGATACAGACGCTTCTGCCAGTTTGGCAGAAACAATCGCCCCATCTGCAATGTGAATGCTGGTCACTGCATAATCCTGCAATGCTTCACTCCCGACCGCACCCGGTTTCAGCTTGGAGTCATCCACAGAGAACGGAGCCAGTTTGCTCTGCGTAACTGCAAAATCACTCAGATCATCTGAATAGATATAGTGTCCGGTATGACCCGGCATCTGGTTCTGGTTCAGGACCTCCAACCGGTCCTTGCCTGTTGTCTCCTCCTTGTTGGTGCTCTGCTCTTCTTCCAGAGCAAGCGGGGCCACGCTGCTGACCTGAATCTGCTTTTCCAGGCTATCTTGCGTCTCGACTGCCTTGCTATCAGACTCAACGAGTTCCGGATTACTGATTTTGGCTACGCTCTCTAGCTCTTCCAGCTCGTTCGTTGTAGCAGGTAGTTCTGTTGATTCGGATAGGGATTCTTCTGATGCCTGAATGGCCCTCGAATCCCGTTTATTTGTATTCAAGCGTTCTTCCCTATTCAGAGTGAAACCTGAGTTCATTGTGTCTGACCGGCGATTAGTCAGATCCAATTCCTTGAATTTCGGGCTCACATGCCGCAGTTTCGGCGTTAGAACCTTCTTTTTGCCTTTTTTACTCATGCAGCTTGCTCCTTCCTCTAACGTTCATCTCCGGCATCATATGCTCCCATATGGGCATCTGCCACTTTATTCATGACTTTTGCAGATTCCAGAGCACGGATGTACAGGCGTCAAGAGAGGAATGTTCAACGATCTTCGTGGAAATAGGCGTGTCAGGATGATAGAGGAAAGGCGGCTGTCCACGCCCCCGTCCCAGTCATGTCATAGGATATTGTGTCTAGGTCGTGTCTGACGATGCATCTACACACCGGTCTGCGTTATCGCGATGTCTGAGCCATGCGGTGACAGGCCGGCATTCCATGAATGGACGATTCATGTCGCGATAACATCGAAGGAGGAACGGTCATGCTCCAAGAAACGATCGGCATTATGTTCGATTCACGCATGTACCGGGGGATACCGGCCGGAAGGACCGGTCAGGAATCACTCGCAAATTATGAACAGGCAGCAGCCAGTTACGGATTAACTCCCTGCTTTTTGCGACTGGAAGATATTGATTCGAATCGGAAAACATGTCTTGCTTATGTAAAAAAGGACGGCAGATATGTTCGCGAGCGTATGCCATTGCCCTCTGTCATTCATAACCGATCACTCCAGCTTCGTCGGTCGGAACAGCATCAGATCACCAAGCTGATGTTGCAGGGTATTCAGGTATTCAACGTTCGCAACCGGTACCGCAAAGATCACATTCATGACATGCTTCATCAAGACCTCGCATTGAGAGAACACCTGCCCCATGCAGTTAAAGCTACGCCAGAGTCTCTGGCCTATATGATGGAACATTATGATGACCTCGTTATCAAACCGTGCAGCGGTAGTATCGGTCATGGCATTATGCGTGTCTTTCAGCAAGATGGACAGTGGAAGCTAACCTGTGAGACGAAGGCTTCACGAAAAGGATGGGCTACCTTCCGATTGAGCAAAGGACAGCTCCCTTCCTCCACCCTGCGGCGGATCTTTCGCCATGCCTACCTCATCGAAGAGCGTATTAAGTTGGTTCGTTATGAGGGCAGGCCAGTGGATCTGAGGGTATCCGTGCAGCGGGGTAGCGAGGGTCTGTGGGGAATTACAGGCATGTTTGCCAAAGCAGCTCCTGCCCACACGTTTGTTACCAACATCGCCCAGGGCGGTAGAGTCATGACGCTCGCGGAGGCACTTGGAACAGCAGAATCCGAATTCGACCTGGCTCGACTGGAACACAGAATCGGATTCGTTGCGCTCCGAATTGCCCAGACGCTGGCTTCCAGTTTGCCACATCTGGCTGACCTGGGTCTTGATCTCGGTGTAACTCGCAGCGGTCAGATTTATTTTATTGAATGCAATGGACGAGATCAGCGCTACGGTTTTCGTAAGGCCGGAATGTCGGAACATTGGAAGAGAACGTACAGCAAACCGATGGCCTATGGCCGTCTTCTGCTGGAACAGAATTCAAGGATCCCGAGACAACCGCAGACGTACGATAGGGGATTATATTGATTTCGTGTGCATTCTGTGTCAATATTATGCAGAACGGCCGGTCTTGCCGGCCTTGAAGTTCGCATTAACCCTAAGGGGGATATTCATGGCAAAAACGCTGTTGCGATTAATGACCGAGCTTTCTTCGCGCAAATGGATCTCCCGGACTGTGGGAGCCTTCTCCAAAAGCCGGGGAAGTAAGGCATTTATCCCTTATTTTGTCCGGACCTACGACATCCCTGTTCAGGAGGCCGAGAAAGACTGGAAGGAATACCGTTCACTGAACGATTTCTTTACCCGCAAATTGAAACCGGGCATGCGCCCGTTGGAACTTTCAGAGCATGCACTGATCAGCCCCGTAGATGCCAAGATTACGGCAGCCGGTCCGATATCTGCAGGGACACTCCTGAATGTTAAGGGACAAAATTATACACTTGCTGAATTATTAAACCATTCTCCCCATCTGGAGAAGTACAAGCACGGGTACGGGTTCGTCCTCTATCTCAGCCCTCGCGACTATCACCGCATTCATGCACCAGTCAGCGGTCGCAAAATAGAGAGCGAACACATCAAGGGCAAAGTTTATCCCGTGAATGATTTTGGCCTGACCCATATGAGATCCGTGCTTAGTCGAAATGAACGGCTCATTACGTATATCGCACACGATTACGGTGAAGTGGCGGTTGTCAAAGTAGGTGCAATGAACGTAAGTAGCATACAATATGCGAACACGGACACAAGTACCTGGGCACAAGGGGATGATCTGGCATATTTTGAATTCGGTTCCACTGTCGTTCTGCTGACGCAGAGTGGCACATTTGAACCGAAACCGGGCTTACAGCCAGGCGATTCCGTCAAAATGGGTGCATTGCTTGGTCGTTTGAAACCGAAGCAATAATGGGTCACACACCAATAAAGAGGATGGCGCAGCACCTGTAACCAGGTATTGCGCCATCCTCTTTATGCATTCATTTTCATCCATGTATACATGCAATACGAAGCTTTGCTCCGTCGTTATTGGTCTGCTGAGTTCTCCTCAAAACCATACATCTTGCAAGTCCTCTGCCGGTTTGAATCGGCGCAGACGGTTCCGGAAAATATTGCATCCCTTCGTTGAGCATCCCCGGTTGCGGACCCGACGTTTTCCGTTCATCACAAGTTCCCCCTTTTGGTCATCTGGAATGCTAGATCATTACCCTTGCTTCCCAGACTTGAAACGGTGTCATGTTCTTCCATTCACAATTTTAACGAATCTCGGACGGGCTTTTGCCTGTATACTGTTTGAACTGACGACTGAAGAAGAAAATATCCCGGTACCCCAGAGCATCAGCCACTTCGGTCACATTCATGCCAGTATGCACCAGCAGATGTTCTGCCCGTTCAATACGCATGCGGATAATATAAGATTGCACCGATGATCCGACCAGTTCCTTGAACTTGATCGAGAAATATCGGGGCGATAAGCCTGCTCGGGCAGCCAGATCTTCCACCCGATGCGTAATCCCCGGATGCTGACGCACATAATTGGCGACCTCCTGGATCACATCGGATAGCTGATTGCTTACTTTTTTCTCCACAGGTTCTTCCGTATCGGCGCGAAGCAAATGAATCATCAGCTGTTTCAGAATCAATCGACTCTCTTCATCACGTCCATACACATCCGATAAGAACAGTCTTACATAACGTGCCAGCAAATGCTCAAATTCCACGGTCTCCTGTACTTCACGATAAGACTGAGGAACATCAGCAACAGGCACGTCCACATCAAAATGAATATACGTCAGAACCAATGGTTTTTGCTTATTATGTGTTGCAGTAGGATGATCGCCTGGCCTGAACAGAAAACAACTACCCTTGCCAACTTCATACGACTGGTCATTCAGTACAAGCGTCCCTTCACCACTCCATACATAGAATAGATCATAGTTTTGCATCGGTTTTTCCCGTTTCTGCCACTTCCAGCCCGGTTCACAGACAATTTTGGCGACAGCGGGCAAAATAACAAATGATGACGGCGATGCCTGCAGCATGTCGCCACTCCCCCTTGATAGTTAATCTCTCTGCATATGGCATCTTGCTGATCTGAATCTCACTTCTTCAATCCAGGCCATATGTATTTCAGTATCTTGCATCACTTAATCCAAGTTGCTCATATATGATCTCTGCTCCTACAGGAGCGAAACGACTTATCCCATTATACAGCGGAATTCACCGAAACGAAAATGTGCACTTCTCCCAGGCTAGCCGCATTCGCCGAATTCCCTCTATCATCTCTTCTTTCTCCAGATGTGCAAAAGCGAAACAGACCGCCGGATGACCTGAAGTCAACCGGTATCGCTCTGCATCCCGGAACAGTATGCCATCCTCCTCAGCGAGCTTTTTAAACCGCTGATAACTGTCCATATCACCATTCCAGGTAGCGTAGATATGCAGTCCAGCATCACCAAGCTGCATCGTGAATGCCTCCGGCAACTGTAGCTGCATCTCTCGGACAAAAAAATCATGCCGTTCCCCGTATAACCGGGTTAACCTCCGTAAGTGCTTCAGGTAACCTCCTCTGGTCATAAATTTCGCCAGTGCGCGTTGCTCTAACAGCGCCGGAGGCACCGGTTCATACAGCGCCTTGGCGGCAATGAGAGGTTCTACCAGACCAGGTGGCAGTACGGCATAGCCAAGTCGGAACGAAGCAACCATCGTTTGTGAAAATGAACCAACGTAGATGACACGCTGTTCACGATCAAGCACTTTGAGGGGTTCAATGGGTCTTCCGCCCCATCGGAATTCACTATCATAATCATCTTCAATAATGACCGCATTCCGCTTCGAAGCCCAGTCAAGCAAGGCACGTCTTCTGTCCAAGCCCAGCACGGCTCCGGTTGGAAACTGCCGGGTAGGGGTGACAAATAACGTCTGTGCCTCCCATGACTGAGGAATAATGCCTGCGGTATCCACATCTGCCGGGATGATATTTCCACCACAGGATTGGACGGCATGGGCAATGCCCGGATACCCAGGGTTCTCCAATACAACTGCTGTATTCTCCGTAATCAGCAGTTGAGATAGCAGGGTGATACCTTGCATTGAACCGCTGAACAATACAATCTGAGATGATTCAGCCTGGATGCCACGTGTCCATCTGAGATGGGAGGCGATGGCCTCACGCAGTTCCGGATCACCGGCTGCACCACTAGGTTCTCGCCAACCACTGCGATGAACAGCAGCGAGTGCACTCTTCCACTCCGCCAGCGGGAAATGTTCTGCAGGCATACGCTGCATTTGAAAATTAATGACGGACGGCTTCGGTGAAGACATCTGAGTCCGCAGGACTTCGTGTTGCGTATTCAACATCTGTACTCGTTCACCCCAGGGAGACAGCCTGAGAACGGCTTCCTGTTTTTCATTTTCCTGAGTGGATAATGTTTCCGTTACAAATGTACCTCTTCCCCGATGTGCATGGACATAACCATCCGCAAGCAGCATGTCGTATACCTGAGCTACCGAACCACGTGACATCTCATATTGCCTTGCCAACTCACGGGTGGAAGGAAGTCTCGTGCCCCCCACCAATGTGCCTGCATGAATGGCATCACGTAACGCATGGTACAATGCCTCATACTTGTATCGATGCTGAAGTTCATAGGTATCCATCGGCAGCCACAATTCCATCGTGCACCTCTCTTCATCCTTCTTCATTCGTGACCCCTAACCAATTGGCCTACTAAAGTGAATGTAAATTGGATCTATTTCATTGTCAATGTATGAACTATTGTAATCCATAAGATATGGCGTTCTATTATACATTTCAATGATGGGGGAATACACATGAGACGGAAAGAATTCACAGTAGATGAAGAACAGGAGATTACCGAATTTCTGGATCAGTGCTCCTTCGGGTTTCTGGGAACGGTCAGTCCGGATGGACAACCACGGGTTACACCATTAAATTTCGTGTATATGGACGGTTGCTTTTATTTCCACGGCAGTCTTGCTGGCGAGAAGATGAAACAGATCAAACAGGATTCATCGGTCAGTTTCACGGTAGCTGAAGAGTTCTCCCTGATTCCATCCTATTTCAATGATCCCGAGCTTGCTTGTCCGGCGACTTCTTTCTTCAAAAGTGTCATGGCCTTCGGTCAGGCAGAACCGGTTAAAGATCTGGACATCAAAGGTAAGGTACTGCAACGATTCATGGAGAAACTCCAACCGCAAGGCGGATATGTGCCCATTGACGCTACTGACTCGCGTTACACAGGGAACCTCAAAGCTGTAGCCGTCATAAGAATCGTGCCAGAACGAATAAGCGCCAAGTTTAAATTCGGACAAAATCTCTCCAGTGAACGATTCGACCATATCAGTGGTCAGTTGGAACAGCGCAATGAAGGAAGAGATGCCGAAACTGCTGAAATGATGCGGAAATACTGTCCATTTCATCAGCAATAAGTTTCATTTTCTGAGGATTCATCCAAGGATAAATTCAGCTAATTCCCACCTCAAAACCCTCTGCAACAACGCGGTAAAGCGATATAACTGTCATGTTACGTAATTTCCGTGACGGGGCCATGTCAAGGTGATATAATGTTAGGCAGTTGAATCACAAAGACTTGGAAGGATGAAAAGAATGAATCCACTGGCTGAACAGTTGAACGAAAGTATTCAGACAGGCAGCAGTCACGTCTACTCCATGCTGTCACAGCTTGGCAAAGAAATTTATTTTCCTAAAGAGGGGATCTTGAGTCAATCTGCTGAAGCAGCAAGCTTGGCCAAGACCCATAATGCAACGATTGGTATCGCCCTGGAGGGTGGTGTGCCGATGCATCTTCCGGTTATTCAGGAGAAGCTCTCTGCATTCCAGCCGAAAGATCTGTACCCTTACGCTCCGCCTGCAGGCAAACCTGAACTGCGGACCGTCTGGAGAGACAAGATGCTGAAGGAAACGCCTTCGCTTGAAGGTAAAACGTTCGGTAACCCGATTGTAACCAATGCATTAACCCATGGACTAAGTATCGTAGCCGACCTGTTTGTCGATGAAGGGGACGCTGTCATATATCCGGATAAAAACTGGGAAAATTACGAGCTGACCTTCGGAATTCGTCGTCATGGCCAGTTGGTTCATTATCCCCTGTTCGATGATCAATTGAACTTCAACAGTGATGGTCTGCTTCAGGCTTTGCTTGATCAGAAGGACAAAGGTAAAGCAATTGTGCTGCTCAACTTCCCGAATAACCCTACAGGTTATACGCCTGGAGCCGAAGAAGCAGATGCGATTGTGAACACCATTCTTCAGGCAGCTGAAGCCGGCGTCAACGTGGTTGCCGTAACAGATGATGCTTATTTCGGACTGTTCTTCGAAGATTCCATTCACGAATCCCTGTTTGGCAAACTTGCCAACATTCATCCACGTGTATTGACTGTAAAAGTGGATGGTGCTACCAAGGAAGAATTCGTATGGGGCTTCCGTGTTGGATTCATCACGTATGCCCATGAAGATGCAGCCGTTCTGCACGCATTGGAACAGAAAACGCTGGGTATTATCCGGGCGACCATCTCCAGTGGCCCACATCCTTCCCAGACATTTGTCCTCGATGCGCTGAAAGCACCGGAGTTCGAAGGACAAAAACAGGAGAAATTCGAGATTATGAAGGGCCGTGCCAACAAGGTGAAGACCCTTCTCGATAGCGGAAAATATGGAGAAGCATGGGATTATTATCCATTCAACTCCGGTTACTTCATGTGCCTGAAGCTGAAAAAAGTTGGCGCTGAAGAACTTCGAAGCCATTTGCTGCACCAATACGGTGTGGGTACGATTGCACTGGGTGAATCGGATCTGCGAATTGCCTTCTCCTGTATTGAAGAATCCGGATTGGAAGATCTGTTTGCAACCATCTATCGTGGAGTTCAGGATTTGCAGACGACATAGATAATCAATCAGTAACGAAGTGAAATCATCTCATAGCTCAGGGAACAAGTTCATGTCTGAACCCTGAATGATATAAGAACCCTTTGTATACCAGCGACGTTGCATGTCTCAGGATATACGGAGGGTTCTTTCGTATTTTTACTGCCCAAAAGCTTCAATTTCTGGCTTTACCGGGCATCGGCCCAATCAGCCTAACCCCACGGCACATAATATACGATGTACGCAAGGGCGTGCCAAATAACAACTTGAAAGGGGAATGACCATGTCTGGAGTTGAAGATACAAGAGGCGGTTATGGATGCGGCGGTTACGGAGGATTTACTAACACAGGTGCCATTCTCGTTCTGTTCATCTTGCTCGTGATTATCACTAAATCGTTCCTCTGTTAGTCTACACGTTCTCTTCATACGCTCGAACAACATGATTAACTGCATGATTCCATTACAGCACAAAGAAGGGTATACCGGGATACAGCCCGGCATACCCTTCTTTTGTTATCTTTTGTACCACTCATTGTTGAACGCAATCTAATAATCTGAGCTAATCAGGTGTCCGATCGTTACTCGTCCTCTTCTTCCTTCAGCCATTTGTTCCCTTGCGAACGCCGCATGATAACAATCACCAGTATACCCAGAATAAGTGCCACTCCGGTGATGCTTAGTCCACTCACTCCAGCAACCAGCATAGGCAGCCACATGAGCAATGCAGCCAGTGCATGCAGGTGGAATATGAATCCCAACACCTGTGAACGACGGCTTTCTCCCGAGATCGGGTAGATCATGATCCAGAACGATTCACCATGACTGCGACGCAGCGCACCCAGCTGTACCCCTGCAAGCAACAGGAAGAACAGATACACGCCAACACCAAAGTAGCTGCCCGCTGTCCACCATGATAATAACATGCCAAGTACAACCAGGCGTAACACAATGGAAAACACTTCGGTTCGAATAAACGTTTTGGTAATGAGATAACGATAAGCTTTCCCCGCATTCCAGGGAAGACCGCTCCCCAACTTGCTAAGCCAGCGACGCGAACTTACCTTCTGTCCGGATGAAGGTACATCCACGAACCAGCCTAACGTCCGCATAACCCTGCCAGCCTGCCCCTGCTCCACCTGAATCAGACGTTCCCACGCTACCCGATGTTTCACCGGTATACGCAAGGCGACGATATAGACAACAGCCAGCAACAGCAGGAACCATACGCTGCGCTGCGGTGGCTGCCACAGCCATGCGCCAACAGCTAGCACTGCCAGAGACCATCGCAAGAGACGATACCCTCTTGATGCCCCAACCTGAACCATTCTTAGCTCTTGCCATGCTCCATAACTGGACAACCCTTTCCACAACAGCAGGAATACGATGAACCAGCCAAATGGCCGTGCATCCAGATCTGCTCTGACATAGAGGGGCCACAGAGTAACAAACACAAGTAACAAGCCCAGGCTCTTATAGATGACACCCCGAGCAAAGCTATTCTTCAAATATTCCTGCATCCGGTATTCCTGTGGTCGCAGGAACACGATATCTGCCGGAAGCAGATATGTACGATAACTGCTAAACAGCACCAGTGGTGCCAGTAGCAGCAATGCAATCCAGCGAATCGGGAATCCCGACGGAATGTTCTGAACAAACGATGTATACCAGGCGGAGAACGCAATGACGAGAAATAAAAAGACCATAGCTACACCGCTCTGGATCACATAACCCAGATAAGGAAGAATTCCATTCCAGAATCCTGTGCGTCTTTGCTTCCATAGCAGCTTGAGATCCATGCTCAATCCCTGCCTTGTACGAGGGAATAGAACATGTGCTCCAGCGTGGCATCCGATTCCCCGAATTGAGAGCGCAATTCATTCAGTGTCCCTTGAGCAATAACCTGCCCGCGATGCAGAACGATAAAACGGTCACAGTAGTTTTCAATCGTGGACAGAATATGTGAACTCAGCAGGATGGATGATCCCGAAGCTTTCATCTCCAGCATAAAATCAAGCAAGGAGCGAATACCCAATGGGTCCAGCCCCAGAAAAGGCTCATCGATGATGTACAGTGGCGGTCCGGCCACAAAAGCACACATGATCATGACCTTCTGTCTCATCCCCTTGGACAGGTGCGTCGACAGACTTGTACTTTTCTCATTCATGCGGAACAATGCCAGCAATTTCTCCGTACGTTGTTTGAAATCAGCCTCCGACACATTATACGCTCTTGCCGTAAACTCCAGATGCTCCATTACCGTCATCTCGTCATACAGTTCGGGTGATTCCGGTACAAATGCCATCGCCGATTGGTAGATCTGCGCATCCTCGTCCCGCTTCTTGCCCATCACTCGCACTTCACCCTGTTGAGGGGTCATCAAGCCGAGGATATGTTTCATGGTAGTACTTTTGCCAGCGCCGTTTAATCCGATCAGTCCGACCATCTCGCCACGTCCGACTTCCAGATCGATACCGTGAAGGACCGGCCGTTTGGCACTATAGCCTCCGCTTAACCCGCTGATTTGCAGAACAGGCGATTGAACGTTTTCCATCTATCCCTGCACCCCTTTCGTCAGATTCTATTCTTCGGAGCGTGGCGTTTTGTCTTTACTCCACTTGGGTGCTCCTTTGTTTTTACGATCCTGGTCGCGCTCTGTACGGCCTGTATTGCCAGTTGGTTTGCTACCTGCTGGACTCGAATTGGAGATTGTAGCTCTGGTTCCCCCATTACGACTTCCCTGACCTGGTTTGCGATCTCTGGACTGTCCTGGTTTTCTGGAGAACGAATGTCCCTCAGGCCGCGGGTCCGGACGCGGGTCAGCCTCCAGTACTTTACCGCCAAAGAGTACACGTTCTGGCAGTTCAATTCCGAGTTCGCGTGCGAATTTACGCATAATAAAGATCTGTGTTTCATCCACAATGGACAAAACGATACCCGAGCGTCCCATCCGGCCTGTACGGCCTGCACGGTGAACATAGTGCTCCGAGTCAAAGGCAGGGTCATAGTTAATGACCATCGGCAAGCCTTCGATATCCAGTCCTCTGGCAGCGACTTCGCTGGCGATCAGCAACTGAAGTTTACCATTACGGAAGGCAGACAACACATTGCTGCGGGTCACTTTGTCTGCATCACCATACAGTGCAGCAGCCGACAAACCCAGATGATTCATTTTTGCTTCCACTTCACCAATATCCTCGGTTGCATTCACAAATACGATTGCCCGATCCGGGTTATATTGTCTAACCAGACGACGCAGCATGTCAATTTTGTTGCGGTTCTCTTCTACAAAATAATAATGCTCAAGGCCCGCAGCCGTAGCGCGGTCCGGTTCAATCCCGATCTGCACAGGCTCCTTCATCTCACGCTGCGCGAGTCCAGCCGTATGCTCATCAATGGTTGCCGACAGGAAAATCAGCTGACGGTCCCTCAATGCGCTCTTGAGTACAAAGTTCACATCACTTACGCCGCCAAGCTGGAATACCTGATCCGCTTCATCAATGACAATAGTGGAAACGTTGTGCATTTTCAGTTTTTTGAGTGTAATCAATTCTTTCAGTCGTCCCGGTGTACCCACAACCAATTGCGGATGCTCACGCAACTTCTCGATCTGACGTTTAGCCGCTGCGCCACCAATCAGACCCAATACGCCGATTTTACGTTCTTCCGCATAACGCTGCGCTTCACGTACAATTTGCATCGCCAGCTCTTGCGTAGGTGCAATAATGAGCTTCTGTGTACCTTTGATATCCATTTTGATGGATTGTAACAGTGGCAGCAAATACGCCAGCGTTTTCCCTGTTCCCGTCTGGGATTTGGATACGACATCCCGGCCTTCCAGAATCACCGGTATCGTCTGAGCCTGTACAGGTGAAGGTTCGTTAATGCCATGTTTAGCCAAAACCGCCTCCAGATCCTGTTCCACGCCAATTGAAGCAAATGTTTGATTCGTCATGTATGTCCATCCTTTTAATTTATTCATTTTGATGCTAGCCCTGCTTGTACGGATATAACCGAAGCCTGTCATCACATTACCTTTCATTATATGCGAAAAAAGCCCGTGTACCAAATCTTATTCCAGAATTGTATGTATACACGCCAAAAAAAAGAAAAGCCCCTCGGCGGAGCCTTTCTTTCATTCCGTATATGATGCCCATTATTGCATTTTTACTTCTGATTCATTACACCGTGTGACAATCGATCTGCAAGACGTGGAAACAGCTGGTACAGCCACACGCCAGCAGAAGCAATTCTTGGCAGATTTACTTCTTCCTTGCGTTTCTTCATTGCCCGAATCATGTGACTGGCAACGTCTTCAGGTTTCAGCATCATCCAGCGTACATTGTTGACATAATTGCCGGATGGATCAGCCCGATGGAAAAATGGCGTATCAATCGGACCTGGATTAATCGTTGTCACCATAACTCCAGTCTTGCGGAGCTCCTGACGGAGGGCATTACTGAATCCGAGTACGGCATGTTTGGTAGCCGTGTATGAAACGGATTTGGCCGTACCGATTTTGCCAGCCATGGAGGCCACGTTCACAATCTGACCTTTGCCACGTTCCAGCATTTGTGGAAGCACTGCTTTGGTACAGCGGACAATACCCATGTAATTGACGTCCATCATCTCATCGAATTCCTGCACAGACATATCCGTCATCGCTGCGAATTTCCCGTAACCTGCGTTGTTCAGCAAAATGTCGATTCGTCCGTATTTATGCAATATCGCATCCACAGCTGCCTGAACCTGCTCACTATCCGTAACATCAAGCGTAAGCAATTCATGCTGCCCTTTCAGCGAGGCACCAATCTCTTCCAGCTTGTCCCGTGAACGGGCAGCCAGAATCGGGATGGCTCCTTCTTCTATCAGCATCTGTGCACAAAGCGCACCGATACCACTCGATGCACCTGTGATAAACACTACCTGATCTTTCAGCATACCCGACGTCCTCCCGTATTGAACACCTATTGCCTCTTGAGGCGTATGGTTCTATTCTACGAGATCATGACCTGAATATCCATCTCACCAATGCCGTCCATCAGCAAAGGAATGCTCAGTGCTTTCGTTGCACTAAATGTAGTCAGATGTTCGGACTTCATCACTTGTGGAGGTGTAATATCGACCACAACACCCTGGTTCGACAGGATGGTGCTGGCATTACCACTGATCATATTACCTAGTTCCGAAATCGCACTTTTGCTCATCTCATCCATTTCTGTAATGACAAAACCACCCATCATCGCAGATACAATTTTCAATGCAACTTGTTCATTGATTCCGAATACAATGTTTCCGCTAAGTTGTCCGGTCATTCCGATCACGATCCAGACATGGTCTGCAATATACTCTACATTCTTCACGCCAAGACTCCCGGTGGAAGGCGAAACCTGGATGAGCTGTTCGAATACGTTTCGTGCCGATTCCAGGAAAGGATTAATCACTTCCGCTTTCACTGTCTATGTCCCCCTCACACTGGGTTATTGGTCACACACCAAAAGTCCCATATTCAATAAATTTATTATACTTTATCACGTACAAGAATTCATTAAGAATTCGTTAAACCATGTGTACTATAATTTATCGTCATCCGTGGGGCAAATGTTTATAGCTGATTCTAGCGAATAAACAGAGCTTTTCCCTTCTTTTGAAGAAAGCTTTTCGATCATTGTGCGTGGCAAAAGGCATTTAGGACTTTATTACTGTTTTCTCACAACTGTTAAAAAAATCAAATTCTTGCATCCGCGTTTTTTTCACGGTCTCTTGAACTACTTTTATACCCGACAATCACCTTCATTGCTCTGCTGTCCTGAATCACCTATAATTTAAGATAACGGAACAATAACCAGTTACGGGATTTCATCGCACCAAACACTACATACCGAAGATACTTTGCCTGCAAGGAGGTCACCTATGAACATAAGCCAACTGGAGACACTAATTACCATTTCCAAAACGATGAGCTTTCGCAAAGCGGGGGAACTTCTGAACTTGACCCAACCTGCCGTCTCGGCCCAGATCAAAAGTCTGGAGGATGAATTCAGCACCGTTCTTGTGGATCGCAATCAACCCGTTACCCTGACAGACCGCGGACAGGTATTTCTGGAGCACGCTGAAAGGATTCTCGACATCGTTGATGAATTGAAACAGAAATTGTCCGATCTTGACGAAACGCCTCAGGGACGTATCGTGTTAGGCACAACAACTTCCATTGCTATTCAGATCTTGCCAAGGGTGTTATCCTATTTCCAAGATCAATTCCCGCTCATCAAAACCAGTATCCAATCCCTTCCTTCGTCACAGATCTATACCCAGGTCGAAAATGGTCTGGTTGATATTGGTATCGGTTATCTCACGGAGCGCAATCCCAACTTGAACACATCTGTGCTGTACTATGACACATTCGAACTCGTGGTATCTCCTTCCCATCCGCTGGCGAAGAAAAAACATGCTGCTGTGGATGTGCTCCGGAGTACCCCATTGATTCTGCTGTCTCCTGATACAGTAGGACGACGGTTTACGGAAACCATCTTCAAAAAGCATAATATTGAACCCAATATTGTAATGGAGTTATCAAGCAGCGAGGAAGTTAAACGGATGGTCGAAATTGATCTCGGGGCAGCTGTCATCTCCAAACAATCTGTTGCGCATGAGTTGCGTCAAGGTACATTGCGAATGATACCCTTAAGTGAGTTGGAGGTCAGTCACCCTGTTGGTGTCATCTATAAGTCCAGCAGATACCTCAACTCGGCAATGCAGCAATTCATAAGTGACCTCAAAGGCATGCCGGAAACCCAATTCATCAGTTCAGAATGACAATGAGCCATGAGAAAGGAAGGATTCCATATGAAATTTGATCTTCATACACATCATTTTCGTTGTGGTCACGCTGACGGCAACATACGCGACTATATAGAGGCAGGTATTGAGGCAGGACTTCAGGCCATCGGCATCTCGGATCATACGCCATACTTTGGCAGTGAGCTTGAGCAGGCGTTTCCCCGGATCGCAATGGGTAAGTCGGAATTGCAACATTATGTGGAAGAAGTCCTTGCTTTGAAAGAAGAGTACGCCGGTAAAATCGATGTGCTGCTCGGCATTGAATCCGACTACTTCCCTATTCATGCGGAATTGTACCGTACCACGCTGGGACAGTATCCGTTTGACTATATTATTGGTTCAGTTCACCATACCGAGGATGTGAGCATCTTCAACAAAACCCGGTGGAATGGACTGAGCGATGCTCGCAAAGTTGAAGTGAAAGAGAGATATTACTCATTGATCCGGCAATCGGCTCGCAGCGGTATGTTCCAGATCCTAGGACATATTGATGCGATGAAAGGAAACTATCCACCCTTCTCGGAAATTATCGCTGATCAGGCCATTGATGAAACGTTGCAAGTCATTGCAGAATCCAACGTAGCGATCGAAATTAACACTTCAGGCAAAACCAAGATCAGTGGTGGCTGGTATCCCTCAGATGCCATTCTGGAACGGGCTCATCATTACGGAGTAAAGGTGACCTTCGGATCGGACGCTCATAAACCGCAGCGGGTTGCAGACGAGCTGGATGACGTTCGTACACGTCTACTGGAGATCGGATTCACCGACTGGGTGTATTTCAAGCAGAAACAGATGCAGATTGTTTCACTGTAAACTAGAGCAAACACAAAGCCCCCCACAGCGCGCTTGTTCACGCCGTGGGGGGCTTTGTAGTGCCCTATATAAGCAAAGATAACTATATTTTACACAATAACGGAGAGGACAGAAATAACTTGAAGAAGCGAAGCGGTCGCCTAAAAGCTTTCTGAAAGAAAGCTGCATCGGAAGCATACGCTATCCCCGGATTTGCCCTTTTCAAAAGGGAATCAAAAAATCTGGGGATAACAGCGATCGGAAGGTTATTCTGTCATCGGAGTGTCTGTGTAAAAATTCCAAAAAAAATGAACCCGCTCGCGCGGATCCCAACAGCATTATCTATTATCAAAAAGGGGGTCATGAGATAAGTTTACCCCCTGTCTGTTAGAGTTCAATTGCAGCTATATTTCAATTGTGTAACAAATGATTGAAGTTCGATTCATTCACGTTCGACTACTCTTACTCTATGTCATTGCGGCTTGTCAGATACCAAGATTTGCAGGTCTTTTTCCTGAAGCGGTCTGACGTATTGTTCCCGGTACATACTGTACACTTTAACATCCATCAGGGATTCTGATCCCTCGTCATCCTCATCATGCAGTCCGAACGAGGGAAGACTCCGCTCATAGGACATCCCTATTTTGCTTAGCACCCGTTGTGAAGATACATTGGCCTCATAACAACGTGCCTCCACCCTCCACAGATGAAGATCGTCAAATCCAAACTGCAACAGCCGCTGTACCGCCTCGGTAGCCACACCGATGCCCCAACAGGATCTGTTCAGGATATAACCAATCTGTGCGGTACCATTCTGATCGTTCCAGTGCTGGAATGAGGTGATCCCAATCACCTGTTCCTTTCCTCTCCAGCAGATCCCATAATGTAACGAATCCAGCTTGGCGCTGCTGCTCCGTATCTGGTTCAACAACCTTCTCGCCCTGATCGGCGCGGGCTGGCTTCCCCTATTCACATATCGGATGACTTGAGGATCGGAAAATAGTTCCGATAATGTGCTGTAATCACTTTGACGCAATGATCGCAGGACAAGACGCTCTGTCCACAAAGCCGGCAGACCTTGAACCAGCATTTTTCGGGTAAGCATGACAATCGCTCCTTTTGCCTAACGGGCTTGAGTCCGGTAAGACAAGCATGCTCTGAAGGTGATCCGGCGTAATACCATTTGAACTGATCCACGAACTTTAGTATTAGCATTTTAGTATTACATATTGCATCATTCAACACCTTACGCTAAAGGGCCCAGATGCTGACTACTCCTGCAACCCGCGATATATCCCGGTACGTATCTCACGGATATAGAAATCCAATGCAGGAACATTCGCGGCCTGTGCAACCTGCACTTCTCGCTCAATATCATAAGGTACCCGCACAAATTGAACATTGAACGGGGTATTGTTATCGTTGCTGTCTTCACCCTCCAGAATACAGTAGGAAGCCTGGGGAAGATCGAGTGGATTACCGACACTGCCTGCATTAAACAGTAACTTGCCATTCATATACTGCAAGTACGCGTTATGCACATCCCCATAGCCTACAACATCTGCAACACCTTGCTCAGGCTCATCAGCTGGAGGATCAAACATGGCCAACCTCTTTTCAATCGCGTCCCACGGCTGTACACGATGGTATACACTTTGAGGTGAAGCGTGGACCAGACGGATGGTGCGACCACTCAGTTGAAATTGATGACTGAAGGGTAGGCTCGCCAAGTACGCCAATCGTTCCTCACCCAGCCGTTCTGCCTGCCACGTGAAATTCTCGCTGTCTTGGTTAACCGCAACCAGTTCATCCCAGTTGCCGCGGATGACAAGTTCGCACGTCTCTCTCACCTGATCCACAACTTGTACTGGTTCCGGTCCCTTGCCCACGAGGTCACCAAGACAAAAGATTCGCTCCACGCCACGACTTCGGATATCTTCTAGCACTGCTTCCCAGGCAGTCATGTTCCCATGAATGTCGGATACAATCGCAATTCGTTCCATCTGCATAACCTCCATTCATGTTAAAATCCTTTATGTTTTACGTTCATTTTCTATTCCTTTTTATGTGGTTAATCCTTTAAGCTCAAAAACCGTTAATTCTGGTCTGCATAGAAAACGAATAGGCAGTTGGGTCATGCCAAAACCACGATTCACATACACGGGCATCTGTGTCTGGGTGGAGTAATATACCCCCTCAACATCCGTGTAATACAAACCCTGAACATACTTGTGTGAACCTCGTGGTGTCGTCAGTGCCCCAATCCAGGGAAATCGTACCTGTCCACCATGGCTATGACCGGAAAGCTGCAACCCGAAACCGTAGGGAGTGGCAATGTCGGCATAATCCGGTTCATGCATAAGCAACAATTTCCACACATCATGATCCAGTTCCTTGATGGCTTGGGCAGGATCAGGCCTGCCTGTAAGTGCATCATCCAGACCAGCTATGGCCAGACGTTCGCCCCCTTGTTCAATCACCACATGTTCGTTCCGTAACAACGTGAATCCGGCTTCACGGAACATGGTTGCCACTTCATTCTGCTGCCCGCCCCGATAATCATGATTCCCCAAAACCGCAAATTTTCCATACTTGGCTTGCATAGAGGCCAATACCGGAATACATTCACGCATTGGCTCTGCTTCCCTCTCGACTATATCTCCGGTAAAACAGATCAGATCCGGTTGCTGCTCCTCAATCGTTGCTGCCAGCTTCTTCATCTCTTTCACTCCGGTATGAAAACCAAGATGGGCATCGCTGAACTGAACTACACGCAATCCGTCAAATGCCTTTGGAAACTTCGGAAGTTTCAGCTCCACTTGCTTGATTTCCAGACGACGCGGTTCCCAAAGCCACGCATAACCTCCTGTAAGCAAACTGGCACCCGCGGTCATCAAAACCATGCGCAATAAGAAACTTCGGCGAGAGGGATCATGATCCTTTTCTTCTCCAGGAAACACAGACTCTTCTGCACCTGGTGCCTTGTGCGAGCGCTGGGACGGCGAGTTGTTGCTACCCTGACGCGGTGTCTCTGCCATATCTCCCCCTCCTTCTACGCTCTATATCCATCCCCTTAGTATATCATATTCTGCATGGGTAGCCCGGTTCCTCTGCTTCATTACAAAAAGAAGCCGGGATCTCCGGCATGTTGCTGCACGGGATCACGACTTCTTCTAAGTTGCAGATTACACTTCTGCACATGCTATCTATGACGAGATTATACACCCAACCAGCGTTTGAACATATGCTTGGTCGTTTGTTTGTTCATTTCGGCAATGGAGGTTGTCAGTGGAATGCCTTTTGGACAGGATTGCACACAGTTCTGTGAGTTACCACAGCCCTCAATGCCTCCATCTTCCATCAACGCTTCCAGACGATCGTCGGCGTTCATCTCCCCTGTTGGGTGAGCGTTGAACAGACGCACTTGGGACAGTGCTGCTGGACCGATAAAGTCTGTTTTCTCATTGACGTTCGGGCATGCCTCCAGACATACACCGCATGTCATGCACTTGGACAGCTCATATGCCCACTGACGCTTCTTCTCCGGCATCCGTGGACCTGGACCGAGGTCATAGGTACCATCGATCGGAATCCATGCTTTTACGCGTTTCAGGGCGCTAAACATCCGGGTACGGTCGATGACCAGATCACGTACCACCGGGAATGTTTTCATTGGCTCGATACGAACGGGCTGTTCGAGCTTGTCGATCAGGGCTGCACACGCTTGGCGCGGTTTGCCGTTGATGACCATAGAGCAGGCACCACAGACTTCTTCGAGACAGTTGGAATCCCAGCAAACGGGAGCAATGGATTTTCCATCTGTATTAACCGGGTTCCGCTGAATCTCCATCAGGGCGCTGATCACATTCATGTTGGGACGGTACGGAAGCTCAAATTCTTCGTTATACGAAGATGACTCCGGGCTGTCCTGACGGGTGATGATAAACTTGACGGTTTTGTTGGCTGTAGCTGGTTCCGCCATATCGTTGTCCCCTCCTCTGGTGACGATGATTGTATTGCTGATGCGCAAAATGTTTTGGTGCACGGGAGACGCTTCGTCAGCGGAATGCCCCTCTGATCGCTGTTATCCCCGGATTTTTTTGATCAACCCTTCCCAGGGTTAAAATCCGGTGATAAAGGCGAGCGCTTCGCTTCTTCTGGGCATTTCCGCTTCCTCCGCTACGTCGTGCACGCAGGGTCACTTTGCTGGAAACTGCACTCCATTCATGCTGGATTGCGGTAATTTTTAGAATTTCAAGCCTCTCAAATATGTTGCTTGCTTGTGAATAGGCTTTTCGTTTTCTCAGTTGAGTGGTCCTCATAGTGTCACTTTACTGATAATTCCATCACGTTGATGGCAGTAACTTTGAAGAAGCTCTGCTTCTCCAAAGTTACTCCTGCCTTCACCGTTCAGGTGTTTAACTATTCATTGCATGAATAGTGTGATACTTCTTAATCCTTAGAGTAATCCCGGATACGTGGTGGGATCAAGGATACGTCTACCGGCTCGTACGAGATTTTCGGGCCTTCCTTCGACCAGCTTGCGATAGTCGTTTTCAGGAACTCTTCATCGTTACGTTCCGTGAATTCCGGTTTGTAATGCGCGCCGCGGCTTTCGTTACGCAGCAGTGCGCCGAGAGTCATCGCTTCTGCCAGTTCAATCATGTTCCACAGTTGGCGAGTGAACGCTGCACCCGGATTGTTCCAACCGGAGCTATCGTACATGTTGATTTTGCCGTAACGCTCTTTCAATTCCTTGATCTTGCCGATGGTGGCTTCAAGCTTGTCGTTGTAACGTACCACCGTCATGTTGGCTGTCATCCACTCGCCAAGCTCTTTATGAATGACATAGGCATTTTCCGTGCCCTGCATTTTCAAGATGCCTTCGTATTTGTCGCTTTGTTGTTTGGTGTGTTTCTCGAATACGGAAGATGGGATATCAGCGGACGACTTTTTGAGTCCTTTGATATATTCAGCCGCTTTCGGTCCAGCCACCATACCACCATAGATCGCGGATACCAGTGAGTTTGCACCCAGACGGTTCGCACCATGGTATTGATATTCACATTCACCAGCTGCGAACAGCCCCGGAATGTTGGTCATTTGATTGTAATCTACCCACATGCCGCCCATGGAATAATGGACTGCCGGGAAGATTTTCATCGGGATTTTACGCGGGTCATCACCCATGAACTTCTCATAGATCTCAATGATTCCGCCGAGTTTAACATCCAGTTCCTTCGGATCTTTGTGCGACAGGTCGAGATAAACCATGTTCTCACCGTTCACACCCAGACCCATGTCCACGCAGACGCTGAAGATTTCACGAGTCGCGATATCACGCGGAACCAAGTTACCGTAGGATGGATATTTTTCTTCAAGGAAGTACCAAGGCTTGCCGTCTTTGTAAGTCCAGATCCGTCCACCTTCACCGCGTGCGGATTCGGACATGAGACGCAGCTTGTCATCCCCTGGAATGGCTGTCGGGTGAATCTGAATGAACTCCCCGTTGGCGTAATTTACACCTTGCTGATACACGGCACTTGCCGCTGTACCTGTGTTGATGACCGAGTTTGTTGTTTTACCGAAGATGATACCCGGACCACCACTCGCCAGAATAACCGCTTCTGCAGGGAAGGTCTGTACTTTCATTGTTTTCAGATCCTGAGCTACGATCCCGCGACATACGCCTTCATCATCCAAAACTGCCTGCAGGAATTCCCAGTTCTCATATTTCGTAACCAGACCTGCTGCTTCCCAGCGACGTACCTGCTCGTCTAATGCATAGAGCAATTGTTGCCCTGTTGTCGCTCCGGCAAACGCCGTACGGTGATGCTTCGTGCCCCCGAAACGACGGAAATCAAGCAATCCTTCCGGTGTTCGGTTGAACATGACGCCCATCCGGTCCATCAGGTGAATAATGCCAGGTGCTGCTTCGCACATCGCTTTAACCGGAGGTTGGTTCGCGAGGAAGTCACCACCGTATACCGTATCGTCAAAGTGTACCCATGGGGAGTCACCCTCACCCTTGGTGTTTACCGCTCCGTTAATTCCGCCTTGTGCGCATACAGAGTGGGATCGTTTAACAGGAACCAGTGAAAATAAATGAACATGGACTCCGGCTTCAGCCGATTTGATCGCCGCCATCAAGCCTGCGAGACCGCCGCCCACAATAATTACATTCGTTGATGCCATTGCTGTTCACTCCCTTATAAGTCAGCATTTATACGCAAAATGCTTAAATTAGAACTGTTTTTACTGCGTCAATCATCGAAGTTGCTGTCTGGAAATCAATGCTCCGGAAAGCGAACAACGAAGCAATAAACATAATGGAAATAATACCGAACAAGCTCATGCACACGTAAGAAGATACACGCTGCGCACGCGGACCGACGGTAATCCCCCAGCTAACAAGAAACGACCACAGGCCGTTGGCAAAGTGATAGGATGCCGCAACCACACTGATCAGATATAGAATAAATGTTACCGGGTTCATCACGATGTCATGTATAACACCGCCAAGTTCTTCGTGGGTCACTGTACCCAGCGCAACCTGCACCCGAGTCTCCCATACATGCCAGATCACGAATACAAACGTAATGACACCACTGACCCGCTGCAACGTGTAACGCCAGTTGCGCTCATTGCCATAACGGCCCACGTTAGGCTTGGCCTGATAAGCAATATACAGACCATATACACCGTGATAGAACAACGGTAACCAGATGAGGAGCGTTTCCAAAACAATAACCAGTGGCAGACTGTTCAAGAATGCAACAGCACCGTCAAAAGCCTCTTTGCCGCCTTCAACTGCCGAGAAGTTCGTCACCAAATGCTCAACAAAAAACAAACTGAGCGGAATGACGCCAAGCAAGGAGTGCAGCTTTCTGGAGTAAAACCCTTTCATAAAATGTCGATCCCCTTTCGCTAAATACAACGTTTTCATAAATGATTTCACTTATCATGACACGAATCCTTTTCCATGAAAAGGTTCGACAAATTGTTCCGTTTTCCCCAGGTGTGAACAACTTGTGTCACGATTCATGTTACTCCTTTTTTTCTTATAAGGGAATTGCAATATAATTATTAAATGTTATAACCTATAGGTATAAGCAGTGAAACATTGGGTTTACAGGCTATACAACATGGAAAACGATTAAGCAAGGGCAAGAATCACGTTCATGGAAAAGAGGTCATTGTTCATGTTTGAGGAGTTAAATGCATTTGCAGCGGTCGTGGAGCAGTCCAGCTTGAACCGTGCATCCAAGTTACTGAATCTGTCCCAACCCGCACTCTCACGTAAAATTGCCAAATTGGAGGATGAACTCGGGGTTGCCCTGTTCCACCGCCGTGGCAAACGGCTGGAATTAACCAGTGTGGGCCAGTTCGCCTATACCTTCGCGGTAGAACAGAAGCAGCAGCAACAGAAATTCTTCACCATGCTCGCCCAGTACAAAGATGAAGAACAGAGCACCATTACACTCGGCGCCAGTCTGACGACCCTTCAAACCACGTTGCCACCTCTCGTCAATGCGTTTATGGAGAAACATCCGAATGCCGAACTGAAACTGTTGACGGGAAAAACACATGAGATTGTCTCTTTTGTGCGTGATAAAAAAGCCGATGTGGGCATTGTCGCTTCCTCCATCAGCGAAGTGGGTCTGAACTGCGTACCGCTCTTTGACGATCATCTGGAGCTGGTTGTACCGCTCACGCACCCCTTGTCCGGCAAGGAAGCCGGGATGGAACATTTGCAGGATCTGCCGATGATCACGTTCTCCAAGGGCACCTGGTACCGCAAATTAACGGACGACCTCTTCCAGCGCTGTACCGTGATGCCGGATATTCGCATGGAGATTGATTCTTTCGAAGCGATCATCCGACTTCTGCCTTCCGCCAAAGCCGCTGCTCTATTGCCCAAGTCATATCTTCGTCCACAATTGCTCGCGGACAATGATCTTGTTTCTGTTCATTTGCCTCAATTACAGCAGACCCGAAGAACAACTTGCATGATCTATGGGGAAAAGGAGGACCTCAGCGAGACCTCCAGACAATGGGTCAAGGAGACGGCTGCACTCTTTACAGCAAAGGCGCCATTGCCCTCACGGAGGACCACGACGCCTTAGCTTTGATCTGAATCAGCCGGGCTCCAACGCCTGGCTTCATTTTAACTCATCTTAATCATCAGCTCTCCTGGCTGATAACCTCTTCTTCAAATCGGTCGATATCTGCATTATTACCGATAATGACCATAATATCCCCCATCTGAAGCGAGTCCAGTGCTGTCGGAGCAATAATGACCCCGGCTTCTTTCTGTAACGCCACAATGCTGCAACCAAAGCGTACACGTGCATTCAGGGTCGAAAGTGTTTTGTTGTGCAGACAGGCGGGAACCTTCATCTCAACAATACTGTAATCATTGGATAATTCAATGTAATCCAGCAAGTTCGGGGTAACCAGCTGGTGGGCAACCCGAATGCCCATATCCCGCTCAGGATAAACGACCCGATCGATCCCCAGTTTATCCAATGCTCGTCCGTGAAGGACAGATATGGCCTTGGCCACAACCGTCTTGACACCCAGCTCTTTTAACAGGATCGCGGTGAGAATGCTCGTCTGAATATCATCCCCGATGGCTACGATACCACAATCAAAATTACGAATACCCAGGGAGCGCAGTACTTCCTCATCTGTGGCATCGGCTACAACGGCATGGGTGACCAAATCACTTATGTCTTCGACGACTTCTTCATTTTTATCGATCCCGAGCACCTCGTAGCCGAGTTCCATTAATTCTTGTGCCAGACTGGAGCCAAACCGTCCAAGCCCGATTACCGCAAACTGCTGTGTTTTCATTGTTCTTCACGAACCCCTTATCCAAATCAATTTCATTACTCACTAAAAATGGATTTATGTAACTAGATATAGACAAATTGAATCGTTTTGATCTATATCTAGCCCTGATTGAAGCAGCCAAAGGTATTATGAAATTGATTCATCCAATAATCATTTTGCCTTCCGGATACCTGTATAACTCTTTACCCTTTTTCTGCCCCAGTGCATACGCCAGTGTAATCGGGCCAAGCCTTCCTGCAAACATCGTAAAACAGATCAGGAGCTTGCCGATTGTAGTCAGCTTCAGCGTCAGTCCGAGCGATAATCCCACGGTACTAAAGGCCGATGTCGTTTCAAATAATATCATCAAAAAACTGCTATCTTCTGTAGTGCTCAGCAGCATTGTTACAACAATGATGAATAACAGCGCTAGCAATGTTACGGTAAGTGCCTTGTAAATCCGTTCCTGTACGAGCCGGTATCGGAAGAACACGATATCTTCCCGTCCACGTACCATGGCGATGACTGCTCCAGCCATAATCATAAATGTCGTCGTTTTGATTCCGCCTCCGGTTGAGCCTGGTGAAGCACCGATGAACATCAAAATAATGATGAAGAACTGCGTTGCCTGTCTGAGCCCGGCAATGTCTACCGTATTGGCCCCTGCTGTTCGGGGTGTAACCGACTGGAAAAATGAACCGAGAATTTTGCCACCCCAGTTCAGGCCACCGAGCGTACGGGGATTGCTGAATTCGAATACGAAAATAACAAGTGCACCAAACACAATCAATAATCCGGTCATTAGCAATACTACTTTAGAATGCAGGGAAAGCTTCCGCGTTTTGCGGTAATCCACCAGATCGGACAGCACCACAAAACCGATGCCGCCAGCAACAATCAGGAACATCGCCGTAAAATTCACCAATGGGTCATATACATACCCGGTCAGACTGCGGAAATCCCCAAACATATCAAAGCCCGCATTGTTGAACAACGAGATCGCATGCCAATATCCATAATAGATCGCCTGTCCGATCGGCATGTCAAATGACCAGCGAATCGCAAACAGTGTGCCACATATCCCTTCGAGAATAAGCGAGTAGATCACAACTTTACGAATCAGCCGGACGATGCCCTCCATCGTGCTCTGGTTCATCGCTTCCTGTAGAATCAACCGTTCTCTAAGCGAAATCCGCCGTTTGAACGCAAGGGCAACCAATGTGGACATCGTCATGAAGCCCAGTCCGCCAATCTGAATCAGAATCGCGATCACAACCTGACCCAGCACCGAGAAATGAGTCCCTGTATCCACCACAACCAAACCCGTGACACAGACCGCCGAAGTTGCAGTAAAAAGCGCATCAATAAATGCAAGGCTGTCACCGTTTCGGCTGGATGCCGGAAGCATTAACAACAGTGTGCCTACGAATATAATGCCGGCAAACCCTAACACAAGAATACGGGGTGGCGATAATCGCATCCATTGAACATTCAGTTTCACTTCAGTATCATCCACCTCTGCTAAAATGAAAATAACTCCACACCCCTTGGAGCCTTCTTCACTTGAAATACTGTTTCCAAACATTAAAATGTATGATTCAGATTAAAACGACATATATAATGAAGTTGGAATATTCTATTCGTTCCCTTGTTGGGCGAAAGACATGCGAATCGTTGCACATTTGCTTCAAAATTATAAGCGCTGCGGCGTTTACAGACAAAACGTTTTTTGTGTAAATCGGATCGAATTCAGCCAAAAAGGGAAAAACTCAGATATGGCGACGGATGGATCAGATTCTTTCGGTCCTTTTCATTCATTTTCAAGGATTTACAGCTGTTTTCGTTACATGATTGGCATTCGGTGCTTGGCCTGTGCTATGTTTACTTTAATATCCATATTAAATAAGGAGGAACACCATTACATGAATCCCTTAGGGCAGCCTTTGCTACTCAAGGCTAACTTCAAGCGTCTAGGGTTGCTTGCGGCGATCGGCCTGATTCTATTTTTTGTATTTCAGATCTTTCCTGCTACCTCATCGCAAACAACTGAAATTTCGTCCACATCTTTCATAACCAAGGAGCAGGCGACGCAATCCGCACGATCTTTCGCAGCTTCTGTGGATGACTATACACTGCCAAATGATGCCGGAAACACCCTGGTAACCTACCAGACACATTCCGATATCTACGGGTATATGGCCAAAACCAAACAACTCGACACATATAATCAGAAGTGGGAAACAACTTATCCTTACGATGTATACCGCGTTCGTTTGCCTGATCAGGACAAAGGCGGTTACCTCAATGTGGACGTACATATGAAAACAGGAAAAGTCGTCGGTTTCAAACGAGAACTGCCTTCTTCGCTCTATACCGCCATTGAGGCGGAGCAGGTCAGTGGACGAGTGACCACATCGCAAGTGCTTGCTGAAGGTAATATATCTCTGGACGAGAAACAACAGCTGACGGCTGATGTTCTAACCGAATTTGGCTATGAAGTGCCGACACTTCAACTGGAAACTCGCGATGGTGAAGCGGGACTGAAGTATACAGATTCTGCAAAAGCCATTGGAGACTCCAAGCTTGAACTGAACTTTACTTTTGAAGATGGTGCGGTACGATCGTTCGATCCTGGCTTCTCGGTCCCTGAATCCCATACCGATTATGTGAAAGCTCAAACGCGCCAAGCCAACTGGATGACCTATGGCGGCTATGCATTCCTGACCTTTGTTCTGGGTGTGCTGGCCATCATCTATAGCATTCTGACTCGAGTACATACGTCTTTCAAACGCGGGATCATTCTCTCGCTGATATATTTCGCAGCTTCGGTCATTGGTACGTTGAACATGATTCCACTTTTTCAGGCACAGGGTCTCTCCAGCTTCATGCTTGCGTTCCTCATGTTAATACAGACGGGGATTACGCTGGTTATGAGTGCAACGATCTATCTGTCCCTTGTTGCCGGTGACGGCATGTGGCGCAAAACAGGTCTGAATCCGTGGCCTCGCGCCAAAGAACCGGGATACGGGAAATATGTACTTCACAGCATGGTTGCTGGTTACCTGTGGGCCTTTATTCTGCTGGGTGTGCAATCCGTCCTGTTCTTCATTCTGGAGCGAAGCATCGGCACATGGTCAACAACGTCAGCAGATCAATCTACATTTAATATGACCTATGCCTGGCTCTTTCCGATTATGGCCTGGATGGCCGGTGTTGGTGAAGAAACCGTCTATCGACTGTTCGGTATTCGCATGATGCAGAAAATTGTGCGTAACACGTTTATTGCGTGTCTGATCCCAACCATCATTTGGGCACTTGGACACACATTGTATCCGATCTATCCAGTAATCACCCGTCCCATTGAGCTGATGGTGATTGGATTGCTGTTCAGTCTGATCATGCTGCGTCATGGCTTCATTGCCGTTGTATTCGCGCATGTGATCTTCGACAGCTTGCTGATGGGACTCAGCTTGGTCTTTATGGGCGATGCCCTGAATATGACTGCCGGACTCTTCTGGATTGTACTCCCGGCCATCGTTGGATATGTGGTCTACAAATTCAATCCAAAACAAAAAGAGAAGCCGTATGTTACGACTCCTCATCCCGAAGTGCTGCAATAATCTGATTTGCCAGTTTGTCACCAATAGATAGAGGCCGGAAGTCTTCGACGCTGGCCTCTTTTATTTTGCGCAAAGAGCCAAAATGCTTCAACAGCAGCTTACGCCGCTTCTCTCCGATCCCCGGAATAGCATCCAAGCGTGACGTTACCATCGATTTGCCACGCTGTTCCCGGTGGAACGAGATCGCAAAACGGTGAACCTCTTCCTGTATCCGCTGCAACAGGTAAAATTCCTGACTATCCCGAGGCAGGGAGATGACTTCCGGTGGATTACCGATCATCAACTGTGAAGTCTTATGCTTCGCATCCTTCATCAGACCACATACCGGAATAAATAGCCCCAGCTCATTTTCCAGAATATCAACCGCAGCCGAGATCTGTCCTTTACCGCCATCGACCACAATCAGGTCAGGCTGAGTCAGGTTTTCTTTCAATACCCGCTCGTAACGGCGACGGATGACCTCTCTCATCGTTTCATAATCATCCGGTCCTTCAACCGAACGGACCTTGTACTTCCGATATTCCTTCTTATCCGGTTTACCATCCGTAAATACGATCATGGCTGATACCGGGTTCGTCCCCTGGATGTTCGAGTTATCAAACGCTTCAATACGGTGAAGCTGATCCAGTCCAATAAAGCGTCCCAGTCCTTCCGCGGCTTTCGATGTCCGTTCTTCATTTCGCTCAATCAGGCGGAACTTCTCTTCCAATGCCACACGTGCGTTATCCACGGCCATGGTGATCATCTGACGTTTCAATCCACGTTGCGGGATGAGCACTTTGATCTCCAACCACTCCTGCAACGCAGCGGCAACCTGAGTTGGGTCTTCCAGACCTGAAGGGAGTTTCTCCGTTGGTTCAGTTGTATCCGTTGCAGGAACATCCATTTGCATACTGTCAGGTTGCTCACCTTCTGCCTCAGCGGAACCTCCGTAAGCTGCACGAGTCTCGGCAACCAATGGTTCGGAAGCAATACTTTGCTCCATTTGTCCCGTCTGTTCGAACTCTACCGTAACTGCGGCAGGTACCGATCCATCAGCAACAGATGCCGTATCCACACTGTCGTCACCCGTTTCCAGATCCTTGGGCATTTCCGGCAACAAAATTTCTTGTGGCAATGCCGGATTATCGCTGTAGTACTGTGTTACGTAGGACATGAAGTCACTGTACGCCTCACCATAAAACGGGAAAGTTGAGACGTGGCGTTCGATCATTTTTCCCTGACGCATATATAGAATCTGGACACACATCCAGCCTTTATCAACGGCAAAACCAAACACATCACGATCTCTGGCATCGGCCATCGTAATTTTCTGTTTTTCCATCATCGCATCGATGGCGATTACTTGGTCGCGCAGTTCCTTGGCACGTTCAAAATAAAGGTCTTCCGCAGCTTCCTGCATCTTACGCTGCAAATCCTTCTTAATCTCTTCGTGACCACCGCTCAGAAATGAACCAATCTCTTGCGAAATCTTGTCGTACTGCTCCTTCTCCACTTCCTTCACACAAGGGGCAAGACACTGTCCCATGTGATAGTACAGGCACACTTCTTTGGGCATTACACCACATTTGCGCAGTGGATACATGCGATCAAGCAGTTTTTTCGTTTGGTGTGCCGCATACGAGTTTGGATAAGGTCCGAAGTATTTGGCTTTATCTTTCAGCACACGCCGGGTTACTTCCAGCCGGGGGTGCTTTTCATTCGTAATTTTAAGATACGGGAATGTCTTGTCATCCTTGAGCAATACGTTGTAACGCGGCATATGTTTCTTGATCAGGTTACACTCCAGAATGAGTGCTTCCATGTTACTGCCCGTCACGATATATTCGAAATCACGGATTTCTGACACCAGACGCTGGGTCTTTCCGTTATGACTGCCGATAAAATAAGAGCGTACGCGGTTTTTCAGGACTTTAGCCTTACCAACATAGATAATCGTGCCTTCACTGTTCTTCATCAGGTAACATCCAGACATATCTGGCAGCAAAGCGAGCTTGTGGCGAATCTGCTCCAGTGCCTTCTCCTGATCCTGCAAATCATTCATGAATTGGTCCATAATTCGGTGAATCCTCCTTCCCGAAAAAGCTGAAATCCTCACCTTACATGAGTTACTCCGATGACAGAATGACCTTTCGATCGCTGTTATCCCCAGATTTTTTCGATTCCCTTTTTTTAAGGGGAAAATCCGGTGATAGCGCATGCTTCCGAAGTAGCTTTCTTTCAGAAAGCTTTTAGGCGAACGCTTCGCTTCTACAGCTCATTTCTGTCCTCTCCGTTATCATGTAAATTTCCAGTTTCATTTTATATAAATAGTATACTTTATATTGTCCTATATAAAGGTATTCGACGCAAAACGCCCCCGGCATGTAAACCGGAGGCGTATGTGTAAGCCTGTAAATTATTGGTGTTTTGCGATAATTCCTTTGAGCGCATCTTTCGAGTTCAGACCAACCACTTTATCCACCGGTTGACCATCTTTGAAGAAGATCAATGTTGGAATGCTCATTACGCCAAAGCGGGAAGCAGATTCCGGATTTTCATCCACGTTAACTTTAGCAATTTTCACTGCATCGCCAACTTCTGTGGACAGCTCTTCCAGGATTGGAGCGAGCATTTTACAAGGACCACACCAAGGCGCCCAGAAATCAACAAGAACCGTTCCTTCGCCTTCTACTTCAGCGTTGAAGGATTGATCGGATACGTTAACAATAGCCATGAAATTGTCCTCCTTATATATACTTACGGTTTATTTTAACCAGTAACGTCGTGAACGACACTTCCAGTATAACACAGGTACGTCAAACTTGTGAATTGAACGCCGCAATGTTCATCTTCCCAACATCAAATCTTCACAATTACAGGATGTGGCATACCAACTGCAAAATCTTTACAAACGCTTTCTTTTCCAAGTATACTAAAATTACTCCGGGTTTCAGCCCCCATACGGGCAAGCTGTATTCCCCATAAGGAGGCAATAACATGGATGCAAATGTGCGGATCAGCGACCCGCGTGAACATGTGAACGAGGAACCCCGCAACGATCTATTTGATCTGATCGCGGGTGTTGCCGGCATGGCCGGCCTGATGACAGTGATCTTTTTCGGTATGGTTATCTTCAAATTCCTCACCGAATAGGACGCTTCCACAGGCTCACGCAGGACCAGAAAAGCCCGGTTTTCGCAACAATGCGAAAGCCAGGCTTTTTTTGGGACTACTTTAGCTTTTGATTGCAATCAACTCAGCTTCTAAATCAAAAGCTCCACCGATAATTTGAAGATTAACCTTGTCCAGAACCATTTCGTTCAATTAGATCGGTTTAACGTTTGCCACGCTGATTCTCACCCCGAACGGAGATGACATCCACAAATGGACGAATCCGGTCCATGAGACGCTGGCCTTTATTCATTTCCTCGCCGTCCCGATTGGTGAAGCTAAGATGTTTTTCAAGCCCATCCAGATTGTAATTGGACGTATAGAACGTTGGTTTGCGATTCATCCGATAGTTTAGAATGGACCCCATCACATGATCCCGAACCCATGGGTTCAGATTTTCTGCCCCAATATCGTCAAAGATGAGCAGATCACAACTTTTCAGAATATCCGTCATTTCCTTCAGCTTCTGCCCTTCACTGATCATGGATTTCAGATCCTCCACAAAGTCAGGCATATAGATAATGACACCCGTGTGGCCTGCAACCGCCAGTTCATGCAGCAGATAACACATCAGAAACGTCTTGCCTGTCCCGAATGTCCCTTCCAGGAACAGTCCTTGCGGTGATAATCCGTTCTCCTTGGTCTCTCTAATATACCGAAGCACCTGATTCACTGCCGGAGCACGCATCCGATCCTTGCCCATAATCTCCACGTCGTTGTATCCGGCACTGAGCGCACGCTCGTCCACATAAAAACTGCGAATGCGTTGCTTAATGATATGTTCATTTTGCCGGGCGATATGTTTGGAACAAGGCGCTTTTATATCTATGATTTCGGGTTTACCGTTAAAATGTTCTACTTCCAGTTTGCAAAAGTGGCCCTGAAAATCGTTAGGACAGTTGTCGAGTCCCGGACAATTCGCACAGTTCTTAGAGTCTTTGGCGTACTGAAACAGCTTGCTCAGATCGGTCATGAGCTGTGCATCTTGCAGTTCAGGATGACCTGCGCGGAATTCGCGTACGTACGGATTTTCCATCAATTCCGCCGCAATCCGCCGCGATTGCTCACGAAAGGCAGGGTTCAGCTGCTGAAGCAGTCCTCCCAAGGATTCCATGGCTTCAAGCCCCCTTAATGTTTCAATATAGAATGAACAATTGAAGTGTACCCATCGCCACCTTGATGGCATAGGAACTTTCGATCATTAGCAATTCTACTGTTCATTCTATAGAAAAACAACCAATAACTCAACAGATACATCTGGTAAATAGCGTAACTCTTCCGCCACCGTACGTAATGCCTGGTCCATAGTACACTTGCAATCCTGTACCTTTTAGTTTGTGTTCAAAAAGTCTGTTTTTCGACTTTTTAAACAACTTCTATCAGCGGCGCAAGCCGACAGTAACAATCTCGCATGAACCTGTCTGTATGTTCCATTCCTTGTTGGCAAATGATAATGTCGATGCCTCTTCTATGTTGTGGGCATGAAGCCTTTCGCCCTCTTCCTCCAGGATGTTGCTTTTGTATGCCGTTTCGAATGGCTGTGGAATCGCTTGTGATGTTGCAAGCTTCAACGTGGCAGAGTCGGTGGTCATATTGAACCAGCGGAGCATCACATAGCCGGAATCCTCATTTACCTTGAGTGAAGAAAATGCTAAACCGTCTCCTTGCCATGCAAACGGTGTGTTGCTAGGTGTCAGATAACCCGGGTGTATTTCGGTTTGTGCCAGCGTCCAAGGAACTTGGAACTGATACGCCTCAATATATGCACCTGACGCTGCACCATTCCCATCGTGGGGAATGATCTCGATCTGAAATGTATGTTCACCCAGGCATTGTGCTTCAGGTGTCGGGAACAAGCCCCAATCTCCAAGTTCGCCAACAGCACGAAGTAGCGTAACCGCAATGGTATTGCGTCCATCCTGAAGGACTTCATATTCATTCAGACCCAGATTGGCCACGACCAATCCTGCATCTTTTTCACTCACATCTACAAAACTCTGTTGATGCTGTGTATTGCTTGGATTTTGCCACTCCGGTGCAGGCTTGTTATCACGCGTTGCAATTTCGAACATGGAATCCACATGATGAACAGCAGATACGAGATTCGTTGGGAAAAGAGCACGTACCCGATGATCCTTCGCCTGATTGTTGAAGGTTGTTTCCACTTGTACTCCTTTTCCATTACGACTGAGGGATACAACCGTGCGAATCTGGAGCGGAATCATCTTCGTTGAACGCTGGGCTTTGCGATGCGGATAATAAATCAGTTCTCGCTGTTCCTGATCTAGCATCTCATCCGCTGACTCCGGTATTTCCCAATGATGAATCACTTCAAACGAGGCCAAGTATGATGTATCCTCAAGGACCCGAATCTCGGCCTGAAGCGCTTGTGTTGTCAATGCAACTTCATTCTCTGGTTGTTTGAACATGTATTCATTACCGATATCACCCACATTTTCGTACACGCCAAGGTCCTTATAAGTCCGGCCTGTTCGTTTGTCTGTGAGTGTGAATGAACCGTTGTCTGCAATCGTGACGATCAAATGTTGATTTTCCATGCCACGTTCACCACGCAACAGCGTAGTCGTTTTCGACGGAGTACCACTCTTAGCATCATCCGTAATGTTGATCAATGCATAGGTTTTCAGGCCAAATGCAGCTACATTTTCTGTTTCAAAACGAATACTTACTCGCCGACAACTATACGGCTGGCGGAAGCGATCATCCGGCAGATCATAGCCAAATTGCAGACCCAGATCCTCCACCGTACATGGAATGTGATTACCCTCTTCATCTACCAGTATGCGATCTGACAGGTCAACGGCTTTCATCTGCGTCGCCATCTCTTCCAACGTATGTCCATCCCGGAAATACAACCGAGCCGCGTCCAGTTCCATTTGAACTACACCGCTGCGTTCCCAACCCGTTGTATTAAACACCACAACAGGTCGAGCCTGCTCGCCATAACGTGCAAAGATGGAGGTATCGACGGCTGCGGCAATCTGGCTGGTGCTCTCTTCAATTAAAGCCTCTGCCACATGACGGCTCTTATCAAACCGTGTCACCATCTCGCGATGTACCTCATCCACACTGCATCCACAGATGCTGTCATGCGGGTGATTTTGCATCAGCGTTTTCCAGGCATATGTCAGTTGATCATGTGGATAGGCATGTCCAAGCAGATAGGCATAGGATGCCAGTGGTTCAGCCACTTTTTCAAGCATGGTCTGGCCCAGCTGGTTCATCTGCTTCAGATACACACGAGCCGAGGCCGTGTTCACCAGAGTTCCCCAGCCATCGGTACGCTGGCTGCGTAGTTCGCCTTTGACCGTGGACAACTCATGTTCAGCCGATGCTCTCAGGGCGGTCAGATAGTCAGGGAAGTTCGAGTGAACGAACTCAATATCGGGATATAATTGCTCAGCCATGCGAATCGCTTCCGGCAGGTCTCTCTGAATCGGTTGGTGATCACATCCGTTCATGTATAACAGCTCATTGGTAGATGCATATTTCTCGGCATCTGCCAGCTTGGTTTCCCAGAACTTGCGGGCCGAAGCCTCATCTACCGGAACTTCATTTCCGTTGGAATACCAGTTTGCGAACAATACGCCGAGCACTTTTGATCCGTCTGGCCCTTCCCACATCAGCTCCGAGAAGCTTGATTCATATCCGGCATCCGATACTGTATTATTGAAGCCTGTAGGCTTCACACCACGACCAAAGAATACATTATCAATGCCGGATTGCTGCATCAGCTGCGGAGTCTGTCCGACCAATCCGAATGTATCTGGAAAGTAACCAATTTTCGAAGGTATGCCGTAACGCTTGGCGTCCTTATGTCCAACCTGCATGTTGCGCACATTGGCTTCTCCACTCGTCAGAAAGGCATCCTGCAAAATGTACCATGGCCCAATCACAATCCGTCCATTGCGGATATGTTTCTCCAGTCGTTCCTTCTGCTCCGGGCGAACCTGAAGATAGTCATCGATGATAATCGTTTGTCCATCCAAATAAAAGCTTTTGTAGTCTGGTCCCTCATCAAGCTGATCCAACAGTGAATCGACGAGCTGAATGAGCCGCATATGATGTTTCTCATAAGGCAAATACCATTCCCGATCCCAGTGGGTATGCGAAATAATATGTGCTCTCTTTTTCTTGGTCATCGTGTGATCCCACCTCTTTCCTCTTGTTGTACAATCTCAACCTCATCAGGGCGATACACCGCAGTCAGCTTTCCGGAAGCATCCGTGGCAAACAGCACCGAACGATTTTTCTCCAATTGGAACGAGTACGATACACCTGTACGTTGATCTCTCACATGAACTTCATGGTTCAAGGCAAACTCCGATACAAATACATACAGATTCCCTTTTGGAAAACTCAGCTTCCGGCCGTAGATCCCTGCGATATCTCCGCCAGATATCCATTCCAACTCCTGTTCGATGCCCGAAATTTCGGTTGCATAACGATATAATTCAGCAAGTGGCTCATCCCGTCCGTTCAACTCAAGCGGTAGTGGGGTCCAGATTAATTTCCCTTTACCCAAAGGCAAAACGGTTACTTCATCTCCTGTACCATTACCCCCATGAAGCAACGTTTCCTTTGCCACCTCGGCGATACGACGCCGTCCATAGGTCACCCGGTGATTCACTCCGTTAATATTCAGCAGTTCTTCCCGCTGCACGTTACCCAGACTGCGTTTGCCTACAATATGATCTGCCCGGTCAGTTGCCTTCCAGTATGCATCCAGCCCCAGCGGTCCAGTGATGAGCAGACTTGTACCTTCCTTCTCCGCAAACGTGAGCAATTGTTGAAGTGCATCGCTGTCCATATTGTGCGGACTCGGTACGATAATCAGTTTCGGTGGCTGCTGCTCCAGCGCTTCCAGATGATACTCGGATAACGCACGGAACGGTAGCTTCAGATCATAGGACATCACCCGAGTCAGCTTCGTTGTGGCATCATAGGCCAGGGCACGGTTAGAGAAGTCATTGGAATACGGGAACACCACTGCAATATCCTCCAGCTCACGGTCTTCAAAGAGATCACGAATGCCACTCATGAATCGGCCAAAATCATAAGATACATCCGCCTCCGGTTTCTCCGTACCATCTGCACGCAGGGCTCCGATATGAGACTCATTGGCATTATCCATATAGAAATTGGTGTTCCAGATCCATTGCACCGCTCCTGCGCCGCCTGTCGAGAAAGCATAGGCGTACTTGCGTTCGAGAATGCCACGAAGCTCTTCTTCCGTACGTTTAGCTCGTCCATCCGGGGTTTCCACATACATGATGCCCGTCTCCTGAATGAGATTTGGCTTATGAGGCGTTTTGGCGAAAATGCCGTCCCAGATCAGGTCATCGTTTAACCACCAGGAATGCACCGTTGTATAATCCACTTCACGTTCATAGAAGAACGGCGAAGGACGCTGTGCACCAAGGGCTTCGTCCTGTCCCACAGTGACCAGATGATCCGGTACCAGATGCTTGATCGTACCTACAAGCTCTCTGGCCCATATATTGTGCATCTCCATGGAGAAGAGGCAGTAATCAAGCCAGCGCGTTCCTTTTTTGGCCTTGTGCATGTCCTGTACATCAAAATTAATCTCTTCCGGCTCCGGAATGACCGCGGCTGCAAAGTTGGGAAGCTGCTTCGGTGACATGTTCCATGCCTCCTGCAACGCTTCAATCGTCTCATGACGCTGCTGAAGCCAATTGACAAAAGCCTGCTGTTCATATGAATCCCTCGCCGAGCGTGGGCCAGCTGAGAAGATACGCACCGGATCAAACATCGATGGCTCATTAATCAGATCCCAGTCCACATGTGTTGTATGCGTGTGACGACTGACGATGCTGCGGATGAAACGTTTCTGTGCTTCAACACTCTGCGGGTCCAAATACGGATTCGTGCCTTCCCATGTCTCCGGTGTAAAGGAGAAGAAGGTGAACGTGACCTGCAAGCCGTGCCGTTTCGCCGTTAAAATAAATGCATCAATGGCACGGAGCACATCCTCCGCCATATGACCGTCCACCTGCATCATATTGCGATAGGCGGTCCAGATTCCCGTCCGAATCCAGTTGATTCCTGCTTTCGCCATCTGAGCCATGTCCCGATCCCAGACATCCGCATTCGGCAGAAACAGAAATTTCCGTGCCACATCAGAGGTCATGTAGGTCATGCCTACAACAGGCAGAGGACGTCCGTCTTTTATAAAATAGTCCCTGCTGCGGGTAATGACTTCCCCTTCTGCCAGCAATGCTGCATCCTGTCCCCAGAAGCCTTGACGCAAGGTCCGAACTTCCCCGTCAGGTGCTTGTGCGCGGCACACGATCCGATACAGCTCACTTTCAATGGAGACCGGGAGAAGTATGCGTTCGAAACGCTGCTCACCGGAAAGTTCCATCTCCAGTCGATGGCTCCATACCTTCTCCGTCATGCCACTTGTGCGATCTTCATGCTCGACCGTTATGTCAAACGTCCACAGCTCGGACTCGGTAAGTCTGCTGCCTGCTCGCTGTAAAATCTGGCCTTGAAGTGTGAGTACAGCCCGCTCATCTGGCTCATACGAAGCATAATTCGTTTTCAGGGATAACTCAGTTACACCTTGTGCACAGAATTGCGCCCACTTCACAATCTCGTCAGCACCATCCTGCGTCCAGAATGAGGTGGTCAGTGGCAGATGCACAAACATCCAGCGTGAACCAACGAAAGTCCCACGGGAGTTTTCCCACAGAACGACCGGAGCGGCAACACTGCGTCCATCCTTACTCATGCCACGAAGTAATGGGTAAATCTGCGTACTCATCGGTCCTGATGAACCCATCTGGTGAGGCAGATCACTGGTTTTGGTTGTATGTGGAACCAGATTCCATGTATCTGCCTTCTCGAACAGTCCCTCTTTCCCAGCAAGAAGCGGGATCTGTTCCGAAGAAGTGTACGATTGCACATTGGCAGAAGATACGTTCAGTGCCTCATGAATATAGAGTTCCTGGTGATACGCGGTCTGCTCTGACTCTACAACCCATGCCCCATTCTCATATCGAACCGGACGTTTAAAGGGTGCGCCCCCCACACTGATCAGGCTTCCGCCCTGGTGCAGGTAAGCTGCAATCTCCGTCCAAGCGGATTTGGGGAAATAGGGTGCATGCAGATTCACTAGACATCCTTCACCTGCTGTGGTCTTCAAAACCTCTGCAAGTTCTTCAGCGTTTACAACGGTGATCTCTTCGACTGCTTTCCATGCATTCAGAGCCTGCTCAGTTGGAAAAGCACCTTCCATCGGAAACGCAGGATCAGCGAAGATAATCAACTTTTTATCATTAGGTTGGATACTCATAACAGGCCATCCTTCACGGATCTATAGACCAACTGAGAGAACAGGCTGTTGGACCATGCAAACCATTTTCTTGTAAAAATCGTTGGATCATCGGCGTGAAAGCCTTCATGCATATAGCCTGTATCTGCATCCGTTGCTTCGAGCATGCGAATAATCTCCAGTTTCTCTTCGGCAGACTGCGCAGTCAGTCCTTGCATGGACAATCCCATATGCCAGATATAATTCGGCGGGGTGTGCGGACTTCCGATCCCTTTGGCAACCTTGCCCTCATAATAGAACGGGTTCTCTTTGCTCAGAGCGAAACGGCGCGTATTCTGGTAAATCGGATCATCCGCTGTGACGTAACCCAGATATGGAATGGACATGAGTCCCGGTGTACCCGCATCGTCCATGAGACAGTGGTTGCCATAACCATCCGTCTCGTACGCATAGATCGGTCCAAATTCCGGATGACGATAAATACCATACAACTGAATGCCGTGATCCACGTCCTGCTCCAGATCCTTCAATTCCTGCAAAAATTCCATATCCCGGAACACCCACTCGGCAAACTCCTGCATCTGACGCAGAGCGACAACCGCGAACATATTGCCAGGGATATTGTAGTGGAAATCACAGGCATCATCACTGGAACGGAAGCCGGACCAGATCATACCCGTGTAGTTGACTGGCATACCCTTTCCGTGATTGCGCAGGGAATCTGTTGGGATACCGTTATTGCGAGTGAAGCGATATGGAGATTGTTCCATGTGATGCTGTTCGACTTTGAACAGGTCCACAATTTTACGCATCGCTGCTTTGAAGCTTGAATCGAAAATATCGGTCAGTTCGGTTTCCTTCCAATATAAATAAGCTAGCCGCACAACGAAACATAATGAATCGATCTCAAATTTGCGCTCCCACACCCAAGGTGACATCTCGGTCTCGTCCGTGGTGTTCCAATGCCAGTCGTTCGCCGTCTCATTGAAGGCATTAGCATATGGATCGATATGAATATACTGGATATGACGCTTGATCAACCCGCCAATAATGCGCTGCAAATCCTCGTCTTCCTTTGCAAACGGAATGTAATGTACCACCTGCTCCACGGAATCACGCAGCCAGGAAGCCGGAATATCTCCCGTGATGACAAAAGTCGTACCGTCCTCCATCAACTTGGTTGTTGTTTCGATAGTGTTAGGGAAGCAGTTTTTGAATAATTGAAGCAGCTTGGGTCGGTGAGCTAGTTTCTGTTCTGCTTCTTCGAGCACGGCCTGAATGGATTGTGGCAAAGCAACGGGCGGCATGGGTATTTTGGGTAATCTGAACTGTTCCATGGATGAGTGCAACTCCTTAAACAAATTGAATGGTGTAGCTATACAAGATAAACCCATTAACTGTGCACTGGGACACTACGATTGCAGTACCATCTTCCGATCGCTGTTATCCCCAGATTTTTTTGATTCCCTTCTCTAAAGGGAAAATCCGGGGATAAAGGCGAACGCTTCGCTTCTCCATCTGGTTCTGCACTCTCCGTTATGTGTACATGTTTAAGTTCATCTTATATAGCTCAAAAATATTTCAAAAAGGTTTACCGCAGTAGCACGGTTTGTATTTCGTAAGGTTTAAAAGATAGTGTAATCTGGCCATTGGTATGGGCCAGTGGTTTGATGGGTTCTTCCAGTGCGTTGGAGTGATATGCCTGCTCAAAGGCATGCGGCCATTGCAACGTGATGTTTTCGCGTTTGCCTGACGATTCATAGAAACGAAGTACGGTGCCGTGTCCATCCTCTGCCAATTTGACGGTATCCAGAATGACATGGTTACTATCAAAATCAATCCATGCTCCGGTTGCTGGGCGTACAGGGGCGGCATTAGCAGTTGCATCTGCGGTTGGAGCTACCTCAGTCCCTGTGCTTTGCTGTACTTCTTCCCTCTGCTGTACCTGCTGTACCTGCTCTATCTGCTGCTCTTGTTGTATCTGACCCTTTTGTTGCACTTGTTTCACCTGCTGTACCGTCACTTCATGATTCAGCTCGGCGGCCTGACGTACGGTGTGTGCTTTTCTCCAGTCTCCGTCGTGTGGATACAAAGAGTAGGTGAATTCATGTTCTCCCAGATCGGCTGTGCGATCTGGCCATTTGGGTGCACGCAGCAAGGACAAACGAATGGTACTTCCCTGCACGTCATACCCGTATTTGCAGTCATTGAGCAGGCTCACGCCGTATCCATATTCGGATACATCCGCGAACCGATGTCCACAGACTTCATACTGAGCTTGTTCCCAGCTTGTGTTGCGATGTGTTGGACGTTCCAGTGCGCCAAATGGAATCTCAAATGTAGCTTTGGAGGTCACCACATCAATGGGGAAACCGACTTTCAGAAGCTTGTGATCTTCATGCCAGTTCACCTGTGTCTGGAAGTCGATTCGCCGTGAGTCATGATAAAAGACGATATCCTGCGTAATCACCGATTGATGGAGCTTCCATCGGAAGCGCAGGACATCCTTCGTTGTACCCGCCAGCACCAGCTTTTTCTCCAACAGTTCCACTTCGCCAGCAATCTGTTCCTCATAACGACTGTCGATATCCCATGCATCCCATAATGTCGGACGGTCGTGGAAGAAGTGAAGTTGATTGCCACGTTCACCCGGCTTCAACATCTCACGCTCCGCGGTTTTATCCCACAGACGGGTGATCTCCCCACGTTCATTGAACTGCACATGATAAAAGGCGGTATCCCATGTATCATTAAAGGTTGGTTGTGCGGCAAGGTTCTTCATTTCCCGTACATTCGTTTCCCTTGTATTTTCCGGTACCAGCCAAATCGTCTTATATCCAAACGCCGGAATGTCTGTCACGAGAATAGACATGCTGCCATCCTCCCGATCCATCCGCAAGCGCTGGCCTTTTTCATCGATGCCGTAGCAATCCAAGCCATCCTGCACAGGAAGTTGAACGACTGCACTCCGTTTCCAGCCCAGGCTGTTGAATACAACATAGGCTACTGAACCTTCTGGTCCCTCTGTGTTGATACCCGTTGTCAATGCTGCAGTGCCTTGATCCAGTCCGGTTCTGCCTAATTCAAATACCTGTACATATTCCTCATTCGAAGTGACGTAGGACTCCGTAATCGCCGATCCCGGTATAATATCGTGGAATTGATTCAGCAAAATTAATTTCCAGCCTTCATGCAGATTCGAACGCACTTCAGCTTCTGCATCTGCCTCCATATCTGGCAGAGCGAGTGTATTCCACAACTCAGCTTCACGATATAGAACTTCCGCTTTCCGATTGTTACGTTTGTTGCGTGCATGTGTCGTGTAGGTTCCCCGATGTAACTCCAGGTACAGATCACCATGCCACTTCGGAAGTACAGGTTGCTCCTTTTCAATTCCGGCAAAGAAAGCTCCCGCCGTACTATAACGGCTCGCAGGCTGTCCTACCATTAGTTCTGCGCGATCCACATACTCCAGCATCTCGCGTGTTACCCCACCGCCGCCATCTCCGTGTCCGTATAGAAGCATATGCTCCGGATGCGCTGCTTTCTCACGATAGGACTGCCAGTGATCATGAATGTCCTTTGGCAGCGTGTGCTCGTTAACACCATGATTGAGGTAAGACAGAATTGGTGTGCCGTCAATCCCCACCCAGTGAAACAGATCATATGGAAACACATTTGTGTCATTCCATCCGAGCTTTGTTGTCATGAAATATTCCACATTGCCATGCTTCAAAATCTGCGGGAGGGAGGCACAGTACCCGAACGTATCCGGCAGCCATTCAATCTGTGATGTCTTGCCAAACTCCTCCATATAGAAACGCTGACCATATAACATCTGGCGAATCAGGGACTCCCCACTCGGGATGTTCAGATCCGGCTCAACCCACATGCCGCCCACCAGCTCCCAGCGACCTTCTACAATCCGCTGCTTCACCCGCGCGTACAGCTCAGGATCATGCTCCTTCAGAAACGCATATAGTAAGGGTTGGCTCTGGGAATAAACATAGTCGGGATATTCATTCATAAGTGCATCCACGGTGGAGAAGGTACGGCTCGTTTTGCGTACCGTCTCGCGTACAGGCCACAGCCACGCAATATCAATATGGGACTGTCCCACCATATGCTCCAGACCTTCCGCGTTGCCACCAATCTCACGTACATGATGCTTCAGATTATTCTCAATCTGACGAATACCCTCTCCATGCTCAATCTCTTCTACTGACATGCCTACAAATTGATCCATCGCACGATACACCAGTTCTAACAGGCGAACCCGCCTGAAGTCACTTTCCGGCAGCAGCACAGCCGAATCACGTACAATGATGACCGTATACATGAGACTACGAACCGCTTCATTTGGTCTCACCAGCAGGCTCGTAATTAATGTGATTGGCGGCTGAATAACCGCCTGCTGATTCAACGGGTCTACGGGTTCAGGTACCGGATCGAACATCTCGATCTCTAGTTCCGGATTAGTTCCAACTTTGGACGGATCAAGCGTTACGTAGGTATGATTGCGGTCCAAACCCTGATAGGAGTGTCCATTCACCCGTAGTAAACCTTCTCCCCCCGTTTCAAATACAAGGCCATAAGGCGCTTGCTGCCATGTAGCAGGGATCTCCAAACGTGTTCTAAAAAAATAAGTCGTTCCCTGTTTGCTTGGAAAACGCTCAAAATCTTGCCCTTCCGGGTACTCACCCTGATCCTCATACTGTCCTGGCACATGATAATAAGCACGGGTAATGTCCCAACTGCGCAGCTGCAATTGCTCCAGCCACTGATGTTCGGACAACTCGCGAATAAATCGTCTGATACGTTCCAACGTCTTACGCCTCCCTTACGGTCAGTTCGGCCATTTGCGTATCGTTAACGCTGCTGCCGATATGAATGTGGAATTGACCTGGTTCTACGACAGGCTTCAGGTTGCGTCCGATATACTGCAGCTGTTCTGCCCCGATTCTGAATTCCACGGTCTGCGTCTCTCCTGGCTCCAGGCTCACTTTTGCAAACCCCTTCAGCTCCTTGGCTGGACGAGTCAGCGAACTAACTACGTCGAATATATACAGTTGTACAACTTCTGCACCTGCATAACGGCCGGTGTTGGTCACATTCACCGATACGGTAACTGAATCACCGGCTGTCATGGACGAAGAACTCAGCTTCGGTTCACTGTACTCAAATGTGGTATAGCTAAGTCCGTATCCAAATGCATAACGTGGCTCCAGATCCTCTTCGAGGTATCGCTTGCCCCGGGAACGTTTGCCGTTATAGTAGATCGGTAATTGACCAACATGCTTCGGAATGGAGATCGTCAATTTACCCGACGGATTCACATCGCCAAATAGAATATCTGCAATGGCATGCCCGCCCTCTTGGCCCGGGTACCACGCCTCCAAAATTGCATTGGCATGTTCATCCACCCAAGGTTCAGTGATGGGACGACCATTAATGTAGACAACGACAAGCTTCTTGCCGAGCTTATGAATCTCCTGAATGAGTTCCAGCTGTACTCCGGCAAGCCCCAATGTCATACGGTCGATGCCTTCGCCGCACTCCATATCATTCCAGGAGTTATCGGACACATTGGAAGCACCCGTCTTCAGATCGATTGTTCCTTCTCCAAAGTCACGTGCACTGGAGCCGCCAACCACCATAATGACTGTATCTGCCTGGCTGGCAACTTCGATGGCTCTCTCGAATCCTTCCTTCGAATCCCCTTTGATCCGGCAGCCTGGAGCATAGAGCACCTGATCTGTATCGCTGTCACCAGTCAAAGGACCAACAGAACTCTTCTCCGTTTGCCCATCCACATGATTAGCCAGCTTACTGCGAACACCATCCAGCACTGTTGCCACTTTGGACTTAGGTTGTGGTGATGTGTAATCACCCAGTTGATTGTACGCTTGATCTGCATTTGGGCCGATTACGGCAATTCGCCCAGTTGTTGCTATGGATAGAGGTAGCGTTTCAGCCTCATTTTTGAGAAGCACAACACCTTCCGCCGCCAACTGGCGTGCCAGCTGAACATGTGCTTCACTGCCAATCACTTCTGCTGCGCGATCAGCATCCACATAAGGCTGTTCGAATAAGCCCAGTCTGAACTTCAACGCCAGCACACGAGAGACCGCCTGATCCAGAACCTGCACATCAAGCTTGCCTTCTGCCACCGCCTGCACCAGGTATTGCCCGAACATCTCACCGGACATTTCCATATCGATACCTGCCTCAATGGCCTGTACGGAAGCTTCCAGTCCATCTGATGCGACATCATGCCCACTTGCCAGCATATTGATCGCACCACAATCCGTAATGACAAGACCGTCAAAGCCCCACTCTTTACGCAAAACATCTTCCAACAATTCCGTATTTACCGTGCAAGGCGTACCATCAATTTCGTTATACGCCGGCATGATGGAAGCCGCGCCAGCTTCTACCGCCTTACGGAATGGATACAGATCCACTTCCAGCAGTTCGCGCCAGCCCATATGCACAGGACCCGCATTGCGCCCACCTTCCGAGCTGCCGTAACCGACAAAATGTTTCAGCGTTGCCGCTACTGTATCCCCACGGTCAAGACTTTCACCCTGAAGTCCTTCCACGGAAGCAACTGCCAGTTCTCCAATGAGAAACGGATCTTCACCGAAGCATTCCTCGGTACGTCCCCAGCGCGGATCACGCACAACATCCAGTACTGGAGAATAGGTGACCGCACCACCTTGGGCACGTGTCTCACGCGCCACTGCCCGGCACATCTCCCGGTACAAATCCACATTCCAAGTGCTCCCCAATAAAAGGGGGACGGGATAGACCGTTCCGTCAATAGCCATATGACCATGCGAGCACTCTTCCCCAATCAGGATGGGAATCCCCAGTCTGGAATGCTCCACCGCATAGCGTTGAATCAGGTTAACCGCCTCAGCGCCTTCTCTGGCGGATAGTCCAATTTCCAGCGTAACGCCAGTCCAGGGATCTGCACGAAGCGCACCATAGAGGGAGCCGATGCCCCCATTTTCCACTTGCTGCTTAAAGGATTCATTTAACGCGATGTTCCCTTGATCATTCGTATAGGTCTGCCAGCCAAATGGCTGAGTAAGTTGGCCTACCTTTTCTTCCGTAGTCATCAGGCTAAGCAGGTGCTGTACCCGTTCCTCTACGGATTTGCTGTGGTCCTTGTAAGTCATCATCTGCATCTCTCCAATCCTATAGCGTGATCCGGCTATTCTTTGACCGCGCCCACCGTCAGACCCTGTACGAAATAACGCTGGAAGAACGGATAAGCGAATATAATCGGCAACGTAGCAAGCACAACCATCGCCATTCGGGACGTATCCTGCGGAATGGACTGCATGGCTGCCAGACTCATCGAACTGTTAGCAGAGTTCTGCTGGATAAACTGGATGCTCGACTCAATCCGCATCAGCATGGATTGCAGCGGTACCAGATTGGGATTATCGATGTATAACAACGCATTGAACCAATCATTCCAGTAACCGAGTGTACTGAACAACCCGATGGTTGCGAGTCCCGGCAAGGAGAGTGGAATCACGATTTTCATAAAGGTATAAAACTCACCGGCGCCATCAATTTTCGCCGATTCAATGACTGCATCCGGCACACTGGTGGAGTAAAATGTACGCAGGATCATAATATAGAAGGCATTCATCGCCAGCGGCAGAATCAGTGCCCATAACGTATCTTTCAACCCAAGCAGCTGGGATACGACCATATAGGTTGGAATCATCCCGCCGTTGAATAACATAGTCAGAATCGCAAAGATGGAGAAAAATCTCCGATATCTGAAGCTCTTACGGGAAATCGCATACGCATACAGCGACATGAGAATCAGACTGATGATGGTACCAAGTACCGTCACTAGAATGGTAACTCCATAAGCCCGTAGCAGCGTGTCCCCACTCTGCCAGACAAACTGATATGCCGCGAGACTCCATTCTGCCGGAATCAGACGATACCCGTCACGGGCCAGTGCCTTCTCGTCCGTAAACGAGATAATGACTACAAATATAAAAGGAAATACACAGATCAGAGCGAATAGACCGGCGATGATGTTCATAATCACGTTCCAGCCGCTGGATACGTGGTGGAAGTCGCGTTTTTTAACGAGCCCTGCTTGAGCCATAGTGGTTCACTCCTTTCCCTGTCCTAGAATAGGCTGCTGTCTTTATCGATTTTGCGGACCACATAGTTGGAGATAATAACAAGCACAAAACCCACGACGGATTGATACAATCCCGCAGCCGTACTCATCCCGATCTCACCACTAGTTTTCAAACCACGATACACATAAGTATCAATAACATTCGTCACGGAATAGAGCGTACCCGAATCCCTTGGCACCTGATAGAACAGTCCAAAGTCGGCATAGAAAATGCGGCCTACAGCCAGCAAGGTCATAATCGTAATGATCGGCGACAGCAACGGAATCGTAATATTACGAATCTGCTGCCACTTACTTGCTCCATCGATCATGGCTGCTTCATAGAGCGATTTATCAATCCCCAGAATGGAAGCCAGATAAACAACGCTGCTATAACCGATGGTTTTCCATAACGCTACGAACACCAGAATATAAGGCCAATATTTCGCCTCGGAGTACCACTGAATCGGTTCCATCCCGAACCAGCCGATAATTTGATTCAACATCCCCCGATCCATGCTCAAGAAGCTGAATGCGAAGTAACCAACGATAACCCAGGATAGAAAATAGGGCAGAAACATGCCGGTTTGATATAGTTTGGCGAGTCGTTTATTCACTAGTTCCGAGAGCAGGATTGCCAATGCCACAGCGAAAACCAGTCCCAGGAAGATAATGGCGATGTTATAAAAGAGGGTGTTGCGTGTAATTAGCCATGCGTCACTTGTGCTGAACAGGAATTTGAAATTGTCCCAACCTACCCATTCGCTCTTCATCAGACTTGCCCAGAACCCTTCACGGCTGAAACGATATTCCTTAAAGGCAGCCACTGTACCCACGAGTGGCAAGTAGGAGAAGAAGAAGAACCAGATGGCGCCTGGCAGCACCATGAGCAGCATGACTCGGTTTCTAATCAGGTTTTTCAAAAATGTAGTCATTGTCGATATCCTCCTTCAGGCTTGAATAAAAAAGGACCGGACGCGTTAAGCAGCCGCCCGATCCTTACGATGTACCGTTACTTGTTTTCCGCTCTCCAGGCATCCAGCTGGCTTTGGGCTTCAGCCATTACTTTCTCCAGTCCGGCTTGATTGAACTTCTCAATCACTTGATCCAGATTGGCTGCAGGGTCCAGTGTACCTGTCATCAGTGCTGCCCAGTATTGCTCTTTGACATTCTGCACTGCTGTCAGTTCAGAAGATACGTTACTTGAGTCAAAGTTAAAGCTCAGAATTGGGGAATTTACGCCCTCTGCATTAAACTTCTTGAACTCATCCCATTTGTTGTCCGGGTCATTGCTGTTCAGATAGAGCAGCATGTTGTTCCCAAGGGAGTATGAAGGCATATCGTAGTTTTTCGATTCAGGCAGATTTTCCATATGCGTGTCATCCACTTTTTTGTAGTGTGTGCCCTCGATACCTGAATCCACCATATTGCGCAGCACAGGATCTGTATTCAGCAGGTTCAGAAACTCCATCGCTTTCTCTGGATATTCCGAGTTGGCCGAGATGGCCATAATGGAGCCTTGTACAGATGTATTCGTTATAATTGCTTCACTTGCAGGTGTTGAAACGACTTGATAACCGTAACTAGCAGACCATTGATTGTCCGCAAGCGGCTGTGTCTGTGCACGATCCAGGAACCAGTTGCCCGATGTTGTCAGATCATTGGTGGAACCTGTTGTTGCCGCTTCTGCCGATACATAACCGGCCTTGTAGTATTTGTGCATTGTGGTAAGTGCTTCTTTCATTTCAGGCGTTTCCAGTATGTTTACAAGCTTATAATCTGTCGTATCCAACTTGATTGCCATCGGCAGATTCTGAATGACATAGTCATATGGCACGTAAGGAACATAGTTTTTATCCATGGCAAAAGGTGTTACACTCGCCTCGTTTTCCTTGATCGTTTTCAGTAAAGGCTCCAGACTGTCTAACGTACGGACGCCAGAGATGTCCAGCTTGTATTTATCAACCAGCATTTGGTTAAAGCGCCATACCTCTTGTTGAGGCAGCTCTTTGTTGGCTGGAATTCCGTAATTGTGTCCGTCTACCTTCGAACCGCTGAGGAACGCAGGATCAATGGTCTTGGTGAGATCCTGACCGTACTCCGTCAGCAAATCATCCAGTTCGAGGAATGCGCCTTTTCTGGCATTTTGTACATAGTCGAATCCACCAGATGAAGTGAACAGAATGTCCATTGGCTCACCGGAAGCTACGTTGACCTGCATCTTCTGCGGGTAGTCACCCCAGTCAACCATCTTCATCGTCACCGTGGCATTCATTTTCTCTTTGGTATACTTGCTGACTTCTTCCATCACTTTATTGACGTCTTTCTGGGGGGTACCGATGGTATACCAGATCAACTCGACCGCGTCATCTCCCGATCCCCCGGATTCTGAAGCATTTTTGCTTCCTCCACAGGCACTAAGAACAAGTGTAACGGCCATTAACAATGCAAGAACGAGTGAGAAGCGTTTTCTTTGTTTACTCATTTCTTTGATCCTCCCTTTTCGTGTTCTCTTAGTCTCTACAAACTAACTGCTTTAACCTTATCGAATGAAAGCATTTACAAAAAGAAGATAAACTTAAGTTTTCGAGGTACAAATTAAAGAGAAATTGTCCGTGAGGATTAATTTTACCCCTGTTTCGATAAATCGCTTACATGAAAGAGACATGCCGGGTAACCTATGGCACGAATCTCATTACATGCCATTCTTGTTCCCAGTATGTCTCTTGTATTTTAGTCCGCAGTACTAATTCTCCAGCCACAACATCACCCAAACACCTTGAAATCAGTCGGTGAAATCCCCACATATTTGCGGAACTGCTTATAGAAATACCCTGTCTCCCAATACCCTACATTTCGGGCGATCTCATGTACCTTCAGATTGGAATTACGCAATTGCTCCTTCGCACGTTCAATCCGGTATTTGTTGATGTATTCGGCAAACGTCTCCCCGGTCTCCTTATGGAACAATTGTCCCAAATACACCGGATGCAGATGATAGTGGGCTCCCAGCAGCTTCAGGGAGAGCTCTTCTGCGTAATGTTTGTCGATATGTTGCAGCACTTGGTTCACAATCGGATTCTTCAAATCCTGCAATAGGGATTGAATGGTCTGCGACCCAACCTGCTGAAGTGCCCGCACGAGTTCATCAAAAGTGTCACTGTCCAGTACAAGTTGAAGCCCTTGTTGGTATATGGCAGACTCATCCGAATGTTTGATGCTCTCCAGTTCCATTTTGAAGCGAATTACAACTTCCAATGCGGTATTCTGCAGCTCCCCAGGCGTAAGCCCATCGCGATGTTGTTCAAAATCCATACGAATCCGGTCGGCAAGTTGTTCTGTGTTCCGGGACAAAATAAGTTTGGCATACTCCCTCCAATCGATGAAGAAGGATGCCGTGGAACTTCCACGTCTTTCCAATATGGCGTGGTTGATCACTTTAAGGTCGGGATAGATCATCACATACTGGAGAGCTTTTTTGGCCTCAGCATAACTGGTCGGCGCATGGTATAGCCCTTTCATCAATCTGCCTGCTCCAATGCGTACCGCAGGATGGGTTACTGTTATCGCATCAGATAATGCCTGAAGGCCATCCATTAACTCCTGTTCCTCGTCACGAGTACCATGAATGTTGGCAATAATGACAATGTCTCCATCGATATCATGAAATACGTTCAGATGGGGTCTGTCTCTCAGCATCCCCTCGACGCGTTCAAACATGCCAGCTGTCTGTTCTTTGTCCCGCAAGACGGCCACAGCAACGTCGGGTGCATCTAGCGAAAGGTTCATAAACTGGGCGCGTTCTTCGAATTCAGTAGCTGCAATCTGTCCCGTAAGCCATCGATGAAGAATGTTATCTTTCAGAATCTGGATGCCATAAGCATCATCGGCTTGGGGTGAAACCGTATGATCCAGCTTGGACGCCGTGTTGCTCAGCGTGGATTCCAGTTCCTCCACATTAATCGGTTTGAGGAGATAATTTTCGATACCCAGCTGCATACCTTCCTTCAAATATTCGAACTCGTTGAAACCACTCAGGATAATGACCTTCATCTCAGGTTGTACTCGCCTTGCTTCCCGAATCAGATCGAGACCATTCATGAGTGGCATCGATATATCCGTAATCAGAATGTCCACAGGCTGAGAAGAGAGTGCATGTAACGCTGCCTGCCCATTGCCTGCATGGCTCACAATTTCCATACCAAACGAAGACCAATCCACAATATCGTATAACCCTTCGATGATGAACGGCTCATCGTCCACAATAAACACCTTGTACATGTTAAACACCTGTCCCTTCTGAATGTGGATATCGCACCCTGATCCGTGTTCCTTCTCCGAGGGTGCTCTCTATGGTGATGCCGAACTCTGGCCCATACAGGAAGCGCAATCGACTATGGACACTGCGTAGCCCGAACATCTGACCAGACTCTTCAGGACGTTCCAGTTCTTCAAGGATTTCCGTCAGGCGTGCAGGATCAATGCCTTTGCCATTATCTCTGACCTCCACCTGCATTACATCATCCGTCTCTTCCACAACAATGGATAATCGGTTATCCGAACGTTCCGTCTGAATGCCATGCACAACATAATTCTCAATGATAGGTTGCAGCGAAAGTTTGACCACCGGATGTTGATAATACGAGGGGTCGATCTGGATTGTATATATGAAAATATCCTTGTAGCGGATTCGGAATAATTCCAGATATAACCGGCAAGCTTCCATCTCATCCTTCAGTGTATAGTTTTTCTTCTGCTGTACCAGGCTCTTGAACAAAACGGATAGGCTATAGATCATCTCGCCGACATCCCTCGCCCCCTGAGATATCGCCCTCATCCGAATTACTTCAAGCGTATTATAGAGAAAATGAGGATTGATGCGCGCCTGTAAAGCGACCAGTTCGGTCTCCTTCTGTTTGATCTCGGCTTTGTAGACCCGTTCAATATACAGATTCAGCTCATCCAGCATGTCGTTGAAGCTATGGGAGATCTGCCCCAGTTCATCATCTCGCGGATCGTCAATCCGAGCCGTCAAGTTGCCATATTTCACTTTTTGGGTGAAGCGAATAATTCGACGAGTTCGTTTGGCAAAGTTGATAATGAAAAATGCCGGAACCAGCACGGCAAACAAAATACAGACGATACTGATCGAGATGATGGTATTGCGAATGCCCGCATAGGTTTCAGCCATCTCTTCTACCGGAACGGTCCCGATGACCACATAGCCCTGATCCGCGGAAACAAACTTGTTTACATACATGTTCTGCTCCTTTTTCATCGAATCCATATCGGTCTGATCAAACAGGGAATCGGCCACATTCACGTAGGGATACTTCTTCCCGTAATACTCATTGTTGGAGTCGAACAAGACTGTGCCTTTGGCCGATAACACCACGATTTCTCCCTTCAGGTTACTCTCGTAGTTATCCAGTGCATTACCGATTCCCTCCGAGTCAAAGAAGACAAGAAACTGGCCCAGATTACGAAGGGTCTGTGTATTGTTAATCGGTACGCGGATGGAATAGAGCGCAGGGTCCCATTGATTGATCTCTTTGCGTATCCAGTAGTTGGGTGCACTGATATTGGGTGTTTCCATCGCCATCACGTCCGGAATATAGGAATGGGCCACATTGGTGTCCAGCTTGCGGAACTGCTTGTGTTGATTGAAGGTAGACAGATCCTGCTGCTCGGCGCTATACAACATGAGTTGGTTAATCTGCGAATTACGATCCATAATGTTCTGAAAATGTTTCAACACATCGGCTGAATAGTCGTCCTGGTTGGCATAGTATCCATTCGTCATGTGCTGAACATATTCAGCGTACGAATGATTCATCAGGTAAGTAATGTTGGCGGAAAGCGCCTCATTCTGATGCATGTCCCTCACCATGTTTTGCACCGATTCATACTGCTGATGAATGGTTCGATCCACATGTTCCATCGCCGCTTTCTGGATCGCCAGTTCCCGGCGAATCGTGGAGTCGGACACCGACAGGAAGATGATATAAGACAATGTAATGATCGTGACAATGGATATCATCGAGAAAATCAGGAGCATTTTCATAAACATATTATTTTTGAAGAAATTATTGTAAACGCTAACAATTTTCAAGTCGCATGTTCCCTCCGATGCTGTTTTCCTGACTTGAATTATACCATCAGGCTTCTGACATTAACTTGTCACCTGGAACTTTTCTTTAGTTTATATCTGTGTTTCTTTAATTTCACCCTATTTAAAAACGCTTTCATCCACTATCGTTAACCATAAGTTTAGCTTTGTGTAAAAGAATACCTTACATTCATTCCACTTGAAGGAGGAACAGCATGACACGCAAACTCAAACCAAAAGGCCTCATTCCCAAGGTCACTGCCATGGTCCTGACCACGGCTCTGCTTGGACAAGTTGTTGTATCATCCGTTTATGCAGGAGACACGCTCCCTTACACCGGTGAAAGTGCCAAAGGGGTGAATCAGCCCTATCAACACGGATACACCTCGGCCCAGATTCTGAACTGGACACCGGAAAGTGATATCCATGGCGATCTGCTTCGTGCCCATGTTCCCTTGCAGCCCCGTAATGAAGCGTTCGCTGCCACACAGGCTTATCCTGAGCTTAGTCCAGACACCCAACTGTTCACGATGAGTGGTGATTATGGTAATGCATTTTTCGATAGCACACCTTATACCAATGAATTCAGCCAGTACCTCTTCAATTATTGGCAATATACAGACTACTACAGCTATTGGCACGGCATGGCCTCTGCGGGTGTACCTGAGGAGCTGTACGATCCGAGTAAAGAATGGACTGAGAAATACTTCGAGTTTGGCATTTTGAACATTCCGAATCCGGCCTACACCAATGCAGCTCACAAAAATGGCGTCAAGTCCATAGCCAACATCTTTTTCTCGGACAATGACCGTGGACCACAAACCTATAAACAAATGCTGGTCCAGGATGAAAACGGTAATTTCCCTGTGGCTGAGAAACTGGCCGAGATGGCGAAGTACTACAACTACGATGGATACTTTTTCAATCAGGAAGAGGTTGCCCGGGGTGTAGCCCCTGAGGATATCGCTTCCTACAAGAAATTCATGAAATATCTAAGAGATGAAGGCCTGTACGTTCAGTGGTATGATTCCACCATCAATACAACAGGCAAAATTCAATACCAGAACCAATTCAATGGGCTTAATAGCCCCTTTGTGCAGGATTCCGTTCTCGGCAGAGTCTCGGATTCCATCTTCCTGAACTATGTATGGAACCACAAGATGCTCCGCGATTCCCGCGACCATGCTCTCAGCCTGGGACTTGATCCACTGGAAACCGTATTTGCTGGTGTTGAAGGTGGTCATGACAAATTCGGCCGCTGGAAGCAGTCTTACGACCTGCGCCATAATCTGGATGAGAACGGTCAACCCATGAACAGCATCGCGACATTGGGTGCCGACTTCACCCACAACGCTCTGGATGAAGAGATGGGCGATGGGAGCACGAATCATCGTGCGGAGGATGAGTACCAGTGGATGACCTTTGTACGTGATCGCGCCTGGTGGTCTGGTCCAAATCAGGACCCGACAGTTGCACGTCGTAATGCGTCTGCCGATCTGTCAGATGTGTATGCTTCCGGTGCAAACTGGGATGGGATTGCCGCTTATCTTACCGAGCGATCCGTCATCAACGGCTCTAATTTTGCGACCAGCTTCAATACGGGCCACGGTCTGAAATATTATGAAAACGGCGCCGTCTCGAACGACAAAGAATGGTCCAATATCAACATTCAGGATATCCCTGTCACTTGGCAATGGTGGATGGATAGTGAAGGTGACAAGCTCAGTGTTGATTTTGACTATGGCCCAACCTACGAGAAAGGCGCAAGGTACAACTATGACTCCATTGGCGCGTTCAATGGCGGCAGCTCTCTCGTGGTGAACGGTACACTGAACGCGGACAACTTCCTGCGCCTGTACAAGACCGATCTGTCCGTCAACGGACAATCGAAACTGGAACTGACGTATAACAAACCGTCGACGAGTGACGCTTCCTCCCTGCATGTTGGGTTAATCTTCGAAGATGATCCATCCAACGTGGTCAACGTACATGTGCCTGATTCAGGCCAGCATACGGAAGGCTGGAAGACAGCTACACTGGATTTGAGCGCCTATCAAGGCAAATCCATTGCTGCTATGGGGCTTTCCTTTGACTCTAATGGGACTACGATTGAGAATTATCAGATGAATATTGGTGAGATCCGCATTTCCGATGGTTCAGCGGCTGTACCGGATGCACCGACCGGATTCCACATTGCCAAAGCACTGACTAACACCGATGAACTGGTTGTAGCATGGGACATGAAGGACTATTCAGAGGTCAAGCAATACAATTTATATGAAAATGGCGCCTATGTAGGCGGCGTGTATGATTCCACTTTTTATATCAAATCGCTAAAACAGCCTTCTGGTGAACTGTCCATACGTGCTGTTGGTGCAGATGGTACCGAGAGTGAAGCAACCGTCCTGCCCTACGATCTGAATGCAGCCGTTCAGAATATTGATGTGAAATTCAAAAAGAATGGCGATGCTATTGTAAGCTGGAAAAACCCGAAGAAAACAAAAGATACGGGCAAAGACAAAGGTAAAGGCTACGAGTCAATTCAGCTCACACTACAAACCGAATACACAAAAGAACCCTTCACCAACTCACTTCAGGTCAAAAAAGGAAAACAATCTGCCATCCTGACCGGACTTCCGACCAATGGTGAACATTACGTGCTGAACATCGCCATTGGCGACCAAAATCCGGTGACCCATACCGGACAGCTCGCAGATCTTCAGATTACACCATACGCCAAGGAAAAGGTGACGGTAAAAGATGGGAAATACACACTTGCCCTGCCCGATCTCGAGGACTGGTACAAGATCCATGTATATGAAAATGGGGTGCCACGCGAGTTCGGAGTCACTTACGTTTCGCAGAAATTCCCGTATATCATTCGGGGAAGAACAAAGCTGAGTGAACTGACCTTCACGCCATCGTCCAACAACAGCTCTTTGAAACTGGTCATTGAGGATTATGCAGGCAATCAGGCTACTACGATTTTGAGGTAACACTACAAGGTATTTTCAAGCTAACCTGTATAACATATTAGCCACTTACAGCTATTTCAATAAAAGAGAGCCCTCTCACTTCCCTGATAAGAAGTTGAATGAGCTCTCTTTTATTGATCTCACAATAACATCTCAAAAATCTTGACGATATAACTAGCTTGAGTAAGTACCTGAAGATGAAATTGTTTATGTGTAATATAAATTCTTTATTTCCAACCTAGAATTTATAGCTGATTGTATAGTTTCTTGAAATTAGACATGTATGGGTCAAGAAGATACAACTTCTTCTTTATAATTCTCTCTCTATATTTAGGGAGTTCTTCGGAAGTATTCACTACTTTATAGCTTATAATTTTAGCTTTCTTCACACTTCCAATGGAAATTTTATCATTATACGGGTCAAACAGCTCAATCGTTCCATTAAATAAACTAGTTCCTCCATTAGGACCCTTTTTATACGTTCCATATTGATATACGTTTTTTTGCTCTTCCGTATATTGCATAAGAAATCCAGATTCTTTTTTAAAATTCACAGATGCAAACAAGGACATATTTTCTGCTTTTAATGGAACATTTAAATCATTGGAGTCTGCTAAACCGAGAGCGACCATCACATTATCGTTCATGTACCTAAAAACCAATTCAGTATCTAAACTCGAGTCCCTTATCACTGTGTATCCAGATACAGGCTGACCATCTTTAAAAGTACCCTGATGTGCCGTAGCTCGATCATATTCTTCACTGTACTTACTAAATTTAAAATATTCTCTTAAAGTACCTTGCCCATTCTGTTTATCATTAGCCCAAGCTCCCTCGTAAATGACTTGAGGCGTTTCTGTTGCTGGGTCTGATGTGATTAACTCTCCCTTCCCAGATCTCTTTCCATATTTCCACTCACCGGTATAAGTTTTATACTTTCCCCATGTGGCAGTTCCCTTTCCATGTGGTTTCCCATCTTGAACTTCACCATAGTAGACACCTCCATTAGAAAGAGATAAAGATACTTCTTGTGTTGTTGCAGCGTAAACCCCTCTTTCAGTGGCTACATTAGACCCTATAAATAACCCTAGAACCAATAAAGCAATTGCAATAAATCTCTTCAAATTCAAAATCCTTTCTATTCTTATGTATTAGTAGGTACTATTATATATCGTATAAATGATAACATTTCTGTATATTCATAAGCTGATCATTGAGAACTACGCTGGCATTCAAGCAACCATGATTTAGCATTTGGGAGCTACACAGTAATAACTCGATTGATGGCCTGGTCAGTTAAAGCGAAAACGTTGGTAATTCAAGGGGATACTATATCCCGCTCTGCCCTATGGGATCAAAAAAACAGTCTACTGATTCGCACGTTTCCTGCTTCATTAAAGGGTTTTCAACATTACTATATACGCTCTCTGGAACAAGGTTATCGGCAGAGAAAGTATTATGCTGGCGTCAATTAGGCATCCGTCAATGTCTAGCTAGGACACGGAAGACCTCACCGATCTTGAGATCGTCAAAGGCCCTTGGAGGAGCGATCAGCCACTTTGTTCGATCGAAATTGGGATCCACATATCTTAAATCAGAATGAACTATCCTGTATACAGGCTGTCTTCCCTAACTATTCATGGGTATGTTTATATGATAGGCATGTAAATACATCGGGGGGAACTGTACATTTTTTTATTCCTTTCATACACTTAATCGTTTCAAGTCATCCTAAGCACTGCAGATAAAGAGAGTACCTATCCTCTGCCTAATGATTCTGCAAAAAAAGACAAGTCCCCAATCGTAGAGACCTGCCTTTACAAAACATATTTAAGAAGTTCCTTTTTGCTTACTCGCTTGCATCTGCTGGGCAAATCGCATCATCTCTTCGAACTCTTCCTCAGATACGGCATCCCCATCGGTGCTTATGTCTTGTACAATCGGAATTTCGGGCTTGGCTTTGGTTCCTTTGCCGTATGTACGGGTACGGGTTCCAGCTGCACCAGCAGCCTGTTTGCCTTTGACCTTGGCCTGGTCACGAATATATTGAACAGCTTTCTCATATGAGTTCACCTGCTTGAGTAACATGTTGGAGGCGATCGCCTCAACGAAGTTACGGTTAATCCGCTGCTCTCCGCCGGATACAAGTAATGCCATCAAATAATGAATCAATACATTGATGACTTCACCAGGCAACTTGTAACTAAGATCAATTTTCTCAAATATATCGATGAGATTGTCCGGTACTGCACCAGGGAAGAACGTCTGAAGCAGGCGGGTATACGGCTCATTACGCAGCATCATGTTGTATTGATGAATATCACACTTGGTCATAAATTGCGGAGGCACTTCGACGTAATATTCCATCTGTACCCCATGCTCAACAGGTGGTTCACCAGAGTCCTCTTTCCGTTCAGGCTCCTCCATATGCTGTCTCAGAGCCACTACTTTAGCCGCCTGGACGGTTTGTTGCTCATGCCGCTTCTTCGTCTGTCTGAACTGCATACTCGCCTTATGCTGGAGATCATCCAGAATCAGCTGGCCCTGGGGACTGAAGATATCATCTTCATCCAGCAGACGGCATACATCCTGCACACTGAGATTAAACTTGTTTACTACATAATTTACAATGCCCAGTTGTTCATGATCAAACCGCAGCTGCTCCACATGACGGCGATTGACCGATTCCCGCGGAAAACGCAAAATAATGTCGGCATAGTTCAAACTGTTTTCTTCTGCTGCATCATTCGTGCCTGTCCGCTGGGCTGTAGTCGATACTTCCGACAATGCTTGCTCCAACTCGTAATCAATCACATGGGTATTCAATTCAAATATATCGTAAAAGGGTACGGAAATATTCTCTTTATTGGCTGCCGGATAAGGTGCGTCCCCATTTTCCACTGCCGAGAAACCGGAACGCAGGGAAAGGACGGCGAATTTGCCTATCTTGTCACGAAGCAGCAGTGTCAAATGCTGTGTCCGGAAAAATTCTGCCGGAGAGAGCGGCGGTTGCAGCTCATATTCGTAGATGTAATCATCATTTTCCGGTATATATAGCCGTGAAGTCTGAAGTAGCCCCACCGCTTCAAGCTTGGATGCCTGCTCTACCAGATATTTACGCCCTTTCTCACTTGGCTCCAGCCCAAGTGTCATGAACAGCCTCCGTTGCTGTTCAAGCGGCGAATAACCGACCTGTTCACCGGGAAGATGCTGAAACAACAGCCGATACAAGCCAACCGCAAAAGCACCTACCATGGGCTGATATGCTCCTGTAAGCATACGGTCATCCAGGGCGCTAAGTCCAAACTCCCTGTATACGCAGTAGCGATGATGTTCAGTATAATGGTGCAGATTCTTCATGCGCATAGCCTGATCTCCTTCTCCCCAAAAGTATGTTTATCTATTCTATCATAAATGTCTGATCCTCAAATGCTCAAAAACAGGTAAAAAGATGGCCTGTTCTCGCTCCGTTTCGTCCTAGGTCGACATCATTCACGTTTTCGCCGAATTCAGCAAATTTCTAAAATAAAAATGTCGAGAGCCGCTAGAATACTATAAAAGCTGTAGCTGCAGAATACAAGGGAAGATCTGAAGAGAATGTTCTCCAGATGTATATGAAGTACAAGTGTACAATAATCCTTCTAATATAAATGAACAGCAAAAAAGCCTTCCCTTTGTACTCGTAAGCGTTTACGACAAAGACAAGACTTTCACGCGATTACAGTGGCATGTGTTACCTCTTTCCAACAATCTAAAACATTCTGTACCCACCCAGACGCAACTTCTGGATCGTCCAGCCACTGATTACCGCGCCAGCCAGCCCGGCGATGCCCGTCATATAGTCTACAATCTGAAAGGAACCCAGATGTGACATCAGAGACGACGAATGATCCCATAGAGAGTACACGACGATAGGCAAAATCACAATGATGAACAGATAGGAAGGAAACCAGGTGGTCTTCATCAGCATGTTCAGAATGAAACCGATACCAAACATCATAACGAAAAATAATACCATTAATACCAACACAGGTATAAATTGCATCGGGCAACATTCACCTCTTCTTTCACACTTTCAGGTTTCACTTCTGGATAGTAGTTAGTGTACCGCAAAAAATGTGGCGAAGCAACGAACTTTCTGGACAAATTCCCCTATATTTATACTCTGTTCATTTGCCCTTCTGCTTCATGTTGGGATACAATGTAAACGATAAAGCACTCACCCGTCCCTTATAGGGGATTTGGAAATATACCTTGCAGGAGGAACACAACCAATGAACGAAGCCGCATCAACACTGGAGGGCTGGTACGCCCTGCATGATTTTCGCTCGATTAACTGGGCCGCCTGGAAAGCAGCAGATGATGAAGAACGTGCTGTAGCACTGGACGAGCTGGAGGAATTCTGGAAAGAATGGAAAGAAGTCGAGGATTCATCCAAAGGAAGTACAGTCGTGTATACGGTTGTCGGTCAAAAAGCAGACCTTGTCATGATGCACCTGCGTGAAACGCTGGAAGATCTGAAGGCTGTTGAGAACGCATTTAACAAAACGATGTTTGCTCAATACACAACTAAGTCGTATTCCTACGTCAGTGTAGTGGAACTGAGCAACTACCTTGGCAAAGAAGGCGAAGACCCGATGCAAAATCCGGAGATTATCGCCCGTCTGAAACCTGTTCTGCCGCAACGGCAATATATCTGTTTCTATCCGATGAACAAAAAACGTGAGCTGAATGACAACTGGTACATGCTGTCCATGGACGAGCGTCGCACCATGATGCGCAGTCACGGCATGATTGGCCGCAGCTATGCAGGTAAAGTGAAACAAATCATTACCGGCTCTGTCGGTTTCGACGATTGGGAATGGGGCGTTACGCTGTTTGCGGACGATGCACTTCAGTTCAAGAAACTCGTCTATGAGATGCGTTTCGATGAAGTTAGCGCCCGTTATGGCGAATTCGGTTCGTTCTATGTGGGAAGTCTGTTGAACGAAGGAACTTTGGAAGACATGCTTAAGCTGTAAAATAGTGCAAAGCACAATAAAGCACCGCGACATCTCCTCTTAAGGAGATTGTCAGCGGTGCTTTATCTCATTCATGTACGTGTAGACAACCAGTCGGATAATGATCCATTTGCAGTTGTTCACTCTATTTTATAAGTCTCTGTTAATTCTTAATCCTCGTCCTCTTCATCAACCGCTTTCAGCGATTCGAGGAACTCGGCTGTGGCCCGGTCACGGTCACGACCCTTCTCTTTAAGCCGCTCAATCGCAGGCAAAATGAGAATATCCACTTCTTTCTGCACGATATAGGCCAGATCATATTGATCCTGTTCCTCCAGATAACCACCGACCTGCATCAGGGCGTTGTATCGATCCAGTTCCTCACGCGTTAATAGTCCCCGGACCTGAACACTGCAATGTCTCATCCAAAAAACCGCCCTTTCTTCAGGACTAACGGAATACCACCAATGATGAACAGATAACGCAGATCAACCAGTTTCTTCAACTGAGCCGCTTTCCAGCCCTTGTATTTCTTGCCGCCTACAACAGCAATGGCCTCACCTTTACCCAATGAAGCAACCGTGCCTTTGCTCGTAAATACAAAAGGTTGTGGCTGTTTCTTGCGAATGGATGCCACAACGTTCTTGGCGCAGTTCACACCCTGCTGCATCGCAATCTGGGCTGTTGGCGGATAAGGCCGTCCTTCCGCGTTGAACACAAGTGAATTATCACCAATGACATAAACGTGCTCATGTCCAGGGGCACGCAGATAATCATCTACCTTCACACGTCCTCGCATCACTTCAAGACCTGCCTGTTCAAGCAGTGAGTTACCGCGAATACCGCCGGTCCATACGACTGTAGCCGCATCGAGCTTTTCACCCTCACCCACAATAACCCCGTCCGGGAGACATTGCTTGATTGGAACACCAATTTTGAAAGTAACGCCCTTCTTCTTCAGTACGTTCATCGCATGCTCTACCAGTTCCGGATCAAATCCAGGCAAAGCTGAAGGCGCTGCCTCTACATTATAGATATGCACATGTTTCGGATTCACGTCGAACTCCTTGCACAGCTGTGGTATGCGATCTGCAAGCTCAGCTACGAATTCAACACCACTGAAACCAGCTCCACCTACGACAAACCGAATACGATTTCGTTTATTGTCGTTTTTGTACATCGCAAATTGATATTCGATGTGCTCTCGAATCAGTCTGACCGAGTTAATGCTGCGGATTGTCATGGCGTGGTCGAGCATACCCGGAATACCGAAGGTCTCGGGTTCCCCGCCTAATCCAATAATCAGATAATCATAGGATAACGTGCCGTCCTCCAGAATAATCTTCCGATCCTGCAGACGAATCTCCTTCACGGAAGACTTGACCAGATCAATTTTGAACTCATCAATCAGCTTGGAAATGGGGACTCTTGCATGCTCAATGGTATCCGTGCCGGCTGCCGGCATATGTAGATGTGTAGTAATATAATGATAATCATGCCGATTCACCAATGTGACGTCGGCCTCGTTATAGTTCAATTCCTTCTGCAGCCGCTGGGCTGTCAGAATCCCGCCATAGCCCGCGCCGAGGATGACGATTTTGGGAATACTGCTCATGTCTATACCCCTTCCGGTTTCACTTGCATCAGCCCGATCCTGGGTGAGATGCAAAATGCACATACTTACAAATATTGATGAGGTCTTGCCCATTATGACAACAAATGTTAACTTCGCGAATTTATTTAAACGTTTGCATCAAAATTGATCCGTTTGCACGCAAGTTATCGGTTCAAGTTGTGAAATTAACCACAAGATTCTACAAAACACGGGTTCTGTCTTCATATTACATATTGACTCTAAATTAGACAAAAAAACACATAGTACAGGTCAAGGATATCTGTATTTCTAGTAAAGATCAAGGTTTTTTTTGTTATTTTTCATAACCTTTCATTTCCAATTTCATCCTATTCTCATCTGATCTTCATCAATTGTTCCCAGTTTCGTGACGCCGCTAACTTTGCAACCCTGAATACACCGTTTATAATAGGAAAGACAGTTCAGCACCAATGCCGGTTACGATACGTAGCCTGCACATTCTTCCTGTTAACTACCTATTAAAATATGAAAGGTGTTGTTGATTCTTGACTGCACAGAATTCCAGTCATGATATGACTGATTTGCTTATTATCGGTGGAGGCCCTGCGGGTCTGTTCGCCGCGTTTTACGGTGGGATGCGTCAGGCATCCGTTACACTGGTTGAAAGTATGCCACAGCTTGGCGGACAGCTTGCCGCTCTTTACCCGGAGAAATACATCTATGATGTAGCCGGATTCCCGAAAGTAACGGCTCAGGAACTGGTGAATAACCTGGTTGAGCAAATGAGTCATTTTAACCCGAACATCCGCCTTGAAGAAAAGGTTGTATCGGTTGAGAAAAAGGATGAACAACACTTCGTCGTGAAGACGGATGAGAATGAATATCATGCCAAAGCTGTTATTATTACAGCTGGTGTAGGTGCATTCGAGCCACGCCGCCTGGAACTTGAAGGTGCTGCCAAGTTCGAGAAGAGCAACCTGCACTACTTCATCAGTGATCTGAATGCCTTCGCTGGCAAAAAAGTACTGATCAGTGGCGGTGGTGACTCCGCTGTAGACTGGGCACTCATGCTGGAGCCAATCGCCGAGCAAGTAACGCTGATCCATCGCCGGGACAAGTTCCGTGCACATGAGCACAGTGTCGAAAACCTGATGAATTCCAAGGTGAATGTCGTTACACCGACCGAAATCACGGAACTTCACGGAGATGACACGATTACCAAAGTAACCCTCTCCCATGTGAAAACTAAAGAAACACAGGAAATCGAAGTAGATGACGTGATTGTTAACTTTGGATTTGTCTCTTCTCTCGGACCTATTGCCGAATGGGGAATCGAAATTGACAGCAACTCCATCGTCGTTGATTCCCGCATGGAAACGTCTATTCCAGGGATCTTCGCTGCCGGAGATATCACAACATACCCAGGTAAACTGAAGCTGATCGCTGTCGGATTTGGTGAAGCTCCAACAGCCGTCAACAATGCGAAAGTATACTTCGATCCGGATGCCAAGTTGTCCCCAGGACACAGCAGCAACATGAAACGCTAGTTTCGCTAAAATCACATATTTGATACAAAAAAGGGTATCTTACTCCTGAGTGAATCCATATCAGGAGGGATACCCTTGTCTTATATATGCCCGCTGTGTAACGGTCTGGTTGTACCGGAGCAGGCTTGCCCCCACTGCCTTCAGGGACTGTTAGAATGCGGCAAATTGGATGATTACACCGGACCATACAGCCCCTACGTACTCCAAACTTCCTCTGACACGGCAGACGAAGCCGAAAACGTTTGCAATCATGTGATGTACTGTCACCATTGTCAGAAGAGCACGCTATGGCCTGTCTCACTATGGGACTTGTCCGGAAACCTGTAACATTGCCTGCAATGAGGATCTCTAGTGAAGAATGGCAGATACGTCGGTACCCAGTTTGCGCTTATGGATTTCTGCCAACAGCAGTGCGATGAAATCTCGTTCGAGATTCAACTCAATCGCTTTATGGTAGGAATCCAACAACATCTCATCGGATAACATAGCCATTTCCCGCCACAACCTTTCCTTTTTTTTCCTCAAAACTATCATATCAGAGATTCATATAGAGAACAAGCGTTCTTGTTATCCACAACGATATGTGGAAATCCTGTGCATAGTTTGTTGATAAATGGAAAAAATGTTGAGTAATCAACGTGTATAGTGTGGACAATATTTATGCACAGGTGAGATGTACTACCTTCAGAACGTTTATGAGCGTATTTTTTTTAGAATAAATTCATAGTTTCAAAACTTGTTTCGAGTAAATTACCCGGTAATGTAAATTTTCAAACGGTTTTCAAGCTGTTTTCTTCTATATATTATCGGTTTTTCTTGGATTTTCTTGAGCTTTTCCATCCATTTTTTTATTGTGGTCTGGTATTCACTTCCAGAATCCAGATCTTGCCTGAATAATCCAGTCCATAATCAAATCCAAGCTGTCCTACACCCGGGAACTGGCTCTCCATAATGTACGTGCATGTCAGTGTAAGTGAGCGCATCTCCCGGCGTTTGTGCCGACCGGATATATGTGGCAGGGACAAACCAAGTGCTCTCCTTCCCGATAACATGGTGCCACCCTTGCTCAGATTCGTCACACAAAGACCTGGGCGAGCGAGTCGTCCTACCAATGAACGGAATACCCAGCCTCTTTCGGTCTTGACGACTTTGACTCTGTAATCGACAGGCCTGCCTTGAATCGTTGCCAGATGAATACCCTGCTGGATCAAGTACCTGCGTCTTGCCTTTACACGTACCAGGGAGCGATACATCTGGCTGAAACTGGCGAAAGAACGGGTCGTTTTCATATGGGTGTATCGATAAGCCCCACCGCTGGCCGATACCCGGATGACACCGTAACCTCCGCCTCCTACAATAGGTTTGACATACACCATTCCATAACGACTGAGCATTTGCAGCAGATTACCCGAGTTGAATGCCTTGGTCTGTGGGATATGGACAGCAGCTACCGGGTATTTCATCAGAGCCGCTGTCTTCCGCCATTTGCTTGCAAGTTGTCTCGACATGGGTTGATCTCCTTCCTTGAAACAATAGTCCTTCCTTATACATACTCAACAGAAGCCTTGCTTTCTTGGATGTCTGTCCACGGCAAAGGCCCCTTTTCCATGGAACATGTCCCAGGGGTGATGGCCGGAAACGGGAACAAGCGCCCGGTTTGCTTTTCAAACAAGTCAATCTGTCGTATGCTACTAAGGAATGGCATGGAAGGGCTTAAATATGAGGATTTAAGGAGCGTTCAGAAGAAATGGAAGCATTTTTCAAATCACTTTATGGCGTAGCCTATTTTGCAATGTCGATCGTTCTGGTAGCCGTTACGGTACTTCTCTTTGTCACAGGTATTCGACTGTTTATTCAAAAGCGCAATCGCGGCTTTGCCGTGAGTTGTCTTATATTTGCCTGTTTCATCGTCTTTATCATTGTTGTTATGCTAACTACGCCCTTCTCTGCCACACCATCGGGTTCACCGGAAGCCATGGCTGCCCTTCTTCACTTCGGGTAGTTGAACCTCTGTAGAAGGAGATGTTTATGACACGTACTAATGAAACCTTAGGAATTATTGATATCGGCTCGAACTCCATTCGTCTAGTTATATATGAACTGGATCAGGACGAAGCCTATCGCATCATTCATGAAGACAAATACGCTGCTCGTCTGAGCAACGTTGTTGAGTCCGATGGAACCATTCTGCGTCATTCTCTGGATAAAGCCATTACCATCTTGCGTCAATTCAAAGCGACCTGTGAAGCGTATCAGACCAAACTGATCCGGGCAGCAGCTACGGCAGCTATTCGTAATGCAAGCAATGTCCTGCAAATTATCGAATGGCTGGAGACAGAGACGGGGCTTACCATTGAATGTGTATCCGGAGATCGGGAGGCCTATTATGGTTTCCTTGGCGTCACTCAGTCCATTGATCTGGCAGACGGTTACGTCGTAGATATTGGAGGCGGCAGTACAGAGATCACCGTCTTTCGGGATCGGAAAAGGTTACATAGCATTTCCCTCCCGATTGGTGCAGTGAATTCACATGCCCGATATGGGGGTGAAGATCAGTGGACCGAGGCGAATGCGATTGCGCTGTGCAATGAAGTCATTCAAGCGCTGAGTGGACAGGATTGGATTCGTGAGCATCCTGGCCTGCCACTCATCGGACTTGGCGGCACAATGCGTACACTCGCCAAAGTGGAACAAAAGCGTACTCAGTATTCTCTGCCGGTCTCTCATCATTATGAGATCAGTGAGGAAGCGATGGAGAACATCGCTCGCTCCTTGCCACATCTCACCTCGGCACAGCGCAAAAAGGTACCCGGGCTCGCCAAAGATCGCGCGGACATCATTGTGCCCGGCGTACTGATCCTGCGAACAGTCTTCCAGTTAATACAGGGAGATCGTTATGTGGTTAGTGGTGCGGGTCTACGAGACGGGTTGTTGCGAGATTACATGGCTGGAGGTCAGCCGGTCGTTCCGGATGCGCTGAAGGACAGTATCCGCAACTTTATCCATTTTGGTCCGCCTATTCCAGAGAAACGTCTGCAACGGATTCATCAGGATGCGGTTACCCTGTATACGGCATTACAAGGTACTCCTCCTGATCAAGCAGATGCCCGAATCCTGTATGCCTCCTCCATGCTGCACATGGCTGGTAAGCAGATTAACTATTTCCGTTATACGCAGCACTCGGCCTATTGGATCATGAATGCAAGCATCTATGGACTTTCTCACCGGGAGACCATTCTCAGTGCCAGTGCAGCCGATTATCATCCCAAAAAAAGAACGCCCCAGCTGCTGAACAAGCACCGGGACATTCTGAAGAATTCCGATGAGCGGCATGCTCATCGAATAGGCTCTCTGCTGCGCGTGGCCGAAGCCATTAATCGATCCGAGAGCATCGCTGCGATCGAAGCAACCAAAGAAAACGACTCGCTGCAGGTGCAATTCACCTGTACAGCCGAGCCGTTACTGGAACTTGAAGGCCTGGAAGAGGCCGTCAAGGATCTGCAGGAAGCCTGGGGAGTTAAGTTAAAGCACTCCATTCAGCAGGCTTCCAAGGGATAATCCCCATCGCCTCCGTCTGACTTCTCAGCGGGGGCTTTTCATTTTGTACAAATACATAATTGCCACCAGGCATAAGTTCTCTCGCTTTGACATTATCCATCAGGGACAGATTAAGGATATCGACCAGCATCTTCTTCAGCTCTGGATCGAATACAGGACACATCAGTTCAATTCTTCGATTCAGGTTACGTGTCATCCAGTCTGCACTGGAGATGTATACATCGGGGTTGCCGCTATTTTCAAAATAAAACAACCGTGAATGCTCCAGGAAGCGATCCACAATGCTAATGACCCGAATATTCTCACTGAGTCCCTCCACACCCGGACGCAGGCAGCATACGCCGCGCACAATCAGATCGATCTGCACTCCAGCTTGAGAAGCCTCGTACAATTCATCAATTATATCCTGATGAGATAAGGAGTTAATCTTGGCAATGATTCTGGAAGGTTTGCCTTTCAGCGCATGCTCCGTTTCCCGACGAATCAGTGCGAACAGTTCATCCTTCATGCCATCCGGAGCTACGCGGAAAGCCTGCAATGCCTTCGGACCGGAATATCCGGTGATTTCATTGAACAATTCGGATGCATCTTCACCGATTATCGGATTGGAAGTGAACAATCCCACGTCCGTGTATACTTTGGCTGTACTCTCATTATAGTTACCTGTTCCTACGTGAACATAACGTCTCAAACCCTCTTGTTCTCTGCGGACGACAAGAATAATCTTGGCGTGGGTCTTGAGCCCAACCAGTCCATATACCACGTGACAACCTGCCTTCTCCAGCTTGCGGGCCCACGCAATGTTGCGTTCTTCATCGAACCGGGCTTTCAGTTCCACCACAACCGTGACCTGTTTACCACTCTCAGCAGCAAGTGCAAGTGCCGGAATAAGGCGTGAATCGCCATTGACCCGATATAATGTCATCTTGATGGCCAGAACTCTTGGATCTTCCGAAGCCTCCAATATAAAATCAGTAACCGGTTCAAACGATTCGTACGGGTGATGCACCAGTACATCACGTTTGCGCAGCAACTCGAAATGACTTTCCCTTGGCAGGAACTCCAGTGGATAGACAGGCTTCACCGGACTGTATTTCAGATGCGAGAAACCTTCCAGACTATCTACGAATCCAGCCAGAAAACTCAGATCGAGTGGCCCATCCATTTCGTACACCGGGTCCTGAATATCGAATTCATCCTGCAATTGTAGCAAGGCATCCGGACGAAAATCCTTGCAGACCTCCAGCCGTACAGGAGCTCCCCTGCGTCTGCGTCGCAATTCCTTCTCAATCGCCTCAAGCAGATCTTCCGCTTCTTCTTCATTAATGAACAGATCCGCATTGCGGGTCACCCGGAATTCCTGTGCAGCAAGCGAGATATATCCGCTGAAGAGCGTGTGGATATGATGTTTGATCAGGTCTTCAATCAGGATGAATGTTTTCTTTTTGCTATTCGCCCGAATGGGAGCCTGAACCATCCGCGGTAGATTGGAAGGCACCTGGACAATAGCCATAAACGGCTCGCCCTCTTGCTCTCCTTCCTTCTGCAGCATCACGGACAGATAGACAGACTTGTTGTGTACCAGCGGGAACGGACGACTCTGGTCAATCGCCATCGGTGTGAGTACCGGGAAAATAATCTCATGAAAGTACTGGTCCATTGCGCGTTGCTGTGTCACATTAAGATCTGTATATTCCTGAATGTTTACGCCCTTCTTGGCGAGTAGACGAATAAGTTCACGATAAGTTCTATACTGCTCGGCGACCATGGTCCCGATTCGTTTGATCAATCTGCGATACAGTCCCGAAGGCGTATATCCCGTAAAATCCTTTTGCGTGAATCCGGCCTTGATCTTCTCTTTTGTCTCTGCCACTCTTACACTGACGAACTCGTCCAGATTACTGGCGACAATACCGAGAAATCTCATGCGTTCCAGCAGGGGTGTCGTTGGATCCTGGGCCTCTTGAAGTACGCGCCGATTAAATTCAACCCAACTCAAATCGCGATTAACGTAGTTACCTGTTTTGACGTCTCTATGCATGTATGGCCTCCGATGTGTTGCATATCTATTCTTGTTAATAGAAAAGTTAAACTAAAGAATATTTACACTTGCCACTCCGATGACAGAACAACCTTCCGATCGCGGTTATCCCCAGATTTTATTGATTCCCTTTTTTAAAGGGGAAAATTCGGGGATAAAGGCGAAGCGTATGCTTCCGATGCAGCTTTCTTTCAGAAAGCTTTTAGCTCCGCTTCTTCAGGTTATTTCTGCCCCCTCCGTTCTCATGTAAATGCTTAGTTCAATTTTTTATAGGTGCTGTAATTTAATTGTACTATTCGTAATCGACTTCAGGCGTCATCGCAGTGTAAACGCTACGTAAAATTTATGTAAATGATACCTCATGGGCGCAACTTTTTCCATCCCTTTACAAAGAGCAATAGACAGAGTAAAGTGATGTACAGTGTGATTTGGTGCGGTTGCTTGTTATCATTTCCAAATATCAGTGTCTAAAGGAGTATATAATGAAATCGAACAAACCTAGAACGTTACAAAAAAATATAGAGTTTTTCACGGCTGCACTCTCTCAATGTATCGTAAGCGCATGGCAGGAAGACCCGGCTGGCGTCTACTGTGAAGTGGGAAGCGGCATTGTCGAGCGGATCAGTGAAGACAGCGTACGCATTCGAAACAATGACGGAACGAAAAGTCACTATGCACGAGATATAACGATGTTCCAGACCGAAAAATAATTATGCGTAAATGAATCAATTTCATAATACCTTTGGCTGCTTCAATCAGGGCTAGATATAGATTAAAATACGTAAAAAAAGACTAGCTTTTCAAAACAAGGTGTTGTATACTCTTGCCACAAGGAAAGGAGGTGCGTCAACATTTCTAATGTCATGTTGAACGTGTCCCTTACCCGATCCACCAGCTCAAAATAAAATGAGTTTGGTGGAGGCGCGGGATACGGATCAATGTTTCAAAAAGCGCCACGGGTAGAAAAGCCGTCTTCGGACGGCTTTTTGTTTTGGCTTTTTTTGTAGAGAGGTTGAGAAAACAGCCAAAATATTGGTATTGGACCCTTTAGTTAAGTAAACCAGGATGGCTATAATTAGGATGCAACTCAACCTAAATCCGAGGAGGCATCTTGTAATGTTCAAAAATGTAAGGGGTTTCAAGACATCTATCATGTTGGCTTTTGTTTTGTTATTCACCTCCATCATGTTGCCCGCAGGTCAGCATGCCAGCGCAGCACCAAGTTTCGCCAAAGGAGCCGACATCAGTTGGGTTCCCGGAATGGAAGCTCAAGGCTACAAATGGAAAGATAAAAACGGCGTACAGCGCGACATCATTGATATTTTGAAAAAAGATTATCAAATCAATTCCGTTCGTATTCGGGTATTCGTTAATCCTTCGAATGATTATGGGAACGGTTACATGAATAAGGATCGTGCGGCTGCACTCGCACAACGTGCCAAGAATGCTGGCATGAGTGTAATGCTCACTCTGCACTACAGCGATTCCTGGGCAGACCCTGGTCAACAGACCAAACCAGCTGCCTGGAAAAACTATACGTTCCAACAGCTCATGGATGCGGTATGGAACCACACTCGTGAAGTTATGACGGCGATGCAAAGCAAAGGCGTTACCCCTGACTGGGTTCAGATCGGGAATGAAACAAGCAACGGCATGTTATGGGAAGATGGCAAAGCATCCACCAACATGAAAAACTATGCGTGGCTGGTAAACACAGGCCATAACGCAGTGAAATCCCTGAGCAGCGGCACCAAAACCATTGTGCATCTGGCAGGTGGCGATGATAACGCCCTCTATGTATGGAATATTGGTGGTCTGATTAATAACGGAGCTAACTTTGACATGATCGCTATGTCCCTCTATCCTTCAGCTTCCGGCTGGAACACCGCTGTGACAAATACGGTAAACAACGCCAAGGATATGATCAACCGTTATGGCAAAGAGATTATCATTTCCGAAATCGGCATGGACAATAATCAGGCTGCGGCTGGAAAAAGTTTTGTTGCGGCGATGAAAAACCAAATCCGCAATCTGCCAAATGGCAAAGGTAAAGGTGTATTCTACTGGGAGCCTCAGGCTACACCAGGATACAACAGTGGCTACGGCAAAGGCGCTTGGCAATCGAATATGATGCCAACGGTAGTCATGGAAGGATTTATTGACTAGGTACGGTGGGTAGAAGTGCGGGCTTTGGGGGGCAGCGTAGTGGCCGTTCCGGGGTCGGATCGTTCTTATGATCGCTGTTATCCCCAGATTTTATGAATTCCCCTGATAAGGGGAAAATCCGGGGATAAAGGCGACCGCTCCGCTTCTTCAGAATCGATTCCGCCCCCTCCACTACGTTGCTGCTCCTTGAGACACTTCTAAAACCGTGTGTAGGCAAGTTATTAGGGTAACGAAAGGCGGAAGGCGCTGTTCCCAGTGGGAGTAGCGCCTTTTGTGTGTTTTCGGCTAGCGTGCTGGACGTTCCGGGATCGGATCGGGCACTTCTAAAGCGTGTCGCGATCAATCGAGGAGGGGTGCACCACTCGGGCTGGAGACTGATGTTCTTTTGCTTACATATGAATATAATAAGTTTATTGAGATAACACATAGGATCAACTTCTTATTGGAGAGGAGGCATAAGGATGAGTTTTTTAAAAGGCATGGGTCAATTAGCTGGGGAAGTTACCGGGAAAGTGTTGGGCGGCAGTGTGAGGGTTGTTGGTGAAATTGCGGGAAGCCCCTTTATCAAAGAAATCGGGAACGGCGTAGAGAAAGCTACAATCAATACAGGCAAAACCGTTGGACAACTGGCTAGCGGGACATATGATCTTGCCAGTGGTGCAATTCGAAAAGATGATACCGCCATAGACGCGGGGCTTGCCGATATTGGAGGTGCTGTAACCACTACTGCAAAAGGTGTAGTGATATCAGCCAAGTATGTATATAAAAGCGGTAAAGATGTTGTTGTGGGCATGAAAGAGGAAGATAAAGAGAGAGTCAAGCTTGGTGCCAAGAATCTTTTAGCTGCTGCTGCGGTAACAACACTCGCTGTCAGTGTAATTGATGCAGCTGATGGGGCTGATGGTATGGATACGGCAGAATCTGGATTAGATCATCAATAACACGATAACCGAAGAAACACAGCCTAGCAGGGAAACAAAAATATGTAGGCAACTACATGAGATTTTTTCAAGTAAAATCCGTTGTTTCTTCTGCATGAGGTAAGAATAGATGAACACCGTTACCACAATGGGTAGATATAAATGAAGATCCGGACCATCCGTGCTCGGTAATAGGGTATTAATGAATCCACCTATCGTCTCGTTAACGAGCATAAATCCGTATATAACACCAATTATCGCTGAAATAGAAAACTGAATTAATGTCTGAACTACATCATTCTTTAAAAAGAATGGATCACGTTTACGGTAAAAGTTACTAACCATCATATATCTATTGCCTCCTCGTTTTCTTATTACTATTTTTGAATATTACTCCTGTATTTTACCATATCGTTGATCAGCTGCCTTCTTGGTTTTATCGAGTAATTGTTCCCCCAAATACGAAAAAATGGACCTGTCCACCTCATTGGCGGACAGGTCCATTATGCCATTCCCAAGATGCCTCTCTGTTCAGCTTACCTTAGCAAGTCTCGTAGCACGCATGGATGCGGCAGCGTACACGATAAGTGCTGTCCAGATCAGCGCAAAACCAACGAGCAGAACTGGCGAGACCGTTTCCTTGAACACAAACACACTCAGGATCAGCATGATTGTCGGACCAATATACTGTACGAAGCCTAGTGTGGACAATGACATTCGAGCAGCCGCCCGTGCAAAGAAAAGCAACGGCAACGCCGTCACCACACCGGAAAGAAGCAGTTCGAAGAACATCGGTGCAGGCAGAGTCCATGCCGTAGCTTTTCCCACGACGGCCAAGTAGATCCAGTAACCTAGCGCCACGGGCAGAACTACAGCTGTCTCGGAAAATAAACCCACAGAAGCGTCTTGCTTAATCTTCTTCTTCGCCAGACCGTACAAGCCAAATGACACGGCCAGTGAGATCGCAACCCATGGGAAACGTCCGTAGTCGATGGCAATGATAAGCACTGCGACACCAGCGATGGCAATCGCGAGCCATTGTCCACGGTTTGGCTTTTCATGAAGGAAGACAACCGCCAGCAGCACATTCAGTAACGGGTTCAAATAATAGCCCAGACTTGTCTCAACGACATGACCATTGTTAACTGCCCAGATGAAGATCAGCCAATTAATAGCAATTAGCAACCCACTCGCGGTAAGGGACAGCAGGGTCGAACGACTGCTCAGAATGCGCTTCATGTCACCCCAACGACGTTGGACGGCAACGAAAATCCCCATAAAGACAAATGACCAGACAACCCGGTGCGATAAAATCTCGCCTGCTGGTACATTTTCAAACAACTTCCAATACAGCGGGAGAACCCCCCACATGATATACGCAATGATCGCGTTGATTAATCCATTATTCATAACTAGTTCCCCTCTTATTGCTCTGATATCTCAACGGATTATACGCCTCGATCCTCGTTTAAGTAAAGGGGGTAATAGGTCATACAGGAATCCATGCCTAGTTCAAATGACTTTTTCTTTGAGCAAAATCCCCGTTTAGCGCAACCAAATTATACTTTGCGCTTTTTCTTTCTTACTCTCATGAAGAAGATAAAGATCGCCGCAAATACGACTACACCTACGATAAACAAATCAATATCTTGCTCAAACATAAACCACATTTTATGTTCTACGTTTACTTGTTGTTTTGGTGGAAATCCTTCCCCGAATAGCTCAGTTACTTGGTTCAAATGATTCATTTCGATGGTCAAACTGCACGGACTACTACTTAATTCGCCATCCACCTCGCTAAAGTATATTAAGTATTTGTTACCTTCCTTGAAATCAAACCCCCAAGTGAAGTTAGTTGCAATAATTAATTGAGAGTCAACTTCAGTATTCCAACTCCTCTCAACTTCCACTAAAATATATCTAATTTTCTCTTTGGTCCCCGTGAAACCCTCTTGCTTCAAGTCGACCTTTACTTGCTTTACTTCACCATAAACAGCTCCATCATATATTTCTAACTGTTCTTGGGGACCTCCCGATTCAGCACATGACAAAGCGTTAACATCTTGTGCATTTGTGATATAGAAAACGGTGGATATAAAAAATATTAACGTGAATATACGAAGCTTCAGTTTTTCCACCTTCTTCTCATGACGTTATTTCGTACATCTTTATTGACCTGTTTAACAGGAAAAATGTTGCATTTTCCCTGGCCGTTAGGTGAATGAACAAAGAAGCAACCAATCGGACACAGTTGGTTACTCCGCTAAGTCTTTATTAAGTTATCATTCAAGACTAATCTAAAAGAAATAAAACTAAGATATTTTTCTTACAGCAAACCATAGCTCAACAAAATTCAGTCCATCTTTAACTCCAGTAATTTCAAATTCCATTCCGTCGACCTGTTCATATCCTGTAGTAGGAAGCCATTCGGAAAAGAATCGTCTATATATGGTAGCATCACATTTGATCCTATTTTGGTTACTTTCACTTTCCTCCAACATGAAACACACCAATTACGGTTTCACCTTCCATGTCATATAGTGGAATATCACGACCATCTGGTGATCTGCTGTTCTGTATCGCAATAGCTTCCTCAGGTGTTTTTGGTTGCTCGCCATCTATGTCTTTTTTCAGCACATATCCTTCTGTACCACCCACACCTATCGCCCTGATTAATTCAGGTTCCGTTTCTGGAGAAGTAGCATCTGCGGCAGAACCGTATGTCTGTCCATTTTTATTTTTAGGATAAAGAGAAGTTATGTGACTTTGATTCATCGTATTTTTAGTATTTGTATATTGGGATAACCCTGAACCACTCGATACACTAATCATAAAAACCACAAAGAGCAATAGTATAACTCCTTTAGAATACATCTTCACAACTGTTCACTCCCTTATACTTTTAGGCTCGCAGAAAATCTAATTAAGAGAAGGAGGCCTCCATATAATCACATTTCCCTCCCAACTTTAGAATAATATAACATAGATTCAAAGGAGTAGTTGGAAGATGAACGATAATAATCTAACCTGTCTAACTTTATTGCAGAACATCCCTCTTCCATAACATAAAAAAACAGACGCCGATCTGTGGAGATCAGCGTCCGTTTGTATGTTCAATATTATAATTTAAAAGTGTTACTTCACTTCGCCAACAACGGTAAAGCGTTCGTTTTTGTGTTGCGGATTCTCGATTTCATCCACCAAAGCAATCGCATAGTCTGCATAGCTGATGTAGCTGTTGCCTTCGCTATTCACGAGAATAACGTCGTTGCCTGCTTGATATTTGCCTGTACGTACGCCTTCCGGATTGAAGAATCCAGCTGGGCTCAGGAATGTCCATTGAATACCAGAAGATGCTTGCAGATCCTGCAAGTTTTGACCCTGGTTCGTTGCAGTTGCTTTGTATGCATCAGGGAATCCTGGAGATTCAAAGACACGCAATGTCTTGGACTCGTCCGTGAACAGGCTTCCTGCTCCACCCACAACAATCAGACGAGTGTTTGGTGCATCTTTCAGGATATTGATCAACGCTTGTCCTACTTCCACATGCAGGTTTTCTTTACCCGCTGGAGCACCAAATGCATTCACAACCACATCGAATGCTTTAACATCTTCAGCTGTAAGATCGAATACATCTTTCTCCAGCGTGTTCAGGCTTTTATCTTCCAATTTGGATGCATTACGAACGATTGCCGTTACTTTATGCCCTCTGTCTGCCGCTTCTTTCAAAATTACACTTCCTGCTTTGCCTGTTGCACCAATGATTGCAATGTTCATCATGATCTCTCCTTTAAATTATCGATATTGTTTATGTTTGAACTTTATAATGTAACTATAATTGTTACAACTAAGTTTGTCAACCATGCACAATCAGTACACGCAAAAAAGCCCCTGATATCATGCCCGTGCTAAACGGATACAATTCAGAGGCTAGCTATTAAAGGGATTGCAAACTGCTTATTTCAAAACAAGATTGGGAAACCGCTGTACAACTCAGTTTTTTAACAATCCTTATCAGGCACACCCGCATCTTCCTTCGTACGGAAAGAAGATCCACAGCCGCAAGTGGCTACCGCGTTCGGATTATGAATGGTGAACCCACCCGTCATACCGGACTCTTCAAAATCAATTTCAAGTCCATTCAGATACTTCAGGTTTTCCTTCTCGACCACAACCTTCATGTTCTGAATATCCATATACAGGTCCTCATCGGACTCTTTATCGTCAAAGCCCATGGCGTACGAAAATCCGGTGCAACCGCCCGGTGCTACGCCAAGACGCAGGAACATACCAGGTGTCTCTTGCTGTGCAAGCATCTCTTTCAATCTGTCAGCAGCCGTTTCGCTGATGTTAATCATGCCAGGTCACTCTCCTTTTCGTTAACTCTTCTTTAAATTATACTCCACCCCGTCAAGGGTCTCAAGTCATGTTTGCCTCTTTCCGCGTTCCACCTGAACTCCTTTTTCTTCCCAGTGTATTGAACCCCCGGGACACGAGGTTTATAATGAATAGGTGGTCGCACTGAACTGTCGATATTTTGTCATGACTTATTCAGACGATGGTCATAATTGGAGTTGTAATTTTTTTCACATTTCGAGACTGCAGCGCAGTCCCCAATGCATATATGAGTCAACAGACTCCATTTTCTGAAAAATTTTAGCTTTCATATGCAGCACACGCTGCACCGGGTAAATAAGAGTTAGTCCATATAAGGGCGGCAGATGACCGCATCTTTGCTATGTAGTTCTGTAAATCAGGTCCTACACACAACTCAATTCCGGTAAAGAACAGGAGGAAACAGTATGTCTACATTGGTGACACCGTTCACAGACAAAAGAATGGCTGAAATCGTTGAGAAAGTGCAGAACGGCGTAAGGCTGAACGTAGAAGACGGCGTATATCTGTATGAAACAGATGATCTGCTGACTTTGGGCCAGCTGGCCAATGAGGCCAACTTGCGGAAGAATGGTAAGAAAGTGTATTTCATCGAAAACATGAGTCTTTACTTTACGAACGTATGCGAAGCCCGCTGCGCTTTTTGTAATTTCCGCAAAGACCAGGGGGAAGAAGGCTCTTATACATTATCCGGTCAGGAAATGATCGATTATGTGGAACAGCATATTCATCCAGGCGTACGTGAATTCCATATCGTAGGCGGTCATAATAACCATGTTCCTTTTCAGTATTATGTCGATTCCCTGCGTGCTTTAAACGAGAAATATCCGGATGTTACACTGAAAGCCTACACGGCAGCCGAGATTGATTTCTTCACCCGGATTAGCGGACTCAGTATCAGGGAAGTTCTGCAAGAGCTGCAAAAAGCAGGTCTGAAAACATTGACTGGTGGCGGCGCTGAGATTCTGTCGGATGAATATCGCAAAAAAATGCGTGTAGACAAAGCCAACGTGGACCGTTATCTTGAGGTGCACCGCACAGCTCATAACCTGGGCATGCGTACACATACAACGATGCTGTATGGTTCGATCGAATCCTATGAGGACCGTGTCAACCATATGGTGCAGATCCGTGAATTGCAAGACGAGACCAACGGATTCATGGTCTTTATCCCGCTCTCCATGCAGCCAAAAAGCAAAACTGCGAGCATTATGCGCCGTAACTCGGCTTATGAGGATCTCAAAACAATTGCCATCAGCCGTCTGATGCTGGATAACATCGATCATATCAAAGCCTACTTCATCAACATCGGTCCACAGCTGGCTCAAGTTGCGCTTGGATTTGGCGCTTCGGATGCACACGGCACGATCGTTCGCGAACGGATTAGTCATGCGGCAGGTGCACTCACACCTGAAGGCCTTACACGTAAAGAGCTCATATGGCTCATTAAGGGTGCAGGACGTATTCCGGTAGAACGTGATACGTTCTACAATGAAATCCAAGTGTACGAATAGGATAGAATTCCATCTACAACCAATATTGCACTAGCATCACTCCAGGACGCTGCTTCATTACAGGGAGACGTTTGAATTCGAGTGGTGCAAACTGCTAAAGTATATCTTCAATTTTCAATTCCTATTTTTCAATTATTCAAATCCAAACAAAAGGAGCAGCTATGTTATTGCATAGCTGCTCCACAGTTTACAGCCCCATTTCAGTGGGACTGATGCAGAAAGGAAGCCGAGTCATGAAAAATTTCGTCATTCTTGGAGGCGGTTATGGCGGCCTCACCATCATCAAGGAACTTCTGGAAGGTAAAATTCCATCCGATACACAAATTATTTTGGTGGACCGCAGCCCCTTTCAGGGATTAAAGACAGAATATTACGCACTCGCAGCAGGAACCGTATCTGATTATGACCTGCGTATCCAATTTCCAGTGAGCGATAAAGTCACTTACCGTTATGGAGAAGTTACTTCGATTGACCTGGAACAGCGTCAGATTGAATTTGAAGGCCAAGACCCGCTCGTTTACGACAAACTTGTTATTGGACTTGGCTGTACAGACCGTTTCCACAACACGCCAGGCGCAGAAGACTACAGCTGTACCATTCAGAGCTTTAGCAAAACACGCGAGACCTACCTGCGCCTTAATGAAGTCAAAGCCTATGGCAATGTGCACATCGTTGGAGGCGGATTAAGTGGTGTCGAGATGGCAGCCGAACTTCGTGAGAGCAGACCCGATCTGAACATTAGCATTCTGGATCGTGGTGAACGTGTATTATCCGCTTTCCCCCAACGTCTGTCCGTTTATGTGCATGAATGGTTTAACGAACATCAGGTAGAGACAAGCGGACATATCGCCATTTCACGCGTTGAACCAAATGCCATCTATAACCGGGATGAACAAATCCTAACCGATGCTGTCGTTTGGACTGCAGGCATTCAGCCAGTAAAAGTGGTACAGGATCTGGACGTAACCAAAGACCCTCAAGGTCGTGTCGTCCTGAATGAATACTACCAAATCCCGGAATATACCGATGTTTATGTCGTTGGTGACTGTGCGAGTGTCCCTTATGCACCTAGCGGTCAAGCTGCCGAAGTGCAGGGTGAGCAGATCGCCCATATTCAGCATGCCCTCTGGAAAGGCGAAAAGCCCAATCCACATCCACTCAAGCTTCGTGGCACACTGGGTGCACTTGGCAAGAAGTCCGGGTTTGGGCTGATGGGCAAAACGTCCATGATGGGACGTGTACCTCGTATTTTAAAAAGTGGTGTGCTCTGGATGTCCAAGCGCCATCTCGGTTAGTCGAGATCGAGCTCGTCCCAGGCATCGGCTTCGGCAATTTTGGCCAGAATGGCGTTATATAGATCTTCCACTTTGTCCGTGATGACAACTTCGCCATTCACCAGTGCAAAAGGAGTCATGTAACATTGGCCGCAGTTGGTGAGGCAGCCGTATTCAATCACATCATAGTCTGGATTTTCTTCCAGTTGATCCATGACTTCATCTGTTCCAAAATGCATATTATTGGCACAAAATTCAATAATCGGTCTCATGTAGTTTCACCTGCTTTGTTTGACCATTTTAATTTATGGCCATTTGTAATATAATATAGGAAGGAAAGGAGTTGAAAAAAATGAGCGAAAACGCACAAAGCACCATGTACGATGAGGTATCTGATGTGCTTGACAAACTTCGTCCGTTCCTGCAACGCGATGGCGGTGACGTGGAACTGGTCGACGTGGAGGACGGCATCATTAAGCTGAAACTGGTCGGTGCCTGCGGCAGTTGCCCAAGCTCCACCATTACCTTAAAAGCCGGGATTGAACGCGCCCTTCTCGAAGAAGTTGAGGGTGTACAAGAAGTCGTACAAGTATTCTAATCAATCCTTCACGAAATAAACCTCAAGAGCCTTTCGCTTCACATGAAGCGGAGGGCTCTTTTTTTGTGTGCATATGCAGAGAGTCCATTTCACTGTCACCTTGACCTATTTCCACGTCCATTCTTCCAATTCACTTTAAGCATCCTCGCGCTGTATGGTTGGACGAATCGGATCAAGTCCTCCAGATACATCCATAATGTTGCCTGTTATAAAATCAGAATGATCCAGACACAGATACGTAATGACTCGCGCAATATCTTCACCACTGCCAGGACGCCCTCTTGGCGTCTCTACGTCGGTTATGCCTGCCATCTCATCAATCGTTTTCTCTTTGTTCGCACCTCGAATGTCACCTGGACATACCATGTTAACCGTAATTCCATACGGGGCTTCTTCAACCGCGAGTGTCTTCGTAAAAGATACCAGACCTACCTTGGCAGCAGCATACACTGCGCGGTGGGGCCAGGATCTCGCTTCTCCAGCATGACTGAAGCCTAAATGAATGATGCGCCCCCACTGCTTGCGTCTCATCTCTGGCAACACACGTTGATCCAGCAACATAGGTCCCAACAGGTTACCCTGTACAAGCATCTGGACCTCACCTTCGGAATAGTCCGCAAATAATCGACGTTCACGAACAAATGGACCCGCGTTATTCACCAGAATATCAATGCTGCCCAGCTTGTCTTCCACCTGTTCGACCAATGAAGCAATATCTTCCACCTTGGATATATCCGCCTGGATGGCAATGCAACGCACACCCTTGGCTGTAATCTGAGCCCTTAAAGCCTCAGCTTCTGTTCTGCTGTGTACATAGTTGAGGGCAATATGACACCCCTGATCTGCCAGACTGAGGGCCGTCATTTTACCAAGACCTTTGGCACTTCCCGTTATGAGGGCAATCTTTCCCTTCACGTTCATCCCCCTCTTCAAAGAGCAGTCACTTATCCAGTATAAAAGATTTATCGTCCTCCTACAACTCGCTTATCCACAAGTCATTATCCACCTTTAATTCCAAATATATCTTGATTGAAATCAAACACCTATGGTACTGTCGATGATATTAACTTGAAAGGATCTCTACATGAACATGAAAAACAGAAGATCAACATTATTTATCACACTAGTAGTGGTCATTTTATTAGCATTCTCTAATGCTTTACAGGTTTCCGCGGAAAGTGAGACTGACCAAGCACCTGATGAGTATGATTGGATTACCGGACCTGCATCTGTAACCCTGGATGGAAAGGCCACACTGGAAGTCCCAGAAAGCCATTCCTTTCTGGATAAGGCCAATACCCAACGCTCGATACTTAACAGTGATGGAAAGCCTAACGGGAATGAAATTGGAAGCCTAACCAGCAATAGCGAATTCGGCTCGTGGTATGTTGTGTTCGAATACGTGAAGACAGGTCATATCCATGATGACGATCAAAATCTGAGTGCTGAAGAACTGTTAAGCAGTTATATCCGTGGCACAGAAGAAGACAACAGAGAGCTCGATCCTGAATATAGAACGTACATAACAGGGTGGGAAATCGAACCGGCATACGACAAGACCAAACATCAGTTGGTCTACTCCCTTGGTTTCAAAAATGCTTATCAGCAAGCCATGGTGAATTACAATGTAAAACTCCTGACACGTGAAGGGTATATCACAGCCATTCTGGTTACAGATACGGCCACCTTTCAACAGAGCCGCCAGGCATTCGAGGAAACGGTCCTTAATCAACTTAGCATCAATGCGGGATATACCTATGAGGAGTATGATGCTTCGACTGACAAAACATCCACCATAGGGCTCAATAGCCTTCTGATGGGCGGGATCGGGTACACGGCTTCCCAAAAATTCAGTGCTCTTCTTTTGCTCAAAAAAGGGTGGGCCTTAATCCTGGTTGTTGTACTCGGTCTGATCGGGTGGATCAGATACAAAATCAAAAGCTCAAACGGAGATGAAGAAAAACTCTCTCCCACCGAGAGAACGTACCTGCAAGAAGCTGATGAGCAGCAGTATGCTGATCAAAATGAATTATCCTACTACCGCCAATCTGGACATCACTCCAACACTGATAAAACAGAAGAACTCTGACTTATGTTGATCCCCGCGTCAGCACAGACTTATGTAACATAAAATAAGCCGTATATCTCTTCTGGAGAGATATACGGCTTATTTCTTACAAACTTTACATCATATCATTTCATATCATACATATCGTGAATTATTCAGTTGCAGGTTCAACTGCACCTTGGTAACGTTCTTTGATAAATGTTTTAACTTCTTCGGAGTGCAGTGCAGCAGCCAGTTTCTGGATTGCATCTGCATCCTTATTGTCCTCACGGGAAACGAGGATGTTTGCATATGGGTTACCTTGCAGATCTTCGATCAGCAAAGCATCATTTGCAGGATTCAGGTTGGCTTCGAGCGCGTAGTTAGCATTGATGAATACCAGATCTGCTTCATCCAATTGACGAGGCATCATGGCTGCATCCAGCTCGATGATATCCAGATTCTTCGGATTTGCTGTGATATCCTGAATCGTAGATGTGATGTTTGTGTTGTCTTTCAGCGTAATGATGCCTTCCTTCGCGAGCAACAAGAGTGCACGTCCACCATTAGATGGATCACTCGGAATCGCTACTTTTGCGCCGTCTTTCAATTCATCCAAAGACTTGATCTTTTTGGAGTATCCACCAAAAGGTTCAACATGAACAGGTGTTACCGTAACCAGGTTGAAACCACGCTCTTTATTCTCGGTGTCCAGGTAAGGCTGATGCTGGAAGAAGTTTGCATCCAATTTTTCATCAGCAAGCTGCTGGTTAGGTTGAACATAATCATTAAACGTAACCACTTGCAAACGGATACCTTGGGCTTCCAATTCAGGCTTAATGCTTTCCAGAATCTCAGCGTGTGGTGTTGGTGAAGCTCCCACTTTTAATTCTACCGTGCGCGGAGCGCCTCCGGCATTGTCTGCGCCGCTATCGGCATCCTTGTTGTTTCCGCAAGCTGCAAGTACTGCAATCAGCATAAGACTAAGTAAAGCAAAAGACCATTTTTTCATGTGTAAAACCCCTTCTCTAATCATTTTTTCATGTGGTATCCGCATGAATGCATACCCCTCATGTTATCTATGTGTTATTTCCTGGTGAAAAATACAACCAAGCGATCTCCTGCCATTTGGAGAATTTGTACCAGAATGATCATAGAGACTACGGATATAATCATGATTTCATCCTGATAACGATAGTATCCATAGTTAATTGCCAGCGTTCCCAGACCTCCACCACCGACCATACCCGCCATCGCCGTGTACGAGACAAGCGTAACGATAGTGATGGTTATTCCAGCAAGCAGACCAGGTAGTGCCTCAGGCAACAGTACCCGTCTTACAATCTGTCCAGTCGATGCACCCATTGCCTGTGCCGCTTCAATGACACCACGATCCACTTCACGCATTGTTGTCTCTACCAGTCGAGCGAAGTAAGGAGCTGCTGAAATAACTAAAGGTGGGATAACACCAAGCACCCCTGTAGCTGTACCGACGAGTGAACGAGTGAATGGAATAAGAGCAACAATCAATATGATAAATGGGATCGATCGCAAAATATTAACAATCAGGGACAGTATAATGTACACCACCCTTGACTGGGTTGAAGCAGATCGGGCTGTCATGAACAGCAGCACCCCGAGCGGTAAACCAAAGATTACGGTAAACAAGCCTGATACACCCAAAATTTGCAGTGTCTCAATGGAAGCTTTACCAACCTCTTCCCAACGTACGGTTGAAAAATCCATGTTAACGTAACACCTCCACATCAAGTCCCTCTGCGGTTAATTCTGATATCGTCCGGTCAATCGCATTAGTATCGCCTTCGAACCGAACGGTCAGCTGACCATAAGGAACCTGTTTGATCGTAGAGATCGTACCTTGCAGGATGGCAAAATCCACACCCGTTTTACGTACCGTTCTGGATAAAATCGCTTCATACGTTTTGTTACCCAAAAAGGATATCTTCACAAGTTTGGAAGCAGCACCTGCCTGTAATTCCAAGCCTGCATTCGCCAAAGCAGTCTCTTCAAGGGCAAGTTCAACTTCATGATCACGCATCATAAAGTCCCGCGTAATGGCATGCTGCGGCTTCAGGAATACTTCGGTTACAGGTCCCTGTTCCACTATGCCGCCTTGATGAATGACAGCCACTTTGTCACAGATATTCTGGATGACGTGCATCTCATGTGTAATCAGCACAATCGTGAGGTTGTACTTTTCGTTAATGTCGAGCAATAACTTCAGAATTGAATTTGTCGTCTGCGGATCAAGTGCCGAGGTGGCCTCATCACAGAGAAGTACATTCGGATCACTTGCAAGTGCTCTCGCAATCCCTACACGTTGTTTCTGTCCACCCGATAATTGAGCCGGATATTTGTTGCTATGATGCTCCAGACCAACCAGAGTGAGCATTTCCTTCACTTTGCGATCAATGGCTTCCCTGGGTGTATTCACAAGCTTTAGTGGAAAAGCCACATTGTCATATACCGTTGCCGAGGATAACAGGTTAAAGTGTTGAAAAATCATCCCGATCTTGCGTCTCTGTTGCTGCAATTCGGTTTTATTCAGTTCAGTCAGGTTGATCCCGTCTACCCAAACTTCACCCTCCGTAGGGCGTTCCAACAAATTAATGCAACGGATCAGTGTACTTTTACCCGCTCCAGAATGGCCGATCACTCCGTAGATTTCACCCTTCTGAATGCTCAAATTCAGCTCGGATAATGCTGTTGTAGATTTTGCTCCTTTGCCGTACGTCTTCGTTAAACCTTTTAATTCAATCAATCGCACTTGCCCCTTTCCAACCACCTACATGTATCTTTACCCGATCTAAAGGAAAACTCCCCTATACATACAAAAAAAGAGCCCTTTGCAGATACAAAGAGGGCTCTTTACGTGAAAGAATATACCTTCTCATCTGCCAAAATCGTGTCTTGCACCATTTTGTAGGAATTAGCACCTAACATCTATAACGAATGACACATGTGTCGTGTCGTTACAAATCGGTTGCCGGGCTTCATCGGGCCTGTCCCTCCGCCGCTCTCGATAAGAAATATGTTGTTGTAGGATTCTATAAGTTCATGTAGTTTATGCTTTATAATGTGAACATAACTTCTGAAATATCAGTCATATCTGTGTAACATTCGATTGAAACTCAGTATATTCCAAGTATTCCGATTTGTCAAAGGGAATTATTTCTTTGCCATATTTTATTGATATAGCTATAAGAGGCTGTTAACGTTTCACAGACCATATCCACGCCCTGACGCATTTCCTGCACATGTTGATTCAGATCCTCCAATTTCACTTTACCTTGCAAGGTCTGATGTAACTGCCACAAATCATCGTGCATTTCGGAGTTCATGTAGTGAATTTCCATATTACGTCGTTTGCGGAGCTTGCTCATCGGCTCACGATAAGAGTCCTTGATCTGAATCAACCGCAAGGCAAGATCATGATGCTCCCTCGCATAGTCGAACTGTCTTAACACAGTAAAATAAGAAAAGTGCGCTTTTGTATTTGAGGTATTCAGCTGGAATATCTCATTCAATACGGTGCCGACTTTATCCAGAATGGCAAAGCAGCGAATGAAGCCATCTTTGTAGAAATACACATACCGGGCATACTCGGCTTTTTCGGGCGGCGTCATATCGTCCGTAGAACCTGCAACGACCTTTTGGCGAAAATGAGCAGCAGCGAAGCAGCTTTGCTCCAGTTCATCCAGTGAAGAGATAAGCCCCTGGGTCCACACATACAGTTTCCGATAGTCATGCGCGGGGTCATGGTCCACATGCATTTGTCGCTGAAATAGCTCAAGCGTATGCGCCATGGACTCCATTGCTTCTTTCAGCAAACCTTCGTTTACACGCGGCTTTTCTCCCAGCAACGTTCGCAGCATATATAACCTCCTCTTTTCCAAATCAACAAGGTTTCATCACTATAATACATAATCATTCCGAGTAAACGTGTAATTGCAGCTTGCCATAGGTTGCCCTGTTCCCCCTGACATCAAACAAAGTCCACCTGTCCAATGATGTGCATCACTGGATGGTGGACTTTCATATTTAGAACCGATTAACCGGGCGATGCAGCTTGTACACCAGGAAACTCATATACGTTAATACCCCGAACAGTATGGCGATATCCAGCATATGCGCAAGAGCTACGAACATGTATACTTCCGGACGGCTCATCGTCACCATCATGAAAATACCGATGACCACTTGCATCAGAATCAGAACAACAGATACCACGCCAAGGGTACGCATTTCCTTGTTATCCGGATGATTACGATACGCGAAGTGCCCCAGAATTGCGATTACAATTACTAGAGAAGCAGCTGCCGCACGGTGAGCAAAAGCAACCGCTACCCCGCCCGAAAGCTCAGGAATAATCTGCCCGTTACAGAGTGGAAATCCGGAGCAACCACCGGCAGAATCCGTGTGACTCACAAATGCACCCGTGTATACCACGAGATACGTGTAGATCGTGGAGAACCAGACCAGATTTCTGAATTTTTTACTGACCCGAGGGTATTTATTCAGACGCTCCAGTCCACCATCTTTTGCCTCCTGCCTTATACCCAATGCCATCATAAGCGAACTGGCAAAGGCAATCAGCGCAAAGCCGAAATGAAGTGCCATAACTGCTGAAGATTGGGAGAAAACGACGGCAAAAGCCCCCATGATTCCCTGGACAATAACAAAGATCAGGGTTAAGAAAGAAAACAATTGCAGGTCACGGCGTGACTTGCCGAACCGCAGAAAGGCAACAAATGAGGCAATGGACAACAGTCCAGCCAGTGCGCTTACAGCGCGGTGGGAATATTCAATAAGTGAAGCCACAGTATGTGCGGGAACGAGTTTTCCGTTACATAAAGGCCATTCCGTTCCGCAGCCAAGGCCCGATTCCGTTTTGGTTACGATGCCTCCACCAAAAGTGGCCAGAAACATGACAAGACAGGTTAATACGGTTAACCATTTAAACAAAGATAAGTGCTTCAATTTTTTCTCACCCGCTGTTGGTTTAAGATGGCGAAGAATATTCTTCGCTTGTTTCGGTACTTTGACACTTATTTCACAACTAAATTCATTATACCGGATAAAATGTTCATTGACGTCGCGCTTTGTGACAAAATGTTAACGTCTGGTGAAATAATGACCCGCAGGTCATTGGAGTTATGTAATTGAGGGATATGCCAGTTGAATTGTGTATTAAACAGAATCCTGAACACACAAACGCCATCTCCCTATTTCAAGAGAAATGGCGTTTCATCTAGTATAACCCTTTTACAACATGAACCTGTCATACTTTTATTATCATTTATGGATCGTGTTGTACACCTCAACTGCGCGATCCAGGAACTGCTCAATCTCTTCTCTCGACTTGCGCAGCTTGTTCACATACCGTACGAGTTCGCGGCCATCTGTATACGCCACAAAGCTCGGAATGCCAAGAATATTCTGCTCTTCACTAACCGTTCCAACCTGATCCACGTCGACCTCAACCAATGTCAGTTCACGTGCATATTTCTCTTCAACCTCAGGCATAAACGGATCGATGTATTTGCAGTCACCACACCAGTCTGCCTTGAATACGGCAATCGTCAAACGTGGGGATTGGATGGCTACATCAAAAGCCGGTTTGGAAGTAATCTGTTCCATTCGGTTCATCTCCCTTTCTGTACCTTGTCTTACCCTAAGTGAAGCAAATTGAAGAGTGGAAGTCAAATAATCAGCGCATACTTAGAATAAACCACATGGTCTGTGAAATTAAACTTAGAACATCATGAAAGGATGTCAACTTATGACTTCCACCAGAACCGATTCTTCCAACGCACAGCATCACGGGTCCCTCCTGCAGATGGTCCGTTCCATTCCGGGGGCTGCCCGTGAAGTATGGCGTGGCAAACAGGCCGCATGGCAAGCTTCAGCACAGCTTCGTCACCCGTTGCGTGACATCGAGTGGGATACAGATACGGCAGCTGCCCTACAGTCTGAGGTGGAACGTTTGTTGCCTGGCAGCGGCAAGTCTTTTGCACGTACCGATCAGATCCAAAGTGCACTCGTCTGTGAAGAAGATTGCATCATTCTGGAAGAGATTAAGACGCTTACCCAGGAGCATAATCGGAGTAACATCACTCGCACGGCAGCCTATCTGGAATGTTATGAGCAATATCCTGAACTGCATTGGGCACTACTGGCTCATATGGTCTCTCGCAACGGCGGATATCACATGACTGATCTTCAGAGTGACTTGATGCATAATTTACAGAATCAAAGCGATCGTGAGCATATGTATCGACTGTTAGAACGGTGCAATGCACTCATTTTCCAGGATGCATATCCCCAACTTCTGCTGTATATGAACAGTCGCCGGATCGGACGAAGCTGTTTCCATCTCTTGTCGCACTTTCACGTATCGGCGTTCATGACGCCGTTTTGGGAACGCTTTTGGCTGGAACGGTGCAGTTCACTGCTTAGTGTGGCATTAATTATTAATGAGCAGAACTATATCGAAAGCCGGGTGGTGCAACATCCTTATTTTCAAAAAGAAGTACTCTCCAAACCCGCATTCCATCTGCATAATCTGGCGGGTCTGAATCATATCGTCTTTCCACTTGGACGGGAAGCCGGGCTCGCAGGGCGAGTGATTGAACATTTTGGCAAGCTGGATGAGCGAATTAGGTTTGGCAAAGGCCTATATGCCCTGTTGTTCGGGGTGGAGCAAGTCCACACAAAAGTGTTGGAATTCGCACGTTCAGTTCCCCATCATGGCTCACGAGCCGAGTATTGGCCTGGCCTGTTTACCCATCATGAAGATAAGGCGGGTGATCGTACGTTCTACGCTCAGGAGCTGCTCAATGAAGAATGGTTACCCGAAGGGCAACGATTGTATAGTCCGGAGCTGCTCGCCGTATGGGGAGACACGCCTTATGAACCGATCACCCGACAGGACTGGCTTCAAACTCGGGATTGTCTCGGTTATCTGACGGCACCACGCCGCCCATGGTTGTTTGAGATGAGTCACGAACACCGGTATGGCATGTTGAAAACAGCACTGGCTCATGATGCGAAAGCCATCACACACTAATTGTGAAGATCACATAGAACAGGTTAATCCAGATCATGCGAACACCCGAAGTACAGCTAATTTAGGCTTGCTTGCCTACTGTCCAACTCAGTCGCTCAGCTCGCCTTAACTATACAAAAAGCCCTGTCCGCTTCAACAGCAGACAGAGCTTGTATCGTATTTTGACCGAATGATGAGGCCTAGATATTTCGTGAAGGTTATCCTCTTTGCCCGACTCCACGTTGAAGACGCATAAGTGGACGGAGAATTTTTTGCAGAATACGGGGGTAACTGCCCAGCTCGTCCTTGCGCAGTACACGCAGCACAACCATGAGAACCAGATACACCACCATCACAAGCACACCAACCACAAGGCAGGTAAACAAGAAGGATACACGTGCTGGCAAGAACAAACCAAAGATCATATTGCCAATCCAGTTCGTTGCAAATCCTACACCTGCTGCAAGCAGCACTGTAATGATAAACCCTTTCCAACGATCTCCCATGATGGAGAAATCAACGATTTTGCGAAGGACCCGCAGATTCAGGTATGTGATAACCAAGAAACACAGCGCCGTTGCAATAATGATGCCATAAATACCAAAGATCGGCGCCAAAATCAGACTTGCGATCAGTTTGATTACAACACCTGCTGCCACACTGACCATCGTAATCCGCGGTTTCCCTACCCCGAGTAAAATGGAGTTGGTGGTCATCATCGTAATCTGGAAAATGGTACCGAATGTCAGCAAGGCAATGATCGGCGTTCCATCCAGATTGGTAAACAGCAATCCGTTAACCGAATATGCTGCCGCACAAAGTGCAATGACAATCGGCATACCTGTCAGAATCGAAATGCGCAACGCAAGTGTAACCTGACTCTTCAGATGCGCTTCATCCTTGCGGGCAAATGCTGCCGAAATGACAGGCACCAATGATTGACTGAGCGCGATAGCCAGAATTGGGGGAATACCCGCAATACTTTGAGCCTTGGCACCAAGGATCGCAAGGACGCCTGTCGCTTCTTCAAGTCCGATCTGGCCACTAAGCAGTGGTACCACAAGGGATGAATCGATGAAGTTAATGGCTGGCACCGCAAGTGAGGACAGCACAATTGGAATAGACAGCTTGAAGATATCACTGTAGATGCCACGCATCGGTAACTGTTCTGCACGCTCGTAATTCAATTGGGCGGCACGGTCGCTACGTCGCAGCTTCAAGGTGAAGTACAACATGACACCGAAGGCACCAACACTTCCTAATACCCCACCAAATGAGGCACCCGCAGCAATCGTTTGGTCATCATAATTCCATTGCAGCATGACATAAGCCACGATAATGGCTGTACCTACACGGGCGAATTGTTCCACAATCTGTGAAATGCCGCCTGCTGTCATGTTGCCACGTCCCTGGAAATATCCACGCATCATCGCAATGGCCGGGAAGAGCAGCAAGGCTGGGGCCAAGGCGCGAATGGCGCTGACCGATTCCGGTACTTTGGAGACATACGTAGCATAATAAGGCGCCGCGAACCACAATAAAGCAGACATGACCACCCCGGCAACAGCCGCAAAGATCAGGGCTGCACGGTAGATCTGCTGTGCTTCACCCGCGCGTCCGAGCGCATAGCGTTCCGACACCATTTTGCTAAGTGTACTCGGTATGCCCGCCGTTGCTACAGTTAACAGCATTAAATATACCGTATTGGAGATGGTAAATGATGCGTTACCTATATCTCCGAGGATATGCTCCAGCGGTACCCGTTGAACCAATCCGAGTACCCTCGCGATTAGCGCAGCTGCCGCCAGAATGAGCGTACCCTTAATGAATGTTTCTTTCTTAGACAAACCAATTCCCCTTCTTTCCTCCACACCGGACGTGCATCCCATTGAAGCTAATCCCGAACGTTTAGGCGAATCTTACCACCCAGATAATAAAGAGAACAATCATGACGATCTGCAAAATAATTTTCATCACAGTGCTTGTAAATAGTCCCACGACGGAACCAAATCCTACTTTCGACGCTTTGGATGGTGAAGACCCTCCGATCAGTTCTCCGATAAAAGCACCGATAAATGGTCCCAGCACCAGTCCGAATGCCGGAATGACAAATGGGCCAATGATAACACCAATGGTACTCAGCGTGGTCGATAACTTGGAGCCACCGAACTTCTTCACGCCCCATGCGCTAACGACATAATCAGCCACAAACAACACAACAACAATCAGAATCTGAATGATCCAGAACCACACACCAAACGGATCAAAGCTGAAGAACCAGCCGTAGACCAGAAACGCGAAGAAAATCGCTACAGCACCAGGCAGTATGGGATATACCGTTCCAGCCATCCCCACTGCAAACAGCAGTACAATTAAAATCCAGGCAACGGTTGCGAGCAAAGGTTACTCCCCCTTCAAAATATGTTCACGGATCACTTCGACGATGCCGTCTTCATTATTACTCGCTACGATCAGATCAGCCGCTTCCTTCACCTGCTCTTGCGCATTGCCCATCGCTACACCCAGACCCACGGCCTCAATGACAGCCAGATCATTCAAACTGTCTCCGACAGCAACGACTTCGGACATCTCTATGCCCAGCAACTTACAGACTTCCGCCACACCACTGGCTTTGGATACGCCAGCAGGGTTGATCTCGATATTAACAGGTGAAGAATTCGTCATTTGCAGACCACCCATTTGTTGCAGTTCCATCATAATCTGGTGACGAACTTCGTCCACTTCGGTATTGAAGCCGAATTTTAGCCATTCCAGACCTTCAATATTGTCTGTCCAGCGATCACGGTTGAACAGCTCTTCCACGGAGTATGCCCAGTACCAGCTGTTATATTTCTCACCAATTTCCTGCATTTGGCGAATCAATGCCGGGTCCATCAGATGACGCATATGCAGATCATGCGGTGCTTTCCAGACCTCACTACCGTTAACGGTAACCATCGGTGTCTCCAGTCCAAGCTGCACCGCATAAGGCATCGCGTGGAATACGGCTCTTCCCGTGGAAAGGCACACATGTACCCCCCGACGAATGGCAATCTGAATCCACTTGGCGGTCTCCTGTGTAATTTCATGATTATCGTTAAGCAATGTTCCATCCATATCCAATGCCAGCAATTTGTATTTCAGTTCACTCATACAGTAATTCCTCCTCCGGCGTCTCTCTCCAAATTGAACTCATGGATATCCATTCAGGCACTACGCGGGCAGAAAACCTTTCAGAGTAGTTGTAATTCCCTTCTCTAGGTCCTTTCTGCCCTCTCCGTTTCCCAATGTATCTCCAGTTCAACTTAAAGGTTCTCTTTAATCTAATTTTAAACATTCTCTCACGACAAGATCGCCCGGCATCCACAAAAACGGACGCTCCGGACGTCACAGCTAACGACATTTTACCACAGATCATCTGTATGCAACAAAATAACCCGTAATCGGAACGTTGACGCTACACTACAGATGTATATTCCATTTCTTATATCAGGTGGCCTTGTAAAAGAATATGACCAGACACGATATAAAACCGCCTGCAAAGCAGGCGGCTTCTTGTTATTTGGGTTTATCAACCCGTTATTCACTTAAAATTCGATTACCGTGCCGCAAATTTGCGACGAGCATAACGGAATACGATGCCATGTTTCGGTGACAGCAGCAGTGCGAGAACAAACAGAATTCCAGCAACAGCCACCATGCAGCCCGCGATGGAAGCATCCAGCGCGTATGCCATGATGTAACCTCCAACCGAGGAAGCTGCTCCGATCAGGACAGCATACAGAATCATTTTTCCGAGACGATCTGTGAGCAGGTAAGCCGTCGCCGCGGGTACAATCAGCATACCCACAACGAGAATGGACCCCACACTCTCAAATGAAGCTACGGATGTCATGGATACGAGTCCCATGAGCAGATAGTGGAACAACACCACCGGAATGCCGCAGGCTGCAGCCAGCGCCGGATCGAACGCACACAGCTTGAACTGTTTGTAGAACAGTCCGATGACAACGAGGATGACCAGCAAAGTGATGCCCAGCATCCAGACCGCCCTCGGCCCGACATCCGTACCTCCAAGGGTTAGCGTATCCCACTGCACATAAGCGATCTCACCGAACAGGACACAGTCCAGATCCAGATCAATATGCTGGGCGTTCAGACTAATGAGAATGACCCCTACTGCGAAGAGTGCTGTGAACACAATTCCGATTGAGGCATCGGACGAAAGTCCACCCGCCTGCAGACTTTGTATGAAGAACACCGTCAGTAGTCCAAACACCGTTGCGCCGAGCAGCATCCACAATGAATCTCTGGAACCGCTCCACAGGAAAGCAATCGCAATACCGGGGAGAACCGCATGACTGATCGCATCACCGACCAGAGCCATTCGCCGCAGAATCAGAAAACAACCGAGGATGGCGCAAGCAGAAGATACCAAAACGGCCGTCAAGATAATCCAAAACGTTGCCATTACATCTCCCCCCGTTCCTGCTGATTTCGCTGTGCGGCGAGAGTCTGGAGTGTAGCTCGCTCTTTACGCATATATGCGGACTTTGCCTGAATACTACGCAACCGTCGGGCTAACAATCCACGACGTGGGGCGAGCAAGGCTGATCCGGCAAACAGCACCGTAGCCGCAAGAACCGTTACAGGTCCTGTCGGCAGATTGGGCACGAGCGTGCTGAAGATGGTACCCGTCGCTCCGCTCAATGCACCAAATATGCCTGCCAATAATACCATGAGTGCAAGGGAGTCGGTCCAGCAGCGTGCCGCTGCAGCCGGAGTTACCAGCAAGGCCGCAACAAGTACGACACCAACGGCCTGAATCCCGGCAACCACCGCGATCACCGTCAAGAGCAAAATGAGTTGCTCCAACATGGCAACTGGAAGTCCCATACCTCGTGCAAAGCCCGGGTCAAAACTCACCAGTTTGAATTCCTTGAACCAGGCAAGACAGGCAATCAGTAATACGAGACATACGCCACCCATGACATACACATCCGTCATGACCATGGACGCCGCCTGTCCAAACAAATATTTATCAAGTCCGCTTTGGCTTCCGCTCGCCCCATGCTGAATGCGCGTCAGCATCACTACGCCAACTCCGAAAAATACAGTTAATACGATTCCCATCGCCGCATCCTGCTTGATCCGGGAGTAGCGTGTAATCCAGGAAATTCCGAAGGTAGCGACAATACCGGCCACCAGCGCACCGAACAGGAATAAGCCTACGGACTTCGTTTCCGTCAACATAAATGCAATACAGATCCCAGGCAGAGCAGCATGAGCGAGGGTATCCCCCATGAGGCTCTGCCGACGAAGAAAGGTGAAGGAGCCAATAATTCCGCTACTGAATCCCAGCAGCAGACAGCCAAGCAATATCCAACGTGTATTGGGGTCGGACAAGATGGCAATGATCCAGTTCCACATGCACTACACCTGGCCTTTCTCCGTCCGGCTTCCGATCATCGCAATCCGGCCTCCGTACGTCTCTTGCAGTGTATCCGGTACAAATACTTCGCTTGTTGGTCCGCCTGCCACCAGTCGTCCATTGAGCAGCAGCACATGGTCGAAGTATTCCTCGACTGTCGCCAGATCATGGTGAACGACCAGTACTGTCTTGCCTTGTTTCTTCAACTCTTCCAAAAGCGAAATGATCGCTTTCTCCGTGGTGGCATCCACACCTGCAAACGGCTCATCCATGAAATACAGATCCGCGTCTTGCACGAGTGCCCGTGCCAGAAAGACACGCTGCTGTTGTCCACCGGACAGCTGACTGATCTGGCGGTACATGTAATCGCCCATGCCGACTTGCTCCAGGCAGTGTGCTGCCAGGTCCCGCTCCTTTTTCCCCGGACGACGGAACCAGCCTAGATGACCATATCTTCCCATCATAACTACATCAAGTGCATGCGTTGGAAAATCCCAGTCGACCGATTCCCGTTGTGGCACATATCCGATACGACGACGTTGTTCCCGGTACGATTGTCCGAATATCCGAACCTCGCCATGCATCTTCGGTACCAGTCCCAGAACGGCTTTGATCAGGGTGGATTTCCCTGCGCCATTTGGTCCGAGAATTCCGATGAGTTGTCCTTCCGGGATATCAAAAGATACGCTGCTAAGCACTGGTTTTTTATGATACGCAACAGCCAGATCCCTCACACTAAGAGGAGCCGATGTTGGCTGCGTTCCCTGCAAGTGGCTGTTGTTCAGTTTCGTAGGAGTTTGTTCCAATAAAGTTGTATCATTCATAATCCTATAACTCCTCTCTTCTTGTGATTCATTATTTCAGGGCTTCTACAATTGTCTCAACATTGTGGCGAATCATACCGATGTATGTGCCTTCTTCCGTTCCTTCAGCCCCCATGGCATCTGAGAAAAGTTCTCCACCAATGCTGACCGTATGTCCTTTTTGAGCTGCTCCGGCAATGATGGCTTCCATCGCTTTCGCAGGCACACTCGATTCAACAAATACTGCTTTGATATGGTTATCCACGAGATAATCCCGCAGTTCGCTAACATCTTTTGCACCATATTCGGCTGCTGTACTGATGCCCTGAAGCCCCATCACTTTCATCCCATAAGCCTGACCGAAATATCCAAATGCATCATGCGCCGTAACCAATACCCGGCTTGCTTCCGGAATCTCCAGAATCTTCTCACGTACCTCGGCATCCAGCGCTTCGAGCTTCGCTAAATACGTCTCTGCCTGAGCCTTGTATTCTTCCGCATGGTCCGGGTCCGCCTTCACGAGCGTATCGCGTACGGCTTCTGCCGCATGCATCCAGTGGCTGACGTTAAACCAGACGTGTGGATCATATTCGGTGCCGCCTGTATCTTTGCCTGAGTGCAACTCCTCGACTGGAATAGTCTCTGTAACGGCAGTAACCAGCTTGCTTGAGGACATTTTTTCCAAAATGTCTGTCATTTTGCCTTCGAGATGCAGTCCATTATAGAAAATGACTTTTGCTTGTTCCAGCTTGCGAATATCACCTTGGGATGCCTTGTACAAGTGGGGATCAACTCCCGGGCCCATTAGCCCGGTAACATCAACATATGCCCCGCCTACCTCACGTGCTACGTCAGCGATCATTCCCGTTGTAGCGGTTACTTGTAGCTTGCCACCACTGCTCGTCTCTGCATCACTGGAACATGCCGTAAGTACGACAACCAGAACCAGAGCCGCTAGCGTAATGACCCCCCTCTGAATACTCCTCATTTTCACCATTAACAATTCAACCGTCCCCTTTCCCTCTCCTAAAATACTTGTCTCAATCTAATTTTGTTGTACAAGGTATTAAATTTTAATCAAGACTAATAATGTTTCCCTTGTGCAAATTTTATCCGAAGCCAAAAAAAAAGGCAAGGGATAAATTCCCCCTGCCTGTCCAAATGTATTTAATTCACTTCATTAACTTTCTGGTTATGATGTTAAAAGAGCTACATCTGCTACGTTTCTTTTACATTACTCGTTGTCTTTTCCTTCGTCTTTCTTCCCTTTTGGCGTTCCATCGAGACCATACACTTCATCGTATGCATCGAAGATTTTCCGTGCAATCGGTGAAGCACTGACTGACCCGAACCCACCTTCCGGCACAACAACAGCGACAGCAAGCTTCGGATTGTCCCGTGGTGCAAAGGCAATAAACACACCATTCTCTTTTTTGTTCGGCCCTGTCCCCTGCTCTGATGTTCCTGTTTTCCGAGCATAATCGTAAGGGAAACCGTCAAATGAACTTACTTTGGTAACCATTCCTTTATGAACTTCATTCCAATGCGCATCGGCAAAATCAACTTCATTGAGCACCTTAGGTTTGATCTCTTTCACCACATTACCGTCCGCGTCACGAATTTCCTTCACCAGATGTGGTTCCATCCGTTTACCCTTATTCGCAAGCATCGTGGTATATTGTGCGAGTTGCATCGTGGTGTACTTGGCTTGTTGTCCAAAGGAGGCAAATGCCAAACGTGTTAGAACTGATTCGTCTTTATTATTATATTCTAGCCTACCCAGAAATTCATTAGGCAGATCTACACCAGTGGACACACCCAAGCCAAATTCCTTCATGTGTTTGTCCCAGATATCAATTCCTTTATCCGAGCCATATTTGCTTAACAAACGTTTACCCACCATGTCGATCATGAACGCATTGGACGATTTCTCGATCGCTTTTCTGGCGGTAATGGAACCATTATAAGCAGAATGTGAGTTCCTCACTTGTCGGCCGTCTTTCCCCAGAATGGCATATCCCGGATCATGATAGGTCTGTCCTGCTGTAAATAATCCCTCTTTCAATCCAATAAGCACACTTAGCGGTTTGATCACTGACCCAAGAAGTACAACGGATTCTGCCCGTCTAGGCTTATCATCATTCGGTGGGAATGACTCGGTGGTTCCGTTTCGGAACACATATTTAATTTTGTCATAATCCCAATCGTTCGGATCATAATCCGGCATACTTGCCATGGCCACCACATTTCCTGTATCCACTTCCATGGCGACTGCGTATCCGGTAATTGCTTTGGGAAGTCTGCGCAATTCGTCCGTTATCGCTTCTTGTGCGGCCATCTGAATTTCCTTGTTAATGGTGGAAACCAGACTGTAGCCTTTCTCCGGTGGTGTTTGTAACATCGTCCCATCTGGCAGATTACGTGCGTCAATATCAATGGACTGATATCCGCTTCGTCCACGGAGTTCTTCTTGGTATTGAAGCTCCAGCCCATCGAAGCCAACCTTCTCTTCTTCATGATAGACAAGCCCTGGATCACGCTGGGTACTTGCCCCTTCACGGATGGCCTTATATTTGGCAATAGAATCCGGTGCCCGTTTGAACTCTCTTGTGTAACCGACAACCTGAACCGCTACGCCATCCGGGTCATATTTTCTTATGTTTTCTTCCAGCACCATAACGCCTGGATATTCCGCTTTTTTCTCCATGAAAAAGGCAATTTCTTTGGTCGATAGATCCGACTTCACCAGCCTCGGTACATAGCCAAACGTTTTCTGGTAATCCAGATCCAATCGTTTGATGATCTCTTCCGCGTCCGGCTGCTCTTTGTCCCCGGGATTAAACTGCTTAAACACAGCCGCCAGATCATGAGCCAGTTCCTCTGCTTCCTGTCTACGTTCATCATTCCGATAATCCTCATACAACAGCACATACAGGGACTGTACAGGTTCGGAATAAGCCAGCGCGACTTCCCCTGTCGCATCATAGATGGGACCACGAACAGGTGCAAGCGGGATATCTTTGGTATTACGACTCGTTTCCATATACGTCAGTTCAGGACCCTCCACAAATTGCACAAAGGCCAATCTGAAAATAAGGATGCTGAATATGACAAATGCCGCGAAAAAAAACAGATTCAGCCTTGCGGTGGAAGGCTTGTTGACGGGTGTATCTTCCTCAGTCATGGGTTTCTTCCTCAATCGGTTAAACATGTATTAAGCCTCTCCCGTTCCTCTATAAAAATAATATTATTTAATACGTATTGTGCACGTGTTCAATCTGATATTTAATCCTTTCTCATACAAGTCTACCAAAGGTCAGCTGTCACGTCTTTCAATATTTGGTTACATTTTCGTAAACAGACCGTTACACTAACCAATCTACCGATTTCAATGTAAACACTGACATATCAACGTTATCCCGTTCTCCGGATCGCGTTTACCCTTCCCTTATTTAAACGTGGTACAGCTCATATGGTTACATATTAATGCAACTAATTAGTTCACCCTTACGATCCATTCTCACCGTAATAACAAAAAAGAGGACCCGCCAAGGTCCTCTCTCTAAACGAATACTTTACATCACTGTGTGCCTGATTCCGAATCTGAATCTGAATCTTTATTTTTGTCCTTTTTCGGTACACCGTCGAGACCGAATTCCTCGTCATAGGCGTCGAAGATCGCACGTGCAACCGGGGCCGCACTGCTCGAACCAAAGCCCCCTTCGGGAATAACCACAGCGACAGCAAGCTTCGGATTATTACGTGGTGCGTAGGCGATAAACACCCCGTTATCCACCAGTTTACCGCCGACGAGTTGTGTCGATGTCCCTGTTTTTCTGGCGAAATCATATGGGAAGCCGCTAAATGCCGAAACTTCGGTGGCCATGCCTCGTTGCACTTCATTCCAATAGGCATCGTTAAATTCTACCGTGCTGAGTACTTTCGGTTTCACTTTCTCAACCACATTGCCTTCCGAATCCCGGAACTCGCTAACCAGTTGTGGTTCCATGCGTTTTCCTTTGTTCGCCAGCATTGTAGTGTACTGTGCTAACTGCATGGTTGTATATTTCCCTTGCTGACCAAAGGAGGCATATACCAGACGTGTTAAAGAACTCTCCAATTCATTCTCATATTCTTTGAGACCAGACTTCTCATTAGGCAAGTCTACACCTGTAGACACACCAAGACCGAATTTCTCCATGTACTTATCCCATACGCCAATGCCCTTCGCACCATACTTCGAGTACAGCTTCTTCCCGATCTCGTCGATCATGAACACGTTCGAGGAATGACGAATCGCATCACGCGGACGCATCGCACCGTACACATGACCTGAAGAGTTCTGCACTCTACGGTTGTCTCCACCAAAGGTCGTTGAACCTCTATCTGAATATACGGTATTTGTAGTGAAGAAACCTTCCTTCAAACCGATCAATACACTAAGCGGTTTGATCGTTGAACCGAGCAACACAACAGATTCTGCCCGTTTTCCACTATCATCTGGCGGGAACCCTCTAATCGTACCATTCTGATAAATATATTTTATTTTTTCGTAATCTTCCGTGCTTATACCGCCAGTTCTCCACACGTTGGTATCATAATCGGGCATACTCGCAGCGGATACGATTTTCCCCGTATCCACTTCCATCGCAACTGCAAATCCTGTCTTGGCATTCGGATGCAATTTACCGGAAACCGGGTTCCGGTGAAGCCAGCTCAACTGATCCAAAATGGCCTGTTCCGTTTTCATCTGAACGTTCTTGTTAATGCTGGAAATCAGGTCATACCCTTTCTCCGGCGGGGTAGAACCAGCCACACCTTCAGGCAAGTTACGCAAATCCACATCAACGGATGTATATCCGCTTTTGCCTCGGAGAGCATCCTGATATTGCAGTTCCAGTCCGTCAAAGCCTACGAATTCATTCTCCGTATACACAAGACCCGGATCCGTTTGTGTTTTATTGGTCTTATCAATCTCTTCGTACTTCTTCAATGCTTTGGAGCTTTTGAATTTTTTCAGATAACCGATCGTCTGAACCGCTACCGTATCCGGATCATAGAACCGTACACTTTCCTCAACAATCTGGATGCCTTTGAACTCGTCCTTATGCTGCAGGAAATAAGCGACCTCTTCCTCAGATAGATCACTCTTAATGAGCCGTGGCATGAAGCCGTTCGCCTTGCGTGAATTCAAGTCCATCTCTTCAATAATCTGTTCCACTGTAAGTGACTCTGAATCCTTCAGTTTGTACTGTTCAAACACATCATGCAACCGGGTTGCAATATCCTGCACTTCCCCTATGTTAGGGCTCGGCTGCCCATCTACATCCCCATAGTTTTTATACAGCGTCAGGTATAGAGACTGAATGGGCTTGGAATACGCCAGCTTCACCTCACCTGTGGAATCATAGATCGTTCCCCTAACAGGAGGAAGCGGTACATCCTTGGTAATATTACTCGCTTCTTCCTGACTGAGTTCAGGACCTTCCACAAATTGCAAAAACGCCAAACGTACAATAATAACGCTAAAAATAACAAAGGAAGCGAAGAAAAATACGTTCATACGGTAACTAAAACGCCGTTTGTCTGTAAGTTCATCCTTCTCATTGGAATGCTTTTTCATCCATCCTACCTCTTTCATGACTTGATGCATACCGCTCAAACTGGTTCTTCGCGGCATGATAACCTGGCAACGTCGTCATATTAAGGACCCATGTCCGTTGTAATGTCAAGCTGATTGATCCTTTAGATGGGTGTCGGCAAAATTCGGAGGATTAAACCAATCTCCACTGATCGCCCATGTCGGGTCAAGCGGAATCCAGCTCTCGGAATCACTCAAATACACCTCATTCCACGCATGCGGACCGTACCCTCCCTGGCCGTTATAACCAAGTCCTGTAACGACTTTGACTTCAAGTCCTTGTGAACGGGCCATCACAGCATAGAGACGGGCATAATCAATACATACGCCTTTGCGTGTATCAAATGTATTCTGTGGATTCTGTTCATGCCATATGCCCTTTTGCTCATAGTCATCCACTTTACCATAGTCATACTGAATACGTGAACCTACCCAGTCGTATAGCGCTCTTGCTTTGGCTTCATCTGTCGATTCGCCTTTGACAATCTCACTCGCTGCAGATTCAATGTCCGTCGGAATATTATGGTCAATGACTTCATATTTGCGTTGCAGGATGCCGCCCAGTTCCTTCTGCACAGCCTGCGTAAATACGGGAAGCTTGTCCTTGATAAATGTGCCAGACAACGGTTCGATAACCGTTTTGGCCCCTTGCATATAGATCGGAGATGCCTCCACATATCGGCTGAACATGCTCCCGGGGTAAAGACTGACAATCATGAACAAGACCGCAATGACAATCATTCCGCGGACGGAGCCTATGATCGTGCCAATCAATGCACCCGTCAACCGGCTAAACATACCTTTAGGCGCACTTTCCTCGGCTGACCCCTGCCTGCTGTTAAAAATTAATGAAGAAAGGAACCCGAGAATCAGTCGGATGAGTCCATAGCTAAGTACAAATAATACAGCGAACCGCATCAGCGGAAAATCTGCAATCGCCGTAACCAACGTATAATACATCTGTTCCCACCGGTTCAACTCACGGTTAGGCATGGCAGAAGCATACGCAGACAGCCACTGCTGTACATATGGTGCAAGCCACATCGTTAAACCGATTGACAACAGAATACCAATCACCGCCATAATGCCATCCATCAGGAACCCGAAGAGTCTGCCTGCTGAACGCGAAGCCCCTCTGGACCAACCCTGCAATAATGAAGCAGCCACAATCAGCAGCAGCATAATTGTGATGCCATTAAACTCCTTCAGGCTGTCCAGCCAATTCTGCAGCACGTACTGATTCCCCCTTTACTACGATGCTGGTGCTGTTTTGTTCTCCTGTGCCTGTTCGACAAACGTACGTATGGTTTCATTGTCGAGTTTCCATTCACCAAGTGAAATTCCGCGGAAGGTCACATCAACTTTATCCGATTGAGTTCGGCCCTTAATCTCCACATTGGGACTTGTGATGGTGAATGCGCCATCCTGTCCTTTGACGTAGGTTGCTTTGGAAGCTTCCTTGAGCATCATGCTGGTCGCTTCCTTCTTCAATGTGTCCATCGTACTGGATTGTACGTCTGTCACTGTCTGTTTGATCTGATCAATGGAGATGCCGCTGTATATCAGTAGAGCCGCAATAATGATGATGGCAATCGCCCATTTCAATACGGTTTTAACCACATTCAGAACAAAGAACAAAATGATCAACGCAACCACGATCACCAGCCAGTTCTGCATCACAAACTCTTTCATTACTTCTATGTTCATGACTACACCTTCCGTATTAGAATTCATTCGTTACACTTCCCGAATATTATACATGATTTCCGAAGCTGCTGTCAGCTAAGCCCTCCCTCGTAAAAATAAACGGTCTAAGTTCGTCCCGCCAGGCGTACAAGTAGTACCATGAGGTTCTGCTAGCGAACGGAGAACACGTTCAAGACCTGTAATGTGAACATGCATCGCTTAACAAGGAGGGGCTTATGTGAAAACAGCCATCTGGCTATACCTGTTTTTGTTCCTTGCCGTATTTGATTTGCACGCTCAGTATCCCATTTTGACCCCTTTTGCCATCTCGCTTGGAGCCGCCCCTACATTCATCGGCTGGATGATGGGCATCTATTCCTTAACGCATCTTCCTGGCAATCTGATTGCCGGAACACAAATTGATAAACATGGCAGTCGTCGCTACATTGTGTTCAGTCTGCTTGGGGCAGGATTCATCCTGCTCTTGCAAGCCCACGTCCATACCCCATGGCAACTGCTGGCGCTGCGTTCCATCAGCGGTTTTGTGCTGGCCTTCCTATCTCCGGCATGTCTTGCCCTGCTTGCCCAGCTATCCAGCGATCCAGTAAAACAGGGGAAGTATATGTCGGGTCATGGGGTGGTACACACCCTCGCCTCAGTTGTATCTCCAGCAGCAGGTGCGATCATTGTAGGTTCTATGGGATTCTCCGCTACATTCTCAGGATTAGGTTATCTGCTTATTCTCACAGGTGTCATTGCATTCATGACCATGCCCCGTGGTATCATCAAGCAACATGAGAAAGTAACGGAACCGGCTAACCCTGATGTTTCACCCGCAGATGCTACAAGTGCATTCCTGCCGGTATCCTGGCGCTACTTTGCCCTGCCTCTGGTTATTGCCTGTGCTCAGGGGATTCTCTTCTTCGAATTACCCCTGCGAGGAGGCGGACATTCGTCCATGATGTCTACCGGCCTATTGTTCTCCATAATCAGTATCGGGGCCCTCTCCACACTCAGCATGTTATTTCTCAATCGGTATTCCCCGAAACTGCGACTGGTTACGGGTGTGCTCCTGATGTCCTTATGTTTTTTTGTAATGGCAGCTATTCCGCAAATTCCGTTGTCTACCGTATTGTTTGTACTTGGGATGTCCAAAGGTATTATTTTTCCAGCTATGGCTACCCTCTTTATTCGTCTGAGCGGCGGGAGCAAGTTGGGACGAATATTCTCGCTGCAATCCATCGCCACCTCCATCGGTTCTTTCATCGGTCCCATCACAGCCGGGCAACTCCGTGTCGGAGTATCACCCTATTTCATCGCCTTCATTTTGTTAATGATTGGTATGCTACTGCTTCCATACTATACATCCAGACGCGAAGCTTCCATTTCGGATCACAAAAGTATATTGAATTAGGCCAGTATTTTCATTAGCTTTGCATCATTCCCCCATTTACAGCTAAACTATATAAAATGGACTGATGTTTTACACGTTATAAAAGCTAACTGGGAAATCTATGTTTCACAATCACCGAAGGTTTTATCTTATTGAAGAGCATCATTAAGGTTGAACGATGAGCCAAAAGTAGTGAAGGGGACGGAATCGATTCTGAAGAAGCGATAGCGTTCGCCTTTGTCTCCAAATATTAACTTTATAAAAGTAAATCAGAAATATATGGAGACAACAGTGATCGGAAGAACGATCCGTAACCGGAACGGCCACTGCCAGCTATTACTGACCTAATGATGCACATCAAATAAGATTTCAGAGAATTGTCTTGATGGGTTGTTCTATCCAGTTAGCAATCGTGTAAAGAAAGGAGTCCATTTTATATAATCAGTCGATTTTCGCTGCAACATTTCCCGGGGAATGTCGACATAAGCTCTCGAACAAGAGGTGAATATGATGCCTATTCATGTCATTGTGGAAGGTAAGAATGACCGAAGCAAACTAAAACGTCTGGTTGGACCCGAAATCAACATTCTATGCACGTTCGGAACGCTTAATTCACTTAAACTGGAGACCTTGCGCAAACAGGTCGGATATGATGAAGTCTTTTTATTTATGGATAATGACAGTTCCGGTAAAAAAATTAGAGGTGTGCTTCGGGATGCTTTCCCGGATGCAGTACAGATGTATACACGACGAGGATATGCAGGTGTAGAAGGAACGCCTGATGAGTATATCATTGCCCAGCTGGAGAAAGCCGGGTTAGAGACATACATCCAATACCCTGAACATCCTTCCTATTAAAGTGAAATACCAAAAGGCTGCCTTTGGGTTGATATCCAACCTGAAAGCAGCCTTTACAATATGAGCAACAGATGATTATTCCTTGATCAGATTCCGAATATCCTCGGCAATCACAGCAGGCACAACGTCCTCTGTATTAAACGCATTATATACCTTACGCAGCTGGTTGTTCTCATCCACCAGCCCAATCATGTTCATATGGGCAAAATCGTCCTTAGTCTCCCCATCGATCAGGATCTGGAATGAATCCCTGGCGAACTGTTTTGTTTTGTCCATATCCCCTCGCAAGAAGTACCATCCGGAATAATCTGCATGGAAGCGGTCCGCGAACGTCTTAATCTTCTCTCTTGTATCGACTTTCGGGTCGAATGAAATGGATACAAACGAGACATCTTTACCGAAGGTGTCGTCCTCTTTCAACAGATCCTGCACCTGGGATAACATAAACGTCGTAATCGGGCAGACATCTGGACAACTGGTGAAATAAAAGTAGAACAAACGGACTTTCCCTTGAGTATCCTCCAGTGATACCGTACTACCATCTACATTTTCCATGGAAAAGGATTGGATCTCGCGAATCTCGGGTAATTTTTCCTTACTGGCAAATACGGTGCCCCACATCAGATACACAGCCATAATCAGTGCGAGCCCCAGTAGCATCCATGTCCATTTGTACTTTTTCAGCATCTTCCTCGTCCCTTCTATATCTTCTCTAATGAATACGCATACATAGGTGAATCAAAAAAGTCCTCACGTTCGTTACGCTTAATCCATGCATTGTGACATATGTATTCAAAGAAACCTACTTTTTATGAGATTCTATATTATTGTAACGGTTTGAAGGAACAATGCCCATACATTATTTCAACGTTGTACATCATTCGAATTGTATCATGCATTATCAGGTGAAATTTCTTTCTGTATCCGATATAAAGTTTATCATAGGAAATGCGGAAATAGTTTGACAAACCAAGTATGTTCATTAAATATAATACATTTATTGGCATTAATTTAAAATTAGGGGTGTTTTGCATCCTTACAGGCGGATATTATACACTATATATGGGTATCACCTAGATAGAGAAGTAATATGCCTTAGAACGATACACCACACAAAGGAGACGGTTATGGATACCTCTACACACTTTGTCATGGGGATTGGTTTAGCCGGTCTGGCTTATATCGATCCTGTGGTCGCGTCCAACCCCATGCTTGCAGCTGCAGTAATGGTTGGCACGATCGCTGGTTCCCAAGCCCCTGACATCGATACTGCGTTACGTCTCAAAAGCAATTCGCTTTACATTCGGAATCACCGGGGCCTGTCACACTCTCTGCCATTTCTCCTGTTATGGGTTCTGCTCATCACTGGCGTCATTGCACTGATATTCCCAGGAGTCCCTATGGGTCACGTTGCCACTTGGACTGCTGTAGCCGTAGGCGTTCACGTATTCACTGATCTGTTCAATACCTATGGAACCCAAGCAGCCCGGCCTTTTACCGAACGCTGGATTGCCTGGAATATCATTCATATTTTTGATCCGTTTCTATTCACCACTCATGTCATGGCCATCCTGTTATGGGCCTTTGATCTGTTTGCCCCTGCACCACTCTTCGTTACGTTGTATAGCTTGACAGGTTTATATTATGTATGGCGGACGATTGCGCGTGCACAAGCAGTCAGAAAGGTTAGGCGGCTGGACAACAGCCCAGAGCAGGTAAGATACATTGTCATTCCGACGATATCCTGGAATCGCTGGCATGTGGTAAAAAGAATTGCGGACGGCAGTTATGAGATCGGTAAAATGGATGGTTCCAATCTGGCATGGAGTCTGCACGCCTCGTCTTCTACACATGCGGCTGTTGCTGCTTCACGCAAATCGCCCGAAGTCAGTGCATTCCTTTACTTCACCTCCTATGCGGTGGCAGAGGTTGAAGAATTGCCTGCCGGTTACAAGGTTCGCTGGGCAGATGTACGTTATCGTCACCGGAAACAATATCCATTTGTCGCTGTCGTGGTTATGGATCGGAATTTCGAAACGATCGATACGTATGTAGGCTGGTTAAGCGATGAGAAGATGGATAAAAAACTTTTATCCGCGCGCCCTTGACGAAGCGAGCATGGCAAGGCACAATCAAACATAGGAACTGATACGCGAGAAAGCCCGGAGCGTTTCCGCCCCGGGCTTTCTGTTTATCCTGTTTTGTTGCTGTTTGGTTAAGATAAATTATTTGCCAGACCCAGCCAGAGACTGCTCAGCGATTTGTACCAGACGTTTGGTGATATATCCACCCAAAGATCCTGTTTCACGGGAAGTGTAGTTGCCATAGTAACCGTCTTGTGGGATAGTTACACCCAGTTCCTGTGCAGCCTCCATTTTCAATTGTTGCAGTGCTGCAGTCGCTTGAGGTACCACCAAGTTGTTTGAAGAACGAGATCCTTGAGCCATAATTTATAATCTCCTTTCAATCTGTGTCTGTAATGTATTGCAAGCTTGCAAGATTATTATGGCTCGTACGCTTCAGGTTATACGGAATTTCACTAAATTTATAGGTGGAGGTTTTTCCCAATGAGCAAAGGCTTATCCTTATGGTTCGCATTTTCTTCAATTATCTTGTTAGCGGTTACAGCAATTACGATCTCCTACTCCGGTTGGCTTGCTGCACTACTATTTGTCCTGTCCATTGCCAACATTGGTTGGGGATTTGTGATTCGTGCCAAAAAAGAACGTCAGGAAGTGCGCTCGACTGCTTCAGAGCCTACTTCTTGAGCAGGTCATTTTATAACTCAACACTGAACGTACAAAATAAAGAGGAGTCCTTCAATAAGAGCTCCTCTTTATTCATGTTAACTATTCATCCCGTTACATATGAAGATCTTGTTCAGCACTACAGTTTACGTCTAGGAACAAACCCCATACGTTCTTTCACTGCATCCAGCGTTTGAGCAGCTACTTCTTCTGCACGGCGGGCTGACGTATCCAAGACTTCGGCTAATTCGCCAGACTCACGAATCTCATTATACCGTTGTTGTAGAGGTTCAATCACAGACACAACCACTTCAGCCAGTTCCTTTTTGAACGGACCATACATCTTGCCTTCATAACGCTCTGCTACTTCCTTAAGCGTCATACCGGCACATTCAGCGTAGATACTCATCAGATTGCTAACTTCCGGTTTGTTCGCCGGATCGTATAGCACTTCGCGTCCAGAATCTGTAGTAGCACGGCTGATTTTTTTGCGAATAACATCTGGCGGATCAAGTAGAGCTATATAGCTGCCAGCGTTAGGGTTACTTTTGCTCATTTTTGAAGAGGCATCATCAAGTGACATTACCCGAGCACCCACCTGTGGAATATACGGATCTGGAATGGTGAAGTAGTCCCCATAACGGTGGTTAAAACGTCCTGCCAGATCACGTGTCAGTTCCAAATGCTGCTTCTGGTCCTCACCTACTGGCACAAGGTCAGCATTGTATAACAAAATATCAGCCGCCATTAATGATGGATACACGAACAATCCGGCACCAACAGAATCTTTACCGGATGATTTATCCTTAAATTGAGTCATACGCTCAAGCTCACCCATGGAGGTCAGCGTTGTCATCAACCAGCCCAGTTCCGCGTGCTGTGGTACATGGGATTGCAGAAATACATTGGATTTCGACGGATCAATGCCTGCTGCAATAAACAGCGCAGCTACAGCTTCTGACTGCTCACGCAATGCTGCTGGCTCTTGAGCCACGGTGATGGCATGAAGATCAACCACCATGAAATGACACTGATAGTCATGCTGAAGTTTCACAAAATTTTTGATTGCACCAATATAATTACCTAATGTGAGCTTGCCGCTCGGTTGAATACCTGAAAGTACTGTTTTCATTGCACATAACGCCTCCCTGATTGTAAATAAAAAGCTCCGCCATTCTCTGCGAACGCAAAAAGGCCCCACATCCGCAAGGGACGTGAGACCGTGGTGCCACCCTTATTCGCTTTTCTTCCATTGCTCCTGACCCTGAATTCAAGTCAAGCTGAAGAATCGCCTTCATTGTTCCGTAACGTGGATTATACGGCAGACTCTAATGAGGCAAGCCCGTCTCTGGCTGCGCCTGTTCAAATCCACACTCAAGGGTCCATTCGATAAAGAGCTCACACCGGTTCGCATCAACCACCGGCTTTCTGAAGAGGATTCTCTTGACCTACTTATCCCTGTCATCGATTTCATGTCATTCAATTCTAATAAATGCTTTCAGAGTTCCATCTTAATGCGCACAGGCCCGAATGTCAAAATGAGATGAACTTTTTTACCCCGCACATCAAAATCTGTTATGATGGAATTGCTTATCCTATAGCCCTGCTTCACTGGAAGTAGAACAGGAAATAGCTGGCATGTACACAATGACACGCCTGCAGCAGCCTAATCATCACGACTGCTTGCAGACAGATTTCAAGTGGGAAAAGGAGCATCGATATGAAACAAGTGACCAAAGGCCAATGGAATGGTTACGACACGTATATCCTACATAGCCGTGAATTGGAAATTACCCTGCTGCCGCGTCTTGGAAATAATATTATCTCTATTCGCGATTTAGTGCAGGACCGAGATGTCGTCCGCCGTCCGGATGAAGACGATCTTGCCTTTTATCTGCAGAAGCCGTACCATTTTGGCGTTCCTCTTCTGATTCCACCTGGACGCATTCATCGGGGACAATTCGAATATGAAGGTGTTCGTTACCAGTTCGATCAGAACACGGCGAATGACAACCATATTCACGGTCTCCACCGTACCCAATCCTGGTGTGTCAGTGACATTGAGGAAGATGAAGACGGCTGTGCAATTACGACTGAATTATTGACTGAAAATGAAGAGCACTGGATGGCTCAATTCCCGATTCCCCTGAAGCTCGAGATGACATTCAGACTGCAAAACGCTGTATTTAGCCAGCGTCTGCGGGTCACCAATCTGAGCTCAACTCCTGCTCCTTTCGGGATGGGATATCATACATGGTTTTTGTTAGACGGCAAACCTGCTGACTGGACACTGCAACTGCCTGTTTCCGGACTATACGGACAGAATGAAGAACAATTACCCACAGGTGAACTGGAATCTCTAGGTGAATGGTCTGCTCTGAACGAAGGCATCAACTTGCAGGGACGTAACTGGGATACCTTGTTGAAAGCTACCGAAGGTGAACCAGCCACGGCTTACTTACGCAGACAAGACGGATATACATTGAAATATTCAGCAGATGAAGCATTTTTCAAACACTGGGTTCTCTTTACCAAAGGCGAATCTGATCAGTTCTTGTGCATTGAACCGTACACTTGGCTCCCGGATGCACCCAATCTGGCTTTATCGGATGATCAGACGGGGTTAATTCGTCTGGAACCGGAACAGCCTGTTGAGCTATTTACACGTATTGAGGTTATACCTCCTACAGACTAAGCGAGCTGATCATCCTCTATGTTGCTTTTGCACATATGACCCTATATTTTGATATCCTTATACAACTTGTCGACCCGCATTGGGTCGGCTTTTTTATATGACATATCTACCAATGATCATCCATATTTTCCCTTACGCCATATCATGTATATTTCCGTATTCTCTAACCATACTAACATCACCAACCCATAAGGAGGTGACACATATGTACGGAAGTCAAAACCAAGGTAGCGGTAGCCGCTCCAACAACCTGGTCGTTCCCCAAGCAACTGCAGCATTGCAACAATTGAAAATGGAAGCTGCACAAGAGCTGGGTGTAACGATTCCACAAGATGGTTACTACGGTAACTATACTTCCCGTGAGACAGGTTCTCTGGGTGGATACATCACTAAACGTCTGGTGCAAATCGCTGAGCAGCAATTATCGGGTCGTTCGTAAGCTCGTAATTTTTGCTTAAGTAGCGTAAAAAACAAAAGCGGCCTTCTTCGGAAGTGCCGCTTTCTCTTGTGCAATGAATTATGAAGTCGACTCCATACCTGAATCCTTGTATGTATTGGTTCTAGGGTAACGAATCATAAGGCTGGCCATATTGTAGTTAGATTCCATCGTTGCATCTACCAAAATCATACCTTGTCTTACTGTGAAGTCATATGCTATTTCTCCATGTGTCCAATTATGCTTGAATTTCAAAGTTTCCAGAGCCATCGCTCGGAAAGAAGTCCTTTGGGTATCGTTCAATCCTCCATCCTCGATTTCCATCTGTCCATCGCGTCCGGTTATCGGATTATGTCGAATTCCAAATTTCCCAATTACGTTGTTTCGTATTTGCACAAAAACTACCCCTGAATCTAAACCTGATAATTCATGATCAAGCTCTTTGAACACCAAATCTAACTGTCTTGCTAATGAAAGCTGTTCAATTTTCATAATAACACTCCTCCTATAAGCTTATAGTCCTACACGACAAGGACTTACGACTCATTATATGACAACAAATGTGCTCATTCAACAAAGAATGATAAACTTGGGTAATTATAACTACAACTTGCACAATTAATTGCCATTCGTCTTCCTTAAACCGAGTTTTTTCACTCAATTACGACAAAATATTCGAGAATCCAAAATGAGGATTTCGAACAAAAAAAGCTGCAATCCCGTGTCTGTTAACACCGAATTGCAGCCATTCCATATATGTGTTCAACCTATTTTTCGGTTGCCGTCATCCGCAGAAACTGCTCAATATCGGCAATAACCAAGTCGGCAGCATTTTGCCAGAAATCCGGTTGTGTCAGATCCGTACCCAGATGTTTCTGAGCAAGTTCTTCGACGGTCATACGCCCTGTATCACGTAATAAATCATCATATTTATCTGCAAATGCTGTTCCTTCCTGCTGTGCTCTCGCATAGATTCCCGCACTGAACATATACCCGAACGTGTATGGGAAGTTATAGAATGGCACACCTGTCAGATAGAAATGCAGTTTGGATGCCCAGAAATGCGGATGATCTGATGCAAGTACACCACAGAACGCTTCCTGCTGTGCCTCCACCATTAATTTGGATAACTCATCCGCGTTGACCAGGCCTTTTTTGCGTTGTTCATAGAAACGATTCTCAAACAGGAACCGGGCATGGATGTTCATAAAGAACGCTACACTGCGCTGTATCTTGTCTTCCAGCAAAGCCAGCTTCTCTTGTTCATCTGTTGCCGCCTGTACCAGGGCATCTGCTACAATTAGTTCGGCAAACGTGGAAGCCGTCTCGGCCACATTCATCGCATAGCGCTGGTTCAACGCAGGCAACTCTTCCATAATGTGTTGATGATATCCATGACCAAGTTCATGCGCAAGAGTCGACACATTAGATGGTGTCCCGGAGAAGGTCATGAAAATTCGGGTTGCTTTGCTAAGTGGCAAAGACGTACAGAATCCTCCTGGACGCTTGCCAGGACGATCTTCTGCTTCGATCCAGCGTTTCTCAAAAGCCATCTCTGCAAAAGAAGAAAGTTTAGGACTGAACTTGGCAAACTGTTCAACAATATTGATGGCTGCCTCATCATAAGTGATTTTCCCACTCGATTGGCCTACAGGTGCGTCTACGTCGCTCCAGCTGAGCTTGTCTACCCCCAGCAGTTCTGCCTTGCGCTCCAGATATTGAACAAGCGCAGGTTTGGCACCGTTAATCACATCCCACATCGTATCCAGTGTCTGACGTGACATCCGGTTGATGGCCAGAGGTTCTTTGAGGATATCATCCCAGCCACGTTTCTCATATAACTTCAGACGGAATCCCGCAAGGTGATTCAGCGTATCAGCGCAGAAATCTTCGACATCGGTCCAAGCCTGCTCCCAGTTTGCGAATACCGTCTCGCGTACATTCCGATCGCTATCGCTCAGCTTGTTGGCAGCCTGTCCTGCGGACAGCATCACCGTTTCCCCATCTTGCTCAAATGGAATGTTTACCTTGCTGACAATGGTGTTATAGAATTTGCCCCAACCATGGTAACCATCCACACCCAGATCCAGAGCAAGGCCCTCAAGTTCCGGCGACAGCTTCTCACGAGCCAACGTGCGACTCTCGTTCAAAGCAAATGCCAGCGGCTGGATATCTTCCCGAGCAATCCAAGCGTCCCACACCGAATCCGAGGTCTGACTAAGTGTATTATCGAACTTCGATTTGCTGCCGTTCAGCATCGCAGCAAGAGAACTAATGGCCCCCTGAAGCTGCGTTGCCTTCTTGTCCTTCTGGTTTTGCGATGAGAGGCAGGATACAAACGCAGAACCTTCCGATATGCGGACATAACAGCTTTGCAGCAGCTCCAAAATGGGATCAAATGCTGCCGTCTCTCCTAATGAAGTCGGTGCAGGTGTTTCGTTTAACAGATGTTGCAGTTTACGTACATCCTCTTCCAGTTCAATCAGATACGCAGCGAATGTCTCGGAGGAAGAACCTCCACTAAAAATGGACTCCAGATCCCATACGGGGTGTAATGGCGTTTTCATTTAATCAGGCACCTCTCTCTATAAATTGGATCATTAGGATTGAATTAAAAACTGGTTTTATGTGTGCCATATCTCTATACTAGAGAAATAGTTATAGAGGTTGTTCAAAAAGTCCACTTTTGATTACGAATCATGCCTAACGGCATCATCAGCATCGAATATGAAATTCAGCCGAAATGTCCGTTGCTCACGTAGTTTCCCTACGCTCCGCTACTCCATTTCTATCTTCATTCCATCTTCTCGGTACTGAAAACCAGACTTTTTGAACATTAATTTATAGTAACTTTCAGGAGGTAAACGTATGAAACCTTTACAAGTATCGGCTGATACAGCCGTCAAATTAGCAGAATCCTTGGGCGTACCTTTGGAGCACCTGATGCACATGCCCCAACATATCCTGATGCAGAAGATTGCGGAACTCGCCAAACAAGAAGCATCCAAACCTGCCGCAACAGAAGGCGAACAGGAATGATTCCATTTGAGAACAGCTGGCCTTACGATATTGTCATGGGAGATATCTATGTACAGCAATGCCCTTACTGTCATGCAAGCAATGTGCTGCTCCCCCTTAAACCGAAAGAGCTTGTGCTCATTCGCGAAGGAAAAAAGAAATTACTGGTCTTCCCCTGCTGTAATGCCAGCATGACCGTGATCGACAATGACAGTGACTATTTGTTATCCAGTCGTCCTGTCCGTAACTAATGTAAGATCAACCTAAAGGGGGCTACGTTTCGTAGCCTCTTTCTCTGCTTCCAGCATCTCTTCTGGGAGTTCCAGCTTGCCTGAAATCATCTGTTCGCGTAGCACGGCCCATTGTTCTCTTGAAGCACGAATCATAGCCGCATCTGTGATCCGCTTGTCATGAATGACCTTGCCGAACCACTGCACTGCTTCATTGAACCGGCCTACCCTGCGGTTCAATTCCCCGAGCAGATACAACAGTTTGGCTTCATTGCCACCCGTTCCTTCACGTTCGAACACCTTGACATAAGCCTCAAGGCTAAATTCAAGAAAACGATGTTCCTGTGCATGATCCTCCATATAACGATACAGCCAGGCAATATGATGCAGCAGGCCAGCGACAACACGGTCTTTCTCCTGGATAACCTGAGCGCACAGCAAGGCAAGCTTGTACGTAGCCAAGGCTTGGTCCAATGTCCGCGCTCCACTATAATCACGTTTCACCCAGCGATTACCGATCTGTTCCTTAAAAGCCTTGCGCTGAGCATCATTCAAATGCTCCGTTGCGTTCTCCGTGGAGGCAAACCCGCACTGCGGACAGATGCGAACCACATAAAAATCCGGATTCTCCAGCTTGTAGTAAGCACAAAAATCGGAATCCGTTCGGTAGGGTCTTTTCAAGCTCGGTCTTACCCGTGAGGTGTCATACTCGGTTTCGCAATAATGACACGTCACTTTCACCTTATACAGCGGCTCTAATTCCACTCGCTTCCATCCCTCTCCCGTACGCTTATAATCATATTCGGAACTATGGTGTATTCACAAAATGATGTGCAGGCCCGGATAAACGCTGCAGGATAAACGAATGCAAGGGCTCCTCCACACCGATCTGTGTTAACGCTTGATTCATACATGCAAGCCAAGCCTCAGCCCGTTCAACCGTTACTTCAAAGTGCATATGACGGGCACGCATCATTGGATGTCCAAACGCTTCGGAAAACAGTCCTGGTCCTCCAAAAAACTGAGACAAAAACATATACTGCTTGTCCATGACCGGCTGAATATCTTCCGGGAAAAGTGGAGCCAGTTGCTCATTCTGCTGAACGATCGGATAGAAAGCTTCAACCAATGCGCGAACACCTTTCTCACCGCCAAGATTTTCATAAATACTCAAACTGGGATTCATTCGTCTGATTCCCCTTTCTGATGTCGAATTTTGCCATATATTACACGTTCCGTGAACATTGTGAAAACAGTAACAATATCCAGGCTACAAAAGCCCTTATCTCCATTCTATCAAAAAAAACCGAAAAGTCCTATATAACATGAAATCATCAGGATGCATGACCGGCTATCTGTATATAGGACCTTCTTCAGCACATTACACAAAAAAAGCGCCAACCGTATGGGTTGGCGCACTAGATATTCCATTAATAACTCCGCCAGTCCTCTTCCTCAGAGCGTACAAGCGAGGCACGTATCACATATACAAAAGCACAGACCAGGATTCCGGTGACAAGACTCATGATCATCACTCCATCCGAATTGAATTTCACCTTGGAGACAATTAGGTGACGTTCAGGCGTTTTTCTCATTTTAGCACACATCACTCAAAAACACAGCCACTTTTGCAAGCGCTTTCTACGTATATTTTTGTACTGTTTGTCCGCTTTTTTTCATATATTGATGGCAAAAGCGCCACTGACTGCCGCACACCGACCATTCCAAAAATAAAGGAGAAGAATTCATGGCTGCTCCACAACGAATCACCCATGTCCTGGTCACACTCGCTCTTCTGATCCTTTGTGTGTTGATGGTCCTGTTTCCAGCGGAAACCTGGCATGCAGGCGTACGCGGACTGTCCATCTGGTGGGACGTCTTGTTTCCCTCCCTTTTTCCTTTTCTGGTGCTGTCCGAGCTGCTGCTCGGTTTTGGAATTGTTCATTTTCTCGGTACATTACTGAATCCACTGATGCGTCCATTGTTTCGAGTACCCGGAAGCGGTGGTTTTGTATTTGCTGTGAGCTGTGCATCCGGTTATCCCACAGGGGCTAAACTGACCGCCCAATTATGGGAACAAAAGCTGGTTACCCGGGAAGAAGGAGAGCGTCTCGTAGCCTTCACCACATCCTCCGATCCAATCTTCATGATTGGAGCAGTATCCGTTGGTTTCTTCCACAACGTTGCCATTGCTCCATTATTGGTTGCAAGCCATTACGCTGCGGCTTTTCTGGTGGGTGTGCTCATGCGTTTCCATGGGGGCACAACGAAAAGCTCACAGCCAGGCGCCTCTCCTGCATCCCCATCGGAGGAGAGACATCGAAACAGACTGACCCGCGCCATCTATACGATGCATGAAGCAAGAAAGGCTGACGGACGGGCATTTGGTGAACTGTTGCGCCACGCAGTCTCCTCGTCCCTTCGCCTTATTATTATCGTAGGGGGGCTAGTTGTATTCTTCTCCGTCATGATGGAATTGTTTGTGCAGACCGGTTGGCTTGGCGGATTGTACGGGATTACAGAGCAATGGCTACGGCAGATCGGATTGCCCCCATCCTTATCCCCTAGCCTGGTCGGGGGGCTATTTGAAGTCACACTGGGGGCCAAGGAGGCTGGAGGTGTCAGCACCTCCATTCCACTCGTATATAAAGTAGCGGCAGCAGCCTTTGTTCTCTCCTGGGGTGGATTATCCGTCCATGCCCAGATTATGAGTGTTCTTAGCAACACACCGATGAGATATGGGCCCTTTCTGTTTGCCAGAGCTATTCATGCGCTAATCGCACCTGTGCTAGTCTTGCTCTTGTGGACACCCATGATGGGGCATTCCTCTTCACCTGTACTCATGGAGCCCGGCTTCATCCCAACGTTATCGACATATACACCGGACTGGGGGCTGATCTTCTTCTCCGGAATGATTGTTTTTGTAAGTCTCATCGTTTTGTTGCTATTCTTGGCGATATTAAGTTCCATTCTCAAGCCTAGACGACATGCCAAAAAATAAGTCCACCTTTGATCTATATTTAACTGAATATGCATACAAACGTTGTGTTCTTCCGCGGAATTGATTATCATCGGTAGTATAATGACCACAAAGGAGCTTTCATCTTGAGATACTATGTTCAAGACCGCGGAGACCAGTTATCGATTGATCTCAGTCAGCAGTTTCATGCGCTGGCGAAGGAAGAAGGGTTCAAGCTGGATGCAGAATCGCCGGAGATCGTCATCTCCATCGGGGGCGATGGTACGATGCTGCAAGCATTTCACAATTTCATCGACCGCATTCCGGATATTGCTTTTGTTGGGGTTCATACGGGCCATCTCGGCTTTTACGCCGATTGGAAGAAGGAAGAATTACGTGAATTAGTTAGACTGATGAGTGGCAAAGGAGATCCGGAGCGTCTCAAACCACGCATTGTACAATATCCACTCCTGGAGCTTGAGATTCGGAAAAAGTCGGGGAATTCCTCTTACATTGCACTTAATGAATTTACGTTAAAAGGTGTGGACGGTACCGTCGTGGCCCAGGTCGATATTAACGATGTGACTTTTGAAATGTTCCGTGGGGATGGAATCTGTGTATCCACGCCATCAGGCAGTACGGCATACAACAAAGCTCTTGGCGGTGCCATGGTGCATCCAACCATTGAGGCCATTCAGATTGCGGAGATTGCTTCGATTAATAACCGGGTCTATCGTACACTCGGTTCACCGGTTATTTTGCCCAAGCATCATCATTGTGATATTTTTTCCCGCAAGGATCAGCGGTTATTGATGACGATTGATCATGTGAACGTGATGGTGGAGGATCTAATATCTGTGCGTTGTCAGGTATCGAGTCACAAGGTCAGTTTCGCACGTTTCCGTCCTTATCCATTCTGGAATCGGGTCCGCACGGCATTTCTGGACTAACATACACACCAAAAAAGCGGTCCTTCTCAGGAACCGCTTTTTGCTTTGGCTTGAGGTTGATCTTTGCTCTTCTGAAGCACAAAATACGCACAGCCAAAGTTACAATATTCATTGATATAATCCACCATACTGGCGATCGTGGAATCCTTTGTGGCTTTCGGATGGTTATCACGGTAAAAACCCTTCAACCGTAACTGGCTATATCCCCAGTCCCCGATAATATAATCATAACGCTCCAGCACTTCACTGTAACGATCACGGAAAACTTCTGGATTCCAGCCCTCTTTATGGTTCTGAACGATTTCATAATTCTTGCCGCCGATCTGTACAATGACCGGTTCTTTGGGCTTTTCCTCAACCGATTCCTGAACCGTCTCCTGGATCTGTTCCTGAAGTTGCTCCTGAATCTGTTCTGTGATTTTTTCTTCTTCCAATCCGGTATCCTCCATCACGCGTGTGTTGCCGCCTGTTCAGCATGTTTGGTAGCCGATTTCACCTGTTCATGCGCATGGTAGGAGCTGCGAACCATCGGGCCGGATTCGACATGGCTGAATCCACGTTTCAATCCTTCCTGTTTCAATGCAGCGAACTCCTCTGGCGGATAATACTTTTCAACATACAGATGTTTCTCCGATGGCTGCAAATATTGACCAATCGTCATAATATCGCAGTTCACCGCACGAAGATCATCCATCGTTGATAAAATTTCATTATATTCCTCACCTACGCCAAGCATAATGCTTGATTTCGTTGGGATGTCAGGTTGCATCTCTTTGGCACGAGCAAGCAATTCCAATGAGCGTTTATATTTCGCCTTGGCGCGCACTTTGTCTGACAACCGCTCTACTGTCTCAATATTATGATTCAGAATGTCCGGTTTGGCATCCATTACAATCTGCAAAGATTCCCGATCGCCCAGAAAGTCTGGAATAAGTACTTCAACGCTGCACAATGGCAAGCGTCGTCGTACGGCCTTTACCGTCTCTGCAAAGATCGTAGCTCCCCCGTCCTTCAGGTCGTCACGGGCTACACTTGTAATTACGCAGTGTTGCAGATTCATCTGCTCTGCTGCTTCCGCCACACGTTCTGGTTCCTGCAAGTCAAGCTCCGTTGGCAAGCCTGTATTCACCGCGCAAAAACGGCATGCCCTTGTGCAAATGTCGCCCAAAATCATAAAAGTGGCCGTTCGATTGGCCCAGCATTCATAAATGTTCGGACACCGTGCTTCCTCACATACCGTATGCAGCGTTTTGGAACGCATCATCGTTTTCATTTCCTGATAGTTATCGCCGGTTGTCAATTTGATCCGAATCCAATCCGGCTTCGGTTCTTTAACACGTTTAGCCAATGCATAAACCTTCTTTCTACTGAAGTTAGGCTGTTCTCGGAACATATTATACCATGAAAGCACTGGAAAAACTCCCATTTGTCACATCTAGTGTATTCAAGCCTGGTCCGGACAATTTCTATTCATCGATTCATACCCAATGCTTACATGGATAAAATGAGAACTTTTGAAGAACGCTAACCTTTAGCTTGGTTCATCGGGTACCTTGTATCATTCTAATGGAAAGGGGCTGCTTCCCAGTGCAACAACGCTTGACCTTCAGGCACACGTACCGCTTTTGGATCAAAACATTACTTGCAGGTACTCTGCTTCTCCCATTCTTGCCTGTTGACGTTTACAGTGAACCCGCCCAGGCCGCTCCCAAACCACAGGCAGCTGAGCTAAAGCCCGCAGAAATTTTCGCTGCTCGTCGTCATTTATATGAGAGCATCGGTCAGATGACTCAGATTCCCTGGTACAGGCTGGCCGCAATTGATCAGTATGAACGAACGATTACTCGTGCACACCCGAAGGATCGCAAGCATGAAGAGCGACTTACAGGCATCTTCATGACCTCTCCAGCATGGAGAGGTTGGCTTAACCCTGATGAGACGGATCAACATCCGAACTCCATTCTTTTTTTCAATGGATATGGACGTGACGGTTCCGGGGATGGCCTGGCAGATGCCAACAATGATCAGGATGTGCTGTACAGCATGGCTTCTGTTATTCAGCGTTACGGGAACAGACAAGAGGACTTCAACATTGCCTTGTGGGAATATTATCATAACTCCCGTGCTGTGCAACGGATACAGCAATTCGCGAAGTTATATGAGCATTTTGACAATCTGGATCTGTTTGGACATGCCTTTCCCGTGCCGCTCGGAACCAACTACTCCTACCGCAGCACCTGGGGTACGAAACGAAGCTGGGGCGGCTATCGCATTCATGAGGGAACGGATATCTTCGCTCCACATGGCCTGCCTGTTCGTAGCACCTGTTATGGGGTCGTGGAAATCAAAGGCTGGAATCCGTTTGGCGGCTGGCGCATCGGTATCCGGGATTTGAACAACCATTATCACTACTACGCCCACCTCTCGGGTTTTGACAAAAGTACACGTATCGGTGAAGTCGTTATTCCCGGTCAGGTTGTGGGTTGGGTTGGCAGTTCGGGTTATGGGAAACCTGGGACACAGGGCAAATTCCCTCCGCATCTGCACTATGGGATCTACCGGGACAGCGGGCTGCACGAATGGTCGTTCGATCCTTATCCACAGCTGAAACATTGGGAACAAGAAGAACGCAAACAGAAGAACACGAAAAAGAAGTGAGACGAGGATATGCCAGTACGTGGAAGCAAATTGGAGTACACCTCATGTCTTGACCCAGCCTGTAAATTCGCGGGATTGAGTCGATTCTCTTCGGCTTGGAGTACGATAAGCATTCGAAAAAGGGACCTCTTCAATAGGAGGCCCCTTTCTTCGCTTTGTACTGGGTATTTGTGTGTATCACGGCTGCGCATCCTTATTAGGTTGCAATCCCCCATTGATATCTGGCAGATCCGGCTCCAATTCAAGCTCGTTCCCATGTACATTGTCTGTTGGCGCCTGTTGCTGGTTCTGGCTAGGGGGATTCGTAGTCACTCCATTCCCGCTTGATACACCCGTATGCCCCGATGGCAGCGCAATAGCTGGGGCCTGACTACCGTTACTGCCTACCGGCTTGCCCTGATTATCGTAATAATACATTGGCACATCGCCCACAACCAGAAGATAAGAGATCGGGATTTCCGTATCGACCGTTTCAGGCTCCATATCGAAGGGAACCACTACTGCAACCTCAGCAATAATGTGAATGTACACTTCCACCAAAATCATGTTAATACCCGCGTTCTGCTGACGGGTATTCAGGTCTACTTTGACAGCGCCCTGAGGCTCAATACGAACCGGTATACTTGGACCAAATGAAGCCATCACCGGACTACCCAGCGCCTGCCCCAACGGGATCTTTTCTTTTAACATGTGTACATTCTGAAGCGTGGATTGCACGATATTCATCGTACTTGCGGTGATTCGCATATGCTCATTGTAGTTCAGCATGAAACCGGACACTTTCCCGGCGGTATCCGTCTTCCAGTCAATCAGCCCTTCATTGGTTTTACCATCTGCCACCTGTGCTGTAATCGCCTTGTTGATTGCTTCGGTTGCAATCTGCTTTACTCTGATCTTGGCCAGATGCATGATCGGCGGCTTCATTTTTTTGTCCACATAGGCAAAGCCATGCATTAAACAAAACGCTGTCACCAATAAAATAATCACCCACATTTTTCGTTTACCGCTTGGCGGCTTACGACGTCTCCGGCTTCGCCATTTTCTTCTCATCATCGAAGTGTCCCTCCCCTGCGGGATGAGCTATAGGCTATATGTTAACCTTATGCACTGTTGTCCCGAAAAAGAAGGACAGTACGTGGACACTGGACAGAAAGTAATAACAACATTAAAGAGACAAGCAGTCACCATTAACTAATTGGAGCATACGAAAACAAAGATAAAAAAACCTTCCGCTTGCAGATTACTCCACAAGGCGAAAGGCTTTATGTTCAGACACCCAAAGAATCGGGCATGTCTACCACTTTATTTCGGAACAGATTCCCAGTCTTTCAGGAAACGTTTGATACCGCTGTCCGTCAGTGGGTGTTTCCAAAGTGTCGGCAGAAGCGAACCCGGAATGGTGGCAATATGCGCACCGGAAAGGGCTGCATCTTCGACATGTTTGATATTGCGAATGCTTGCTGCGATAATCTCGGAAGGCAGATCATACATGTCCAGAATAAGACGCAGATCACGAATCAGTTTCATACCATCCACCGCAATATCATCCAGGCGACCAACGAATGGACTGATGTAGGTTGCACCGGCTTTCGCCGCCATCAGGCCCTGTGCTGCGGAGGAAAAATTTCATGATATGTTCCCTCCACTTGATGAATTCGTAAACACGATATAAGTCATTACCCGATGTTCATCATATGTTAACAGTTATATATAGAATTAATTTTTCTCTACAGCGTGACCGCCAAATTCGTTACGCAGTGCTGCTACCACTTTACCTGTGAATGTATCTGTCTCCAGGGAACGGTAACGCATCAGCAAGGACAAAGCGATAACTGGTGTAGCGGTTTGAAGGTCAAATGCCGTTTCTACCGTCCAACGTCCTTCGCCGGAAGAGTGCATTACACCTTTAATTTCATCCAGGTTTGCATCTTTGGAGAAGGCACGTTCTGTAAGTTCCATCAACCAAGAGCGGATAACGGATCCGTTGTTCCATACGCGAGCCACTTGTTCGAAGTCGAAGTCAAAACCGCTTTTCTCCAATACGTCAAAACCTTCACCGATGGATGCCATCATGCCGTACTCGATACCATTGTGAACCATTTTGAGGAAGTGACCGCTGCCCGCTTTACCTGCATACAGGTAGCCGTTCTCCACGGAAGTATCTTTGAATGCCGGTTCAACAATTGCCCAAGCTTCCGGGTCTCCACCGATCATATAACATGCTCCATTACGTGCGCCTTCCATACCGCCAGATGTACCTGCATCCATGTAGTGAATGCCTTTAGGCTTCATCTCTTCGTAACGACGGATGGATTCTTTGTAGTGGGAGTTACCCGCTTCAATAATGATGTCGCCTTTGGACAACAATGGGCTCACTTCAGCCAGTACAGCGTCTACCACGTTGTGAGGAACCATGATCCACAGTACACGTGGAGATTCGAGCGAAGCTACCATCTCTGCGTAAGAAGATACGCCTTCAGCGCCGTATTCTTTCATTTCTTTTACTGCTTCAGCGTTCAGGTCAAAAGCAACCACTTCGTGTTTGTGATCAATCAGGTTTCTACCCAGGTTCAATCCCATTTTTCCTAATCCGACAAGTCCAAGTTTCATTTCAAAATCCTCCTGTTATGAACAATGTTTAAATTTCATCTTTGTTGCAGAGCGCCAGACTACATTCCCGTTTCGCAGCAACCGTTCCGGTTACGGCTCGTTCTTTCGATCGCTGTTGTATCCAAATTTCTTTTCATCAACCTTTAAATTGATGAAATTTGGATACAAAGGCGAAGTGTATGCTTACGAAGTAGCTTTCTTTCAGAAAGCTTTTAGCTTTGCTTCTACAGAATCGATTCCGTCCCCTACACTACGTCGCTACTTAGGCAAAAAACTCAGTGCGTCCGCTAATCTATATTCAAAAATTTTCACGGCCTTCCGCCCACATAACCGGAAGGGCTTATGCAAAATTGGAACGGTATAATTCGTAATAGATACTGTGTTATATCAGCAATTTACACCTTCGATCCAACTCGCTTCTGAGTACAAGCTCTAGGGGAATAAAACATTCCGTTCTATATCCTGCTGACTTGGAAGACGCAATTTGGATTGTGCAAAATGTTTATTTGTGAGTAGAACGGATTGTACTGTTGTCTTTACTATTGTGTTCTCTTGTGCTCACTCTTTCGTTTCACTTACCACCAACGATAACCGTCTTCTGCTGTCAGGCGATCTCCTGACTCAGGTCCATGTGAACCTGCGCTGTACGTATCCAGTGGCACACTGCCCGCTTCGAATGCTTCCTGAATCGGTTGCACCCATTTCCATGCCAACTCCACTTCATTCCAGTGAGCGAAGAAGGTGGAATCTCCACGCATCGCGTCAAAGATCAGATTCTCATACGCTTCAGGGATGTTACGTTTACCTGAGTTGAATGTCATATGCATCGGCTCCACTTCACCATGGTTCAATGGATTCTTCGCATTTAATTGAAACGAGATGCTTTCTCCCGGACCAATTTCAATCGTAAGCAGGTTCGGTTCCGTTGTATTTTCGGATTCATGTCCCGTCTTCAACGGAGCCTTGAATTCAACAACGATTCGGGTGGATTTCTCAGCCAGGCGTTTACCTGTACGGATGTAGAACGGAACCTCGCTCCAGAATGGATCATCGATCCGCAGTCTCGCGGCAACATACGTCTCATTCTGAGATCCGACTGGGATGCCAGGCTCGTCCAGATATCCAACAACCGAAGTACCTTGTAGCTCACCTGCTGCATATTGCGCACGAACAACTTCAGAAGTGATATTTTCTTTCGTCAAAGGACGAAGCGCTTCAGCAATTTTTTGCTTTTTAAATTGAATTTCTTCCGGTGTACAACGTTTAGGCAGATGCAAACCGATCATCATCAGCAACTGAAGCATATGATTTTGGAACATGTCACGAAGGGCACCGCTTTGGTCGTAATACGCGGCACGTTCTTCAACACCCACCGTCTCACTTGCCGTAATCTGTACATTGGCAATATAACGGTTAGACCACAACGCTTGAATCACCGGATTTGCATAGGTGAGCGTCTCAATATTTTGAACCATCGGTTTACCGAGGAAATGGTCAATGCGATAGATCTCTTCTTCCGCAAAGGTATTGCTCAGTTTTTCGTTCAGATCACGAGCCGATTGCAGGTCGTGTCCGAAAGGTTTTTCGATAATCAGTTTCTTCCAGCCTTTGGTGTTACCCAGGCCACTTTCTTGAATGTTTAATGCGATTGGCTCAAAGAATTCCGGGGCCACCGACATGTAGAACATGCGATTTTCGGGAATGTTAAGCTCTTGTTCACGCTGTTGAACCAACTCCAACAGTTTGGTGTAATCTTCAAGCTTTGTATTATTTAAAGAACAATAGCGGAAAGCTCCAATGAAATCACGAACTTGAGATGCTTCTTCCGGCGTCTGACGTGAGAATTCATGCAGTGACTTTTCAACATTCGCCTGGAAGTCCGTATCCGACAATTCACGTCGTCCCAATCCGATAACGGAGAAGGATTTCGGCATTTTCTGATCCATGTACAAGTTATATAATGCAGGGTAAATCTTGCGTTTGGCTAAATCGCCAGTTGCCCCGAACAGGACAAATGTCATTGCATCCATTGGAGTGCCTCCTGTGATCTGTGCAGTATAGTATATGATGTTGCAAAATGTTCAAATCCAAGCATGACAAAAGACGGAATAAGTGGGGGTGGTCCCCGCCTTGCCTCCGTTTATATAACGCACCTGAATTCAACCATGGAACATTCCTTCTCTCCACAACCTGTGTTTAGGTTATAAATTGTAACCATTTGAATTAACGTTACCCATATTACACCTGTCGTCACAATTCGTCAATAATCATGTCGAACCTGTGAACTCCAGTGTTTATAGGGTTTTTATTTGATGATAACGCTTTATGTGGTAACATTAAGAACAATTGGAATGTGACATTTTACACATATGGCCTGTGGACAAGTAGGTTACAATAAGTATACTAATGATATTACAAGCAATACTAAATCAAAGGAGTACAATCATGAGCGATGATGAGAATGCCAAGCAAATATGCACAAAAGTGGAACAATCTTATCAGATCATTGGCCGAAAATGGGTAGCCCTCATTATCCATGCATTGGTGGAGGAGCCCAAACGCTTCAGTGAGATTCACGCTTATATCCCTGACTTGAGCAAACGTGTGTTAAATGAGCGAATGAAGGAATTGGAGGAAGAAGGACTTGTGGTTCGCCATGTAGTTACGGAACGTCCAGTTCGAACTGAATATATGTTGTCACGAAAAGGCACGGAACTGGGGAGAGCGCTAAGCGCCGTGGAACGTTGGGCTGATAAGTGGCTGTAACATTTTGAGGAATCATTATTGTTTATTTAGCTTGAAGGTAACGCCGTGCAATCCCGGAGGTGGAGTATCGCATTTAGCAACTGGCTAGTGCAATCCGCATCCGGGATTTTTAAATTCAAACGGTGAATACTAATTGTATAGAGACGTAATAACGCTATTTTTCACAATCCAAAATAAAGCTTACTGCACCGTTCAAATTGTTGCTGATACTGCAGCGGGGTCGTCCTGGCAGATTTGCGAAATAACTGGATGGAATATGGTCCATTTGGAAACCGGCGCGTCTGCCAATCCTCCACCGAAAGTGTTGTTATCTCAAGGAGCAGTAGGCTTGCTTCGACCTTCGGGCTGTGACGTAGTCCGTTATGCTGCTACCTGTCTCTTGATGAAAAATGCGGGAAGCATACGATTTGGACATGTGAACATCTGCCACCATCTGCTCCTAATCTGATCACATATTTGAAATGCTCTTCAATCCATTGCATTCTCTTCTCCAAGTGTCTCAAATGACGTTAATACGCTAAATGAGAAAGCGTTTCATTTTCGCCCTCTTTCTGTTGATTATCGTCAAAGGGATTATTATTATCTGGAAACGTTCTCGAAGATAATTGGATGAAGGCACCGGGTCTATTGATTTTTCGGAGTTGTAGACGCAACAAACGTAGCACAAAAAAATGCCACCTCACTATTACGTGAGGTGGTATCTTTAGATATTCATAATAATTACTTATTATTTTGGATTAGATCATTATTTCAAGATTAAAACAAATTTTTATGTAAAATAAAAAATAAAATCTCAATATTCATTCAATAGCTTCCATCCGCATCCTTTATTCTCTTGATCGCATCTAACATTTCCTGTTTTTGTTTGAGGAGTAACTGTGTCCGAGTATCCACTGATAAAAGAACACTTCCACCTTGATTCGAAGTTTATCGGCTGATTGTCCCTTCCAGGTGTTCAACTTCCCATACAATACACGTGCTTCTCTCTCATTTTCTCTCAATTCGCTAAGGATAAGATCCAACTCTTGTTCTGCCTGTAATAACTGATCCAAGTCCATGGGTATACTGCTTCCACTCATTACATCTTCCTGCCTTTCTACCCATGTTCGTTAAGCTACTGTTCCACTATCGGCCTGGATAAATAGATCCGCCTTGTTCTGAATATAATCTACAAGATCAGTGGTATGTTATGTTCCAGATGCCATTCATCTACTGCTTAATACTTCTGAAGATCCCATACAATCGGCACAAGCCGCTGACTGTGACTGCTCTCGGTGTACTCAAAAAAGTTCCGTTGGATTCGCTCGAAGGTACGGCTCATATCCTGTGCTTGGCGACTCCATTTTCCCTGCAATCTCCTTCAGTTCCTCTGGCGTTAACTCGATGGTTCCTGCCGAGTATCCACCAACAACGTTAACCACAGATTTGAAACCTTTGGATAGGGTATCCCATGCTTCACGTGCATGATCCAGTAATTTATGATCCGAAGGTTTCGGGGAGAGTAACTCACTTGTTCTCCCGTAATTTCATCATACAATGTATTATCGATATATCCATCGTCATCGAAGCTATAATGCTTCATATCGTGATATCCAGGACCATCCAGTGTATCCTTTATTTTGTCCACAGCACCGTAACTGGCATTAAAATCGTCATAATTTTGATCAATCACGAGAGTTGAGCTCACGTGCCTCTCATATCCTCCGAGCATGCCGCTTGCAATGAAATCCCCAGGATGAATGAAGTTGGTCACCTGACGATCGAAAGCACCTTCTTCTGCTTTCCTACACATTTCTGGTGTTAACGATGCCACGACGGTAGGCGCACTAAACGTGACTGCATCCAGTCCTGTATACACCGCTGCATATTGTGCATTCGCCCCGCCTAATGAATGCCCCGTAAGTGTAAAGTCTGCATCGGGATACTTACTTTGCATCTCTTTCACGTAATCTTCTGCTTCGTATAACTGATTATCAGGTCCAAACTCTTTATCTATACTTTTGCCTGTATCCCCAAACAAGTTATTGAGCCATGTAATCCCTAAGGTATCTTCAATACCCTGCACATTTTCTTTCCCAGCTTCAGACAAAGGATCAATTTTTCTAGCAATCGTAGCCCCTGTTTCAGGAAGACCAATATTGAGAACATCTGCTTTTAAATCAGGTGCTTTTCTATCCCAAGTGCTGGAGCCTTCCGTTCCTCGGAAAGCAATGACCGCTTGTTTCGTATCTGGGTTGTAAAAGGTCACTACATCCATGCCAGATGAATTATGTTTTTGATCTAGTACTTCCCAACCAGGGAGAACGCCTATTTTCTTACCAGTTTCATAATCCTTATACGCTTCTTGTGACATCTTCTTATAAACAAGATCAGTAATTTCTCTATTATTTGAACTCTCTTTATTCATTAAAACGTCCACCTTTCATTGTCATTCCAATTTGTATGGATCGTAACCTTCGTTTAACAAAACTTCTTCTAATTCTGGGCTAAAACTAAATGACTCCGTTCGGTTTTCCTCATAATTAATGGAAACATTAAAGGATTGTTCTTCATGTTGAGAAACATAGCCATAAAAAGTAACCCAACTCATTGCCATTTTAGGTTGCATTTGTTTCCTAGCAATTTTCACATCGAGGTCATAAGTATCCTTCAAATACTGAATGGCAATGGCCTCCGAACGATCTATAATTTCTTGATCTTTATCTTTTGTATCCACTCTTGAACACCCTCCTAAAATGAAAACTATCATTATGGTAAATGTAATTATTTTTATCATCCGGGACACAACCATCCCTCACTTTATGATCTATTTGTAAATAGATAGAAGAAATCCTCTGGTAAAAGGATTTCTTCTATCAGGATCTAATCAATAAAACTAACTTGCGTTTTCTTTAATGCGGTACCTGCGCACTGAAATCATCCCGGCTGGAGCGATCCGCATGGTAGAAGACCACGTCTCCATCCCGCAATGTAAAGCTGTTTCCGTAGCTATCCTCTACCTCACGCTGGAATCCTTCTAGTAACCATTGATTCATCAGTGGGGCATGGATATACTGCAGATGCGGTGCCGCCAGATTTCCCTCTCGAATGGACTCAAAGTTGAAGTTCACCACGATATACCCATCCTTCAAGAAGATCGGCGATTTAGCATCCAGTCCGCCATGCGTACGTCCATACTCAGCCAAGTTTGTTCCCGCTTGCACCACATAGGGCTCAGCAGGTAGACTGTATTCCCCGTACCATTGTTGAATGGCTGCATTCGCACGCAGGACATCTGCACTGGCGGTCGTTGGAATATTCGTTTTCGGACCGATAAATGTCCGCAACTGTTCTGGCATCAAGAGGAGGCTATACCCACCTACGGGTGTTTTCATTTTCGTGAACTTGTCTCGATAGTACTCTTGATACGCTCGTTCACTCATCATCCCCGGGTGGATTTCACCATATCGGTTGTATTTGTACGTCGCTGTATCTCGTAGTTGCTCGGACGGGACTTGGCGCAACCGATCATTTAAAATCACAAACCGCTTCACTTGGTCTTCTGTCGAACCGATGCGAATAAAGTTCCGTTGGTTGGTGGAGTAATACAGATCCACGGGCACACGCGTACGGCCATCCTTACTCACAAAATCAAAGGTTGGCGTGAGACGAATGCCGTCTCGTGGGCCAAACATGTTGCCTTTCGTTTTAAAGTCAAACTTGAAGTGGTATCCCGTTTTCACCGCCACATTCTGATACCCTTGCAGTGGGTGACTGCCTGGGCGAATCGGGACGGTAAACTGCGGTTTGTTCCCCCGCTTATCTCCGTCAATATCCTGCGTGCCGGTCCAGTAAGTGATCCAGGTCGGCGCAAGGCTATTTTTGAAACGGCGGAAGACCAGCTCCCAATTATAATCGGCGATATCGGTAATCTCAAAATCATATAGTCTCCCAATGACCTCCACAGATACTTCGTCCGAAGCGGCGTGGTAGTACAGATCTGTGTTGGCAGCGGGCTGGGCGTCAATCTCCGGCTCGGTACTAAAATGCGATGGGGCATTTTCAGCGATATTCCGGAATTCCACCTGGTAGTCTCCTTCATCCACCCACACAGGCAGATAGAAGGTCGTATCCAGTACCGGTACCTGAACATCAATCCATGTATTTCGTGGATAAAATTGCGTTCGGTCAGCACTGTACACGTCAAAAGGAAACCGCACTTGTTTGATCCGATAATATTTAGCGTAATCCCGATCGCCATATCCGGGATAGGATCCCGCATCCAGATGCTGTCCGTTGGTCGGGATGCGAACCGTGAATGGTCGCTCCAAAATGAGCGCGGACCGACTCATGTTCGGCACCGTTTTCTGGTTATGTGGCTGATCATCCGAAACGAGCGAGTAGTTCACGACTGGGGTATGGACGGTGACGGTGTTGATACCATTGATATCGAACTCTTGGTCATCGCCTCCATTCACACTGTTATCCATTAAGATATAACGAATGGTACCCTCGCTGATGGTATCTTGTTTGTTCGCCTTACTGATTGGAATATAGTTATAGGGACTATATAATACATTCTCATCAATCTGCACGGGATCTGGAATTTCGCCGGGCTGCGGGCCGGATTCAGGGGACCGCTGCGGATCCATAACCGTCCCTCCATTAAAGTAAAAGGCATCATTCTCTACCTCTACATCAGGGACTGCATCCTCAGCCACACTCTGTAGATCTTCATCGGGCGGGGAGGGTCGATCCTTTCCTCCCGTTTCTGTGCCAGGCGGAGCTGTGACTTTGACTGGATTGGGTGGCGGATAATAATAGCCCGTCGTTTCCGCCTTAAAATCTGGAGGAACATACCCTTCGGGCTGCAACGTGATTTGTCCAGATCCAAAAGCATAATTGATTAGCGTCGCCTCATCGATGCTGTATACACTTAACGTATCAATCGTCCAATAAGCGTATGGACGTTCAACAGTATATTGCTTGGTAACCGTTTCTTCCGCTTCCTGTGGATCTGGAACTTCCCTCTCATTGCCCTCCGCATCTTTCTCAGTCTTCTTCGGATCCCACTTCAGGGTCCATATTTTCTCAACATCAAACTGATATGTACATGTGCCTGTCATCTGTACAAAGGTATGTTCAAACAAATAATCTCGACTAAATACGTTACCATAGAGGCTTTCAGAGGTGGGAATCCCCTTGAGAACATCAAAAGGTTCACTGCCCCGTTGATCTGCCCTAATCATAGCTGTAACGACTGGATCCATAATCTGGCCTTCTAATGTCCGTCCGGGTTGGGGCTGTGAGCATGCAGTTACAGGTTCTTCTGGAATCTCGTTATCTTCCCCTACGGTTATCGTGACGTTTTCCCAAATATAGTACGGCCCTTTTTTCCAAAGAGCAGTAATTTTTGCAGTCCCTCTGCCTTCTGCCTTCACTACTCCGTTGGAATTTACTGTTGCAACACCCTCTTTATCTGTCTTCCACTCGGTTTGTTCACGAGTTGAGACATTTACCCAGTCTGTTGTATTCCCTTGATAGTCAATCTCGCGCACTTCTGCAGCAAGCTGAACCGTTTCTCCCTCCTGCAACGTGTTATCCGAGTTAACCCGAATCTCTTTTGTTTCGTAAACATGAGCTATATAATCAATATGCAACGGAGTCCAATATGCTACTTGCCATTTTTTTTTGCCGTCAGGTCTAGTACCATAATCTCGTTCTTCATTTAACTCATGTGGATACCCTGTTAATACGTTGATTTCGATATGCTTATCTCCGAATGTATATCCGGGTTTAGCATTTCCGGGTGTATAGTTATCTCCTCCCAAATAATCAACATTCTTTACTCCGAGATCATCAATATACCTTCTGTCAAATGTATTTCCATTTATATCTTCCAAAGAGTCCGGCGCGTATACTGTAGCATCTATCTTATCAATAAACCTCTCTCTGACTGGATATCCACGAGTTCTATTCTCATTCCAATGTGTTGTTGTAGTAACCCGACTATTTGAAGATTCACCTGTTGCGGACCAAATTTCTCCATCACCCTGTGTCCATATCACCTTAGGATTGGGGTCTTTATATCCATTAACAGTTACTTTAATCTTTTGTTTCCCTCTTGATCTACCTTGAGCATCAGTGGGGACCAATTTTTCAAGGTCTTCTGGATAACCGTTACGAAAATGATAGTCACTAGCTTGTGCCGCCACGAGAGGGAGAATCCCTGTTATGAAAGTGATCATTAAAATTATATTCCAGATTTTTTTTTTCATAATTACCCTCTCTACTATCTTCCATATATCTGTACACCTGAACCATCATCTGTCTTGAATCCTGCCACAAGTCCTTTATAGCCCTCATCATACCACTTCACAATCCATATTCTTACTCCATTAGTCGATGAATATTTCGCAAAAAAGTTCTCAGCGTTGGACTTTGGCAAAGTTGTATAACCAAATTTTTCAGCCAAGTCTTCTTTCAGAGCAGACCCAAAAAATGAATTACTCAAACCTTGTCGATAGTCATCGAGATTGAATCCTTTTTTATTCGGGTAAATAGTAACCTCTTGAAATACAGCTATTAATTTCTTTGGATAAGACTGATACCATTCTTTATATGACTCTGAGAAAAAGAAGGGGGCATATACTCCTCTCTTATTATTCCATTCTGTAGGATCAACAGCTATGGTGCGATGGAGAACTAGACTCCCACTTTTATTGCTAAATGTCACTTTCTTCTCGCTTGCATCTGAAAAATCACGACCAGTTGTAAATTCAAATGGAGTAATTTCTTTAAAATTAGATTTCGCTACCCCCACAGATCTGATTTCATTTAGTGCTTCGAACGATGATGCCTTCTTACCTTCCATATTGGCTATTCTCAATAGAATTACCGAAGCTTCTGCACGCGTAGTGGCTTTAGTTAAGCCAAATGATTTATCCGGATATCCCGTCATTACACCTGTTCCGATCGCTACTGCTATATAAGGTGCTTTACTTTGAGAGATCCCTGGAGAAAATGCTTCTTTTACAGGAATTAAAGATGTCTTGGTATCCTCCAAAGCTTGTTCGAAGTCCTTGTCAGCAGCTGCTAATCCGGAACTAATCCACTTGGCCATCTCTTCACGAGTAATTATCGTACTCGGCTTAAAGCCGTTTGGATAATCCTTTACGTTAATAAATCCAAGAGATACTGCACGATTCACTTCTGTTTCACTCCAGTGACCGGTCAAATCCTTAAACACGTTACCTTGCTCCGTCTCTGGAGTCCCTTTCGCGACTCGTGCCAGCAACGCTGCAAATTCTGCGCGCGTGACGGTGGAGCCAGGCTTAAATGTGCCATCACTAAATCCTTTGAAGTAGCCTTTTTCTACAGCTGCATCGATGGATGCTTTCGCCCAATGGCTTGTAGGCACATCTTTAAATGAGGTAACTGCTGCTTGACTGGTGTTTCCGGTGAAAGGGAACATTCCAATTACCAATGCACCGCTTAATATGAGTTGTGTTACTTTTTTCAATTCTTTCACACTCCATTTTTATTTTTTTCTGTGGAACCTTTATGCCTATGTACATTTTTCTTGAATCTAAATTTTGCTATCATCAAATATATAGGACTTATTTAAATAAAATAGTTCACTAAGCAATATATCCCATTAAAGTTCCATGAATATTTTACCATAACGCGATGCCTATTCATAGGTATTAAGACTTATTTCTGCTTGTATATATCCCCCTGAATCCAGGGATAATGTTTCTTACCTTACTTAGATTACCCAATGCTTTACGTATTGTACTTGCTACTCTCTCCCTCATCTTTTCTCACAACTTAGGCTCATCACAATAATGAAAAAACCTTTAAATGGCTTTTAAACACCATTCAAAGGTTTCTTAGTTTTGATTCTATACTTTAATTTTAATGTTTTATATTTGACGGATTGTCAAACCAAGTGCGACAGTTCCTCTGTGAAGGATTCGTGAGCGGTTCTCCAACCCAAGCATTTTCGTGGTCTGTGATTCATTAGATCGAGTGAACGGGCGAGAGCTTTATCCTCCACTTGAGCGAGATCGGTACCTTTAGGGAAAATTCTCGAAGCAACCCGTTTGCATTCTCGTTGGAACCGCGTTGCCAAGACGAATACGGATCAGCAAAATAAATGTGCAGGTTATGGGTCGTTTCTAGATTGGCATAGCATGCAAACTCCTTTCCTCGATCAGCTGTAGCTGTAAGGAAGGTCCCTGTAGGGTACTGTGAGATCGCTACACCGAGCGCAATCTCCATCGACAAAGCGGTACGGTCTGGCATGAGAACAGCGGTATACAGGCGTGTTTTACGTTCAATCAACGTGGCTACGCAGCCTTTACTTTTCCCACGACCCGATACGACGGTATCCAGTTCCCAGTGTCCAAACGTTTCGCGGGAACGAACCTCTTTGGGACGATCTGAAATGGATCTGCCGACAGCGAATTTACCGCGAGTTTCTGCCGGTTTCTGGCGCTTCCCCTTGTGCCGAAGAACCTGTAATACACCTCGAACCAAGCGCCCAGCGTAGATCCAGCGATAGATGGTTTTGAAGGAGACTGCACGCCGGCCTTCGATACGGAAGCGCTGAGTGATCTGTTCTGGAGACCACGTTGCCTCCAGTTTTTCCTCCAGTGAAGCAGCCAAGCTGTCTGACCATTTACCTGAAGAAACAGAGGCTTTACGACGCTCCTCATAAGCGTTCTGAGCGTATTTTGCCTGATAGGGACGCGATGAATTAACACGATCTAGTTCACGGCAAATCGTGGATGAGTGCCTTCCCAGCTCTTTTGCAATAGCTCTTGAACTTTTGCCTTGTCTGTGGAGGATTTCTAGCTTGCTGCGTTCGATTATGCTAAGATGTGAATAACTCATGGACTGATTCTCCTTGTGTGAATGCTGGTGTGGTAACTTTCATTCTACACGAATCAGGCTATGAGCCATTTTTTATTTCCAGCGGGTGTCGCACTTCATATTACAATCCGTCATTTATAGAACTTTACCTTTGCGGCTGTGACTGCCTAAGACTCTTATTTATTGTTGAGAGACAAAGATGAACCCTCCTCCATATAATAGGGACTGCACCCCTTTTATGATATAGAGATCAAAACACCTTGCAAGTTTAAGCAGCCAGTCTTCGGAAATTTATCGGAGACTGGTTATTTTCGCTTGAATCTGATAGTAAGTGATGTAATCTCAAACGCTCTGTTCAACGATGGCTGTCGTTGTGCACCTAAGATCTTCGAGGTAGAACGTTTCAGACTTTAGTGTGGAATGAAACGACTAAATGGGGGCATTATCAGCGGGCGTTCCTTTACGGGACATGCTCATTGTAATGCCTTTCCCCTTTATTACAGTTTGGTAAACTTGAGAAGTATACACGCTACCCTGGTCGCTGTGGAGCAGCATATTTGTCCGCTCTGGAAGTTGCTCTAGCGTATCCAAAACCAAGGATGTGTCCTGCTTGTCCGCTATACTGTAAGCGACAATCTCTCCGTTGTACAGATCCAAAATGCTTGAAAGGTATAACATTTTATTACCGAAAGGCAAATAAGTAATGTCGGTCACCTGTTTTTGCAAAGGAGTTTCTGCATTAAATTTGCACCATAGTAGATGTTCCGCATGTTTTGCAGGTTGCCCCGTGTTCTTTCATTTTTTCATTCTCACTCGACATTGTAAAACCTCGTACTGCATAATTCGTTGTATTCGTTTATGATTTATGGGACCTTCAATCCGAAGCAAGGCAGTGTTTTTCCAATCCATACCGGAACTAGTGCTGAGTACAAAGCTGAACTACTTTCACGACCATCGGATCTGGACACTTGCTCTCCCGAGCTGTCTTCCAGCGGTAGTATGTCGCTCGAGCAATTCCAAGCCATGCACAAGCCTCAGACATCGTCACTTCTTTTCGAATGGACTGGACCCAAGCGATAACGACTTTTGCTTCCACCTCTTTTCGAGTTTATTGTACTTTTTTAGCAGATCCAGTTGCTGTTTCAAAAATCGGTTTTCTGCTTTTACTTTTTCGAGTTCTGTCTTGTGTTCTGGACCTCTTCCGTAGCTATATTGCTTACCAACCGGTTGATCTAAGGGATGTAATTCTCCTTTTCGATACCATATCATCCACGTTTTTAATTGTGACTTATTTCGTATTTCGAGCTGATCCATAACCTCTTTCACGGGTACCTCTTCCAATCTCATTTCTATGGCTTTCATCTTTAATTCCACGGGATAACTCACTCTTGATGCCATTACAAAAACACCTTCAAGATGATCTCCTTATCTTACGACAAGGTTTCATTCTCTTAAAGGTGTTTTGATTTGTCTCACGTTATGGGGTCAGTCCAAAGCTCTAAGCGCATATTGTGGTATTTTTTTATTTTCGTAATATAGCCTAATTTATAACTGATGATAAGATAATAAAAACAAACACATACTATAAAATCAACTAATTTATTATTTTCGATACTTTTGTACCGTCAAACTTATCACCCCATCCTCTATTTTCTTTAATAGAGTAAATCAAAAATGACTGAATATCTGGTAAAGGGAAATTACTGTGGTTCATAAAATTGATAATCTTCTGCAATGAATTCAAACTATTTTCACCATATCCTTCAATTACAGAATAAGCATGGCTAATACCTAATTCATAAATATCTCTAATTGAAGTATTTATCGATCTATCAATATATTGATATAATTTAAATAAATATAGAAATTCATCTTTACTCAATCGCTCAAACTCATGTTCTTCATAAGTTTGAAACTCCAGTAAATTTTCAGGAATTAATTCAACTACAACTTCATTCCAATCATCTAAATATTGAGTACTAGTAAATTCCCATAAATAGTTCAATACAAGCTTCCAATCATTAACATCATATTTGAGAGTTAAAATTATGTTTTCAAAACAGCTTATCCCATATGCTACCCTACCTCTCAACGATATATATTTAAATTGCTCCATATCCATGTCTACTTCTCTCCTTTAGTCCAACCCGTTATAGCATCAGCAACCGTCCCCTTGAAAGTGCTTGTACAATTTTCACAAGCCAATTTTGTTTTTCCAAAAGATGAACGTGTTGTTTCGATCGTAACTAAATATAAGTCATTTAATTTCGCATTCTGATTCAATGCTTGGTTAATTGCATCTACTTCTGAACAATTTCCTACCTTATAATCATTGAGAGAATTTTTAGGCAATATCCCATCTTGATTTTTGTTTCCAAATAACACTGTATTTTTCACATCTCCACTTAGATCCACTCCTTTGTTCATACCATAATAGTAATTACCTGTTTTTGCATCGTAAGCTAGAGTGGCCGTATTAAAAAGATCCCTTTTTCTATTTGACGGTGCTATTGATTTCTGCATATTAGACCACTCACTAACAGAACTTAGTAACTCTTCATCGGATGGTATCCGTGGTACATCACCTTTACTCGCACCCTCAGACTTTGTTTCCCACTTACTCAACCCTAACGGATCGATGTAACTTACGGGATTCCCGTTGACATACGCATACCGGTTAAACGTCTGCCCATCCTGAATCTCTCCGCGAATTACATCCCGGTTCAGGAACCGTTTCAGCTTCGGATCATAGTACCGTGCACGCATGTAATACAATCCGTTGGCATCCGTCATGACCCCATCTCGACCATTATACGCAAACGGCTGCTGGGTTAATCCTTCATGTTGCTCCAGTTCGCCATATAATCCATACGTATAGCGGTCCGTCACCCGGTTTTGTTCATCCGTCAGCAAAGTCGTACTACCGCGCAGATCGTAGTGGTAACTCAGATACGTTCCGTCGGCATCTTCGCGTCCGATGAGTCCCAGACCATAGATGTAACGGGTTTTCACATGCCCTTCCCCGTCCAGCTCCATCAGCACTCGGCTCAGTTCATGCGCATCGTCAATGACATAGCGGGTAATTTGCCCTCGCTGGGCGAGTTCAATCCGGTCCCCCTGAGGGTTGTACCGATACTTCAGCTTGCCTGCCTTCACCAGACGGTTTCGGGCATCGTATTCGTAAGCGGAAGCCGTGCTACCATCGGTCGCATACAGCAGATTTCCGTTGGCATCGATCTCGACGGGATAGTCCCCTACCCGCTGAAGCCGGTTATCCCAGGTATAGTGCAGATGCTGCGTGGGCGAAATGCTCGTGGATTCCGTTTCAGATGTCCCTAGTTGTTCGGTTGTCAGGTTCCCGGATGGGTCATACGTGTAGTGTACAACACGACCTGGCTCGGCGCCACTACGCAGGCGTTTCAAGGTATCGTACGTGTACTGTTTGTTTTCTTCCTTCAGTAGCAAGCCGCTTGGGCTGTATTCGTACTTGAATTGCTGTAAACGAATGCCTTGTCCGCTCGTATCCGTCAGGCGAGCCAGTTGGCCTGCGGCATCGTATTCCCGTTGCTCCTGGCTGCCGTTCGGGCGCCGGGTGTCGATGAGCTTCCCGCTTGCATCATAGCGGTACCGGGTCAGGCGGCCGTTCCAGTCCTTCACTTCAGCCAGTTCACCCGTGGCTTGGTAGCGGTATTGCACCACTTTGCCATCTGGATAGGTCAGTGCCGTCATCCGGCCTGCGGCATCATACGCATATTGCAGTAGATGACCAAACCCATCGGTTCGGGTAAGCAATCGGCCTGCCGCATCGTAGGTTCGTTCCTCATGCTGCTCCGCTTCGAGCACACGCGCCACTTGTCCATCCGGCGTATAGGTCAGCACGATTTCGCCCGCTTCATCCGTGGCACGGATCAGGCGGCCCGCAGCATCATACGCATACCGGGTTTCCTGTCCCTTGGCATCCAGCTTGGCACGTAGCCAGCCGCGTTCGTCATAGCTGTACGCCGTCCGTGCACCTGCCGCATTTGTTTCCTGCAGCAAGCGTCCGCTGCGGTCATAGGTTAGACGGGTCTCGTTTCCACTGGCATCGGTGTAGCTCGTATTGCGCTCTTCCCCATCCCATGTCTGGCGATAGGTCACTTCATCTGCCCCTTCGCCTTGAATGACTTCGGTCAGGCGGTGCGCGGCATCGTAGCGATAATGGCGGGTATGACCATCCGCGTCGGTATCTTCGACGCGTTGATGGAGGGCATTGAACCGCAGCCGCGTCATGTGGCCGAGTCCATCCTGCCATGCCACGGGGCGTCCTGCGCCATCATAGGTCAGTTGCTGGACGGTCCGACCTTCGCCATCGATGACGGAGACTAGGCGACCTGCACCATCATAGTGATACCGTGTGATGTGTCCTAATGCATCGGTCACGGTCTGCAATCGACCTGCGGCGTCATAGGATAGCTGCGTGCTTTCACCGAGCGCATTCGTTTCGGCGATCAGGTGGTTTTCGGCATCATAGGTATACTGCCGAGTGTGACCGAGCGCATCGGTGATGGTCGCGACCTCACCGTTTGGCGTATACGTATAGTGCATGGAGGCTCCAGACGGACGGGTCTCCCGAATGCGCTGCCCACTGGCATCATACACAGTCTGCCATGTGAGGCCCAGCGGGTCGGTGATAGATGTCAGGCGATCTGCACCATCGTAGCTCCGGCGGCTCACACTTCCTGAGGCATCCTTCAGTTCGACCAGTCGGCCTGCTTCATCCCAGCCCACCTGTAAACGTCGGCCTTCCGGATCCAGCGTATGCTGCAGTTCGCCTGTCTCGCTGTACACATAGGTCCAGATGGCTCCCGTGAAGTCCTGATACGTGGCGGTTTGTCCGGTTTCGGTGTAGGTCCACTTGGCTGTACTGCCATCTGGACGGGTCACTTCGGCCAGTCGTTGTTGTTCATCGTACTGGTAGTTGGTTACGCCGCCTTCGGCATCCGTTTCACGCGCAACTTGGTGGTGCGCGGTATAGTGATATTCCGTTTCATGACCCAGTGGGTCGATTTCGCGGATCAGATGCCCATCCTCATCATAGACATACGTCGTGGTTTCGCCCAGCGGATTCGTCGCACTGGCCATCTGTCCTTGTCGCGTGTAGGTATAACGTGTAATCCCGCCGTCTTCGGCATGCACTTCGAGGAGCTGCAAGGCATCATCGTGCACAAGGATGCGCGCCTGACCCAGCCGATTGGTCACGGTAGTCCAGGTCTGACCCGGATGACTCTCGGTATCATACGCCATCTGCCCTGCTACACCGGATGGGTCGGTTTGCGCAATGATTCGGTACTTCTCGTCATAGGTATTGGTAAACTGAACAACGCCGGCTTCGCTCAGCGACATCAGACGCCCTTCGCCGTCATGGGTCATTTCCGTGATCGTACCGTCCGGTTCGGTTAGACGCACCAAGAATCCTGCGCTATCATAGCCAAATGTCGCTTCACGCAAGGCATCCCTGACCGCGGCAAGGTTCCCTTCCGCGGTGTAGTCCAGTGCCAGCACACGTCCCGTGACCCGGTCCTGCAACTGCTGGAGTTTTCCTTCTTCATCATAGACCAGATCAAGTGACAATCCGTCCTTGTTGGTGTGACGAAGTAGTACGCCATTGAGATCGAATTGGTACATCTCGCGCGGACTACGGGCTGTATAGAGCCAACCCTGCTCGGTGTAGCTCAGCTCGTCATGGTTCACATCCAGGTCATCACTGCGGTAACAGCCGTCCCCTTGGTGCGTAAATCGGTTTTTCCGTCCCGGTGTCCAGCAGACATCCACGATGGGTTGGAATGCATCACTAGCTTCGACTTCGATCTGAGAATCCTTTGGAGTGATGTCCAACCGCAGACCATATTGATGTGTCCAAGCCGGGCCTAGCTCTCCCCGTTGCAACAGTCCCGAATGGTAGATTAGGGTAAAGGGCCAGTCGGCTGCTCCGTGCAGCGTCAGCAGACGGTGATTCATAAATTGATGACCGGTCGCTGCGTGAATCGGGTCCTCCACTTTACTTTCTGCATGTGATTTCTGAGGATTCTGCGTTTCGGTGGTTCGCCCCGTAGATGGTTGATGCGGCGAAGAATCGATATCCTTCGACTTGGGCGCCCCTGGTGCCTCTGCCCCTTTCGGAGCGTTACCTCCGGGTGTCTTCTTTATCATCGAAGCGGCCGCTGCAGAGCCCGTTCCTGCCGCCGTTCCTGCTGCAGCCGCTGCTTTCTCGGCATCGGTGAGTCCCGTATCGTGGCGTGTGGACCCGGCATCGCTTGGCGCATCGTCTGCTTTGCCCGTTGGTTTGTTACTCGTCATCGGCGCGTCACCTGTATCCCTGGAGCCCGCGGGGGCTTCGCCTGCCTTGGTCGACTTCGGCATCGCTCCGGCAATATCCTCTCCGGCTTCTCGGGTCGAGTTCCCGGGTACGCCCGCCTTGTTCGTGCTGGTCGGGATCGCATCGATCGCTTCATCCGCGTTGCGACCGACGGTTTTTGCTGCATCTGCAGCGTCGTCCGCATGCTTCACCGCTTTCCCGGTCAGATCCATAGCTTCATCCGCATATTTAAAGAGGGAAGCCGCTTTATTGGCTCCTTTCCCCAGCGGTCCCAGCACGGCAAGACCTCGTTCGTACCATGCGAGCTTCTCTCCGGTCAGCAGATCCCGACCCGTGATGGCCTCAATAATCCCTTTCACATTGCCGACGACAGGCAAGAAATCCAGCACCGTCCCCAATGCAAAGGTGAGGAAGCTCGCCAGCTTCCCCCAGTTGAATTTTTTGCCCTCCCGGTCCGCTTGTTCATATTCTTCTCGTTTGCGACGGGTCAACTCCGACAACAGTTCCAGCTTGCTTTGCAAGCCGTCCAGTTCCCGCATCAGGTGGGTGAACGTACTTTGTACCCCACCTTGGCTGAGGGTTTTATAGCTTAGGCTGTTCATGGACCGATTCAGGTCCGCGCGCAGATCCCCCATCTCATCCGCGGCTCCGTTCAGACTTTTTGAGGTCCGCTTCAGGTCAGATAGGCTGACTTCCAATTTCATGGCTGTTCCTCTTTTCTATGTACAATGGCGTTGCAATTCATTTTTTAAATTGATACTTCTTACTTTGCTCATCGTTCTAAATAAATGCGGTACACCGTAAGGCATACCGCATAAGCTCTACAACGTTCTCTCTAAAATACGACTAGACTATATCCTGCTATTTCTCTTTTCTACATCTGAAACTAATGCGGTACCTGCGCACTGAAATCATCGCGGCTAGAGCGATCGGCATGGTAAAAGACTACGTCTCCGTCCCGCAATGTAAAGCTGTTTCCATAGCTATCCTCTACCTCACGCTGGAATCCTTCCAGCAACCATTGATTCATCAGTGGGGCATGGATATATTGCAGATGCGGTGCCGCCAGATTTCCCTCTCGAATGGACTCGAAGTTGAAGTTCACCACGATATACCCATCCTTCAAGAAGATCGGCGATTTAGCATCCAATCCACCATGCGTACGTCCATACTCCGCCAAGTTTGTTCCCGCTTGTACCACATAGGGCTCAGCAGGTAGACTGTATTCCCCGTACCATTGTTGAATGGCTGCATTCGCACGCAGGACATCTGCACTGGCGCTGGTGGGAATATTGGTTTTCGGACCGATAAATGTCCGCAACTGTTCTGGCATGAGCAGCAGGCTATACCCACCTACGGGTGTTTTCATTTTCGTGAATTTGTCTCGATAATAATCTTGATACGCTCGTTCACTCATCATCCCCGGATGGATTTCACCATATCGGTTGTATTTGTACGTCGCTGTATCTCGTAGTTGTTCGGACGGAACTTGACGTAGCCGATCGTTCAAAATCACGAACCGCTTCACTTGATCTTCTGTCGAACCGATGCGAATAAAATTCCGTTGGCTGGTAGAGTAATACAGATCCACGGGCACACGCGTACGGCCATCCTTACTCACAAAATCAAAGGTTGGCGTGAGACGAATGCCGTCTCGTGGGCCAAACATGTTACCTTTTGTTTTAAAATCAAACTTGAAGTGATATCCCGTTTTCACCGCCACATTCTGGTACCCTTGCAGGGGGTGACTGCCCGGGCGAATCGGGACAGTAAACTGGGGTTTGTTCCCCCGCTTGTCTCCATCGATATCCTGCGTGCCGGTCCAGTAACTGATCCAGGTCGGCGCAAGGCTATTTTTGAAACGGCGGAAGACCAGCTCCCAGTTATAGTCGGCGATATCGGTAATCTCAAAGTCGTATAGTCGCCCAATGACCTCCACAGATACTTCGTCCGAAGCGGCATGGTAGTACAGGTCTGTGTTGGCATCGGGCTGGGCGTCGATCTCCGACTCGGTACTAAAATTCGACGGGGCATTTTCAGCGATATTCCGGAATTCCACCTGGTAGTCTCCTTCATCCACCCAGACAGGCAGATAGAAGGTCGTATCCAGTACAGGTACTTGGATGTCGATCCACGTGTTTCGCGGATAAAATTGCGTTCGGTCAGCACTGTACACGTCAAAAGGAAACCGGACTTGTTTGATCCGATAATATTTAGCGTAATCCCGATCGCCATATCCTGGGTAGGACCCCGCATCCAGATGTTGTCCGCTGGTCGGGATGCGAACCGTGAATGGTCGCTCCAAAATGAGCGCCGACCGGTTCATGTTCGGCATCGTTTTCTGGTTATGTGGTTGATCATCCGAAACGAGCGAGTAGTTCACGACTGGGGTATGGACGGTGACGGTGTTGATCGGATCGACAGAGAACGTTTTTCCTCCACTGCCGCCCAAGGTCGTTGGATGAAGGGCATATTGGATTTCTCCCGTGGACTCCGTATCCGCTTTATTCAAAAGTGTCCGGGGAATCAACAACCGATCTTCATACAGCACCTGCTCCCCGGTATTTTTATACGAGCCAATCTTCGTTGGTGCCGGGATTTGCGTCGGGTCTGGTCCATTTTCAACCACCGTGCTGCCATCCATGACGTTTGTCGTCGAACCCTCCCAGGTAAAGTCGAGCGCATCGTTCTTCACATCGGGTGGACCCGTTTGGTCTTCGGCCATCCCTTTCAGTAACTCCGTATCATCAGGTACGTCTAAAGGCTCGTACCCCTCAGTCGCTAGTACCTCGGGAACATAGCTAATTTCTCCTGTTTCCTTCGGCATGACATGGATCTCCACGTCTTCGTCGTGCTCCATCTCCAAGTCCGGCGGTGTATACCCCTGTGGCCTGAGTATAATCCGACTTCCATCAGGGAGAGCATAGTTTTCCATTTCAGCCTGCTCAATCGAATACAGTTCGACGTTATTGATGTTCCAATAGCTATAGTTTCGGTCAAAGCTGAACGTGTACTTCACATCAACCGTATCCGAATCCTCGGTATCTTCCTGCGGGATGGACGTCCCATTCGGTCCCGGCAGGTCAGGCTGCTCCACCTTCCAGGTGCGAACATATGTAATGTCGGCAGTGCAATCATAGGTAATCGTGCCTTGTTGCTTGCCAAAGGTATGCTGGAACAAATAGTTCATCGCCCACGTATTGGCATAGAGATGCTCCGACGTCGGAATCCCTCGTGTGACATCAAAATGAATGCCGTTGGTTGGGTCATCCGCCAGAATATGTCCTTGAGCCCCCGGGTCCATAAATGCAGTTTGTGGTGAGGCTACTTCATTCGGTGGATTAATGGTATATGTACAACCTGCAACTCCACCAGGTTCAGGCTGGGTCGGGCCATCTCCTACGGTCACGTTTAAGTACGCAATGAGATCATATTGATATGGATCGCCGCTTTTCCAACGTACAGAGATTTTTGCCGTCCCCGGGCTTATGCCTTTGATCTTTCCACTTGGGTTGACCTCTACAACACTACTTTGGTCTGATTTCCATTCCACACCCGAACGAGTGGAGATATCTACCCAGTTCCCAAAGTCTGCCTCTCCAGGATTCATGGTAGCCACCTCACCTTTAAGGTAGGCCTCTTCATCAATCGCCAGTCGCTGGCTTCCCGTAAGACGAATTTTCTTTTGTTCTACAACTTTTCCTCGCCAAGTTATTGTGAGCGGAGTTAAATATAAAGCTGTTTTTTTTGGATATCCATTATTACCATTACCAACCGCGTCATCATTATATTCTTCTCTATACTTAGTAGGTATGTCTGGAAAATTGGCTCTCCCCGTTTCGGAAGTAAGCAAAACTGCTGTGTTCTGCCCTGTAAGCTCTAAATCACTAATATAAGAGGTGCGACCTTGTAGATCCGTTGTAGTAACTTTTGATATACGCGCTTCAGTAACCATATTTATATTTTCAACTGGAGTACCCTCAAAATAACTATATTCACGAGCCATATAATGTGAGTCATACAAATCTATTTTATCCCTGACAACTCCTAATGTTGGCCAAGGTGCTTCAGGAGGACCAACGCTGTTAACAATCTCATCTCCTCGAGATGATCTAGCAACCCACTTTCCATCATCCCTTTGGACCCAATATACACCCGGATTAGCTGTCCGTACCCCATCAACTTTTCTTACAACTTTTTGATAACCCGTTGGACCAACTGGAGATGCAACAGAAGCAGTAAGTGGTTCCCTATCCTCTGGATTAGAACTCACAGCAATAACTTTAGTAGAATTACCCGGAGCAGAAAAAACCAACATCATCTGATAGTTACTACATACAATAAATACAGATAATATTACTATACATTTTCGCAGACCTCTAAATTTCATATGTACATCCTCTAATCAATTTGGTATATAAAATGACGTAAGGGAGTTACCGACCCTTATAGATGAACCGTTTAAAGTAACATCCTCCGAACGATATCGATTGATAGATTGGGCCATCCAATATCGCTTAGAAACCCCTTTTTTGAAAAAGCCAGATTTCACATAATCTACCCTTGGTAAGTTTATTATTCCATATTTTTTTATAGCTCCACTTGTAAAATTACTTGCTGCACCACTAGTTAAGCGATATCCAGTCGAGTTAGCTAAGGCAAGATTGCTAAGATTATTTCCATTAGGAGTAACTGTTACTTCCATAAAAACCATGTAGCGATCTTCATCAATGAATCTGTCAAAATCTTTATCGATAAACATTTTTCCATACATATTCTTCACAGTCGAAGCAGTGGGGGCGTCGGCTATGATCATTCGATGGACTATCATTTCTCCAAGATTGTTACGAAGTGAAAAAGGTTTCTCCGTTATCAAGTCAAAACTATTCAAATAGTTTGCGTTCTCATATTTACTGTAAACAAATGGCGTCGCAGAAGTCAGATTCGTTCCTGTTAGACCTACCTCGCGCATTTCATTCAGATCTCTATACGACGTTGCCTTGCTCTTCTGTACCTGTTCGTAACGGGATAAAATAACTGCTGCCTCTGCTCGTGTGGTTGTTTTCCCCGGACCAAACGTACCGTCTGGGTACCCGCCCATCAATCCAGTTCCCAATACCACCGACACATAGGGATAGGCTGCTTTCTTTAACCCACCCTTGTAATATTCTGCCACAGGCACTAGCGTATTCTCTGTATCCTTCAGCGCTTGCTTGTAATCTTCATTTTGCGCTGCAAGTCCTGAGCTGAGCCACTTTGCCATCTCCTCTCGCGTCAAAGCCGTGCCTGGCTTAAACCCATTCGGATAATCCGAAGACTTCAGAAAACCAAAGGTTACCGCACGATTAACTTCTACCTCACTCCAATGCCCTGTCAAATCCTTAAACACATTAGCTTGCTCCGTTTCCGGCGTCCCTCTAGCTACTCGGGCTAGCAATACTGCAAATTCCGCACGTGTTACTGTCGCTCCAGGCTTAAATGTACCGTCACTATAACCTTTGAAATAACCTTTTGCTACCGCTGCATCGATCGATGCTTTCGCCCAATGGGTCGTAGGCACATCTTTAAATGAAGTCACGGCTGCTTGACTCGTGTTTCCGGTGAAAGGGAAGATTCCAAATACTAATGCACCGCTTAATATGAGTTGTGTTACTTTTTTCAAATCGTTCACGCTCCATTTTTATTTTTTCTGTGGAACCTTCATGCCTATGTACCTTTTTTCTTGAATCTACTATTTTGCTATTATCGAATATATAGGACTTATTTAAATAAAATAGTAAGCAATATATCCCATTCTAGTTCCGTGAATATTTTACCATAACACGATGTCCACTCATAGGTATTAAGACTTATTTCTCCTTGTATAGTTACCTTTGAATAGCATAAAGCATGCCACACTTAACACAATCAATAAATCTATACCCGAGATTGTGTTTCTCCTCATAACCCCTCAATAGATCTGATAGAAATAATTTTAAAGATATTTCTATGTTCAATCCATATTGATGAAGTTACTTTATAGCTCTTGCTAACGTCTGCACTTCTTCTTTTCCCTTTTAACTCTATTATCTCCAAGATATTTACTAATTTTAAAATCAAAAAGTTATTAATTCCCAACATCTCTCAGCAATTCATCGCTACAAGAAAAGTAGCCAGTTTCGTTCTCACTGGCTACACCTTCTCAAATATATTACATCTGGTACGCTTTTGACTGTTAGTTGTAGATAAATTATCTAAGTTTTTCTAAAGAAAGAAAATTCCTATTTATGCGATTGAGAATTATGCCAAATTTATCCTTTTGAGAAATTGGTACCAATCATCTAGATGTACATCAGGTACGAGTTCTTCATATTTTGGACCAAATACATAATTAAAAAGGAAGTAGTTAAAATCCCCAAAAGTTTTCTCAGCGCTTGCTGAATATCCTTGTTTTAAAAAGCATACTTGTCCAGAGTGCTTATCAATTACTAATGGCTCGTACAATACTTGCCCTACTTCCATCCATTTCTCTGTTCCTCCTATAAAATCAGAAACCCGATATTGATGCTCATCTAATTCATTAATCGACCATAAATCGATTGCTCCACATCTTGCACCATCAGATTTTCCCAAGAACTCAAAGTACAGTTTCAGGACTTTATTATCCATTGTAGTAGCTGTAGCACCTTCACATAATTCACCATAAATAATACTATCAGGTTCAGTTTTCAGTTCTTCTTTTACCCTCATTATTAAGTCGTCAAGTTTTTCATCCATCTACTTTCCTCCCAATTGAATATTAATCTTAATTTTTGTACCAGTAGGTAAGTCTTTTATTTGTGGTCTAATTTGTTTAACACCAATATGCCAGTTAGTGTACGAATCTAAAAATTTTAAATTTTTAACATTATCAGGTCCACCTAATTGTAGTTCCCATACATGATCTGGTTGCATACGTTTTGTTACTCTATCTATTAGTTTTTTTCCAAATTCCGGGTTATTCTGTCCATACTGATTCCAGATTCTTTTTATCATATCTTGTCTATATTCTCTTGTAACTGCAGGATTCCTTGATACAGGGTTTTGTGCTTTGTATAATAGACCTTGATCCCCTAGTTCCTTTAACTTATTAGCCTTTTTCTCAAATTCACGTTTTGGCATTTCACTATCATATTTAAGAGTTATCTCAGTCTCACACTTCATCAACCCCAGCGGATCAATGTAACTCACCGGATTCCCGTTGACATATGCATACCGGTTAAACGTCTGCCCATCCTGAATCTCTCCGCGAATCACGTCTCGATTCAGGAACCGTTTCAGCTTCGGATCATAGTACCGTGCACGCATGTAATACAATCCGTTGGCATCCGTCATGACCCCATCTCGACCATTATACGCAAACGGCTGCTGGGTTAATCCTTCATGTTGCTCCAGTTCGCCATATAATCCATACGTATAGCGGTCCATCACCCGGTTTTGTTCATCCGTCAGCAAAGTCGTACTACCGCGCAGATCGTAGTGGTAACTCAGATACGTTCCGTCGGCATCTTCGCGTCCGATGAGTCCCAGACCATAGATGTAACGGGTTTTCACATGCCCTTCCCCGTCCAGCTCCATCAGCACTCGGCTCAGTTCATGCGCATCGTCAATGACATAGCGGGTAATTTGCCCTCGCTGGGCGAGTTCAATCCGGTCCCCCTGAGGGTTGTACCGATACTTCAGCTTGCCTGCCTTCACCAGACGGTTTCGGGCATCGTATTCGTAAGCGGAAGCCGTGCTACCATCGGTCGCATACAGCAGATTTCCGTTGGCATCGATCTCGACGGGATAGTCCCCTACCCGCTGAAGCCGGTTATCCCAGGTATAGTGCAGATGCTGCGTTGGTGAAGTACTCGTGAACTCCGTTTCAGATGTCCCTACTTGTTCGGTTGTCAGGTTGCCCGACAGGTCATATGTGTAGTGTACAACACGACCTGGTTCAGCGCCACTGCGCAGCCGTTTCAAGGTATCATACGTGTACTGTTTGTTTTCTTCCTTCAGCAGCAAGCCGCTTGGACTGTATTCGTACTTGAATTGCTGTAAACGAATGCCTTGTCCGTTCGTATCGGTCAGGCGAATGAGCTGGCCAGCCGCATCGTATTCCCGCTGCTCCTGGCTGCCGTTCGGGCGTCGGGTGTCGATGAGCTTCCCGCTTGCATCATAGCGGTACCGGGTCAGGCGGCCGTTCCAGTCCTTCACTTCAGCCAGTTCACCCGTGGCTTGGTAGCGGTATTGCACCACTTTGCCATCTGGATAGGTCAGTGCCGTCATCCGGCCTGCGGCATCATACGCATATTGCAGTAGATGACCAAACCCATCGGTTCGGGTAAGCAATCGGCCTGCCGCATCGTAGGTTCGTTCCTCATGCTGCTCCGCTTCGAGCACACGCGCCACTTGTCCATCCGGCGTATAGGTCAGCACGATTTCGCCCGCTTCATCCGTGGCACGGATCAGGCGGCCCGCAGCATCATACGCATACCGGGTTTCCTGTCCCTTGGCATCCAGCTTGGCACGTAGCCAGCCGCGTTCGTCATAGCTGTACGCCGTCCTTGCACCTGCCGCATTCATTTCCTGCAACAAGCGACCACTGCGGTCATACGTTAGACGGGTCTCGTTTCCACTGGCATCGGTGTAGCTCGTATTGCGCTCTTCCCCATCCCATGTCTGGCGATAGGTCACTTCATCTGCCCCTTCGCCTTGAATGACTTCGGTCAGGCGGTGCGCGGCATCGTAGCGATAATGGCGGGTATGACCATCCGCGTCGGTATCTTCGACGCGTTGATGGAGGGCATTGAACCGCAGCCGCGTCATGTGGCCGAGTCCATCCTGCCATGCCACGGGGCGTCCTGCGCCATCATAGGTCAGTTGCTGGACGGTCCGACCTTCGCCATCGATGACGGAGACTAGGCGACCTGCACCATCATAGTGATACCGTGTGATGTGTCCTAATGCATCGGTCACGGTCTGCAATCGACCTGCGGCGTCATAGGATAGCTGCGTGCTTTCACCGAGCGCATTCGTTTCGGCGATCAGGTGGTTTTCGGCATCATAGGTATACTGCCGAGTGTGACCGAGCGCATCGGTGATGGTCGCGACCTCACCGTTTGGCGTATACGTATAGTGCATGGAGGCTCCAGACGGACGGGTCTCCCGAATGCGCTGCCCACTGGCATCATACACAGTCTGCCATGTGAGGCCCAGCGGGTCGGTGATAGATGTCAGGCGATCTGCACCATCGTAGCTCCGGCGGCTCACACTTCCTGAGGCATCCTTCAGTTCGACCAGTCGGCCTGCTTCATCCCAGCCCACCTGTAAACGTCGGCCTTCCGGATCCAGCGTATGCTGCAGTTCGCCTGTCTCGCTGTACACATAGGTCCAGATGGCTCCCGTGAAGTCCTGATACGTGGCGGTTTGTCCGGTTTCGGTGTAGGTCCACTTGGCTGTACTGCCATCTGGACGGGTCACTTCGGCCAGTCGTTGTTGTTCATCGTACTGGTAGTTGGTTACGCCGCCTTCGGCATCCGTTTCACGCGCAACTTGGTGGTGCGCGGTATAGTGATATTCCGTTTCATGACCCAGTGGGTCGATTTCGCGGATCAGATGCCCATCCTCATCATAGACATACGTCGTGGTTTCGCCCAGCGGATTCGTCGCACTGGCCATCTGTCCTTGTCGCGTGTAGGTATAACGTGTAATCCCGCCGTCTTCGGCATGCACTTCGAGGAGCTGCAAGGCATCATCGTGCACAAGGATGCGCGCCTGACCCAGCCGATTGGTCACGGTAGTCCAGGTCTGACCCGGATGACTCTCGGTATCATACGCCATCTGCCCTGCTACACCGGATGGGTCGGTTTGCGCAATGATTCGGTACTTCTCGTCATAGGTATTGGTAAACTGAACAACGCCGGCTTCGCTCAGCGACATCAGACGCCCTTCGCCGTCATGGGTCATTTCCGTGATCGTACCGTCCGGTTCGGTTAGACGCACCAAGAATCCTGCGCTATCATAGCCAAATGTCGCTTCACGCAAGGCATCCCTGACCGCGGCAAGGTTCCCTTCCGCGGTGTAGTCCAGTGCCAGCACACGTCCCGTGACCCGGTCCTGCAACTGCTGGAGTTTTCCTTCTTCATCATAGACCAGATCAAGTGACAATCCGTCCTTGTTGGTGTGACGAAGTAGTACGCCATTGAGATCGAATTGGTACATCTCGCGCGGACTACGGGCTGTATAGAGCCAACCCTGCTCGGTGTAGCTCAGCTCGTCATGGTTCACATCCAGGTCATCACTGCGGTAACAGCCGTCCCCTTGGTGCGTAAATCGGTTTTTCCGTCCCGGTGTCCAGCAGACATCCACGATGGGTTGGAATGCATCACTAGCTTCGACTTCGATCTGAGAATCCTTTGGAGTGATGTCCAACCGCAGACCATATTGATGTGTCCAAGCCGGGCCTAGCTCTCCCCGTTGCAACAGTCCCGAATGGTAGATTAGGGTAAAGGGCCAGTCGGCTGCTCCGTGCAGCGTCAGCAGACGGTGATTCATAAATTGATGACCGGTCGCTGCGTGAATCGGGTCCTCCACTTTACTTTCTGCATGTGATTTCTGAGGATTCTGCGTTTCGGTGGTTCGCCCCGTAGATGGTTGATGCGGCGAAGAATCGATATCCTTCGACTTGGGCGCCCCTGGTGCCTCTGCCCCTTTCGGAGCGTTACCTCCGGGTGTCTTCTTTATCATCGAAGCGGCCGCTGCAGAGCCCGTTCCTGCCGCCGTTCCTGCTGCAGCCGCTGCTTTCTCGGCATCGGTGAGTCCCGTATCGTGGCGTGTGGACCCGGCATCGCTTGGCGCATCGTCTGCTTTGCCCGTTGGTTTGTTACTCGTCATCGGCGCGTCACCTGTATCCCTGGAGCCTGCTGGGGCTTCGCCTGCCTTGGTCGACTTCGGCGCCGCCCCGGCAATATCCTCCCCGACTTCTCGGGTCGAGTTCCCGGGCACTCCCGCCTTATTCGGGCTGGTCGGGATCGCATCGATTGCATCATCGGCGTTACGACCTACGGTTTTTGCTGCATCTACGGCGTCGTCCGCATGCTTCACCGCTTTCCCGGTCAGATCCATGGCTTCATCCGCATATTTAAAGAGCGAAGCCGCTTTATTCCCCGCTTTTCCCAGCGGTCCCAGTACGGAGAGTCCGCGCTCATACCATGCGAGCTTCTCTCCCGTGAGCAGATCCCGACCGGTGATGGCCTCGATGATCCCTTTCACATTGCCAACGACAGGCAGGAAATCCAGCACCGTCCCCAATGCAAAGGTGAGGAAGCTCGCCAGCTTCCCCCAGTTGAATTTTTTGCCATCCCGATCCGCTTGTTCATATTCTTCTCGTTTGCGATGGGTCAACTCCGACAACAGTTCCAGCTTGGTTTGCAAGCCGTCCAGTTCCCGCATCAGGTGGGTAAACGTACTTTGTACCCCACCTTGACTGAGGGTTTTATAGCTTAGGCTGTTCATGGACCGATTCAGGTCCCCGCGCAGATCCCCCATCTCATCCGCGGCCCCGTTCAGGCTTTTTGAGGTCCGCTTCAGATCAGATAGGCTGACTTCCAATTTCATGGATATTCCTCTTTTCTATGTACAATGGCGTTTCAATTCATTTTTTGAAATTGATACTTCTCAATTCTTATTTTGCTCATCGTTCTAAATAAATGCGGTACACCGTAAGGCATACCGCATAAGCTCTACAACGTTCTCTCTAAAATACGACTAGACTATATCCTGCTATTTCTCTTTTCTACATCTGAAACTAATGCGGTACCTGCGCACTGAAATCATCACGGCTAGAGCGATCGGCATGGTAGAAGACTACATCTCCGTCACGCAACGTAAAGCTGTTTCCGTAGCTATCCTCTACCTCACGCTGGAATCCTTCTAGCAACCATTGATTCATCAGCGGGGCATGGATATATTGCAGATGAGGCGCCGCCAAATTTCCCTCCCGAATGGACTCGAAGTTAAAGTTCACCACGATATACCCATCCTTCAGGAAGATCGGCGATTTAGCATCCAATCCGCCATGCGTACGTCCATACTCAGCCAAGTTTGTTCCCGCTTGCACCACATAGGGCTCGGCAGGTAGACTGTATTCCCCGTACCATTGTTGAATGGCTGCATTCGCACGGAGTACATCTGCACTGGCGCTGGTGGGAATATTGGTTTTCGGACCGATAAATGTCCGCAACTGTTCTGGCATCAAGAGTAGGCTATACCCACCTACGGGTGTTTTCATTTTCGTGAATTTGTCTCGATAATAATCTTGATACGCTCGTTCACTCATCATCCCCGGATGGATTTCACCATATCGGTTGTATTTGTACGTCGCTGTATCTCGTAGTTGTTCGGACGGAACTTGACGTAGCCGATCGTTCAAAATCACGAACCGCTTCACTTGATCTTCTGTCGAACCGATGCGAATAAAATTCCGTTGGCTGGTAGAGTAATACAGATCCACGGGCACACGCGTACGGCCATCCTTACTCACAAAATCAAAGGTTGGCGTGAGACGAATGCCGTCTCGTGGGCCAAACATGTTACCTTTTGTTTTAAAATCAAACTTGAAGTGATATCCCGTTTTCACCGCCACATTCTGGTACCCTTGCAGGGGGTGACTGCCCGGGCGAATCGGGACAGTAAACTGGGGTTTGTTCCCCCGCTTGTCTCCATCGATATCCTGCGTGCCGGTCCAGTAACTGATCCAGGTCGGCGCAAGGCTATTTTTGAAACGGCGGAAGACCAGCTCCCAGTTATAGTCGGCGATATCGGTAATCTCAAAGTCGTATAGTCGCCCAATGACCTCCACAGATACTTCGTCCGAAGCGGCATGGTAGTACAGGTCTGTGTTGGCATCGGGCTGGGCGTCGATCTCCGACTCGGTACTAAAATTCGACGGGGCATTTTCAGCGATATTCCGGAATTCCACCTGGTAGTCTCCTTCATCCACCCAGACAGGCAGATAGAAGGTCGTATCCAGTACAGGTACTTGGATGTCGATCCACGTGTTTCGCGGATAAAATTGCGTTCGGTCAGCACTGTACACGTCAAAAGGAAACCGGACTTGTTTGATCCGATAATATTTAGCGTAATCCCGATCGCCATATCCTGGGTAGGACCCCGCATCCAGATGTTGTCCGCTGGTCGGGATGCGAACCGTGAATGGTCGCTCCAAAATGAGCGCCGACCGGTTCATGTTCGGCATCGTTTTCTGGTTATGTGGTTGATCATCCGAAACGAGCGAGTAGTTCACGACTGGGGTATGGACGGTGACGGTGTTGATCGGATCGACAGAGAACGTTTTTCCTCCACTGCCGCCCAAGGTCGTTGGATGAAGGGCATATTGGATTTCTCCCGTGGACTCCGTATCCGCTTTATTCAAAAGTGTCCGGGGAATCAACAACCGATCTTCATACAGCACCTGCTCCCCGGTATTTTTATACGAGCCAATCTTCGTTGGTGCCGGGATTTGCGTCGGGTCTGGTCCATTTTCAACCACGGTGCTACCATCCATGACGTTTGTCGTTGAACCCTCCCAGGTAAAGTCCAGCGCATCATTCTTCACATCGGGTGGACCCGTTTGGCCTTCAGCCATGCCTTTAAGCAGCTCGGTATCATCAGGTACATCTAGCGGTTCGTACCCCTCAGTCGCTAGTACCTCGGGAACATAGCTAATTTCTCCTGTTTCCTTCGGCATGACATGGATCTCCACGTCTTCGTCGTGCTCCATCTCCAAATCCGGCGGTGTATACCCCTGTGGCCTGAGTATAATCCGACTTCCATCAGGGAGAGCATAGTTCTCCATCTCGGCCTGCTCGATCGAATAAAGTTCGACGTTATTAATTTTCCAATAGCTATAGTTTCGTTCAAAGCTGAACCTGTACTGGACCGGGACTTCATCCGAATCCTCGGTATCTTCCTGCGGGATGGACGTCCCATTCGGTCCCGGCAGGTCAGGCTGCTCCACCTTCCAGGTGCGAACATATGTAATGTCGGCAGTGCAATCATAGGTAATCGTGCCTTGTTGCTTGCCAAAGGTATGCTGGAACAAATAGTTCATCGCCCACGTATTGGCATAGAGATGCTCCGACGTCGGAATCCCTCGTGTGACATCAAAATGAATGCCGTTGGTTGGGTCATCCGCCAGAATATGTCCTTGAGCCCCCGGGTCCATAAATGCAGTTTGTGGTGAGGCTACTTCATTCGGTGGATTAATGGTATATGTACAACCTGCAACTCCACCAGGTTCAGGCTGGGTCGGGCCATCTCCTACGGTCACGTTTAAGTACGCAATGAGATCATATTGATATGGATCGCCGCTTTTCCAACGTACAGAGATTTTTGCCGTCCCCGGGCTTACCCCTTTAATCTTTCCACTGGAATTAACATCCACTATGCCTTGCTGATCCGATTTCCATACCACACCAGAACGAGTGGAAATATCTATCCAATTTCCGTAATCAGTATCTCCAGAGTTCATCGTAGCAACTTCTCCTTTAAGAGAAGCCTCTTCATTTATAGCCAATCTCTGGGTTCCCGTGATACGAATTTTCTTTTGCTCAACAAGTTTTCCTCGCCATGTGATATCAAGGGGTGTATGATACAGTGTTTTATGCTTAGGTTCGTGATCTGTATTTTCTCCATATTTATCGTTGTACTCAGCTTTATATAGCTCTGAATTTAGTCTTCCCGTTTTCGATACTATCTTCACACCTGTTTTTGATGAAGTTAATTGAAGACTTTTAATAACAGACTTTATACCTTGTAATTCAGTTGATTGAACTTTTGCGATATGAGGATCAATAATTTTACTTTGATTTACTGAATTACCATATTGATCAGTGTACGTATTAGGGAGGTACTCCAACTTACCAGACATCTCAATTTGATCTGGTACTTCCGTTACTACTGGGGCAGGATCAGCTCTTGTACCTTGATTATCGGCTACTATCCTATCATTAGAAGCTTCAGCTACCCAATCTCCGTTATCTACTTGGAACCAATAAACCCCAGGAGTAGCTTGTTTAGTTCCTTCAACAATATTCACTACTTTTTGATAACCAGTTGGTCCATCTGGTGAGGCTACGGGCTTGGGTAAGAGATTAAAATCTTCTTGATCCTCAGCATCAGAACTTACAGCAACAACCCTCTGGCTCTCAGCATCAGCTGCGAATACGGTGACAGGTTGAAATACTAGAATCCAGCAGCAAAATAATATACTGACTTTATACATACCTTTCATTAGGCTCACCAAATTATCTCCTTAAAACTTTATAGGCAAATGAAAAGAAGCTATATCTTCACCAATCACAATGGTTTTACCATTGCTTCCAGCGGGCCCTCCATGTTTTCTATTCAACATAGTCATCATCCAAAATTTTCTTGTTACTCCTTTTTTAAAAAATCCTGATGTGATGAAATCTCGTTCAGGTAGATTTACTATTCCATATTGCCCAACTGTCCCACTACTAAAATTATTACCAGGTGTCAATTTATCAGCAATAGCCTGACTAAATGTAAGATTCTTTAAATTATCGCCACTAGGAGTAACAGATAATTCAATAAAAACAGTATAATAATCATTCAGAACAGGGTATGAATATTCCTTATCTATAAACATTTTTCCATACAAATTATTTATATCTGTTTTGGAAAGGGCATCCACAACAATCATCTGGTGTAAAGTCGCTACTCCAAGATTATTACGCAGTTGGACTGGTTTCTCTTTAACCTTATCGAAACTATTAACGATGTTTGTTCCAGCTTTTAAACCGTATACATATGGCGTAGCAGAAGTCAGATTCGTTCCTGTTAGACCTACCTCCCGCATTTCATTCAGATCGCTATACGACGTTGCCTTACTTTCCTGCACCTGTTCGTATCGTGATAAAATCACAGCCGCCTCTGCTCGTGTGGTTGTTTTCCCCGGACCAAACGTACCGTCTGGGTACCCGCCCATCAATCCAGTTCCCAATACCACCGAAACATAGGGATATGCTGCTTTCTTTAACCCGCCCTTGTAATATTCTGCCACAGGCACTAGCGTATTCTCTGTATCCTTCAGCGCTTGCTTGTAATCTTCATCCTGAGCCGCAAGTCCTGAGCTGAGCCACTTCGCCATTTCCTCTCGTGTCAACGCCGTGCCTGGCTTAAACCCATTCGGATAATCCGAAGACTTCAGAAAACCAAAGGATACCGCACGATTAACTTCTACCTCACTCCAATGCCCGGTCAAATCCTTAAACACATTAGTTTGCTCCGTATCCGGCGTCCCTTTAGCCACTCGGGCTAGCAATGCTGCAAATTCCGCACGTGTTACTGTCGCCCCAGGCTTAAATGTACCGTCACTATATCCTTTGAAATAACCTTTTGCTACCGCTGCATCGATCGATGCTTTCGCCCAATGGCTCGTAGGCACATCTTTAAATGAGGTAACGGCTGCTTGACTGGTGTTTCCGGTGAAAGGAAATATTCCAAATACCAATGCACCGCTTAATATGAGTTGTGTTACTTTTTTCAAATCGTTCACGCTCCAATTTTTATTTTTTCTCTCTTGATCTCTTCATACTTATGTACATTTATTAAGTCTGCTGTTTGCTTCCTTTTATATTTTCACCTTCACTGATACTTGTTTATCACCTCGATAATATGGATATAATTCGTTTTTCTTTAAGACCTTCGGTAGTTTCAAAAAGTTATCTTATGCCTAGGACACCTATAACCTAAGATCCAATCAAAAATGCCATTTATATGAATATTTTACCACTACAGACTCAAAAAATATAGGTCTATTGAATCAAATAATTGATAACCCTAAGTAGGTTCTAATAAACGCTAAAATTAAAACAGAATTTTCATCATCTTACTTCGGTCATACGATAGATGGGTCTCATCTCCACTAGCACCGATTTAGCTCGTACTCCCGTACTCCCTATCCGATATCTAGCGATAGGTCACTTCATCTGCCCCTTCGTCTTGGCCTACTCGTAGTCAGGTTTCCGATAGACTGTACTTCTACTTGAACTTCTGTAAACGAATTCCCAGTAAGCTCGTATCCATCAGGTTAAATAATTGGCTCACCTCGTCATACCCAGCTGTTCCTGACTGATTCAGATGTTGGAATGTGGTATTATTTGAAAATTAGATGACAAAAAAACAGATTAATCATAGTGGAATTTAACTATGATCAACCTGCAAGATGTAACGAGATAACTTAATTAAGAGCGAACAATGATAGTTTGAATATTTATTTTTGTAATCGTAGAGTTACAATTAATTGCTCAATGCCCTCTGAAATTACTTCAAATGATTTTCGTTCGAAATCCTCAAGTTTGACTAACCCATTCTGATTATCAACTACAACAATAAGCCCGTTACCCTCTATCCCTATAGGAATGTGCTCGAGTTTGTTATCATGGTTGCGCTTGTATCCCACAAGTAAGTTGAAGTACGATTCTATATCTGTTGTTTGCAGTACAGACTCTAGTTTTATATAATGGTCAGGAATAAAACCATCTAAATTTGCAAACCAATACGAATTGAAATACTCAATGACAGATACATGCATTCTAATGCCTAATTTTTCTTCTAGTGAGCTAAAATCATAAATTTCTTTTTTTTCGACAGGTCTCCAAGAGATATAATCATCCTCGTCAACTTTTCCATAATAAATAAGAGATTCTACGTCTTCATCAAATGGTGTTTTAAATAAAAAATCTAATCCTCCTTCAGCGAGGGACTTCCTTAATAAAAAATATTGATTCATCGCTTCTTTTATGGACACATATATCACCCTTTACTTATTTAAGAATCTTTCTAGCATTTCAGCATATTTGCTATCACTACCCCAAGCTCCTGCTTCTTTTTCAACATTGTGTATGCCGCCCGAACTAGGATACAATTCGGAAACTTGCTGCACTAGCATGATAAACGCCTGTAACAATGAGAACCATCACAAGTCCAATAGCAAGGATTAAAGGTGTAATTAATTTCTTTCTTCTCGTAACTTTCATCTTAGTGGAAGACTAAATGACGCTTTTGTATTATTATCAATGAAAAAAGTTTTCCAACTGTCTGATGAGGATCCGTCAGAAGTTCTGGCCAATCCAAATCTCATCCAAAACTTTCGATCCACTTTTTCTTTAAAAAATCCAGAGCTTACATAGTCCTCAACGGGAAGATTATTTATCCCGTATTTATCCACTGTTCCACTATTGAAGTTGTTTACCGTTGTAAATACGTTAGCAACCTCCTGGTAAAATGTTAAATTCCTTAAATTATTACTACTAGGGGTTACGGTCACTTCAATGAAAACCTCATAATATCCTTCTTTAATGGGGTATCTATAATCTTTATGACAGATTGTAATATGAAGTGCGACACCTACTGGAAATAAAAAAATGGCTCATAGCCTGATTCGTGTAGAATGAAAGTTACCACACAAGCATTCACACAAGGAGAATCAGTCCATGAGTTATTCACATCTTAGCATAATCGAACGCAGCAAGCTAGAAATCCTCCACAGCCAAGGCCAAAGTTCGAGAGCCATTGCAAAAGTACTAGGGAGGCATCCGTCGACGATTTGTCGTGAGTTAGATCGTGTTACTGCATCGCAACCCTATCAGGCAGAACAAGCTCAAAACGCTTATGAGGAGCGCCGTAAGGCTTCTGTCTCTCGAGGTAAATGGTCAGAAGCCTTGGCTGCTTCCTTGGAGAAGAAGCTTCAGGCGACGTGGTCTCCAGAACAAATCACCGAACGTTTCCGTATGGAAGGCCTGCCAACCGTCACCTTCAAAACCATCTATCGCTGGATCTACACGGGGCGCTTGGTTCAAGGCGTATTACAGGTTCTTCGGCACAAAGGGAAGCGTCAGAAACCCGCAGAAACTCGCGGTAAATTTGCCATTGGTCGATCCATTTCGGATCGTCCCAAAGAGGTACGTTCCCGTGAAACGTTTGGGCACTGGGAACTGGATACCGTCGTATCGGGCCGTGGGAAAAGTAAAGGCTGCGTGGCCACGTTGATTGAACGTAAAACACGCCTATATACCGCTGTTCTCATGCCCGACCGTACCGCTTTGTCAATGGAGATTGCACTCGGTGTAGCCATCTCACAGTACCCTACAGGGACCTTTCTCACAGCCACGGCTGACCGAGGAAAGGAGTTTGCATGCTATGCCAGTCTGGAAACCACGCATAACCTGCACGTTTATTTTGCTGATCCGTATTCCTCTTGGCAACGCGGTTCCAACGAGAATGCGAATGGCTTACTACGAGAGTTCCACCCCAAAGGTACAGATTTCGCTCAAGTGGAGGATGAAGAACTCGCACACTCACTCGATCTAATGAATCACAGACCACGAAAATGCTTGGGTTGGAAGACGGCTCACGAATCTTTTACAGAGGAACTGTCGCACTTGGTTTGACAATCCGTCTTATCAATAAACATCCTACCATAAATATTGTTAATATTTGTCTTTGATTGTGCATCGACAACAATCATCCGATGCGGGGTCATTGTACCTAAATTGTTTCGAAGTTTTACTGTCTTGCCCACTATACGATCAAAACTCGAACTAACACCCTCTTCGGATTTTAGATATATGTATGGTGTTGCAGACGTCAGATTTGTTCCTGTCAGACCTACCTCGCGCATTTCATTCAGATCGCTATACGAATTCGCCTTACTCTCCTGCACCTGTTCGTAACGCGACAAAATAACCGCCGCCTCTGCTCGTGTGGTTGTTTTCCCCGGACCAAACGTACCGTCTGGGTACCCGCCCATCAATCCAGTTCCCAATACCACCGACACATAGGGATAGGCTGCTTTCTTCAAGCCACCCTTGTAGAACTCAGCTACAGGCACCAACGTATTTTCTGTATCCTTCAACGCTTGCTTGTAATCCTCATTTTGAGCTGCAAGTCCTGAGCCGAGCCACTTCGCCATTTCCTCTCGTGTCAAAGCCGTGCCTGGCTTAAACCCATTCGGATAATCCGAAGGCTTCAGAAAACCAAAGGATACCGCACGATTAACTTCTGCCTCTCTCCAATGCCCGGTCAAATCCTTAAACACATTAGTTTGCTCCGTATCCGGCGTCCCTTTAGCCACTCGGGCTAGCAATGCTGCAAATTCCGCACGTGTTACTGTCGCTCCAGGCTTAAATGTACCGTCACTATATCCTTTGAAATAACCTTTTGCTACCGCTGCATCGATCGATGCTTTCGCCCAATGGCTCGTAGGCACATCTTTAAATGAGGCAACAGCTGCTTTAGTGGTGTTTCCGGTGAAAGAAAACATTCCAATTACCAATGCACCGCTTAATATGAGTTGTGTTACTTTTTTCAAGTTTTTCATGCTCCATTTTTGATTTTTTTCTGCGGAATCCTTCATGCCTATGTACCTTTTTTTTCCTTGAATCTACTATTTTGCTATCATCAAATATATAGACTTATTTAAATAAAATAGTTCACTAAGCAATATATCCCATTCTAGTTCCATAAATATTTTACCATAATATGATACCTATCCATAGGTATTAAGACTCATTCCCCTTGTCTAAATATCCCTGAATCCATATATAATGCTTCTTACCTTACTTGGATACTCATAGCTTTACGTATGTACTTGCTATTCTCTCCCCCTCATCTTTTCTCACACCATAGGCTCATCATAATAATGAAAAAACCTTTAAATGGCTTTTAAACACCATTCAAAGGTTTCTTAGTTTTGATTCTATCCTTTAATTTTGATACTTTTCTATTTATAGAAACTTCCCGTTGCGACTAAAACTGCCTCAGACTTTTATTTGTTGAATAATTATTTGCAACCTATTCTTCTCTTGTAATCATTAAAAATAAAGATTTCATCCATCATTTGCAAGAAAAATCATCGTTCACCAGAAATTTTCGACATGCTTGAAGAAGAATTACTATGAATTCCTAAGAAAACCTCAAATTTCATGCTTTTGCTGAGATCCTTAGTATTTTCTGAATATCATAAAAGGTAATTCTATTATATCTCCTTGAATATTTCCCATTGAATATTTTGAAAGAACTCCTTTTTATTCTTAATATCATCCTCAAAAGGCAAAGAGATTGATACGAACACTCCAGTAAACGATATATTATCTTCTAAGCACATCTGTAAGACTTTCTTCATATCTTGCTGATCTTTCTCATTCAGTCCCTTATACCCTGGAACTATTACAGTCCTAATCACTTTTAATTGTTGTTCTTTATCATTAATATCTAGATCACAGATCTCTTCATACTGTTCTTCTGTAAGGAAATCTACATCAAGATATTTTAAAATAGTTACTATACTTTCATGATTTAAATTACTCATAGTTTTTTAATTCTCCTGTGATATTAATAGGTGATCTTTCTGCAACCTATAATTTAATGCCCCACCTTGGGAAAACAGTAATAGGCTGATTGTTTTGGTTAAAAAATACTTGTCCAGAACGAGATAAACCATAATCTAATGTCCCACGTTGATAGCCTGACCCCACAATATGATTGAATGAGATAGGATTCTGAGCATGTGACAATTGTCCTGTATTCTCCAATATTTGCTGTGCACGTTGGATCATATTTAGCTGATCTCTATGACTAAAGAATTTAGTTGCAGCGGCTGGTAATCTAGTTCTACCTCTTCTATCAGTATCTACTACTCCAGTAGTGGGATTGATCCCCTGTGAAGCACGGTCGTATTGTGACTGTAATGTTGTCTGAGCTCCATGTCTTTCTAAAAAATGTGCACCTGGTGTAGAGTTTTCTAATTCTTGTAGTCGCCGATAAGCGTTATTTTCAGCTAACTGTTGTAATCGAGCTGCACGTTGATCATTGGAAAGATGTGAATACTTCTCCTCTTGATTTCGAAGACTCACACCCCATCAATCCCAACGGATCAATATAACTCACCGGATTCCCGTTCACATACGCATACCGGTTAAATGTCTGCCCATCCTGAATTTCTCCGCGAATTACGTCTCGATTCAGGAACCGCTTCAGCTTCGGATCATAGTACCGTGCTCGCATGTAATACAGTCCATTGGCATCGGTCATGACCCCATCTCGACCATTATACGCAAACGGCTGCTGGGTTAATCCTTCATGTTGCTCCAGTTCGCCATATAATCCATACGTATAGCGGTCCGTCACCCGGTTCTGCTCGTCCGTTAGCAACGTCGTACTGCCAGGCAAGTCATAACTGAGATACGTTCCGTCGGCATCTTCTCTTCTAATCACGCGTAGACTATAAAAAAACCTTGATGACATTATGTCAATCAAGGTTTTAAAATAACGTTAATTTAGATCTCATTTTATAACGCAATAAACTAAATATTACGTTAATTGGATAACATTCATCATTTATTTTAAACAGAGGGTACTGTGCTCGCATTTAGTTCACATCCGTAATGCCCTTATCTCGTCCCTTACATACATTTATGCGAGTAGCTGAATCATGCTTCCTTCGTGCTGCACAAGACCACCATATCGAAATAAATACGTATATCGATCCAGCAATTAGGTAATGCTTCGCCGAATGGTTTTTAGTTGTATTGTGCACGTGCCCACAGAATGTACACATCTCATCTAAATATTATCCCTTATCTTCTTCTGTGACTTCGTTACTCATAATATACTCTATATCTTTATCAGTATATTCGTTACCTTCTGATACTGGATGCCCATTAACATCTAATATCCCTAAAACTGTTTTATCTCTATCAGATACAATTAAAGTATATTCCTCAAATATAAACTGATTTGGCTGTAGATCTACAGTTACTCTCCAAGCAGTTCGAATATCATCATTCTCTCTATTTTCGATATCTACTATAAACGTATACTCTTCATCAAAAAATAGGGATTCTATTTGTTCATTAACTACTCCATCCAGTTTATTTTCTCTATGATATTTTTTTGCAATTTCAATCACTTCATTTGGCTTCAATACTGTGTCTATTGTTATTTCTCCAACTTTACGATAATGCCTTGGAAAATCTTCATCAGCTAATTTAATAATTTTTTCAAGTTCTTCTTTAGTTCTATTGTATTTTTTCATCCCTACACTCCTTTCAACTATTTAGATTTTAATCGTAATCCGTTAATATACTCTAATGAGTGTTTAATTGATGCATCATCAAACAAATGTTGATTTTTCATTATTTGTTCAAATACATATTCTTCTCTTTCCAGACGGCTCAATTTCATATAAGCATCTTTCCCTATATCTAACCATTGTTTAGCATGATAACCTTCATGATATAAATTAACGACAGTGGGATTTTTCTTAATGAAAATTTGTCCACTTCCAAAGTCAAATGCCGCCTCGTAGTGTGTCTTAGTCTTACGTTCAACATTTCTAACAAAATGAGCTATTCATAGTCAGATCTATTTCAGTATGAGAAAACCTTGAACGGTCTTGCAAGCGTTCAAGGTTTTCTCAATTAAAGCCTATCTATATGATGAAAGAAAAAAGCAAGAATTTAGAACTAACTTAAAACTCTTCTTCAGAAATTACTTCTATAGATTCACAGTAAAAATCAATATATCCGAATCCATCATCCTCTCCATACCCACTGTCATCATGAACATGATAGTACTGGTTGCGCACTACTACTCATCAGCAATCCATACAGACTCATTTAATATCGAAGAGTCGGATAATATATCGCAAAGCTCAATAAGGAGTTTCTTTACCTCCACATTTAAAAGCGCTGTTTGTATTTCTTTTAGTTGTTTTAGTACAATTGGTATATCCGGAATCTTCCACGGTTTTTCCCACCAAGGCTCTTCAACATTGTAATAATAGGCCAGACCGGTCCAGCCGTTGTCCTCGGGCTGTATTTCTCTCATTATTTCATCAAAATAGCCATCCCAGATTCTTAATATATACTTATCTCCATTAGAGAGATGCCTTATAAACTGTATCTCTCCTTCGCCCTCATAGCCTTCATAGTATTTACTGTTTATAATTTCCATAATCAGTCTCCTTGTTATGGCGCTGGCCAGTGTCCATTTTCCAACAACTTATTTTGTTCTGCTGTTGCACTGCCATTCTTTCTAGCGTTAATAGCAGTCTGCCATTCATATCTCGGAGTCCATTGATTATCACCAGTTAAAATATGAAACGTCTTCTGCTGTCCAGTAGTATTTCCTGGTGTGGTTCGTTCAACAACCCAGGTATTACCTTGATTTTGAGGCGCTCCAGGTGTGCGCGTATGCCAACGTCCTTCATACTTGTAATCCCCGTCTGACCATTTAAACTGTATCTGCTCATATCCAGTCTTTGACTGTATTTTTACTGATGCAGTAGGAGGAATGCTTATAGGCGCAGATTGAGAGAGATTTGAGCGTATTCTCGCTTCTCTGTCCTGCGCTTTCCAATCATCACGTGTTGTTGTTCTTTCATCAGGTTGCGGTTTATACCCTCTATTTTCGAGACCTTGTCCCGTCCCTTCACACTTCATCAACCCTAACGGATCGATATAACTCACCGGATTACCATTCACATACACATATCGGTTAAACGTCTGCCCATCCTGAATTTCTCCACGAATTACGTCTCGATTCAGGAACCGCTTCAGCTTCGGATCATAGTACCGTGCTCGCATGTAATACAGTCCGTTCGCATCGGTCATGACCCCATCTCGACCATTATACGCAAATGGCTGCTGGGTTAATCCTTCATGTTGCTCCAGTTCGCCATATAATCCATACGTATAGCGGTCCGTCACCCGGTTCTGTTCATCCGTCAGCAACGTCGTACTGCCACGTAGATCGTAGTGGTAACTCAGATACGTTCCGTCGGCATCTTCGCGTCCGATGAGTCCCAGACCATAGATGTAACGGGATTTCACATTCCCTTCCCCATCCATCTCCATCAGCACCCGGCTCAGTTCATGTGCATCGTCAATGACATAGCGAGTCACTTGCCCTCGCTGCGCGAGTTCAATTCGGTCCCCCTGCGGGTTGTAGCGATACTTCAGCTTGCCTGCCTTCACCAGACGATTTCGGGCATCGTATTCGTAGGCCGAAGCGGTGCTGCCATCCGTTGCATACAGCAGATTACCGTTGGCATCGATCTCGACGGGATAGTCCCCTACCCGCTGAAGCCGGTTATCCCAGGTATAGTGCAGATGCTGCGTGGGTGAAGTACTCGTGAATTCCGTTTCAGAGGCCCCTACTTGTTCGGTTGTCAGGTTCCCCGATGGGTCATACGTGTAGTGTACAACACGACCTGGCTCGGCGCCACTGCGCAGGCGTTTCAAGGTATCGTACGTGTACTGTTTGTTTTCTTCCTTCAGCAGCAAGCCGCTTGGGCTGTATGCGTACTTGAATTGCTGTAAACGAATGCCTTGTCCGCTCGTATCCGTCAGGCGAGTCAGTTGGCCTGCGGCATCGTATTCCCGTTGCTCTTGGCTACCGTTCGGGCGCTGCGTGTCGATGAGCTTCCCGCTTGCATCATAACGGTACCGGGTCAGGCGACCGTTCCAGTCCTTCACTTCAACCAGTTCACCCGTGGCTTGGTAGCGATACTGCACCACTTTGCCATCCGGATAGGTCAGTGCCGTCATCCGGCCCGCCGCATCATACGCATATTGCAGCAAATGCCCGAATCCATCGGTTCGCGTGAGCAGGCGTCCTGCCGCATCATAGGTTCGTTCCTCATGCTGCTCGGCTTCGAGTACACGCGCCACTTGTCCATCGGGCGTGTAGGTCAGCACAATTTCGCCCGCTTCATCGGTTGCCCGGGTCAAGCGGCCCGCGGCATCATACGTGTAGCGGGTTTCCTGTCCCTTGGCATCCAGCTTAGCACTTAGCCAGCCACGATTATCATAAGTATACGCCGTCCTTGCACCTGCCGCATTCATTTCCTGCAACAAGCGACCACTGCGGTCATACGTTAGACGGGTCTCGTTTCCACTGGCATCGGTGTAGCTCGTATTCCGATCTTCCCCATCCCATGTCTGGCGATAGGTCACTTCATCTGCGCCTTCGCCTTGAATGACTTCGGTCAGACGGTGCGCGGCATCGTAGCGATAATGGCGGGTATGACCATCTGCGTCGGTATCTTCGACGCGTTGATGGAGGGCATTAAACCGCAGCCGCGTCATGTGGCCGAGTCCATCCTGCCAGGCAGTTGGGCGACCAGCCGCATCATAGGTCAACTGCTGTACCGTCCGGCCTTCGCCATCGACGACGGAGACCAGACGACCTGCACCATCATAGTGATACTTCGTGATGTGTCCCAACGCATCGGTCACGGACTGCAAACGACCTGCGGCGTCATAAGAAAGTTGAGTCGCTTCGCCGAGCACATTCGTCTCGGCGATCAGGCGGTTTTCGGCATCATAGGTATACTGCCGAGTGTGACCGAGCGCATCGGTGATGGTCGCGACTTCACCATTCGGCGTATACGTATACTGCATGGAGGCTCCAGACGGACGGGTCTCCCGAATGCGCTGCCCGCTGGCATCATACACAGTCTGCCACGTGAGGCCTAGCGGGTCGGTGATGGATGTCAGGCGATCTGCACCATCGTAGCTCCGGCGACTTACACTTCCTGCGGCATCCTTCAGTTCGACCAGTCGGCCTGCTTCATCCCAGCCAATCTGTAAACGTCGACCTTCCGGATCCAGCGTATGTTGCAGCTCGCCTGTCTCGCTGTAGGCATAGGTCCAGATGGCTCCCGTGAAGTCCTGGTACGTAGCCGTTTGTCCGGTTTCGGTGTAGGTCCACTTCGCTGTACTACCATCTGGAAGGCTCACTTCGGTCAGTCGTTGTTGTTCATCGTACTGGTAGCGGGTTACGCCACCTTCGGCATCCGTTTCACGCTCAACTTGGTGGTGCGCAGTATAGTGATATTCCGTTTCATGACCTAACGGGTCGATTTCGCGGATCAGATGCCCATCCTCATCATAGACATACGTCGTGGTTTCTCCCAGCGGATTCGTCGCACTGGCCATCTGTCCTCGTGGCGTGTAGGTATAACGAGTCATACCGCCATCTTCGGCATGCACTTCGAGAAGCTGTAAGGCGTCATCATGCACGAGGGTACGTGTTTGACCCAGCCGATTGGTCACAGTGGTCCACGTCTGACCCGGATGACTCTCGGTATCATACTGGAACTGGAATTGGCTTCCTGCCGCATCCGTCTGCTCCACAATTCGGTAAGATGCATCAAAGGTGTTCGTAAACTGGAGGATGCCACTCTCCGTCAGGGAGATCAACCGTCCATCCTCATCCGAAACCAAGTCGGTTACTACACCCCCCGGCTCGATCATGCGAACCAATACGCCCTTCGGGCTATATTCAAATGTTACACGCCGCAGGGCATCCTTCACTTCTTTCAGTTCGCCTGTCGAGGTATAGTCCAAATGTAGGGAACGCTGGGTTGCCCGATCGGTTAGGGTCATCAGGCGACCCGCTGCCTGATAAGCCATATCCAGCGTTAGGCCACTGGACTGCGTGTGACTGAGCAGTTGTCCTTCTTCGGTAAATCGATAGATCTCACGCGGCTCACGCGTTGTCAGTTTCCAACCATCATCTTCCCGTTCGAGCACATCCCAATACACATCGAGATCTGAACTTCGATAGGTTCCATCGGCTTGATAGATGAATTGGTTGTGACGTCCTGCTGTCCAATAGACGTCAACGGCAGGCGCGTGCTCAGCTGAATCCTGGATTGAAGAATGAACATGTAATCGCAGTCCATACTGGTGCGTCCAGGCAGGTCCCAGTTCCCCTCGTTGCAGTAGGCCTGAGTGGTAGATCAAGGTCAAGGGCCAATCGGTAGCCCCATGCAGCTTCAGGATATCATGGTTCATAAACTGATAACCGGTAGCCGCATGGATCGGATCACCCGGACAGCTTTCTTTGTTGGATTTGGTTACATTCTGCGTTTCGGTAGTTCGCCCTGTAGATGGTTGATGCGGCGAAGAATCGATATCCTTCGACTTGGGCGCCCCTGGTACCTCTGCGCCTTTCGGAGCGTTACCTCCGGGTGTCTTCTTTATCATCGAAGCGGCCGCTGCAGAGCCCGTTCCTGCCGCCGTTCCTGCTGCAGCCGCTGCTTTTTCGGCATCGGTGAGTCCCGTATCATGGCGTGTGGACCCGGCATCGCTTGGCGCATCGTCTGCTTTGCCCGTTGGTTTGTTACTGGTTATCGGCGCGTCACCCGTATCCCTGGAGCCTGCGGGGGCTTCGCCTGCCTTGGTCGACTTCGGCGTCGCTCCGGCAATATCCTCCCCGGCTTCTCGGGTCGAGTTCCCGGGCACTCCCGCCTTGTTCGGGCTGGTCGGGATCGCATCGATTGCATCATCGGCGTTACGCCCGACGGTTTTTGCTGCATCTACGGCGTCGTCCGCATGCTTCACCGCTTTCCCGGTCAGATCCATGGCTTCATCCGCATATTTAAAGAGGGAAGCCGCTTTATTGGCTCCTTTCCCCAACGGCCCCAGCACGGAGAGACCTCGTTCGTACCATGCGAGCTTCTCTCCGGTCAGCAGATCCCGACCCGTGATGGCCTCGATGATCCCTTTCACATTGCCGACGACAGGCAAGAAATCCAGCACCGTCCCCAATGCAAAGGTGAGGAAGCTCGCCAGCTTCCCCCAGTTGAATTTTTTGCCCTCCCGATCCGCTTGTTCATATTCTTCTCGTTTGCGACGGGTCAACTCCGACAACAGTTCCAGCTTGCTTTGCAAGCCGTCCAGTTCCCGCATCAGGTGGGTGAATGTACTTTGTACCCCGCCTTGACTGAGGGTTTTATAGCTTAGGCTGTTCATGGACCGATTCAGGTCCGCGCGCAGATCCCCCATCTCATCCGCGGCTCCGTTCAGACTTTTTGAGGTCCGCTTCAGGTCAGATAGGCTGACTTCCAATTTCATGGCTGTTCCTCTTTTCTATGTACAATGGATATACTTTTTCAATAGATACTTCTCATGATTTGCACCGCTTATTGTTCTAAAAAATGCGGTATACCGTAAGGCATACCGCAAATGAGTCTACAGTGTTCTCTTTAAAAATGACTTAGACTATATCATGTTATTTCTCATTTCTACATTTTAAAACTAATGCGGTACCTGCGCACTAAAATCATCCCGGCTCGAGCGATCGGCATGGTAGAAGACCACGTCTCCGTCCCGCAACGTAAAGCTGTTTCCGTAGCTATCCTTTACCTCACGCTGGAATCCTTCTAGCAACCATTGATTCATCAGCGGGGCATGGATATATTGCAGATGCGGCGCCGCCAGATTTCCTTCTCGAATGGACTCAAAGTTAAAGTTCACCACGATATACCCATCCTTCAAGAAGATTGGTGATTTAGCATCCAATCCGCCTGCGTACGTCCATACTCAGCCAAGTTTGTTCCCGCTTGCACCACATAGGGCTCGGCAGGTAGACTGTATTCCCCGTACCATTGTTGAATGGCTGCATTCGCACGCAGTACATCGGCACTGGCGGTCGTTGGAATATTGGTTTTGGGACCGATAAATGTCCGCAACTGTTCTGGCATCAAGAGTAGGCTGTATCCGCCTACTGGCGTTTTCATTTTCGTGAATTTGTCTCGATAGTACTCTTGGTACGCTCGTTCACTCATCATCCCCGGGTGGATTTCACCATATCGGTTGTATTTGTACGTCGCTGTATCTCGCAGTTGTTCGGACGGAACTTGACGAAGCCGATCATTCAGAATCACAAATCGTTTCACCTGATCCTCTGCCGAGCCGATGCGGATAAAGTTCCGCTGATTGGTCGAATAATACAAATCCACGGGCACACGGGTTTGGCCATCCTTGCTCACAAAATCAAAGGTCGGGGTCAGACGAATCCCGTCTCTCGGACCAAACATATTGCCTTTCGTTTTAAAATCAAACTTGAAGTGGTATCCCGTTTTCACCGCCACATTTTGGTATCCCTGTAGCGGATGGCTTCCCGGACGGATCGGTACGGTGAACTGCGAGAAATTGCCTCGCTTGTCCCCATCGATATCCTGCGTGCCTGTCCAGTAGCTAATCCACGTTGGGGCAATGCTGCCCTTGAAGCGCCGGAAAACAAGTTCCCAGTTGTAGTCCGCAATATCCGTGATTTCAAAGTCATACAATCGGCCAATAACCTCGACGGATACTTCATCGGATGCAACGTGGTAGTACAGATCGGTATTCGCATCTGGCTGAGCATCGACTTCTGACTGCATAGGGTACTCGGACGGTGCATTTTCCGCAATGTTGCGAAACTCGACCTGGTAATCTCCCTCATCCACCCAGACGGGTAAATAAAAGGTCGTATCCAGCACAGGAACCTCAATGTCAATCCACGTATTTCGTGGATAGAACTCTGTCCGGTCGGCACTATACACATCAAACGGGAAACGCACCTGTTTGATCCGATAATACTTCGCATAGTCCCGATCTCCGTATCCCGGATACGAGCCTGCATCCAGATGCTGGCCGCTCGTCGGGATGCGAACCGTGAACGGTCGCTCCAAAATGAGCGCGGACCGACTCATGTTCGGCACCGTTTTCTGATTATGCGGCTGATCATCCGAGACAAGCGAGTAGTTCACCACTGGGGTATGGACGGTGACGGTGTTGATCGGATCGACAGAGAACGTTTTTCCTCCACTGCCGCCTAAGGTGATTGGATGGAGGGCATATTGGATTTCCCCTGTGGACTCCGTATCCGCTTTATTCAAGAGTGTCCGGGGAATCAACAGCTGATCTTCATACAGCACCTGCTCCCCGGTATTTTTATACGAGCCGATCTTCGTTGGTGCCGGGATTTGCGTCGGATCCGGTCCATTTTCAACCACCGTGCTGCCATCCATGACGTTTGTCGTTGAACCCTCCCAGGTAAAGTCCAGCGCATCGTTCTTCACATCAGGCGGGCCCGTTTGACCCTCCGCTATACCTTTCAGTAATCCTTCATCGTTCGGGATCGGTAGCGGGGCATAACCAGAGCTCGCCAGTACATCCGGAACGTAGCTGATTTCCCCCGTTTCTTGCGGCATGACATGAATCTCCACATCTTCGTCATGCTCCATCTCCAGCTCTGGCGGTGTATATCCCTGGGGCCAGAGTGTAATCCGGCTTCCGTCAGGAAGAGCATAATTCTCCATCTTCGCCTGTTCGATCGAATACAGTTCGACGTTATTAATTTTCCAGTAGCTATAGTTTCGGTCAAAGCTGAACGTGTACTTCACATCAACCGTATCCGAATCCTCGGTATCGGGTTGCGGGATAGACGTACCATTCGGTCCTGGCAGGTTAGGCTGCTTCACTTTCCAGGTCCGGGCATACGTAAGGTCCGCGGTACAATCATAGGTAATCGTCCCTTGCTGTTTGCCAAAGGTATGCTGGAACAGATAATTCATCGCCCACGTATTGGCGTACAGGTGCTCCGAGGTCGGTATCCCCCGCGTGGCATCAAAATGAATTCCATTCGTTGGATCATCCGCCAAAATATGCCCTTGGGCACCAGGGTCCATAAACGCAGTTTCGGGTGCGGCTACCTCATTCGGTGGATTGATGGTATATGTACAGCCTGCAACTCCCCCTGGTGGGGCTGTCCCATCACCCACCGTGACTTTTAAGTATGCAATGAGATCATATTCATAGGCATCGTCACTTTTCCATTGCACAGAAATTGTTGCGATCCCGGGACTTATTCCTTTGATCTTGCCACTTGGGTTAACATCTACTACCCCACTTTGGTCTGATTTCCATGTCACACCAGAACGTGTCGATATATTTACCCAATTTCCATACCCACTAGCCCCGTTACTCATGGTGGCCACTTCACCTTTAAGATAGGCTTCTTCATCTATGGCTAATCGTTGGGTTCCCGTAAGACGAATTTTCTTTTGCTCAGTCCACTTGCCTCTCCATGTAATAGTCAGAGGAGTAAGATATAATGTACTATGTTTCATTTGCCCTTGGTTGTTCTTGCCATAATCATCAGTATACTGGGCTTCGTACAAACTTGAACTCTTTTTTCCCGTATCTGATATTAACGTCAAAGCTGTTCGGGATTCATCAAGTATCAAATTAGTAATTAACGATTTTTGCCCTTGAACTCCTGTTGTTTCAGCTTTAACGATATGAGGGTTGGGCACAGTTTCCCGAGAAACTTTTGTTCCAAATTTATCTCGATATTCATCTGGTACGTATGCTGAGTTTCCTGCCATTCGAATGTGATCTCTTACTTCTGAGACAATTGGAGCTGGTATCCCATTATAGATGACATTTGATGCTTTCACGTCTCCAAATGAGGACTCTGCAATCCACTCCAAACTGTCAATTTGATACCAATACACACCAGGATTTGCCTCTTTTATTCCTTCAAAAATTCTTACGACCTTTTGATAACCTGTTGGCCCCTTTGGTAGTGCTACAGGATCATCCAATTTAATTAATTCCATATTATCTTCCGCATCTGGACTCACAACCACTACTTTTTGGTCGGTTTGACTATTGGCCGCGTTAGCGAAACTCCCATTAATCAGAATTAACATAGCAACAATACTAACAATAAGAAAAAATACATACACTCTCGTTTTCTTCATTCGAATCATCTCAGTGGAAGGCTAAAGGAGGCGCTAGTTTTTTTATCAACGGTGAAAGACTTCCATGTTTCACTTAATGACCCATCTGTTGTTCGTTTTAAAAGAAATTGCATCCAAAATGTTCTTGGAGTTTCCTTCTTGAAGAAACCCGAATTTACATACTCTTCTACAGGTAGATTGATTATTCCAAAAGTTTCTACTTTTCCGCTTTTAAAGTTACTTACCGTTGTAAAAATACCAGCTACCGCTTGGTGGAATGCCAAATTTCTTAGATTGTCCCCAGTAGGTTTCACAGTTACTTCCAAAAAGACATCATAATATTCGTTATTCATAAAACCATAGTCTTGGTCTATAAACATCCTACCATAAAGATTTCGAATATCCGTCTTAGAATATGCATCGGCTACAATCATCCGATGCGGGATCAGGGTGCCTAAATTATTACGTAATTTAACCGTTTTACCGACAATTCGGTCAAAACTTGCACTCGTACCGTCTTCGTTTTTCAGATAAACATATGGCGTAGCAGACGTCAGATTGCTTCCCGTCAGACCTACCTCACGCATTTCATTCAAATCTCTGTAAGAATCGGCCTTACTTTCTTGCACTTGATCGTAACGGGATAAGATCACAGCCGCCTCTGCTCGTGTCGTTGTTTTTCCCGGACCAAACGTTCCATCGGGGTACCCACTCATTAACCCAGTTCCTAATACGACCGAGACGTAAGGATATAATGCTTTCTTCAAGCCACCCTTGTAGAACTCAGCTACAGGCACCAATGTGTTCTCTGTGTCCTTCAACGCTTGCTTGTAATCTTCATCCTGAGCTGCAAGTCCTGAGCTCAGCCACTTTGCCATCTCCTCTCGTGTTAAAGCCGAGCCTGGCTTAAACCCATTCGGATAATCCGAAGGCTTCAGAAAACCAAAGGATACCGCACGTTTCACTTCTGCCTCACTCCAATGCCCTGTCAAATCCTTAAACATATTAGCTCGCTCTGTTTCCGGCGTCCCTTTAGCCACTCGGGCCAGCAATACTGCAAATTCCGCGCGCGTCACTGTTGCTCCGGGCTTAAACGTGCCATCACTATATCCTTTGAAATAACCTTTTGCTACCGCTGCATCGATCGATGCTTTCGCCCAATGGCTCGTAGCCACATCTTTAAACGAGGTAACTGCTGCTTGACTCGTGTTTCCGGTGAAAGGGAATATTCCAATTACCAATACACTGCTTAATATGAGTTGTGTTACTTTTTTCAAATCTTTCACGCTCCAATTTTAAATTCTTCTCTCTTGATCTCTTGCTACTTATGTACTTTTTTAAGTCTAGATATTGAGACTTGTTTATCACCTCGATAATGTGGTTATAATTCGTTTTTATTTAAGACCCTCGTTAGTTTCAAAATGTTATCCTATGCCTAGGACATCTACAACCTAAGATCCAATCAAAAATGCCATTTATATGAATATTTTACCACTATAGACTCAAAAAATATAGGTCTATTGAATCAAATAAATCATTGATAACCCTAAGTAGGTTTTAATAAACGCTAAAATTAAAACAGAAAAACTTGAATGGAATTCATCTCCATCTAAGTTTCCATAGATCACATCTAATAATTTACTTATATTATTTGAGCCTGAGCGATCATCTGCATCTAACAAAGAACTACTTGTTTAAACGAGTTATACACCCTTATTCAACTCCACAAATATCCTGCATTCTTTTTTACATATTCATAAGATTACATCCATCTTAGTACACCACTAATTTCCCATTTTCTGGATAATACCCTTCCCATCCACATGGAAAATTGCCATTCTCGTAAACCAAGATTAAATCGAGGAAAAAATGTGGGATAGTTTTGCAATCACTATAAGCAAACTCCATAATAGCATGCAGCACATCCCATTTAACACAATCAATAAAACTATTGCCGAGATTGTATTTCTCCTCATAGCTCCATAGTTTATCTGATAATGACGATTCAATATACCCCTTCGCCTCGTTCACAATTTTATTCCATTCTGCATATTTATTTGGATATCTACTATTCAAAAATTCTGTTAACATATTTCTTGCCTCTAATGTGGTATCCTCCCATTTAGCATCTGTATACCATGTTTTGGCCTGTTCCCAATTTTCAACCTGAACAATACTTTGATTTATATTACCCGGAGCTAGTGGAGCACCACAATTCGTAAACCAATTAATTCTATCTATCCTGTCAAAGATTATTTTGTCTACTTTCAATGTAACTCACCTCTCTAAGGTGTTCGGGTTATTTTAATACTACCACTTATTAATTAAAAGGGGCTGTCCCATGTGTTGTGCAGAGTCTGTATGGGCGAACTGTCCACCATCTCCACTTCTGATGTACCTTAACGTTTGATCGTCAGGTCGTCCGGCGAATCATACGTGTAGTTGTACATCATGGTCCGGCTGGGCACCAATGCATAGGTACTTCAACTTATCATACGTGTTCTTTTAGTTCTCTTTCTGCAGTAGTAGATTCTTGGACTACTCATACTTGAATTGCTATAAAACGTATTACCGATACGTTCGTATCCGTCAGGCGAGTGAGCTGGCCCGCGGCATCGTATTCCCGCTGCTCCTGACTGCCATTCGGACGCTTCGTATCGATGAGTTTCCCGCTCGTATCATAGCGATACCGGGTCAAACGTCCGTACCAGCTTGGTAGCAATACTGCACGACTTGTCCATTCGGACAGTTCAGCGCTGTCATAATAGTATGATACCAAATTATTACCTGTAGAAGATGTAGAAGTTTAGTGGTTAAAGAAAGTCTTTTGCTGCTTTTTGTATCTCAACGTTACCCGAAATTAAACCTTTGTTGATAAATACACTAAGAAATTCCGGAATCATTCCCTTCACTAACTCTAACAATCTCAGGTACTCCCAATCGTCTTCAAAATCAATCGTTACATTGGACACCTCAAAAAATAAACTGTTAACCACACTAAAGATATTTCTTTTATTTTATTTCTTCCTAACATAATCACAGATAGGTTTTGACTCTGACAAGCATATTTCATTAATATAAAAAGTATATTTTTTCCGATCTCAATTGGGAAATTTTCAATATTTTTAATATTTTCGTATGCATTAGGTAGAACATTATCAAGAGCTTTGCTTATTTGTAACTCATAGGGATCTATTATATTACTATCTGTCATTTTTTACCTCCGTATTCCCATGGTAAAGATTTAAACAGTTTATTGAAATCATCAACAGTCATTGGGCGACTCGGGTAAATGGTATGATGCTTCCTCTTTTTATGTACTATGGAGTTGGAATGGATCCTTTATAGCTATTTCTCACAGCTTACTCCACTCATCGTTTTAAAAATGCGGTACACCATAAGGTATACCGCAATGGATCTACAATTTTCTTTGACTTGTTGGTCACATCGGTTATCATTTCTACCTCTGAAACTAATGAGGATGCGGTACCTGTGCACTAAAATCTCCCATCTGTAAGATCTGCAGGTAGAAGACCACGTCTCCGTCCCGAAATGCAACCCGATTTCCGTATTTATCTTCTACCTCACGCTCGAATCCTTCTAGCAACCATTCGTTCATCTGCGGCACATGGATACATTGCAGGTGCGGTTGAACCAAACGAATGTTTCGTCTAAACTCAGATAAGACTTTGACAAAGACTACCCACGAATATTTACATTAAAATACAATTTTTCCAAACTCATATTTACAGTAGTTTAGATTCAGAAATTTATATAACAGTTTTACAAGGGCAGGGTGAAGATCACTTCAAATGGATCTTTATCTTCGAAAAATTCATCATATAATTCCCTAACTTTAGTTGAATCTAGATCTTCTTCTTGCGTATTTATTAACTCATCCAACTTTTCTAAGGTATTCACTTCTTTTAGGGATAGTACATTTGTCTTAATAAGGGTATCTTTGTTGTTCGGGAGTAAACCTCTAGGCCAGCAATCCTCATATACGCCTTTGTATGAATCGTATAAGAAGTGGATTTTACTTATACCTGCATATTTTCTGATATGTGGATGAATCAATAATAGGAATTGAGCTATAATCGCTGAACGTTGGCTTATCTTTGAATATACCTTCGCTTCTTCAAGCCAATCTAATGTCTCTATTTCTAAATTACATGGGGCCTCCAAACTTAATCTAGAAAGTATTAATAGACAATATTCTTTATCCAACTTCTTGACCAATTTCGTCACCAACTCGTGCTCAGTGATTCCTATATGAAGAAATGAGGTTAAACAAAGGATACTATCATTTATACTAGTAGCATATTCACTCAAACACCAAATATAATCATTTAGTATTTCCTTATAGTATATTCTGTCACTTTCATACCAAAAGAAAGATTGTACAATCGCTTCTATTATCGAAGCTTTATCATACTTGTCAGTAACGTTGGGCAAGAGTTCCTTCAAATTATTAATGAACTCTTCTCCATAATATCTCATCAAACTAGGTTGATATTTAATCTTTTCTAGAATGACAAGAAAGGTTTGGTATTCTTCTGTATCCTTTTCATTCATTAAATACTTCAATAGTGCATTCATATATTCTCTTTTTTCATTCAAATTTAATCCCTCCTTCATACTAAGTTTTTAATTCATCTGTTAACACTTAATGCCATTGTACTATATTCCACTTAATCCCCTCAGAAGTTTGCTTATAAATAACACGCATGACTCCATTCTCACCATTTTCACCACGCACATAAACAGAATTCCAACCCCCATAATTTTGCCCACCTGTACTACTTCGGTTACTTAAAACATGGTCGTTCAAGGCCTGTAGGCGTTCTCTAGCACTTGCATTCCCCCGGGCTTGTGCAGCAATATCATCCAGTATTTGATTCGCTCTGTTAATTTCAAATTCATTTAAATTTCGACCTTTAGGATTCCCCCCCACTCCCGCTGTCGGTTTATCTAAAAATTGACGGTCGCCTTTAGTTTCACCCTTACACAACCCCAACGGATCAATATAACTCACTGGATTCCCGTTCACATACGCATATCGGTTAAACGTCTGACCATCCTGAAACTCTCCGCGAATTACATCCCGGTTCAGGAACCGTTTCAACTTCGGGTCATAGTACCGTGTCCGCATCAATACAGTCATAAGGATGTTAACAGTTTAATATAAGAAAACCTTGAACGGCTTAAAACAGCGCTCAAGGTTTTCTTATATATATTAATAGTAATTTAGATGCAGGCGATTCATTTATAATAGTTTACAATGGTAAGGTGAGAATCACCCAGGTTTGATTCATAATTGTAGGAACAAGCTTATAGTTAATGCAATTCTACTAATTCCTCTTAATATCCTCGCTAATTTGCCTTACCAAACAGATTTGCAATTTTATCTATTTTCGTATCTGAGTATTAATCAGAATTTTTTGATCATTTTTTTTAAATTTTTTATAAAAAATCGGAAATTTAATCCAACATTATAAATAAATCCCTCATCAAATTCATCATTTGCATCCCAGTAGAATACGCCACCATTTCCACTGATTTTTAACAAGATCTTCCCTCCTTCGGCAACTTCTCCGATAACTATAAATTTTTCTGGTATCTCTCCTTCATATTCGACTAAATTCCAATGTGCTAAATCGTATCTTTTATTTGGGTGAATTCCATAAAATGCTTCTAGAGGAATTGCTTCATTTAATTCTTCTACAATAACGAGACTTAAATGTACAATTGGGGTACCACCATTATACCGACTGAGGAAAACTCTATAATCTTCTGGTAACCTAAAACCCATCTCATTCTCCAATTTACTTATCATTTGTTCCGTAGCTGTTCCATAATCTTTTTTTAAATTTATAGAAGAATCCATTTCTATAGTTTTTAAATATTCCTCATATTCATTTATGAAATGTATCTTTTCATCGTCTGCAAGTTGATACGGACTAAACAACCACGATATATATTCGAATCGTCTACTTTTCGTCATTTCATCCCACTGAAACGGCTTATTTTTAATCATTATTGATAGAGATCTGGACCAAATCCATTCTTTTTTTTTCTCTAACCAATTTTTCCAACTTTCTATTTTGTAGGGGTCTGTTTCAGACTGTAAGCGCACTATAGTATCAAGTAAACGGGAAGCCAACTCAGCTGAAATAGGACTCGCGTTCATTCGCGAATCTGAAGAGATCAAACTGAATTTACTTTCCATTATTAAACTGTTAAGCATAAGTAACTCGGATTCTTTAACAATTGTCATCCCATGTTCTGATTCATTCATTTGAAGTCGTTCTCCTTTACTGTAAAATCAGCATGTTTTCCATTCCTAATAGAACCATTAAATATTAATTCATTATCCTGCGTTTCAACACCTATCCTATCATAAAAATCATTTTTCACTTTCACTTCTACTTCTATGTGTTATAACTACATCCGGTCTTTGACCAGCAAACAATACAGCATTAGCGTCTTTTGAAGAAACTTTCTGATCTGTAAGATAAACTTTACCATTTTTCGCACGAATAACTCCTGTATCTGAGATAATCTTAGCTCCCATCTCGTCAGTGTAATGATACAATGTATTGTCACCATCACCGCGGAGCATGCTTCCTTTGTTATCTCCAGCTGTCGGTTTATCTAAGAATTGACGATCACCTTTAGTTTCCCACTTGCTCAACCCTAACGGATCGATATAACTCACCGGGTTGCCATTCACATACGCATACCGGTTAAACGTCTGCCCGTCCTGAATCTCTCCACGGATCACATCTCGGTTCAAGAACCGCTTCAGCTTTGGATCATAGTACCGTGCACGCATATAATACAGTCCGTTGACATCCGTCATGACCCCATCTCGACCATTATATGCAAACGGCTGCTGGGTTAATCCTTCATGCTGATCCAGCTCCCCATATAATCCATACGTGTAACGGTCCGTCACCCGGTTCTGCTCGTCCGTTAGCAACGTCGTACTGCCTCGCAGGTCATAATGGTAACTAAGATACGTTCCGTCGGCATCTTCGCGTCCGATTAGACCCAGACCATAGATGTAACGGGATTTCACATTTCCTTCCCCGTCCATCTCCATCAGCACCCGGCTAAGTTCATGCGCATCGTCAATGACATAGCGGGTCACTTGCCCTCGCTGGGCGAGTTAATCCCACATCCCAATACACATCGAGATCCGCACTTCAATAGGTTCCATCCGTCTGATGGGCAAATCGGTTGTGACGTCCCGCTGTCCAGTAGACATCAACGAAAGGCGCGCATTCAACTTAAGGTTTTTGTTAGTAGCATAAAGTCCTACTACATGATCTACTTGATTTTAGGCATGCAAAAAGCTCATTCTTCCTCGTTATCCGAGTTGGAATAAGCTTTTGAATTAAAATCGTCCAGTAAAAGTAACGCCATAGGAGTTAATTCGCAGGTTAATATACAATAGAACTATCAAATCTCATGCTTTCTTGTTGACTGTATTGATAACATCAAGTAAATTGTTTTTTAAATCATCAAGCATATCTTCCACATACTGAAAGTACCCGTCTACCCCTCTATGAATTATTGCATTCATTACAGGATGGTAATCTTTACTTGTCGCTTTAATCAAATCCTCGGCAAAGTCTACTGCTTGCTTTTCACTATATTTAAACTCGTTAATTAGTAATGCAATTATCAGAGCATGTGCCTGTGGTTGATTAAAATTTCCCTTCTGAACAATAGCATTTAAAGCACCAAAACAAAATGCAGAAATAACTTGTCTCTCAACCTCTGATGTATCTTCGAACCGAATACCAATTATTTTAAATAGTTTAGATAAAAACAGTCGTAATTCGTTTGCAGCATCACTTACTTCTATCTCATCAAATTTTGAGTTTAAAAAGTCAGTCATTATTTATCCCCTTTCGCGTGTATTCTAAATAAGAATTTAGTAAATAAATAGCGTGCCTTTAGGCCATCTTCCACTCCATCCACATGGACAGTGACCGAGTTTAAACACTTCTAATAATTCACTGAAAAATTGCGGACAACCTTTAAACTCAGCAAATGTACGTTCAATACCTGCATTAAGCAACAACCAACTTAATGTACCCCCAAATTCTTCTTTAACCTGTCTATCCTCTATAACATCGATAAGATTAGCAATAGCAGTTTTATACTCAGGGGACTCTCTTACTGCAATAACAGTTGAATTGAATTCTCTAACACTATAACCTAATTTTCTCATAATAAATTCTGACAGTTGATTTCTACTATTCGAAATCACATCCTCCCATTCATCCTTCTCATCATATTCTTCTGCTTTTTCCCATCCATCAACTTGTTCTACCGAACAAACTAAATCAATTTCAATTGGTTTACCACAATTTGAAAGCCATTGAATACTTACAATCTCGTTTAATAATTCCTGACTAACTTTAATCTCTTTCATTGATCATCAGTCCTACTTTCCAATAATATTGTTAAAACTCATGGTTTATAATCTCTATAAACACCATAAATTCTACCCGGAATCTTAGGTGATCCATCTTTTCCAATCTTTAAAGGAGCGTCCATTCCACCAAGTAAACCATACTTTACTCTTTGATGAATTGCTTCTTGCAAAGTTTTCTTCACCTGATTAGGGGATAGACCAGCTGCCTCCAAGGATCTTTTTAATGCTCTAGTATATTCTAAATTTGTTGGGATTTCACCAACACGTGCACCTGCGGAATATTTTTTGGTAGCTGGTCTAAATTGATCCCAGAATTTTTCCATTTCTTGGTGAGCCTTGTAGTGTGGAGTACCGATAGGTCCACTAATGATGTTACCCTCAAGTTCAATAGTCACACCTCTATCAGTTGGAATTGATGAACCGTATGCTGCATCCTGGTTTAGATGATGCTTCTGACTTCCAGATCGATCGTTCTTCCATTCTCCATACTCTTTAACCACAATATCATCTGAACTACCTGTACTCTCAGAATTCGTTTCCTTCTTATACAATCCCAGCGGATCAATGTAACTCACCGGGTTCCCGTTCACATACGCATATCGGTTAAACGTCTGCCCGTCCTGAATCTCTCCACGAATCACATCTCGATTCAAGAACCGCTTCAGCTTCGGATCATAGTACCGCGCCCGCATGTAATACAGTCCGTTAGCATCCGTCATGACCCCATCTCGACCATTATACGCAAACGGCTGCTGGGTTAATCCTTCATGTTGCTCCAGTTCGCCATATAATCCATACGTATAGCGGTCCGTCACCTGGTTCTGCTCGTCCGTTAGCAACGTCGTACTGCCGCGCAGGTCGTAGTGGTAGCTCAGATACGTTCCGTCGGCATCTTCGCGTCCGATTAGACCCAGACCATAGATGTAACGGGATTTCACATTCCCTCCCCCGTCTATCTCCATCAGCACTCGGCTCAGTTCATGCGCATCGTCAATGACATAACGGGTCACTTGCCCTCGCTGCGCGAGTTCAATCCGGTCTCCCTGCGGGTTGTAGCGATATTTCAGCTTGCCTGCCTTCACCAGACGGTTTCGGGCATCGTATTCGTAAGCGGAAGCGGTGTTACCATCCGTTGCATACAGCAGATTACCGTTGGCATCAATCTCCACCGGATAGTCCCCTATCCGCTGAAGCCGGTTATCCCAGGTGTAGTGCAGATGCTGCGTGGGCGAAACACTCGTGGATTCCGTTTCAGAGATCCCTACTTGTTCGGTTGTCAGGTTCCCCGATGGATCATACGTGTAGTGTACAACACGGCCTGGCTCGGCGCCACTGCGTAGGCGTTTCAAGGTATCGTACGTGTACTGTTTGTTTTCTTCCTTCAGCAGCAAGCCGCTTGGGCTGTATTCGTACTTGAATTGCTGTAAACGAATGCCCTGTCCGCTCGTATCTGTCAGGCGAGTCAGTTGGCCCGCGGCATCATACTCCCGTTGCTCCTGGCTGCCGTTCGGGCGCCGAGTCTCGATGAGCTTCCCGCTTGCATCATAGCGGTACCGGGTCAGGCGGCCGTTCCAGTCCTTCACTTCAGCCAGTTCACCCGTGGCTTGGTAACGATACTCTACCACTTTGCCATCCGGATAGGTCAGTGCCGTCATCCGGCCTGCCGCATCATACGCATATTGCAGGAGATGCCCAAATCCATCGGTTCGGGTGAGCAATCGTCCTGCCGCATCGTAGGTTCGTTCCTCATGCTGCTCGGCTTCCAGCACACGGGTCACCTGTCCATCGGGCGTGTAGGTCAGTACGATTTCGCCTGCTTCATCACTTGCCCGGATAAGGCGGCCCGCGGCATCATACGTGTACCGGGTTTCCTGACCCTTGGCATCCAGCTTGGTACTTAGCCAGCCGCGATCATCATAGGTGTACGCCGTCCGTGCGCCTGCCGCATTTGTTTCCTGCAGCAAGCGACCACTGCGGTCATACGTTAGACGGGTCTCGTTTCCACTGGCATCAGTGTAGCTCGTATTCCGATCTTCCCCATCCCATGTCTGGCGATAGGCCACTTCATCTGCGCCTTCGCCTTGAATGACTTCGGTCAGGCGGTGCGCGGCATCGTAGCGATAATGGCGGGTATGCCCATCCGCATCGGTATCTTCGACGCGTTGATGGAGGGCATTGAACCGCAGCCGCGTCATGTGGCCGAGTCCATCCTGCCAGGCCACGGGACGACCAGCCGCATCATAGGTCAACTGTTGGACGGTCCGTCCTTCGCCATCGATGACGGAGACCAGACGACCTGCACCATCATAGTGATACTTCGTGATGTGTCCTAATGCATCGGTCACGGTCCGCAATCGACCTGCGGGGTCATAGGATAACTGCGTGGCTTCACCGAGCGCATTCGTTTCGGCGATCAGGCGGTTTTCGGCATCATAGGTATATTGCCGAGTGTGACCGAGCGCATCGGTGATAGTGGCGACTTCACCGTTCGGCGTATACGTATACTGCATGGAGGCTCCAGACGGACGGGTATCCCGAATGCGCTGCCCACTGGCATCATACACGGTCTGCCACGTGAGGCCCAGCGGGTCGGTGATGGATGTCAGGCGATCTGCACCATCGTAGCTCCGGCGACTCACACTTCCCGCGGCATCCTTCAGTTCGACGAGTCGGCCTGCTTCATCCAAGCCGACTTCCACACGTCGACCTTCGGGATCCAGCGTATACTGCAGCTCACCTGTCTCGCTATAGGCATAGGTCCAGATGGCTCCCGTGAAGTCCTGGTACGTGGCCGTTTGTCCTGTTTCGGTGTAGGTCCACTTGCCTGTACTGCCATCTGGACGGGTCACTTCGGCCAGACGTTGTTGATCATCGTACTGGTAGCGGGTTACGCCACCTTCGGCATCCGTTTCACGCGCAACTTGGTGGTGCGCAGTATAGTGATATTCCGTTTCATGACCCAGTGGGTCGATTTCGCGGATCAGATGCCCATCCTCATCATAGACATACGTCGTGGTTTCGCCCAGCGGATTCGTCGCACTGGCCATCTGTCCTCGTGGCGTGTAGGTATAACGAGTCATACCGCCATCTTCGGCATGCACTTCGAGAAGCTGTAAGGCGTCATCATGCACGAGGATGCGCGCCTGACCCAGCCGATTGGTCACGGTAGTCCACGTCTGACCCGGATGACTCTCGGTATCATACGCCATCTGCCCTGCTACACCGGATGGGTCGGTTTGCGCAATGATTCGGTACTTCTCGTCATAGGTATTGGTAAACTGAACAACGCCAGCTTCGCTCAGCGACATCAGACGCCCTTCGCCGTCATGGGTCATTTCCGTGATCGTACCGTCCGGTTCGGTTAGACGCACCAGGAATCCTGCGCTATCATAGCCAAATGTCGCTTCACGCAAGGCATCCCTGACTGCGGCAAGGTTTCCTTCCGCGGTGTAGTCCAGTGTCAGCACACGTCCCGTGACCCGGTCCTGCAACTGCTGGAGTTTTCCTTCTTCATCATAGACCAGATCGAGTGACAATCCGTCCTTGTTGATGTGGCGAAGTAGTACGCCATTGAGATCGAATTGGTACGTTTCGCGCGGACTACGGGCTGTATAGAGCCAACCCTGCTCGGTGTAGATCAGCTCGTCATGGTTCACATCCAGGTCATCACTGCGGTAACGGCCGTCCCCTTGGTGCGTAAATCGGTTTTTCCGTCCCGGCGTCCAGCAGACATCCACGATGGGTTGGAATGCATTACTAGCTTCGGCTTCGCTCTGAGAATCCTTCGGAGTGATGTCTAACCGCAGACCATATTGATGTGTCCAAGCTGGGCCTAGCTCTCCCCGCTGCAACAGTCCCGAATGGTAGATTAGGGTGAAGGGCCAGTCGGCTGCTCCGTGCAGCGTCAGCAGACGGTGATTCATAAACTGATGACCAGTCGCTGCGTGAATCGGATCCTCCACTTTACTTTCTGCATGTGATTTCTGAGGGTTCTGCGTTTCGGTGTTTCGACCCGTAGAGGGGGATTGCGACGAAGTTTCGATATCCTTCGACTTGGGCGTCGTGGTCGTTTCTACGCCTTTGGCGCCTCCAGTATTCGGTTTTTTGTCCAATATCTTGGCTGCAGCTGCACCCGTTGTACTTGCAACGCCAGCCATGCCTGCTTTCTCCCCATCGGTGAGTCCCGTATCGTGGCGTGTGGACCCGGCATCGCTTGGCGCATCGTCTGCTTTGCCCGTTGGTTTGTTACTGGTCATTGGCGCGTCGCCTGTATCCTTGGAACCTGCGGGGGCTTCGCCTGCCTTGGTCGACTTCGGCGTCGCTCCGGCAATATCCTCCCCGGCTTCTCGGGTCGAGTTCCCGGGTACTCCCGCCTTGTTCGGACTGGTCGGGATCGCATCGATTGCATCATCGGCGTTACGCCCGACGGTTTTTGCTGCATCTACGGCGTCGTCCGCATGCTTCACCGCTTTCCCGGTCAGATCCATGGCTTCATCCGCATATTTAAAGAGGGAAGCCGCTTTATTGGCTCCTTTCCCCAACGGCCCCAGCACGGAGAGACCTCGTTCGTACCATGCGAGCTTCTCTCCGGTCAGCAGATCCCGACCCGTGATGGCCTCGATGATCCCTTTCACATTGCCGACGACAGGCAAGAAATCCAGCACCGTCCCCAATGCAAAGGTGAGGAAGCTCGCCAGCTTCCCCCAGTTGAATTTTTTGCCCTCCCGATCCGCTTGTTCATATTCTTCTCGTTTGCGACGGGTCAACTCCGACAACAGTTCCAGCTTGCTTTGCAAGCCGTCCAGTTCCCGCATCAGGTGGGTGAATGTGCTTTGTACCCCACCTTGGCTGAGGGTTTTATAGCTTAGGCTGTTCATGGACCGATTCAGGTCCGCACGTAGATCCCCCATCTCATCCGCGGCTCCGTTCAGACTTTTTGAGGTCCGCTTCAGGTCAGATAGGCTGACTTCCAATTTCACATTGCTTCCCCCTTATTTCTTCTTCGCAGCAGCTGCGGCTGCCGCTGCGGCCGCTCGTTGTCTTTCGCGTTCCTGACGCTCACGTTCCTGGCGTTCTCTCTCTCTGCGCTCTTCTTCAAGATCTTCCTGCATGAACTGATTGGCTAACGCTTCCAGTCGTCGTGCGAATTGTTCCATTTCATCCGCTGTCTGCCTCATCCGTTGAGTTGTGTCCCTGAAATCGTCCATAAAGTGTTGATACACTCTACCCTTCCAGATCATGGACTGTACATTACTATTAATACTGGAGCGTTCATTCTCCAGCTTGTTGCTGTTGTTGCGTAATTTGGAGGCAATGCTCCGCAGTTTACCGACGTCAGGCCGAATTGGCATATGTACATCTCCTTACTTTATTGAATCTGCCTTACTGAATCTCTCGGAAATGGCTTTAAGCTCGTCCCCTACATCCTTCAGTACAGTTGATACACTTTCCAGCTGAACATGGGCATCTTTGTAAGAGGAATAGAAACGCTCTTGAGATTTCCCCTCCCATTCCCCTGTAATTCCATCGATCAATGACTTCAGCTCTCTGGACAAAGCAATACTTTCCTGACTGCTGGCCAGAAATCGGGTAGCAATCTCCTTAATACGTTCAGGTTCAATTTTGATACGGTCTGCCATTTATTTGACCCCTTTCCCATCCAGTTTTTCGATTTGATCCGCAAATCGTAATAATGCTTTTTTCAATATGGCCGGCTTGTATGGCTGGAATTGAAGTGTACCCTCCGTCAATTCAACCGCCAAATACAACTTGTCTCCCCATTGCGCATAGTGGTAATCCTCCTGATGCCACATCAGTCCATGCCTCTTCATAAACATCATAGAGCCTGAGCGCTCCCCATTACTGAAGATGTCTAACGCAAGCTCTGCCTGTTCTTCCGTATGTCCTGCTTGAACCAGTCTATTACGCTGGTCTACTTCGGTAAGCTGATTCCATTGATCCCACGTGCAGTCTTTGATGACCGCCTTTTTGGCTGCACTCTTATATTGAAGTGTCAGTGGAAAGAACCCTTTCATAGCTTCTAACGTTAACTGGGCATCTGCCACAGGAACAAGGACAATGCCTCCTAATTCATCTGCTGTTTGTTCAACAACGATTCGAGGAGTGAAATAGTAGTGACCTGTGTATTTCCCAGTACCCTCAATCTTCTTACTCACATGCATCACATCGGCACTGCCGCAAGCAGCAATGCAATAGGCGAGCATTTCATTCATATCATAGCCAGTCCCCTCTTGCTTCGGAACCAGATACCCTTTCTCCACAAATGTCTTTTCGATTACCTTATATTCCGCTTCCAATTCCTTAGCCAGATACCCGCGATAAGGATCATCAAAGTTAGCTATATGACGGACTCCTACCAACTGAGTCAAGAAGAAAAATTCTTCAGGAGAGAGTTGAAATGACCACTCTTCCGTTAATTCATTTTCCAAGATAAAGCACTCCTTCAATCACTATTTAAATAGACCAATAACATAAATAATCAGTGCAAAAACCAGCGCACCAACTGAAGCAACTATTACATAGATCCACATACGGTCATAGGTGGACTGTTTATTCTGCTGGATCAGTTGATACCAGCCTTTTTTCACGAGGGTCTGCTTAGGTTCAGGGTTAAAGACAGTCTGATCTATGCCTTCTTGCACCTGCTCCATGGCAATGGAGATTTCAACATGAAATGGCGAACGATCGTTAAATTGCTCAATCAGCTTGCCATATTCCCAGAAGGCTGATGTCAGATTCCCCTGACGTTCCAATTGACGGGCTCGAGACAATTGATTCTCTTGGGCGTGACTCAAAGCGTTAACAGCATACTCACTCGGCAAGTGAATAGATTCCTCTGCTGGTTGCTCCAACTCTATTTCCATTTCAGATGTTGAAATCGCCTCTTGCTCCACGAATTGCTTCGCTGAAGCCAGTGCAATCTGCCACTCTCCAAAGGTTGGGCATTGCTGTAGTTGCTCTGCATTCCACAACCGATCTAGCAATGCTGCTACTTCAGGGCCATACTGCTGCTCGAGCGTCGCTTGAAGAAGTACATAGCGCTCACTTTGTTGCTGGATTTCTTGTGGATCAAAATAACTATCTCCCCACGCTTGCTTACATATGTCTGTACTCGACCAAGCCAGCATCTCGGCAAGCAGGATTCCACCAGCAAATCGATCCGCAAGGGGACTCCAGTCCCCATACTCTCTAAGGAAAGTGGCGGTATATCCCGTTGCACCCTCTGGCAGATTATCGGGTTCCTCCAATTGCTTGGCGTACATTCCTTCCACATCAACTAATTCAACAGACATGTCCTCCGCCTCTTGATTAGGGCCCACGATCAGCAGATTAGAAGCTGACAAGTCGGCATGGGCTATGCCAGCTTGCTCCAATACAGCCATGGTAGATACCAAAACCATTGCCAATTTCATTGATTGTTCCCGAGATAGTGCTTCTCGGCCAAGCATTAATTCACTCCATGTCACACCATCAATCCATGGCATATGTGCACCGTAAAGTAATTCAGGATAATGTCCGAGCAACTCCATATCTTCTATCGGATTCAATATCGTTCGTGACCATACGCTCAGTCCCGAGTGGACTGTGAGGTCTGCCATGAGCTCTGTTAACTTCATGACAGAGGGCTGTCGGAAGGCTGGGCGGAACACCTTCAAGGCACTGTTTTCTCCCGAGCTGTTAATAAGCTTGTATACTGTGCCTTCCCTGCCCTCCTGACCATAAGGCATGCCTTCGAATTGAGGGTGCTGGACCAGTCTGTAAACTTGGTTTCTAATTCGTAGTTCTGTATTTATATCAGGTGGAAACACGATTCTTGCTCCCCTTTGCACAAAAAAAATGATTCGAAATTATATTGTTGAGAAGGAGTTAACCTGCTCAATGCGCAGATAGCTTCCATCCATTGCTTTTACATCCTCCAGAGACTGCTGAAGGTCCATGCTATTCCACTCGCTTCCATCACTGCTAAGATAGTAGCGATAGTTGGATGCTTGAAACGTAAGGGCCATACCTTCATTTAATCCTTTGAGCATGGGTTCAAGTAATTCATGCAGAGGTATCGTATTAGGTAGCTCTATATCTGTCTTTTTTCCAGTTGCATCAATAATTAAGGTCAATAATGTTCGATCCATGTGTTCTCCTCCTTACGGTTACATCGGGGTAGAAGCAGACATCTGCAGCCCTAGTGAAATTAGGTCTTTACTTGTACCAGGCAGCATCATAAGTGCACCCTTCTGAATCGAATATCCGGATTCCATCATCATTTCGCGATAGCTTTCGGGTACAACCGAAGACATTCGTTTTAATTTCTCCGAATAGGGGTCCACCACGAAGGAATCCGGCATCATACCTTTCCAAGCTCGTGTATCGCGAATCCGGCTAGTGGAAGCATCCTCTGTAATAAAAATATTTTCGACCAGCACTTGTCCATCAGGGACAGACATGGTTTTGATCCGTTCAACAATCGGTTCAGGATCTTCCCCTGTGTAAATGCCATCAGTCATATGACAGATCAGAGGGGCAGGACAGTGCTCCATGTTACGAAGCTCAGACTGAATAATCTTCTCCGCTTGTTTGAATGCCTTCGCCGTGTCTGTGAATCGTTTCGGGTATAGTGGTGGCAGACTTCCACGATTAGCGATACGATCAATAGATTTAACACCATCTAGTAGATCGTATACTTCATCACTGTAGGCAAGAATCGCGATTCGATAACGAGGAGACACTTTTGATCCTTTCGTTGATCGGTAGACGATCTGGCGAATAATCGTCTGAAGTCCCTCGTTAACAATATCCATCCTCCGTTGTCCTTCAAGCTCAAGTGTCATTGAACCGCTAATATCAATTAAATAGATTAGTAGAGCGGGGGTGCTTCCCGTCGCATGTACTGAATAACTCATAGGAATAACCTCACATTTTCATACTCTGGATATAGAAAAAGCCAGGTAAGTTTACCTGGCTTCTTATGTAACGACTACTGTTGGTCTGCTTGTCTGAAGCGAGTTGCAATGGATTTCAACTCTGTGCCTACTGCACGAAGCATTTCTACGTAAACTGTCATGTTCTTCTTGTCAGACTCAAATCTGTCGTAGAATCCTTGGGAAGTCATACCTTCCCATTGGGAGCGCATGGATTCCATCAAGGAATTCAATTGCTGAGCCAATTGCTCGCTTTCTTGTGCTGCTTGGTCAAACTTCGATCCCGCGTTATCAATTTCTTCGGGTGTAATTAAAATCTTTGCCATTCATATCTTCCCCTTTATACCATTTTTATAAATTTTACCCATTAACTATTGTATACAAAGAACTAGTGAATTGCCAAACATTTTTTGGGAAAAAAGACTCATATATGAGTCTTTTTTCCTTCAATGTCTTAATTTACGACAAGAACTGCGTTTCTATTTATTTCTGCTACTTGTTCTTCTACTTGAGCAACCCCATTGGCAAATGCATGTACTGCTTTCACACTTACGAATTTCCGCTTAATATAGTAACCTTCTCCATCCGGCAATACTCGACTGCCTGAGACATAAGGAACTTTAATATTGAACAGCTCAGTATCTGTAGATTCAGCTGTACCCAACAACCAACCGATCTGACCGGATTTAATCTCTTTCATCCACTCATCATAATTACGGTTAATGGCATTGGCTTGCCCAGAAACGATAATATAGACACCGTGCTCCCGTCCATTACGGGTGATGTATTCCAGATGACCTGTAATCGTTCTGGAGATACGCTTAGCCAGAAAATCAACATCGTCCATAATCAGAACCATTTTCGGAGCAAATTCATCCGGATCAGCAACTCTCTCTTCCAGTTTGGTACGCAGATTTTCGATCATTTCTTCCATCGTTGCTTCATTGGTTGCGAATGCCAACGTATGCTGTAGATCTTTCAGGGCTCCCAATCCTTGAGGCGTGCGTCTAAAGTCGCATAAATAGAGTTCAAGCTCATCCGGCGAATACTTCATGGCTGATATCAATCCTATCGTGACGAGCAATGACGTTTTACCAGATTCCATTCTTCCGGCAACTATGAAATATGGACCATCCGCTTCCATATCCCATCCCAACATTCTCAAGCTATCAATGTTCATATGAACGGGTAGCGTAGGATCAGACACAATATTAATATCTTTCAACACTTCTGGAATAGCAATGACCTCAGGTAATACTCGAATGGACTCTGGTTTAGCAGTCGTACAAGCAGCATCAAGTTCTGCAAACTGTTCGCGCAATAACTTGGCACGGGAAGACTCATTCACCGCATTAATGGATAATGCCGTTTGGAACTCATATGGAGGGATTGTTCCCTTCACAAAGGCCCTTCCTTCCGGCATCTGTGTTGGTGCTTTGTTCAGCCTTCCTACGGCATAGTTATAGTCCCCTGCATCTGCAAGCATATATGAGACAGCATTTGGGAAGTTACTGCGGATTCGTTCTAGCATGTCCGAAATCCGGTTAATGGTTGCGACAAAGTATATCCCTAATCCCGGTCCTTCACGAAGAAGGGGGTCCAGCTTCTCATGAAGCTTCTCGAACTGCCCTCGGAAACTAACATAGCTATCGATAATAACAAGTATGGCCGGCAGCGTATTTCCGGTTTCGGCGCAGTAAGACAATCTGGATTTCACTCCCGTTTCAGCAAACAGTGTTTTACGTTTACTAATGGTCTCTTCCAGATAATTGAACAATCGGTTCATCTTCTCTTCCTGATCATCCTGAATGACATCCGCTACATGAGGTAACAGTGTATAATCCTTCAGCATTCTTCCGAAATCGAGCGCATAGATATTCACATCATCAGGTGTTGTTTCCATTGCCAGTGAATAGAGCAAGGTCTGGATAAATGTTGTTTTCCCCGTACCTGGCATACCATATATTAGCCAATGTCCTGATTCCAGATCAATCCGAAGTGGAAATTGTCTTTGGTTCACTACATCATCAATAAGTCCAACCTGCGGATTCAAAATTTTACCTGGTTCACTTGGACTAACAGCCAGATCTTCCAAGGTCAAATGATTAGGCAGCGGCTCCAGCCAAGGACCTGGTAGACGCTGAATACCTTCGCGTTCTGCTTTCATCGCGATATGCTCAATAAGAACGTTTAATTGTTTTTTACTGAGCGTCTTTTCTTCAGAAGGTTTTGTTTCCTGAATCAACTCGAGCTGGTCTCTTAACTTGGTCTTGCGTCCATCCAATTCATAAGCGTACATATTGCGGTCAGATTGCGTAATACTCTGATCTGGTCGATACGGAGCACCGCTCCATGCGAATTGAACGGATTCAAATACTTCATTACTGCCGACCTGTAGAAAACCACGACCCGGGTTTGTAATATGAGCAGCATCCGGAATTCGGATCATCTCACGACTATCACTTTCGTCCTGAACTCGAAGACAGACTTTATAACGGGAGTTACTCCAGATTTTATCATCTACAACGCCGCCTGGTTTCTGAGTTGCCAAGAGCAGATGCACACCCAATGTCCGACCAATAGCCGCAATGGAAACCAGTTCACTCATGAACTCCGGTTGGTCTTTTTTCAGTTGTGCAAACTCATCGATGACAATGAATAGATGCGGGAGAGGATCCCGATCTTTCCACTCTGTAAGGTAATATTCGTCAATATGCTGAACATTACCAGCAGCAATGAATAACCGCTGTCTTCGTTTAAGCTCGGCTTTAAGAGAAACCTTAGAACGTTCGATTAACCCTTCTTCTTCCAGATTAGTTACTGTGGCAATAACATGAGGCAATTCCTGAAACGTGTTGGACATGCCCCCACCTTTATAGTCAATCAGCATAAACGCCATATCATGGGGATGATATTCAACCGCAAGTGATGCAATAATAGATTGAATAACTTCACTTTTACCTGAACCGGTTGTTCCTGCCATAAGTCCATGAGGACCATGTCCTTTACGCTCGATCTTGTCATGAAGGTTCAGCAGAACCGGCTTTTTCCCCCCTCTAACACCCACAGGGAAAGGCAGGGTATTAGGATATCGTGACTTCTGCCAATTGTTTTCCACATGAAACTGTTCTATATTTTGTATTCCAAATAGTTCAAACAACGTCAATACATTTACAATCTCATCCGCAGAATTTCGCTTGATCCGATAAGGAGCGATCTGACGCGCAAATTGATCTGCTTGTTCCAGTGTCATCTGATCTGATTTGAAGGGTTGCACAAATGGAATCTCATCCTTAGGCTTGGCATAGGTAGCATCGCCAGCGGAACCACCCGTTACATTCGTTGAACGCATGACCCCTTCAGCCGAATGCAAATCAATAACAAGTTCACATTCCTTCGGAAGAACGTCCTTGCTCGGTGCAAGGACGATGCTGCAGACGCCAATGACCTCTGAGCTCTTCATCATCAAAGGAAGAATAGGTTCATGCTCCAGCATCTCAATGAACGGCAGGAAACACACGTAAAACGGGAGTGCTTTCTCCCCCTTGTTCAACCATTGGCGACGCTGTAGCATCGTAAATAATTGCTCCATCAATTGAGGTTGATATCCACGTTCTTCGAACAGATATCTGCCCGAACGGGTGTCGTTCCACACATGCGGAATCCACCTCATCCAGTCCCAATTTTCTCGTTGTATCTTATTCATAAATACGGCCATCTTCAGCTCGTCAGGTGCATGATGTGCCGCAAGTTGTGTCACAATGGTACGACAGAACATATTCAGCTCTTCTTCATCACCAACAAGTCCGATAATGCGATATTTACTCAAGTCCAGCAGGGCGGGAGCATTCGTAATTGTAGTGAATTTCTCCGTCATTTCCCTCGCTTTTTCAAGCATTGGGTCCTTCTCGACTCCATTTTGCTTAGGCACTTTAATGTCGAAGTTACTTGGCACAGTTCCAATGCCGACACGGACTTTCAAGAAGTCAAAATCCTGTGGAATCCGCTCCCATACCGAAGAACTTCGCTCCTTGACCATATTGATACAAAATTGTGGATCCAAATGGGTTTGGTGCCAGTTCAAAATCAATTCGTTTTTCCAGTTCTGCAGCGTTTCTCTGTTCTCATTAATGTGATTGTCGTATAAACGTTCACGATCTTTAATTTTCTTGCGATGCTTCGCTTTACTCTGAAAATGAACGAGTACAGGTACAAAATATGAAACGACCATCATACAGAGGGAAATCATCTGTACGGTTACAAATTGCCCATTCCCCCGACTTTGGTAAAAAGTCATCATTGCCGCCCCACCTGCAACTGTAACCATGATGGGAACCATAATCGAGATAATGTTCAGTTGTGGTGGTTGAGGAAGTGAGGGCGGGGAGAAAATTTCCACTTCCTCTCCCGAGGTTTCCTTAATAATCCTAGGCGATCTCTTATAAAAAAAATGGGACATGCTCAGTCTGCCTCCTCTACAACGTATTTTTTTAGCGATTCATGCAGCCCTTCGGATAATAACCCGCTGCTGCTGCATCTCTTTCACTTGAGAAGGTCTCATCTTCCCGATAACCATAAGAACATGTACTAGGGTAATAATATTTAATACCGGTTGTCAGATCGACAGCGCCTTTAATCTCTGTTTTCTTGACCAGTCGGCCTCCACCAAGAGCATAGTTGTTATAGAATTGGTCCCCTATCGGAATTCCTTGGATAAATGCCATAATTCCAATATCATCGATGGAGTTGATCCACTCTTCCTGTGAAATCTGTGGAAGGCTAAAGGTATAATGGACTCCGTACCGAGTCGCGTACTCATTATGTTTGTTTATATAATAAGCCAGATCCTGTTGAATGCTCTTCACGATGACACTCTTTCGCATCGCTTCAAAATTGGCTGAATTGTCTAATAAAGGAATGTTGGTTGTGCCCTCCAAATCTTCACGGAACCCTTCAACCCAAGCCTTTGCGTAAGAATCATACGCATATACATAACTGTCCAACGTGAAATTAATACTGTTTCCTCTGTCGTCCGAGTACGAATATGGTTTCTTCGGTCTCCACATATGCTTGAATACCCTATCGCTATTGGCATCCCTGTACTCATCCACTGCGTACAAGTCATAGCCATCGTAATCGATGACGGCAACTGCTGGAATATATCCGGCAAGAGCCCCCTGTCTAACAGGGTCATTGACAACATCAAAATTCAAATAGAGTGTGCGAAAGAAAGTGTCCAGCGCTCTCTCTTTATTCGCAAAGAAGAATTTTCTCGACTGATAACCCGCCTCATATTCTTGGAGTACATTCATATTTAACATCTGAGAAGCATCCTGGACTGCAGTATGCAGTGAAGCTGAATATTGATCAGATAAGGCCTGAGCCGTTTTTTGGTCTCCTGTTCGGAAGTCCATAACCAGATAGAAAGGGACGAAGATACAGATAAAGAAAATCGCCCAATTAGTAATCTTCATTGATTACCATTCCCCCGTAAGGAACATAGACCTTAACGTTACCGTCCGTGATGCCTCCAGTAAAAACATCACTAAGAATTGTTGCCATAGTACGATTAACATTTTTCACTTTCACGGTGAAGAAGTCCCCTACCGCCATGACATATCTACGATTCAGATCAGATGCTGGGCTATTGGGAAACAACCTCTGCATAATTTCCTGATTATAATGACCATCGAAGTAGGTCGTGAAACTATCACGGAATGTAGCCGGATTAGCCGGATCGGTATATTCCGGATTATATTTCTTGTGTAAATGTTCCATCTGGATGTCATACTGATTACCCGTAGCTCCGAGCTTTTGGTTAAACTCTAGATACATCTCAGGAGTGATATACCCCTTGGTTCTAGCGGAATCCACGAATGTAGTCACAGCTGAGTGGATAACAATCTGAGAGAGGTCGTCCTGTCTTTGAGCCTGTTGGAACAACGGATACAAGAATAACAACACGATGGCAATGAAAATGCCTAATATTTTGGAGAAAGAGTTTTCCACACTAGCTCACCCTTTATGTAAAAACAATGGTTTGTACTTTGCCTTGACTGTCTCGAATATATGAAACAACATAGGTTCGATTGAGATCGACTCCTGATACATCAATACTTTCAATATCATCTGAACTATAGAAGTATTTATTAACTACACGAATATTGGCGTCCAAGGTTTTCATTTGTCTTATGCTTTGAAGAACCTCTGCACCCGTGTAGGTAACTTGCTCCGTAATTTCAAGACTTGTGAACAATCTTCGCTCTTCATTTACTGCGGATTTATGCGTAACGTTAACTGCTGCATCCTGAGACTGAATGCCTCCAAGAGCGAACATGCAAGCCACGATTAGAATGCTGATTTCAGCCGCGACCAGTATGAACTTTTCCATCGTTTCGCTCATTGGAGAACCTCCTTCTTAACTAAATTGAAGCAATTAACTATTGTTGCTTAAAAATGATACCTCTAATCATATTATTTGCGTCTCTAACTATAGAAGATTGAAATTTCCCACTCGGATTAATATACAAAGCACTTGATTGATCCTCAGCATAGTTTAAGTAAGTGTTTTTACCGCCAATCACTTCCGTAACCAAAGATCCGTCTATAGTAAACTTGTTACCATAGAATGTACCCTCAGTACCCTTTTGTTTCCCCGTAACAACTTGTATGCCAAACTGCTCCTGATTCATATACTGCCGCACAGCATTCAGCACTTGACTTCCTGACAATGTAGTATTGCTGTAAGTCTGGTACTCAGTATCCGACAGCTGTGTTGTAATTGATGCCATCTTCGTTTGTCCCTGTTTTGCCGCATCCTGCGACGAGATCGTAATAATAACTACAATCGTAATCAACATGATGGTGAGGAATATCCCCGCTGCGACCCGTATCCCGACGCCTGTATTTTCTTCCATGAAAAATCAATCCCCTCTTAAATGGTTTGTAATTGTGTTGATATATCACTTAGTTGTTTGAATGACATGTACAGGAATGGGAAGACCAGATATAGTGCAATCAGCAGTGCACCTGGTGTCCAGCCAAATAACTTGCCATACGATGTTTTCTTTCGAATCAAACGCTCAAGGCGTTCCTTCTTCTGCTCAGCATAGTACTCTTGTTCCATCTCCAGATCGTCAAACGCTTCACGTAACGAAAGCTTATCTACCGCTTGCATTAGGCGCTTCACGATTCTACCAAATGAATCAAACGGCGCATCCGATTTCAGCATTTTCAATGCTTCCTCTGCACCACTATCATAATTGAGCAGACATTTTTGCAGCGCTGGTCTGAAAATGATACTGTATCGTTCCATCCACTCAAGTACGGTCTCCACAGATATCCGTTCAAATTCACACAGAATCGAGATAAGTACATGGAACTGGTCCACTTCATTTTGCATTTCCAATGCGCGTAACCGACGCTGAAATTGTAAAATCCATATGGTGATGTAATACCCTGTAACTCCAAAGCCTATAGCGATAAGGAGTTCCCACCATTTCAGATACTCGTTGTTCACAACAGTTACTTTACCGATAATCCGATTGACAGTATTATTCATAGCCACATCTGTTAATGGCTCATTTGAATGAGTTTCTATGGACTGAACAACCTGTTCTCGCGTCAAATCTTTATTTGTCCGAAGATCTTCGATAATTTGGTTGTCCATTGTCGTTACCTGATTAGCACGCTCCAATTCATCTGCATTCATGTACCCAAGAATGTTCGTTGCTTCTGACGTCGGTTTGCTGAATATATGATGTACGCTGTTGTAATGTAAAAACACAGAGAACACAAGTACACCAATAAACGCGGAGACAGAGATAACGATTCGGTGGATATACAACCATTCCAATGTTAGATGAGAGTTTGCCTCCTTGAGTAGCATGTTGGTTCGATGATGCTTCCTCGTATTTGGTGACGGGACCAATCGATCCACGATCCACTTGACCCAAGACCAAGAATATGCTTTCTTTTCCCACTCTTTTCGCGGACCTTTAGCTACATATTTGGCTTCATCATTCTCCGATAATTTACGAATTAGCAAGTAACAGATTACAGCTGAAGCGTATATGAACATTCGAACTAAAAAACCAATTCTGCTGTCATAGAACTCTGTCGTAATTGGAAAATAGTTTTCCGCCCAACGCTGCAACGGAAACGACAGCAGGATTGGAATAAGTGCAAGTAAGGTCAATCCGCCTAATTTGTAACGTAATTTTTGCCTTCTCATCAGGTCATATCTGATCTCTTGCACAAATTTATTAATGGCATTCAGATACATGGAGCCCTTTTGAACGTTGCGATCACCATACTCCATAATCAAATGAGACACTCCGGAAAAAACTTTCAAATAACGGTTAGGCGCAACCGCATAGTATTTTTCCAGCTCTCGAGCAGGATCCTTGGATGTTATTACTTCGTGAATCCTCTCCGTCTGGAGCTTGATGTCATGCGGTGACGATTGTGCAGCCTGGTACAAGGCCTCATCAACCATCCGTACTTCCTGATAATGATGACGATCATCCTCCAGAACATTCGAGAACTGTTTTAACAGACGATCTTCAACCCGGTTCACAAAAATATCGATACACAATTCGTTTATAACGATAGCTACTAACGCTCCAAAGAATAATGCCATCCAACTTTTGCTGATTATTGCCAGTACGATAAGACCAATAATGATAGATCCTAGCGTCAAATAGGTAATTCGCATCGTTTCTTTACGCAATGAATACTCATCGTAGGTGTTGATCGCAGTCAGACGTTTACGAATCTTCAGAATCTGTGACTTGACGATCGGAACCTTGATCAGTTGATGATATGATTTCTGGTAAAATACCAACAATTGTCGTGGTGTTTTTCCTGTTACATTTTTAGAAGAAGGCCATACATTCTCACGATTCTTCTTCCGCTTGCGATCTTTGAGAATAAGATAAAGAAGTATTCCGCCCGAAATAAGCAGGGCACCGCCCGAAATGGCAAAAATCCATATCCACTTATTCATTGAGCCTGCCCCCAGTGTGCATTCAGAAACTGCCCGAAGTTCTCACGATCTTCCTCATTCATGTTAAACAACATTTTTTCGATTTTTTCAGGAGAAATTGGAGACACAGCAACGTATTCACCATTACGGTATTCAATAATATTTCGTGCATTCCATACTCTTCCGCTATTTCTTCTGTACACTTCTCTTTGAAGATTGACCAAAGCGTCCAACTTGCTCTCAATAGAATCATCTTTAGATAACACTTCTTCATGCTCCAACGTATCCGATTCAAATCGAACAGGTGTGATCTCTGTGATTCGCTCAATGTAACGTTTACCGTTCATTTCCTTACGCATGTGAACGTCCCATTGCACCGCATTTGCCACCTGTTCTTCTGCAATGCGTTCATTTTGAAACACACCGGTTTTGAGCAATGAGTTCCGCAAAGACCATACCAATTCACGTGCAGAGGTCGCATGATGTGTAAAGATCGTAAACAGACTTGCTACCTGCGACATCTGAATCATCCATGCTGCCACGGGGTCCGTAGCGACCTCCCCCAGAATGTTTACGGAACCGTCCGTTTTCTTCTGAAGGTCTAGTCCAGCTTGTCCAGCAATATTCTCGGTTTCTCGTAATGCCAGTGAGTTACGTTGTGGATATAGCCTTCTTAAATGCAGCTCAAATGTCATCTCTTGAATCCTCAAAGTTAACGTAGCGTATATGTATTTAACTGAGGCCATGACCAAAGATGTCTTTCCTGAACCCTGAGGTCCAGTAAATGCAGTAACCTGCGCACCTTTCATCAGGTACTTAATCATATCTCTAGCTAATTCAGCATTTACCGCATCTTTGGATGAGATCAGATGATCCAATTTCATATTAGGTAGATCAAACTTCCTAACAAAAAATGCCCAACTCTCTGCAAACGGCGGTCGAACAACCACGACCCTGGATCCATCTTTCATTTCATTGACTTTAAAACCGTTCGTCTCCGTTAGTTGACCTGGATTGTCATACTTATAGATGTTCTGACATACCCTTTTCAATTCTAGGTCAGTTTCAAAACTTAAAAACGATAAATGTATAGATTTACCTCGAAAGAAAATCCATACGCTCTGGTACCCCGGATGCTTGTATTGCTTCATTCCTTGCAGTAATGAAATCTCATCTTCCACAATCTGCATATTGGTAGGAACACCAGATACCCCACCAGATACGCCATCAATGGACATATCACGAATTTCGTCAATAACACCGAACCCTTTATAATGCTGGTATACACGCTGCACAACGATAGCTAACTTATCATCAAACTCCAAACCACCACGTGCTTCTTTGACAAAAATGGAGTCAATCTCTTCACCTGTAATTACGTATGAATCTACCGTTCCATCTTCAATAACTTTTTTCGGTTGATCCAATTGATACTTATCGATTAACTTGGATAGACCTTGAAATCCGTGCTTTTTTTTATACAAATGAAGCAAAATATCAAATTTATCTTGTTGTGTTAATTGATCTTCATCCTCAAAAGGAATGATTCTATCGATATTATCATCGTTAAATCCATAATTACGTTCCAAAAGATCAGATATAAATTGCTTAAGATAAATCTTCTCCTGTATATCACCTGAAGTCGCATTTTTCATGGCACTTCTTAGCTCAGCTACAACTCCCAGACGACGATTGTATTCCTCACTTGTCATTCCCATATCCAACAAGTTACTGTTTACGTACTCATTGATCATGGTTTTAACGTATTCAAGAAGATAATCGAATTGGAATCGTTCTTCATTCTCATTTTTCTGACGTGTTCCAACCTGACCAGGCTTTCTGTTCAGCTTCAAGAATAAATACGCAATTAAAACGGCTACGATCAAAACAATTGCGAGGAAATTAATGGTGAAATTCAGTCCCATCTTAATTCCCTCTTTCAATTCGCTTCAGTTTGGTGTTAATACCAATCTCATGCAGTATTGTTTTTGCAGCACGGCCAACTTCCTGTATGAAGTAATGATTTTCATGACTACTGCCAACAAATCGATTTCTAGCAAAGAAACCTTTAATGTCACCATCATTTAAATGATCTTTGAAGCTTGTATTATAGGGAATTGTCAATATAGGAGCTTTGAGCTTGTACTTGTTGGCTATATTTTTAATCTTATATTTTGACATAGGATCATACTGCGTCATAAGAAGCAGATGTGGCTTTTCTTCAAGTACCTCTGGCCAGTGATTCTTTTGACCGTCAAAATATTTTTCAAGTACACTTACATTTTGATTCACACAGATAACTACCAAATCTGCATCGCTAATCAGGCTATTCGAGACCTCGTTATCCTGCCCACTTCTAGCATCCAAAAGTGAAATGCCATAGTATTCTGCCGCCATACGAAATACCATATTCACAGCTTCGATCGAACCTTGTTGTGGTCGGTTAAGACGTTCACTTCCCCAAAGAAGGTCCAAACGATTCCGCTCTACCATTAGCGTATAATTTTTAACACTATTGCGTTCAAGCTTACTGCTCTTCGCAACACGTTCTAATGATTCCAGTCCCAATCCACCGATGGCAAAAAATTGCCGATTATATTGATTAATTGTTTTATTGAAAAAACGCTCCATATCACCGTCCGTCCGCTGCGGCTGAGATACTAAAGTTCTCACATCATACTCCAACCCAATAAATGCAGCCAAAGCAGCGGTTGCACTGGTTACGCCTAATCCATGCTGCATACCCCATAATGCAATTTTCCCCATGTTAATTACTCCTTTCGGCCCGCTTCCATAATGCGTTAACTTTTGACGTTTCCAATCCAAGGATGAACTCTATCGCCTGTTTAATGACCAGCTTGTATGGACTGGACATTCGTTTAACCATGACTGTATTTTTATATTGATTAATGATCTTCAGTGTCTGATCACGTTCATCAGGATAATAAACAAGACTCTCTTTCCACGATAAAGGTAGTTCATCCAGCAGACTATCCATATATTTTTCGTCCAAATGATTACTGACCTCATAAATAACCTTCGTTACTGGAAGGTTAACAGAGGATAACTTTTCTCCCTGGAAGTACGCGCGAATAAGGTTAACGTTTTTCTGAATAACAGGATTCTCATAGGAAGTCACAACATACACAAAATCCACTTCTGGCCAATCAACCAACGAAGCCTCGTCATTACAATCTATGAGTACAAAATCATATTTCTGTTCTTCCAGATTATGCATCAGGTCCTCATACGAGTGAACATCTTCCATAACATCAAATTGATCATGTGTGTTCATCGTGAGAGATTGATCAATTTTAGGGAATACGAACTCGTAATCCTTATTTTGGGTTGCATCTACAAGCAGAACCCGATGATCCATTGACAACAATTTACCAAGGTACATCATAAAATCCGTTTTATCATAGTGGCCCATAACAAGTATTTGTTTCATCTCGGTCTCCTTATTTACTGTGCAGGTTCACGTGTATTGCTATCTTTGAAAATACCACCTGAGTCTGAAGTTGCATTTGGTGCATTCCCAGTATTACTTTGCTGATTCATATCTGTTGAATTTTCATTCATTAGAGAGTTATCTTGCTGGGATGTTGGTGTGTTCCCTTGTCCTTCTGTCTCAGTAATATACTCCCTTGAGTTCATCTCCGTCGTATTTCGTCCACTGATGTACTTTTGTCTGTCTTCATCGCTCATGGACTGAAGATCTTGCTCTAATTTTGCTCTTACTTGTCGTTCGAGAGCCGTGGTTGCCACCCCTACAATATTAGGATTGGATTCAATAAGATCCAATACTTTAGGATTAGATGGATAGTTGATGATTGCACCATCTTGCATGTAAGGATCGACATAACTTAATGCATAGATAGAGGCATCATTGATGTAAGCATCCACAATAGCACTTGACATCGTCAAAATCTCTTTTTCATTCATCTCATACCATACTGTTCCATTGTTTAAATCCTCCACTTTTTTCTTAGAAAGTACTATGTAATCCTGACCTGTTGCGAATCGAATCCGAACATCTACAAATTCATCTTTTCTCAACTTTAGAGGAAGCTGTACGAGACTAAACTCTTGGTTTCTAAGGTCTTTCGGTGTTATTCCATCTTCGAACAACATTGGTGTGGTAATGATAGAGTTTTTCTGAAGGTCAATCTTAATTCTCTTGCCCACAACATCTGCTTGCTCTACTGTATTCTGAGGTACCGTACTCACCGGAACAACAAGAGAACTCACGTCATCTTCTGTAATTAAATCTCCGGCCTTATGATCATCATTCAGTACGATCACTTTCATCTTATCTTCATTCAACTTCTTCTGTGCATCTTGAAGTTGTTGCTCAATCTGAAGTGTTCGCTCAACATATCTTCCTTGAATATAGTCAATAATAAAATATCCAGCGATAACACAAACAAATAAAATAATTGCTCCTCCAATGGAAGCGGACAGAAGCAACTGCTTCTGCCTAAAACGAATCTTAGACATAACGAACTCCTCTCAATCCAACATGATTAAACTTAATTATTCACGACCAATAATATAATCAAAACAATAATAATAACGATGCACAATCCGAGGACGCCATACAATAATGCTTTTGAAGATATCTTCTTAGAGTCCCCCATGTAGCTCTTCATCAATTTGTTTAATACTGAATCTGTATCTCCCTGGTACTTATAGGGATCAGCATGTGGTGGAATTCGATATACGAGATTCCCTGGGAGATCTTTTCGAATATCTTGGATACTGAGATTTTCAACAAATGGTACACAATAAACCCAATTAGACTGATCCATTTTTTTATGCAAATCTCTGAATCTTCTAATCTTTCCTTGTCGCCACTCGCTACCCGCACCCAGCACAATGTTTACACTGGCTCTGTAGAACTCTTTACTCCAGTCACTCTCTTCAAAGCTACCGATATCCAAAATTAAGTAGTCATGTCCTGCTGTAATCAGATGGTTAATATCCAGTTTGTTATTATTCTTGTAATACTCCACGCCCTCTATAGAGAAGTGAATGTTATTGCTTTTGAAATCCTGTGTTCCTTCATATGCATTCTCAATACTTGTAAAGTCACTTGAACTATTTGCCTCTACTAAACCTACTGAGTAGCCTTTACGTTTTAAATAGTTTGCAATTAATATACTCTGATGAGTTGAACCGACTTTAGATTCAACGCCCATAACTGCAACTAAAATCGTTCCGATAATCCGATCTTTGAGAATGATTCTTTCTTGAATCGGCACATCTGGAAGTTCCAAATCCATGACATCTGAGGAGTCAAAACTACCTGCAGAGGTTAATTTCGCTGTATAGCGATAAATACGATCCTTTATCTTCTCAAGATCAGAATCTGTCGATTCCCAATCTTCTTGTCCATTCCCAGTTACCTCGCCTTGATTTGGCAATAAATTGCGCAGTGCTGGAATAATGGACTTCGGCTTCGTTCCTGGCGAAGTTGTAACAACATTGATCCCCATGTCTGCCAATTCATGAACGACTCCGTCATCCTCATAACGATCAAGAGCAATGACAATAATTCGAGTATTCGAACGCACAGTTCGATATTGACTAATTCCACGTAGAAAAGTCTGTGAATCAGTGCAGTCTAGATCAGTTATAAACGCATTGATGTTAATCCTAGCTACAGCTTCGCAAAATTCGATAAATTGACCACTCTCAAAGCGACCTACTTTTTCAAAACTAACATCTGTATTCCCTATGGCCTCATGTACTAGCGTAGAAGCTTTACTGGAAATGATAACCGCATTCACTATGGTTGCCTCCATTAATCCGCTAAAATTTTACTTTGGTCTAGATCAAAGATTCTATTAAGTCCACTTTGCTTCGTTCGAACAGCGCCTTCTTTCGCCTCACGGATATGATCATCCAGTGTAAATTCAGGCTTCGTGTCAATATACCCAATCAGTACAGTACTTGAGGCTTCACCATCAATTTTCATCCTTATGGAGTTAGCCAGCTCTGCTAATGGTAAATTAGAACTTGTTATAAGAGCTACAATGACATCACTTTGGTAACGTCCAGCAAATCCACTACCTTCCAAAGCCCTGCCTACGGCTCTTCCCGCTCTTTTAAAGGACTCTTCCTCAGAAATGTGGGCTGGATTCTGAATTTCTATGTATAAAATTCCTACCGTCTTCCTTTTGGATAAAGCTTGATTAGCTTGATGAATAAAATGTTTTTGCGTGAACAAACCTGTTACTTCATCCCGTGTTGATGTGTATGTTGCGGCTTGCATAACACTAATAATCTTTTCAAATATCATCGTGAATACAATGAAACTAGCAAAAACACTCAAAATCAAACTAAGTTCTGCCAATAGTTCATAACCTGTAAATGCGCCCGATAGATGCAACAATAGCTGCATTGCAAAAAGGATTGTAACCATAAAATACTGTGGATTTAGCCCGACATCCGGAAAAATCTTGACGAGTGTGTACAATGTCACACCTACTACAGAGAGAAACACTAAAAAGGAACTCATTTGTACGGGTAAAAATAAAGACATTGCGGCAGTAATCAAAGTGACAGCAGTTCCGCCTAAATGTACATAAAGTTTGTCTGTCCGTTTGTTGTAGTAAAGTCGAAATATCCCGATTTGAACAATTACCACTCCAGCTGCATAAAGGGATAAGAAAAACATATATACAGACATGAGCTTATGAGGCATGAGGGCCATGCCCACATTTGCGAATAACATTAAAGAAAAGGCCACCAAAAACTTCAGGTATGTTGAATTGCGCCATTTCCTATACATTAAAAGTCCAATGATAAATAAAACAATATTAATAGACAACATAGAACCGATTGTTAACTCCCCAAAATCCCCCATGTAGTTCTCTCAACCTACTTTCTTGAAAATTATGTAATTTCATGAATTTTACAATTCCAATTTTTCATTCATTTTTCCCATTTCAAATATAATCAAATTCTTATCTAATTTGGTTCTTAGTACCTAGCATTTGGATAAATAAGTAACAGTAGATTAAATAATAGACCCATTTCAGCAATTTTACAACATATTTTTGTTATTTATGACCAATTGTACCTAAGAATATAGTCCTTCATTTTCACAACAGTCCTAGACATTGTTTAGTTCAGATCCGAAATTTCCTTTTTCATTTCCAATTAAATTGAGAGGTATTGAAAAACAAGAAAATTTCCAAGTATGTATCCAACCAAAAAAACTGCCAGATCAATTGATCTAACAGCCTTTTCTTGGATATATCATCCACTTGTTCTATAGTTTTTCATATTGCTCTTATCACAAAATAAATGATTAAATAGTCTAAAAAACACTAGAAATTTGCATTAAAAATCCAACTTACTTCCGAGTGTAATACTCGAATCCTCGAAGTTGTCCACCGTCGTCTTTTTTTCATAAAAGTGTACGGCATGTTGCATAATTCCTTCTCTTGTGTAAAATGCGTCTTCCACCCCTAGTGGAAAAACAACCTTTTCTCCCGTACTTGCCGACTTATAGATACCCACAATCAGTTCAAGCGTATTCCGACCACTTTGGCCATCCACCAGAAGGGGAGATCCTGTCTCAATAGCATTTAACATATTCTCAACTTGCCCAGCGTGACCGACATGAGTGACCTCCGGTAATTCGTCAGCGAGCTTCTGAATCTGGAATTCCAACTCTCTATTCGGTTCCGGAAATCCGTTATTCCGCGCGGTAGAAGCAACCACTTTCCAAGGTGCAGATACCCGGGCTTCTTTGCCCTGAAAAATTAACTGCTGCTCCTCTCCGTGATGTACGACGGAACTGGTAATCATGCCAAGAGCCCCTTCTTGGAAGCGAAGCATCGCCATGGATATATCCTCAACTTCGGCATTATCATGTGCCGTATTTGCCATCATCGCCTGTAGCTCCACTGGAGGTCCCATCATCCAGAGCATGGCATCAATATGATGCACCGCATGATTGAGGGTACAGCCTCCGCCTTCTTTTTCCCATGTCCCGCGCCACCAAAGATCATAATAATTGTGACCCCGCCACCAGAACGAATCAACCTGCACATGTACAATAGGTCCCATCCGTTTACTGTCCAGCACACCTTTCAGCTTCATCATCGGTGTTGTAAACCGATTCTGTGCTACTACGGATAGTAACTTGCTACTTTCTTGCGCTGCTCTCAACATTAGATCCGCTTCCTCCAGGGAAGAAGCCATCGGTTTTTCGACCAACACATGCGCACCTGCTTGCATGAAATCACAAGCAATGGGAGCATGCGTATACGGTGGTGTACAGACTGATACCAGATCAATGTTTTGGGCGAGTAAATCTGTGTAATCCGTGACAGCTTGTGCACCTTCCAGACCATATTCATTAATTCGCTTCTGTGCTTTTTCCACGTAGATATCGACCACAGCAACAATCTGACATCGCTCAGGGAACGCCAAATATGCTGAGATATGTGCTCCACTAATTGCACCTGCTCCGATAATAGCCACTTTTAACATCGTTGCATACCTCCCTTATTCCCTTCACAATACACAATAATAAAGCGCTTTTATGCGTTCATCTTGTGCTAAAATAAAACTATCTTGCGCATGATAAGGGAGGCATTCATGATGTCCATCTTCCTGGGAGAACAATTTAAGCTGGTCTGTCGCCGTACATCCAACACTACGTTTCGAGAAGTGTTCCATGCTCATTCGCAGCTGGAGATAACCTATATTCACGAAGGATATGGGCAGTTGATAACCGAAGGTCAGGTTTTCTCCCTTGAACCCGGTATGCTCATGATTTTTCGACCTTTTCAATTGCACCACATCCAGATTCAAGTATCCAGACAGCAGCCTTTCATTCGAAATGTACTCATGGTTGAACTTAATCTACTGAAGGCACATTGGCCCCAATTTATCGTTACTCACGACTTCATACAGGATCTGCTGGAAGAGCAATCCCCCATTCAGCCCATCCGACTTGCTGCCACATCCCCACTCGTTCAACGAATGGAACAATATGCAGATACGTATCCAGGTCTGCTTCCTCACGAAATAGAGGAGGATACACACCTCTTTTTATTGGATCTGCTCGCACAACTTCGCTATCTGTGGCAGGACGGGCAGCAACACCGCTCCCAAGATGTACTCTCGTCCAGCGCAAACGTTCTTCACCCTCATGCCGAAGCCATCATGCAATGGATTGAGCAGCATTACCAGGAGCCTTTCCGTTTGGAGCATATCGCAGATACACTTCATCTGTCCCCCTATCATCTATCTCATGTATTCAAAAAAACGACTGGCACCACGATTGTTGCTTATGCTCAAGCCACCCGCATTCGTCATGCCTGTGTGTTGCTTACCCGTTCCTCGCTAACCGTTCCCGAAATCGGTCACCGTGTCGGTATGACCAGCCCCTCCTACTTTTGCAAAGTATTCCGTACTGCCACAGGTTCTACACCACATCAATATCGGCTGAAGGTGCAGGGGAGGAAGTAATGGATCACAACATAAAGAAAGAAGCGAAAGAATTCACTTCTCCGCTTCTTCTCGTACAAACCGTTTTTACTTGCTTCACCGCACATCAAGCCCCAACTTCTCCAAATACGGAATAAGTCGCTCTCTTAATTGCCTCAAATCATCCTTCTGTTCCACTGACAAGCGCTCATCATGAATGCTTCCATCCTTGTCCACCACCATCACTTCATACTCCTTCATCTGTTCATACACAGATTTGAACTGAGTAAACTCCTCTTTAGATAACATCTCCTCCGCCCGCGCCAACTGCTCCGTCCAGAATTGTTGCTCACTCATAGGATCCTTTTGTGAAGCAGTACTCACAGCTTCCAGCTTTTCAAAGAATGGTTCCAGCTCAGCTACAAGAAGGTTATATCGTTCTTGCTCTACTGTACTCCACTGCTCTGGATGTATATTGCCCCGAGAATCGGCATACTTCACGGCCATTTGCCCGAATTGCTTTAACAAGTCCATATATTGAACAAATTCTTCTTCACTAAAATGGGCCTTAGCCGTCTGCAGCTTCGCTTCCAACCTCATATAATCCTCAGCTGTTCCCCCCATAGCAGCGATATTCTCCTGTGAACCATATATTCCGTCTGCGAGATAGGTGTACCCTGCGTAGGCTCCGGTGGGAACAATGAGTACAGCAGCCAATAGCCCAGTGACCAGCCATTTTTTTCGATTTCTTCTGATGTGTGAATCATTTCGAATACCATCCATCAGTTTATGTTTAATTCTCGCAGGAACGGACCAGTCTTTGGTCTCTTCCTGGTAGGCTGTTCGCAACTGTTCATCGAGTTTCATGCAGATCCTCCACCTTTCCCCGCAACCTTGGATTCATCTTCTCTTTCTGTCTCAACTTCGCCAGCGCCGCATGTATACGCGATTTTACGGTTCCAAGCGGAATTTCCAATATGCCAGCAATCTCCTCTTGCGTGTATTCATTTAAATAATGAAGTGTGACCACCTGCTGCAGCTTATACGACAAACGGCGCACCTGTTCCAGCAAAGGACGATTTGCCAGTTTGTTGACCAGATCAGTGGAAAAATCATATTCTAGTCCCACGTCAGATTTTTCGATCCGCTTGCCAAACCGAAACTGCATCAATCTTTTGCGTCTATAACTCTTAACCTGTCGCATCGTTACACCCATTAACCAGGGACGAAAAGCACGCTCCGCATCATATCGCGCCAATGATCGATACGCCTGAATGTATATCTCCTGTACCACATCCTCCGCGTCAGACTTGTCCTTGATGAGAAATCGCACAGTATGATATATCCTCGTCACTGTTTTCTCATATAATTCTCCATATGCTTCTTCATGCCCCGCCCGTATTAACGTTACAAGTTCTATGTACTCATCTTGCTCACTCATTATCCATCCCCCTCCTCCTTACACTATATATTGGCATGCCAGCAATATTTCGTTCGATTTATTTAATAAATATTTCTAAAAAACTAAAGAACCTATTGGTGTTTATAATGATATAATATACCTAATTTTGATATAAATGGAGGTTCTACATCTGAATCATCTAGCGAAGGATGGACTACTGTGATGAAGTTTTTCACCAAATTGTACTCAGAATATCTCCTGATTCCACGACCTCTACGTTTGTTGTTTATATGGGGATGGATTGTTTTGTTTTTTGTTGCTGGTACCAAATTCGGATGGTTCTACTTCCTACAATAAACTGATTCCAAAATTGTAAGTTCTCATGGGACATAAAGAAGAGCTGAGTCGTCATTACTTCTTTTATGCTCATCTCTTCCGTGCAGATAAAGATATAGGTAATCAATCCGAGATCGCTTATAACGTTCCTTTTCGAGATCGGAAATTTGCTCTCATTACATATTCCAGTGCTTTGCTATGGAGACCATCACCTATTTTACAGCAAACATGAAGAACCCCAAACGAGTAGGCAGTCTCCTGCCCAGTTCCAAATATCTAGCCCGTGAAATCGTCCAGTCTGTACAATGGGATGAGGTTTGAACCATTGCTGAGCTGGGGCCTGGGAGAAACCTGATTTTAGTAACGCTAACGAACTCAATTGATTTATGCATAACATGTTTTTACCTTCTCATTTTACAGTTTCCAGCCATTGGAAGGCTTCATCTATATCTTGAAATTCCTGAGATGGATTGGATACATTTATCCCCGAGAGCATTCGGTTTATACTCGATTTAGCTATCGCTTTATGGGGAACAAGCAGGGCTGAATACTTAAGTCCTGCTGTGAGTGATCTCGGATACCACTTTTGTGCAACCCATTCTTGGTCATCTGGTGAAATAACGGCCAAGTGACGGCTATCGTATAACGCCTTATTCGAGTGTTTTTGCACCGCTAACTCCAATAATATATTTAGTGGTGTACGATATTGTTCACCTTGCACAAAGCTCTTCCATTGCAAAACAACTACCTTATTTTCCTCATTCCATGATACGGTTGCTTGGGGGGAATCATAAAATCAAATCGACCAGCTCCTTTTTATGTTTAATGTCCTGTCTTGTCCTGTGAGGATCTAATTATGCGAGTCATCATCTTACGCGGTAACAAGCGCGGCATAAATGCAATGAATCGATTACGAGCCCCTGGCATAATTAACGTCTTGCCACGCAAGAAGCCTTGATATCCTTCTTCCGCCACCTGTCCCGCTTCCATGATCGGGCCTTGCAGCATCTTCGAGACACCCATACCCGAACGATCAACGAATCCGGTAGAGGTCAGACCTGGACACAGTGCCGTCACCGTAACACCAGTACCGCTCACTTCGTTCTCCAAAGCTTCGGTGAATGATAGCACATACGCTTTCGTCGCATAATATACCGACATCATCGGCCCAGGGAAAAAGCCTACCAACGAAGCCACATTCATCACGCCGCCGTGCCCACGTTGGATCATCCCCGGCAAGAACAGTTTTGTCATGACGGTTAAAGCCGTTATATTCACGTCAATCATATTGACTTCTTGTTCCATATCCGTTTCCATAAACGTTCCGAACAGACCGAAGCCTGCATTATTGACAAGATAGTCAACAACAATGCCCTTTTCCTTCAGCTCATTATAAATCTCCTGTGGTACCCCAGGTGCCGCTACATCTTTGGCAATAACCGTCGCCTGAATGCCATACTTTTTCTGATACTCCTGAGCAAGATCCTGTATTTTACCCTCGCTTCTTGCTACCAGCACAATATGATGTCCACCTTTGGCAAACCGATCTGCTAACTCTTTACCAATCCCACCCGATACCCCTGTGATTAGAACTGTCTTTCTCATGTCATTACCTGCCTCTCTTTTCTATAAAATATGTTTCATCTGGAACATCAATATTGGAACAAACGTTCTATAATAGTAAAAAAAATAGACTACCTCCGTATGAGCTCCATGGATAGCGTCGCTATACGAAGAAGTTTTTCCTTGGTCATTGAAGTCTTGGCCATCACCCTTAATCCAACACCTACATTATGCAGATATTCCGCCAATACCTCGGCGTTGTACTCCGTTGTGAATTCACCTTCTTGCTGTCCCCACACAATAATGTCCTTGATTAGTTTCTCCGTATTTGCAAACATCTCCGTCGATCGGTTATTCATGTCGTCATCCCGTGCCGCCAATTCTACCGTCGAATTGACAATGAAGCAGCCTGATGCTGGAGGTTCCTCTCCATGAATTAAAGAAAGAAATATAAACTGAAGTGCTTCCGTTGCCGTTTGAGAACGCTTTACGCCTGCTGCAAGGGCGGAGCTGATTTTGTGACCATACAGATCTACTGACTTTAGAAACAAGGTATGTTTGTCGCCAAATGTGTCATACAAGCTTTTACGATGAATTCCCATATGATTGACCAGATCCGTCATAGACGTCTTCTCATAGCCTTGTTCCCAAAAAAGTCTCATTGCTTTATCCAGTACAACTGACTCTTCGAACTCTTTGCTTCTCGCCATTGGCTTCCCTCCTGTTCAGAAAACGAACATTGAATAGCATGAGCATCATCTTAACGAGCCTTTAAAAGGTAACAATGACTTTGCCCTGAGAGTGACCCGTTGATACTTTAATCAATGCCTTTTCAATGTCCTCAAACGTATACGTAGAATCGATCGAAGGTTTAATGTCTTCTTTTTCTACAAGAGCTGTGATTTCTTGCAATTGAATCCCACTGGAATGCACAAATAAAAAACGATATTCATTTTGATTCTTACGCGCTAAAGAATCCAGGCGTGCACCTACGAGACCGAACAATGCTCTTTTCCACAACGGGAATTGACTGTCCACTGCAAAGCGATAATTGGGTCCTGCCTTCAAAGAGACTAATTTCCCCTGTGGTTTCAAAATGCTCAATTCAGCTTTGATCTCGTCCGCACCCAAAGTGTCAATGACATAATCGATATCGGACAGGATATCAGCATACTGCTCGGTCTTATAATCAATGAATTGATCTGCTCCAATGGATAGAGTACGTGCTCTGCCCCTCTCACTGCCACTTGTAATAACCGTTAATCCCATGGACTTGGCAATCGGGATGGCCATCGCACCGAATCCCCCGGTTCCGCCAGGTATAAACAGCTTTTTATTCGGTTCAGCTCGAAGTACATCATGCAATGCTTGATATGCGGTCAGGGCAGTAAGGGGTACGGCAGCAGCTTCGATAAAAGACAGATTCTCAGGAATTATGGATAAAGCATCCTCATGTACAGCCGCGTATTCAGCAAAAGCACCAATTTTATTCAGAGGTAACATTGTATAGACCGAATCCCCCACTTTAAAATTCAACACATCATCACCAACGGCTTCAATGACACCCGATAATTCATTCCCTAAAGTTAAAGGCAACGTATAGTCAGCAATCATCCGAACACTGCCATTCATATTCAATATATCCAGCGGATTTACACCCGCAGCTTTTACTCTGACGAGGACCTCATGGCTCTGAATCTGAGGTGTCTCAATATTATTAATTTCCACTTGGATTTGTTTGGAGTATTTCTGAATTTGAGCTGCTCTCATCATTTATCCTCTTCCTTTACTTAGAAGCTAGGAACATGGCGCACAATGTTCAGTTGTACGCCACGTTACATGCTTTGTGCTAGTGTAACCCTCTTGCGGCGTTAATTCTTCCAACGCAGGATAATCCGTGTAGCCCTTACTTGCCAATCCAAAGAATGTTGTCGGATCTGCTTCATTCAGTGGCGCACCTTGTTGAAGTCGTTTCACCAAATCCGAATTGGGTATTTATAGATGTATTAATTCAATTCTGAAATGACCGGATAGATTGCGCCTCTCAGATGGAAATCATAGTTCTGATCTACAATCCCTACAACTACATCGTTATGATCATAGAGATCCACCATAAATCCAGCCATTTCTTTGGCCGTGTGGTATTTGGACATATTTGCTTTGTAATCAAATCCTTCAGCATCTATTGATTTTTGTACAAATTCTGTTTCCGTGATCGCTGGTGCCAGGATCTTCGCTTTTAGTTTTGCACCTTTCAGTTCCAGTTCTTTGGCAAGACCTTCTGTGAAGGCACTAACGTAGTATTTCGATGCAGAATAAGCAACACTGCCAACAGCAATCGCATATCCGAGTGCCGAGGAGACGTTAATCAATTGAGTACCTTCAACATCCGCATAATCTCGCACATACAGTGTAGAAAGGATGGTCAAAGATTCGATGTTAACACGTAGCATGGTCTCCACTTTATCCAAATTCTGTTCAGCAATGAACGAACCTTCTCCAAGCCCCGCATTATTGATCCAAGTTTCAATCTGATATTCCTTCAAATCGTTATACAGTGCGTACGCCTCTGCGGTAACAGACAGGTCGCTTGTGTGAACGACAACATTTACTTTAGGATCGATACCCTGAATAGTCGATTTAAGCTCTTCAAGCTTATCCAATCTTCTAGCTACCAAAATCAAGTTTTTCCCACGTGCTGCAAATGCCAATGCCGTCTCATATCCAATCCCTGAACTTGCTCCTGTAATCACTGTGTATTTCATCATATTCTCTCCCTCAAATTCTCTAGATTAGTGTAATTTCAGTTTTTAGAACGATCATTCTTCAATCCATAAAAAAAACAGTTAGATCTAACTTGCTGTTAGCATATCATTACTAGAACGAACAGTAAATAATTATTTTTAGCCTAACATTTCATTTTGAGTTGTGTTCATTAGAAAAAGACTGGAGAATTGGTTGAGTGAATCGTCAACCAGTATCCAGTCTTTGTTACGTTTGATTGCAGATATTTATTTTACTACCTATCCCATCCGCTGTCTCATAGCCTCAAACAGCAAAATCGTCGCCGCCATTGCCGCATTAAGCGACTCAGCCTGTCCCTGCATCGGGATCGTAATCGCATCATCCACCAAACGTGCCGTAGCATCCGAGATGCCTTTACCTTCGTTACCAATGACAAGCCATACTGACTGCGTAAAATCATAACTATAACATGAATGCTCTGCCTGCAAAGAAGTACTGACCAACTTCACGCCCGCAGCCTTCACTTCGGGAAGCAAGGATTCCAACTGGCCCTCCACAATGGGCAAATGGAACAGTGACCCCATCGTCGAACGAATCGTCTTCGGGTTATATACATCAGCACAGCCCACGCCAAGTACAACTCCAGCTGCTCCAGCTGCATCCGCACTACGGATGATTGTCCCCACATTACCTGGGTCCTGCACCCCATCCAGCACAACAACAAGCCCACGCGCTCCTGCGATCAGGCTTTCCAGTGGTTCGCTGCCTTTACGTACAATCGCGAATACAGGCTGAGGAGTCATCGTATCTGTACATTTGGCGATAACCGCAGGAGATACACTGACCCACTCTACATGCTGTAGCGGGTTCTCAAGCCCTGCAAGCTCAATCGGTACGCCTTGCTCTCCGTCGTACACAATGCACTCCAGATCCGCTCCGGCGCGCAATGCTTCCTGGACCAGATGAATGCCCTCAATGATATATTTATGTTGACGGGTACGATGCTTTTTCTCCAGCAGCTGTGCCCATTCTTTTACACGTGTATTTTGCGGTGATACAATATCCATCTTTCCATCCTTCCCATCTGCATCCATCACTTCGGATACGCAAGCTCCATTTTCGTCAAATGATCCTTGTGACCCACAATGATCAGCACATCTCCAGCTTCGATCTGGTCCTCAGCGTACGGCGAAATGTTCATCGAGTTCCCACTGCGGATCGCCATCACGTTACAACCGAACCGTGCACGGATATTTAATTCCATCAGGTTCTTGCCGATCATTTGCTCGGAAGCTCTCATCTCCAAAATGCTGTAATCCTCAGATAACTCGATGTAATCGAGTATATTAGGCGAGGTCAGATGATGGGCTACGCGCAGTCCCATATCCCGCTCAGGATAGATCACCTTATCCGCACCAATCTTTTGCAGTACTTTACCATGAAGCTCATTTTGAGCTTTTACGATTAGTACCGGTACACCCATGTCTTTCAATATCAGTGTTGTCAGGATACTCGCCTGAATATCTTCACCAATTGCCACAACGACAACGTCGAAATTCCGTATGCCCAGCGCACGCAGCGCTTCTTCATCTGTTGAATCTGCCGATACCGCATGGGTCACCACATTGGACATTTCCTGAGTCCGCTGCTCGTCCGCATCAATTGCCAGCACGTCGAATCCCATGCCGCTCAGTCCATTGGCAACACTTGATCCGAATCGTCCCATACCAATTACGGCATACTGTTTCTTGGCCATTAGGGTCTTAACCTCCCACTGCACTTCAGCATGACGCATCATTACGGATACCCATGCTAACGTAAATAATCCTTCGTAGTATACCACAAAGCCTGATAAACTTGAATGCGCTCGCGCTTACCAGGGAACAGTATTAGAGCAGCGAATATACGAGGAGGGAATTGCGATGCCCATTACATTAAGCCTGCGTGAAGCGATTGTTCATAAAGTTCATGACAAGAGTGATGATCAGCTCAGGGAGATGATTGAAGGTTCAGTAGATGGACCGGAAGCTGCATTACCTGGACTTGGCGCCATTTTCGAGATGATCTGGAAGAACACAGAACCTGCCAAGCAGGAAGAACTCATTCACATCGCGCAGGAGCATCTGCACACCATTCCCGTTCAACCGCTTCGTTAATCGAAGCATTGGAGGGTAAGGTAACCATCATTACGTTTGTTCTGTCTGCAAAAGAAAGCTTTCCCTTATTCGGCTGGCTCATACCCGCCCATAAGTAAGGTGTACAGCAATAGATCCCTCCGCCAATCGGCGGAGGGATCTTATTTTTAACAAGCTCTATCTCATCGCATGAACTTGTCACGTTCAACTAACCCTTCAATGATTCCCAAGGAATACGTCAGTCTTCACTTAAGGCGCAGTCTCCAGGAATTGAGCTGTAGGATTTTTATCCATAGCCGTTCTCATTGCGTACTCATTTTCGAAGAGCACTACATAATTCCCTTTTTTATCTTTGACAAGCGCAGAGTTAATCCGGAATTTACTTGCGTCCAGATTCTCGTCCACGATCCAGCGAGCGAACTGATACGGCATACGCTGCAATTGCACGTCTACCCCATACTCACCTTTCATCCGGTATTCAAATACCTCGAATTGAAGTTGACCAATTACACCGAGGATTGTCTCGTCGAAACTTGCCGTCTGGAACACCTGAATGGTTCCTTCCTCCGTCAACTGATCAATTCCTTTTTGGTACTGTTTATGTTTCAATGCATTTTTCACGGTAACTTTGGCGAAAATCTCTGGTGAAAACGTTGGCAACTCCTCAAAGACAACCTCGCTGCCTTGGCTCAGTGAATCGCCAATCCGGAAGATACCCGGATCGAACAAACCGATAATATCACCAGCATATGCCTCTTCAACAATATCCCGGTCTTGTGCCAGGAATTGCTGTGGCTGTGACAGCTTGATCTCTTTGCCCACACGAGTATGCTTCACACTCATTCCACGTTGGAACTTGCCTGACACAATACGCAGGAAAGCAATACGATCCCGGTGTGCAGGGTTCATGTTTGCCTGAATCTTAAATACATAACCACTGAATTTCTCATTCGTTGGCTGAATTTCTCCTACCGTACTGCGACGTGGCTCAGGTTTCGGTGCCAGTTCCAGGAAATTCTCCAAGAAGGTCTGCACGCCGAAATTGTTGATCGCACTACCGAAGAAAATAGGGGTCAGTTCACCGCGTTGAACTTTCTCCATGTCAAACGGGTCACCCGCGATATCCAGCAACTCCAGATCCTGACACAACTGATCATGCAGATATTCTCCAGCCATCTCACGAATAATTGGATCTTTGTAGCCATCTACCTTTTGTACTTTAATCGTCGAGTGATCGTCCCCTTGGAACAATTCCACCTGATTTTTCATCCGGTCGTACACACCGCACAGCTCGCGACCTGTACCAATTGGCCAGTTCATGGGAACTGAACGAATACCCAGTACATTTTCAAGCTCTTCCATCAGGTCAAATGGGCTTTTACCCTCACGGTCGAGTTTGTTGATAAACGTAAAGATCGGAATACCGCGCTTCGCACACACCTGGAACAATTTGATCGTTTGTGCCTCGACACCTTTTGCCACGTCAATCAACATTACCGCGCTATCGGCAGCCGTCAGTGTACGATACGTATCTTCACTGAAATCCTGGTGACCCGGTGTATCCAGAATGTTGACGCGGTGATCCAGATAATCAAATTGCATTACGGAAGAGGTAACCGAGATCCCCCGTTGTTTCTCAATTTCCATCCAGTCACTTGTGGCGTGTTTGCTTGCTTTACGAGCTTTTACCGTTCCCGCAAGGCGAATCGCGCCCCCGAACAGCAACAGTTTCTCGGTTAATGTGGTTTTACCCGCATCCGGGTGAGAGATAATGGCAAACGTCCGGCGTTTGTCCACTTCGTGTTGAAGAATATCATTTGCAGCTTTGCTCATAGGTTTAATCCCTTTCGTCCGTTCATTCACGTTAATCCGGCATGGCCGGTCCATCATTCAATCTTTATGCAATCCGGCGAGGCCGGTTGATTGTACACTGGTCATTTTGCATACGAGGTATTTACACACTAGATTAATTTTACACATTTACAATGGAGTTCATCCTCCTCAAATCTGTGCTTTCATCCATACCCTGAACTGCTTCTTAACTCAACTCTCCTATTGTACCATAATCTGTACCGAAAATAACCGATTACTACAGCAGATTCTTCTCTTTTCCCTTGCAAAAAAAGCACCCTTCAGCCATAATCATGGCATCCAGGCACTCCTCATTCATTTCTCGTTATCGAGTTTAGAAAATCAATGCATCCAGCGCGTATTGTCCGCCACCCGTCAGAGCCAGTGCTACACCAACTACCAGAATCGCTAGATTATATTCGAATCCGTTCTGTGTGGACCAGTAACCGTTCGCACCATGGACTTTCACAATCGCAATAACCATCGTCAGTGCAATCAGAATGCCACCTACCGGTGTGAGCAGACCCAGAGTCAGCAACAGTCCACCACCGAACTCAGCGAGTCCAGCCAGTAACGCTACCAATGCACCTGGTTTCATCCCCATCGATTCAAACCAGCCGCCTGTACCCTTGATCCCGTAACCTCCGAACCATCCAAACAGCTTTTGTGCCCCGTGCGCCATGAACGACAATCCAATCACCAAACGAATCAACAACAATCCTAAGTCCAACATCATTTTCTTTTCCTCCATTCAATATATACAAAATAGTATTCTTAGATTAAAGATATTATGCCAATTTTTTTTCTTCATGATGTAGTGTCGAAACCCCTTCAACTGGTTCACATTTCATCTCATGAATGGTGCACTTATCCGAAAAGTTCATCGGGTTAAGTTTGTCATTTGCGTAACTCTTTATCTCTTGTGTTGAGTATAAGTTATATACTTACTTTTTGTCAACAACTTAATTTAAATATATTTATCCAGTCGCATTCCCTCCATCTTCTCGCATCAAAAAGAAGCCCGGAAAGTTCGCTTCATCCGCGCTCTTTCCAAGCCCCTTAATCATTTCACCTTATGAACGATTAGCATTAATTGTTGACTTGCCAGATCACACGATCCTCATCCTGACCATTCACCGGCCACCAGTGGAACCCGTCCTGCTCCAGCAGTTTATCTGTCGCTTCTGGTCCCCAAGTTCCAGCAGGGTACGTATGGAGCTCTCCTTGATTTTGTCCCCAGGCTGCTGCGATCCGATCCACAAAAGACCATGCCGTCGCCACTTCATCCCAACGGGTAAAGTACGTAGAATCCCCCTCTGCTGCATCATGCAGCAGACGTTCATACGCTTCAGGTGAGTTAATTCCGATCATGCAGCTCTGACAGAAATCCATCGCGAGCGGCTGAATCTCGGAATCCGAGCCCGGTTTCTTGGCATTTATTTTGATATATATGCCTTCCATCGGATTCACCCGAATGACCAGCAGATTTGGTTCAAGCTTATATTTTTTCCCAAGGTACACGTTATTCGGCATCGACTTGAACTCAACTACGATCTCTGTTGTTTTCACCGGTAGACGTTTGCCTGTCCGAATGTAGAATGGCACACCTGCCCAGCGGAAATTATCTACAAATACACGTGCGGCAAAATACGTCTCCGTATTCGACTGTGGGTCAACCTTGTCTTCCTGACGATACCCCGGAAGTTGCTTGCCACGGTACTCCCCTTCGGCATACTGTCCCCGCACAACGTTGTTGCTCACTTCCTCATCCGAAGTAAAGGCCCGCAATGAACGTAATACCTTCACCTTCTCATCCCGAATGTCTTCCGGGAATAGGCGACTCGGCGGTTCCATCGCAATCATCGTCAGCATTTGAAGCATATGATTCTGCCCCATGTCACGCAGTGCACCGGAGTGATCATAATAACCACCACGTTCTTCCACGCCTACCGTCTCACCCAGCGTAATCTGAACGTTGGCAATATGTTTGTTGTTCCAGAGCGGTTCGAAAAAAGCATTCCCGAAGCGAATCACTTCGATATTTTGCACCATTTCCTTGCCCAGATAATGGTCAATCCGATAGATTTCCTCTTCACGGAACACCTCACGAATCTGCTCATTCAGATGTTCGGCCGATTGCAGATCATAACCAAATGGTTTTTCAATCACCAATCGGTTCCATCCCCGGCTTTCTAACATGCCACCGTCCCGCAAACTGTACGAGACACTGCCAAACAGCTCCGGTGCCAGTGCCAGATAGAACAGCCGATTCCCGGGCGTGTTAAACTTTGCTTCCAGATTCTCCGTCTGCGCACGCAGCTCTTTGAACCCTTCTACATTATTGATATCCAGTGCTTTGTATTCAAAATGATCGACAAAAGCGTTCCACTCATCAGGTTCCCCCGCTGGATAACGGCAGAATTCCTTAATGGATTCATAGATGTCTTCCCGGAATTCTTCTGGGGACCTCGGACGACGTGCTACACCAATAACCGCAAAGTCTTTGGCAAGCTTGCCTTCGCGGTAAAGACTGTAGATCGCCGGAAATAACTTCCGGCGGGCCAAATCACCCGTTGCTCCAAAAATGAAAAATACTGCGCCTGGTGTCTGTACTTCATCTTGCGATTGTTTTTCGACCATGGGCTCCTCTTTCTTCCGGGAAGATAACCTTCACGCTCTCCCCGAGCTATGTAATGGTGTTATATATGCACGACATACAACTGTCAATTACCAGCAAGTTCCTTCTTGGATGTGATGCCATTTTAGCATATCAACTGAACGGATGCACTATTTCACACTCATTTTCTGATAAAGATTCTCACTATCCTGTCCATATTCAGAAAAAATTTATCCCTTAATATTCAATCGTAATCACCGGAAACCCCACCGTAATTCGATTGTCGACCTCGTCACCAACTTGGTGAACTGCGAGTTGCATATTTAACATGTGTGAGCCACTCTTAATCGACAGGGGCAGCTCAGCCGCCTCATAAGAGACACTTGCAGTGCCTGCATCTGTATAACGTTCAACGGAAGCGATATCCACATTATTGGACAACTGTTTCTCGATCAGTGCCAACTGCTCACTCGCATCAGATTCAGTAGCAGTAACTGCTGTACCTTGCACAGACATATTCCAGGTTACCTTCATCCCTGAGTCTACAAGCAGTTCATCTACCCGTTTATGTAACGTCATTAATGCCTTCCGATCCGTGTGTGCATCCCCTGAAATTTGTACGATGGCGTAGTAGCCGTTGTCTCCTGTCTCGACGACATTGACCAACAGCCCTGCTTCTCCAGTAGCCTCATCGACAACCATCTCACTGCGATACACATCATGGCCCGTCTGACGTACCTGCATCGGTGGTTCAAGTCCCAAGTGACTAGCCAGTAATGCTGCTTGTGCCTCTGCGTTTCCCTGGCCTTCTCCTTGCCATTTAATAACTAGACGATCCACATTATCAATCACGCTGTCAGCAGTATAGATCAATTGTTCCAGTTGGGCTGCTTTCGGTTCGTTCTTCTCTGCATATACCCGTGTCACACCGATAAGAATAATGATAACCATTGCTAATATACCTGCTGTCATCCAACGATTTAACATTTGAATCCCCCGCTTCTTTCTTGCATTCTATGAATCTATCAACAGCATGCCCCTTTCCCACATTAGCTATACTTCTTCAGAACACATCAAAAAAAGCCCCCTCTACCACATGCATGGCAGATCGGAGCTTTCCATTCATACTTATAGAGGTTGTTCAAAAAGTCCGCTTTTGATTACGAAGGGTGCCTAGCGGCATCATCAACATCGAATATGGAATTCAGCCGAAATGTCCGTTGCTCACGTAGCTCGATCTACACTCCGCTACTCCATTTCTAGCTTTATCCCTTCTTCTTGGTACTGAAAACCGACCTTTTTGAACACGCACTTATATCTGAATCATCTCTTATCTATAATTTCCGCACATTAAAAGTACGGTTCTTTGGCTTGATTATGATATTGCATATGATTCTTGTTACTCTGCAAGTCCGTTTTTATAAGCATAGATCGCGGCCTGTGTACGGTCGTCTACGCCCAATTTTGCCAGTAGGTTTGTAACATGGAATTTGACTGTCTTGATGCCGATAATCAGATCATCAGCGATGTCCTGATTCGACTTGCCTTTAGCCAGCAACCGGAGCACATCCATTTCCCGGTCCGTCAATTCATCATGCAAAGGAGCTGCTGCCTGTGGCTGCCGGAATCGATTCATCATTTTCGAAGCGACCTGGGACTCCAGAACGGATTGTCCGCGAGCTGCTGCGCGAATCGCATCTGCCACTTCATTGGCTCTTGATGTTTTCAACAGATAACTGAATGCGCCTGCTTCAATGACAGGATACATTTTTTCATCATCCAGGTAACTGGTCAATACGATGACTTTGCACTCCGGATACATTTTAAGTACCTGACGAGTAGCCTCAATGCCATCCATTCCTTCCATAACCAAGTCCATCAGAACAACATCAGGCTTATATTCCTGTGCGAGCCGAATGCCTTCCTCTCCACTACCTGCTTCACCAACAACTTCAATTCCATCTTCGGTATCCAGTACCGCTGCAAGACCAATACGTACCATCTCATGATCATCCACGAGCAATACTTTGATCGACGTTTCCGTCTCCGTTTCGACTTCCGGTTCCATTGACATGTTCTTCCTCGCTTTCATCGTTCATCAAAGGTATCGTAATCTCAATCCGCGTTCCCTTACCAGGTGCTGTTACAAATTGTATGGCCCCGCCAATCTCCGTAACACGTTCACGCATGTTAGCCAGACCGTAGGAAGCTTGTTTATTCTCATCCAGATCGAAGCCTTGCCCATCATCACGAATCAATACCCGGATCGCATCAGTACGGCCCTGGATCCGTATCTCCATTTTTTCCGCTTTTGCATGCCGTAACGTATTGGACATAGCCTCCTGAACGATTCGAAACAGATGATTCTCGATGCCTTTGATCAGATCAATGTCTTCGTCCATTTCGAGCACAATGTCCATGGGTACTTTTGTTTTCAGTTCCATCACCAGATCACGCAGACCTTGTTCGAGATGTTTACCCTCCAGATAGACTGGCCGCAGATGTAACAGTAACGCACGCATCTCGGACTGGGCTACCGAAGCCATCTCCTCAATCAAAGCCACCTGCCTCTGAGCACGTTCAAAATCCTTCTCCATCTTCCGTCCAACGGCCGTTGCTGTCATGGATATCGCGAACAATTGCTGCGATACCGCATCATGCAGTTCCCGTGCCAAACGTTGCCGCTCTTCCACAATAGCCGTAATTCTGGCTTGTTCAGCAAGCTGTGCATTATGAGTAGACAATCGCTGGAGCGAAGATATCTGATCTTCCCACTTTTTGCCGATTCGTCCGAGTTGCTCACTTAAACGGCCCACATCATCATCGCCCAGATCAGGTACAGTGCGTGATAGAGAGCCCTTCTCCCACAGTAGAAGTGTTTCCCGCAGTAGTTCGAGCCGGCGTTTAACCCGGTAACTCTGATAGAACCCAAAGACCGCACCGATTCCAATCAGAAGCAGCAATAGAGCCAGACCCGATTGAATCAGATGCCGCCAGCCTGCAAACGGAGCAAGATAACCATATGTATACAATACATACAAAATAACAGCGAGCACAATGAAAACCAGGAGGATCCCTTCACCCATACTTCGGGTTACCATGTCGGTATGTCGTTTTGTCTTCATCGGGGTCTCCTCCTTCTCTTCATCTATATTACTACGGATTACTGATGCTTAGGTCGCCAACAATATAAGAAATGACAAATTTTGCTTTATGTTCACTGGATTCATATCCAGGTGTTCTCCATACTAATTTGTTCATCATGCCGCTATCTTGTTCTCCAAGAAGATTAATCCGGCCAAAAAGAACCGATGCTTCAATCTCCACACCATAATCTTCTGGTAGCGTAAGGCGAACATTACCCATCACTCCTTGCAGCAGCACAATCGTTTGTTTCTCCTCCGGAATCGAAAGAGACAGATCGGCGTTAACCTCACCTATGGCATGCCACAGACTCATACTACGTAACGTCCAAGATGCTTGATCCCAGTAGTACCGAGCCATGAAGTTCTGTTTCTTCATAACGCCCTCGTCCAGATGAATCTTTTTGTTTTTTGAATAAAAGTAAGCTAAAGAAGCCAGTACAATCAAAAATACAATCATTAAATTATCCAGTACTAACAGTGCCGCACCAATGCCAAGATACCGATAACCTTTGCGGGTATCCCCTTTGCGGACTTGAAGCATTCCAACCGTTAACAGAATCAGTGCGGCAGCGGTCAGCATATTAATATTCTGATTCAACAACATTAATGTGCCAATAATAATAACGACAACTGCAAGCCATTTGCTCTTTTTATTCATCCCTGCCGCACCTCCTCTGTAAGTTATTCTATCTTTATTCAACGGAAAAGCCATACCAGGCAATGAAGTCCTGTATGGCTTAACTTTTGTTCTACCAACCGTACATTATACACGATTTATAGAATATCATATTGTCCACCAAGCGAACAGTTATTCTTTTGAAGTTCCGTTCGCTTCATTCTTGGAACCATTGCCCATTTTGTTTTTGAGGGCCTGCAATTGCTGATCCACTTTGAATTGTTTTTCCACATCTACAGGATTCGTATACGTGGATGATGTGTTGCGGTAAGGTGCACGAGCTACGTCAGCTTCTGCTTCCAGTTGCATGATTTTCTCTTCCATGCGGTGGAATCCTAGTGATGCCCCACCACTTTCGATGGAATGCAAGCTGTTAATGGAAGACATTTGTTTTTTGGCTTTTGCCATTTGTGCACGGGATACGAGTTCATTACGTTTGTTACGCATTTTGTAGAACTCATCTTTCATATCATGCAACTGTTGCAGCAAATCTTTCGCTTGTGCTTCGGACTGTGCATGCAGTTCACTGTACTCCGTAATTTTTTGATCAAAGTAGATTTTCTCTTCCAGCAATTTGCGTGCCACTTCTTCCTGACCGTTGGCCAGAGCAGCTTCTGCTTGGGACTCACGTTGTACCGAAGTACGCTCCGCTTCATCCAGACGTTGTTTCATGCGGCGCTCATTCGCCATTTGTTTGGCAACAGTTACCTCTGCCTCGTGAATCTCAGCCTCCATATCACGCAAGTACTGGTTCAACATTACAATCGGGTCCTCTACTTTATCCAACATATCATTTACCGATGCTTTCGTCATATCCTTAATCCGTTTAAATACTCCCATTTTACTTTTCTCCCTTCTCGTAACGAGATAATTTTTGGCGAAGCTCTTCAACTTCTTTTTTCAGTGCTTTTTTCTCGATATCTTTCATCATGGAATCAAGTTCACTTTCTTGCGGTGCTCCTGCTCCGTAGGCGTTGTTGTCATAAGAGCGCGGACCAGATTGGGGTCTGCTGTTGTATCCTGGGCCGGGACCGAAGTTGCCAGGACCTTGTTGGTTGTGATTATTTTGAAAAGGACCTCTTGGCGGCTGATGGTCATAGTTGTTGTATCCTCTGCCAGGACCAGGGCCCGGACCATAGCCATATGGATCATAAGGCGGATACGGTTCCTTTGGTACCACCAGTGCGGCAATGAAGTATATTAACAACGACGTGCCGCCTGTTACGAAGATACTGATGACAAAGATGATCCGCAGCAGGGTGGAATCCATTCCGATGCTTTCGGAAATTCCGCCGCACAAGCCGGTTAACATCCGGTCACGCGTTGAGCGGTATAATTTGCTCATGTGTTTGCTCCTTTCGTTTACTTGTATCCTCTTACGTTGGAATCATAAGCATACGGATCAACGTGATTGGATTCCTTTGGTACCACCAGCGCAGCGATGAAGTAGATCAACAATGATGTACCTCCCGTAGCGAAAATACTGATGAAGAAGATGATACGTAGCAGCGTGGTACTCAATCCGAGATTTTCAGAAATGCCGCCGATCAAACCTGTTAGCATTCGATTACGCGCCGAGCGGTATAATTTACTCATGTGACTACTCCTTCCTGTCATTGTTCAATTTCTGTTTTAAGCGCTCCAGTTCCTTATCCAGCGCAGAGGATGACATGCTGCCAGTCGCTCCTGAACCGTCTTGGCTCATCCGCCGGATATCCCGGAGACTTTGTGCTTCATATTCGAGATCAGAGACTTGGTCATCCAGTCGGTTAAACATACGGGGTACATTTTGACCGTTGTGATTCCCTCTCTGGTTCATACGTTGTTGTAACTGAATCGTCTGCATACGAGCGTAGTAATATTGGCGTTTGCTGTATACATTCTGATATTCAACCTTCAGCTGGTCGATCTGTTCATCCAGCTCCTGTAATGCCGCATAACTTTGTGCATACAATTCATTGTATTGTTCCATTTTTTCCTCGTGGAGGATTTTCTCCTGCAAAGCCAGTTTAGCGAGATGCTCTTCCCCTGCTTTCAGAGCCATGGAAGCCTGCTCTTCCCGTTTGTTCACCATACCTGCTGCCTGATCGGCTTGTTGTTTCATTTGTCTGGTATGGCTTGCATATTGGTGACGAAGCTTCTCGGCTTCACCGATGTCTTGGCGGGTCGAGACCAGGAACTGATCAATCAGTTTGACTGGATCCTGACTTTGCTCCAAATGTTCGTTCAGATTGGCTACGGTAATATCCCGCATTCGACGAAATACACTCATTATGTTCTGTCCCTCCTTTTTCATAATCCTGAAAGCTTAGTAACGACCACGACGACTGCGGTTATTGCTTAGCATTGAGATACCAAAGATGATTAACCCGATCGCGATGATCGGTCCGATCAGCCATGCCAGCTTACCCATCAGTGAGATGATACCGATGATGAGAACAATCCAGCCAAGCATCACATTCCCTCGTTTAACTCCGTAATATCCCAGTGCAATCATCAGGACCGGAATCAGATAACCCATTAAGTGTCCAAGAAGAGGAGTTAACTTTCCGAAGAGGAGTAGTGCACCCAGTGCAATCAATACAATCGCCCAGCCATTTCCCTTATTCAATCTCATAATTGTTGTTCACCGCCCTTTCCGTTCGTTCATTTTAACTGGTTAAGTCATTTGTTCGTTTGTTTCTTGTTTTTTTGTTTCCGTGTTTCTTGTTTAACCTTATGTCCTTATTCTAGGGGATTCTGAGACTTTTCAAAACAGACCGTGGACGGTTTTTCATCCTAGACTCAGGTCGGGGATCTAGTTGGACCTTTGACTGTCCCTATATAAGACCTTCGTTCCACCCAAGCTGTATAGCTCCGGATACCTTTTATATACCCGTATTCAGGCTACCCCTTTACCCGATATCGACCTGTAGAGAGAATGATGTCCATGCCTCTATTTACGTTCACACTGCAATTTCGTTTCCCTTCCTCAAAATTACTTATTTATCCAAATAAACAAAATTTAGATTGTTCTATATGTAAGCGTTTACTAAAATAGAAAGTGTTACTATTTCTAATGTCAGGGGTGGAACTGAAACTGTGCGACCAATCAGCTATCTCCATAAAATGATCATCTTCGGAATCCTGTTAAGTACCCTGCCCATTTTGTTAACGGGAATTGCCGCATTTATCTATTCATCAAACCAAACTGAGCTGCATCGTACGCAGGCCAACAGACAGTTGCTGGAACAAATGCAATCCAACGTAGAACACAAACTCGCTACAGTCAGTTATATGCTTGATCAGGCCGTTCGCTCTCCAGTAACCCTCCGTTCCCTGTCTGCTTCTTCTTCACTAGAAGGGAAAGGACCTTTACTTGCCGACAAGTTACAGAGCGAATTTCAGAATATGAGGTCATGGGAACCTTTGCTGGATATTACTCTGGTGAATCAATCTCAGAATTGGCTTATTGATCATGCCGGATTATATCGTAATACGGATTTTCCACTGGCTCTTCCCATGAAGGAATTGATTTCGGATACGTTAACCTCCGGATGGCAACTCTCCCCTTCATCGGTGTTCAGTAATGATGAGCGTTCACCCGGTACAGGCTGTATTTATCATATTGCCCTTGCGAGATCTATTCCGAATCTGAATACGTCTTCCGATGTAGCCTTAATTGCCGGAATTCCTGCATGCTCTTTACAAAATACGCTAGGTGAAGCCTCCATGGGGAATTCTGCCTCAGGACTGATCATTTTAAATCGGGAACAACGTATCATGGTACATCCCGATCCCGTATACATTGGACAACCGCTGTCTGCAGTTGGATTACAAGATCGTGATACGGAAGCCAGCATAATTAGACTATCTCCCATCACATTTTCAACAGGCTTTGAAGAACGTGAAGTCAAGATCGCCGATACAAGCTATTCTCTGACGTATAGCCCTTCTACCTTAAAAGGATGGACTTATGTACTAATCTCACCTACCAACATTCTGACACAAGAATATATCGATATCGGATTACACACCTTGTATATCAGTATCTTTCTGCTTATGCTTTCATTATTGCTCGCATGGCTCGGCTCCAAACGAATGCATATTCCAATTCGTAAACTTTTAACCCAACTTGGTGACAACCACTTGTCCAAAGATGGCGGCACTTTGACTCAGCAATCACCAGAGCTCTCTGATGAGTTCGAACAGATCAGAGCAGGGGTCTCACAATTATCTGCCTCTCGCTCCCAATTAGAGAACACACTTAATATGCATCTGTTGCAGATTCGCAATCATTTTATGATGAATCTGTTCCAGGGCAAGAGCCCTGTTCATACTCTTCATGACACCCTCAATGAATATGGCTACACGCATCAGGTTCGGGAATGGCAACAAATTGCTGTTATTACACTACAGGCCGATCTCGTTAATCATACAAAATATAGTGCTAGTGATCGTGACCTCTTATTATTTGCTATTCAAAATATATTGGAGGAAACGGTTGTGCATAACCAGCAATTGCTTCCCTTTGTGCTGGAACATACGGTAGGCACGGTGATTGGCACCGTGGAACAGGATCAGTTTATTTTTTCACAACAGCTATATGTATTAACAGAACAGTTACAACAACAGATTAATGAGATTTTAGCTCTTCAAGTCAGTATAGGTTTCAGCCAGCCGCACAGCTCCCTATATCACATCCCTCAAGCTTATACAGAAGCCATGGAAGCATTGAGGCATCGGATGAAGCTGGGAACAGGCATTATTTTTCAATATGAGAACATAGATCATAATGCTCCCACTTGGTCCGTGACCTACCCGGAATCATTGGAATATTCGTTGATCCAAGCTATTCAAAGTGCGGACGAAGTCCAGGCCTCTACTCTTCTGCAACAGCTGCTTGAAATGATCTTTGGTATGGAGTGTACACCAGAGGAATATCAGGTGGCTCTTATGAGGCTGCTGACGCATATTTTGCAAATGACTCAGGAATCCGGTATTCGTCTTGGACAGATCACCCAAGGCCATGGATCGATGTTTCATGAACTTCATGGTTTGCAGTACGCCGCTGAAGTTGAGGATTGGTTTAACCATCAAGTCATCTTGCCCATCATTCAGGTTTTTAAAGCAAGACAGTATGCCCAGTATCAGCATATATCAGAGAAGATGATTGCCATGATTCATCAAGATTATGATAAGGATCTGACGCTTGAGGAATGTGCCGTGAAGCTTCACTACAATGCCAATTACTTAAGTAGTGTTTTCCGCAAAGAGACCGGCTGTGCATTTAGTGAATATCTGACCAAGTACCGATTTAACATCGCTAAAAAATGGCTGGACGAAAGTGATCTAACCGTTAAAGATATCGCAGCACGACTTCGGTACAACAATCCGCAAAACTTTATCCGATCATTTCGTAAATGGGAAGGAATCACCCCCGGTCAGTACCGGGAGCGCAAACAAAAAGCAGAAGTGTAGAACAGAAATTAGAAAAGGAGCACGATTGTAAGTCGTGCTCCTTCGTCCAGCTCGGTCACCTCTCCATATGGCTCCCCGAACAGGGGTCGAACCTGTGACAAGTCGATTAACAGTCGAGTGCTCTACCAACTGAGCTATCAGGGAATATGCTTCAGAGATCATTCTCTGAAAACTAGATATGTGTTTTGTTTTTTCGTTGTCTCGAACATCTCCAAATAAATGAGGGTCTGGTTCGAAGCAGTGGATTACTCATTGGCTTTACAAAAAAGAGGGAGCAAATATTCTGCTCCCTTCACTTACAACTTAACTTCTATACTCTTAACTTCATATGTTTCATACGTACATCTTTTTGCGCAGCGATGTGATACTTCCTAGCGTCATCTTAGACGTTAGACTACGTTGTCCGTCTCGATTCCTGACCCTTGTAACACGTACCAATCTTATACGATTTATCGTTTATCCTTGGTACGGACTGTTTTCATATTGGGTTGTTCAAGTTGGATCAGAATTTTACCAAACCTTGCTCCACGTGAGAAGGTCACCATACTATCCTTATATGTATCCCGGATATACTTCTCAGCCAGTCTGAGGGAATCTTCATCTGTTGGTAACTCATACGTATTAAGCCATTCTGGCAGCTTCTCAATAATCTCTTCCACCGGCACTTCAAATGAGTTAACTTCTCTTGTAATGATCATCGTGTATGAATAACCCTTCAAATATAGTAATTGTTGGATATATCCCATATCACCAGCCTTATATGAAGAACTGATCCCAAGTACATCCTTAAGTTCATCCATTAGTGTGTGTTCCTTCTGTCCCGCTATAGTGCTTATATACACATACTTACGAGCACAGTTGATCGCCATCTCAATTGTTTCCCAATCCGACATGGCCGGGCACATGGAAGCAAATGCAAAATCATATTTCTTCTCCCAGCCTTTATCCTGAATGGAGATTTCCTCAAATCGCTCTTTCACGATTTCGATATTAGATTCCAGCTCTGAAGGTATCGTTTCTTTCATGAGTGAGACAAGCAGGTCAGAAGGCTCAACAGCGGTTACCCTTGCTCCCTTTTCAGCAAAAGGAATGGTAAATATGCCTGAGGCCGCTCCAATGTCCAAAATGGACAAGCCCGCGAACTCTACTCCCTGGTTTTCAATCCAGCCCATAATGCGCTCAGACCGCTGTTTTCCTTCTTCAGTAAACGATTGTGCATGATAATCTCTGGCCCACCGCTCAAACGCTTCTTCTGTATTAAATGGTGCACTTTTCTTCTTATATTTTGAACTTCTCGGACGATTCATCCATGCCTCTTCCCATACAGAGAGATTGAATAACAGGTCTGTATCCGGTATATTTTTTTCAGTAGTCACTTTACTTCACTCCTTTATATTAAAGACTTCACTTATCTACAATATACCGGATATAATCATACGTCAATCTTTATTAAAGTCCAACTTTTCTTACTATGCAAAAATCATTTCTTATAAAATAAAAATAGCCCCACAGATTGCATAAGCAATTCGTAGGGCTATTCAATATACCGGCGAGAGGACTCGAACCTCCACGGTTTCCCACTCGATTTTGAGTCGAGCGCGTCTGCCATTCCGCCACGCCGGCATATACTGGAGGCGCCACCCAGATTCGAACTGGGGATAAAGCTTTTGCAGAGCTGTGCCTTACCACTTGGCTATGGCGCCATATCTTGGAGCGGACGACGGGAATCGAACCCGCGACCCTCGCCTTGGCAAGGCGATGCTCTACCGCTGAGCCACGTCCGCATAATGGCTGGGGATATAGGATTTGAACCTATGCATGACGGAGTCAAAGTCCGTTGCCTTACCGCTTGGCTAATCCCCAATAAAAAATGAAAAAACAAAGGGGCGATCGAGGGGAATTGAACCCCCGAATGCCGGATCCACAAACCGGTGCGTTAACCACTTCGCCACGATCGCCACAAAAAGTTAATTTTCTAAAATTTAATTGGCAGGGGCAGCAGGAATTGAACCCACACCAACGGTTTTGGAGACCGTTGTTCTACCTTTAAACTATGCCCCTAAAAACTGGTGGAGGATGATGGATTCGAACCACCGAACCCGTACGGGAGCAGATTTACAGTCTGATGCGTTTGGCCACTTCGCTAATCCTCCAGGATTACATGGTGCCGGCGAGAGGACTTGAACCCCCAACCTACTGATTACAAGTCAGTTGCTCTACCAGTTGAGCTACACCGGCATATTAAATTGTTTTAAAAATGGTGGCTCGGGACGGAATCGAACCGCCGACACGAGGATTTTCAGTCCTCTGCTCTACCGACTGAGCTACCGAGTCATAATAAAGTCTAATCTCATTTCCTTACACTTTATATAGGGCATCAGTGCCATACAGCAGATGTAGCGAACATTTTGCCTCATGTAAAGATTAAATGGCGGAACCGACGGGATTCGAACCCGCGATCTCCTGCGTGACAGGCAGGCATGTTAGGCCAACTACACCACGGTTCCAGATCACTTTCTCAAGGAAAGTCTAATTGCGGGGGCAGGATTTGAACCTGCGGCCTTCGGGTTATGAGCCCGACGAGCTACCGGGCTGCTCCACCCCGCGTCGTTATAAAAGTTATATGGTGGAGGCTGAGGGGATCGAACCCCCGACCCTCTGCTTGTAAGGCAGATGCTCTCCCAGCTGAGCTAAGCCTCCGAACAACACATTTATGATCTTACCATAATCTTATTGTAAAAATCAACTTCTTTTTTTGAAGTTAATATGACCCGTAGGGGATTCGAACCCCTGTTACCTCCGTGAAAGGGAGGTGTCTTAACCCCTTGACCAACGGGCCTTAATATTATGGCGGAGAGAGAGGGATTCGAACCCTCGAGACGCTTGTGACGCCTACACGATTTCCAATCGTGCTCCTTCGGCCAGCTCGGACACCTCTCCATATGGCTCCCCGAACAGGGCTCGAACCTGTGACAACTCGATTAACAGTCGAGTGCTCTACCAACTGAGCTATCAGGGAATATGCTTCAGAGATCGTTCTCTGAAAACTAGATTCGAAACGAAACCTGCGAATTATCACTTGCATATTTGGATAAGCCCTCGACCGATTAGTACTGGTCAGCTCCATGCATTGCTGCACTTCCACCCCCAGCCTATCTACCTCGTCGTCTTCAAGGGGTCTTACATACTGGGAAATCTCATCTTGAGGGGGGCTTCACGCTTAGATGCTTTCAGCGTTTATCCCTTCCGTACATAGCTACCCAGCGGTGCTCCTGGCGGAACAACTGGTACACCAGCGGTACGTCCATCCCGGTCCTCTCGTACTAAGGACAGCTCCTCTCAAATTTCCTACGCCCACGACAGATAGGGACCGAACTGTCTCACGACGTTCTGAACCCAGCTCGCGTACCGCTTTAATGGGCGAACAGCCCAACCCTTGGGACCTACTTCAGCCCCAGGATGCGATGAGCCGACATCGAGGTGCCAAACCTCCCCGTCGATGTGGACTCTTGGGGGAGATAAGCCTGTTATCCCCAGGGTAGCTTTTATCCGTTGAGCGATGGCCCTTCCATGCGGTACCACCGGATCACTAAGCCCGACTTTCGTCCCTGCTCGACTTGTAGGTCTCGCAGTCAAGCTCCCTTATGCCTTTGCACTCTTCGAATGATTTCCAACCATTCTGAGGGAACCTTTGGGCGCCTCCGTTACTCTTTAGGAGGCGACCGCCCCAGTCAAACTGCCCACCTGACACTGTCCCCGTACCGGTTTACGGTACCAGGTTAGAACCTAGATACGATCAGGGTGGTATCCCAACGTTGCCTCCACGCAAGCTGGCGCTCACGTTTCAAAGGCTCCCACCTATCCTGTACAGATCGTACCCAAATTCAATATCAAGCTGCAGTAAAGCTCCATGGGGTCTTTCCGTCTTGTCGCGGGTAACCTGCATCTTCACAGGTATTAAAATTTCACCGGATCTCTCGTTGAGACAGCGCCCAAGTCGTTACGCCATTCGTGCGGGTCAGAATTTACCTGACAAGGAATTTCGCTACCTTAGGACCGTTATAGTTACGGCCGCCGTTTACTGGGGCTTCGGTTCACAGCTTCGGGATTGCTCCCTAACCACTCCCCTTAACCTTCCAGCACCGGGCAGGCGTCAGCCCGTATACTTCGCCTTACGGCTTCGCACAGACCTGTGTTTTTGCTAAACAGTCGCTTGGGCCTTTTCACTGCGGCCCCCTCGTGCTATTCACACTACCGGGGCACCCCTTCTCCCGAAGTTACGGGGTCATTTTGCCGAGTTCCTTAACGAGAGTTCTTCCGCGCGCCTTAGAATACTCTTCTCGCCTACCTGTGTCGGTTTGCGGTACGGGCACCATCACCTGGCTAGAGGCTTTTCTTGGCAGTGTGAGATCATGACCTTCGCTACTGTAATTTTCACTCCCCATCACAGCTCAGCCTTACGATGTGCGGATTTGCCTACACATCAGCCTTACTGCTTAGACGGACATCCATCAGTCCGCGTCACTACCCTACTGCGTCCCCCCATTGCTCATAACGGCTTACGGTGGTACAGGAATTTCGACCTGTTGTCCTTCGACTACGCCTTTCGGCCTCGCCTTAGGTCCCGACTTACCCTGAGCGGACGAGCCTTCCTCAGGAACCCTTAGGCTTTCGGCGGATCAGATTCTCACTGATCTTTTCGTTACTCATACCGGCATTCTCACTTGTATAATGTCCAGCGCTCCTTACGGTACACCTTCAACCCTTATACAACGCTCCCCTACCCCTGATGCAAAGCATCAAGCCATAGCTTCGGTGGTGTGTTTAGCCCCGTTACATTTTCGGCGCAGAGTCACTCGACCAGTGAGCTATTACGCACTCTTTCAATGATGGCTGCTTCTAAGCCAACATCCTGGTTGTCTGTGCAACTCCACATCCTTTCCCACTTAACACACACTTGGGGACCTTAGCTGATGGTCTGGGCTGTTTCCCTTTTGACAATGGATCTTAGCACTCACTGTCTGACTCCCGGAAGTAAGTCTATGGCATTCGGAGTTTGACTGAGCTTGGTAACCCTTGCGGGCCCCGCACCCAATCAGTGCTCTACCTCCACGACTCTGTTTTCCGAGGCTAGCCCTAAAGCTATTTCGGGGAGAACCAGCTATCTCCGAGTTCGATTGGAATTTCTCCGCTACCCCCACCTCATCCCCGCATTTTTCAACATGCGTGGGTTCGGGCCTCCAGTGCGTGTTACCGCACCTTCACCCTGGACAGGGGTAGATCACCCGGTTTCGGGTCTACGTCCACGTACTCACTCGCCCTATTCAGACTCGCTTTCGCTGCGGCTCCGGCTCTTCACCTTAACCTTGCACGGGAACGTAACTCGCCGGTTCATTCTACAAAAGGCACGCCATCACCCCTAAAACGGGCTCTGACTTTTTGTAAGCACACGGTTTCAGGTTCTATTTCACTCCCCTTCCGGGGTGCTTTTCACCTTTCCCTCACGGTACTGCTTCACTATCGGTCGCTAGGAAGTATTTAGCCTTGGCAGATGGTCCTGCCGGATTCATACGGGGTTTCACGTGCCCCGCACTACTCGGGATCCGTCTCGGAGGGAACCAACTTTCAATTACAGGGCTTTTACCTTCTTTGGCGGGCCTTTCCAGACCTCTTCGCTTAACCGGTTCCTTTGTAACTCCATGTGAGACGTCCCACAACCCCAGAGAGCAAGCTCTCTGGTTTGGGCTTCTCCGCGTTCGCTCGCCGCTACTGACGGAATCACTATTGTTTTCTCTTCCTCAGGGTACTTAGATGTTTCAGTTCCCCTGGTATGCCTCTGCACAACCTATGTATTCAGTTGTGAGTAACTGGAAATTACCCCAGCTGGGTTTCCCCATTCGGACACCCCCGGATCAAAGCTTGCTTACAGCTCCCCGAGGCAGTTTCGTTGTTCGCCACGTCCTTCATCGGCTCCTAGCGCCTAGGCATCCTCCGTGTGCTCTTAGTAGCTTAACCATATTGCTCCGGTTTTGACTGCTCGCTTCCCTTGTTTTGCTTGCGCAAAGCCAAAAGTCGCTCCCATCCAATACCATCGCAAAAGCAATTAACTACCGTTTTTATTGAAACTTGTTTTAACACAAGTTCAGCTAAAAAGGAATGTTCTAATTCGCGTTTGTTTCGTTTCGATATCTAGTTTTCAAAGAACAAGCTCCATGCAAAAGCAAGCTGTTTGAGAGTTTGAGCTCTCAAAACTGAGCAACGAGTGAGTGTTTTGTGCTCTTCATTTCATCCACACCGAAGTGATGGACCGAAATGAATTGCTGTCGCAGGTTCTAAGAACCTGCTGATTTGAATGTTTCCACGCGGGAAACGATTCTCCATAGAAAGGAGGTGATCCAGCCGCACCTTCCGATACGGCTACCTTGTTACGACTTCACCCCAATCATCTATCCCACCTTCGGCGGCTGGCTCCTTGCGGTTACCCCACCGACTTCGGGTGTTATAAACTCTCGTGGTGTGACGGGCGGTGTGTACAAGACCCGGGAACGTATTCACCGCGGCATGCTGATCCGCGATTACTAGCAATTCCGACTTCATGCAGGCGAGTTGCAGCCTGCAATCCGAACTGAGACCGGCTTTGTTGGGATTGGCTCCATCTCGCGATTTCGCAGCCCGTTGTACCGGCCATTGTAGTACGTGTGTAGCCCAGGTCATAAGGGGCATGATGATTTGACGTCATCCCCACCTTCCTCCGGTTTGTCACCGGCAGTCTATCTAGAGTGCCCACCCGAAGTGCTGGCAACTAAATATAAGGGTTGCGCTCGTTGCGGGACTTAACCCAACATCTCACGACACGAGCTGACGACAACCATGCACCACCTGTCTCCTCTGTCCCGAAGGAAAGATACATCTCTGTACCGATCAGAGGGATGTCAAGACCTGGTAAGGTTCTTCGCGTTGCTTCGAATTAAACCACATACTCCACTGCTTGTGCGGGTCCCCGTCAATTCCTTTGAGTTTCAGTCTTGCGACCGTACTCCCCAGGCGGAGTGCTTAATGTGTTAACTTCGGCACCAAGGGTATCGAAACCCCTAACACCTAGCACTCATCGTTTACGGCGTGGACTACCAGGGTATCTAATCCTGTTTGCTCCCCACGCTTTCGCGCCTCAGCGTCAGTTACAGCCCAGAGAGTCGCCTTCGCCACTGGTGTTCCTCCACATATCTACGCATTTCACCGCTACACGTGGAATTCCACTCTCCTCTTCTGCACTCAAGTCACCCAGTTTCCAGTGCGATCCGGGGTTGAGCCCCGGGATTAAACACCAGACTTAAATGACCGCCTGCGCGCGCTTTACGCCCAATAATTCCGGACAACGCTTGCCCCCTACGTATTACCGCGGCTGCTGGCACGTAGTTAGCCGGGGCTTTCTTCTCAGGTACCGTCACCTTGAGAGCAGTTACTCTCCCAAGCGTTCTTCCCTGGCAACAGAGCTTTACGATCCGAAAACCTTCATCACTCACGCGGCATTGCTCCGTCAGGCTTTCGCCCATTGCGGAAGATTCCCTACTGCTGCCTCCCGTAGGAGTCTGGGCCGTGTCTCAGTCCCAGTGTGGCCGATCACCCTCTCAGGTCGGCTACGCATCGTCGCCTTGGTGAGCCGTTACCCCACCAACTAGCTAATGCGCCGCAGGCCCATCCCCAAGTGACAGATTGCTCCGTCTTTCCAGTTCTCTTCAGGCGAAGAAAACAACTATTCGGTATTAGCTACCGTTTCCGGTAGTTGTCCCAAACTTGAGGGCAGGTTGCCTACGTGTTACTCACCCGTCCGCCGCTAAGTATCCAGGAAGCAAGCTTCCTATCAACTCCGCTCGACTTGCATGTATTAGGCATGCCGCCAGCGTTCGTCCTGAGCCAGGATCAAACTCTCCAATAAAGTATTGAAAAGAGCGATAAGCTCATTTTGAATCTGACGAGATTAAAAATCTCATTTGTGCTCCAGTCGATCCAAGCCAAGGCTTGTTTCATACTTTCGCGTTCATTCTGCAAGCAGAACGTTTACTCACTCGTTGTTCAGTTTTCAAAGATCAAACACGATTTGTTTTACTTGTTTTTGTCTCAGCCAAGTTTCGGCGGCGACTTAAATAATGTAACACATTTCGTTTGTTTTCGTCAAGAAGTTTTTTTGATTTCTTTTTTTGAAGCTTTAGTTCTTCACTTTTCCTCTGAAAAATTCATCGTTTGTTGGCGATAATCTCGTTTGAGGAACGAAATATAATGTATCATATATCGCGAATGAGAGTCAACATCTTTTTATAAATTATTAAACAAACAAAAAAGGAAGGTTTCCCCCTCCCTTATGTGATCAATATAATACCAGGCTTTTGAAAAAGGTTATGCCTCAATCCAATACCGAATTTCCCGGCCCTCTCCTCCGATCGATGGCCATCCTGCCGATTCTTTTACAATAGAACGAAAGACCAGCTTGCGCAGAACCAACGGCAGATCTTCCCGAACAAATCTTAACTGCGGATGATGAACAAGCTCATTCATGCTCCACGGCTCCTTGCGACTTCTTAGCACACGCAGCAGCAGTTCTGAGCATTCACTCATTTTGGACATTACCGAAAACTCACAGGCAAGCAGGACAAGCTCTACTCGCTGCTCCAGCGTCTCCGAGCTTACGGTAAGTTCTTGATATAGTTTCCATAAAGCGCGATCCAGATTCTGCACATGTGTCCATACGGCATGATCCGGGTATATCCCCTGTTCAATCAATACAATTCTTGCCCAGTTCCCCAGAGCCTCTAATACATTGTAGTAGGCGTCTACAACATGACCTTCCTGAATATGACGTTTGGCCTCCACATACATCCTCAAGAAACTGGTGAATTCATGAAGCAGCTTCTGCTCGCGCAATTCCGCCCCAAAGGCAGACAATTCTTCTCGCAAATCACTTAAGGTGCTGTCCGCTTCCCAGATAATCTCACCTTCAATCAGACACTGGGTGAGATTATTATGATTCCCGGTAACTACACTACTCTTTAATTCATGACGGCTCGCATAGATCATCTGATAACGAAGATCACCATATCTGTAATGTCCCACCGCCGACTTTAATTGATCATCATTATGAACAACAAGTACTAATAATTCGAAATCTTGAATTAGGGAGCCGTGGAATCGCTCTCCCGGGTGGGAATATGCGATAGCCCCAACTGCCCCTGTCTCTTCCGACTGTTCGGACAAAAAAGCAAGGTTCTTTAATTCCACGATTCCCTCCATACATTTCATGGCAGATAAGCGCCAAGTCAGTTATAATGTAATTCTACATCCAGACTGAAGTTTCCTTCTTTTCCAGGTCCGATACTACTCATACGATAGGAGCATTTTTCATGATTTTTAAATCAGCAAAAATTAATGCTTTTCGCACTTGGGGATTACTACTGACCATGCTAGGTATGGGCCTAATGATACTGGGAACAGCCGGGATTGTTTTCTGGGGACATGCAGGCAAGGTATTCGCAGCTGTAGGGCTCGTCATCGGACTGATTGCCATGATGGCCAGTTTAGCCATTTATTTCTGGGCGGGTATGCTTTCCACCAGCGCAGTACAAGTCGACTGTCCGGAATGCGGGAAGTTAACCAAAATGCTTGGCAAAACGGATCGTTGTATGTTCTGTCATACCATCCTCACCCTGGACCCTAATAAGGCCAATATGACCAGCCAACAACTGAAAGCGCCTTCTACACAAGTTCCCCCCACCGATGGATAGCACGAAATGATCTCCAACGCTAAATGTCTTTTACCTTAATTTCATTGAAGAACAAAAAAAGGCCCGGTATGTTTACCGGACCTTTTTGGACTTGGCTTATAAGTGAACCCTTGTTGCTGTTATCAATAGCTAAGATCTGAAGTTAAGTTATGATTCCTATGGCTAATAAAATGATAGATTAGATGTAAGATGGTATCGAACGGGAGCAACTTCTGACCTTGCAAAGCAAAACGAGAGAAGCAATCCGTCGAACACGGAGCACAAGTAATTATTTCTGATATCCAGCCTGCTTCAATATCTCCCATGCAGAAGCATTAGCAAAGCTTCGATTCCACGCCGCTACTCCGCCTAACTTCAACGAAGCAATCAAATCCACACGTGCCTGAAGGGACACGGCATCTTCAATCCATATTTTCTTGGTAGCTCCGTCTTCCTCATATTCCACATAGTTCTGTCCACTTGCCTGATCCAGTTCGGGTTTGAGTTTCTTCTCTTGGATGAGTTCCACAATGGTATTCATGCCTACCGCTTTGGAAGACACTTTAACCTCCCCTTGATCATTCGTCTCTTCCGTCCAGATCCGTGTATAGAGCGGAACCGCCATGATCAACTTGTTAGAAGGTACTTCATCCTCCTCAAGTATACGTCTCATGGAAGCCTCGGTCCATGGCAGAGACGCTACCGAACCTGCCTTGGGACTGGCCGCCCAATGTTCATCATAAGCCATCACAATAACATAGTCTGCAAAAGAACCTAAAGCGCGGCGATCCAGAAAGGCTGACCACATCTCACTGTTCGATTTTGGTGTCACATCAATCGATAACATTAATCCATGTATGCGTGCCATCGCCTTGATCTCGCGAACAAATTGCGTAATATTCGGCCCGTCATCTGTATACACGTTCTCAAAGTCGATATTGATACCATCCAATTGATACGTCTGTGCATACTCTAACATCTGCTCAATAATATGCGTGCGTGTCTCGTAAGAAGCTACGGCTTCTTTTGTAACGTCCGGATCAAAGCTGTTATCCATGAGTCCCCATACTTCCATACCCGAACGGTGAGCCCAGTTCACATAAGCTTGGTTTCCCTTGCTTTTCACAGTTCCCTGTCCATCCGTAATATGAAACCATGTGGGGCTAACCACATTCACACCGGGCATTTTACCGATAGAGCCCACATCAGGCTGACGATTGTACACGGCTTCCCAAACCAGGTTTACCGGTTTATTTTGCCACTTTTTCTCTGCTGCAGTCAGCGTATACTTGGGCAAGTCCACCTTCTTTTTCTCGGTGAGTGCAATATAATCATTATCTACATATCCGGCATATCCATTATCGAGTTGAACAAAACTCTGTTTATCCCCCGTCTGCCATACACGTACCCGTGCATCCTTTTCCATGTCGGCAATGATGGGTGAGGATTCTCCCCCACGTTTATATAACGGCACCGTCTTGTCTGCTTTGGATGACAACGTATCAATCTCTGCATATTGTATCGTGTCCCCTCCACGCATCAGCAGCACAGCACCTGTTACTGGATCTTCCTGTACGGTTATGCCATATACTTCTTTCAAAGGTTTGAGCGGAATATAGGCTTCTCCGTCCTTAACCTCAGGCTTAACTGTCATGGGATAATCTTTGTGATTAAGTTCTGCTTGTGTGCTTCCATCTTTCATATGAAGGACTCGCTGAGGGGAGGCAATAATGATATCTCCCGATTCAGATTCATAACGTATGCCTGCATCAATCGCTTCTTGCAGCACATCTACAGGTAACTTGAGTTGATCTCCTGTACCCAGAGCGTCTCCATCCATCAGTTGCCCATCTACAAAAATAGGTTGGCTTCTTCCTACCCAGTCGGGGTCTTCATGGGTCTGGTTCAACCATACATTTGTTATAAGCCAGTAAGCCCCTCCGGCGATCAGACAAGCCCCGAGAAAACCGGGCCAAAATGAACGTCGCTTCTGACGTGTATATCTGCTTTTTCTACCCAAACGTCTACCTCCGTTAATTATGCTGATCATAAGGATGTGCGCATAAGTTGTTATAAAAATGAGTGTTTTGCATAAATGCTAAAAAAAAAACGTGAAGAATCCATACTGAATTCTGCACGTTAATATTGTAATTCAACTCTCTTAATCCCTGCAACTTTTGCATACGCCATATACTTCCAATCGGTGACCATGTACTTCAAAACCCGTACTAGACTCCGCTTGAAGTTCTACACTTTTGAGTGAAGGATAGCTGAAGTCTTCTATCTTGCCGCAATGATCACAAATAACATGATAATGATCCGTCACATTGGCATCGAAGCGACTTGAATTATCTCCGTATGTCAATTCCCGGACCATGCCAGCTTCCAGAAACATCTTCAAATTATTATATACCGTCGCCACGCTCATACTGGGAAATTGGGGTTCAAGCGCTCGGTAAATTTCATCGGCTGTCGGATGCCCCATGGATTCCATCAGATAGTTCAATATGGCATGACGCTGGGGTGTAATACGGACACCGGTCGTTTTCAGATGCTCCAACGCATGTTGGACACGTGTTGCCATAAAACCCACCGCCTTACCTTTCATTCATTCTCTGGCGAAGAGTGAGTTACTGTCTCCTCGTACAGAGTAGATTCCCGGCCATTAACAACGACACCCCATCTATCGTATCGTGTAATCTTGCCAGTGTACATTTATTGTACGGCGATTACAAGTTTATTGTCAACGCGGCCGTCAAGGAACTTCTGTAGAATCATCCTGGGAATTTGCTCCGTCTTCGGTCGTCTGTTCCAGATTTTCAGCCGCATCTTCAGATTCCTGTGTAACCGTATCTGGTGTAGACACAGCTGGGTTGCTCTGAATGGTGAGATCACTGTTGCCTTCGATTTTCACCCTGTACTCACCCTCACCGAGCTGGCCTTCAATAGTTTTATTCTGTACTTTGAAAGGCAGATCCGTACTTAAATCTCCATAACTGCTGGAACCCGCAAGACTGTAGTCTCCACGATCAGGAAGTAATACGTTAATGGCTCCCACAGCACTGTACACATCCCAGTCACCCCCGACTTTGGCAGATACGATGTTAATACTGCCATTAAGCGATTGAGCCTTGATTCCCAGGTTGGCACCATCCAGCGTAATATTGCCGTTACGTGTCTCTGCCGTGAATTGGCCAACGGAGTCTGCGATACTGATACTTCCCACTTGTGTGGTCAGATCGACATCACCGGAAACTCCGCGGGCCTTCATGTCTCCACGGTTACTGTCGAGGTCTACATTACCAATGGCGTTGGCTACAATGACATCTCCGTTCAACGTTTTCCCCGAGATATCTCCAACGGCATTGGTAATCCGGATCCGTCCGTTACCCGTTTCGGCAAATATGGTACTAATGGCTTCCGGACGGTTTAACAATATGGCTCCATTGGAAGTTCGAATATCCAGATTAAAGCGACGATCATCCGGAATCGTTATGGTAAGATTCATCCGTGGCTGCGTTTTTTCATTTTCTCCATACGTCTTGCCTGTAGCTTTAATATGAATCACTTTCGCACCATCGGTCTCCACAAAAGAGGCAGCTGCTACAGCCTTCGCTTGCACTTCCGTCGTCTGATCTACCCAGATAACCGTTCGTACTTCAATCCCCTCCGTATCCCCCCGTTGCACTGAGATATCCCCGTTCACACCTTCGACCACAAGATCTGAAGTATCCATGCGTACGGGTACTCGAATTGTGCCCTTATCCTCCATATATCCCGCAGCTTGACTGTAGTCCATGGAGGCCGCACCGAGATTAAGACTCACTCTATTCCATAAGTGCATATAGTGATCCTGCTCGGTAACGATAAATACGGAAGCCGCCAAAATCAGTGAGGTCAGAATGCCTTTGGCATCAGGTCTAAAACGTACTTTTATGGGTACATCAGGATGGTCTGGATTATCTGATTGCGCCTTGTTTCTTCTGCGTGTCCACAGAAACAGCACAATATATTCCACGCCTAAAACTATGAGCAAAAATGGCCACCAGTCCACCATCTCATATACGTAGTCAGTTCCCCACCGTTTATCCAAAATCAACAGCACACCCACCGCTACGATTAAGGCGGCAGCCGTATAGCGGCCAACCCGGACTTTACGGTTCATTACGTTCCCTCCTTGTATCGTTTCAACTACATTTTTTTCTTGTTCAACATAACCCAGAACTCACGCCCGAACAGAAGCAAACCTCCTATGATCATGAGAATTGCAAATGAGTATCCGCCGTACATGGCGAGGATCTCTTGGAACCAGCGTGGTTTACGAAAAAACAGTACCATCAAAGACCCTCCCACAATCAGGAGCAATCCAAACGATATGCCTCTCTCCCAGACCATCATTGCATCTCGTGTAGAACGTTCATTGGATACCGGCTTGTCCAAAGTTCCCTGGGTCACTGCTCTCCGTCTGCGCATCATGACCCAATCTGCAGATTGCAGCACATCATATACATTGTAAAAGTAAATAACCGGGATACACAAAGCAAGCAAGATGAGCAATGGCACATTGATCTGTATTCCAATGGATGAGAAGTACAACACTGCTGACAGATCAAGCAAAACAAGCAGCATAAAGGTCAGACCTCTCATGTACAATCTTAGATAAATATGACCGAGCCCAGGAATAATGGCACTCAATAATCCCGCAATAAACTTGTGAGTCCGATTTCTCACCGGTTTGGCCTGGACTGTACGGGTCCTTTTGTTGGATTGACGTCTCCGCTTCATAACATACTCCTCTCTTCTGATCTGACCTTCCGCTCTTCATGCATTTGGTTAGATAGTACCCTAAAGAGCAAGGAGAGTAACTGGAAGAAATATGGATATAACCAAAAACCCTCCGGCACTGCTGGCCTGGGGAGGGTTGTAATTCATTATTCGATCGATACTTTGGTCACATGTTCCCAATGTCTTAACTTGGATACCAGCCCTACTGTTTTGAAATCATGCGGTACCTGGACATGCAGCACAATCTCAATTTTACGTTCAACCGATATCATCTCTGCATAAGCCAGGTCTTGTTCATTCACTGTAATTTTACGAATTTTGATCTTCTCCTGCTCCATACATGAAGACAGTTGTTCCAGAAAACCAGGTTCTGACAAGGTATGAAGTGTAACGACATGCATTTTGTTCCCTCGTAAATACCTCAGCTCTAGTTTGTTAAATACCCAGAGATTAAGCAATACCAGGACGGTGGATACGATAGATGCAAAAAAGAATCCCGCACCTGCTGCGAGCCCAATGGCTGCAACAACCCAGATTGAAGCTGCCGTAGTCAGTCCGGTGATGGATTTTCCCGTGAAGAGAATTGTCCCTGCTCCCAGGAATCCCACACCAGTAATTACAGCTGTAGCCAAACGAGCTGGATCGATCCTTACATTTAATTCATTAGCAAAATCTTTAAAGCCATAAACAGACAACATCATAATCAGTGCAGAGCCCAGACACACCAAAATATGGGTACGCAAACCAGCAGCATGATTGGACCGTTCCCGCTCCAGGCCTACGAGCCCTCCAAGCAGCATAGCCAGTAATAATCGTAATAAAATGTGCCACTCATCAATGAACCAGGGATCGCCCAAAGTCGGTACTCCTCCTCCCAGTTGTTAACGTTATTAAAGTTTATTCTTATGAAAAGTCGTTAATTCCACTCCAGGTGCAATCTGTGTGACTTCCACGGGGTTAAAACCAAATTTGGTGTACAGTTTCACAGCGGGTTGATTCAGCGTTCCTGTGGAGACGATATAACGTGGAAGATCCGCATGCTGTTCCAACACATACGCCATCAAAGATGCAGCAATTCCCTTGCGAAAGTGATCCGGGTGCACCATCATTCGTGTAATGGTCAGTGTGTTCTCCTCTTCCTCCGCTACAGCGACAGCTCCGATAAGTTCTCCGTCATCATGGACACCATAAAAGTGCTCTCCGCAATCCCGAAGTGTCTCCATCGTATCCATCAAAGGAGGAATCTCCTGAAATCCGATGATTTCAGCTTCCAATCGATAGGCCACATGTTGAAGTCTCCATAACTGTCCCAACGTCTCCAGATCACTTAGTGACAATGATTGAATATTCATATCCGTTCCCCCGTCCGAATTTCTTTTATATCTTTCATAACAAAAAGAGGCTGTCACAGGGACGAGCCTCTTTCTGTCCGGCCTCACCGGAAGGATTAGCGGTTCAGTACATCTGCAAGCAGTTGGTTGGCGAGGGCGGGATTCGCCTTGCCTTTACTTTCTTTCATAACTTGACCAACGAGGAAGCCGATGGCTTTCTGTTTACCAGCCTTATAATCTTCCACAGATTGAGGATTGTTCGCCACAACCTGCTCAACGATGGCAAGAATGGCACCTTCATCACTAATCTGCACAAGACCCTTCTCTTCAACGATCTGCTGAGGAAGCTTACCGCTCTCGAGCATTTCCTTGAATACCGTTTTGGCGATTTTGCTGTTAATGGTGCCCTTCTCAAGCAAGCCAATCATCTCACCCAAACCTTGACCTGTTAGTGGAACCTGAGTCACCTCGAGGTTGCTCGTATTCAGGTAACCCAGCAAATCGCCCATGATCCAGTTGGATACGGATTTGGCATCCTGAGTGAATTTCAGGCTATCTTCAAAAAGATCAGCTATAGCTTTGGATGAAGTAATAACCTCTGCATCATAGCTAGGCAATCCATAATCAGCCGTGTAACGAGCCTTACGTTCGTCCGGAAGCTCAGGTATGGTAGCCTTGATCCGCTCTTTCCAGTCTGCATCAATATGCAGCTTCACCAGATCCGGGTCCGGGAAATAACGGTAGTCATGCGCCTGTTCCTTGCCACGCATTGACAGTGTCTTTCCTTGAGCTTCGTCCCAACGACGCGTCTCCTGAACCACCTCACCGCCATCATCCAGAATTTCAGCCTGACGATATTGTTCATATTCGAGACCACGTTGAACACCACGGAAGGAGTTCATGTTTTTCAACTCGGCTCTCGTTCCCAGCTTTTCCTGTCCATGTGGACGCAAACTGATGTTGGCGTCACAACGTAGTGAACCTTCTTCCATCTTCACGTCCGATACATCACAGTACTGCATAATCGCGCGCAATTTTTCAAGATACGCACGTGCTTCTTCCGGAGAAGAAATCTCAGGTTCAGATACAATCTCTACGAGTGGAGTACCGACACGGTTGAAATCCACCAAAGACGCGTATCCGCCATCGATATGTGTAAGCTTCCCTGCATCTTCCTCCAAGTGAAGACGTGTGATGCCGATTCGTTTCGTTTCACCATTCACTTCGATATCAATCCAGCCGTTCTCACCGATCGGTTGATCGAATTGCGAGATCTGATAGGCTTTTGGTGAATCGGGGTAAAAGTAGTTTTTACGGTCAAACTTGCTGACATCAGCAATTGTACAATTCAGGGCCATCGCTGCCTTCATCGCGTAGTCTACAGCTTGACGATTCAGTACAGGCAATACGCCCGGATGCCCGAGGCAGACCGGACAGGTATGCGTATTCGGCGGAGCTCCAAAAGCTGTGGGGCAGCCACAGAAAATTTTGGAGTTCGTGTGCAACTCCACGTGGACCTCAAGTCCAACGACCGTTTCATATTTAGATGCGGACATTTCTATATTCCTCCGTTCCGGGCAGTCTACAGCTGCGGACGCTGCTTGTGGAATTCTGTATTTTGTTCAAACGCATGCGCTACACGCAATACGGTCGTTTCATCAAAAGCTTTACCGATAATTTGCAGGCCTACTGGCAATCCTTCCGAGAATCCACATGGAATACTAACGGCAGGTACACCAGCCAGGTTGACCGGAATTGTCAGAATATCGTTCAGATACATCGTAAGTGGATCATCCACCTGTGAACCCAGTTTGAACGCCGTTGTTGGCGCAGTTGGTCCGATAATGACATCATATTTGGCAAATACATTGTCGAAATCCTGTTTGATCAATGTACGCACTTTCTGTGCTTTCAGATAATAGGCATCATAGTAACCCGAGCTGAGTGCATACGTTCCAAGCATGATGCGTCGTTTCACTTCAGGACCAAAGCCTTGACTGCGGGATTGATGATACAGATCCAACAAGTTGTCCGGATTGTCTGCACGCACGCCATAACGTACACCATCAAATCGAGCCAGGTTCGAAGAAGCCTCTGAAGAAGCCAGCAGGTAATACGTAGCCACCGCATATTCGGTATGCGGGAGGGATACTTCTTCCCATGTTGCCCCGAGTCCTTCGAGAACTTTCAATGCAGACAGAACTGTCTCTTTCACTTGTGGATCGACGCCTTCACCGATATATTCTTTCGGAACCGCAATACGAAGTCCTTTGACATCACCTGTCAGTCCGCTCAAATAATCGGGGATCTCCACTTTTGCAGATGTCGAATCTTTGGCATCATAACCAGCAATGGCTTGCAATACATAGGCAGAATCTTCAACATTTTTCGTCAAAGGCCCTATCTGATCCAGGGATGAAGCAAATGCCACCAGACCAAAGCGGGAAACAAGTCCATAAGTCGGCTTCAATCCGACAACACCACAATACGAAGCAGGCTGTCTGATGGAGCCACCTGTGTCTGAGCCTAGTGTGAAGTATGCTTCTCCCGCAGCTACAGCAGCTGCAGAACCACCACTGGAGCCTCCTGGAACACGGTCAAGCGCCCATGGATTACGTACAGGGGAGAAACTTGAATTTTCATTGGAGCCGCCCATGGCGAATTCGTCCATGTTGAGTTTACCAATAGTTACGGTGTCTGCAGCTTTCAATTTCTCGACAACTGTCGCATCATACACCGGGTCGAAATTACGAAGAAACTGGCTACCGCAGGTCGTGCGCAGTCCGTTCGTAACGATGTTATCCTTAATCCCTACAGGCAGGCCGAAAAGCAAACCTTTCTCCTCGCCGCTAACCAAACGGTCATCCAGTTGACGTGCACGAGCGCGTGCTTGTTCTTCATCCAGTGCCAAATATGCTTTAACTTTATCATCATGCGCGCCAATATTCTGATACGCCTGTTCCACCAGATCGCTGACCGACAGTTCTTTGGCATGCAGCTTGTTATGTAAATCAGGCAACGATTGTTCAAATAAACTCACAGTTTTTGTCCTCCTTCCGGTTATCCGTTATTCCATTACAGCAGGCACTTTAAACTGCCCGTCTTCTTCTTCCGGTGCATTGCGCATCACCTGTTCAATCGACAGGCTTTCTTTGGTCTCATCTTCACGCATGACATTGCTTACGTGCAGAACGTGAGTGGTGGGTTCGATGTCTTCTGTATCCAGCTCATTCAGCTTTTCTGCATATTTTAAAATCGCGTTCAGCTGACCTGTCAGGGTCTGTTCTTCTTCAGCAGTCAAGTTGAGCCGGGCCAGCTTGGCCACATGCTGAACGTCATTATTCGAAATACTCATTAGCGGATGCCTCCTTCATTCGTTCTGATTCCCAAAACGGCCTGAAACGAATCGCTCGTTTAACGGGCTAAAGTCTCAAGATAACTTTTTTCATTATAGGTGAGATAGTTCGACAATTCAATGCAAATGACCTGACAGGCTTCCGGGAAGCTAAAAACAAACTTATAAAATAAAAAAGAGCCGACATCAGCCGACTCTTAAAATTCTAAATCCATGCACGCAGATTAACCTGCTTTATAAAATCCGCCTGTGACATAACATCGTTCGCGGGTTCTTCTTCCTCTTCCACAACTTGAAAATCTCCATTCATCAGATGATGAAACAGCTTCTCATTGTGTGTCGCAAGGGCGTAATCTATCAACGCTTCTCGCTCGACCCGCTCAGCTTCCTGCTTCAGCAGAACCTCTTCCAGATCGATGTCGCCGGATGGAACAAAAAAGTTCCGGTTTACCTGCGGCACTCGAAGCACGTAATCGAACGCATTGTCCGGATTCCGGTCATAAGCGATGACGAAACCATATTCCCCTACAGGAAGATTCTGCTCAAACGAATCCGCGACGATGACAACCTTCTCTCCTAATCGCAGCATCGTCTAACCTCCTGGTAGTCTATCTTTTTATTATCTGTATAGTCTACTAGAAAAGAATAACGATGTCTAGGAATACTAGAATTAAACAACATATTTGTGCAAAATCTTTTTTCTCTGTATTAGTGCGTGTTCAAAAAGATAAGTTTCAGTACCGAGAAGGTGGGATGAAGCTAGAAATGGAGTAGCGGACTTTTTGAACATCCTCTATTAAACGATCATACTTTCTTGTGTTGTGTACCTGGCTTGCGTTGTGATCGAATCACGACGAACCAGTATATGATGAGAGGCGTGGGAAATCCGGTGATCCCCCATAATCCCCATAACCAGGGGAAACGTCCACGTTTGCGTGCATCCTGAAAGATCCATGTGCCCTGAACCAAGAGAAAAATGCCAAGCAGTATAAGCCACAGAGGAGAAATTTCATCCAACGAATAATGCATTTTATTCATGACGAACCTCCTTCCGGCGCCGTCCAGCCCAGATCACAGCCAAAATCACCGCAACAGCTGTACCAAGAGCCTGGATACTCACGTATAGAGCTGGAGCGGACACGAACAATAAGACCCCGAAAACAATGGCAAACAAGCCAACCAACCAGAAACATATCATCTCGATCCAATTGGCTCGACGTCTACTCTGTCTTCGTTCCCTGACTTGGGCTTCAAGTGAACCTAAGGAAGGAATGCTTGTCGGTTCAAATGCATCATCCAGCACTTTCATGTGTTGCTGCAATCGTTCTACAACTTCTTGTTCTTGTGCATCATCTGATCTGCCCATCCTTATTCCAGCTCCTTTCTTAACTGACGGAGACCATAAGCTGTTCGTGACTTTACCGTTCCAGCAGGAATACCCAGCATTTCCCCGATCTCGTCATACCCGTATCCATAATAATGCTTCAGTAACACTGCAACACGATGTTCGGGTGTCAGTCTTGTCATCGCATCCATGACATCTGTCCATTCTTCATTCCGTGTCTCAAGCTGCCAGCGGAATCGACGTACAGCCTGATCCCGGATGAGAGCAAGCCAGTTCTGTTCTCTCTTCTTACGTCTTGTCTTATCGATATAGATGCGGGTCGCAATGGTGATCATCCATGATGAAAAGGCAGACGTGCCATCATATCGATGGATATTTTCCATACAACGAATCATCGTATCCTGCACCGTCTCTTCTGCGAGGTTAGCGTCCATTGTCACTTTGACAAGATACTTATACACAAAAGTGTAGTGACGTTGCAACAACGCTGCGAGTGCGCTATCGTCTCCCGATACTGCTCTGCGTACCTCTTCCAGCTCAGCTGCCTTTATCATGAAAATCACCTGCTTTCCGTTCAATCTGGAGTTAATACGACAGGCTCTGCAGAAACGTTCAATGGAATCAAAAAAAAATTAAACCCGACAATTTCCCGGGCAATCAGACTTGATTCCGGTAATCTTGCAGCTTGTCGAACCACGGTTGGTTGCGGGCTCCGTTTCTTAATACATGGCTTGTCCATATATTCTGCTGAGGCTTCATCACTTCATTGGTCACGCTAGGATTATGTATTAAAGCTCGGTTAGTACCTGTTTCTCTTTTTCCACTATCCAACATGCGACGGTTTTCTTCAATAATCGGATACTCGACATGCTGTCCCAACGGAATGACTCTTGTTTTCTCCACTTTGATCTTCCCCGCTCTCATGATCTATATAAGTTGAACTAAAGATTATTTACACTGACACTACGATGACAGAATAACCTTCCAATCGCTGTTATCCCCAGATTTTTTGATTCCCTTTTCCGAAGGGGAAAATCCGGAGATAGCGTATGCTTCCGATGCAGCTTTCTTTCAGAAAGCTTTTAGGCGAAGTGTATGCTTCCGGAGTAGCTTTCTTGCAGAAAGCTTGTAGCTTCGCTTTTTCAGGTTTTTTCTGTCCTCTCCGTTATCGTGTAAATGATTAGTTCAACTTATATAATATTTTCTTAAATTTATTTTTTCTAAATCAATCTGTACTTGCTGCTAACTTGCTATTGGTCTCAAACTGGCTTGTGATGAAGCGCATCTTGCATCTCAATGTAGGGTGAAACGGACTGATTCTGTCATAAAAAGGGGCTGAAAATAAAAAAAGAACGCAAACCGGGTATAGACCACAGTCTGCGTGCTTCGCAAGGTTGGGTGTTTCTTGGTAATGCTTCGGTTAGATGATGCCTTAACGCTTGTAACAACTAATTGCTATTCTAATGAAAAAGTTGTCGCTTGTCCAGACTTTCTTCACATAACCTGTCGGATTATCTTGCGGACACGTAAGGATTGTTCTGTTTCTCATAACCAATGGTCGTTTTGGGACCATGACCTGGATATACTTTCACTTCATCAGCAAAGGTGTAAAGCTTGTTCTGGATTGAATCAATCAGATCCCGTTCACGCCCTCCTGTCAGGTCCGTTCTGCCCACACCCATGCGGAACAGCACATCACCGGCAAACAGGTCGTTATCACAAAGCAAACTTACACTGCCTGGTGAATGTCCAGGTGTATGGAACACTTTAAACGTATGTCCAATCAGATTCAGCTTCTGTCCTTCGTCCATGGCATATTCAGCAGGATCTGTCGAAAGCGGTGGTGTCGCCTGCGGCCAATTCAAAGATCCATTTAATTTTGGGGTTGTAAGCCAGTCACTCTCCAAGTCATGAAGATACACGGGACATCCCTTCAATTTACGGATCTCATCTACCCCACCCATATGATCAAAGTGAGCATGAGTCAGGAGAATGGCTTCAATCTCCAAGTCCTGGATCGCCTTAAGCAGCGGCCCTGGATTCATGCCCGGATCAATAATGACGGCTTTACCCGGATCATCTCCTTGCAGGAGATACGCATTGGTCTGAAGCGGGCCTAGTGTAAACGTGCGAATGTTAAGCATATCGGCTTAGTAACCCGAAATCAGTTCACGCAACTCACGGATAATGGTTGCATGTGACTCCGTTCCTTCCCCATAACGTTTACCTATCTCTTGACGCGCTACAGCCAAATTTTCTTGATAATCTGCTGCTTCACGATCCGGGTTAAGGCGTTTGAATTCAATCATGACTTCCTGTACATGCTGCGGACGAGGTCCCCACTGACCTAACACATGGCCACCCGTGTCTGCGAAAATAACGACTGGCACGGAACGGCCACCCATCGTCAGGAACTCATCCATCACTTCCGGATGGTTCTCCATAATCAGAACTTCTGTTGGGATTCCTGAGATTTCAAGCGCCTGGAACACAACCGGAATATTGCGGACAACATCCCCGCACCAGTCAGCAGCCAGAATTAACACACGCAGATCATCGCGATGGTTCAGACTCTCAAAAAACTCACGATCCTCTTCGTTCGACCAAGTAAAGCTATCATAGTTGGCCTGGAATTCACTTTGGTTCTTGGTCATACTCTCAATGAAATCCTTCGGTGGCAGACCTTTACCGAATTTGTGAGACAAGTTGGGTTTACCCATAACTAGACACTTCCTTTCTTTTTACGAGCATTCATCCATTTAATAAGTACATAAACAATCATAAGGGCGAGAGCGACCAACAAAATAGGCATAACATATGGTGCCGCTTTCTCATCAATATGCTTCCATTGATCTCCAAGAATCATCCCTAAATATATAAACAATGCAGTCCAAGGTATAACAGCGAGTGTAGTAAGCAAGATGAATTTGCCTGCATGCATTTTCGTGATGCCAGCCGGGATGGAGATTGCATGTCGTACCACCGGAACAAAACGAGCCGTGAAAATGACACCGGTACCATACTTGCGGAACCACTCTTCGGAATGGTCGATGTGTTTTTTCTGGATGAGTATGTATTTACCGTAGCGTTCAAGTACAGGTCTACCGCCATAACGGCCAATCCAGTAAATAAATAACTGGGCAATCACACCGCCCACTGTACCGAAAATCATAGCACCGAAAAAGTTGATATTACCTTGTGAAACGAGAAAACCTCCATACGCCAGCACAATTTCGCTCGGGATGACTTCCATCATTAATCCAAGCATGATTCCAAAGTATCCAAGACTTTGAATCCAATCGAACAATTGGCCGACAAGGTTATGAATAAAGTCCATCTCAACCCTCTTTCTCCATCCTGATTGGCGGTGCCCCTCCGCACCATGGATGTTCGTCCCTATTTTATCACAGGGCTGTGGACGTTGCTACTTCACAAGGCTGGGATAGTGTCCCGTTTGCAGCGGTTCGCATATGGTATGGGGAGAGGAGCGTGAGAAGATGTCACACAAGTCAATACCCGGTTCTCCACCGGTCAAACATAAGCAGTCTGGTCAAAACCTTCCTTCCGCCAGGGGAATTCGCCGGGCATGCAGCAAAGAACTGTACCGCACAGCCAAACGGCTGAAGGTGTACGTCTCCCCAGAACGAATGAAGCAGGCGGAAGAATGTTATTACTGTAAGGTAATTGCCAATCTGCTCTGGATCGGGGAAAATCGCGACAACCGCAAAAAGTTATGTGAGTGGTGGAACACGGATGTCAGTGCAGAGATCGCCGCGCTGTGGGAAGTCGATGTTGAGCCATTAAAAGATGCATTTCAGCATGCATTTGGCGGGTATCGTCTGTAGATATGCGGCAATGAGCTAGGCAGGCGGAAAAAGAGTTTATGTTGTCTCCCTGTACATGAAAATGGGCTTAACTGTTAACCCTCTTAATTCTCATGAATTGAATCTGTTCATTAGGGCGTGTCTGAAAACTCCGAAGGAAGCAGATTTTGCCGAATTTTCGTTCCAAGCCAGGAAGTTTTCCGCAGGCGTGCCGGGGCACGTCAAGGGAAAGTGACGCAGCATGGGGCGAAAAGGCGGTTAAAGATGCACTTCAGCGAGTTTTGAGACACGTCCTAGATAAAAGCAAACAGGTAAGCCACTAAATCCAGCTGCGGTTCAATGATTCCGCCGGGTCAACTCTGGAGTAAATGGAGCGGAAGCAAGCTTGCGCAGGTTCTCTCCATAAACAAGAGCATGTTCCTCCATTACAAAACGACGATCATTATGAACGTTCCCTGCTTCCACTTTCTCCACCAACAAACGATAACGTTCATACATCTGTACACCAGCGGCGGCAGTCTGTTGGGCTCGATCCGTGAATCCTGCCTCCCATTCCCGCTGCGCTGCCTGCTCCATCCAATACAATGCGGCGGATTGGCCAATGCCATCATAGCGATTCAATGCGATAGCTTGATCAAAATATTTCCCAGCCTGTTGCCCCTCTCCGAATTGGACTGCCAATCGCCCCAGTTCGAAGTAAATCTGAGGGTGCACCGGGGAATGGGACAGGCTGTTCAGAAGGAGTGATTCTGCTTCTTGCCCCCCGAGAGATCGTGCAAGGGATAAGATAATATCTGGTCGATTCGGATTCGATTGAAAGGCAGCTATAAGATGTGCCTTTTGTACGGGAGTTCCATCCGATTCAGACATCGCCTGACGGTACTGCACTTCTGCTACGGCGTATCGGGAGGTCAGCCAGACTGTTCCACCGAGCCAGAAAAGGATAATCATCACTACTGATGCCCGTATTCCCCGATAAGTTAAACGCTGAAGAATATGAGAGAAGGACCGCATCGGTAAAGATAATAGACGGGATTGGGTTGGTGGAGAATCGGAGAGCTGAGGTCTGGGTGGGTTGTATTCGACAGTTCCCCCGGATCGCTTGCCTTCCACCGCTTCCGTCTTCAATGCGACTGCCCAAGCACCGAGCCAGATGAAGAGCATCCAGAATAGTGTGAAGCTCCAGTCAAAGTCCATCGCCCCATGCAGGCCAAAAATAAGCACAGATGGCATGAGCTGCGGTGCAACGTGAAGGATGCTTCGCAGGGTGAGGAGAAACCACCCTGCGACAAGCAGAATGCCGATCAAGCCCGTGTCCAGGGCAAGATCGAGCAAGCCGTTGTGAACCTCGCCTCCGACATAAGGCGAGGATTGAATGGCGTGGAACGTGTTGCGCCATGTGTCCCCCCCGTGGCCAAGCCATGCGGCCTCGGTCCACAGCGTTAGGGCGTCCCGCCACATCTGAAGGCGGGACACCCCTGTGCCGACACCAGCCGCGAGGCGATCAGCGGTGGAGGCCACGGCCATGAGTGCGGCGGCGGCTCCCGCCAGCACGATGGCCGTCAGGGCAGCGGCGCGAGGAGCCTTGGCGGCGCCGCTGTGCCATAGACGGCACAGCAGCAGCGTGCCGAGCAGCGCAGCTGCCCATGCCCCGGCCAGTGCCAGCAGGCCGGGCACGGGTGCAGGCGCCAGCTGGGCAGCTGCCAGCTGGCGGTATAGCCAGGCCGCGCACGCCAGTGGCGCGGCCGTGGCCAGCAGCAGCGGCAGGCGGGCACCGCGCCGCTGCAAAGCGAAGGCGGCGACCGCGGCGCAGCCGGTCGCCAGCCAAGCGCCGCGCGACTCGCTCAGCAGGAGCGCGGCTTGCGCAGGCATAAGCGGCAGCACTGCCGCGATGAGTCGCCCGGCCGGCACAGGCCGGGCTATGACTCGCGCGGCGGCCGACAGCCGCTCTAATGCGTACATGCCAACAACGGCACCGTACGCATTCGGGTACTGCAATAATCCGCCGAGCCGGGCCCCGGCGGAGCTGATCTCGGGGTCAGCGGTCCGCATCACCCCGAAGGGCAGCGGCCATACCCCGCACACGGCAAGGATGCCGCTTAGCACGAGCAAGCCGCCCGCCATCTGCCAACCGCAGGCTAACCAGCGCGCACCATCCGTACGCGCAGCCAATATTGCGGTGAGCAGAGTAAATATCGCAAGCAGGCTCCATCGCAGCATCTCATCCATACTGCCCTGTTTACTCACCGAGCCTGCCCATGCATGTAGGGCGTAACAAATTATCATCCCTAGCGGCCACAATACCCGCCACATCCCCGGAGTTTGAAATATTTTCTCAACCATTCGTTCAATGTTCCCCTGCCCCTGTACCAATGACATGGGTATTCGTTCACTCGCCTTCTGTGGACGAAAAACTACAAGAAATAGCACAAGTATAATCAAGGTGCTTCCTGCTGCGATCAGAAGGACAGGATACAGATCAGCCGAATAGTACAGTCCCCGACTCAGACATCCTGCGAGCAGCAAGACAATGGAGAGTATGCCCAACCCAACAGTCCATCCCGAACCTAAATTACGTTCACACCTCAAAATCCGAGAAAAACTGCCCTCCCACTCGGTTTGGATAGCTCCATTTGGATTAGATGTATCATCTTTTTTATATGTATCTTCCTTTTTGTATACACTGTCTCTACTGCACCTAATGTCCCCGTTACATAAGTACCTGTTATCTACATATTCTGTACCATCTGCATGGTGGGACCTGTCTAACACAAGTTCTATCATTTCTTCATTCACCGCACGCCCCTGTTTATCCACTGGCTTTGCCTTATCCATTGTCCTATACTTCATCCACGTCCACCCTCCTTTCACGGCTCCACATGCATAACAAAAAGACAGAAGATCCCGATAAAGGGTCCTTCTGTCTGATAGATCTGACAGTTATGATGTTGCTTGCAACGAAGGTTGTGCACTGTATTGAAGTTTACATTCAGAGACCCTAATTGCAGTATGTCCCTGGATTGTCATTGGCACACTCAGCAAAGGTCGCAATGTGCGGAATCCTGAACGGTTCCTTTACCTGATTTCCCGCTGGTCTGTTTGCCATCGCCTGGAAGCAAATCCGCACAAACCCGCTCCAAATATGGATCGGCATGAATGAAATCACGGAAAGCTGTATATTCATTCCACATATCCGTCACTTCGCCGGCCTGACCACGAACGGCACGAATCAATATATTTTTGGGCGTATGCTCCATATCGATGAATTCTAGCAGTTGTGTTTTATATCCCATCAGGTCAAGCAGCTTGGCACGAATCGCATCCGTAGCCAGTGCGGAGAAACGTTCCTTCAGGATACCATGAGACAACAACGGATTCATCACGGAAGATTCAACCTGGTCAAACAGCTCGTGCTGACAGCAAGGCACAGACAGAATGACTGAAGCGCCCCAGCGAACCGCCTTCTCCAAAGCCGCATCGGTAGCTGTATCACAAGCATGCAGCGTTACGACCATATCCACTTCATTTAGTTCATCGTAGTCGGCGATGTCTCCAACCAGGAACTTCAGGTCACCATAATGTAATTTGTTAGCCAGATCATTGCAATGTTCGATCACGTCAGCCTTCAAGTCGAGACCAATAATCTTGAGCGAACGCCGTTGTTGTACAGACAGGTAGTGATATAACGCAAATGTCAGATAAGACTTGCCACAACCAAAATCAACGATGGTCAGCGGACGTCCCTCCGGCAGATGCGGAATGACATCCTGCACCATTTCGAGGAAACGGTTGATCTGTCTGAACTTGTCATACTTGCGGGTCAGCACACGACCTTCTTCGTTCATAATACCAAGTTCAACGAGGAACGAGACGGGCACTCCCTCTTCCAATACATATTGCTTCTTGCGATTATGCGAAAGATCCACCGCAGTCTTGGAAGCAGATTTGGTCAGTATGGATACTTTATATTTTTTGCTGATCAAAATTTGATAGTCTGCCTCGGTCGTGCAGAGCAGCCCTTGACGAAACGTCTCTTCGCATAGCAATGTCATGCGCTCGGCCGCTTCAGCCGGAATCAAATTCTCGTGCAGCACTTTGTTGTTATAATGAAATGCAAATTGATAATGCAGCTGATTCTTCAGTGTCACCGGCTTGACTTGCACTTTGGTATACGAGACATTGTCCCGTCTGCGCAGCTGGCTCCAGGTCGCTGTGATCAGCGAATTCTGTTCAAAGATGTCTTGTATAAGCTTTCGCAATGAATCCACGGGGTACATCTCACTTTCGGTTTGGTTTGGTCAACCGTTACCATACCACAATTCCGTTCCCTCTCCAAGTGAAGGCATGTAACAAGCCTTGATCCAATCCATATTTATGAGCTCATCTCTTGACGAGTGAGTTCAGCTAGCCCCTCTTCAACTTCGTTCCGTGGCAGACCACCTTGCTCCAGTTGTTCATCCGTGAGATGGCTCAACCTTTCGTAGAACGCCTGCACATCAGCTCGATAATTCACCGGGAAGTCAGCACCAAGCTGTAACAACCTGTACCAACTGTTCTCTGCCTGGTCGTACCGTCCTTGTTGCTCACGATACAGGGCAAGCTGTCTCACGGTTCGGGCAGGGAGTTCATATTCTTTGGTGAGCCCCAATACACCCTCTACCCGTTCCGGTGCGTCCAATAACTTAGGATTAGCGCCATGATTCAATGCATACAGGTAAAAATGAAGTGATCTCATCAATCGGATGACAGCCTCATCCTCTGCATCCATTCTCTCCTGATCATCTATGCCTTCCACTCTGGCCTTCTCTTGATAAATGTAAGCTTCTTCTTCAATCAGCCTGGCGGCTTGCTGCAGATTGTCCACTTCGATAACTCCGCGAAAACGAAACATTTCAATAACATCCTCCGCTGGCAATGAGTTCAGTAAAGATAAGTTCAACCCAAACTGCCTGCGCATCAATTCATCCAACTCGGACAATGCCTCCGCGTGCTTACGTTGCTGCTTGAGCGTGAACACTTTGCCAATCGCCTCTGTCATTTCCTCCATCATGCGGAGCAGATAATCTTTTCTGAACATCTGGTATGCCCCCTCATCGTTCGACCCTATCAATCCACTCGTTCTCACATCGTCCCTTTATAATTATTTTAATTCATGCCATGACAAAAAGCCAAAAACAAGACATACGCGTCTATGTTATGGCCCTAAACGCACCAACCCCCGCCTGTCCCAAAGGGACGTTGCAGGGATTGGACTTGAATGGTACTGGTACTAATGAAATTAAATTACTTCGATAAGCCAGCCATAAATTGTTTAATGACCTGAATTAACTCTTCAGGAGCTTCATACATGCTCATATGACCCGCACCCGCAATCACGGCTTGCACGATATGTGGCTTGTCACTTGTAAATGTGCGTTCTGGCGGGATAACAGCATCCTTCTCTCCCGCAACCAGCAATACAGGTAAAGGTGTAGCCGATAACACATCGCGGCGATCCGGGCGTTCTCGCATAGCAAGTGCAGCGCCGACAGCACCTTGAGGTACGGTCTTGTAACCAATCTCCTTCACACGTGTTACATGCTTAGATAGCGATTCCACATGTTCCGGTGCAAACAGTCCGGGAACCAGTCCATCTACAAAATTTACGATACCTTCAGTTTGAATGGCGGATACAGCGCGCAGGCGTTTCTCCTTGGCTTCTTCACTGTCCGGATAGGCTGTGGAATGAATCAGACCAAATGCATTCAAACGCTCCGGGTGACGTTGTGCGATAGAGAGCGCAATATATCCTCCCATGGAGTGTCCCAGAAGGACCGCCTTTTCCACGTTCAGCTCATCCATCAGCTGTAATACATCGTTGCCCATCTGTTCGATGGTATAACTTCCTACAGGTGCATCCGTTTTTCCGTGTCCACGCAGATCAGGTACGATACAGCGATAGCTGCGTGCCAGTTCAGGTACGACCTCATCCCAATACGATGAACTGCCACAGTATCCGTGGAGCAAAATGAGTGCTTCTCCCTTACCTTGTTCGGCATAACAAATCGTCGTTCCATCACACATCACTTTTTCCATATGAATCCCTCTCTCTGCGCGAATGATATAATTCAGGTTGTATATTATTAAGCCTACATATCATGAATGAAACGTTTGTCTCCATTTCCATGCTTCAATTGCGGCGTCTGCAATCGTTCGGGACATCCCCATGACCAAGTGAAGCGAGGTCATCTGCAAAATGGAATAGGGCCTTGGTCCATTAGCATTAACCACAGCTGCTAAACTGTATTGTCCAACAGGGGGTAGCTTGCCTCCGACCGATTGGGCCGGAATGAGTGGGTTATTCGAGAGATAGTATGTACCTACCGCATGCTTTGGACCCAGACATGCATCAATCGCTATGATGGTATGGTGTGCAGGAATAAGTGCCAATTTCTTTTCCAGCGTATCTGCATCACAAGGGGAAGACAGCGTGCCAATCACGTTCTCCATTCCGCTCTCTTGCAGTAAACTTCCTGTCAGTGGACCCAGAGCATCCCCGGTGGAACGATCGGTACCGATGCAGACAAACGTAATTTCATCTGGAGAATGAAGCTGAACGATGTTTTTGAAAAATAAGACCAGATCCTCTGCAGGCACACCTTTACGGACTTCCCTTCCTTGATGGCGAACCATTTCTCGCTTATACGCTGCCAAGCTGTATTCCCTCCAGTACACTCAGGTTTCCATTAAACCCTGTTGTTGTATCCATCATTGTAACCGATGCTTCGTCTCCCCGCAAAAGCATTGGCCTGAGCACTTCCAATCATGATACAATAACAAGAGTTTCCGATACGGAAGGGATGATCTTAACGATGGATTTAACACAAGCAACAGCAGCCAATATGGAATATATGATTGAAGCGATCAAAACCAAACTTCGTATGGCAAGCGGTGCCGCCATGCAAGCTTCTTCATTCCCACTTGAGAAATATGAAGATCTGTTTGACCTGTATGAAATGATTTTGAGCAAGGAACATCTCAGTATCTCTGAAGTGGAAGCTGTCGCTTCAGAACTAGGTAATCTTCGTAAATCTTAGCAGAGTGTTGCTTTTGATTATTTGCGATTTCTATGAAGTCCTATTCAAAAGCAAGCAAAAAAAAGGACCTGTTTTCCACATCAACATGGGAACAGGTCCTTTTTGGCATGTTTATATTTCCAGAATATCCTTAACGGAATACATCCCATCCTTAAGGCAGGTCAACCAGAACAAATTCGGCAGGTTCGCTACCTGTGCTCGTGATTTGCAGATCACAGCTTTTGCGAATTCGTGCAGCATCCCCCGGCTTGAGGTTGAAATTACCATCCGAACAGTTAATCTCGACATGTCCACTGATCAGAAAAAGATGTGTACGCCGATCTTCGTGCTGCGGGTACATCAACTTCTTACCGGATTCCAAATGGGACAAGTAACAGGTCACATCCTGGGAAATAGGCAATGCGCTCTCGGCTCCCTCCCCACCTTGCCCGGATACAATCGGACATAGACGATTCAAATGTTCCTGAGCCTCTACCCTTCGATTCGTATAAGAAGGTTTCAGCATACGTTCAGACGGCAAAAACCACATCTGGAGGAAACGTACCGGTTCATCCGTTGACGGATTGGTCTCGGAATGCTCCACTCCCGTACCTGCACTCATCACCTGAACCGTGCCTGGCTCAAGTAATTGCTCTGTTCCCATGCTGTCCGTATGCTTGAGCGTGCCTGATATGACATAACTGACAAGTTCAAGATCATGATGTGGATGTTTCTTAAAGCCTTCTTGCGGCATCAGCGTGTTGTCATTATGGGCAAGCAAACAGCCAAAATGGGCATTGCTCGGATCATCATAATCCGCAAAGGAAAAGCTGAATTCACTGTGTATCCAACCTCGATCCGACGTGTGCCTTTCTTCCGATGTCACCACTTTAATCATGTTCATCCACCTCCAAGGGTTTAGAACTGCCACTTTACCGCGGCAGTCCGTGCGTGTATATGAATTGTATAGATGAATACCAGTTGGTATGTCATCTTTACCCGAGGTCCGGCAACTCTAATCACGCCCCTTCTTAAGGTTATAGGCTATCTTCAAGTGAGTGCAGAAGGAACTCAGTTTCTGCATGACCCACAAGGGTACCTGCGTCATTTCGGATATCCGAAGGGAATACTTCAGCCAATCGTGCAATGGTTCTGTCATTGGAATAACCAATCTGTTTCAGGATGGATTGGGTAATGAAGGCCCACTCTTCCTCGGAACCATCCAGTACCTTGAAGGTGACTCCCAGCCGTTCTTTTTTCAGACCAAATCCAAAGACCCCCTTGAATCCACCTTTCGCTACAATGTTATCGTCTTCCAATAGCACTGAATCTACCCGCTCCGTGCCACCTACCATCAACGGATGTTCATTCATAGCTGATGTTATGGTCTCTACAGCTGTTCTTGTGGAAGGATCAGCGATAAGATCCGGACAAGCGAGCTTCAGATAGGCGTTCGACAATGCCGACAACGGCAAAGAAAATACCGGAAAGCCGCAGCCATCCGTCCCAAGCTCAATCTCCTTTTCCTCAATGCCTGCCAGGTCGGCAAACGTTTCAAGAATTTCACGTTGCACTGGATGATCCGGCTCAGCGTAACTGCCCAAATCAACTTGCTTCATCTGACTGTATCCCAGAATTCCCAGATGTTTGCCGGAGCAGTTATGCAAAATGCGACGTTTCTCCCCTTGTCCACGTAACCATTGATTACGGCTTTCTTCATTAAGCGGATAGCTTGGTGCACAGATCAGGCATTCTTCTCCCAATCCGATTTTACCGGATAGCTGCTCCAACACCCGAATGTGTTCCGGTTCCGAACGGTGTGAAGAGGACATGATAGCAATCTCCTGTGCTGAGAGACCGTAGTGACCGGCAATTCCTGCCCGAATGCCTGGAATGGCTTGAAAAGGTTTGGCAGATGAGCGAGTGAACGCTCTAAAATGAGGATCACCAGCCGAGTATACGATTCTGCCATGCTCATCCGTAATACTTATGTGTCCGTAGTGGGCGCATTCCATAACGCCTGCACGGTATTCTTTAATTAACAAGGCACTCTCCATGCGAGTTCTCTCCTTTGTACTCCCGAATTCATCTCTGCTTTGCGTCACGACGCCGCATGGGATATCTTAAATAGTATAGTACAAAAGTGACGTTTTTACAGTTTTTTCGACAGCTATTCCGGGTATAGCTTTATCATCTATGTTTATCTATTACAATATTGAAGGAGAAACTCACTATGCCGCGCAAAACGTATACACCATCCTCAGCCGGTTCAGCTCCCGGCATGTTGTTACGCCCCCTCCTCAACTGGAGTTTGGCTGGTATGGCCATCAGCGCTTCGATTGTGTTCATCCTGGCAGGTCTGGGTGCCTGGTTGGGTGCTGATGTTATTATTCATCTGGATGATCAAATTCAGCAATTATTTTATCTGAATTCGGATTCCCGTCTTCATCTACTCCCTTACCTTACATTCATCACCGTACTTGGTTCATTCAAAATCTCTGTGGTGGCTGCAGGAGGTTTTGCTCTTCTTTTCTTCATGCAACGCAGCCCAAGGTTTGTTATATATGGATATGCGATCTCGGGAAGCTTTGCCATGATGTGGATTCTGAATACGTTATTGAAAGAATTTTTCAGACGAAGCCGACCTGAACTGGATCATCTGCTGGTTGTTCACGGGTATAGCTTCCCCAGCGGACATGCCATGATCTCCATGGGTTTCTACGGCATGCTCTTTGTAATCTGGGCGATTGAACGACAGCGACATAACTCTTCCAGTGTGTGGCTTCCTGTTCTATGCGGTATCAGTTTTATTTTCTTGATTGGCCTCAGCCGAATTATGTTGGGCGTTCATTATCCTACGGATGTATTTACTGGATTTACTGCTGGATTGGCATGGATCTTCTGCATGATTAAAGGCATTAAACAAAGCCGCTAAAGAATGAATTCCTCTGATTTCCAGTTCATTCATCCTCATCTTTATTGTTTCACAGGGTTGCACGGGGTTTATATACGAAGTAAGCAAACGCGAACAGACAACATCCTACATCAAGTTTAAAGGAGGCGGTTGTTATGTGGGGCATCATTATCAGCATTGTGATGGCTGTCATCATCGGTTTGATCGGAGATGCACTAGCTGGTCACAATATGCCCGGGGGCATCATCGGTGCAATGATCGCCGGATTTGCCGGAGCCTGGCTGGGAGCACTTTTGCTTGGTAACTGGGGACCGGTTATCGGTAACTTTGCCATTATTCCTGCCATCATTGGTACAGCGCTCTTTGTTTTCTTGCTGGGGCTTGTGTCCAGACTGCTAAGACAGGCTGCCTGATTCGGGCAACAAGGTGTTCGTTGTTTCGTATTTGTTTCTTAATTTGAAGAAGGAGTGATTAGCATGAATAAAGCAGAAGAACAATATCCTGTACAGACGGGTTCAACTTTCGCCAAGGGAATTTTCATCGGGGGTTTGCTGGGAGCAGCTGCAGCTCTACTCTTCGCACCTAAACCAGGACGTGAATTGCGTGGTGATCTGTCCGAGAAAGTAGGCATGGTTACTGACCGTACTAAAGAAGTGGCAACTGTTGTAGGTGACAAAGCCTCTGAACTGGCTAAAACGGTCTCTTCCAAAACTTCCGATATTGCAAAAACGGTAAACCAGGGCCGCAATGATGTTATGGAATCTGTGAGAAAAGCATCCGCGGATGTAGCCAACGAAGCATCCCGTGCATCTGATGAAGTGGCTGCCGCTTCCGTTGAAGCGAAGGAAGATACACGTAAAGAACTGAACTCGACTAGTCTGTAAGCTTTACAGATCGAGTGACCAATAGCCAGCTGTATTTCAGCTGGCTATTTTTTATCCAAAGCAACTTAAGGAGGTAAGAACATGAGTAAAGTCACGATGAACGGTAATACTCCGGTTACAGGAGGAACACCCACTCAACAGTATGATACAAGTGAGCACCCTTTTGAATTACGGCATGAGGTAAAGCGATTGAACACACGTCTGGACCAGATTGCGGACAGTCTGGAGCGAGCACAGATCAAGGATATTATCGAGAATTACAGCAGTCCCAAAAAGCGGATTATTACCAACTTTACAGCGGGTATGGCACGAGGACTTGGTCTGACCGTAGGTACCTTTGTTGTTCTGGGTTTGCTCGCATTCATTCTCAGCCAATTCGTCAATATGCCGATTGTTGGACAATACATTGCTGATTTACTTGGCTATATTGAAGATTACAAAAACTAAGAGGACTAGCCAATAGGCTATCCCCTACGCGTTTTAGTCATTTCTTTTTTCTCTATCTCTTCAGCTGAAGGCTGTGAAGATTTCACTTTCAGCAGATCCCCTGTCCATCCTTTCATCATCAGCCATACATACATGCTGATCATGCTAAAGATAATCAGTCCGATGACCAGTACAACTCCCCAGCTCTTGTCGATCAGGGGCAGATTCTCAAAGTTCATGCCCCATATCGCTCCAGCAGCCGTTGCCGGTATGAACACAGCTGTAACTATGGTTAGCGTCTTCATAATCTCATTGCCACGAACCCCTGAGATTGCATTATCAATAGAGATTAAGGTGTCAATCTCTTTCTCATAATGGTTAAAGAGACGCTCCATCCGTTCCACACGATATTGAAGCTGTAGAAAGAAACGGTTGTCTTTCAGCTCACTAAGGTAAGCTTCATGGGCAGCGGCCATGAGTTCCGAATACGGGATAAACAGATTGCTCCAGTATAACAATTCAAATCGGGCAGCCAGAATCTGATCCATCAAGGTGCGTGCATTACGAGACTCCATCTTTCGTTCCAAATCACGCAGGTTCATCTCAAAATGATCCATTCCCACATGGTAGTAATGCAGTATAGCTCGAAAAAGTACAAACATGCCCTCCCTCGCCACCGTACATTGTTGCAACATATTCGCACGTTCATCTGTCTTCATAATGCCTCTTGTGTTGTCATCCATATTCAAAGTAACCAGGTTGGTACGATCGACATAAAAGAACATCTGATTATCTTTTCGTTTGTCATCTCTCTCATTCTTAATCGCATATAACAAGGAGCCAAATATGACGGGCTCCGTACCATTCACGAAACGGACGGACAAATAATTCGATTCCACTTCCGGAATTTTATGAAGCCAATACTGCATATCAGGAAAGGCCTCTGTCAGCTCCTCCAAGGCATTCTTCATGCTATCCGTGTCAGGTGCAACCCAATCCCACCATTGCCAATGATCGGAGCAAGCTAACTTGTCGCGACGAGCTTCCAGCTTGATTTGGTCCACAATCACAATATCCACTCCTGCAAATATGTTTATTGCATACAACCTTTTTAATCCCAAAAAGGACACGTATGTATTCCAATGGAATTACGTGTCCTTCTTTATGCCGTGCTCAACAATATCAGGGATTCATCTTTCATAACATTGAAGCATTGGACATGATCTGTTTCAATTTCTCTGTAGCTCGCTTCTGAATCCGAGATACACTCATCTGTGAAACACCAAGCTTCTGGGCAATTGCCCGCTGAGACTGGCCATCCTGGAATGCTAGAATAAGTACCTTCTGTTCCTGTTCCTTCAATTGTGCCAATGCCTGTTGCAAGTCCATCCGTTTTTCGACTGAATCAAAGTCATTTACATCTGCACTGATCAGTTCTCCCAATGTGGCTGCACTGTCATCCTGAGATAACGGAGAATCCAGTGACACATAGTGGTAACATTCCCGACCAGCCAGAACTTCAATTGTCTCTTCTGCAGTCAAATCAAGGTATTCAGCAATCTCGTTCACACCAGGTGAGCGCTCCAGCTTCACGGTTAGCTCATCAATGGCATGCTGCACAAGTGCTCCTTTTTCCTTAATCCTCCGGGGCACCTGAATATACCAGGATTTATCTCGCAAATAGTTCTTCATATGACCGATCATGCTCTTCATGGCATAAGGTTCGAATGGGATACCCAGGTTGATATCGTATTGCTTGAGCAAACGAATCAATGCCATCTGCCCGGTCTGATACAAGTCCTCGTATAGATCGGGGCGATTCCGAGCAATTTTACCTGCTGCCATCTTTACCATCGGTTCATATTTACGGATGAGAACTGTTGCAATTTCATTATCTTGGGTTTGCTGGTATTCCCAGATCAAACCTATTGCTTCAGACATGGACTCTGGGGGAGTCACTTTTTCACTCATACTTTCTCCTCACTTCTTGCAAGACGTTTTACGAGTACTACTTTCGTACCTTTGCCCGTCTCACTTTCCACACTGACATCGTCCATCAAGGCTTGCATCAGGTAGAACCCAAGTCCGCCAATCTGTGCTTCTGTCAGTTCTTTGTCGTGAAGACCGGCACGTGCCACAGCAGGGTTCATGTTCTCGAAACTGGCACCTTCGTCTTTAACAGTAATGGACAATGTCTCGCCATCCACTTCAAATACGACTTCAACCATGCCGCCTTCATGTGAGTAGGCATACAGTACAGAGTTGTTACAGGCCTCGGATACAGCAACTTTCATATCTTCAATGTCTTCATAAGAGAATCCCATTTTGGATGCTACTCCATAAAGATTGAGTCTTACAATATCGACGTAATCAGCTGTCGCCGGTAAATTAAGGGTGACTCTTTGAACTTCTGCATTCATTCCTTTTTCGATCCTTTCCTATTGGGAATTCTTCTGTGTGACAAAGAATTTGGCGATGCCCGTCATGTCAAAAAGTTTCTGGATTTGCGCAGGAACTTCCTGTACTTCAAAGCGAGCTTCCATTCCATGTCTAGCCTTCAGAACAGATAGCAGGATGCCAATCCCTGTACTATCGATATACTTCAAATCTTTCATGTTGATCATAAGATCCTGTTCCTTGTTATCCACGAGCGGCTCCATGACCAAACGGAAATCAGGAGCGACAGACAAATCCAATTCGCCAGTCAGATACACTGTGCACACACCGTCTTCTGCTTCAGTTCTTGCATTGAATTTTTCATTTTTATTTGTATTCATTAGACATCTCTCTCCTGATCAATGGTTTCCTTACCTAATAACCCAACTTCAGCATGAGTGAAACAAAAAGAAGTTTGGAAAATGTTTCAATTGGCATGATTCATGGCAGATGGACCTGAGTTTAACATTTGTCGTGGTTTCTGAAAATGGGTAATTTTCTGTTTTACATTACCCATTTTCACCGGTTTACTAATATAATCATCCATACCTGCGGCAGTACAGCGTTGCTGAATCCCTTCCATAACGTTAGCAGTCATGGCTATAATGATGGGCTGGTTGGACTGGGGCAAGCTCTCTCTAATCCGCCGTGTACATTCCAGACCGTCCATAACTGGCATCTGCAGATCCATGAATACATAGTCATAGGGATGACGGCTACCGAGCACCATGTCCAGTGCGCTCTGCCCATCTTCAGCTATGTCCGATAACAACCCAAGCTTACTGAGCATAATCGACATCAACTTCTGGTTAATGGGATGATCATCCACAATTAATACCGTAGGATATTTATTCTCATTCTTCACATCCGTCAGCTTCTCTTCTCCGTTCATCTGTACCAGTTCGGTTTCTACATAGCGTTTCGCCTGAATCGTAAATACAAACGTTGCCCCCCGCTGCTCCGTAGTGTCCAGATAAATCTGTCCACCCATCATTTCGACCAAAGTCTTGCATATGGCTAGCCCTAAGCCCGTTCCACCATACTTGCGAGTCATGGATGTATCCAGCTGGGAAAATGGCTGAAACAGGCGATCAACTTTGTCTGACGCAATGCCTATCCCTGTGTCCTTCACGGCAAACTCTAATGCCATTCGTCCGCCATTCTCCTCCTTAACTGACACGATCAGATATACCCCGCCATGGTCGGTGAATTTAATCGCATTAGCAATCAGGTTCAAGAGAACCTGGCGTAGCCTCGCCATATCTCCATAGATTAATTGAGGGACAGAATCTTCGAGGAAATAGTCCAGTTCCAGATTTTTTTTGCCTGCTTCTGCAGCAAACAATCCCAGTACTTCCCGAATACAGGAGACTAGTTCGAAAGGATGCTCTTCCAAATCCATTTTGCCGGATTCCATCTTGGTAAAATCAAGGATGTCATTAATTACCGTCACGAGTGCATCCGCACTGCGACGAACGATGTCTGCGTATTCCTTCTGATCTTCCTTCAGTTCCGTCTCCATTAGCAGATCCACCATGCCGATGACTCCATTCATCGGCGTGCGAATCTCATGGCTCATCATCGCCAGGAACTCGGTCTTCGCATTGGCTGCAATTTCCGCTTCTTCCTTGGCCTGAATGAGTTGTTGGTTCATCTTCTCCAGTTCCTGTGTCTTCTGGTGAAGCAGCATCGTCTGTGTCTTCAATCGTTTATTTGTGATAAACATCTCCACAAAGCCCTCGATCTTGGATTTCAAAATCTGAGGAATAAACGGCTTAACCATGTAATCAATGGCCCCGGCTGAATATCCGGCAAATAAGTGCTCCGCCTCTCTGCTATTTGCTGAGATGAAGATGATCGGCACATCCTTGGACTTGTCCCGTGCCTTAATTAACTTTGCTGTCTCAATTCCGTCCATTCCAGGCATCTGCACATCAAGTACGATAACCGCAAATTCGTCTTTCAGCAGACAGCGGAGTGCCTCTTCTCCGGAAGTTGCCTTAACGAGTTTATATTGTTCCGATTCCAGAACCGCTTCAAGAGCAAGCAAGTTCTCAGGGCGGTCATCTACCAATAATATGTGGATTGGTTCATTGAGCCCCATGGCTAACCTAACCCCCTATTTGATCTTCCGGTATATTTTTTCGGTCCGGTCTAACGGCTCATAGGTATCACTGAACTCTGTAAAATGTATCGATTCTTTAGACCCCAGAACCAGAATACCAAAGTGGCTCAAGCTCTCGTGAAACAGCCCATGCACATGGTTCCGCAGTTCATCATTGAAATAAATCATGACATTGCGGCAAAAGATAACATTAAACTCGTTAAATGACCGGTCTGTTGCCAGGTTGTGCTCGGCGAATATAATGTTCTTCCTTAGAAAAGGATGAAATATCACCGAATTGTATTTCGCTGTATAGTACTCAGAGAAGGCTCTGGTACCCCCTGCCTCCAAATAATTTGTAGTAAATAGCTTCATTTTCTCAATACCGTAAACGCCCTCTTTGGCCTGTTGCAATGAGCGATCGTTCATATCGGTTGCGTAGATTCTTGCCTTGTCATACAGTCCTTCCTCATGCAACATGATGGCCATGGAATAGACTTCCTCTCCCGTAGAGCAACCCGCATGCCAGATTCGGATGTACGGATAGGTTCTCAGAATAGGAATAATCTGTTCCCGAAACATTCGGAAAAGCGAGGGATCTCGAAACATTTCCGTTACAGGGATGGACAAGTTCTGTACAAAACGTTCAAACGCGGAACGGTCATGAAGGACACGCTCCTGCAAGCCGGATATGCTCTTAACACCTTCGGCATGTGCATGATGCCAGATTCTTCGCTTTAGGGATGGCAGTGCATAGTTTCTAAAATCATATCCATATAAACGGTGCATGCCTTCCAACAGCAACTCAATCTCGATCAGCTCGCGCTCTTCATCTTGCGGTATGCGGACCAAATCTGTCCCTGTCTCGGTAGGTTCCCACGGTGTCATAATTTCGCTCCACTTCTTCATTTGTTACTTGCGTATTCGTCTTATTGTCTTTCATTACCCAAACAATGAACATACGAATAATGAACTTACGAATACAGCCATACGCGCATTAAGGATAACAATTGATCTGTCTGAATTGGTTTTTTCACATAATCAGATGCTCCAGCCTCAATACATTTGCCTCGATCCTCTTTCATGGCTTTGGCCGTAAGCGCAATAATCGGTAACTTTTCAAACTGTGGTATCTGTCTAATTCGTGTCATGGCTTCGTAACCATCCATTTCTGGCATCATCATATCCATCAGCACCAGATCAATTTCCGGATTTTTCTCCAGAATTTCCAGAGCCTCACGACCATTCTCTGCAAACGTTACATCCATACGATAGCCTTCAAGAACACTTGAAAGGGCAAATACATTACGGATATCGTCATCTACGAGCAATATTTTCTTGCCTTCAAACAACGTTTCCTTGTTATGCAGCTTCTGCAAGATGCGACGCTTGTCTTCCGGCAAATTGGCTTCTACCCGATGCAGGAATAATGTGGTTTCATCCAGCAGACGTTCCGGTGACTTCACATCCTTGATAATGATAGATTCTGCATATTTGCGCAGCTTCATTTCTTCTTTGGAATCCAGTTCTTTGCCTGTATAAATTATAATCGGCAGATCGTTCAGATATTCATCATCCCGGATCTGGTCGAGCAACTCGAACCCGGTCATATCTGTTAACATCAGATCCAGTACCATGCAGTCATAACGTTGACTGTGTAATTCATTCAAAGCCTCACTACCTGTGGATACTGCTGTAATTGCAACATCATCATGACCAATCAATTCAATAATGGCTTTACGCTGAATCTCATCATCTTCCACAATCAACAGTCGTTTCAACTGATTCTCGGTATAGGATTTGATATGCGAGAAAGCTTTATCCAGTGAATCCTTGCTGGAAGGTTTCTTCAGATACGCAATGGCGCCCATCATCAAACCTTGCTTCATATCATCAATGACTGAAATCACATGTACCGGGATGTGGCGTGTTGCCGAACTGCTCTTCAGCTCGCCCAGAATGGTCCAACCATCCATAACCGGCAATTGAATATCCAGGATAATGGCATCCGGGAGATATTGACGCGCCATTTCAAGTCCTTTATCACCTTGGAGGGCAACAAGTGCTTTGAAACCTCTACCTCTCGCCATATCCATCAAAATATGTGCAAAGTTCACGTCATCCTCAATAATGAGAAGGATTTTATCACCTTCCATGAGATTCTCCCGATCATCTTCGATCTGCGTTACTTCAGGAGTATGGGTAGGAGACAGATCCGTACCCACGCTCCGATCCGGATCAGGAGAAAGAATGGACTGATGATTTGAAAGCATGGTCCGTGTTTCGATGAACTGTTCATAAAGACCCTCTGAGGAGACAGCCGCTTCTCTTGAAGAAGCACCTTCCTCGGCCAGAGCTTCCTCTTCATGATTATCCGGCAGGTACAAGGTAAAGCAGCTACCTTCGCCCTCGGATGATTCCACCTGTATTGCGCCACCAAGCAAACGTGCCAGTTCCCTGCTAATGGACAATCCCAGGCCAGTTCCGCCGTATTTTCGACTTGTTGTCCCGTCCACTTGCTGGAACGCTTCAAAGATCAAATCCGTCTTGTCCGATGGAATACCAATGCCGGTGTCTTTTACACTAAATCCGAGATATTCCTGATTGGTGTTCATATAACCCGGCAGTTCTTCCGGTTTCATCCGTCGTCCAATCAGACTGACCGAACCACGATTGGTAAACTTAAACGCGTTCGACAACAAATTCCGCAAAATCTGTTTGACGCGATGACTGTCGGTGTATACCCATTCCGGTAAATCGCTGTCGAACTCGATATTCAAGTTCAGTTCTTTTTTATTCGCCATCGGTCCAAAGTTTTGCTGAACAAAGCCGATCAGCTCTTCCATTCGAACTGTCTCATAGTTGATATCCATCTTACCTGCGTCCACCTTGGACAGATCCAGAATCTCATCAATCATCTTCAGCAGATCCGCGCCCGACATGTAGATGGTTTGAGCATATTCCTGCTGCTTGTCAGTCAGATTCCCACCCTTGTTCTCCGACAATAACTGGGAGAGAATCAGCAGACTATTCAGTGGTGTACGGAGTTCATGCGACATATTCGCCAAAAATTCGGACTTGTACTTGCTTGTCATCGACAGCTGCGTAGCTTGTTGTTCCAACTGTGTCTTCGTTTTCTCAATTTCGTCATTTTTCTCTTCGACTTCACGTACCTGCTCTTCAAGCGCTCTCGTCTTGGCAATGAGCTCTGTATTAAAATGCTCCAGTTCTTCCTGCTGACGCTGCAGCAATTCTTCGGAACGTTTAAGCGCCTCTGTCTGCTCCTCCAGATTCTCATTGGAACGACGCAGCTCTTCTTGCTGTGTCTGCAATTCTTCCGATTGAACCTGCAGTTCCTCTGTCAGTGCCTGGGATTCACGAAGCAGCTCCTCCACACGCAAACGACGTCGAACGTTGTTCAGTATAACGCCCAGATTCATAATCAATTGAGAGAACAATTGCTTGTGCAGTTCATTGAACCCTTCAAAGGAAGCCAGTTCAACAACACCAATCAATTCATCCTCGAACACGACAGGATAGATCATGATGCCCGCAGCTCGTGTTGAACCTGAAGCTGAACCTATATGCACGTAATCTCCAGGCGTATTATCCAGAATAATCGGTGTCATATCCAGTGCAGCCTGACCAATTAGACCTTCACCGATCCGGTACATTTCTTTACCAACGTCTTCGTTCTCCTCAAATGCATATGCACCGTAACGTCTCAGTTCGTCGGGATGTTTCTCTTCATCAATCAGATACACGACACCCAACTGAGCACCAAGCACAGGTGTGAACTCACTGATAAACATTTGTGAAATTTGCCGGATGGATCCAATCCCCCGAAGCAGCTCCGGGACTCTTGCAATATTGGAACTCATCCAGTTCTGATCCTGTTGGGCCTGCACATAAGCCTTCTCGACTTCCAGTTTTTCTTCCAGATCGCTGGACACATCTTTGAATACACTGGCAATCTGACCAATCTCGTCCGTCGACTTGACCTGAATGCGGCGGATAGTCCGATAGCGGCCTTTGCCAAAACTGGTCATCATCATGGATACGGTATTCAGCCCCCGTGTAATGCTTGGCAGCACCCACATAATGACACCCAGTGCCAGCAACAATCCGGCAATCATGATACTTACCGTAATCTGCACTGCTCTCGTATACGCTGCGTTAGCGTCCTTAATCTCCGTATCAATCTCTTGGTCCTGGTAACGGGAAAGAGCATTCAAACTATCTACGGCTTCTTTTTGCACTGCGAGTCCTGTTGAATTGCGGAAGTTATTCGCATCTTCTAACCGGTTCTGGGACATCAGGCTAATCTGTCTCGTAGCATAGGCTGTATAAGCATTCCATGCAGTATTTACACGATCCACCAGCTGATGTTCAGGCGCACTGTCTGCACGGTTTCTCACTTCTACGAGGTTGCGATCGCCTCGATCCTTCATCTCCTTCAGGTCAGCGTCTGCTGCTGCAGTCGAGTTGTTTGGATTTAATAACAAGTTAGCCAGCACTTTAGCTATATCATTAACCTCTCCTCGTGCAGCAGAAGTGAATCTTACTTTGAGATAACGTTCCTGATACATCTGATCTATCTGTTGATTGATGCTGTTCAGCCGTTCATAACTCACAAACGTGAGCAAAATTAAAATGGCCATCAGAGCGGTAAAGCCAATCAGCAGTTTATTCCTGATCTTCATTCAGCATCCGCCCCTTTTTCCAGAGTGATCCAGACCAGACATTTATCATCATCACGTTCCTGTGAAATTTCGTCGTCGAAAAACAGCGCCTGCATGGCAGCTTCATTCCACTGATGTGAACCGCTCAGTTTTTCGATCAGGAATTCGTGCTGCTCCTCCTGACCACCCTGAACAGCTTCCAATAAACCATCTGTATAAAGCGCAATATGCCCGTCACCTTCGTAATGGATCGTTTGTGGCTCGATATCCATTTTGTCAAATAAACCAACAGGACAGCAGACGCTGTCAAAAGTAGTGACACTGCCGTCATCACGGAAGAATAAAGCAGGCGGATGCCCTGCATTGACATAATCAATACGCTTCATACGTGTATCCACAACCAGATAGATTGCCGTGAAATAGTACTGTACCAATTGTTTCCCCAGATGGAGCTGATTGAAGCGACGGTTCAACTCCTGAATAACCTTCTCCGGATCAACGTAGGTTGTTACCGTATCTTTCAAGACAGAAGCGATAAACATCGTAAACAAGGATGAAGATATCCCATGTCCCATCATGTCGAGCAGCAGTACCCCATAACGGCCTTCCCCTAGCGGATACCACGAATACAGATCACCCGCCAGTTCGAAGGAAGGTTTATAGATGGCATGCACTTGGAACAAGGGGTCTTTGATCGCTGGACTTAACACGGCATTTTGAACCATCGCTGCCAGTTTCAGCTCATCCTGAATACGTTGATCACGCTCTTTATGCCAATCTTTCTCCTGTTTCAAACGAAGCGCGAGTCGAATTCTGGCCATCAGTTCGACTTTGTTAATCGGTTTGGTTACATAGTCAGATGCACCCGCATCCAATGCTTCGGCAAGTTTCTTGGAGTCACCGATGGCAGTCACCATAATAATAGGTATATCCTTCAAATTTTCAAATTTCTGCACAATACTGCAGGCTTCGATGCCGTCCATCTCAGGCATCATCATATCTAGCAAAATCAGGTCAATATCCGACGGTCTTGGACGAAGTTCATTGCTTTCCTCTCCGATCCCCAAAACTTCAAACATTTCCATGGCGGAACTCGCCGTTACAATGTCCCGATAATTTTCTTTTTTCAGAATTTCTCGAATGATAATGACATTCGTCGGATTGTCGTCAACAATAAGTATTCTCATTGATATCTCCTTATCTGTGGCGTCCGGGTTTGTCGATTCTTATTAGGTTAAAACGAACGTTGATTATACAAATTTTGCATACAAAACGGCAGTAGACATAATAATTCCTAGTATAACTATAATCTTAAAAACAAAAAAACTCTATCAGTAAATGGCACCATCGCAGGAGATTCTCCCCGCTTTTCACCCTGTTTTTGCAGCGTCCTGATCCCGCTTCCAAACTTGCAAAAACATAGATAAGGAATGGGGATAGCCCCATTCCTTATCTATGTTTTTGATTAAGCATTTTACATAAGTGATTCAGAAGCTTGTCCATGTTCTGCAAGCTTCAACTTGCAGCGTATATTGGTTAATCTTTCTTTTTAGCAATAACGAGTACTTTCCCTTTATCGAGTTCACTCTCGTAGAAGTCGGCTTCGGCTTCGGTAAAGCCCATCGAAACAATTTTGGCCCGGAGTTCATCACCACGTGAGCGGAACAGATTCGCCAAGGAATCAAATACGCCTTCTTCCTTCATGCCAATTTCTTTGGCATCTGCTGTATCGGCAATTCGATCTGTACGATCCTTCTCATGGGCGAGAACAAAGATATGATCAGCAAGGTATCCGGTAATCTGCAATTCTTTCACCGCTTCTACCGCCTGGACTCCGTTTTCTACCACTTTTGCATAAGCTTGCGCATTGGTTGAATTCATCGTTTCCACTCTCCTCTGATTTAATCTTCTATAACGAGCTACTTAGTATATAACCATACTATATGGGGTTGAAACGATTGTGTAATAACCAATCCTAGGAAACCGTGTCATCAAAAAGATCAATGCCATCAATCTGCCTGGAGCCTGACTTCATATATACCTTTAAAGCCTGATCTCCACGGAGGAACACTTCTCCGTCCTCAGCCACATAATACGGTTTACCTAGAGCTTGATGGATCGCTTCAATATTCATCTCAATTTTCTCACCGTTTAACATGATGTGATTCTCAGATGCATCGATATGCACATATTGAATAACATCCGTATCTTCACACAAACCAACCTTCACATCATGAAAGTGATATTCAGGACACCCCAGATAAGGGTCTTCCTGCTTATGCCCCGGCTGACCCTTCTTGGCCAACAAGTCGTTCATGGTGTCATCCAGAGAAATGCCATTCAGAGTCCGAAAATGCTGGAAAGTCTCGGAACGATCAACAGCCGGAGTCACCTCTGACGCCTTCTCTTCCATTGCCGTCCATTGCATATCGTGAGCAGCGGGCACCGCTGCCGGTTGAACGGAAAAGGGAGAAATTACGCTAAACATCACAAGCAGTAGTTTCATCATGATTCTCACCCTTTCATCAAGTTCATCACCGCTCTGAAGGTTTCTTTATGGATTACAAAGCGGTCATGTTATTTGCGCATGCGTTGCCATACATTCGCTGCAACATCGATATACTTCATCCAGTTCTTCCCGCCCTTAGCCTCACCATTATATGTAGCATCATAGGATTGCAGGGTACGATCCGTTGATGTAGCAGGCGGTGCTGTTATATTAGACGGTTTAGCGTGCTTTGTCTCTTCAGCATGGTTTCGTTTGGTCTGAAATCTGGCCATCAGCGTTGTGGAGACTTGTTTGGCTGCTGCCGTCACTTCATTCAACACTTCTCCGAGATTTTCAACAGATTCCAGCACAGGATCAATTTTTTTCATTTTGTGCTGCACATCCACTGTAATGTCATTGGCATGTCTTACCGTCTGTTTCACTTCATAACTAAGTTCGTCAATGGTCTTCTGTACCTCCTGTAATGTCTGTGAGACATTGTCCAAAGAACCCTGAGCGGATTTCAAGGTACGAATTAAGAAGAAAACAAGTACTGCAAATGCCACTGCAATCAGGGCCACGCTAATTTGATAGATCATAAAAGAACCTCTCTTTCCATATGTGCATCAGTTTGTTATTGCTATAGTTACCCGGCGTTTTCCCTGACGAAACAATATTATATGTCGCTTCATATATGCATGCAGTTGGAAAAAAACCAATGTTTCAACCGGATCACACTCGGTTAAAGTTAGACTACACAAGGCGGTGAGGTGAACACAACTCACTCCACATATCAGTAAACGAAAGGATGAAACCTCATGTTGAAATGGTCTGTATTATTTCTAATTATTGCACTGGTTGCAGGTATCTTCGGATTCTTCGGTATTGTTGAAGCAGCTGCTTCAATCGCCAAAGTACTGTTCTTCATCTTTGTAGTACTGTTCGTAATCTCCCTTATTACGGGACGCAGCCGAATGCGATAACCTGATGTTTCGAATGAATAATCATCGACGAATACATACAAAAGCCGATCGTGCTACTATGCCGATTGGCTTTTGTGCGTTCAGGTACAGGTCGACTTTTCTATATTATGTATTGCACTCCTTTCTGCTTTATTCCAATCCGCTCTCGTATGAATCCCAAAAAAACAGGACCTTTTTGAGATAGCCAACCCGGTTTTATCCCACTGAAGTATGATTTTTACAGGCTCGCTATATACCCAAATATGCGTCACTTGACACTGGAGGATCCAAGAAAATATTGTTATAATTTGTGATTCATAGTGGAGCTTGCTTGGTTACTTTTAACACAGGACAACAAATTACATAACAAACCGAGGAGGAAAAAAAATGAAAAAAATCGTAAGTTTTGCCGCTGCTTTAACGTTGATGGGTTCGATGGCTGCCGCTGCAGGTGCTGAGGAAGCAGTTACTGGAACGGTAACTCCGGAAACAGGAACTGAGGCTACAACAACGCCAACGACCACAACAACTCCGGCTGTTGAAGTGAACAAACCTGCTGTAGAAACAGTAGAAGGTACTGCTGAGACAGTAACAGGCACAACAACAGACACTACAGGTACAGAAGGTACTTCAACTACAACTGAAACGCCAGCTACGACTACAGATGACAAAATGTTTGAAGAGCCAGTTGTAAAACCAGGCGATGTAGTACTGGTACCCACGATGTTGCTGAACCTTCTGGAGCGCACTTGGTTCTATGATGCACCTAACGGTAAACCAATCGGTGCATTAGGCTCCCAAGTCATCGATACAACAGGTGAAGTGGTTGATGGATTCGATGGCGGCGAGTGGGTTCAAGTATACACTTGGAAAGGCAAAGCGTGGATCCACGTTGCCATTCAATAATATCGTATAATCGTTCTAACGATAAGTAAAGAGGACAGCGCGCTTAATCGCAGCTGTCCTCTTTTCATGTTCCAATATGTTCACTCTCTGTTCAAGGGTTCCCGGTAACCTCATCCATCTTCGGTTCCACATGTACATGCACATGCATGATGTTATGCGATCGCTTCAACCGCTCTTCCACTCTGTCACAGATCTGATGGCCTTCAATCAGGCTTAGGCCTCCGTCCACTTCAATCACCACATCCACAAGTACATGACTGCCGTGCACACGTGCTTTCACATCCTTGATCATTTCAACACCGGGAACTCGAGCCACGGAGGATCTGAGATCCGTCAGTTCTTTCTGATCAAATCCATCGGTAAGGCGATGCGTAGAATCCCGGAAAATCTCCCAAGCCGTCTTACAGATCAACAGACCTACAGCAATCGCAGCTACTTTATCCAGCCAAGGAAGTCCGAACTGCGCACCGATAATGCCAACTGCAGCGCCTATGCTGACCCAGGCATCTGAGCGATTATCTTTGGCCGCAGCCATCAAGGCCTGGCTGTTAATTTGTTTGGCGAGACGGTGATTGTAAAGATACACCCCTAACATCACTACCGCACAGACCACAGCCACCGCTGCCGCCCACAGATTAGGAGCAACAAAGGCTCCTTCATACCAGGAACGAACGGCTTCAACCAACACTTGCAGCCCAACCATAGCCATAATAAATGAAGCCACCAAGGCAGCAACAGTCTCCGCTCTAAAATGACCATAGGCATGATCCGAATCAGGGGGTTTCTGGGAGATCCGAAGCCCGATCAATACAGCAACGGACGCCACAATATCCGTAAGGTTATTAAAACCATCCGCTAACAAAGCGCTGGAAGCAAATAAATATCCACAGATCAGCTTAAAGGCGGACAAGACGAGATAGGCTACGATACTAACCCAAGCGCCTCGCTCCCCTTTTCGTATTTCTTCATAAGCGTTCAAACCGGGCGACACTCCTTTAACGTTTCGTATTACGGTTTTTCCATGTTACCAAATGCGGAGCGTGTGGGTCTACAGAAACAGTGTTGCCAGGCTGCATTGCTGTAGGAAAGCCGAAACAAAGTTGCCAGACGGCAGGGCTGTAGGTGCTGAGAAAGAATGTTGGGCTGGGTAAAACCAAAGGATTTGAGCATTTTATCAGGTTGCCCTTGTGGGGCTTTTGTAAAACGTATAAAATAGGTACATCCCGTCCAATCTGGACGGCTTACTGTAAGACCGGGAGGGAAATAACGATGAGCGAAAATAACGAACCGAAAAAGGTCAGTTTGCAGGATGCTATACGCCAAAAGCTGGCGCAAAAGAAAGAACAAGTAAATTCCGGTAACCAATCCAGCGCCTACTTTGAAGGCGGACCGAAAGCGATGAAGAGTCAAAACAACAAGAAGCCCAACAACCAACGTCGCCGTACTGGTGGATCTTAGGTCTTAAAGACCCAGAGAAACCCATTGGATTACAAAAAGAACCGCAAGCCCTCTTCACAGAGGCTTGCGGTTCTTTTGTGTTCCTATGATAATGTGCCGTATGATGCTTAGTTTAAGCTTCTACCGGATACATTTTATTGCGCAGTTCTTTGATTTCATCACTTTCCAGATATTCGTCATAGCTCATTTGGCGATCAATGATGCCTGTCGGCGTAATTTCGATAATCCGGTTAGCAATCGTTTGAATGAACTGATGGTCATGGGATGTGAACAGCATTGTGCCGTCAAAATCAATCATACCATTGTTCAACGCTGTGATGGATTCGAGATCCAAGTGATTCGTAGGCTCATCCAGAATCAATGCGTTAGCACCAGTCTGCATCATTTTCGCCAGCATACAGCGAACTTTCTCGCCCCCGGAGAGTACACTTGCCTTTTTCAAGGATTCCTCACCTGAGAACAGCATACGTCCCAAGAATCCACGCAAGTACGTTTCATCCTGATCTTTGGAATATTGACGAAGCCAATCCACGAGAGTCATGTCTACACCGTCAAAATATTTGGAGTTGTCTTTTGGGAAATAAGCTTGAGTTGTTGTTACACCCCAAGTGTATTCGCCGCTATCCAATTCCGTTTCACCCATAAGAATATCAAACAATAGTGACTTGGCATTACCATTCGGGCCAACAAATGCGATTTTATCCCCTTTGTTCACGACAAAGCTGATATCATTCAACATGTTCACGCCATCAATCGATTTGCTGATGCGATCTACAGTCAACAATTGTTTACCTGCTTCACGCTCAGGCTTGAAGTTGATAAACGGATATTTACGGTTCGATGGACGAAGGTCATCCAGCGTGATTTTGTCGAGCTGTTTCTTCCGGGAAGTTGCTTGCTTCGATTTCGAGGCATTCGCAGAGAAACGTTGAATAAAGGCTTGAAGCTCTTTAATCTTCTCTTCTTTTTTCTTGTTGGCATCACGTTGCAACGCAAGTGCCAATTGGCTGGACTCGTACCAGAAGTCATAGTTACCTACGTACAGCTGGATTTTACCAAAGTCGATATCCGCAATGTGCGTACATACTTTGTTCAGGAAGTGACGGTCATGGGATACAACGATAACAGTACCTTCATAGTCCATCAAAAAGTTCTCAAGCCATTGAATGGATTCGAGATCCAAGTGGTTGGTAGGCTCATCGAGCAACAGGTTGTTTGGACGACCAAACAATGCTTGTGCAAGCAGGACACGAACTTTTTCGTTACCACTCAGTTCATTCATCTTCTTCTCGTGCATGTCACGGTCGATACCCAGACCGATCAGGAGTGCCGCTGCATCCGGCTCAGCATCCCAACCATTAAGCTCCGCAAATTCACCTTCAAGCTCACCTGCGCGCAGGCCGTCTTCTTCAGTGAAATCTGCTTTGGCATACAGCGTATCTTTTTCTTTCATAATGGCATAGAGACGACTATGACCCATAATTACCGTTTCGAGAACCGGATACTCATCATATTCAAAGTGGTTTTGCTTCAAAACGGCCATACGTTCGCCCGGGGTGATGTGCACCTCTCCCGAGTTTGATTCAATTTCACCGGACAAAATTTTCAAGAACGTGGATTTGCCGGCTCCATTGGCGCCGATCAGGCCATAACAGTTTCCTGGTGTGAATTTGATATTTACATCTTCAAAAAGTGCACGTTTTCCGTAGCGGAGCGTGATGCCGCTTGTACTGATCATTAAGCATACCATCCTTTATTGGTTAATCTGCATACTGCATGAATAGCAAGTTGCGTAAATCATGGATTCAATATCCCGATGCCTATTCTGGCACCATATTATAACACAAAAAAGCGGCAAATTCGAAAATTGGCCGCTTTTTACTTATTTAAAGATTTGGTAAATATACTGTTCATGCAGGCATACCCCTACATTAACATATTTGGCTCGCTTTTGTTAGTCCTGTTTGCTTTTCTCATGCCGTATCCGCAGGGTTTCACCATGACCAAGCACCCGAATCCGCTCTTTACCAATGCCTAGCCGCTTACGTTCGACTTCGAGCCGATCCAGTGCTTCCTTGGGCGTATCATCCGCCAGCTTGAATGTGCCGTAATGCATCGGCACCATGAGCTGGGAACCGGATTCAACGAACCCCTGCAGCGCTTCTTCGGGTGTCACATGCTGAGAAGTCATGAACCATTCTGGATCGTAGGCACCGATGGGCATCAAGGTAACACCAATATCAAAGCGCTCTCCAATCGTTTTGAAACCCTGGAAGTAACCTGTATCACCCACAAAATACAACACAGGCGGGCCGCCTGATTCTTTGGCTATTGCGTTCGTCCGCGTTTCCGTGGGTGATTGATCCTGATCACTTGTCGTTGCAGCACTTTCCGCTGCTGAGGTCATCACCGGATGGTTCGGTTCCAATACATAACCGCCCCAATGGGACGTATTGGTATCAAACAGCGTTCGGCGTGTCCAGTGCTGTGCAGGGACAAAGGTTATTTTGACTCCGCCAAGTACGATATGTTCCCACCACTTCATCTCCTGGCATCGATGGAATCCTTTGCGAATCATTTTGCGCTTCAGACCATCGGGTACGATCAGCAGCGTCTTGGCTGTAATCAGCTTACGCAAGGAAGCCAGATGCAGATGATCATAGTGGGAGTGGGAGATCAGAATGACATCCAATGGTGGAATGTCCTGAATCGGAATGCCGGGGGCACCAAGCCTGCGTTGAAATCCCATTTTTTCGGCCCATACCGGATCAGTCACGATGTTCAATCCATAGTACTGAATAAAAAACGTGGAGTGACCAATCCAGGTAATGGTGGTTTCCTCCCGGTTGGCATGCAGATAATCCAGTTCAGGCGGGTGTTTGGGCACGGTGTAGGAATAGTCCTTCACTTTGCTTCGCCGCTGCTCCCTCCATTGCTTGAATTCCTTCAGCGTCTTGTCCGTACTTACATTATCAATATTGTTATAACGGATTTTCGGCATGAAAGGGCCCTCCTCCCTTCCTTATAACTTAACAACAGATTACCCCAAACCGGAATGGACGTACCAGTGAATCAATCCTTCGGGTTTTTGTATGCCGCCAGATACACAAACAGAAAGACGATAGCAGCTACAATAATCAGGGGTGGAGCATACATAATGGTAAAGGTCTCAAAAAAACTTAGCCCAGTCACACCAGGGATTCCCGTGACTCCCTCAGTAGCTAAAGGATACAACGTGGGAGACATGAGCATGAACAAGAACATGTTCGGGTGCATGAACAGACTCATCCTTTCTTTTTACCAGAATTACCGCGTACATAATTGGCATCAAACAGGAACAGCTTCATAATCAGCACAAGTGAAGGAATGAGCACGAGTAGTCCCAGACTGAACGCTGTAATCAGCGCAATCCCCATCGTACGATTCGTAAAGCTGTCGTAAATATTAATGTAAGGATACAAAATATACGGAAGGTGAGATCGTCCGTAACCATACCAGGCAAAGGCAAACTGTAGCATAACAGCGATAAAGCACCAGCCTAGATATTTACTTTTCCACACCAGCGACACGGCAATGACAAAACAAATAAACGAAGCAATGAACATCCAGGAAATATTCACCATCTGCTCAAAGTGTGCGGGATTCTGTTTATTAATCTGAAGAAAAGCTAGAAAACTCGCAAAAATAGTAGGCAAGCTCCATAGCAGTGCATACTCCCGAAGCACTTCAAATGCCGGCTCATCCCCCGCCCGCTTGGCGTAATAGGACAGAAACATCGCCGAGATATAGAGCACACTGACCAGTGCAAGCAATACAACCGACCAGGTATAGGGATTCGTCAAAAATTCACGCCAGCGAAAAAATACCTGATCGCCCACCTGCTCAATGATCCCGCCTTCGGATATGGCCAAAATGGTGGAGAACACCGCTGGAATCAGCAATCCCGTCGCTCCGTACAATGCCATATAGATCCGGCTGTTCTTCCCATGATTGCCATAGGTATTATAGGCGTAATACACGCCCCGGATCGCAAGCAGTACGATAGCCAGGGAACCCGGAACCAGCAAGGCTGTCCCGTAATAAAAGGCACTGTCCGGATAAAATCCGACCAGTCCGACCACAAAAAAGATCAAAAACACATTTGTCACTTCCCACACGGGAGACAGGTAACGCTGAATGATGTTATGAATTTTGTTCTCGTGCCCGGTCAATATGCTATAAAAGCTGAAAAACCCGGCACCAAAATCAATGGAAGCAACGATCAGATATCCAAACAAAAACGTCCACAATATCGCGATGCCTGCAATTTCGAAACTCAATGCACGATCCCTCCTTCAAGCCCCAGCGTCTCCAGTTCCTTCTCTGCTTCCTTGTTACGGAACAGCTTGCTGAGTACCCGAATGCACGAGAAGCACAGGATTAGATACAGCAAGATGAACAACACCAGCATCCAGCCTACCGAGGTTGACGTTGTTGCGGCCTCCGATACCTTCATGTAGCCACGTAAAATCCAGGGCTGCCTGCCCACTTCGGCGAACATCCACCCCAGCTCAATGGCAATCATGGCAAGAGGCCCAAGGAAGACAATGCCAAGCAGCAGCCATTTGGGATATGGCTTACGCCCTGGTAACCACCGCCGCAGCACATATAACACGGGAATCATCAGGATGATCACTCCGGTTGTGACCTTCAGGTCGAACATATAGTGAATGGACAGTGGCGGCCTCAAGTCAGCCGGATATTCTTCGAGCCCCTTCACTTCTGTATCCGGGCGATTTCCTGCCAAAATGCTAAGTGCATAAGGAATTTCAATCGCGTATTTCACCTCGTTGTTCTCGTCAAGAATACCGCCATAGACGAGCGGTGCCTCTTTCATCGTCTTGAAATGCCACTCGGCGGCAGCCAGCTTCTCCGGCTGATATTTCGCCAGAAATTTACCGGAGGAGTCGCCGATCATAACGGTACTGATTGCAAATACGAGTGCAGACACCGTTGTGAGTTTAAGTGCTTTTTTGTAATACACGTGGTCCCGTCCCCGAAGCAAACTGAAGGCGGCTATGCCCGCCAGGACACCCGCACTCAAGGTGTACGATGAGGCGAGTACATGTGACACCTTGGTAGGTGTCGCTGGATTCAGCATCGCAGCAATCGGATGAATGTCCTTCATGATGCCATCAATCAGGGTGAATCCCTGCGGCTGGTTCATGAAAGAATTCACCGTTGTAATGAAGATCGCAGAGGCGGATGATCCCAGTGCTACCGGAATTAACAGCAGCATATGCGTATATTTCTTTTTAAAACGATCCCACGTATAGAGGTAAATCCCAAGAAAGATCGCCTCGATAAAAAAAGCGAACGTCTCCATAAACAGCGGCAAAGCAATGGCCTGACCCGCGACCCGCATAAACATCGGCCACAGCAAACTAAGCTGTAGTCCAATCGAGGTGCCAGTAACAACGCCAACGGCCACCGTGATAACAAAACCTCGCGCCCAACGGCGTGCCAGCAAGGTGTAATGAATATCATTGGTTCGCAGCCCTCGCCACTCAGCCAAGGCAATCATGAGGGGAACACCTACACCAATGGAGGCAAAAATGATATGCACAAACAGGGTAAGACCGGTCAATATCCGGCTGAGCAAAACAGGATCCAGGGATGACATGGTTACACTCCTCTTTCACATAATCGTTTATGTACGACAGCAGATCACTCTGCTTGAACGTGTGTCTCAATAACTCATGATTCGGATGATGCTTTTCACCACGGCATAAAGTACAACCACAGCTGCGACCAGACAGACGATGATGAGCGTTTTCTCTTGTTTACGAAACATATAGCCGACGTCCTCCTTTGGCATGGGATGCAAATTATGGCTCTATATACAGTGTGCAAAAGAACAGGTTTTTTTATCCGGGACATTAAAAAACAAAAAAAGCCCCTACCTCTCATGACGCTTTCGCGCCGAAAGGTAAAGGCTCTAACGGATTGATCTCATAACCATCGTTTTTTTAAAAGTGAATACAAATTCTTCATTCCTAATCATTATGTTCAGAGCAGCACGTCCTGTTTCGGCAGTCGAACCTTAAATGTGCTTCCTTTGTCGGGTGCAGATAGGAAGGACAGTGTACCGTTGTGATCTTCTACAATTTTGCGGGAAATGTACAATCCGATTCCTGTTCCTCCTATCTGTCGATGATCCGAATTATCCACACGATAGAATTTGTTGAACAGCATGTCCTTTTCTTTCTCGTCAATGCCTATTCCGTAATCACGCACGTCGATACATAACCATTCCTCTTCTTCCCATAGCGTAACATCAATTCGGTCGGCTCCCGGTGAGTATTTGACTGCATTACCCACCAGATTATGAAGTACCTGAACCATCCTATTCTGGTCAGCATAAGCAAAAAAGTCCCCATTAAACGTATGAACATGGATTCGCTGAACGGACTTCATATTCCACTGATCAACTACACCTTCTACCAGTTCAACCAGCGGTACATAGGTCATATGGTAGGTCATACCTTCGTTGTCGAGGCGCTGAATATCAAGCACATCATCCAGCAAACTGCTCAGCCTCATGCCCTCCGAGGAGATGGTCTGCATGAATTCCTGCCGTTGAGCTGCTGGAAGATCATACATCATCATTAATTCCACATACCCCATAATGGTGGCTACAGGTGTTCGAAGCTCATGGGATACCACGCTGATCAGTTCATTCTTCATCCGATCCAGCCGTTCTTCTCCTGTCCGGTCACGGAAGACCAGCAGAAATCCATGATTTTTACCCGGGACGTCCATCTGTTTCATATACAAGGAAAATAAACTTTTCTCCACATTGTTAAATATAAATTCAGTCTCGATAAATGCCGTTTCTCCATCCAGGAACGCTTTTGTCTGTTCCAACAGATTGAAGTTATCCGTCAATACCATCGTATCAATCGCCTGAGCCAGATCTTCAATGGATCTACCCAGGAAATTACCCAGACCAAACATCTCTTCTATCCTTCGGTTGACGATGGTTATATTGCCTAATCGATCAGACATGACGAGTCCTTCCCGAACAGACTCTATAAATTGCTCACTGATATCTCGCTGTTCCTGAATGGCAATCTTTTCATTGAACAACTCCGAGTTCAGCTTCTCCAGTGCAAGAGCATGACGTACACGATCTTCTTCTGCTCTTGTTCTCTCCGTAATGTCCTTAATAAACAGGTTATATAACGTCTCGGTCTTGCCGAGCTGGATTTCCACAATTTTGTACTCGATCGGAAAGACCGAACCATCTCGGCGAATTCCTGAAATTTCATCTACGATCGTGTATCTCTTACCTTCAACATATTCGAACCGCTCCAGCAATTTCTTGATCTCCCTGCAACTGGCCCCTTGAAAAAGAGATGGTGCCTCCTTGTGCAGGATCACTTCTTCCCGACGCAGTCCAAACATTCTTTCGGCCTCCGGGTTAAACTCAACGATCAGTCCATTGGAATCCACAGCGATAATCGCATCAATGGATGATTCAATAATCGCGTGTTTCACCTCTTCACTATTCTTGAGTTCCTTGGTACGCTCTATGACCCTGTCCTCCAGCGTTAACTTGTCGAGACGAATCTGTTCGAATTGTTCCAGCAGCACATCGGCCATTTTCCTCAAATTACCAATCAGAATCTGGACTTCAGTCACATGGCTGGTTGGCCACTCCATCTTCCCATTCCGAAACAGCAGTCTCGGGAGAGAGCCTGTCATCCTGGTTAGTCTTAACAACGGACTAACCACCTTACTGCTGAGTGGGGCCGCTACAATCATGGAAGCAACAATGATAATGAACAGGGATTGCAGTGTGGTCAGGTAGATCGATTCTATTCGGGGATAATACTTGGACGAGTCGGTCTCAATGAATACCCGATAAGGCGTTAAAGCTGTCCTCTCCGCTTCATAGATGAAAGAGGCGTGTTTCCAGTGATTCAATACATCGCTGTAATGAGTACTCTCAGAACTTAACAGGATGGGGTTATCCCCCATTTTCAGAAGACGGAAACCTTCCATATCCAGATACTCGCCAGCCTGCAGTGTATTCAAACCAGAAGCGACGACTGCATCATTTCGATCCAGCAAAATCACATTCACACCCAATAGATGATGATACCGCGCCATATTCTGATCCATATTCTCCGAGGTAACATACTGTTCGTCCAGATCCTGAACAACGGCACTCGCTGCATGTTTCATATCACGTATAATGGCATCATTCATTTGACTCAATTGTCTACGGCTATCTGCGGATAACAATAGGAGAGAAACAAATACCACGAAGGCGACTACGTATTTAAATGCAATTCTTGTGAGTGGAATGGTTCCTGTGCGCTTTGATTTGTGTTCACCCGTAGTAATCCAGAAATCCACCACAATTCCCGCGATCAGCGCGTTCACCATGCCAATTACGGCAATATACATATACTCATACTTCAAATCTTCTATATTCAAGCCCAATATATAATGCCCGCAATAGATGACCGGAAGTAACATCACTACCCAGAAGACAGCATTAGCCTTGATTAGGCTTCCATTCTTCCATCGGATCTGCCAACCGAGCATCCAGATCAGTTCAATGAAATGTGCAATCATTACAGTTAAATTCCGCGGCTCGAAGCCGACAACGATGGTATTCAGCAGATGGATGACTGTAAGGGTGACAAATCCATAGATAGCCCCATGCAAACGGAGAGCAATGAGTGCAGCTGCGCTGCCAACCATATACTGCACACCATAGAATAAAGTAAGCGGAAATATAGTGCTTAGTGAGCCAAGCATGATCAGAATGCTGGTACCATACCAAGGTATCCTCAGCTTCAGCACGACCCACTCCAGCAGTCGACTCGCCTTTATACGATCCATAAGCAACTGCCCTCGCGGCTGATTTTTTGTTCTGTATTTACCAACAACATTGGTTCCTCCTAAACACTTGCGCGGATACAATCTACTTTTTTTCCCCAAAAAATCGTTCTGATCCATTATACTGTAATTAACACTTGATGTAGCTTTGGGAAATTCTGATCGCTCGGCAAACAAACTGCATTCATGCTAAAATATTGAAGTTCATCTAAAAACACTACTCCCTATCTACATATACATCCTATATTCTGGGATAGAAACATTAAAAATTTTGCAGTATTTTTTAGCAAATCACAGCTTTTTTTTAGTATTTTCTTAACACATTATTTTCACCAGGAGTGTGACCCTATGACGATCAAAGTACTTCTTATAGAAGATGAGAAAAATCTGGCTGACATGATTGCTTTCTTTCTTGAGGAGGAAGGATACATCACGGAACGGGTTCATCATGCCCGCGAGGCACTTCAACTGTTCCCACAATTCCAGCCAGACATTGTTGTAACAGACCTCATGCTTCCTGAAACGGATGGGAACGATCTTGTAGAGGCCTTTCGCCAGCACTCCACTGTGCCGATTCTAATGATCTCAGCAAGCACGATGCTGAATGATCGACTTCGTGCTTTACATAATGGTGCGGATGACTTTCTGTGCAAGCCATTCAGCCTCAAAGAGCTGGACGCCAGAATTAAAGCCCTGCTGCGCAGATCTATCATTTCCTATCAGGATAAGCCAGCTAAAGAAGACAAACAGGCAGAGGTTACTGGACATGTGAATGTTAACGAGTACAGAAGAACCCTGTTTGTGGACGGCGTTGAGATCGAGGTCACTCATATTGAGTTTGAAATTATGAAGGAATTATACCGGAATCCGGGCAAAGTGTTCACCCGCAATGAGCTGATGGATCGGATCAAAGGTTCAGAGCGCGCCTACCTGGATCGAACGATTGATGTTCATATCTCAAGCCTGCGTAAAAAAATTGAGCCTGACCCCAAGAACCCACGTTATATCAAAACGGTGTGGGGAACAGGCTATAAATATGTGATCTAATTCGATCGTAATCATTAAAGTTAAAAACCTTTGGCCATATCCCTCTCTTATCTCATGGATAAGAGAGGGGGTCTGGCTATTTGTGATTCATATACAGAGGAATGCAGCCACTGCTCCATGTCTATGATCAGCTGATCCGGTTCTTGCTCGTTCCAGAGAATCATCTTCATCTCACCTGTACCTGTAATCAGTTGCAGGTGTCGCTTCCGAATCAGCGATTTGAAATCCGTAATGACCAGTAACGGAATCTGCGGCATAAAAGCCCGAATGGCATTGGCTGCTGACACCGCTTCTTCGGCAATCTGATAATCAACAATACAGTAACGGGAGTTTTCCCAACTTCCCCGGTGCGTTTCGATCACAGAACCGGATGGTGCATCGGCAATCCAATTCCTGAACAATTGAATAATATTCTCATATGCAATACGACGTTTTCCATCCGAGAGAACGGTAATAGGTTCCATAGGTATGACCTCCTGTTGATTCTTCCTCTTATTGTGTCAATTCTCGTTTAAAAATGTTTGTGCGTGAACATGAAAGAAGTGTTAACAATTTTCGTACTTCTTCACATACTGTGTCAGTCACGACTAGGTCTTTTCTGGATGATTTCGCAGATTCCACACATTGATGTAAAATAGAGAAATACCCGTGTGATTTAATTTACGGGAAGTTAGAGATGAAACTGGTATCTTAGGAGGTTACACCAATGAATATAATTTCCATTGAACCCACGCCAAGTCCAAATACGATGATGTTGCATCTCGATGAGCGTCTGGAGGACGGGATTCGCAGAACATATACGCTGGACAACGAACGATCCGCTCCGGCGTTCATTCGCCAGATGCTTCATATTCCTGGCGTAAAGAGCGTATTCCACACAACAGACTTTGTGGCGCTTGATCGCAAAGGAAATGCAGACTGGTCCGTCATTCTGGGTGAAGTCCAAAATCGCCTTGGACAGCAAGGCATCGATCTGGACTGGATTGACTCCGAAGATAGCTCAGGCGAGCACTTCGGAGAAGCACAGGTATTCGTTCAGTTCTTCCGAGGCGTACCCATGCAAATCAGGGTCAAGGCCGGGGTCAAGGAAGAACGAATCTCGTTGTCGGACCGCTTTGTCAAAGCCGTGACAGAAGTCGCCAGTGCAACGATGATCAAAGAACGCAAACTGAGTGATTATGGCGTTCGATATGGCGAATTACCGGACATCGCACGGGAAGTCGAACAGGAACTCGAAGCCGCTTACCCACCGGAACGACTGGAGCAGCTCATCCAACAGGCCATTGAACATGGCACCAAATCAGAAGAGTTCGTTGAGCGCCGTCGCGAATTGGATGGAGCCGAACTTGAAGAGGCTCTGCGGAGTGACGATTGGAATGTTCGCTATGCAGCGTTTGACGGCATGGAACCTACGGCAGAAAGACTGCCCCTCGTAGCCCATGCCCTGCATGACAACAAAATGCAGATTCGCCGCTTGGCCGTGGTATACCTGGGTGACATTCGTACACCGGAAGCGATGGAACTGCTGTATGAAGCGCTCCAGGACAGTTCTCCTGCGGTACGCCGTACGGCCGGGGATACCTTGTCTGATATCGGTGATCCTGCCGCCACTCCAGCCATGACAGCAACGTTATCCGATAAAAGTAAACTTGTACGCTGGCGTGCAGCACGTTTTCTATATGAGGTCGGAACAGAAGAAGCAGAACAAGCCTTGCGAGTTGCAGCCGATGATCCCGAATTTGAAGTCAGCCTACAGGCCAAAATGGCTCTGGAGCGGATCGAATCGGGCGAACAGGCTGCTGGAACGGTATGGCAGCAGATGGCTGGCCGTAACAAGAAAGAGGAATAGTCGTCCCTCAGACCTCACATCCAACAATTGTTATTGCACTGGAAAACCATGCGCGTTATACTGATTGTCTGTTTACTAAACAGGACACACGGTGTTAAGTTGTGTTGTTCATAATTTCATAGACAATAGATACACCTCATCCATTAATGGTGAGGTAGAGGTCGCGGGTGCGATCAGTACGCTGAAGGAGGCGCTAAGGAGCCGCTTATGAAATCAGCCGAAAGGTGTACCCGCCGAAGCTCACTGGACGTTCCTTATACGGTCCGGTGGGCTGGGGCTGCTGTCGAAAGGCGCAGAACTGTCACGGAAGTATTTCCTTTATAAAAGGGTATGAATTCTTCTGTGTTGAGCTATCTTAATCATCTGGGACATGGTGCGGACATTGAAATATTAAAGACCGCAGGCTGATGCCTGTGGTCGTTTTGTTTATGAATTCAGGTATCGCAAACATCAGTATATCGAATGAAGGAGTGTTTCCATGCAAGACCGCAGTAACCCAACAACGACTGGACCTTCCCTGAAAAAAGGATTACGCGCACGCCATATGACGATGATCGCCCTCGGTGGCTCCATTGGTACCGGGCTGTTCCTCGCAAGTGGTACCGCCATCTCAACCGCAGGCCCTGGTGGAGCTTTAATTGCCTATGCGGCTGTCGGCATCATGGTCTATTTCCTGATGACCAGCCTTGGTGAGCTTGCTACCTTTATGCCGGACTCCGGTTCATTTAATACGTATGCCGCACGATTTGTCGATCCAGCCCTTGGGTTCGCCATGGGCTGGAACTTCTGGTACAACTGGGCGGTGACCATTGCAGCAGAGCTTGCTGCCGCTACTGTACTCATTAAATACTGGTTCCCCGACAGTTCATCCATGTTATGGAGCTTGTTATTCCTCGTGCTGATCTTTGCCTTGAATGTCCTGTCCGTCAAAGGCTACGGAGAGTCCGAGTACTGGTTCGCCATTATCAAAGTAGCTACCGTTATTATTTTCCTGGCCGTTGGTGTGCTCATGATCTTCGGTATTATGGGTGGAGAAGCAGTTGGCTTCAGTAACTTCACCATAGGTGATGCACCCATCCATGGCGGATTCTTCGCAGTGCTTGGCGTGTTCATGGCTGCGGGATTCTCATTCCAGGGTACAGAGCTTATCGGGGTAGCTGCTGGTGAGAGCGAAAATCCGCGTGAAAACGTACCTCGTGCAATTCGTCAGGTATTCTGGCGCATTCTGATTTTCTACATTTTGGCGATTACCGTGATCAGTCTGATCATTCCGTATACCCATCCGAATCTGCTCAAAGGCGATTTGGAAAATATCGGTGTCAGCCCGTTTACACTGGTGTTTGAGAAAGCTGGACTCGCCATTGCGGCTTCCGTGATGAATGCCGTTATTCTAACCTCCGTACTCTCTGCCGGTAACTCAGGCATGTATGCTTCAAGTCGGGTTCTCTATGCCCTTGCCCGAGATGGTAAAGCTCCTCGTTTCCTGGGCAAGCTGAATAAAAAAGGCATTCCAATGAATGCACTTTTGCTCACGACGGCTGTTGGTATGCTGGCATTCCTTGCCTCCCTGTTCGGGGATGGTATTGTGTATACCTGGTTGCTGAATGCATCCGGCATGTGTGGTTTCATCACTTGGCTTGGAATCGCCATAAGTCATTATCGCTTCCGTCGTGCTTACGTTGCACAAGGCAGAGATCTGAGTGAGCTGCCTTATCGTGCACGTTGGTTCCCGTTTGGTCCAATTTTCGCCTTTGTCCTGTGTATTATCGTAATCATCGGACAGAACTATCAGGCATTCACGGGTGACCAGATCGACTGGAGCGGAGCCATCGTCGCTTACCTGAGCGTACCGCTGTTCCTGGTGCTGTGGCTGGGTTACAAATGGATCAAGAAGACCAAAGTGGTGCCGCTGCAGGAATGTGATTTCACACCTACGGATTCACCAGCGGATAAGCAATAACGAGGCAATATTTACACATGCCACTTCTATGACAGAACTAGTCCTCTACGTTCTCATGTAAATGATTGGTTCAACTTATACAGCTGATACGATCTGACTCCATATCATAAAACATCCCCGTGGCGTTGCAGTTTTCCTACTGTAGCGATACGGAGATATTTGTTTGGAATCGGCTATCAACCTGAACATTCCTGTATGTCCTTTCGTTCCTGTCCATATTTTGTATAGATTCATACGTAAAATAGAAAGGTACATGATTTTTCTTGGACAACGGGAGTTGAAGCATAATGAAAAAAATCTCTATCCTGCTCATTCTACTGGGAATTCTGGTCGTCAGTTTTCCTTTCCTGCGGGAAACGTATTATGACTGGCAGCAAACCCGTGTGATGAACGAGCTGGAGCAGTTGCAAAATGGCTTGTCTAAACTTAATCACTCCTTTGAACAAGGCATACAGGATGCAGCTTCTAACGAGCCGACTACGAATAGTACAAGTGCAGTGCAAGAAGCCAATTCAGATACTCTGGGAGTTCTGTCGATTGACAAGATCGATGTCCGCCTGCCCATTTTGGAGGGAGCAACGGAAGACAACATGAAGGTAGCCGCAACCCATCTTGTCGAAACCACTAGGATCGGGAACAAAGGTAATGCCGCCATAGCCGCTCATCGCGCCCACAAAAAAGGACGACTGTTCAATCGCCTGGGAGAACTCCAGATTGGGGATACGATGCAAGTCACCTTGGCAGATCAAACGATTATCCAATACAGGGTAGATCAGATCTCCGTTGTGGAGCCGAATGACTTGTCTGTGCTGGAAGACCCGGGACTTGGACAGGTCCTCACCTTGATTACCTGTGATCCACTCATCAATCCAACACATCGGTTAATTGTAAGAGCTATTGAAGTGAATCCAGAGGTTGCCGGATTTTAATCTTTCCTGAGGTGCAGCTGAAATAAAATACCCTCTAGTATATTCACACGGTGACCCTGGGTCTCCGTTGTGAATGCTAGAGGGTATTTTTATCTGAATAATATGATCTGTTCCTGCTTTACGTGCTGCGATCTAGCGCTGAAGCAGTTGTCTGCGTCGGAAGTACATGTATCCCGCACTACCTAATGCCATCAGCATCATACCTGCGACAGTGAAAGCCAGTGTGCTCTCTTCGCCTGTCTTCGGCAGCATTCCCTGTGATACAGAGTTTCCGGTCTGCTGTGATGGAGAATTTTCATTGCCCTGTGATCCATCTGTGTCCGTTCCAGCAGGAGGAGCCAGTGCGCTATCCCCATCCGTCGTATCTGTATCCCCAACTGGAGGTGCAGTGTCATCACCGTTCGAAACGCCAGGTGACGGAGGCGTTAGCCCGTTATCTTCACCTGTTGGAATTTCGGTTTCGTCTTCAGGTTCAGTAGGTTCAGTAACAACAGTGCCTGGGATAGACGGTTCTGGTGTTCCAGGTTCCGGTGTTACTGGTTTACCCGGATCTGGTGTTACACCCGTAGTAGGTGTTCCCGGATTGTAAGGTCCACTCGATCCACCTGATACCGGCATAGCCTGATTTGTTTTTTCCACAATTACGACTTCGGTTTGTGTATTCGTAATTTCAAATGATACTGGGGTTGGGTCTAAGATATATCCACTAGGTGCTTTTATCTCAACCAACTGATATTTGTTGATATCCAAGTCTTCAAGTACAATTTCACCTTGTTGATTGGTGGTCAATGTCGCTTCATCTAGACCTGTTACCTTATGGAACACCCAATTCCCATTTGCGTCCATCAATGCAGTTTGAGCACGTAATTCAAATACAGCTCCCTGCAATTGTTGGGTTCTGCTTGCGTTGAACTTAATCAGTTTCACGGAACGATCATTTTCTTTATTTTCAATGGTCAATCGGATTTCAGGTTTGGTAATGGATACAGGCGTCTCAGGCTGTTCAATAACAAAGCCTTCTGCCTTGGTCTCTACCAATGTATAGGAACCATAAGCCAACCCGTCAAATTCAATGACACCGTTCAGGTCCGTTAGTTTAGTATCAATAACCGTGTGAGAAGGATCACGCAGTTCGAATTCAATTCCGCTTAATACAGACTGATCCTTGGCATTTACTTTGGTAACGACAAGTTTACCACCCGTACCCATTGCATTAGACTTCGTCAATGTAATAATCTCCGTCTGATTCTCTACAATGGTGAACGGAATTGGTGTAGCATCCAATTGATAAAACTCAGGTGCCACGACTTCTACCAGCTCATAATCCCCTGGCAAAAGCCCACCTTTGGCGATCTTCCCATCTTCCCCTGTCGTTAACTCATCGATTTTCTCTCGGTTTGCGCCGTCCTTGTAGTACAATTCGAAAGTTGCTCCCTGGAGTGTCTGAGATGAGTCCACAACATCTACCTTGGTTAATTCAAAGCCTTGACGAATCTTTTTATTTTCAATCTCAAAGGCAATATCTGCATCCTTGAATTCAATCGTTTTGCCTGAAGCAGAGCCATACTCCGGATCAACCAAGTATCCTGCCGGGGCAGATAATTCTTTCAATTTGTAAGGCAAGCCATTGGTCAGATTGTTCAATCGATAGTTTCTGGAGCTTTCAACCACTCCATTCTCGTCCGTCGGTTTCAATGTTTCCAGAAGTGTAGTTCCAGACGCATTATAGATTGCAAATATTGCACCCTCCAGCGGTAGTCCTGTATCACTAACTTTGTGAATTCTGATCTTGCCCAGACCTGTGGAGGCTCCTCCACCGGCTCCAGCCAAGGAAACTTTGATTCCCGACTGATTACCTTCACCGACTACGGAGGAAGATTGGCCTGCAAATTCAACCTTATTCTCAATTCGGGCGCCATGATCGGCATTAATATAAGACTGATATTCCAAAATGAATGCCGTATGGATATCTTTCTTGAAGGTGAAGGTAAATGTATTGCCCTCCACATCCAATTCATAATCAGCCGGATCAACAAGTCCAGCTTTGGTGGATATATTGCCTGAATTGTTGGCAGGTAAATTGGTTGTATATAATTTCAATGAATCAGCCAATAAAATTTGGTTCTCCGACAGGGTATCTGTTAGTTGAGTACCCGCAGGAATATAAGATTGACTTGGATTGATATTTACCGTCCATGATGCTTTATCCGATGTACCTTCTTGCTTCCCTGTTTTGCGCACGTATACACCACCGTGAGCAGGTGTAACACTGGCTGATCTATTAAATCGTATTGCACCGCCCTCACCGTCCGTCAGAACAGCCTCGTTGGCATATGTGCCTACAACGGAATATGGTCCATCCAGACTTGTTTGGTACTGAATACGATAAGCCATTTTGCCCATGTTACCCAGATCCAATGCAAAACCTTTACCGTCCGGGTTCAGCTGGAATTGACCAGGTGTGAGTGGTACTTCGCTACCTACAGCAGTAACATTATTGGCTCCCTGTAATTCTAACTCATGAACCTTCAATGAACCGTCTACGAAAGATTGGTTGCCGGTGTAGGCATCCTTGAGGATTGCATCCTGAATATCAAACAAATTGTAGTTTACATCAATTGTCCAGGTGATCGTTTTATCTTTGGCGCTATATTCACCCTTCTTGTTACCATTTTGAATCGTGTAGTCCTGCGGTTTGACCGCAGCAGATTTTGTAATCTCAGTCTGTTTTACATCAGACTCTTCCCATTCGATCTTAGCCGAGTTACGATATTCATCATCCGTTGGCATACCTGCTGTCGGATCAAAGCTTGTCGTATAGCTAATAACATGCTCCGTACTGAGCGTGACGCCGTCCTTCAAGCGAAGTGAGAATCCTTTTTCATACGTTGGATCAGCCGGGTCTGGAATCAGTTCGAAGTCGTCCTTGTTAACACCACTCACTTGAAGACTGCCCGGAATCAGTTTCATATGTCTGCCTTCGTAATGATCGGTGATGACGATATCCGTCATGTCCTGCAAATCACGGTTCAAGACCATCTGCCATTCAATTTCTTTTGTGTTGAAGTTTTCACTGTTTACACTCTTTGCAAAAATGACTTCCTGAATGTCTCTTCGGCCTGTTTTTGAAGTACCATCATACATGTTCACTGTGTTCGTAATGGTATCATTCGTGTAGACTCGGGCAATGGATTGTGTGTCATATTCGATCTCATAGGCCTTTGTAATATCGTTCTTAAAATGTAATCTGAAGCCGTCATCGAACCCTGTATTCATTCGGATTAATCAATGTTCTGTTCGAAGCCGCTCCGCTCGCATTAATATCCACTTGGTACACTTTGACGGAATTGTTGATCAGTTTCTGTTTCGCTGTATCAAAGCGGTCTTCAATCCATGCGTTCGTCTGCATGATTTCTTGCTGATTATAGTTATATTGTACTTTCCATGTGATCGTCTGTGTCACGGGATCATACGCACTATCTTGCCCTGACTTGTTCAAAGGCTCATTAAAACTCACACGAACTCGGCCAATATCCGTTTCGTTATGTTCGTTCTGGTCTGTAGTAAGCGCAACCTGATTTTGATACTCCACGTTGGTGAACGGAGCAGTGGTTGGTGCTTTAACACTCGTCGTATAGGTTACACGATAGGCCTTGTCTGTGTCTCCCAATACAATTGGAAACTGTGGTTCCGTTTGAACTACTAGACCTTCTTTTACAGATCCATTCAATTGCACTTCCAATTCGTGAATTTCAATATTGCCCTTGAGTTCCAGGTTTGTTGGCAACGTATCTGTAAGAACAGCATTTTTCATAGCTTTCTCGCCTTGGTTAAAATCTACGGTCCATTTAATTTCATCCGAGTTGAAGTTATTTTTGTTCGCGCTTCCCGATTTCTTCAACTTATCTATGGCTGTGTTGGCAAAATGCACATCAATGATGCCCTGCCCTGCGGAACTAAAGTCTATCTGTTGTTTCAAGCCATCTTCCATCTTGCTCTCATCGAACTTGATCCACACGTAGAAGTTGCCTTCCAGCTTCGCTTGCTCGATCAGTTCATTAAAAGTAAAGATGATTGTGCCATCTGGATTGACCACATACTCCCCAACACCGCCATCCAGATTGCCCTTAAGCTGTGATCCAATGATGAATTTATCCGGCAAGTTGAAGGTGTACGTGGAACCATCGCTGTAGTTGTGCGTGTCATCTGCGAGTCCCCATGTAAAGACTACAGCCACCTCATCCTGAATACGTGGACGAATATCCTTGATCTTATCGCCTTTGATTTCAATCGTACCATCCCCATTGTCTTGAGGGGCCTGATTGTACATTTCAACACTTGTAATCAAATGCTCTGTAATCACCGGGCCTGCGGATGCACTAAGCAAACGCATCGCAATTTCCTCCTGATCTTCTGGAGTACTGGCATCCTCCTCTTCTTCCGGATTGGCAGCAACGTCAACGTTGTCCAGATCTCCCAAATCTGCGGAACCTTCTTCTGACGCTGTATCGCTCATTGCACTGGCTGGCAGGTTAGTCATTTCATCCTGAGCGTACATCGTTGGTGTAAGTATCCAACCCTGCATCATTTGCGTGACCAGCAACAGTGCAATGATCACTATGCTCACTTTTTTCCTCATTTTTTGCATATCCTCCTCTTGCGTAATGTGTGCGTACGCCGAAGAATAGGATAACAAATCCAAATATACAAAAAAATAGACAATTCTCAAATCCTCGTTATTGAAGATAAAATTGAACGCAAAAAAGGACACTCCTCAAGCGGAGCATCCTGTTCAAAACGATTATTATAACGTCCAGTTAATTTTGACACGCAGATCCGTGGTACCTTCCATTTTGGACACATAGTAGGATATCGATTTCATGCCAAGCTGGTACAAATCCTGCAAATCTTCAATCAGCCCAGCCTCAGTACCCTTGTACCTGAATGTGAGCGAGGTTCCGCCTTCCTTCAGCTTACTCTGAACCTTGGTCTTCAGCGCAGCATGGCCTTTAACGGCATCCTGTTCATCATACAGGGAATAGTCGAGAGCGTGGTACAGCTTCTGATACGCAGCCTTTTTGCTATCTCCGGCCTTCACCAGCTTCAGTAAAGCTTCCCGATAAGGAGTTGGCGCAGCTGGATACTTGCTTTTGCCTGTCCAGACATGGTCACGTTCCATCTCATCATCGCTCAGCAGATAATAGCTATGACTTACCTTACCTTTGCGGTCAGGAGTAGGGTCATCCCAAGTCGTATCCATGTGATACCACTTGCCGTCCAGGTTCACGATATTCCAGGCATGAAGCTGCCCACCCGCTGTACCTTCCACAATCCGATTATCGATACCTACTCGCTCCAGCATCCGATATGCCAGCAGTGAATATCCCTGACAGACGGTACTGCCTGTAACAAGCCCGTCGTAGGCCGTATATTTCTTCAAAGAGGTGTCGTAAGAAAGGTTAAGCACAATCCAATCATGGATGACCTTGACCTTCTCATGATCCGTCATGCCTGGTTTGATGATTTCTTTCAGCACGTTCGTTACTTTACGATTCACATAATCGGTCTGTTCCTTGGTCTCCCGGTAGGAGAGAGTTACATGTACCTCGGCTGACACATTGGAACCTTTATAATTAAATGCATAGCTTTTAACGGTATATTGAATATAGGGGTCACTCTTCATTGCCTCATCGATGGAGGTTTGCAATTGTTTTTTGAGGCCTTTCACATTGCCTTTGTATGTAAAAACAAGTTCCTCCGTTCGCTGTGACATTGCCGTAAGCAAGGTCTGGCGCAGATCCGTAGTCGTGGAGATATCTGATGTTCCCGATGCGGCATACAGCTGATCCAGATCAACTGTGCGTGGCAACGCTACAGCAATCAGGCAGCCTGCCAGCAATATGGTGATAATACGTTTCCCGTTCTTGCCCATGAAAGGAACCCACCCCTCTTTGCAAAGTTCTCACGCCCTATTGTATCACAAAAGGCTCTGTCGTCATTCTTCTATATAATTTTTGTGAAAATTAAATCAAAAGAGACCTTCTATGGAAGGTCCCTCAGATCTTCAGTTCAATGAATCACGATTACCCGTTATCCTCATCCTATGATTCACACGGGCATGATATGCGCGATTCCTCGTTTAATACAGACGATTACCACTCATAAATGTATCTGTCTTCCCTTGAAGCTTCGCTAGCCGTTCCAATACCTGTGACGCTTCGGCTACCGTCACTTTGCGTGCAGGCATGAATCTTCCTTCAATCGAAGGAAGCAATCCCAGCTTCAAACTCAGGGAAACAGCACCCTTACTCGTAATGGCACTGGCATCCGCAATGTTGGGAAGGTCCGATGGCAACGTGTAGAATCCGGCAAGCTTCTCATAGCGTAATATACGTACGAGCAGCACAGCCAATTCTTCACGGGTCATCTCTTCTTGCGGATTCAGATTCTGTTCAGGGTCCGCTCCGGCAAGCCAGCGCTGATCGATTAGAACCTTGATCGCCTTATAATACGGGCTATCAGGTGTAACGTCGGCATACAGCTTGTCATCCCCGTCCCCACTATAGTACATATCCATATTTGGATTAATTGCTCTTGCCAAATAGTTAAACCAGTCACCTCGTGTGATCACACGATCCGGGAATACACGTCCCTGCTCATCCGCAAGCAACACGCCATGTTGTGTCATATTACGAAGAGCTGCTTCCGCCACATGACCAGAGATATCCGTAGGTTCAGCCTTGACTGCAGAGCCTGTGTCCCCGTATAACAACGTCCACTCGCCTGTGTTAGCATCCAGCACTTCATAGTTGCCGTAGATCAAATTCTCATCTCGTGTAGGCATATAAGCTAGGTTAACTCCCACCGGGACGACTTCACCGCTGTTCATACCCCATCCACCGTAACGGGAATACGCCAGAACCAGCTTGAACTCTTTCAGATAAATTGCCTTTGCCTCTTCGTAACTGATGGCTGGTTCTTTCTCTGCTGGCAGTTGTTCAGGCGTCGCGGCAATACGCGTATAGAATTCGTTAACCGTTCCGTTGTTCAGCACCTGTACTTGTGCCGTGTCATCCTTAACCGGAATTCCGTTCAGATAACGCTGGAACATAAAGGTACGCGCATCATCTACCTCAATAACGTTAGATAGGCGGAACTGCTCCGTTGCATCTGGAACTAGCGCAATGACCGTGTCCATCGCCAGTTTCTCAGCCTGCTTGCGGGTTACCCATTTGCCTTCCTTCTCTTTAGCTGGCTTCTCCTGCTCCATCTCTGGTCCCATTCGTTGCATCATTGTATAGCTGTAGATCTGTCCAGTAACTGCATCCACCTGAGCTGAGATATCCCGCATGAACATATAGGACATATTGGCACTTCGATCGCTCCAGCTCAGACTCCATACCTGATTGTTCGGACTTGCATATAATCCCTTGCTTAACTGGCTGTGCTCCAGCTTGTAGCCCTTAGGAATATCAAAGTTCGTAGCCACCCGATTGGCGGCCTGCTGTACATTTAACCTCGTACCATTGGCCGGGACAAAAGGAGTTACATCGCCTTTCAGCTTCGTATCCTGCTCTAAAGAATCTTCATCCACAGCTTTACCGGTTAATGTATTAATCCGTTCCAACGTATTGGCTTCAATCGGAACGATACTAATATTCTTTGGTGTGTAGCCAAGGTAATACTGCTGGCCTTGTTTGGAAAACAGACGATCTTTGGAGATATAAGCCAGCTCCACATCGAACTGTTCTTCAAACTGCTGTCTCGCCTTCTCTTCCGAAGCTGCCGGTTTCGATGAAGGATACTTAGCTGAGGTAGTACCTCGTGAGTAACCTGTCACCAAACCACTTTCATCCACATTGATGTAGACTGTCTCTGCGTCAGATAATAACCCGTCATGCTTCAACTGGTAACCGTATCGATACTCTGTTCTGCCAAATAATGACTGTTGTTCGATGGAAGAATACAGATTTCCAAGCGGAGCATACTCTGTATCTTTCAGACCTGGAATCGCTTGGTACAACAGGGCCACGGCCTTCTCTTCGGCTTCAGCTTTGGTTAGCTTAACTTCCGATGCCGAGACATGCTTATCCATGACATCCGACGGCAAATGTACACTTAACACTTCCCCTGTGCCTGCATGTACGGTTGCACTGAATCCTGACGTATGATTGCCTTGCGTGATCTGGAACCCGATCTCCCATGCCTTGTAGTCTGGCGGTGGATAAGAATTAGGTGAATCGAATCGTGCAGATGAAATCATTGCTTTCTTTAACAAAGGAAATAGCTTCAGTATATTTTCACTGGCTTGCCTGGATGAGATTTTCGCTCCCTCGGGCACGTCATTGCTCGTTGCGTCTAGTTGTTCATTTTCCCCCGTTGTCGCTTCGGTCAACTGTTCTGCTTGCGCGGCTGATGCGCTGCCTGCAAAACCTGGTGTTTGCGAAGCAAGTAACAGTGTTGCCATCGCTGCCGTTGCAGCTTTCGCTGTGAACATTTTGAAACGTACATTAAACTTCCAATTCAAACTCAAATCTGGACCTCTCCCTTCAATTTCATACAAAGATGCATAGCAAATAACCTCGCATGAATATTGCCAGTCTATTCTATGATACCATAAGCTTCCTTTTTAATGGTCGTTTTCGGGGCAATTTTACAAATGTGAATTTCTGCATATTGTTCATAACAACAAAAAAACGTCAACGACGTTGGCGTTTTTCTGTTAGCCTGCACTCTTATGTAGGCTGATTCTACTCGGTTCAACTGCTCGCAATAGTGGAATCGTTCGACTTCGCCCCACCTTGGACATGGGTTTGCAAAAATGGAATAACGGTATCCCAGAAAGCAGGATCTTCCTCGGAACAACTGTGTCCTCCGCTGTTGACCCATAGATGTTCCACAGGCGGATCGGCTTTGGACATAAAATATTCAAGCTCACTCGGAGGAATAAAATTATCTCCCTTGGAGTGCACCATCAGCATCGGCAGTTGCATCCCCCTGCGACGTTCATTCAGCATCATCACCGGGTCACGTTGACGATAGGATTTCAGAGATTCACCCAGTCGCCAGAACCAGATTCTCGGAATTAACTGGGCCAGTGGAAACAGGGGCAGACGCCGGCGTCTCAGCTCTGAACTGACAATAACCTCAAATTGCGATGGCATCGAGTCCGTAATCACTGCTGATACAGGAATGCCTTCCGTCACCGCAAGAATCGTGCCCAGCCCACCCAAAGAATGTCCAAGCACACCGATGGCATCCGGATCGATCTCTGGTCGTGCGGTTGTATACTGCAATGCCGCCAGCAGATCATCCCGGAACAAATAGGCAGATGCAGCACGAACCGGATCACTGGCCCCGTGGCTGCGGACATCATACATAAACAGGGCATATCCTGCTTCCCAGATCGGCCGTGCATAACGAAGAACACGGGAGCGATTGGAGCCCCAACCATGGGCAATAATAATGAGCGGCCATGGTTTCGGAATGTCCGCTCTGGCCGGGATGAACCAGCCATGTACCCGACCTCCACCACTGTCGAAGGTCACATCTTCAAATGGCATTGGAGGTGTCAGGGTGATTGGAATCTTCTTGGGTGTCTGGCTCTTCACCGCCGCTTTCCATAATCCACCTGCCGTTACTGCGGCCACGGCGAGCATGCCGCCAATCATTGTTTTAGCTTTCACAGGGCATCTCTCCTCTCCGAATTCTGGCATACATCCATCATAAAACAATAGAATGAACGGCACATTAAGCGACATCGGTTTTTATGATAACGATTGATCCAACAATTGATATAAAGCTAAAAAGCTACCTTCATATATACCCAAATATACATATTTCTCCTCTGTGGCTGAAGCCTAGGCTTCAGCTGCTTCCACAAATCTCCGTGCGCAAGCTGCAATCTGCTCATGATCTCCTGCGGCAAGGGCTTCTCGTGGCAAAAGTGCACTTCCCAGACCCACTGCCGCTGCGCCTGCTGCATAATAATCAGCTATATTCTCCAGTGTGGCACCACCTGTTGCCAGCAGCGGGATGTGGTTCAGCGGAGCTTTAATCTCCCGCAGATACGGAATGCCCAGACTCGCCATTGGAAACAGCTTCACAACTCGTGCTCCCGCTTCATGGGCAGCGACAATTTCCGTGGGTGTCATGGCTCCAGGCCAGATCTCGACACCATGTTCTACAGCATATTCAATTACAGACAGATCGACATTGGGGGACACCAGGAATTGTGCTCCTGCAGCGACCGCTTCCTTGGCCATCTGTACATTCAGTACCGTACCAGCTCCAACATAAGCCTTCCCTTCATGCCGCTCACGCCAGTCTGCAATAATATCATGTGCTCCAGATGTGTTCAGTGTGACTTCCATCAGTCGGATTCCACCACCTGTCATACCTTGTCCAGCTGTTACTGCCGCTTCACGGCTTATACCGCGCACAATCGCGACCAGCCTCGACTCCAATAGTACTTCCGTTAGATTCATATCCAGTTCCCCTTGCTTCATCAATTCGGCAGCCGAAGACAAGTAATCATGTTCACCGCTTTTCCGTTACTATTATTGTAAAGCATATCCTCCCCTGGATGAAATACATTAATCCATTTCTGAAGTGAATGAGTGTACCAAGGACACTATGAAGTATTGTCATCACAACGCAAAAAACCTCTCCATGGAAAACGGGATTGATTCACCCATCCAACTCCACGAAAGAGGCAGCATTCGGTCGAAAATACTAAGCGTTTTCCAACACGTTATCCTTCTCCAAATCTTTAAAGTAACGGTCATTATATAACATGCTCGGATGCGTTGGATGATAGGCAAGTGCGATATCATTATGTTCCCGGGCCTTCGCACGGTTGCCCATCCGGTCATAACACACACATAGTTGCAGATGTGGCATCCAGGTCCAGGCTGCTTCATTCAGCACCACCATGGGATCGTCCGGACGTACAGCCCGAGTGGCCTGTTCGTACCAGAACAGCGCTTTGCGATAATCTTCACGGTCGGCAAAATACCCACCCAATCGGCAGCAAATCTCGGCTCTCGGTAAATCATACGCAAACGATCGGAACAACGCAGATACCTCCTGTTCCGGACGTTCACGCGCGGCTTCACAATCGGCAATTTTCTGGCAAGCAGCGATCTGATCTTCCACCCAGCCCAGCCCGGTATCCAAGAACTTCTCATAGTACTTTACCGCATCCTCATGCTGTCCATGGTCCTTCAATTCATTGCCAAAATAGTACAAATCACGCGGCGAGAAATCCTCTCCGGCCTGCTCCCTCTTACGATAGATCCGCAGATTCCGATCCGTATACTCCTTATCTTTCTTATGGGTAACCGCTATATCACTATGCAGCAGATTCCCTGCTACATCCAGGTATTCATGCACCGCACCAATCCAGCGAAATTGCCGATCCCGACGCACCAGGCGATTCCGGCGCAAGCTGTAGGCTACTTTTCCATCTGCCGTGAATGACAGATTGTAATCCATCGTAACACTATCGACAGCAGGGTCCAGCGAACGTTTCAAGGCGATCAGTTTCGCCCGATCTTCCGGTTCGAACACATCATCGGCATCTAACCACAGAATATATTCGCTCTTCGCCTGATCGAAGGCAAAGTTACGTGCTGCTGCAAAGTCATCCACCCATTCAAAATCAACGATACAATCCGTATATCTGGAAGCGATCTGACGGGTACGATCCGTTGAACCGGTATCAACGATCACAATCTCATCGGCAATGCCGTTGACCGAGTCCAGACATCTGGCGAGGGAAGCTTCTTCATTTTTCACAATCATACACAGGGTAACGCTGATCGTCTCCTCCCCTCGTCTGACCCTGCGGTTAAAGGCAGATACCCCTGGCAGCTCAGACAGACGATAGATGTGGTAGGCCGGAAGATGTGTATCGACGAACAAACGAAATCCCAGTGCTTGAGCACGGATGCAGAAATGACGATCTTCGCCCCAGAAGGATACATTCGGAATCTGGTCATAGGAAACCCCTGCTGCCAGAACATTTTTGCGAATGAGCGTACATGCCCCCAGCCCTCCAACTTCGTAGCAACCCGGGACACGCAGCTGATTCAGAAAAGCAGTCGTTTGCGCCCCCTCGTCTTCCGCCTCGTTCCCGGCTGATGATTTACCGCCGCGGCGATACAAGGCATACTCATCCTGCAGCCATACCTGCGGCATTTCTCTAGCCCCCGGCTGCCATCGGGTCCAAAAAATATTGGATACAATGTCTTTGCCGCTCGATACGAGTTGCTCCAGCGTCCGCGGATGCAGCACCAAGTCAGAATCAATAAGAAAAACCGCATCGTAATGGTTGTCGCGTGCATATTGCAGTATGCCATTTTTCAAACCAGCTACACGCCAAATCTGCTCATCCCGCCAATAGTGTCCTCCCTCATCCTTGGTGTACACCCCTTTGTTGTCGGGACTACCACCGTCAAGTTCATCTGCTTGAATAACCGTCCCTTCATGCTGAATCACAAATTCACGCAATATATTCGATGCAGCTTCTTCCTCGTTATCGTCTACAAACAGATAGTCCGTCTTCACCGTTGTTCGTTCCAGTGCATGCAGAGAATCCAGAAATTCACGGAGCACCGGAGTTGTCTGGCGAACCGGGCTGGCGATCAGTATTCTTTCTTGCCCAAGCGCTTCAAGATTTTCCGAATGGCGGGTTTCTTGCGATTTAGCAGAACCTCTGGACGGTCGATTATTATTCTGGCTCTCTTTCTGGTTCTCATTTTCGCTCTCATGTTGCTTCTCATTCTGATTCTCTTTTTCTTGGGAATTCGGCTCTATTTGAGGTTTGGATTCTTCTTGCGTTTTGCGTAACGGGTCTTTCTTCAACGTGCTCACTCCCCCTCTCCTTATTCGGACCATACCAACAGTCGTGGCTCTTGATCCAATATCGATTCGTACTGTTCCTTCCAACCGTATCTTGCTTCAGGGTCCAGTGTTTGATAGCGTTCATATTTGCGGATACGGTCTTCTTCCCGCGCCCAACCATAGTGCTTCACCCGGGGAGCATGGCAGCCATAGGACAGATGCTGGATCGTTAACGGAAAACGACCACAATGCTGAGGGGTTTCTTTCCATTCATAACTCATTTCCGGGTGATATCGAATTAAGAATGGTCGATAATAGGCATGCGCCTGCCAGAACTCATCTTCCCGGTAATGCGTCTCACTCCACATATCAAACAATCTGAAATAGATCGCATCTTCCTTGCCACTGAGCAGCAGATCCCGTACCAACCCAAAGTCACTGGTTAGAATCTCATCCGCATCCAGATTCAAAATCCACTCCGGATTGGTCGCCACCGTCTCTTCCCATTGTTGTTTTCTCAGGCTTACCTCGTCTGCAAAACGTGAAGCAGCGTTCTCCACCAATACGAGTGGAATACCGTCCAGAAGTTCCCTGCACAGTGCGACCGTTCCATCCGCGCTTCCGTCATCAATGATTACTGCGCGATCAATCCAGGGACGATGTGTCTCCAGAGCCTGCCTGAGATACCGATTCTCCTCATTACGAACGATCATCGACAAGGTGATATGTGGTCTTCCAAGCTCCTCATGTTCATCCAAAGCTTCACCCCCATGCTCAAGCTTCTACCTACTAAAATCGTCGGACACCCTTGATGCCTGGACGAATCACAATCCTCTATTTCCAATCTATGCAGAGCCAGAATGCGGATATGCAGGCCAAGAAAACCTTTCATGAGATTAATCCGGATGAACGACAAAGAAAGCACCCGCCTTCGCGGATGCTTTTAGTGTAATCCCAAGATTAATGTAGTGAAGTAAATGAATTAACGGTATTCAGCCAAACGATCATTGAGACTACGTGTCTGTCCATAGACTTCCTGGTACAGTGCGAACAGTCCATCATAAACGGCAACCGTTTCCGGGTTCGGCTCATAGGACTTCGCTGGACGAATAAACGCCGTTGCACATTCCTGCAAGGACGGGAACCAGCCACAGCCATAAGCAGCCAGCATCGCTGCCCCCATCGCAGGACCCTGTTCGCTCTCCAACTTCACAATCGTGGCGTTGAAGACATCCGCCTGCATTTGCAACCAGGCTTCATTTTTGGCACCACCACCAATGGAGATGACTTCATTGACGGTTTTACCTGCACCACGCAAAATATCAATGGACTCGCGCAGCGAGAAGGTAATGCCCTCCATCACCGCACGTCCAAAGTGCTCCAGCTTGTGTCCTGCATCCATACCGATGAAGCTGCCACGGATATTCGCATCTGGATGAGGCGTACGCTCCCCAACGATATACGGTGTGAACAACAATCCGTTGCTGCCGGCCGGAACCTGATCAATGCCCTGCAAGAGCACATCAAATGATTTGTCCGCTGCAAATGTATCCTTGAACCAGGACAGGCTGTATCCTGCGGCAAGTGTTACCCCCATAATATAGAAGGCATCCTTCTCGCCGTGATTAAAAAAGTGTACTTTACCTTCGAAATCGAGATCTTTACGCTCTTCGTATGAAAGCACAACACCGGACGTTCCGATGCTGCACATCGTCTGTCCTTCACTCAGAATACCTGCGCCAATGGCACCGCATGCATTGTCCGCGCCACCTGCATATACTTTCGTCGCAGCCGCCAGACCCGTTTGGTCCGCAATCTCAGGCAGCAATGTTCCCACTTCCTCAAACGATTCCACAAGACGTGGACAGAGGGAGATCGGCAGCTCGAATGCTTCTGCAATCTCGTTGCTCCACTGCTTGCCTGCAACGTCCAGCAGCAAGGTACCCGCTGCATCCGAATAATCCATAGCGTAGTCTCCGGTCAAGCGATAACGAACATAGTCTTTTGGCAACAGGAACAAGGATGCTTGCTGTAACAATTCAGGCTCGTTCTCCTGAACCCACAGAATTTTTGGCAATGTAAAGCCCTCAAGGGCACGGTTCCGGGCAATGTTTAACAGCTTGCCGTCCAGCACTTTTTCGATGCGACGGCACTGAGCCGTTGTACGTGTATCGTTCCACAGGATTGCATTACGCAGCGGTTTACCTTCTGCATCCACCAAGACCAGTCCGTGCATCTGACCGGAGAAGCTCAACCCTTCGATTTCCGAAGGCTTTAAGCCAGACACTTCCAGCAATTTGCGCAGGGAAACAATCGTCTGCTCTACCCAATCTTCTGGATTTTGTTCACTGTATCCAGCCTTGGGCTGGTACAACGGGTATGCCTCGGATGCTTCAAATGCCACTTTCCCTTCACGATTGACCAACACGGTTTTGACCGCGCTGGTTCCAAGATCGACACCAATTACGTAACTCATAGGTTAACTCCTCTCGTTTATCACAAATTATATCCACGAAAGATCCAAACACGCATGAAAGTCACTCCGTGATCAGAAAACCCTTGGATCGCCGTTACCCCCGGATTTCCTTTAATTCCTTTGAGAAGGGAGAAATCCGGGGATAAATGCGCACGCTCCGCTTCCTCGGGTCCTTTCTGCTCACTCCGTTCTGTATGCATGATCCTGGACACACATGGATATGAAACGAGTAAAACGTACTCGTTTCTGTAGCAAATAGATTGATCCAATGACCTTGATCCGTCATTGGTTATTAATGAAACCTCTCAATTGAACATGTAACCACTCCGTGATCAGAGAACATTCAGGTCCTTTCTGATCTCTTCGTTTAGCATGCAATTATACATTTATATCAAAAATTTAAAAACCGCGTTGTTTGTTTAATCAAAAAAACCGCCCCGTCTTCCCATGGGAAAGTCGGGGACGGTCCGAATGTCATGCTTGTTCAGGCGTTCCATGGTACAAGCTAATCTTGTGCATAGGCAAGCTTGGATACTAATGTCCAACCACATATGAGTAACCATCGGTTGTCGACGTACACCCACCCTGCCTAATCCGATATTAGTCAGCCAGGATGTACTGGTTGAGTTGTGCTCTCAGCAATTCCTGACGTCCGGATTGGTTTTTGCGTGGGTTTTCGTTGTTCAGCGCGTACTCTGCAAGGGAAGCAAGTGTTGCTTTACCTGCAACCACATCTGCACCAATGCCTTCGCTGAAGCTGCTGTAACGTTTTTCGATAAAGTCATCGAACACGCGATCTTCGATCAATTTCGCTGCTACTTTCAGACCTTTCGCATACGTGTCCATACCTGCGATGTGTGCCAGGAACAGATCGTCGGCTTCGAAGGAACCACGACGTACTTTTGCGTCAAAGTTCACACCACCACGGCCGATACCGCCGTTTTTCAATACTTCATACATTGTCAATGTAGCATCGTACATATCAACCGGGAATTCATCCGTATCCCAACCGATCAACATATCGCCTTGGTTCGCATCGAGGGAACCGAGCATGCCGTTTGTACGAGCTACGCGGATTTCGTGATCGAATGTGTGACCAGCCAGTGTAGCGTGGTTCGCTTCCAGGTTGAGTTTGAAGTGTTTGTCCAAACCGTATTTTTGCAAGAAAGCAATGGAAGTTGCTGCATCATAATCATATTGGTGTTTCGTTGGCTCTTTTGGTTTAGGCTCGATCAGGAATTGTGCGTCAAAGCCAATTTCCTTCGCGTAATCTACAGCCATGTGGAACATGCGAGCAATGTTGTCTTGCTCCAGTTGCATGTCTGTGTTCAGCAATGTGTCGTAACCTTCACGACCGCCCCAGAAGACATAGTTTTCAGCGCCCAGACGTTTACCCACTTCCAGACCTTTCTTGATTTGTGCTGCAGCGTGAGCATACACGTCTGCGTTACAAGTGGAAGCTGCACCAAACATGAAACGTGGGTTCGAGAACATGTTCGCTGTATTCCAGAGCAATTTTTTGCCGCTGGATTTCATGTGGTCTTCAATCAGATCAACGATAGTGTCGATGTTGCTGTAGAACTCACGCAGGTTGTTGCCTTCTGGTGCGATGTCCACATCGTGGAAACAGAAGAACGGGAGATTCATTTTTTCCAAAAATTCAAATGCCGCTTCTACGCGTACTTTCGCGAGATCCAGACCCGAGTATTTATCCCAAGAACGAACAGCTGTCTCCGCACCGAACGGGTCACTGCCGCCTGCAGTTAATGTATGCCAGTAAGCCATACCGAAACGGAAGTGTTCTTCCATCGATTTGCCGGCTACCACTTCTTCCGGATTATAATGTTTAAAAGCAAATGGATTCTTGGAATCTTTACCTTCAAATGCAATTTTATTAACGGATTCAAAATAGGCCATGTGTAAAATGCCTCCTCAATAGTTTTAAAGAAATCGTTTACACCGTTATCCTATCACATCGATTATACTTTGTCTATTGGTTAAACAAAGTAAAAATAAAAATGTTTTTTACAGGTTTGTTTACGCTATAATAGTCGAATAACTTGTTACGGATGTGGGTCAGAACCCTTTTATCAGAAGAATAGGAGTGCCTTAACGATATGAAAATTACCGGAGACCAGATGCTGGTCAAAAAAATAAACAAGTCGATCGTTCTCGATACGATCCGGCGGCATGCCCCTCTCTCGCGCGCACGGGTGTCCGAGGTTACGGGGCTGAACAAAGCAACGGTATCCAACCTGGTTGCTGATCTGATCAGTGATGATCTGGTGCAGGAGATTGGCCCTGGGGAATCCAGCGGGGGGCGCAAACCACTTATGCTGCTGTTTCGAGGTACATCGGGATATGCAGTCGGTCTGGAACTCAGCGTGACCCATTTGAAAGGCGTACTTACAGATCTGGAAGGTCACATCATTACTGAGTACGCAGTGACCTTGGAACACCATGACGTGTCCTCTGTACTGGAGCAATTGAAATTAGCGGCGCAACAACTCATTGAAGCAGCTCCTCCTTCCCCTCACGGTGTCATTGGCATTGGCATCGGAGTACCCGGCATGGTCGATGAGGCAGGAACGGTCCTGTTTGCACCCAACCTGGGGTGGGAGAAGGTAGCTCTTCGCTCCATGCTTGAAGAAGAATTTGAACTGCCTGTAACCATCGATAATGAAGCCAATGCTGGTGCCCACGGAGAGTTGAATTTTGGGGCAGGCATCGGTGTCCGTCACATGATCTACATCAGTGCAGGCATGGGTATTGGTTCAGGCATCATGGTGGATGGTGAATTATACAAAGGAGCGTGGGGTTACGCTGGCGAAACAGGCCACATGTCCATTGAAGCGGAAGGTCTGCCCTGTTCCTGCGGTAATCGTGGCTGCTGGGAGTTATATGCATCAGAAAAAGCCTACGAGCATCCGGAGCATCAGCTGAAATTACCTGCTCATACCACCCGAGAGCTGATTCATTATGCGGAGCAAGGCCACGAGGAGGTTCAGGAATTATACGACACGATTGGACGAAAGCTGGGGATCGGCATTACCAATATCGTGAACAGTTTCAACCCGGAACGCATTATCATTGGTGGTCCCCTCTCCGAAGCTGGTCCCTGGATTGAGACAGCCCTAAAACAAGTTGTTGAGGAGCGAACATTACCTTATCACCGTCGTAGTCTGCAGATTGAATGGGCAGCTCTGGGCAGCCGTTCCACCCGTGTGGGTGCCGCTTACTCTGCGATATCCCAGTTTTTAGGTAAAATTAGGGTATCCGTCTAATAACAGATGAAAATTGACATCATTTCGCCCCATTTCCTCCCTTTTTGTTAAAGAAATCCAGATGTATAATGGGGTTATGTGATTTTTGTCATGGCTGTGTGAATACAGCTGTGTTAATTCCGATAACGAAACGGAGTGAAAAAAGCGTGACCTACGTGGATACTTCAGATATCTCGGCGCAAATGTTTGTCACCGTACTCCTGTTCCTGATTGTGCTTGCGCCCCTGTTCAGCCTTGGCATACTCCGATTGTTCCAGAGCAAAAAGAAGGCTGGTTTCATGTACATGCTGTCAGGATTGCTGGTGTATGTTGTATTTCAGACTTTTATGAGTATTTTTTTCTAGATCATATTCTGCGTTTGCACAAAAAACCGTACCCCATCGGGTACGGTTCTTTCTATATCCTAACGGCTCGCGAAAACCGGAATTGCATCGAAACTTTATTCAATACATCATGTCCAGATGATCAGCGTATTTTTAAGCGTCCAGCGCTTTGGCGAATTGGGTTTTGTTCATACCCAGAATGCGGTGTTCACCGATTACAGTCAAAGGCACGGCACGTACGCCCATGTCCCATACTTGTTGTGCAAACTCATCACTAGTCTCAATGTTGCGCTCTTCGTAAGAGATACCTTTGTCAGCCAGGAATGTTTTTACGGATTTGCAGTTCGGGCAGTTCGTTGATGTATATACAATTACGTTTTCCATGTTTATTTCACCTCATATGGTTTTATATTAATCTATAGTTTGTTTAGGGTCAGCTCATTTTATTACAGAACGACTGTGCTATGTTCCAGACTCTCAATGTATTTCTCTGTGTCCATGGCAGCCATACATCCGCTACCTGCAGCTGTAATCGCTTGTTTGTAACGTGTATCCTGAACGTCACCACATGCGAACACGCCTGGAATATTCGTCTCGGATGTACCCGGTGTAGTCAAGATATAACCGTGTTCGTCCGTAGTGATCTGTCCACCAAGGAATCCAGTGTTCGGTGTGTGACCAATGGCTACGAATACGCCGCTTGCCGGAATCACTTCTTCTTCACCTGTTTCGTTGTTCAACACTTTGAGCCCTGTCACGCCGTTATCGCCAGCAAGTACTTCGAGTGGTGTACGATTAAGAGCCATTTCTACTTTTTCGTTGCTGCGTGCACGATCCTGCATGATTTTGGAGCCACGCAGTTCTTCACGACGGTGTACCAGCGTTACTTTGGAACCGAAACGGGACAGGAAGCTTGCTTCCTCAAGAGCAGAGTCTCCACCGCCAATGACGATGATCTCTTTGTTACGGAAGAAGAATCCATCACATGTTGCACATGTGCTGACACCACGGCCCACATTCGTTTCTTCGCCAGGGATACCCAGGTATTTGGCAGATGCGCCTGTAGACAAGATCAACGTTTCCGATACGAGCTCACCCATACCTTCAACTTGAATCTTGAACGGACGCTCGCTCATGTCGATGTTGTTCACCCAACCTGTGCGGAATTCAGCACCGAAGCGTTCTGCTTGTTTGCGCATGTTGTCCATCAGTTCAGGACCCATAATGCCATCAGGGAAACCTGGGAAGTTCTCCACTTCAGTCGTTGTTGTCAGTTGGCCACCAGGTTGTGGTCCTTCAATAACGAGTGGGTTCAAGTTGGCACGTGCCAGATAGATTGCTGCTGTCAGCCCTGCAGGGCCTGTTCCAATAATAATTGATTTATACATGTATAGTTCCTCCCCCGGGTTCTGCAAAAAGGTTGGCCCTCCGGCATCAAAAGCTTGGGCTTTTGCATACACTAGAACGAAAAGTCTATATCATGTCCACAAGACCTGCCTGTGAAATGACAATTGCCCTATGCAGAAACGGAATTCTAATTTATAATCATTCTAATCTGTTGTTCATTATGATCTCTTTTATGTACGGTGTCAATGCTCGGCAGCGATTATGAAGAAGTCTTCATCAGGAGGGAAAATCGAAGCATGAACGATGCACTCATTGGCAGTTTTATATCAGCCATGTCTACCGGCCTAGGGGCTGTACCGATTCTATTTATGCGTAAAATATCACACCGTCTGCGTGATATCTTGCTGGCCTACGCCGCAGGTATTATGACCTCGGCTTCAGTGTATAATCTCATTCCGGAAGCGCTTGGCCAATCGAACCTTTTTGTACTCGCATTTGGTATTTTGCTTGGTAGTCTGGTTCTACTGGTGCTGGAGATGAAGATTCCACACGTCGATCTGGAGAATCCCGAGAAAATGCCTTTCAAAATTGAAGCCAAGGCTTTCATGATTATTGCAGCCATCACCATGCATAACCTGCCAGAAGGGTTATCCGTTGGAGTCAGCTATGCAAGCTCGGATGAGAACCTGGGCAATCTCATTGCCTTCTCCATCGGATTGCAGAATGCGCCGGAAGGATTCCTGGTGGCCCTTTTTTTAGTGAATCAGAACATTGGCCGCTTCAAAGCGCTAGGTATTGCCACCCTGACCGGAGCCGTAGAGATTATTACAGCTATGATTGGTTACACATTAAGTAGTCTCGTAGCCGGTCTTGTCCCTTATGGTTTGGCTTTTGCAGCCGGGGCCATGATGTTCATCGTCTATAAGGAACTCATTCCCGAAAGTCACGGCGACGGCAATGCACGTGTGGCGACGATGTCTTTTTTACTCGGACTCATCACGATGATCGGTCTGACCGAACTGTTCTAATTGCAGAACGAATACTTACATTACAACCAGTAAGGCACCCCTTATAAGCACAACCTAAAGAACCCGAGCGAAACAGTCCAAGACCGTCGACCGGGTTCTTTATTTAGCCATAAATGAAGATTCCATGAAATTAATGGGATTGCCTGTCAGAGGCATTACTCCCTCTTCTCCTATCCTCCTCAATTCTGATTACCGCAACAGTCTAAGGCCATTCAGAATAACCAGAATTGTACTGCCCTCATGACCTACCACACCCAGAGGCAATGCGACATCTTGAAGAAAGTTACCCGCAATTAAGGCCAGAATAACCGTAATGGCAAAACACATATTCTGCTTTACCGTACGCTGTGCTCGCCGAGCCTGCCCAATCACCCACGCGATTTCTTCAATGTTGTCGTTCATCAGCACCGCATCGGCGACCTCCAGTGCAGTGCCGCTCCCCGATAACCCCATGCCCATACCAACCGTTGCCGCCGCAAGTGCCGGCGCATCATTAACTCCATCCCCTACCATCAGCACAGGACCATACTGTTTGCGCAGTGCATGTACCTGCTTCACTTTATCTTCAGGCAACAAGTCTGCATAGACCATGCTTACTCCTGTTTCACGCGCAATCACAGAAGCAGATCTGGCCCGATCACCTGTTAACATCGCAACCTGTACACCCATCGCTTTGAGCATTTTCACTGCTGCTGCTGCCTGAGGACGAACCGTGTCTCGCATAGCGATCAGTCCGACTATTTCACCATCTGCCATAACAACCGATACGGTTTTCCCTTCCCCCTCAAGACGGGAGCATACATCCCCCCATACTGAAGATACGTTCACTAGGTTAACATCATGTTTACCTAGATCCCTGTTGCTGTCTTTCATCTCCTCTGACTGCATTGATTCCATTACATTTGTTTTACCGACTCTCCAGACCACACCGTTTATAGTTCCTTCAATGCCCCAACCTGTCATAGCCTGCACGTGCTCCGCTTCCTGAAGAGTAATGTTCTCCTTGTTTGCCTGATCTACAATGGCACGAGCCAAGGGATGCATGGAGAGACTTTCAATTGCCGCTACCGCAGATAATAGTTGCGTGCGATCTACGCTCTCAACAGTTAGAATATCAGTGACTTGCGGGGTGCCCATGGTCAATGTACCTGTTTTGTCAAAAGCCACAACCCGCGTCCGAGCCATATTCTCCATATGGGCACCTCCCTTGAAGAGAATGCCACGGCGGGCACTACTGGACATCGCGGACAGCATTACAGGCATGATGGAAGACACCAGCGCACAGGGCGAAGCAACAACCAGAAATACCATCGCTTTGTAGAATGCCTCATTCCATGTCCAGCCGAGCAGCAGCGGAGTTCCTGCAATCACAAGTAAGGTCACACCTACAACAATACGTGCGTAAATCCCTTCAAACCGCTCCATGAAACGCTGGGAATCCGGCACTTCCGCCTGTGCTTCTTCCACCATTTTAATGATTTTGCCGAACAGTGACCCTTCAGCCGATTTTGTGACCTCTACGTATAAGGCGCCCTCCCCGTTTACCGTACCTGCATAGACTTCATCCCCCGCAACTTTGTCCACAGGCAGAGATTCTCCGGTGATTGACGACTGATTGATAAAAGAACTCCCCCGGTACACTACGCCATCCGCAGGGATGAGTTCTCCCGGTTTGACCAACAGCAGATCACCCGGCTGCAGATCATCAATAGCCACGAGGTTCATCTGTCCATCCTCAATACGCAGTGCAGTCTCTGGCTTGAGCGCCAGCAACGATGAGATATCCTTATGACTGCGCTCGGTCGCATAACTTTCCAACGCACCACTGAGTGCAAAAATAAAGATAAGCATCGCACCTTCGTTCCAGTAGCCGATGGCTGCTGCCCCAAGTGAAGCGGCAATCATCAGCAGGTTTACATCCAGATCACGGTCCTTGACCAGTGTCTCGATGCCCTCCTTCGCTTTGGTCCAACCGCCAACGGCATATGCCACAATGTAGAGCATGATGGACAATGTACCAAAATACGGCGCAGTTCCCCAGGCAATCAGCATCAAAATCCCACTGCCCAATGCAGATTGCATCTCTTTGTTCTGCAACATGGCTCTGAAATTGGGCTTATGCCCCCGGTTCGGGCCTGGTGTATTCGAAGACCGCTGCTCTGCTTGTTTCTGTCTGTGTAGAGGTTGATGTATCGCTTGCATATAAATCACGTTCCTTTCGAATGGGTTTGAGCGCAGATGACATGGCTATTACCCGTCGTATTCTGCTTCTCGAATTGAAGTTGTATTGAGAATGAGAGCCATTGTTAATGCCCTAAAAATGACACATGCTGCTGCGGGAATCCCGCAGCAGCATGGTTTTCTAATGATTTTCAAATCATTCAGACTGAGAATGATAATCATTTTTGTGCTTATGCAATTATTTTTACCCAATACAACTTTCGCTTTATTATATGTCTGTGCCCTGTATTTGTAAATGGGTATTTCCGAGCAGTTCATAGCATATTTTAAGGAACTACCCTTCTCCACGAGGCGGAAGAGTATCTCGTTTAATATGAGGATCGTAGTTAGCGACGATAAGAATATCCATATGTCTTGCAGTGCGCAGTAATTTTTTGATCATTGGAGATCCCCCAAAACGTTTCCATACGGGACGGTCACACTGACCAATAATAAGCTGGGTAGCATGATATTCATTTGCTCTGGCTACAAGGACATCTGCAAGATTATTCGAGCGAGCGGGCGATACAACTTCAAAGCTCCCTCCAAGACGCAGCACCAGGCTTTCCAGACTCTCTTTTTTCTTCAATTCCTCGTCATTCATCACTTCCCGATGATGTACATATGTGACGATCCATTGTGCCTTGAGACGAAAAGCCGTTCTAAAGCCTCGTCGGATTAGCCGCTCTGCATTGGAGCTCAATTTGACGCATACGAATATGACCTCCTGTTTGTTCCATGGTCCACGCAGTGAACTTCTCCGCTCCCATACTTCCAAACGCTCATCCACATCGTCGGCAATTTCTCGGAGAGCCAATTCTCTTAGAGCAATTAAATTTCCGATTTTAAAAAAATGCCCCAGCGCCTGATCTACTTTTTCCCGGGCATATATCTTACCTTCCTTCATTCGGATTTGTAACGCCTGTGGTGCCACATCGATAAGCTCAACCTCGTCCGCAAGACGAAGAATCGAGTCTGGAACGGTTTCTCTGACACGCACTCCTGTAATTTGCTCCACTGCATCATTTAAACTTTCCAAATGCTGAACATTAACGGTAGAAATGACTGAAATTCCGGCATCCAGAATTTCAAGGACATCCTCATATCTCTTTTTGTTGTTACTCCCAGGCACGTTAGTATGAGCTAGCTCGTCGACAAGTACCAGTTCAGGGTTTCGCCTAATGATGGCTTCGGTATCCATTTCCTCAAGTTCTGTGTGTGAGTATCGTCTTTTCGCACGTTCGATTATGGGTAGACGATCTACCTGTTGGAAGGTTTCTGCTCTTCCATGAGTTTCCAGAAGACCTACTACAACATCAATGCTCTTCTTTAAGAGATGATTGCCCTCTCGCAGCATAGTGTAGGTTTTGCCGACTCCGGGTGCAGCACCAATCAGAACCTTGAATCGTCCTCTCCTGATTCGTCCAATTTTTTCATTCACCTCACGTGAGTCCAATCGTTGATATAAAGGGTTTGTTTTTGTACTGGTCATTCTGGCAGGCAGAATACGTTCCCCATGATGCTCCGCCTGATCAGCAACCATAAAAATGTCCATATTTTTGGACTTGCTCAAAATGTCATTAACAACGGAGCCTTGCCAGAACTCCTGCCCTCGCGATTGTCTGGAATGGCCCAACATGATTCGAGTAACATTATGTTCAAGCGCATACCGAACAAGCCGGTCTGCTAATCTTCTCCTTGAATGGAGTGGCAATTCCTCCAATGTTGCATCCACCTTTTCAACAAGCTTAACTAGCGATTGTTTAAAGGCTGTCTGCTCTTTCGTAAGAGGTTGCTTCTTGCTAGTAAAGGTAACGACAATAAGCTCGCCATTTAATCGTTTGGCCACCTGTTGGCCGCGCCTCACATAGATGGAACTGTTCCAATGATATTGCGTCAACACCAAAATACGCTCTGCCACTCCCGAAGGACCTAGCATCCCCATTTGCTCACGGTGCTTCTCCAGTGAATCGTTTACTCCTTCTGCTACAAGCCTGAGTGCCAACTCCCGCAGCACGCCCAAGCTCCCCCGTTTAAACAGTGAAGCATTCCTGTCGTTGCGTACATGACCTTCCGAGAAGCGTTGTAATAGAGTTTCCGGGGTAACATCAATTAATCGGATTTCGTCAGCAAGCTCCAATGTATCCATTTTGACCGTTTCTTCGACCTCAATGCCCATGTACTTCTGTGCGAGTTCCCTTACCCCTTCCAATTCATATACATTTACCGTTGTCAGTACACTGATTCCATGACTCAGTAAGAAATGGATGTCCTCTAACCTTGTCTGACGCTCCGCACCTGGCCGATTCCTGTGAGCCAAGCCATCCACAAGGACTACCTCCGGATTTCTCTGAATCAAAGACGCAATATCCAGATCCTTTTTTTCCACTCCACCACTGTTCCAGTGGATACTCGGGACCCGCTCCAGCAGACCCATCTGTTCAACCGTCTCCGGTCGCTGTAAAGTAGACACTGCACAAATTACGACATCGACGCCTTGCTGCTGGAGCGCTGTTCCTTCCCGCAACATGTGATAGGTTTTGCCTGAGCCACTTACAGCTCCAATAAAAATTTTAAACCGTCCCTGATGCAGTTTGGAAATAGATAATAATATTTCTTCAGGGCTTTTCCTTTTGAAGTTTTCCACTGCTTCTCCCCCTCCTTAAACAAAAAGACCCGGCAAGAATATCCTGCCGGCCTTAGGCTCTGATTAGTTCCGTCCCGCTGTCTTTTGTATATCAAGGTTCAGAAGCAGAACATTGACTACGGGTTCTCCAAATATACCTAACTCTCTGGTTTTTGTATGTTTTACTACTAATTTAAGGAGCTGATCTTCCGATATCCCGGTACTTTTACTAATTCGCGGAATTTGAGCTTCCGCAGCCTCTATACTGATATGCGGATCAAGCCCAGAGCCTGAATTCGTAATCAAGTCAATTGGCAGATTTGAAATCGGAACATCCGGGTTTTGCAATTTCCAGTCTTCCACTGCTTTTTTTGTCCGATCCAGCAGATCCGGATTGGAAGCAGCATAGTTGGGAGAGCCAGAAGAATCCGCATTATATTCGATGCTGGAGACCCGTCCATGAAAGTAGCCCGGATCGGTAAAGTTTTGTCCGATGAGTTCAGAGCCGATAACCTCATGATTATCATTATAAATCAAACTTCCATTCGCCTTATCGGGCATAACTGCCTGGGCGATTCCTGTTACAACCAATTGATACATTAGAATGATAAACATTACTATAAAACTTGTTCTTAATGTAACCGTGATTGTTTTCACTTCGCATTATCCTCTCTATACCCAGAATTGGACCAGCAAGTCGATTAGCTTGATTCCTACAAAGGGAATAACTACACCGCCCAGGCCATAAATAACCAGATTACGGCTTAACAACTTGGACGAACTCATCGGCTTGTACGCGACCCCTTTCATTGCTAACGGAATGAGAAGAGGAATAATAATGGCATTAAAAATCAACGCCGACAGGATGGCTGAAAGCGGTGAATGAAGTCTCATCACGTTCAGAACATCCATTTCAGGAATCGCCACCATAAACATGGCCGGAATGATTGCGAAATATTTAGCGATATCATTCGCTATACTGAACGTGGTCAATGCTCCGCGTGTCATTAGCAACTGCTTGCCAATGGATACCACTTCAATAATTTTGGATGGATCGGAATCCAGGTCCACCATGTTAGCCGCTTCTTTGGCAGCAACCGTACCGCTGTTCATCGCAATCCCGACATCCGCTTGGGCGAGTGCAGGGGCATCATTCGTACCGTCTCCCGTCATCGCCACCAATTTTCCTTCTGCCTGTTCACGGCGAATTACGGCAATTTTATCCTCTGGCTTGCTTTCGGCAATGAAATCATCCACACCAGCTTCTGCTGCAATGGTTGCAGCAGTCAGCGGATTATCACCCGTACACATAATCGTTTTTATTCCCATTTTTCGCATTTGCTCGAAACGTTCCCGCATCCCGGGTTTTACCGTATCCTTCAGATAAATCAGACCAAATATCGATTGATTGACGGCTACCGCAAGGGGCGTACCTCCTGCCAAACCCACGGCATCGCTTTTTCCCTGCAAATCGACAGGTATATCACCGCCCTGAGCAGCCACCCATTGTTTCACTGCGTCAACAGACCCTTTGCGAATCTGGCGTCCATCCGGCAGATCAATGCCGCTCATTCGTGTCTCTGCCTTAAACTCTATGAACTTCGCACCATCTGCGATGGATTCCTGAAAGGAAAGATTCTGCTTCTTGAGAAGCTCCAGCACGGATCTTCCTTCCGGCGTTTCATCCTGAACCGAGCTTAGAGCAGCCCAAGCGGCGACATCCTGCAAGCTTTGATTTCCAACCGGAATAAATTCGCTAGCCATACGGTTTCCATAGGTGATCGTTCCGGTTTTATCTAATATAATCGTATTGATGTCTCCGGATGCTTCTACTGCCTTACCGGACATTGCCAATACATTAAACTGGGTAACCCGGTCCATTCCTGCAATGCCGATTGCCGATAACAATCCGCCGATCGTCGTCGGGATCAAACAAACCAACAAAGCTATTAAAACAGGAATCTCAAGCCGAATGTTCAGATAGTTTGCGAAAAATGGGAGCGTAATGACCACAATCAAGAAAATGATGGTCAGACTAACCAATACTGTATTTAGGGCAATTTCATTTGGTGTTTTTTGACGTTTGGCCCCCTCTACCAAAGAAATCATCCGATCCAAAAATGATTCGCCTGGATCACTTGTGATGCGAACCTTGATCTGGTCACTGATTACTTTGGTTCCCCCGGTTACAGAGCTAAAATCCCCTCCAGCCTCTTTAATCACCGGTGCAGATTCACCCGTAATTGCGGATTCATCGACCGAAGCCAAGCCCTCAATCACTTCTCCGTCACCCGGAATCATTTCCCCTTGAGCTACAACAACGACATCACCTTTACGTAGTTCAGTGGAAGGAACTTGTTTAATAGCGCTGCCGCTCAACTTATTTGCGGTAATTTCCTTTTTTGACTTTTTTAGTGAATCTGCTTGCGCCTTGCCTCTTCCTTCGGCTAATGCCTCAGCAAAGTTAGCAAACAATAGGGTGAACAATAGGATCAATGCTACAGCAAGGTTAAATCCTGCAGATACCTGTCCACCAAATGCATCAGGCATTAGGACAAGTAATAACGTAATGATAAAACCAACCTCGACGACAAACATGATTGGATTTCGCAACATCATTTGAGGATTCAGTTTGATAAAAGACTGCTTGATTGCCTGAGTGACAATATCTTTATTTAATACACTTTTCTTTGTATTCATCTCTTTTCCTCCATCCGTGACCTTCTAAGGTTTCAGCGTTAAAAATTCAGCAATCGGACCGAGCGCAAGCGCCGGGAAGAATGTCAGAGCTCCTACAATCAGCACTGCCCCCAGGAATACGGCACCAAACAATGCATGATCCGTACGAAATGTGCCTGCCGTTTCCGGAACGCTTTTCTTGACCGCTAACGAGCCTGCTACCGCAAGCATCGTAATCAACGGAAAATATCGGCCGAGGAACATAACAATGCCAGTGCATATATTCCAGAATGGAGTCGCATCCCCCAGTCCTTCAAAACCAGAACCGTTGTTAGCAGCTGCCGAAGTGAATTCGTACAGTACTTGTGTCAGCCCATGAAAGCCTGGATTGGATATGGTATCCTCCTGAGTGAAAAGAGCCAAGGCGGCAGGTAACAGAATAAGTAATGGATTAATAATCAGCGTAATCGCAATAAGCTTCATTTCTTTACCTTCCATTTTTTTACCAAGAAACTCTGGTGTGCGTCCTACCATTAAACCGGATAGAAATACGGCAATCATTGCGTACATAAGCACATTGACAAATCCCGCTCCAACACCGCCAAAGATCGTATTCAACATCATATTTCCGATCGTAATCATACCGCCTATAGGCGTCAGCGTGTCATGCATCGTATTCACTGCGCCTGTCTCTGAAGCGGTAGTTACTACGGAGTACAGAGAGGACTGGGCAACGCCAAACCGGGCCTCTTTCCCCTCCATTGAACCCTGCTGATGCTGAATGCCAAGTGCGTTAATTGCCGGGTTGCCGACATATTCACTGAATAGAGAAATTCCTAGAAAAACGATAAACATCATTGCCATGGAAACAAATAATACCCGACCCTGTTTTCTGTTCCCGACCATCTTGCCGTATGTAAAAGGCAGAGATGTTCCCAGTAGTAACATGAGCAAAATTTGTAACAAGTTGCTGAGCCCGCCTGGATTCTCGAAAGGATGGGCAGAGTTGACCCCGAAAAATCCACCCCCGTTGTTTCCCAATTCTTTAATCGTCAGGAAGGAGGCCACAGGCCCACGGGCGATCTCCTGTTTCACACCTTCGAGCGTTGTTGCAAAAGCTGCTGGCTCCAGGGTTTGTGGTACGCCTAACGCAACAAAAACAAAAGCCAGTACAAAAGAGATCGGCAAAAGAATACGCGTAATTCCCCGTATCATATCTACAAAGAAGTTTCCCAGAGGTTTACCGGCCAACCCGCGAATAAAAGCAATAGCTACCGCTAACGCTGATGCAGGAGCAGTAAACATCATAAACAGGATCGCCAGCATCTGCGACAAATAAGACAGTCCACTCTCCCCGCTGTAATGTTGAAGATTGGTATTGGTCATGAAGCTGATTGCCGTATTAAAAGCAAGTGTAGGCTCCATCGAGGGAATCCCGCCTGGATTCAATGGCAGCACACCCTGAAATCTAAAAATCAGATAGACAAGTAGAATCATCACTGAGTTACTGAGTACTACAAACCGGGCGTATTGCTTCCAGGTCTGGTTCTCTTTGCTTATTCCCCCAATCGCATAAATCGGTCTTTCCAGCCATCCAAACCAGCGATCAAGCCGCGTTTTCTCATAACTGAATGCTTGCGCAATGTAATGCCCCGTAGGGCGGGCCAGCAATAAAGAGAGCAATAATGTTATTGCAATTGCAATTAAAGAAATTAAGGTCACTTGTATCCCTCCTGAAATCTTCCCTAATATTTTTCCGGATTAATAAGCGCGTAGATTAAATACACCATAAGCGCAACTACAATTACCGCAAGCATCCATATCATCCCTGGTCACTTCCTTTATTAATTGTTAAGGAAGCCCACTGCCCGAGTCCGATCATCAATGCGGCAAGTGTGATTAAAATAGCGATCAAATACACATCTAACATTTCTACAAACCCCCTTCAATGTTCGATTTCAGCGTAACATTTCTATCATTAGTTTAGGATTAGGGTTTCTATAAAGACGTAAAGATCACCTTAAGATATAAATGATTTTACCTGGAAAACAAATAAACCATGCTCAAAAGAGCATGGTCAGTCATCCTGATCATTTAGAGTTTCAGCTATCCTCACCCACCTGTAACATACGGTAACCGACTCCAATATGCGTTTGAATAAACTTTAGCGGTGATGTTGTTTTCTCAATTTTCTTTCTCAGCGTCGCCATAAACACACGCAAAGCAGGAATATCATAACTATGGCTACCCCAGATTTCTTGCATGATATAATTATGAGTCAATACCTTACCTACATTCTTCGCTAATAAACAAAGAAGTTTATATTCACTTGGCGTCAGGTGAACCTCTGTACCACTGATCCATACACATCCCGCTGCGTAATCGATCCTCAAACTACCATTGATAAAGCTGGATGCGTCCTTCAAAAGTCTGTCATTGTCATACCGAATTCGTCTTAAGCTGACCCGGAGTCTCGCCAGAAGTTCTTCCACACTGAAAGGCTTTGTCAAATAATCGTCTGCTCCGGCATCGAGTGCATCTATTTTGTCTCGATCCTCACTTCGTGCGCTGACCACAATGATCGGCATATTCGACCAAGCCCGAAGCTTCTTAATAATATCCACTCCATCCATATCCGGTAATCCCAAGTCGAGAATCATCAGATCCGGCTGTCTGGATACCGCCTCCAGAATCGAAGCTTCTCCTGTTTCGGCTGTATGATATTTATAACCTTGTGTCTCAAGAGTAGTCGTAATCAGTTTACGGATCGGTTTGTCGTCTTCTACGACAAGAATCAAAGGTTTATTCATACACATTCACCTCCTCAGCTTTCAGAGTAAAGTAAAAAACAGTCCCTTGAGGGACAGCATTTTCAACTCCAATGGTTCCTCCATGAGCACTTATAATTGATTTGCACAATGAAAGTCCCAGTCCTAATCCGCGGCGATGATCTCCATGAAAATTATCTACCGTATAAAACATTTCAAACAGCCTGGCCTTGGCTTCTTCCGGAATCCCCGGGCCATCATCAGAGATTTCAACAACGATGCTTTTTCTCTCACGTCTTGCAGAAATTTTGATATGAGATCCATCCTGGGTATACTTGATGGCATTATCAACAATATTGATCAAAACTTGAACAATAAGCCGAGAATCCATCCTGGCCATCATCAATTCGTCCTCTAATTCTGTTTGAATGATATGTTTCTCACTGTTGCGATTCACGTGCAGCAAGGCTTCCGAAATCACTTCTTCTATTAATTCTGCCTGAAAATTCAGATTCAGAGTACCATTTTCAATTCGACTAATCGAAAGTAAATTTTCCACCAAATTGATCAGCCACATGGAATCATCGTATATATCCGTATACAGACCTCTTTTCAGTTCCTCGTTCAATACTGTAGAGTTCTTTAGAAGAATCCCAGCATTCCCTGAAATACTTGTAAGAGGGGTACGTAAATCATGGGAAATGGATCGAAGCAAATTAGCCCTAAGTTGCTCCTGCTGAATTTGCATGGAGATTTCTTTCTGTTTTTCGTTCAGTTTTTCTTTCTCCAGCGCTAACGCACACTCTCCCAACATTGCGATCATCAAGCTCTTCTCAAAAACTTCCAAAGGTTCTTCCTGCTCCATAACAATGGCAGCTACCGCAAAAACCTGTTCCCCTCCACGTACCGCATGATACAGGCATTTCGCGCCAGAAAACGTATCGGTGGTCGCTCCTGCACGCTTGTTGTTTTTAAGCACCCACTCAGCAACAGTACGTTCGTTGCCCCCCGTGTAGATCTCTTGATCAAACGCAGGTTCTTTCTTCGGAAAAACCTGCGGCGTTGACAATCCATCTACCTCGACGGAATAAAAAATGACCGTTCTGTCCAGCAACTTCACCATTTGATGTGCCATTTCATTAATGATCGCCGAGGAGTCCTTGGCCTGCTGCAATTTCCTGCTTGTTTCCAGAAGCACCTCGGTACGATAGGCTTTTTGAGCGGATTGCCGAGCCTGCTCTCTTACCTGCATAGTCAGAGTACTCGTTATGAATGAAGCCGCCAGCATGACCAAAAAGGTAACCGGATAACCTGAATCATACACTTTCAGAGAATAATAAGGTTCGGTAAAGAAATAATTAAATACAAGCACGCTCATGACTGAGAATAGGGTGCTGTACCATCTCCCCTTGGTCACAATGGCGTGCAACAAAACACCCAAAATGTACACGGTAATAATATTCGCTTCTCGAAAGTTCAGATCCTTAAACCACAAGCCAATGATTGTACATATCCCCAAAATAACAACGGTTCGGGTGAGATCAGCAAGCGATAGCTTTGGGTATTTGGCATAAATAGGTTTATAAATAAAAGACTGTGTATATGGAATAATGTAAATTTCTGTATTGGGGAGCAAGGCGGTCAACTTATCAACCACATTAACGTTTGCCAATCTTCTCTTTTTGTAAGGAGAACGCCCCAGAACAACTTTGGATACACGACTTGTTTTGACGTATTCAGCAATCTGTCCTGCAATATCTTCTCCATACATGGTTGCGATTTGGGCACCCATTTGCTCTGCAAGTCTTATATTCTCTCTTAACTCTGTTCTATTTTTTTGAGTCAATTCTTTAGTTTCTGGTGTTTCCACAAAAATCGCCGTGAAATGCCCATGAAAAGCAGCTGCCATTCTCGCAGCTGTTCGAATCACTTTTTTATTGGAAGCCGCCGAAGACAAGCAGACTACGATATGTTCTTTTGGATCATATTCATTTTTTTTCGTTCGTGAACTGATTTGCACTGCGATTCGATTTAACTGGCTCGCTGTAATACGCAGAGCAATTCCCCTTAGAGCTGTTAGCTTTTCTTTGGTAAATAAATCCACCTGTGCATTTTCTAAATCACGATATATCTTTCCTTTATTCAAACGATCTATTAAATCATCTGGTTCAATATCCACAAATTCCACTTGATCAGCACCATTAAACAGGCTATCTGGTATGCGTTCATCAACAGGAACGCCAGTGATAGAGCAGACAATATCCGCCAGGCTTTCGATCTGCTGCACATTCATCGTTACATATACATGAATACCTGCGCGAAGAAGCTCCTCCACATCCTGATATCTTTTTTTGTGACGACATTCCGCCATGTTCGCATGGGCCAGATCGTCCAATAAAATAAGTTCAGGGCTTCTCTGGAGCGCATAATCCAGATCAAATTCTGGAATCATAGCATCCCCACCTGAAATCTCAATATGGGGAAGAACTTCAAGCCCTGCCGCCATGGCGGCAGTATCCGGTCGGGCATGATCTTCAATGCATCCGACTACGACATCCATCCCCTCTTTTTGCTCCTTACGAGCGTCAGTGAGCATGGCACAGGTCTTTCCGCCTCCAGGCGCATATCCAATGAAAATTTTCAATTTCCCTCTTCTTTTTCCTGCAAGCGAACTGGTCATTTGCTCAAGTATGGACTCAGCATTGTTTGGTTGGATTGACATTCTGCGCCCACCTTCTGTTGTATTCTCTCAAGTTCAATTATATCATGGGCAAAATCAGTACCGTATTACGAAAACGACTGAAAGCATTAAGATCGCATTAAGATCGGGTTATTTTAGTTCAACTCATATCGATCCATAAAAATACTCTGTCACACACATGACAGAGTATTTTAATAAAGCTATATAAAGTTTTATTCACAAATCCTAATAGTGCTCGATTAACATTTGTGATTGGCTCAAGAATTACTATCCTATGAGTAACTTATCCTCTGGATAACGATGTTTTTGTTTAACGGTTTTCTGTGCCAAAGCGAATGCAAGGGTTAATGGCCCCAATCTGCCTATATACATCGTAACAATGATAATCAACTTCCCTGCTGTTGAAAGTTCTGGCGTAACTCCCATAGACATACCTACTGTGCCGAATGCAGATGTCGCTTCGAAGAGTAGCACCAAAAAATTGGTATGATGAGAATATTCTGTAATGGTAAGAAGGAATGTAGAAAGTAAAACAACACTCGCAGAAATGGTCAATACAGCAAGTGCCCTGAAAATAATCTGTTGAGGAATTCGCTTATTTAGTAGCTGTACATCTTCTTTCCCTCTAACCGTTGCCATGATACTTAATAACAGTACAGCAAAGGTACTTGTCTTAATGCCCCCACCTGTTGAACCGGAAGAAGCACCAACAAACATCAATAAAATCATGAAAAACAGGGAAGCAGGCAACATCATACTGATGTCGATGGAATTAAATCCGGCGGTTCGTGTAACTACACCCTGAAAATATCCAGCCCAAATTCTTTCACTCCAAGAGAGTGCACCGAATGTTTGGGTATTAAAAAGTTCAATCGTGAATGTAACCAGAAAACCTGCAAGGCATAAGATACCCGAAGTTAACAAAACGACTTTCGTATGAAAGCTAAGGTCTCTCCACCTTCTTTTACGATACAAATCCAGAATTACAGTGAATCCGATCCCGCCGATGATAAACAAAAAGGATATCACGATATTAACTAATGGGTCCCCGACATAACGGCTTAAGCTATCTGACCATAACGAAAATCCTGCATTATTAAACGCAGAAATGGAATGGAATACTCCGTAATATATAGCCCTGGCTACTCCCAAATCTCCTGCCCACCGAATAGCTAATATTGCTGCTCCAAGAGTCTCAACAATCAAAGCAATGAGGAAGATATTCAGTGATAAACGGACAACGCCTTGCGTAGTAACAGCGTTTGAAGATTGTTGAATAAGAAGGCGTTCCTTTAATCCAATTTTTTTCCCCAAGATCACGGCTATTAATACACCAAATGTCATAAATCCCAATCCGCCAATTTGAATCAATAGCAAGATTATCATCTGTCCAAAGTGCGAAAAGTCGGTACCTGTATCAAGGACTACAAGCCCTGTTACGGATACTGCGGAAGTTGAAGTGAAAAGCGCGTTTAACCAACCCACACTAATTCCGGTTGCAGAGGACACAGGCAGAGAAAGCAGAACAGCACCTAGTAATATGGGTATGGCAAAGCCTAACAAAATTATTCTTGAAGAAGTCAAACTGAATTTTTGGGTAAGTAGTAATTTCTTTTTAGATAACATATCACAGGCTCCTGTTGTGCTAATTTTTAGAACAGCTTCATCTTTTGAGTCGGTCTCCTAATTCCCTTTGTCTAAAAAAACATAAAAAGAGTCCGCTGTTGGCAGACTCCTCCGGGTAAACAGGTATACAATTATCGTCATTATATAACTCAAGGTTGAAACTGTAAAGAGAATGTCTCCGCAAGAACAGGCTGCCCAAAGATTTAGAAAATCAAACCCCTACGCTGGATTGCTGACTCGCCTTGATCGCTTGCTCCAGATCATAGATAATGTCTTGAATGTTCTCGGTGCCAACAGACAGACGAATCAACTCCGGATTAACGCCTGCGGCAGTTTGTTCATCTTCGGTCAACTGCGCGTGAGTTGTACTTGCCGGGTGAATAATCAGTGACTTGGAATCGCCCACGTTCGCAAGGTGAGAGAACAGTTTGACACTTTCAATCAATTTGCGACCTGCGTCCGCACCACCTTTGATTCCAAAGGTCAGAATCGCACCCTGCCCTCTTGGCAGATATTTCTGTGCAAGCTCATAAGAACCATGGCTCGGCAGACCTGCATAACTTACCCAAGACACATCCTCATGTTTCTCAAGGAATTCCGCAACCGCAAGGGCGTTGCTACTATGACGCTCTACGCGCAGATGTAATGTCTCCAGTCCTTGCAGCAGTAACCATGAGTTGAATGGAGAGATCGTTGCACCCAAGTCACGCAGAAGTTGTACACGAGCTTTGATAATATAAGCAATCGCTCCAACCGCTTCCGTATATACCACACCGTTATAACTGGAGTCCGGCTCCGTCAAACCAGGGAACTTGCCACTTGCTTTCCAGTCAAATTTTCCGCTATCCACGATAACGCCACCAATGGATGTACCATGACCCCCAATAAATTTTGTTGCAGAGTGAACGACAATATCTGCTCCATGTTCGATTGGACGAAGCAGGTACGGACTTGGGAACGTATTATCCACGATCAAAGGAATTCCATGTTCATGAGCGATAGCTGCCACCGCTTCAATATCAAGTACATTCCCCTTTGGATTACCGATCGTTTCAGCATACAATGCTTTGGTTTTCTCCGTAATCGCAGCCCGGAAATTCTCAGGATCACTGGAATCCACAAATTTCACGTCCAGACCCAGTTTCGGCAAAGTCGTCGAGAACAGATTGTATGTACCTCCATACAAACTCGCCGAAGACACGATCTCATCCCCTGCACCGGCAATATTCAGAAGTGAAAACGTTATGGCTGCCTGACCGGAAGCTGTAGCGAGCGCCCCAGCTCCGCCTTCCAACGCCGCAATCCGTTGCTCAAACACGTCGGTTGTTGGATTCATCAGACGGGTATAGATGTTGCCAAACTCTTTCAAACCAAACAGGTTAGCTGCATGCTCGGTGTCCTTGAATCCATAGGATGTTGTCTGATACAAGGGCACAGCTCGTGCGTTGGTGGTTGGATCAATCTCCTGGCCTGCATGAATTGCCAATGTTTCAAATGAAAGCTCACGTTCGTTTGACATAAAATCTGAATCCTCCCTTGGTATATACGTTCTTAGAGTCCTTGATGCCTTGGCATGGTGGCGTATGTTTTCCATATTCTCTCACAAGATGTCGCATTTGAAAAGAATTATTTCCGATATTTCCGATAAGAAATAATTAATATGTATTTAATCGATTACTGTACCAAAAAAACCTTTGCCCTCGCAAAGGTTTTTCGGCTATTTTGGCTTCGGTATGCCATACCATATCTAGGCTTTGCTTATACCCGAACTGCACTCCAGACTTCACGCAAATGTTTGGCCGCAGGCACAGCTTCCTCCGCAGTTACACCTTCAAGTGAAATATCGATATGTGGCTTATATGTTTTGAGCAATTCAAAAAATAGCGGGTAATCCAGTATGCCTGCCCCAGGTACCGGATTGAACTTCTCTCCCTGTGCATCGAAGGCTACATCTTTGGCGTGGATCACAATCATGCGCTGATACAGCGATTCCATCACCTCGCGCAAGAAAGCCCCTTGATCTGCTGCGTGCGGCTGTTTGATCAGATTACACGGATCGAACAGCATCCCCAGGTTGGAAGAAGGAATCTCTTCAAACAACCGTGTCATATGCTCATGGGTATGAAGGGTGTGGGTGGACACAGGCTCAATCGCCGCATGTACGCCCCACTTCTCGGCTTCCTCAGCCAACTCCTCAACCGTTTCCTTCAGCACGCTCCACGCCTTCTCTTCATATCCATCCGGATGTGTATCCTGATAGGTGTCCAAGCCCCCGGTCTCCGTTGCCACCATGCTGCAACCAAAATCCCGGGCATAACGCAGATGCTCCTTGAATCGATCAATGTCCGCACGTCTTGTTACCGGATCAGGGTCAATCGGATTAATATAACAGCCCAGTACCGCAATCTTCACCCCGCGCTGTGCAAATTGATCTCCAATCTCATTCGCAAGTCCTGGACTTAGTTTGCCATTGGACGAGTCCACATCGGATAATGCTTTGGCAAGCGCCAGCTGCACGGAATTGAATCCGTTATCCGCAATCGTCTGCGCAAGCTGGGCTGTAGGCTGTTTGCCAAATGTATGCGCCAGAATACCAAGTTTCATGTCACTGCCTCCTTATGCAATTCCGATCATTAAGCGATTAACGAGCCATCCAGCCGCCATCGACATTCAGTACATGACCATTCAGATAATCCGAAGCTGCGGATGCCAGAAAGACAACCGGGCCTTTCAGATCTTCCGGTGTACCCCAACGTCCAGCAGGAATACGGGCTGTGATATCCCGGTAACGATTCTCGTCCGCACGAATCTGGGTGGTATTATCAGTTTCCATGTAACCCGGTGCAATCCCGTTAATCTGAATCCCCTTACCTGCCCATTCATTGGCGAGTGCTTTGGTTAAACCGGCAACACCATGTTTACTGGCTGTATAACCCGGTACATTAATCCCGCCTTGATAGGACAACATGGATGCAATATTAATGATTTTGCCGCTTCCGCGTTCAATCATATGTCTGCCGGCCAATTGGCTTAGGAAAAATACCGTGTTCAGGTTCAGGCCGATCACATCGTGCCAGTCCTGCCCTGTATGATCAGCCGCAGGTGTGCGGCGAATGATTCCGGCATTGTTGACCAGAATATCAATTCGGCCCTGGAACGCAAGCGCCTTTTCAAACACAGCCGACAACTCGTCTTCACGACTTAAATCCGCTTCAATCACATAAGCTTTGCGTCCGAGTGCTTCAATAGCACTTGCCGTTTCCGCTGGCTTGGAATAGGAGACCAATACCACATCAGCGCCCGCTTCTGCCAGGCCAATGGCCATCCCTTGTCCTAGTCCGCCCGAGGTACCTGTCACCAATGCAACTTGTCCGCTTAAATCAAATGGGTTCATGAATGATTCCTCCGCATGGTTTGATGTGCAAACAATAGCTCCTAACGTTTCTTTAATCCCGTGAATGATATATGAGGTTAACTTTGATAATCCACTGTGACACCGCTCTGTTCGTACAAGGCAGCCGTCTCTTCATCCAGACGACCGTCACTAATAATGTAGTCCAGTTCCGAACACTGAGCGAAAGTCCGAAGTGCAAATTGTCCGAATTTATAATGATCCACAACGCCGTATACCTGCTGCGAGGCAGATATCATTGCTTTTTTCAAAGGAACCAGATCTCCCGTGTAGATCGATAGCCCAAAGTCCGGATGAAGGGCTGTCGTGGATATAAAGGCTTTGTGAATGTTAAGACTGGATATAAACGCAGCCGTATCATCCCCCACCAGCATATTTCGTACACGAGCCCCGCCAGGCACAACCAGTCGCACCTGCTCCTTCTTGGTCAACTCCGCAATAATGAACAGGTCATTGGTCACCACCGTCAGCGGCTGATTATCGAGACGTTTGGCCATCTCCAGCGTGGTGCTGCCACCATCGAGAGCAACGATATCTCCAGGTCGAATGTAAGCAAGGGCACGTTCAGCAATCTCCGTCTTCTCGGGATGATGCTTCTCTGTAACTCCGCGGCTATTCAAGATGCCATACTGGTCATTCTGAGCCAGCATAGCCCCTCCATGAACACGTACGAGCAGTCCCATGCTCTCCAACTTGTCGAGATCCTCTCGCACAGTCTTCCCCGTCACCTGCAATAACTCACTCAGATCACTAACGGTTACTTCCTGGCGCTCCAGCAGAGCCTCCATAATTTTTTCATGTCTTTTCAATGGATTCATCATAATCAACTTCCTATACTATCTAAGTTAAATGAATGAGTGTTCTAGCGTCTACCCTGTCAATTTAACTCAGACATCTGTAATTTATTATTTCAGGTCTTTCATGGCTACGCCGTCCATATCTTCGAACGTCTGATTCTCACCAGCCATCGCCCAACAGAACGTGTAGTTGCTTGTGCCCACACCACTGTGAATGGACCAGCTTGGCGAGATGATTGCCTGACGATCACGTACAACCAGATGCCGCGTTTCGTTTGGCTCACCCATCATGTGGAACACAACGCCGTCTTCAGGCAGATTCCAGTACAAGTATACTTCGGAACGGCGGTTATGGGTATGTGCAGGCATGGTGTTCCACATGTTACCTTTGTCGAGTTCGGTAATGCCCATCACCAACTGACAACTCTGAATTCCACCTTCTCCTTGGTGAATGTAACGATAGATCGTACGCTCATTGGAAGTTTCGATGCTGCCCAGATGATTCGGCTGAGCTTGTTCTTGCGTTGCTTTTACTGTTGGATAGGTGTGATGAGCCGGTGTGGATACAAAATAGAATTGAGCAGGTTGAGCCTTGTCACTGCTCGTGAACACAACTTCCTTCACACCTCTACCGATGTAGAGACATTCCTTCGCTCCAATCTCATAGCCTTGTCCGTCCGCTGTCACTGTTCCGTGACCACCGACATTAATGATACCGATTTCACGACGCTCCAGGAAAAAGTTCGTTCCGATATCTTTCAGGTTCACTTCAAGGGTAATGTCCTTGCTCTCAGGTACAGCCGTTCCCACAATATAACGATCCACATGAGAATATACCGTTACCAATTCATCGGTTGCAAACAGTTGCTCCATCAAAAATTCCTCACGCAGGCGAGATGTATCATACGTTTTCACTTCATTGGGATGTGCAGCATAACGATTTTCCATTATTAATCCATTCCTTTCGTCATTTAATTTAGTTGGGATTGAGTTTGATAATGTTCATATAAGTTCATTTTAGTTCATTATGTATCTTTTGTGTACCTTTATTTTCGAAAAAAGAATTTTGTTCCGGGCCCTCGGCATAGACAACAATGATGCTGACAGGTAATCGATCCCCCTCGTAACCCTGATGTGCTCTTACAACCTTCTCGAAGCGAATATAACAATCCCACCATGATTTTCTAATCTCTGGATCAAAAAATTCCTTTAAGATGTTTTGCGCCTGTACTTTCAAACATCGGATGACATTCGAGGAAATAATCCAGATTGGTTTTCCAACCATCATAACGCATTCTTTATGTTGAGTTTTTCTATGTCTTATGTACTACTTTAATAAGAGAACCTTCCCCTCGATACCCGATTCAGCCGCTGCAATAGCCTGTTGAACATTCGTTAGTTCATACGTCGCCCCATTGTTTGCCATGACAAGCCTCCCTGCTCTGATCAGCTCCATCACCTCATGAAATACCTGTTCCCAGCGTTCTTGCGAACAGCGTTCCACCCAATGCTTTAACCAGAAAAGTTTCACATGAACTTGTGTTCCCCGGGTTACTTCATGCCATAACGGTGTGATCCCCGAAAGCAGTCCTACACTGATGACCGTACCATTTGGCTTAAGACAACTGACCAACTGTTCCCCGTCTGTCCCTCCAATACAATCCACGGCTGCATCAGCACCGCACCCCTCTGTTAATTCCGTCATTCTAGCCTGTAGCAACTCTTTCGTCGTATTGATAACAGAAACTGCTCCAAGACGATACAGTTCAGCAGTATGACGATCACCTCTTGTAAGCGCAATCAATTTAAACCCATAGATTTTTGAGATCTGTGCAAAGATTCGTCCGATCGCAGATCCCCCCGCATTCACAATCAAGGTATCACCATACGTAAGATTAAGCATCTCTGTACAGATCAACCAAGCCGTAATCGGGTTAATATAGAGCTGACTTGCTGATTGATCATCGATATCATTAGGCACAATGATTGTATTGCGATTCAAAGTCTTCACGACGTCCTGCCAAGTATTCTCGCCTTTCAAAGGCAAGACACGGCGCCCCAACATTTGATTGGATACTCCCGGCCCTACTGCTTCTACTATCCCCACGCCCTCAAACCCGGGAACAGCTGGTAATCGGGTACGATGCGGGTAAGCTCCTCGAACAGGAATAATATCGGAGGGATTAATAGGCCGAGCATACATCCTCACTGCTAATTCACCGGGCCCAGGTGGTATCACATCTTTTTCTTCCATACATAACACTTCACTTGGTTCGCCAAAACGATAATAACGGATTACCCTAGCTTTCATTGGTACATCTCCTAAAATAATTTTGCTAAAATAGCTCTAGCTAAAATATTGAATATATTGACAGAGTGTATAACAATAGTATCACTGGTAAATTATTTCATCAACGACTTATTATGATATAATCCAACTTTTTTTTCGATAATATATTCGATAACTTCTGCTTAGAAAAAAAAAGAGCCCCACAACCTTGAATTCCAAGGTCGTGAAGCTCTTTCATCATATAAATTAATGTGCAACAGCATTGTTAAGCATGATCCAGATCGAACCAATCACGATAGTCATCATGATCAGCAAACCGAAGATAAGAGCCATCACATTCCAGCGTGGTTTCTCTGTTTCACGGATATGCATGAAGAAGAAGAGTTGAACCACAAACTGAAGTGCCGCTGTGCCAAGAACAACAATGAGTGTTCCTGTTCTTTCCATCATATCATTGAGAACCACCACAAGTGGAATGATTGTCAGAACGACGGACAGGATGAAGCCGATGACATAAGACTTCAGTGAACCATGTTGCTCATGACCGTGGGAATCATGTGAGTTGTGCTCTGACATCTACATCACCCCCATGAGATAGACGATCGACAGGAGGAAAATCCATACGACGTCCAAGAAGTGCCAGTACAAGCTGATGACGTTGATTTTACCGCGAGTAACATCGGTAATACCACGTTTTTTCAGTTGTAACATAAGTCCAATCATCCAGATCAGACCGAGCGATACGTGAAGTCCGTGAGTTCCCACAAGGGTGAAGAATGCGCCAGAAGCAGCACTCGTTGTAAAGCTAAACCCTTCGTGAATCAACTCAATAAACTCATATACTTCCAGTGCGATAAAGCTTGCACCCAGAACGGCTGTTACCGCCAGCCAACTGATTAATTGTTTTACTTTGCCTTGATTCATCGCCAGTACGGCAAGTCCGCTCGTGAATGAACTTGTGAGCAAGATAAATGTTTCGGCAATAACACCAGGCATTTTGATCAATTCAGACAAAATCGGTCCGCCCGCCGTATTGTCACGCAACACAATGAAGGTTGCGAACAATACGGAGAACAGGATAACGTCAGAAATCAGGAAGAACCAGAATCCGAGAATTTTCATTTCCTGTGGATCATGATGTCCATGGTCATGACCATGTGCATGATTCTCACCGTGCTTAGCGGCTGCTTGAGCCATCTATACCGACCCCCTTAACGACGCTTCGGTACGCTTAATTTCGTCGACCGGAATATAATAATCCGTATCGTATGAGAATGAACGGGCGATCATGCAGATCCCTACGCCAGCGAGTCCGAGAATTGCCATCCAAAGCCATCCGAAGACAAAGCCGAAACCGGCGATGAACCAGAAGACAGACATGATGAACGGAATTCCAGAGTTCTTCGGCATATGAATCGGCTCAAGCGGTTGCTCTGGCGGATAGATGCCTTTGGCACGACGTTCTTTCTCTTCCCACCACTCATCAATATCATCTCCGCGCGGTGTAACGGCGAAGTTGTATTCAGGAGCTGGTGAAGGAATTGACCACTCCAGCGTACGGCCATCCCATGGATCGGCAGGAGCTTTGAGTGATTTGTATTTACGAATACCGTCTGCGATTTGCGCTACTTGGAACAGGAACCCGACACCCATCAGGAATGCCCCGATTGTAGATACGAAGTTCAATTCCCACCAGCCAGTATCCCAGCCGTAAGTGCTCAGACGACGTGTCATACCCATCAAGCCGACAGCGTACTGCGGCATGAAGCAGACATAGAAACCAATATTCCAAGTCCAGAATGCCCATTTGCCCAGTTTCTCTTCGAGTTGGAAACCGAACATTTTAGGCCACCAGTAATACAGACCTGCGAAGTATCCGAAGACAACGCCACCGATCAATACTTGGTGGAAGTGGGCAATCAGGAAGTAACTGTTGTGGAACTGGAAGTCAGCAGGCGCAACGGATAACAGAACGCCTGTCATACCCCCGACAATAAAGCACGGGATAAAGGCAAGTGTCCACATCATCGGAGTCGCCATGCGAATCCTTCCTCGATACATGGTAAATAGCCAGTTGAATATCTTAACCCCTGTTGGAATAGCAATCAACATCGTAGTTACGGCGAAGAATGCATTCACGTCTGCTCCAGAACCCATCGTGAAGAAGTGATGCGCCCATGTGAAGAAGGACAGGAAGCTGATGATCAACATTGCAAATACCATCGACTTGTAACCAAACAGTTTTTTCCGAGAAAAGGTACTTACAATCTCGGAGAACACACCGAATGCCGGCAAGACGACAATGTATACCTCAGGGTGACCCCACATCCAGATCAAGTTGATATACATCATTGGGTTACCGCCCAAATCAAGTGTGAAGAAATGCGCCCCGGCAAACCTGTCGAGGAATAGCAATGCAAGTGTCACGGTCAAGATTGGGAAAGCGAACAAGATGATAATACAGGTGGAGAATACCGACCATGTGAACATCGGCATTTTCATCCATCTCATGCCTGGCGCACGCATTTTAATGATGGTAACCAGGAAGTTGATACCGGTAGCCAGGGAACCGATACCTGATATCTGTATACCCCATATATAGAAGTTCTGTCCTACCCCCGGACTGTGCGACAGCTCCGATAGAGGCGGATAACTCAGCCATCCCGCATCCGGTGAACCACCGATAACGAAGGACAGGTTAAACAGCATTGCGCCCAGGAAGAACAACCAGAAGCTGAGTGAATTCAGGAACGGGAACGCAACGTCTCTTGCTCCGATCTGTAATGGTACGATAACGTTAAATAGACCAAACATAAATGGCATCGCCATGAACAGGATCATGATTGTGCCGTGAGTTGTGAAGACCTGATTATAGTGTTCAGGATTTAGAAATTCATTATTAGGCATAGCCAGCTGAAGGCGCATCATTAGCGCATCCACACCACCACGGAATAACATGATAATGGAAGCGATGATATACATGATACCGATCTTTTTGTGATCGACAGTCGTTAACCAGTTACGCCAGAGCCAGCCCCATTTTTTGAAATAAGTTAGCACCGCTACAATAGTAATCATGGTAATTCCGATAGCTACCATCGCACCATAAATGAGCGGATCACCGGTTACGAAAAACTCCGATGCAAACTCTTTAAGTCCCTCTAACATTGGGGGCCTCCTTTCGAATCTTTAGTTAGCACTCTTGTCCTCGTCTTGATTGGACGTATCAGTTGCATCTTGAATGGCTCCAGAAGCTTCGTTTGAAGTTCCATGCTTGCTGTGAGCACTTTGACCATCTACAACATACTTGGTTACGATATTTTGGAACAATCCTTCTGGGAAGGCAGAATAATAAGCAACATTGCTTGTTCCTGGTTCAGCCAGTGCACTGTAACCTTCTGTAGTCAATGGCTGAGAATTCTGTTTCACATCAGTTACCCATTTGTCAAAATCTTCGTCCGATGTAGCATTCACATCAAAACGCATTTCTCCAAAATGCTCACCTGTGAAGTTAGCACCGGAACCCCAGTACTTACCTTCATGATCTGCCTGCAGGTACAAGGTCATCGCCATACCCGACATCGTATAAATTTGTCCTCCAAGTTGCGGAATCCAGAACGAATTCATTGGTGAATCCGCAGTGAGTTCAAATTTCACGGGCCGATCTGCCGGAATATTCAACGTGTTGACCGTTGCAATCCCTTGCTCAGGATACATAAACAGCCATTTCCAATCCAGTGAAGACACTTGAATGGTAATAGGTGCTTTCTCAGAAGCCAGTGGCTTCGAAGGCTCCAGATCATACGTGTAACGAATCGTAACAATCGCAAGCAGTCCAATAATAATAATTGGAACCGTCCACCAGATTGCCTCAGCCTTTGTACTATGAGACCAGTTAGGCTCATAAGCAGCTTTGTTATCCGGCTTGTCGCGGTAACGCCATACGATTACGGCAGACAAAATGAGTACTGGCACAATAATGACAGCACACAAAATTGTCGAGATGACAATCAAATCTCTCTGCGAAGCGCCAATTGGTCCCTTCGGATCCAGAACAACGTACTGCCCGCCTGCCAGCATTGGCCAGACAATCAATGCAATTGTAACCAACGTCAGGACAACCGGAATGATGATCCGGGTTAGCGACCTAGGTTTCTTGTTCATTTTGATCCCCTCTCCTTAAATTCGCTCATACTGAAAAATCAGTATACTACTCTCTTCCTACTAAAGATATCAGAAATGAACAACTTTTTTGTTCTTGTTAACAAATTTGTCGATTTTACACCTTAAATGTGTGAATTTTTTCTCACAAATCGCTTGCGTGGTTGATATTTGCTTATTGTAATCTTTACACATCAAGTCACAAAATAAAGCCCTTTGCAGTCCCGTTGAACAATGTCAACGAATCCGCAAAGGGCTTTATTGACTGGATTCCGGGTACTTATCCAGTCTTATTATGAACGAGTAAACGCAGGATTATAATCAATCGGCGCCTTCGTCTTCCCGGCGTGTATGAACAAGGCCAATCGCTTTGGCAATAACGTAAATAAACACACTACCTACAAGGAATCCAATACCGACCATCAAGCCAAGATTACGATCGTTAAATTCATTCAGATTGAACAGACACATGATCACTCCCGTAATGAGTGCGACCCATGCCAGAACTGTCATCGTCAAGACGGCGCGCCGCATATTTTTGTCTTTGCGCTCCAATTGGCTAACCATTGCTGTCTTCGATGCCATAGTAAACACTTCCTTTTCCCTTTTTGTAAGTGCTTTCCTTATACCAATATACCACATCAATATGAATTTTAGTCAACAAATGTTCAAATTTCCTTCGCAATTTGGACACTTTATTTTAAATTTACCCGTTGACAAAACATTAATCATTTCTTTCTTACTTCTTATAACCCAAAAACCGTCTCTTCATAACAGAAAACACACTTGACCTTATGAAACCTTTATGAACTACTCATTTTCATCTGTGAAATAACAAAAAAGACGGCGCATCAGAATACTCCAATGCTACCGTCTTTCTCATTTTTAATTCCCTTAAACCCTGCCATTGAATCTATTGGGGATTGTGTTCGTTCCGTGTTTCCAACCAATTATTTTTGATTACATTCTGATACCAGTAATAGCTCTCCTTCGGTGTTCTCACAAGCGAACGATAATCCACATGAACGAGACCGAAGCGCATACGATAACCTTCTGCCCATTCGAAATTATCCATCAGTGACCAAGCCATATATCCTTTTAGGTTAATACCGTCGTTAATGATGCGGTGAATTTGAGCCAAATGCTGCTCATAATAGGCAATCCGGCGATCATCATTAATTTTGCCATTCTCCAGGTCATCATTGATGCAGGCACCATTCTCCGTGATATACACATCCACATTGCCGTACTTTTGCAAGTAATGCATGAATTCATACAACCCGCGTGATTCCACTGGCCAGCCAATATCGGTCTTGGTCAAGCCCATGTCGACTTCTTCCGATTGCAGAGCGCCTGCTTCTGGATTGAAGCGATTGATTCCCATCGTGTAATAATTGATTCCGAGCAGATCGATCGGTTGCGAGATGATCTCCATGTCACCTTCTTGAATAGGCACGGTAGCACCCGCTTCTGCAAACCAATCCACCATAAACTGCGGATATGAACCTTTATAGATCGGATCGAGAAACCAATCGGTATTAAGCGCAATTGATCGGTCACACGCAGCCTGATCTTCAGGTGATTTGCTGTACGGCTCAGCCCAGCATACGTTGGGTGCGATACCAATCTGTCCGGTTATGCCCATCCGACGGAAGGATTGAACAGCTTTACCGTGAGCAACCAGCAGTCCATGAGCAACATTGATTGATGTTTGCAGGTTTTTGTTTCCTGGCGCATGGATACCAAGAAGGTTCGACAGGAACGCGATACACCATGGTTCGTTGAATGTCAGCCAAAAGTTGATTTTGCCTGAGAATTCTTTGAAAATCACTTCGGCATATTTGACGAAGGCATCCACGGTTCTGCGGTTCCCCCAGCCCCCGTCATCCTCCAGCGTTTGTGGAAGATCCCAGTGATACAGGGTGAGAAACGGCTCGATGCCAGCCTCCAGCAATGCATCCACGAAGCGGTGGTAGAAGTCCAGACCTTCTTGATTGATCTCACCATCTCCGTCAGGAATAACACGCGGCCAAGCAATGGAGAATCGGTACGTATTAATCCCGAGTTTCTTCATCAATTCGATATCTTCCTCATACCGGTGGTAGCTGTCACACGCGACATCACCATTGTCTCCGTTATATACTTTGCCAGGCGTGCGCGCAAACGTATCCCAGATGGATACCCCACGTCCACCCTCCTGAGCCGCTCCTTCTATTTGATAGGAAGCTGTTGCTGTCCCCCAGCGGAAATCTTTCGGAAATTGAAAAATCGTCATGGTTTACTCCTCCGTCTCATGATGACACGCGGATCGTCTGTCCTGCGGTCATGGTTAAAATAACTACATAATCGCCTTGCGGCGTAAGCTCTGACTTGGCTTGTTCATGTCCTTCCACGCGCAGGGGATAAGCACTGCGAATGGTCAGCGAGTCATTTCGATCTGCCTTAATGACCGCTGAAGCAAGCTTGTTGTCCGCCCATGTCATGCCCACTGTATACCCACCTCTTGCACGAAGCCCTTCAACACGACCTTGAGTCCAGAGGTCAGGCAGTGCAGGTAGTAAATGCAACTCGTTCAAGTGGCTCTGCAATAACATCTCGGCCATTCCAGCCGTACCTCCAAAGTTTCCATCGATCTGGAACGGTGGATGGTCGTCAAACAGATTCGGATGCGTGGATCGGGCGAGCAGTGTGCGTACAAACTGATGTGCCTGGTTCTTATCCAGTAGTCGTGCATACAGATTGATCAACCATGCGCAGCTCCATCCTGTATGCCCGCCACCTTGTGAGATACGACGTTCAAGCGACACCCGTGCAGCTTCCACAAGTTCCGGTGTATGCACGCGGTTAATCTGCTCCCCCGGATACAGTCCATACAGATGGGAGACGTGTCGATGCCCTGGCTCAGATTCAGCAAAATCCTTAAACCACTCCAGCAATTGCCCTTCGCTTCCAATTTGGAATGGATAGAGTTTGTCCATAGCCTCACCCCACGCGCTCGCCAATGGCTGATCTACATCCAGTTGCTTGGCGGCCTCAATACAGCGGCTGAACAGTTCACGAATTAATGTCATATCCATCGTTGAAGCCATGGATATACTGCGCGCCTCTCCTGCTTCTGTCAGAAACTTGTTCTCTGGTGAAGTGGATGGAATCGTGACCAGATAACCGTCAGGTCCTTCCACCAGCCAGTCGAGACAGAACAATGCAGCCTCTTTCATGATGGGATATGCACGCTCCTCTAGAAAACGCTGATCCCTGGTAAATTGGTAATGCTCCCATAGATGCGAGGTCAGCCAGACACCGCCCATCGGCCAGAATGCCCAGCTCGCGTCTCCGCCTGTAGGCGTAGAGGTTCTCCAGATATCCACGTTATGATGCGCAGTCCATCCACCGGCTCCGTAGAGAATCCGCGCTGTTCTGCGCCCTGTATCACTGAGATCTGTCAGCATATCAAACAGCGGCTCATGACACTCACTGAGATTGCAGACTTCTGCCGGCCAGTAATTCATCTCGGTATTGATATTGATTGTGTAGTCACTGTGCCACGGCGGCTCCACCTGATGGTTCCAGATTCCCTGCAGATTGGCTGGCTGGCTTCCCGGGCGTGAACTAGCCATTAACAGATATCTTCCATATTGAAAATAAAGTGCCTCAAGCCCAGAGTCTTGTTTCCCTGCTTGATAGGCTTGCAATCTTTCATCTGTAGGTAATTCGGCGTTAGCCGATACACCTAGATCAATAGAGACTCTGTTAAACAACGCACTATGATCTTGAATATGTCGGTCACGAAGCGCTTCCGCGCCATGTGTGATCGCTTTGGAGATCATATCCTTGCATTCCTCTTCCAATACAAAATGATTCTTCACAGGCAACACATCGTAACTTTCAAAGGACGTAGCTGCAGCGAGATAAAACACAACCTGATCAGCACCCTGAATATGTAGCTTGCCTTCCAGATTGGAGACCTTCACCTGCTCGCCTGACGCCGTAGCTGCTACACGCACAGCATATGCCGTTCCCCGATCCTCCTCATAAATGACAGATTCCGGGTGATCCCTGAAGTAATTGGACTCCACATGACTTGGGCACCGACTGAACATGGTTAGTGCATCTCCCGAAGTCTCAACGCGATAAGGATGGGGACTGTCTAGCGTAACACTTACATTCACAGCGCCCTTCCGATCAGCAGTCAATATGCAGACCATCAGATCATCCACAGCACTGGAATACACTTCACGCACATATCGAGTTCCTTTCCATGAATACGCCGTGGTTGCAATACCTGATTCAAGATCAAGCTCACGCTCATATGCATCATACGAAAGATCATCCAGACCTTCATGGTGCAATAGTAAATGACCCATCGGCTGGTAAGCCTCCACATCACGGCCAAGCATTTCACGGTTTAACAAATCCTCAGCATCACCATACTGTCCTGACATGATCAACTCACGTGTCTGTTTCAAATACCGTTGGCTGCTGTATTGAATCGTATCCCGTGGAAATCCTGACCATAATGTATCTTCATTGAGCTGAATTCGTTCATCTGCTGCGCCACCGTACACCATGCCTCCAAGACGGCCGTTCCCGATGGGGAGCGCTTCTTCCCAGCGTTTTGCCGGTTGTCGATACCATAGACGATTGATTTTAGTTTGATTATTGTGTTGGGACATGATTAGCTCCTGTTCCTGAATAAGCAGTAAAATTCTCGTGTGCATAAAACGTTTTCGGTAAGTGCTTACAATAATAAAATTATATGTGATTTCAAAATTTGCGTCAATGTATATCATCACATCATCCATAAAAAAAAGGCCCCTTACAGGGCCTTTCCTTGTGCAACCATGGATTGCAAACCATCCATATTATTTTACGTCTTTTCCTGTCCACAGAGAGACACGTTCCTTAACCCAAACCGTAAATTGTTTCTCCATATCAACTGCACCAGCTTTGTCCAAATCAGCCAGTAAAGCATCATATGTTGCATCAAAGTTTGCTGGTGTAGTCAGAACAGCTTCCGGAATCCGTTTACGGATGATATCCTGCGTTTTCTGGAATGTTACTTCATAGTCTGTACCGGAAGGCACTGACATGTTATATGCTGCGCCCCAATCCTTAACTGGCAGATCTTCTTCAGCCGGATAGAATTCTTTCCAGGTCGTGATCCCGTAAGCTTTCAGTGTTTCTTTCTCGGCAGCTGTGTAACCAGCTACAATCTGCTCTGGGAAGTTCGTTGTGTAGTAGTTATCCGTTGAATCTTTTACACCATCACCGTATCTTGCGCTAAATACGTTGTACATCCCAATTCCTGTTTCCTTACTGAAATTGGAGTTGTCATTCGTTTTACGGTCCTGGACGTCATCTGGAATCACGCGTTTACCATCTTCTACGTTGTAATGTTCACCTTCGATACCCCAGTTTCTCAGAACTTGTCCTTCATCGGAAGCAAGCCAATCCATGAATTTGATGATACGCACCGGATCTTTGGCCGAAGTTGTGATCCCGATGCCATAACCGTCAAATCCGGCTGGTTGGAACGTGTGATCCACAATTTCATCGTTAAGTGATACAGAGAAGTGAGCGTATGTGGCATCATCCTTGCCCGATGATTTGAGCGCGTTCTCCGCTTCTTGATAATTCCACTCTTGGTCAATCAGACCGAGTACACGGCCACTGGCAATTTTGGACTTGTATTGGTCATCCTTTTGAACAAATGCATCTTTGTCCAGCAGGCCTTCATTGTACATTTTGTTCAACCAGCGGAAATATTCTCTTTCCTCTGGACGTTTGTAGTGCAGTTTTGCTTCATACGTTTCAGGGTCAATGTAATATTCACCATCATCCGGTGCACCTGTTGCCTGGAAAGCCGGATTCGTTACCGTGATCATGATCTTCCAGTCATCTGCATTTAATGTCAATGGAATGGTTGGTTGACCATCAATCGTTGGATGTTTTTCATAATAGGCTCTGAGTACGTTTTCGTAATCCTCAAGTGTCTTCACTTCAGGGTACCCAAGCTCTTTCAATACTCTTTGCTGAATTTCGAATCCACCTGTAGCGTCAAACGTAACATTATCGACACCCATATTGGTTGGAATGGTATATATCGCTTGATCTTCGAGACTGTATTTCAAACGGTTCATCTGTTCTCCATAGATTTTTTTCAAATTGGGAGCATGCTCCTCAATCAGATCCGTGAGATCCAGCATCGCACCTGCATCCACAAGTTTAGATAAGTTACCTTTAGGGTAGATCATATCAGGAAAGTCACCACTGGCAGCCATAAGCGCAATCTTCTGGTTACCACCATCGTTTACATCATACTCGGCTTCAATTGTAACGCCTGTTTGCTCCGTGATCTTTTTACCAACAGCATCTTGCATCTTGTTCCAGGTTGGACTAGCATCCGCTCCGAAGAACGTTACTGTAATTGGTTCGGTTCCGCTGGACTCTGCAGTCTCTTTGGTTCCCGAATTCCCACAGCCAGCTGTGACCAACATCGCACTTGCGAGCATCAACATTGCAAACGTCTTGGGTGTATTACCTTTCATTTTGCCTCTCATTGTCTAGTTCCCCCTATTATTTATGAAGGTTTTATCTGTATAACAGGCTTTACGCCTGAGGATACCACTTTTTTGAATGCGCTTTCGATACAGTCCATTCTAGCTTTTTGTAAAGCTCCGTTTCAAATGGTTTAAGCGAAATAACAATTCGGCTAACATTTATAAAACGTTTTCGTAATAACTATAAAACGCTTACTGAAAGTGCTTACATGATAAATTATATGCTATCCACCACCTTACGTCAACAACAAAAAAAGCCCTTTCTCAAGGGCTTTTTTTGCAATGAAAACCATTGGCTTTTATGACTTGTTTTCAATCTTATTTCACATCTTTTCCAGTCCAGAGAGCTACACGTTCCTTGATCCAAACAGTATATTGTTGCTCCATCTCTACCGCACCCGCTTTATCGAGTTCAGCCAGGAGACCATCATATACACTGTCAAAGTTCTCAGGTTTGGCAAGGATGGCTTCCGGAATTCGTTTACGGATGATATCCTGCGTTTTCTGGAACGTTACGTTATAATCCGTGTCAGAAGGTACTGGCATGTTATACGCTGCGCCCCAATCTTTCAGCTTCAGGTCCTCTTCAGAAGGATAGAAATCTTTCCATGTTGTAATGCCATAGGCTTTCAAGGTTTCCTTCTCAGCTGCAGTGTAGCCTGCCTGGATCTGCTCAGGGAAGTTCGTTGTGTAATAGTTATCCGTGGAATCCTTTACACCGTCACCGTATCTAGCGCTAAACACGTTATACATGCCAACGCCAGATTCTTTCGTGAATGCGGAGTTATCATTGGTTTTACGATCTTGTACGTCATCCGGAATGATGCGCTTCCCATTTTCGACTTGATAATGTTGACCTTCAACGCCCCAGTTTCTCAGTACCTGGCCTTCATCAGAAGCAAGCCAATCCATGAACTTGATGATCCGTACCGGATCTTTGGCCGAAGTTGTAATCCCAATGCCGTATCCATCAAAACCTGTCGGCTGGAATGTATGGTCCACAATGTCCTTGTTCAGGGACACGGAGAAGTGGGCATATGTTTTATCGCCACCGTTAGACGATTTCAAAGCATTCTCCGCCTCACCGTAGTTCCACTCCTGGTCGATCAGACCAAGTACACGGCCACTGGCAATTTTGGATTTGTATTGGTCATCCTTTTGAACAAATGTGTCTTTGTCCAACAGGCCTTCATTGTACATTTTATTCAACCAGCGGAAGTACTCTTTCTCCTCAGGACGTTTGTAGTGTAGAACGGCTTCATATGTCTCAGGGTTGATATAATACTCACCATCATCCGGTCCACCAGTAGCTTGGAACGCCGGGTTCGTTACCGTAATCATGATCTTCCAGTCGTCTGCATTTAATGTCAACGGAATAGTCGGTTGACCATCAATTGTCGGATGTTTTTCATAATACGTTCTCAGTACGTTTTCATAGTCCTCAAGCGTTTTCACTTCAGGGTAGCCGAGCTCTTTTAATACTCTTTGTTGAATTTCGAATCCGCCCGTAGCGTCAAATGCAACGTTATCTACACCCATATTGGTCGGGATCGTGTAAATGGCTTGATCATCCAAGCTGTATTTCAGACGATTCATCTGGTCGCCATAAATTTTCTTCAGGTTTGGCGCATGCTCCTCAATCAGGTCAGTCAGGTCCAGCATTGCGCCTGCATCCACAAGCTTAGAAAGGTTGCCTTTGGGATAAATCATATCAGGATAATCACCACTGGCAGCCATCAAAGGAATCTTCTGGTCGCCACCATTATTCACATCATACTCAGCTTCAATTGTAACACCCGTTGCCTTTGTAATCTCTTGACCGACAGCATCCTTCATGTTATTCCAGTTCGGACTTGCGTCTGCACCAAAGAATGTAAAGGTTACTGGACTGGTTGTATCTCCGGAATCAACCGGCTGTTCTGAAGCGGTCGTTCCTCCTCCGCTGCATCCTGCAGTAATTGCAAGAGCACTGGCTAACAGAAGCATTGCGAATGTTTTTGGTGTTTTGCCCTTCATGTGTAATCCCCCTTATGGATATTAATGAAGCTGTATATTTGTATAACAGGCTGACCTGCACATACCGTGACCAGATGAAACAAATGTAATTTTCTTGTTTTTATAATATTAGAAGCGTTTTCTTAAAAAAGAAAAAAATGTTCTTCTTGCCTTACTTCCTCTTCATCCTGCAAATATTTACATTGAGATTCAGGTGTATGCCACGTGTTGTACAAGCAAATGTAAGTGCTTTCATATTTGAATGATAATCGCTCCTATATCCCTTGTCAATAGTGAATTTATAAAATTGAAAACGTTTTTTAGAAAACGTTTTAGATAAAAAAAGAACCCAGATATTCCGGGTTCTTTTTCGTTTTTAATCTGATTTGCTAATCGTTTATTTAGCTTCTTCACCGCTCCACAATTGAACACGGTTTTGAACGAGTTCTGTGTATTGTTTCTCCATATCCTCTGCGCCTGCTTGGTTCACTTCTGCAATCATGCCGTCATAGATCGCATCGAACTGTTCAGGAGTACTGAGAATGGCTTCCGGGATACGTTTCCGAATGATATCCTGTGTTTTCTTGAAGATGACGTTGTAGTTGGAGTCACCTGGTGTTGGCAGATTGTATGCTGCTCCCCATGGTTTGATTGGGAACTCATCTTCACTTGGGAACAGGTCTTTCCACGTCGTAGCACCGTACGCTTTGAGTGTTTCTTTCTCTGCATCGGAATATGCTGCCACGATCTGTTCAGGGAAATTCGTAGTGTAGTAGTTATCCGTTGAATCCTTCACACCGTCTCCATAGTGACCTGACATATTGGTGTACAGTCCAATACCCGTTTCTTTCTGGAATACAGCTGCATTATTGGTTTTCTGATCCAGAATGTCGGCAGGAATGACACGTTTGCCGTCCTTCACTTCGTACTGTTTGCCCTCAATTCCCCAGTTCATCAGCACTTGCCCTTCTTCAGAAGCCAGGTAATCGAAGAATTTGATCGTACGAACCGGGTCAGGATTCGATGTTGTAATCCCTACACCCCAACCGGATACAAAACCAGGGTCTTGGTAGGCATGATCCTTGATATCTTCGGACAGGGTTACCGGGAAGTGTGAATACGTTGCTTCATCCTTGCCCGCAGATTTCAGTGCATTTTCTGCATCGGAATAACCCCAATCCTGGTCAATGACACCCAGAACACGTCCACTTGCAATTTTGGATTTGTATTGGTCTGTTTTCTGGATAAAGCTGTCCTGATCCAGCAATCCAGTGTTGTACATATGGTTCAACCAGCGGAAGTACTCCTTTTCCTCTGGACGTTTGTAATGCAGACTTGCTTCATACGTCTCTGGATTGATGTAGTATTCACCGTCATCCGGAGCTCCTGTTGCCTGGAAGGCCGGGTTCGTTACGGTAATCATGATTCTCCAATCATCCGCGTCCAGTGTTAACGGGATCGTTGGCTGACCATCAATCGTTGGGTGTTTCTCTTTGTACGCCTTCAGTACATTCTCGTAATCCTCAAGTGTACGCACTTCCGGGTATCCGAGTTCTTTCAGTACACGATGCTGAATGCCAAATCCACCGCCTGCATCAAAGTACTTCTGGTCTACCGCATAATACGTCGGCAGCACATAAATAGCCTGATCTTCATTACTGTATTTCAACCGGTCCATGTAATTACCATACAGCTTCTTCAGATTGGGAGCATATTGGTCGATCAGATCTGTCAGATCGAGCATTGCTCCGGCATCCACCAGTTTGCTGAGTTCTCCTTTGGGGGAGACAATATCCGGATAGTCTCCGCTCGCCGCCATTAAGGATATTTTATCTTGACCACCACTAACGGCAAATTCACCGTTAAGGGTTATCCCTGTTTTTTCCGTAAGGACTTTACCTACTTCATCCTTCATGCCATTCCAGTTCGGACTGGGGTCAACGCTGAAGAAATCAAAAGTAAGTGGAGTTGTCTCTGCACTTGTATCCTTGAACGACGTATCACCGCCGCTTCCTCCACCGCAACCTGCGAGTAAAGACATTGCAAGCACTGGTGCCAGTGCAATCTTCATTTTGGAACCTGCCATAATGGTAATCCTCCCTGTTTCATATGTCTGTCTTATCCGGGACTTTTTTGTCCCTGTCTATAGCTTCATGAATACCACACCGCAGCCCTATACGGTGAAGCGCAGACCAAATGGCTGCGCTTCGGGTATCCTGATGCTTCATTTGTAGATGTACGGCCGCTCTATTTGGCAGCCTGTACCCACTTGTTTAACCTTTTACTGCGCCCAGTGTCATACCGCCAACAAAGTACTTCTGAAGGAATGGATATACAATGAGGATTGGAACCGTTACAACGATCGTAATCGCCATTTTGATCGATTCCGGTGAAATCTGTGTCATTTGCTGCGCCATATCATTGGCATTTCGTCCAGCACCTGAGCCTTGCTGTGTACTTTGCAATACTTTCATCAGCTCATATTGGAGCGTGGTCAGATGTGCCTTTGAACCATTATACAGGTACGTATCGAACCACGCATTCCATTGACCTACAGCCAGGAACAATGCGATGGTAGCAAGCACTGGTTTACACAGTGGCAAGATGATTCTGTAATAGATTGTAAAGTCATTCGCTCCGTCCAGCTTCGCGGATTCCTGCAATGAGTATGGCAGGCCATCAATGAATGAACGGATGATGAACACGTTAAATGCACTGATCATGCCAGGCAATACATATACCCAGAATGTACCGATCAGGTTCAAGTCACGCATCAGAATGTACACCGGAATCAGACCACCGGAGAAATACATCGTGAGCGCGAGCGTTGTGGAAACAAATTTTCTAAGTCCAAAATCAGGTCTGCTCAGTGTAAAGGCGATCATGGATGAACTGATCAATCCGAGCACGGTACCTACAAGTGTACGCAGAATGGAGATCTGCAAACCTTGTAACAATCCATCATATTGGAAAATCGTTTTGTAGTTCTGTAATGTGAATTCGCGAGGCCACAAGTATATTCCGCCACGTACTGTATCTGTCGAGTTATTGAGTGAGATGGCTAGTACGTTAAGGAATGGATAAAGTGTTACAACCAGCACCATGGTCATCGCGAGGATGTTGAATATATCGAACAGTTTATCGCCCCGAGTAGCATTGAATGCTTTGTTCGCCATAATGTCGTCCCCTCCCTACATGATGCTTTCTTTAGTGAATTTTTTGAACAAGCCGTTCGCAGTAAACAGAAGGATGATACTGACAACGGAGTTGAATATACCTATGGCTGTACCATACGAGAATCGTCCCATATTCAAACCATAATTGAGCGCGTATAGATCAAGTACTTCCGAGTAGTCTGTGACCAGACTGTTGCCAAGCAAGAACTGCTTCTCGAACCCGATACTGATAAGATGTCCAATTGACATGATGAAAAGTACGGAAATCGTGGTCCGTATGCCAGGCAACGTGATGTGCCACATTTGTCTCCAGCGGTTGGCTCCATCTACACGGGAAGCTTCATACAGCTCATTGTCGATACCTGTAATCGCCGCCAGATAGATGATGGCATTCCAACCGGTTTCCTTCCACATATCTGAAGCGGTTACAATGTACCAGAACAAGTTCCCCTTGGCCATGAATTGGATCGGCTGATCGATAATGTTCAGTCCTACCAATAGATCATTGATAATCCCTCCATCGGTGGAGAGCATCTTCGTAATGATCCCGGCTACAACAACCCAGGATACAAAGTGAGGCAGATATGATACCGTTTGCACGGCACGTTTGAAGAACATGCCTCTCATTTCATTCAGGAGAATAGCGAAGAATATCGGCACGATAAAACCGACAACCAGTCCCATCAAACTCATTGCAAGCGTATTTCGAAGTACCAGATAGAAACGATCATCACTGAACAGCTCTACAAAGTGTTTAAAGCCAACCCACTCTTGATCACCAAACGATCTGGCAGGTTTATAATTTTGGAAAGCCATCGTCCATCCCCATAGTGGCAGATAGTTAAATACGAAAACCCAAGCTACAAATGGCAATGACATGAGATAGAGATATTTCTGCTGTTTCATTCTGTCCCAAATTCCGTTCCGCCGATTCTTTAAAGGCGGTTTGGGGTCACTGCTTCTGTTCGCGGAAGCGGATTTTTTTGTTAGCGTTTCCATCTCCGTTCCCCCTCCTCTGTTTTATAAAATAATCATACTTGATAGAGCGTTTTCAAAATACCATCTGGATTTTAGAGAAAATCATATAAAAATTAGATATAGACATATATAATCAGACATTAATTAGTTAAAATCAGTGATAAATTCTACTTTTAAATGAAACAAAAGTAATATTAAGGTAAAATATTATCTTAAATGGTAAATATCGAAAACGTTTTATAGTAATCGTTTACTTCAACTACATGGCATACAAAAAGGACCCTTTCGGGTCCCTCTGATTACAATGTAAATTGAATGGTTTGCAGTTTAACGATGCCGAGTAATTGCGCTACTGATATGGAGGTTGCTGGACGGAATTGATCTCCATGCAGATACGCAAGTATCTCCTGAAATAAGTAGGCGGCATCCGGACGCTTCATTAACGCCAGGTTGGTGAACGGAAGTGAGGATACCAAAATCCTGCCCTTCCCTACTTTTGCCTCAAAAGCATAAGCAAGCCGTTTGGCCCGATGGAAATGATCGATCACTTCAATCAGCGGCTTCACCCCGGGCAACGTATCCAAACATATCGCTGGGGTACCGTTCACCAGGTGATACCAATGCCAGTCGGAAGCTCCATCATGTGGGAAGGAACCCAACAGTGGTATCTGATCGTTCAAATACATGCCCATCGTTGCACCAGGCTGTGTAGCGAACATGAGATAATTCCAGAATACAGGCAGGTACTTGGTCTCCACTGAATCATATAGCCCTTCTGCGGTTGGCTGAATCCAAACATTCCCCCCGTTGACTACATAATCAACGACATTGGGTGTTAACGACTGAACGATAACCAAGTCAATCTCCCGATTTTTCAACAACTGAAATCCATCAATACGATCCACAGCATCATGTTGTGCTTCCCCGAGGAACGGCTGCAGCTCTGTCACGGTATTCCAGATTCGTTTCGATTGCGAATGAGTCCTATAAAATGGGAAGGACCAGCCATGCCACATATTGACTGCGATCCTCTCCGAATCACCTGATCGCAGTTCCGCTTCGATCCGAAAAGCTGCTGCCCCTTCACGAGGTGCGGTAGCGACGAGGCATCCCAGTGACATTACAGACCCGCATTGGATATCTCCGGTTTTCCATTCCCCTTTGTTAAGTATCACATCATTGCGAATCAACTTCCACTGTATGGATGCATCTTTAAGTCGCTCTTTACCATAGTGAGATATGCGTACATCCACTTGGATAGGTTCTCCAGCGTAAAATGTACGCTCCTTGCAGCTTAACAATAGAACCACATCAGCGTTGAATCGCTTGAATTCTTCAGGGGTTGTAATGCCTTTGTCGTCCCAGAATACGTCCAAAATGCCCGTCGTAGCATGTCCCTGGCCCGGAAAATCGCGGATATCCAGCAACTGCACGCCCGCAGCATCTGGTGTTCGCCGAATCCGCTCCATAGCTTCTTTTAGGGAACGCACCAGATGTGTACCGCTGGCCTGTTGAAAATGCTCCAAGTCCTCGATCATGCCTTTGTTTGTTAACGATTCTTCGATCGGTCGTAACCAGCTAGGACGCAATACGCCAGTATACTTCGCTCGCTCTTGGGGCCGCACATACATGGTGTACTGTGCATGTTCGTGCCCAATGACGGGATGCTCCGCGAGCCGAGTGACTGCATGATAGTCCAGCGTGGTATCCGGCACAGCAGAATATGCGGATTCCAGCGGAGGATGCCAGTTCAACGACTGGATATAATAATCACCTTCCCGCCCTTGCGTCGGAAGCTGCCCAAAACCTGTGTTGTCCGTATATAACCGGGTCGGGTCGATATCCCTTGCCCTCGATACCCATGCATTAAGTTCAGGATGGCCATTCGGACCAATAAGCTCATTCCCCATGGAGAACATGACGAATGAAGGATGTCTGTGCAGCGACTGGAGCAACCCGTCCAGTTCTTGTGTCAGATAAGACAACACTTCAGCCGGCGCAGACTGATGCGGTTGCTCAAAGAATCGAGACCAATGTGGAAGTTCTGCCTGTACCAGCATGCCCTCTTCATCAGCCGCGTCCCAGAATGGCTCTGGTGCACTCCACCCATGCAGTCGGACGTGGTTGAAGCCGTACGATCTGGCGACTCGAAACTGCTGAATATAATGTTCCTTGTCCCAGACGGGATAACCCGTAAGTGGAAAGATACAGCAATCGACGTATCCGCGCAGATACACCGGTGTCCCATTCAATTCAAGCTGCTTCCCGTTCGTTACAAAGGAACGTACACCAAATGACTGCTCCAGCCGATCCAGTTCCTGTTCAACGTCATGGAGATGGATCACTAATTTGTAAAGTTCCGGGGATTCATCCGTCCATAATGCAACAGACTTCTCTTTCCCGAGTTCCAATCGCCACTGGTCTATTACAGTGTTGATTTCAATTGTACCTTCTGAGCTTATATCAGCATTCGAAGAAGCACTTAGCTTGACATTACAACTGTATCGATCCAGCCATGTGCCATCCGGATGCTGGATATCCACATGCAATTGCATAGCTCTATCCATCTCATTAACGGGAGCGCTTAAAGTACAATGAACCAGAATGGTTCCATTTTCAGCATCTGGTTGAATACGTAACGTCTGTATGCGGCATGGGGGCAGACGGTCCAGATAAACACCACCGGTGATTCCACCCCAGGCTGTGGCCGTATGCAACGAATGAATATGGCTGCCAGCCAGCGGAAGTTTCATCGTATTATCCACGCGGATCTCCACCCGATTCACTTCTCCCTGCTTCACCAGAGAGGTAACATCCCACTGCTGTTGATTCACCAGACTATCCTGCTGCCCGGCGTAATGTCCATTGATCCAGAGATTCGTCGTCCATCGTACCCCTTCCAATCTTAATACATACTGGCAGCCAGGATCGCCTGATGGAACATGAACATTCTGAGCATACCAGGCAGAGCCTTCATACTCGCGTACCTTGGTCCAGGTATCGAGTCTTTCGTATCCAGGCTCCTCTCCGTATCCTTGCTCTTCCCATGAACCGGGGATCTGAATAGTATTCCAAGATGTACTCTCACGCCGTGAAGGCGGTAATATCTTTTGTTGAACAAGTTCATCGGACTCCAGATCCAAACAAAACTGCCATGTTCCATTTAAGTTCAATGTATGACGTACAGTGCCTATATCAGACAAATTCATATCGTATAGCCATCCCTTCATCTGAGTTCTAGTAAACCCAGTCTAAGGTATGATACACTCCGTGAACATTGCTTATCATGGGAAGTGCATGGACAATATGATGAATCTGGAAAATTCTCAGCAATTCCGAAAACGTTTTATAAAATAAGCATGGGCAAGGCCCAGCACTGCGTACTTATTCCTCGTTTATATCCGTAGCCGTTTCTTTCGATGAAGATTGGGTTCTGGCTTGTTTGTAAGCGGACGGGGATTCCCCTACATATTTCTTGAACTTACCGTGGAAGTAGTCCACATTCGCATACCCCACTCTCGCCGCGACCTGATGGACTTTGAGTCCTTCATCCAGCAACTCCTTGGCCTTTTCCATACGGACCTTGTCCAGAAATACATTAAAGTACTCTCCTGTGTGATTCTTGAACAACTTGCCCAGATAACTACTGTTATAGTTGAATACTTCAGCAAGTACCTCCAGCTTGAGGTTTTCACCAGGATTACGCTGGATAAATTCAATCATCTGCTTCAGTACGGTATCCTTACTGCCTCCACCCATACGTTGAATAAGCCGATTCAAATGTTCCGCGGCCATCACTTTAAGATCAGACAGCGTGAATTGATGATAGACTTCGTTAATCAGAACCGAGTGTTCCTGCATAATGGAGTGCATATGTTGATTCGTCGCTGCAAGCTTGTTGAACGCCAGGGAAAATACCTGTGAGAACGCCGTCTTGATCGCTTGCTCTGTTCGGTGATATGGAACCAGACGTTCTTCCATCTCACCCAGCACCCGCATGACCGACTCCCTACTGCGGATGTCCAGCGCATAATACAACTTGTCCGCAAGTTCCTCCTCATCTGGTTCATGTGCTCCGTCCACAGCTTCAACTCCTGGGCCAATAACGCCTCCACCTTCGCTACCTTCATTCCATAGAATGATGCGTTGCTCCGCAAACAAGAAGCGTTCCCCAAGTGTACGATTCGCCTGAGTGTAAGACCGCACAATCTCAGCAGTGGACTGTACAGGTTCCCCCGCAGCCCCATACATGTGAATATCCCATTCTCCCAGCAGTCCCTCCAGCTCAACATACAGATTCCTTGCAGACGACTCGGATGTGATCGCTTCCTTGCTTAACAGACCCAGACCGGAATGGAATGAAAATATGATGCCTCGATCCTTCTGATCAAACGCTTCAATCAGTTTGCGTTTCATGACACTTCCCCGTTGCAAGTCTGGCGCCGCATGCATCTCAAGCAACACAATCTGATAGTGAGGCCAGTGCAGACCCAGGCTGTCTTCCTCCATACTGCCTGCACCCTCCAGACTGTCAAAGAGTAAAGCCTCGATCTGATGCTCCCGATAGACGGTATCTTCACCCGCATGACGCGCCATCGTCTCACGTTCACGGGTCAGTATCGTAGCAATACGCTCCAGCTCACCAATTATCTCTTCTTCATCCACCGGTTTGAGCAGATAACCATCCACACCAAAACTGATGGCTTTCTTGGCATAATCAAAATCTGCATAACCGCTCAATATCAAAAAGTGCGAATCCGGATGATCCCGACGTACTTCTTCAATAACATCCAGCCCGGTCATCCCAGGCATGCGTATATCAATAATCGTCAGATCAGGCTCCAATTCCTCAAACCGAGAAATGGCCTCACGCCCGCTGGCCGCTGTACCGATGACCTGGAATCCATATTTCTCCCACTCGATAATGGTTGTCAGTCCCTCACGTATGCTCGGTTCATCATCCACCAAAAAAACTTTATACATGTTGGTCCCCTCCTGCTGGCAAAGTGAAAGAAACCTCTGTTCCTTCCCCATATACACTCGTAATCTGCAATCCATATGGCTCCCCATATGTCAGTGTTAAGCGTTGATGTACATTGCGCATACCGATACGGCTCTTCTCCTGTTCCTCCGGTCCACAGATAAACTGCATCACCTCAGCTAGTCGTTCTGGCGTTATACCTGCACCATTGTCATCCACACGGATCTGCACAATGTTCTCTACTAAACGAATACTTATATGAACACGGACTGTCCCCTCTTTGTTCTCCAGGCCATGGACAATCGCATTCTCAACCAAAGGTTGAATAATCAAAGGCGGAATGTACATCTTCTCCACCTCGGGATCGATATGGATCTGGAATGCAAGGCGGTCGCCGTAACGAAATTTCTGAATTTCCAAATAGGAACGTACCATTTCAAGTTCAGCTCGGAAGGTTGTTTTTCCACTGCCAATCTCCAGACTCTTGCGCATTAGCTTGCCCAGCAACCTGACAATGTTGGCAATCTCTGCTTCTCCTTTGATATGGGCTTTCATGCGAATGGACTCCAGGGCATTAAACAAGAAATGGGGATTGATCTGACTCGCCATCATTTTCAGTTTAATTTCTTTCTGGGCGATTTCCAATTGATTGTTCTGTTCCGTTGCCTCTACCACCTGAGTCATGAGTTCATTGATACTTTTCACCATATAGTTGAACTGTCGTGACAGTTGTCCAATCTCATCGTTGCCATCAATTCGGGAAGTTACGTTCAGGTCTCCTAATGCGAGCTTATTGAGATGTTTACTCAGCCGCAACAATCGGTTCGAAGTGAGGAACGAGATAATATATACGAATAGTAGGGCGATGACCAGCACCAGTATAATAAAAATCATGCCGATCAAGCTGACGGTGTTGGCGTCTTTGACTATATTTTTGGTGGCAAAAACCGAAATCACCTTCAGGCTGTTCATACTCGATCCAGGGCCCAGCTCATCAATAACAATATTAGATGGTTCCCCCCGGAAATCACCCTCTATGGTGCCTTTCGCCTGATTTTGCAGATCGACACCAAAATCAAGCTCATCCAGCGTTTTACCCACCAGCTCGGTATTCTTGGCTGCAACCACATAGCCCTGCTCGTCCGTAATCATCGTCTCGAACTGTTCTTGACGCAACAATCCATTCAGCTCATCCTGATTGATCACAATCATCAGCACACCCTCGGTCCGATATTCGGCAAAAGGCACTTTGCGCACCAGACTCAGCTTGTGTACAGGATTGTCTTCCTTATCCGGAATGTAGAACCACCCGATGCTGGTCGTTTTCAATGCCTGTTGGTACCAGTAGCTCTCTTCCGTCTTCTTGTCCACTGGGATGAATTCGAGGTTATTGATCAAGGTTGGGTTAGTAGAGTAAAAGCGAATACCCGCTATCTCACGGTACAAACGCCTATACTCCTGAAAATCTTTGTATGCGAGATAAGCCGAGGTTAGTTCCACAACGCTCTCGTACCGTTTGTTCACGATTTCCTTAAGGTCCGCGTTAAACATTAACAGGTTGGATATATCTGTTGGCACACGCAGCATGGTCGCCGTCTGGCTCTTGATCTTGTCCACATTGATGATTGTCTGCCCAATCGCATTATCCAGGGCTTGCTGGCGAAAATAACTGGTCACAGCAAGACCGACGATCAAGACCGGGATCATGACAACCAGTACATAGGAAATGAGCAATTTATGCTTTAATTTGAGATTATTGGTGGTTCGTATCAGCCTTTTCAACATGTCTGCACCTTCCGTCTCCTGTATAAGCGCTTACATATAAAGAGCAGGATCAGGATGTCCTGTCCTTTTAATTAATCATACCACATAACCGCCAAACCCTCGCATGAGGGTCGAAAAAGGTACAAAACCTATCTGCTGCTAACGCTCAGGTAAGGCTCAGTCATATTTGCTAGATTAGCACAGATTGACATTCAATTGCAGCAGAGAAGAACTACAAAATTAGTTAATCGTGAAATTCAAAGAGGCCGCCATTGCATGGCGACCATTCCAATATAGTACAGAGTTTGAAACAACAACAGCAGCAATTATACAGTGCCACTATCCGGTTGAACCGGAGAGCGAAGCTCCTATGACTCCTTAAGGACGAGGTGTACTTACCCCATTCAGGATCAGTTTCGGATGAATATCTGCGCTCAGCGAAGCGGAGACTGCACAATATTTTTCCTCAGCCATCTGGATGGCTTTCCAGATTCGATAATCCGGGATATCACCATCTACTTTGAAGATCAGATCAATGGAGGTGAAACCTTTGGGCATCTCTTCGCTGCGTGTGCCTTGCGCTTCAATCTCAATCGATTCAATTTTGTCAAGGAAAGCGTCCAGAATCATCGTGATATCGATTCCCATACAGCCGCCGAGACCCGCCAGTAACAATTCCATCGGGGTAGCACCCTTGTTGTCACCACCATAAGCAGCAGTGGCATCCATGCCAACGGCGTAGCCAGAGGGTCCTTCGGAAGTAAACGCGCGTTTGCCTTTCCATACGGTTGTTACATTCATGATGTTATCCTTCTTTCTTAGAATTCAGTAATTTGCTGCAAGAAACGATGTGTTCGTTCTTGTTTCGGATGCTCAAAGAAAGCCTGTGGACTTGCCTCTTCCACAATCGATCCATCCGCCATAAAGACGATTTTGTTCGCCACATTACGGGCAAACTTCAATTCATGTGTCACGACCAGCATTGTCATGCCTTCCTCTGCTAGCTCCTTCATGACGGAAAGTACCTCTCCCACCAATTCAGGGTCAAGGGCTGAAGTTGGCTCATCAAACAGCATCACTTCCGGTTCCATCGCGAGTGCACGTGCAATGGCGACCCGCTGCTGTTGTCCACCGGACAATCGGGATGGATACGCATCCTGCTTGTCCGACAAGCCCACCCGATCCAGCAGAATCCGGCCGCGTTCGGCGGCTTCGTCACGTTTGATTTTTTTTACCGTAACGAGACCTTCCATCACATTACCCAGCACTGTCTTGTGCGGATACAGATTGAACTGCTGGAATACCATGCCGGTCTGGCGACGAATCTCCAGTACCCGGGCACGCTGGACACGCAGCGAATCAGCACTGTTGACCACAATACCGTTCACTTGGATCTGTCCTCCAGACAGCTCTTCCAGTCCATTCAGGCAACGCAGCAAGGTACTTTTACCTGAACCGCTCGGTCCGAGCAATACAACAATATCTTTGGCATCGACATGCAGATCGATGTTCGTAAGTACTTCATTTTTCTGAAAACGTTTGGTAAGTCCGGTTGTTGTAATCATCGCTTCTCTCCTCCCATCAGTAAGCCCGAGCCAGCCGGCGCTCCACTTGTTCCAGAATGGCTGAGAAGCCGATACTCATAATCCAGTAGATCACACCGATGGCCAGATAAAACGGCATGTTCAATGCATATTGTGATACCAGCAGTTGCGCTGACCGTAATAACTCGGTAACACCGATCGCCGCCACAAGTGATGTTTCCTTCAACATGCCAATAAACGTGTTACCCATCGGCGGAATGGCAATGCGCACAGCCTGCGGGAAGATAATCCGTCTCATCGCTTGAGCCGGGGTCATTCCCGTTGCATATGCAGCTTCCGTCTGTCCTTTTGGTACAGCCTGAATGGCTCCACGGAACGTCTCCGACAGAAACGCACCTGCATTCAGACTCAGTCCCAGACAAGCAGCGGTGAGCGATCCCAAGGTCACTCCATAATCAACCAATCCGTAATAAATGACGAATAATTGCACCAGCAGCGGCGTTCCTCGCATGATGGATACATAGAATCTTGCGATCAACCTAAGCCACACCGGTCCCTTCAGACGGGCAATCGCAACGAGCACCCCGATGATAAAGGCAAAAAACATGGAGATCACAGTTACGTATAACGTATAGTAAGCCCCCTTCAGAAAGAAGGGGATATTCTCAAATACCAGTTCCATGGGTCAAATCTTCCCTTCGCCTTGCAGGTTCATTATTGCGCAGGCTCTTCACCAAACCATTTTTGGAAAATGGTATTGTACGTGCCATCATCTTTCATGCCTTTGAGAGCATCATTCAGTGCTGCTACGAGTTCCGGATTGTCTTTGCGAACAGCAATACCTGCCTGGTCACTCTTAATCGGTTCACCTACGGCTTTGATACTTAATCCATTGGCATCCACAATAGGTTTCAGTGCATACATGTTGTTGATTGTCGCATCAATCCGTCCAGCATTCAGATCCTTGAGTGAAGAGATAACATCGTCATAGGTTTTAATCGTGAAGTCTCCCACTTTTGGCAACACTTCATTACGCAGATATGATTCATCATTTGTACCCAGACCTACGCCAATCGTTTTACCTTTGAAGTCTTCCAGCTTGGTAATATCGTTATTGTCTTCTTTTACAATAATTTTAACTTGGTTCGTAATATACGGATCACTGAAATCGAGTACTTTCTTACGATCATCAGTAATGGTCATCTGGCTGATGATGGCATCCAGCTTTTTGGCTTGCAGACTTGGTGTCAGACCGGAGAACTCCTGGGATACAAATTCAACCTCAACCCCAAGACGCTTCGCAACCTCACGTGCGATATCGGCATCGTAGCCATCCATTTCTTTCTTATCGTTCAGGAAGTTGTACGGTGCGTATGTGCCCATCATGCCCACTTTGATAACGCCGGCAGATTTGATCTGCTCCAGTTCATTGCTTGCCTGTGCACCGTTGGTGCTTCCATTGTCTGTTGCCTTACTTCCACAAGCACTAAGTACCAGCACGGTCATCAGCAGAATCGCTGTCAAAGACCAGCCTTTACGAGTTTTCGATCCATATGTGTTGTTCATTACGTTAACTTCCTCTCAGTCGTGTATTGATCTGGATGTACATTTGGTTACTTTATTGTGACTAAACTGCGGTTGTACCCATTATTCCCTGCTATTTGTTTAATCATGTGAATCTTATGTGCCCAGGAGTCCATAAAATTCAAAGCTTGCTGCCTCAGCTGCCAGCGATGAAGCTGTCATGGCTGAGAACTTGCTGTGCAACTCATCGGAACCGAACAACCAGCGTGATATCATGCCTTCAATCATGCTTACCAACAGCGCTGCTCGAAGCGGTACATCCATGCCCTCAGGCAACATGCCGAGTTCGATGGCACGTTCCATATTGTGACGAAACGCAGTTTCCACGGCATTACGTGTCTCCTCGACCAGGCGTTGTACGGATTCTTCCGTCACAATGCCCTTGAGCAACAGTTCCATAAAATAGCGATTCTGCGCAGCAAATGAGAACAAGTCGGTGAACAGCCTTTCTGATGCTTTCACCATATCCTCTACCGATCCGGCATCTTTACGATACCCTTGTCCAATCGACTCAAGCAACTTCTCCTTGCCCGTTAAGACAATCTCTGAAGCAATGGCTTCTTTACTCTTGAAGTGCCAGTAGAACGTCCCTTGCGCCACACCAGCCTCGCGGACGATATCGGAAATTTTCGTCTGATGGTAGCCTTGGGTTGCAAAACGCTCCATCGCTATGCGTATTATTTGGTCCCGGCGTTCTTCCCCGGGTTCCAAACCGTTAATTTTGGTCATTCATGTAACCCTCCCGATTGATCAGTCAGTCAGTTAAGTTATATCCTATGGGATAACTAGGTTTTTGTCAATATAGTTTTAAACAAATGGTTACAAGCATAAGTTGAAGTTGAGTGCATTAGTGATCATAATAGGTGATAGTCTTGTTCAGATGAACAGGCATTGTCAAGCAGGACAGCCCGTGCTGTCATCTGCATTTCAAGGAGGAAGAGAATTGGACATTATATCATCCATTATTATGGGCATCATCGAAGGTTTGACTGAGTTTTTGCCCGTGTCCTCCACTGGACACATGATTCTGACTGCCCACTTGCTGGGTTTATCGGAGGACAACGAGTCAGTCAAAACGTTTGAGGTGGTTGTTCAACTCGGAGCTGTACTTGCTGTTGTAGTACTGTACTGGAACAAATTCATTGATATGTTCCGCTTCACTGGAGGGAGCCGACCTTACTCCCGCCGCCTCAATCTGGGACATATCTTCCTGGCGATGGTTCCTGCCGTAGTCATCGGACTTGTATTCCGCGACTGGATCAAAGCACATTTATTTGGTCCGGAGACAGTGCTGTACAGCCTCGTTATTGGTGGTATATTGATGATTGTAGCCGAACGCTGGAGCAGTAAGAGTCACCGAATTACCACTCATGATGTCGATGATATCTCTTACAAACAGGCATTCGCGGTGGGGTTATTTCAGATCTTGGCATTGTGGCCAGGCTTCTCCCGTTCGGGGTCAACGATCTCAGGCGGTCTCTTTGCAGGAGTAAGCCGTGTAGCCGCTGCGGAGTTCACATTCCTTGTGTCTGTGCCAATTATGATCGGTGCTACGGGATATGACCTGTACAAGAGTATCGATCACCTGAACGGTAGTGATTTCCCGATCTTCGCGATTGGATTCATCGCTGCTTTCATCGTCGCCATGCTTGCGATCAAGACGTTCCTGTCCATTTTGAAAAAATTGAGCCTGACCGTCTTTGCTGTGTATCGCTTTGTCTTGGCAGCCGTGTTCTTTATTATTTTGATGTAATCATTACCATTCAAGTAATTAGACAGGCAAAATCAATGGCGGCCTCACGTTCCCTTGGGAAGCGAGGCCGCCATATTTTATATTCTGAGCTACGTTTCTGTTGCTTCACGATTCTGTTACTGCTTCAAAGACAGGAATGTCTGTAATTAGAAGAAGTCTTACTCTTCATTACTTCCTTCTTTGCTGGGTTGGATCATTAGTGGTGCCGACTAGGTTTACTATGTATCATGGACATTCATATTTATGTTCACTTCTGAAAAGCAGTCTGGCTAGTACCACTCTTTTACTTGAATGTTCCGGTGTTTCTTCCGATTCTTTAATCTCTCACGCAGATTATATCTATTCTCCTTTTGTTCCTGCAGCAATTGCTTCACCCCGATCATCAACAATCGGTATCTCCGGTCATCATTGTGACTTAATTGGTGCATCTCTTCAAAAATTTCATTCTTCATACGGGTATTGTTCACTCCAATATTCAGTTTGTTCTCACAGTATACATGGGAGCACTGAACAAATTCTAAACAAGCATTGTTTCTCAACTTTAGTTATTCGAATGCACATTTGAATGCACATCATGCGTGCTGGAATGAAGCAGAAAAACCCCTTCCTGTCGCAGGACAAGAAGAGGTCTCCTTAGCTAAGTTAATTAAACAAACTGCTGATGCCTTCGTACGCTTAAACTTTGGATTCAAGCGTCTCCAAATACTCGGAGATTTGAGCAGGTGTTTTAGCCCATTTGCTATGCAGATGTGCGATCTTCTTGCCGTTCTGGAAAACGAGCAGGCTTGGAATGCCGCGTACACCATTCTCTTCAGCAAATGGCTGGAACTTCTCTGCATCCAGGGCATAGAAGGTCTTATCCGTATGCTGGTCGATAACGTCCCCGATAAAGCGATCCAGGTTTTTGCAATCCGGACACCAGGTTGTATCAAATTTAATGACGGTAAAACCATCAGAGTTAATTGTATCCAGATATTGTTGTTCACTTTGAATTCTTTCCATAGGTCTTCTCTCCCTTATATGTTCCTTTTTTGGCTGATCTTCATTGTACCTCGTATAGTTACAATTGAAAATAGGCTGGATGGAGTTAACGATGCTGCTTGTACAGATTAGCGGGACTGAGCTCTCGCATTTCCTGAATTTCCGCAGCTGTGAGTGCAGGTGAATTCGAAGCGGCAATATTATGCAGCAATTGATCTCTTGAACTGGCACCAGGGACAACTGCTGCTACCGCAGGATGGGATAACGCGTAGCGAATAGCCGTCTGAGCCATGCTGCGTTGGTCCGTAACAAGACGACTTAGCCCTTGCCGAATGGTATATAGTTGCTCTGGCGTATAGTCCAGATAACCTTTGTCTGCCTTGGCAGATCCGGAATCGGCGAGCACACCGCTGGCTACAGGTCCACGGGCGATTACGCTAATACCATTTTGCTCAAGTAAAGGTAGCACTTCCTCTTCCGCACGTCGATCTGCCACACTGTATTGGTTCATGACGCTGACGAGAGAAGCCCTCTTCACATATTCCCGGATGACATTCGGACGGATGGAGGATATACCGTAATAACGGATGAGTCCTTCCTGTTTCAGTTCCTCGAAAGCTTCAATTGTTTCTTCAATTGGATCGTCCATTGTACCGCCATGCAGCTGATACAGATCGATATAATCCGTCTGCAGTCGCTTCAGACTTTCATGGACAGCCTGCTTAATGTAGGCTTTGGACGGGTCCCACGACCACCCCTCCTTGCCAGGCATACGACGATTACCTACTTTGGTTGCCACAATGACTTGGTCCCGACGTCCCTTAATAGCTTGTCCTACAATTTCTTCATTACGCCCTGCATCGTACAGATCGGCTGTATCCAGCAGATTGACCCCATGATCCAGAGCTTCATGAATTAGAGCTACAGCAGGTGTTATATCGGTTCCGAGAGACATACAGCCCAGTCCAATCTCAGAAACCATTAATTCGGATGTACCCAAATGATTTTTCTTCATGTGTGCATCTCCTTCCATTACGTTCTGCAAGTATCCATTGTATCATTCTTGCTGGCAAAAATCGCATGCCAGACTAGAGCAAAGGTTTGCTTTTAAGTCACCAAAAAACCTGGAACTATTGCAGCTCCAGGTTTTCTCATGATAACGATATGAATTATTAAACGAGTATATCAAAATCTATTTCACTTCAACGCGTGGTCTGGTTTTTCTTGCATGAGATGAATTGGAGCTTTTCATCATACCGGAGACAGTGCTAAACAACTTATCTCTTGCTTGTTTGTTCCTCATCAGGTAAGTTACGCCTGCTCCGATAGCCGTCATGATGATTCCTCTTCTTTTAGACATATGCTTCTCCTCCTTCAGGATAAATGTACATCGTGTCTTGTTTGACAATTACCCTTTGCGAGGAAAACGAAACGAAGCGGAAGCTTGATCGCGCAAAAAAAGATGACCTCCGAATTTAAATTCAGCGGTCATCTTCCACTTAACTGTTAAGGCATAGACGTTCATCCGCTTAATCAGATGGCGTTGCCACATGGGTCATTTCTTCATGTTTGTAGGTCGATCCATCCGCGGTCAGATAGAAGTGTCCGATGGGATGCAGATCTTCATCCAGTTCATAGACCAGTGGAATGCCTGTCGGAATGTTGAGAGCCATGACGTCTGCCTCGGACAGTTGGTCCAGATGCATGACGAGTGAACGAAGCGTGTTACCATGCGCAGAGATCAGCACTCTTTTGCCAGCAGACACCATCGGTTTGATCTCCGCATTCCAGTACTCCAGTACACGCTTCGATGTATCCATCAGGTTCTCCGTGAAAGGGATGGTACATCCGAGCCGCTTGTACTTGTCCAGATCCTGCACATATCGGTCATCGGATTCGTCCAATGCCGGAGGAGATACGCTAACGGAGCGTCTCCATTCCTGCACCTGTGCTTCCCCATATTTCAAAGCCGTCTGCTGTTTATTCAATCCCTGCAAAGCACCATAATGGCGTTCATTCAGCTTCCAGGTCTTCGTAATGGGAATCCACATCAGGTCCATCTCATCCAGCGCGATGTCGAGTGTTCGAATGGAACGTTTCAGCACAGATGCATAGGCGCAATCAAAATCAAACCCCTGTTCCTTCATGATTTTCCCTGCTTTACGAGCTTCTGCATAACCATCCGTCGTCAGATCCACATCTGTCCAACCGGTAAATCGATTCTCCACATTCCACATGCTCTGTCCATGGCGTATCAAAACAACTCTGTACATAACTGTGAACCCTCCTTCCATGGAAACATTACCTCAAGTCCAGTAAGATATGCTTAATTACATTAATAATAAGGCGCCATCATCAGGTATACCACGACACCTGTAGAGCTGACATACAGCCAGATTGGCATGGTCCAGCGTGCAATTTTGCGGTGTTTCTTCAGCTGATTCGTCCAGCCCCATACAAGTGTGAACAACGCCAATGGAACAATGAGGGCTGCCAGTATGCTATGGGTGATCAGAATGAAGAAATAGATGGAACGAATAATTCCCTCGCCGCCGTATTTGGACGTCTCTGGTGAGAGGTAATGAAACGTCAGATATGTCACAAGGAATAACAGGGTCGTTGAAAATGCAGCAAGAATAAATCGTTTGTGCAGCTTCACATTTCGCTTGATAATAGCAATAAGCGCTGCGAGCAGGAAGATGAAGGTAAAGCTGTTAAATACGGCATTAAACCGCGGCAACACCGTAATATCAAAAGTGACATCACCTTTGTACCCGATGGACGGTGCGAAAAACAATAATAAAATAATGACATTAGCAAGAATGGAAATCGTAATAATAATGCCTGCGAAATTTTTATTGCTGGTCGGGGATTGAATGTTAGGGTCCCCTTTGTCCTTTTTGCTCAATGCAAAATCCTCCTCATATGCTAACTTCTATGTTCTATATCATTATATCTCGCTATTTCTCTACTGTTAAGTGACAACACTCTGAACAAAACAGGACACAAACGACGTTAGCGTTCCCGTTATAGCCATTTTCATACTTACCAAGACAGCAGTATGTTTACCACAGCTCAAATTTGTGTTATAATTAGTGTCATTAATCACATACGCGTTAAACCGGAGGAGCCTGTCACCAAGGGCCCTCTTTGTCTTTTTTCAGGCATGAATGGCACTATTTATTAATGCTGTTCTATGCCCTTTTTTTGTTTTTTTGGCTTGGAATGATTCGCCCTTGGGCAGGGAATCCTATAAAAACGCAACTACTGGAGAGGAGCACACCTATGGAATTTGTTTTGGTTCTTGCACTTATTTTGATCTTCACTAAACTTGCTGGTGATTTATCCGTAAGATTGGGTCAGCCATCGGTTCTGGGAAAATTAATTGTCGGTGTCGTCCTCGGGCCTGCACTGCTCGGTTGGGTTCAGCAAAGTGATTTCGTTCATTACATGGCTGAGATCGGGGTACTGCTGTTAATGTTCATTGCCGGACTGGAAACCGATCTGGAGCAGTTGAAGAAAAACTGGAAGGCAGCCTTTGCCGTAGCCGTTGGCGGTATCATATTACCTTTTATCGGGGGATACGGCTCGGCCATAGCCTTTGGCATGTCACAAACACACGCACTGTTCTTTGGACTTTTATTCTGTGCCACTTCCGTCAGTATTTCGGTTCAGACACTGAAAGACATGGATCAACTCAGCTCTCGTGAGGGTACAACAATCCTTGGCGCAGCTGTCGTCGATGATGTCCTGGTCGTTGTCATTCTTGCCGTTATGATGAGTTTGTTAGGTACAGGTGGAGGAGACACTTCGATCTCTTTGCTCATTGGTAAAAAGCTGTTGTTCTTTGTGATCATCATCGCTGCCAGCTGGTTCCTTGTTCCACGCATCATGAAGTGGATGGCACCACTGAAGGTAACGGAGACCATTATTACTGCGGGACTGATCATTTGTTTCGGATTTTCCTACTTTGCAGAGTGGATGGGTGTTGCTGGAATTATTGGTGCTTTTGCCGCTGGTATCGCTATCTCCCAAACCAACTTCAAACATGAAGTCGAAACCAAACTTGAACCGATCGCCTACGGAATATTTGTCCCGGTATTCTTTGTGAGCATCGGCTTAAATGTCACCTTTGATGGTGTGGGATCACAGATTTGGTTTATTGTCGTCATCAGTCTCATCGCCATTGCGACTAAACTTCTTGGCGGCGGAGCCGGTGCACGCCTTACCGGATTTGATCGTATATCATCTTTGGCCATTGGCTCCGGAATGATTTCCAGGGGTGAAGTTGCCCTGATTATCGCTTCTACCGGACTTGCTGCCGGATTGCTTGATCCGGAGTACTTTACCAGCGTCGTGATCATGGTTATTATCACTACCTTGGTTACACCACCGTTGCTCAAGATCACCTTTGCACGTAAAAAGGGAGAAAAGAGCGTGGAAAGAGGTATTGAGGAATCCCACCTAAGCGGATAAATAGAAATCGTGAAACAAACGCCGCTTTGATCCATTCACCTTCAACCCGGAGGTTGGAGAGGATCAGAGCGGCTTTTTATATTTTCATAAAATCCTCAGTATTTGTTGATCCTTACAGTTCCTCATAATTCGTTACAAAACAAAAAAGACCACCTTACACTCAAGAGGTCTTCGATCTTTGCCTGTTGTTGCAACAGGCTGTCCCATTTTAAGTTAGCACACCGACATAAAAACCAATGGAGATAAAGACAACACACCATACAAATGCACCAATGCCCGATACGAGAACGTACCTGCCGATGGCCATCTTGCTAATTCCGGAGAAACAGCACATCAGATGACGAATGCCTGGAATGAAGTAACCCAGGATGATGGACCAATATCCATATTTGAGAAACCACGACTCCACCCTGCTGAATCGTTTGGCATTAACGCCGACCCACTTGCCGTATTTTTCAACCAGCGGCCTGCCCGCTTTCTTGCCAATCATGTAGCTAAGCAGCCCTCCGGTAAATGCGCCACCGAAACTGACGGCGATGGATACGGAGTAATTCAATACCGAGATGGAGGCGAGATAACCGACAAAAGTCATCATCACCTCATCCGGAATCGGCATGCCAATAACGCCAAGAGCCAGTAGTCCGTATATTGCGAAATAACCATATTGACCAATAAATTCTTTTGCAAATTCCATACTGACTCGCTCCTTATTTCGGTTCCACAATATCCTTCTCATGTGAGGCTAGCACTTGTTTTAAAGACGGGAATCGGATTTGGCTCACCATGAGACCGGATAATACAATAATGACAAGATAGGCTACACCATGTGTGAAATAAGGACTCCAGAGCGCGAAAAAGGACATCAGACCTCCGGCAAAGGTAATCGGCATTCCAACAAAACCGCTGCTTGCTGTCTTCTGACAGTTATAACGGGCCAGACGCAAAGCACCGCAAACCGGGAACAATGCGGTCAGTGCCATCCCCAGCACATTCACTTCAATCATGGAATTCAGGTACAGAATCAGCACGGGGGCTGTTCCGAATGAAACTACATCCGCAAGCGAGTCCAGGGACTTGCCGAACTCACCCTCACAATGCAATTTACGAGCCGCATACCCGTCAAACAGATCAAAGAACATCGCTACCCATATCATCATCACAGCCAGGGCAAATTCACCATGAATAGCCATAATGACTGCCAGCATGCCTGAACTCAGATTCCCCAAGGTTAAAATCGATGGTAAAGACTTCATAAGATTGACTCCCTTTCGTACTAGGCTTTAGGAAAAATAATATAAAAACGGACTCCATCCGGTGTGTTCTCCACGCCATAATTGCACCCATGCAGATCAAGGATTTGCTTCGCAATGGCCAGGCCGAGCCCGGTTCCCCCCATTTTGCGATTACGTGAACGCTCTACCCGATAGAACCTCTCCCATATAAACTGCCGCTCAGCTTCAGCAATGTGCTCGCCCTTGTTCTCAATAGAAATGTGGACAAAACCGTCACGCCTGCTAATCTCAATAGTTATATCGGTATGTGGTATCGCATGGCGTATAGCATTCATCATCATATTAAAAATAACTTGCTCCAGCTTGCTTCGGTCACCCTCAACCGTCTGCTCTGTTGTAGATACAAGCACCACATCCAATCCTTTGTCCTTCAGTTGCGGACCTAGACGGCCGGAGATATCTTCAATCATGTCAGCCAGTGCAACAGCATCCGTATTCAATTGGATTGCTGAGGATTCCAGTCGCACCAGATCCAGCATCTCTTCAACCATCGTTTCCATTTTGATAGCCTCATCGGCAATGATCTCAATGTAACGCTCCCGTTTGCTCTCACTCACGCCATCCTTCAGCCCTTCAGAATATCCCTTAATAATGCTGATTGGTGTCTTAAGTTCATGTGATGCATCGGCAAAAAACTTGCGCTGACGCTGTTCAATCTCCTGCTTCATTTCCATATCTGTACGCATCTGCGTGTTGGCCTGCCTCAGCTCTTCCAGTGTCTGACCCAAGGTTCCCGATAAGGCATTGAGGCTGTTAGACAGACTGCCGATTTCATCATTACGCCGGATGGGTGATTTCACCGTGAAATCCAGCGTAGACATTTTCTTGGCGACATGGTTCAAAGCCAGGAGCGGCTTCGTTACAATTCGGGACAGGAGCAACGCCAATAACAGAATCAATACAAATGCGCCAATACCAAAATACGCATAAAATAAACGTGTTGCCTCATTCGCTTCCCGCATCTCTTGCAGAGAAGTGAGCGAGAAGATCAGTTGTTGCTCAGGTCCTGAACGATGCACTGGAGCGATGGTGATGACATTGCGAACACCACTCCAGCTATCCATCCATTCTTCATTGAGCATTTTGCCATTTGCCAAGGCAAGTTGGTCTTCGGTGGATAAAGGGAAACGACTATCCAGTGCCTGCACCAGCAGTCCCTGCCTCTGACTCCACGTTGCCAGATTGGGAAGAACAACCTCGGTCAATACACCTGACCATTCCTGTACCGGTTCAATCGATTCCTGAAAACTTGCCGTTCCCCATGCAACAGAATTGGCATCCTGGATTTCGAATGGATAGACCATGGACCCGCTGGAAGGGCCTCTAACCGTCAGTTCCTGCCCATACTTCAGATGGGACGTAATCCAGCCTGCATTCTCACTATTGATAAACAAGGACAAGGACACCTTCACGTGACTCCCGTCCTCTTGAAGCAGCGTAATGTGGAACGGGTCATTAACCAGTCTTCCGGTATTCGTCAGAATGACCAGATGAGACTGATTCTGACGCATGAACTTCCCGGTCTCCTTAGCTAGTTGTAAATCACTCCAATGCCCATTGGAGTATTCCTGTTCGAACTTGGACAGCTTTTTCTTCATACTGCTGACCTTTTGATGCTGATAGAAGTCGGGAAACCAGACCAACTGGGCAAAAACCGTCGTTCCGTATAAAAGAACCAGGCATCCTGCCATGACCAGGAATAGCTTCATCGTTACGCCATTTCTTCTCATGCTTCTGCCTCGAAACGATATCCGGTGCCAATCACTGTCCGGATGCACTTGGCTTCTTCACCCAGTTTGCTGCGCAGCTTCTTGATGTGAGTATCCACAACACGCGAGTCACCTTCAAAATCAAATCCCCAGATCCGATTCAAAATGGAATCCCGGGACAATACAATGCCTGCATTACGCACCAAATAGAGCAACAGATCATATTCCTTTGGCGCAAGCTCGACTTCAACCCCGTCCTTCTCCAGCCGCCGAGCCCATGGATCAAGGGTTACCTGTCCGAAGCGAATCACACCTTGCTCTCTTGCAAATGAACCTTCAACCCGCTTCATTAAGGTCTCTGCACGTGCAACCAGCACACGTGGACTGAATGGCTTCGTGACGTAATCATCTACGCCCAGCTGGAATCCATGAATTTTATCGTCATCCTCAGACCGTGCAGTCAGCATGATAATAGGTACGGTGGATTGGGATCGAATATGCCCGCATAATGTCCATCCATCCATTTCAGGCATCAAAACATCCAGAATAACCAGATCCACCTCATGCAATGCCAACAGTTCCAATGCCTGTACTCCATGTTCTGCTTCTAAGACGTTCCATTGTTCTTTTATGAAATAATCGGCCACAATCTCACGAATGCGGCTTTCATCTTCCACCAGAAGCACTGTTCTGATCATGGCCGACTCTCCTTTTTAGATTTCTGATCATAACATACCTATTCCATGTGTCGTTCATGTGTCCATACATGTTTTGGAATGAACCCCATGATATATACGATTAATATAAGCCAAAAGTTACTAATTTTTATCAAAATGCGCACAAAAAAGAAGCTGCCAACGAGCAACTTCCTGCTCATTGACAGCTACTTGAATGAAATCGATTTGTGTTATCCAAAAGTGATGCGCTACGACTGCGCGCTCCCTGGCAACACTTAACGTTGTTGCTCCAGACGATGTGCCACATGAAGTGTAGGACCAACAAAACGATTCAGCGGGAATCCGCCTGCAATCGCTTTGGTCACGAAGGCTTTACCCTCACGAACAGCCTCTTTCACTGTAAGACCACGAGCCAACCCCGCGGTAATCGCCGCAGACGTCGTGCAGCCCGCACCATGCGTATATCCGGAGCCGACAACATCGGCTTCAAACCATTCGTAGTTGGTTCCATCATAGAGTAGATCCATTGCTTTACCTGGGTTAATCACACCTCGGTCTTTGATCAGTACATGCTTCGAACCATGGGCATGAATTGCTGCTGCCGCTGCTTCCATCTGTTCCTTGGAGCGAATCGGTCCACTCTTCGCCAGTTGGGATGCTTCGAACAGATTAGGTGTAACCAGATCGGCACCTGGCAACAGGAATTCGATCATCGCTTCCGTATTTTCCGGTTGCAGTACTTCGTCTGTACCTTTGCAGACCATCACCGGATCGATAACGATCTGTGGCAGACCACTGCGGCGAATATGTTTCGCTACCAGTTCAATAATATCTACAGAACCGAGCATACCTGTCTTCATCGCATCGAAACCGATGCCGTCCAGAACAGTGCGAAGCTGCGCTTCAACTACATTTAATTCTACAGGAAAGACCTGGTGATCCCATGTATCGGGCTCCATTGCCACAACCGTAGTCAGTACGGTCATGCCATACACACCCAGCTCCTGAAAAGTTTTCAAATCAGCTTGAATACCTGCACCGCCGCTCGTGTCCGAACCAGCTATTGTTAATGTCTTTGGAATCGTCATGGTAGTTATATTCTCCTTCGTGTCTCAGTTGACATTATCCTATCCCTTGTACGAGCGGATGTCAATGGCATCTGAAGCCATACGGAGCATGCTTTTTAGAATGATTCAGTTCACATCTTTGGTCTCCAGACGAACCATGGACATCGAAGCAATCCATATCCCTATAGCTCCAAGGGTCAGAGGGATAACAATAAGCGAATGAATGGAAACTTCCGAGCCGTTGAATCCGGAGCAGACAATAAAAACCAGCAAAATGGACGAGACCATTGTCGTTGTAACAGAATGCTTACGCATACCGAAGAATAAGGGAATGAGCGCCATGCTTGCAGCTGATAAGGAACTCATACTGTACTTCACCAGAAGTCCCAATATATCCTGATTCGTCAATGATCCAGGAATGAAGGAGTAGAATTGATTAACAATCAACAGCAGTGAACCCATCAACAGATCGGTAACCATAATCATCACAAATGTAAAACCAAACACGATAATCAATTTGGCAGCGATGATTTTATGACGCTGGATGGGATAGGTGAACATGACGTTCATCGTTTTATTTCTATACTCACTGATCACCAGCTTGGATAATAAAGCTCCTGCAAATATGATAAAGGTCGCTCTCACAAACGTATCAATAATCATAAAGGCAGTCTGGTAATCGGCATAGGCATAATCTTCCGCTCCCACATCCACAAATCCAATCATGATCAGGAAAAGAAGAACGGCTATATTGGCAATACCTGCACCTGCAAAATTTCGTGCAAAGCGGTGCTTCCGCATCTCAAGCCTGATTAGTTTAAGCAACGTGTTCATCCCCTTTTACAAGCTTCATGAAGTGTTCTTCCAGGGAATGTGCCCGTTTGGATATCGATTCGATCTCAATGCCATGCTGGATCAGCTTGGTGGTTAATTCCGATGGAATGATGCCCGGATCATAGATACGCAACGTATGGTCATCGACCAGTTTATAATTGCTCAAACCCAGCTGATGTTCAATGACATAGGTCGCTTTGCGGATATCTACCGCCTGTAACTCGATGTACTCATTTTGACTTCCACGAATGCTCTCCATCGAGACTTCCTCCACCAAACGACCGCCGCGAATGACACCAACCGTGTCGGCAATCTGCTCAATCTCGCCAAGGATGTGACTGGAGACCAACAGGGTGATTCGATACTCATTGCTAAGTCGCTTGAACAAATCTCGCATCTCTCGGATCCCTACCGGATCCAATCCGTTAATCGGTTCATCCAGAATGAGCAGTTCAGGTGTGGTTATGAGTGCACGAGCCAGTCCTAGCCTCTGCTTCATGCCCAGAGAGAAGTCTTTAACCGGTTTCTTGCCCGTATCTTTTAACCCTACCATTTCCATCGTGTTGTCGATGATCTTTTTGTTGTAGAATCCCATGTATTCACAGTGAAGCTCCAGATTCTCGCGAGCAGACAGTCTATCGTAGAAAAAAGGATATTCAATAATACTGCCCATTCGCTTCAATACTTCATAGGAGGTCGGCGTAAGCTTCTCCCCAAACAGTTCTATCTCCCCTGTGGTTGGTTTGACGAGATTGGTCAGCATCTTCATGATGGTTGTTTTACCTGCACCATTCGGACCAAGAAACCCATAGATCTCACCTTGCTTAATATTCATATTGACGTTGGATACAACCTCTGCCCCTTCATATACTTTGGTCACATCTATTGTTCGTGCGATATAATTCATCGTCTTGTTCTCCTTTACGTCCCCTGTCCGGGTTCCTATATCTATATTGTAAAGAGAAAAGTCTGCATTTTTATTAATCAAATCTTACAAAAACCTTAAGCTTGATCGGAAACGCCAAAACGGCTCTACCAAGCCTTTAAGGTAACTGAAAATACAGTCCGTTGATACGGCACACTATGTAAATGAATGCTTCCACCCATCCGTTCGATTAGCCGCTTCGTGATCGTCAGACCAAGGCCGCTGCCCTGATAGAGTCGATTACGGGAATCCTCCAGCGTATACATGCGTTCGAACACACGACTATGCTCGCTCTCAGGAATCCCTTTTCCCTGGTCCCAGATCTGCAGCGTCACAGGTCCACCTATCGAATGGTCGAGCGAAAGTCCTAGCACCTTACCCTCTGCTCCATATTTCATCCCATTGGTAATGAGATTATCCAGCACACGGTCCAATGCCTCTTCATTCGCTTGCACGAAGATATCACCATCAGGTATCTCCAGCTCCACGTGCAACCCCAGATCCGTCAACATTTCATAAAAGGAGAGCATCTTCAACCGGCATAATTCGCTTAAATTTACTCGACTAAGCACCAGCTCCGTATCTCCGGACTCAAGCTTCGCCAGATCAAAGAAAGAATGAATCAAACGTAACACTTCCTGCGCCTTATCCTGTATTTTCTCCGTCATGATCTTCCGTTCCTGATCGGTTAATGATGGGCCGTGCAGCAAGGTCTCACTATAACCCAGCACAACGGTGAGCGGCGTTTTCAGATCATGCGAAATGTTGGAGAGCATATTGCGCATCTCCTTCTCCTGGTTCGCATAACCGGCTTTGGCGCGGTGGGCATAGTCCAGCAGCTGGTTCATGTCTTTCAGTAGCTGGCTAACCTGATCATCACTGTCGAATACAAGCAAACGCTCAAAGGTGCCTTGATCCAAAATATCGGATATTTTCTCATGAATATACGACAGGTGTTGGCTGCGTTTCCGGAATTTCATCCACAATACAATGACGGCAATGGCCAGAATACCCGTTGTAATGGCAAAAATCAATGTCATCCCTGCTCCGCCTCCAGCTTATACCCGATGCCCCAGAGTGTCTTGATATATTGGGGAGCCGAAGGATCTGCCTCCAGTTTCTCACGCAGACGACGCATATGTACGTTAATGATATTTTCGTCTCCATAATAATGATCGTTCCAAACGGAAGCATAGATCTGCGCCTTGGTGAACACTTTGCCAGGATGGGTAACCAATAGCTTCAGGATGCCAAATTCCTTGGATGTCAGTTTGACGGGTGTACCTTCACGCTCCACCTCGTACGTCTCCATATCAACCACAAGTCCTCCAATATGAATACGTTGATCTTTAACCATTTCAGTCACAGGCGGAGTGATATAATTGGCGCGGCGAATCGCAGCTTTGATGCGGGCAGTCAGTTCGATTAACGAGAACGGTTTGCTCAAGTAATCATCTGCGCCGAAGCCCAGACCTAGCGCTTTGTCCACCTCCCCATCCTTCGCAGACAGAATGAGCACAGGCACCAAACTGACTGCCCGAATGGTTTGCAACACATCCATCCCACTTTTGCGAGGGAGCATCAGGTCCAGAATAACCAGATCATACTCAGGTTGTGACTGGCTGAACTGACGTTCTGCCTCTAAGCCGTCATATGCATAAGTGACGTCGTAGCCCTCTTTTTCCAGATAAGGCCCGACCATTTCACTAATTGAACGATCATCTTCAACAAGCAACAAGCGGTGACTTGACACGAGTTCCCCTCCAACATGAACATTTTTTCCTTTATTACCTCACAGTTTGTTTGAATTGGCAATGACATACGAAAAAACCTGACAGGAGCACCACTTTGACATCAAGTGTGTTCCTGCCAGGTCTATAAGAGTCTATAGATGAATGCTGGTGCTTCTAATCTCTATATCCGTTCTCGCTGTGGATCCAGCATAGTCCAATGGTTCCTGCACCTGCATGGATACTTACTACAGGGATGAACGGCATGATTTCGGTCTTTAATCTAGGCAGCAGAGCTGCAATCTGTTTTTTGATTGTAACGGCTTCTTCCTGATTGTTCGCATGCATAATGCACACATGCTTTACTTTCCCCACATCCAGCTTGAGCATATCCAGCATGCGCTCTTTCGTCCGCTTGAACGTGCGAATCTTCTCATTCACAACCACTTTGCCCTCTTCAAATCGAAGCAGCAGATGGATCTTGAGCAGTTGACTGATGATCAGTTGTGTACCCGACACCCGCCCACTGCGGTGAAGATGCTGAAGACTGGCCGGTATGAGGTAAAAGGACATGTTATCAATCATCTGTTCAATGTTTACTTTGATCTCGGCAGCTGAACATCCCTGCTTCTGCCATTCCAGTCCTTGCATAATCATCTCACGGTGAGGATAGGCGCCTGCCTTTGAATCAATTGCGGTCACCGTCACTCCTGCAATCTCTGCAGCCTGCATGGACGTATGCAGCGTTCCGCTCAGTGCAGTAGAGCAATGAATCGTAATAATCTCATCGTACTTGTCTTTGAGCGACTCATACAGTTCAATAAACTCACCAATGGGTGGCTGCGAACTGCTCGCACGTGAAGACTCCGCAAGTTTCTCATAGAACATTTCAGATGTGATGTCATCGGTTTCCCGGTAACATTCCTCTCCAAATACGATGCGCAGCGGTACGATATAGATATGATTTTGCTCCGCAAAAACGGGATCCAGTGTACTGGTACTGTCGGTGACCCATGCAATTTTCTTCATGACATCCTTCTCTCTTGCCGGATTGTTCGTTCTGTATCCCAATCATCAGGCACAAGCCCGGCGGTTTTTATTTAAAATTTGAATATTTCACGTTGTAAACGTTTGCGATACTACCTCTTAATTATAAATGAACGGACAGACCGTTGTCTTGTGGCGCAATCATGAACAACCCTGTTAATACCATTATTAGCTAAAAAAATGTCTTGCCTGTGAAGGAATAAATTGGTATGCTGTTGTCCTTCTCTCTTTTTCGCCTTGACTGAAGTGAACGGAAACGCCGTTCAATCCACTTATCGGAGGTGTCACATGCTTTATTTCACTCTGGCTTCCAAAGCCTACTCCCGGAATCTGCAATACCGCGGGGCACACATGGTACATAACTTGGCAAGCGCCATGTTTGGTTACATGTATGCCTGCCTCTGGATCGGCATCGGGGCCGACCATACTCTCGGGGAATACGGGACACAGGGGATGATCAGTTACATTGCGTTCACGCAATCCTCTCTCTGGATCTCGGGTTTTCTCACGAACGGATTGGGTATTCCCTTAACCGTCAGGACAGGGCAGATCGCACTGGATCTGATGAGGCCTGTTCATCTGTTCACCCACCTGATGGCACGCGAATGGGGGCAGATTGCCTACCAGTTCGTGTACAAAAGTATTCCGATCTACCTGCTCTTCTCCATTGTCTTTTCCCTGGATTGGCCCTCAGACGTTTCAACGCTGTTCTATGCCGCACTTGGTCTTGCCGGCGCCGCATACTTGTCCATCTGCATGAACTACATCATTGGTGCTACGTCGATGTGGACCACGGAGTCTTCCTGGCTTCACTGGGGCAATCACGCCATGATGAATCTGCTGGCTGGTTTCTTCATTCCGCTGGAATGGCTGCCGGACTGGCTTGAACAACTTGCCTGGCTATCACCCTACCCTTTCCTGCTGTATGTACCTACCCGAATCTACCTTGGTTTCGAAGATGGCTCCTTGCTATGGGGAACCTTGCTTTGGTGCGTCTTCATGACGTTGATCTGTCTTGCGATTACCCAGGTGTTACGTCGTAAAGTGGAGGTGCAGGGCGGATGAAACGGACTTCCTGGTTCAATTTATATAAAATGCTCATTCGAACAAGCATCCGCAGCCGGATGCAATACAAGTTCAATTTCATTATGGCATCCGTACTCGCCGCTTTAATTCAGATCTCCGAGTTTCTGATGGTTGCTCTGGTGCTGCACAAATTCGGAGCGATTAAAGGCTGGTCCCTCCATGAGATTGGTTATCTCTTCGCCATCATGACCTTATCCAAAACACTGTACCGCACATTCGGCAATGAGGTTCACCATCTGGAAAAATATCTGGTCAATGGTGAGCTTGATCAATTGTTAACACGTCCTATGCCCGTATTGTTGGCCCTGTTGCCCCAGAACTTCCGCATCATGGCTGGGGAAGTCCTGCAAGGCGGGTTCATTCTCTGCTGGTCTCTGGCAGGCATGATGCACAGCGGACAGATCGGCTGGATAGCCATCCCTTTCTCCCTGCTCATTATCCTGACGGGGGCAGTCATTCTCTTTTCCATCGGACTCGCTACCGCCACACTCGGATTCTGGACCACACGCATCGAGGAATTACAGACGATCACTGAGGATGCAGCACGAACGGCTGCCCAATATCCGCTAACGTTATATCCCAAATGGATGTCTGGCATTCTGCTAACGGTGATTCCCGTGGGATTCGTCAACTACATCCCGTCACTCTATCTACTGCGGGGGGAAGGAGGAGCGTGGATTCTTGTTGCTGTTGCGGCGGTTGCCGTACTGAGCTTGGCTGCAAGTCTGCGTTTCTGGCAATTCGGCATGACCAAATATCAAAGTACAGGTAGCTAAGGAGGCGAAACGAATCATGAACATGATCACAGCAAGGCATCTGCAAAAGGAATTCAAAACTCCTGTTATTCGCGAAGGGCGTTTCTCCGGTTTACGTACGTTATTTTCACGTGAGTATGTGTCCAAGGAAGCGGTACGCGATATCAGTTTTGATATCGGGCAAGGGGAGTTTGTAGGCTACATCGGTCCGAACGGGGCTGGCAAGTCTACCACCATCAAAATGCTGACAGGTATCCTCCACCCAACCTCGGGTGAGGTACTACTTGACGGTATGAACCCGCATCAGGACAGGCGCAGAACCGTTGGTCGACTGGGCGTCGTGTTTGGACAGCGCAGTCAGCTCTGGTGGGATCTGCCTGTAAAAGATTCATATGATATTCTGGCCGAGATGTATGACGTCCGTGCCGAGGATAAAAAGAGACGGCTGTCCCAGTTCGCTGAGCTGCTGGACCTTGAATCATTCTGGGCCACGCCTGTCCGCAAGCTCTCGCTTGGACAACGCATGCGTGCGGATCTCGCAGCTTCCATGCTGCATGATCCCGAACTGCTTTTTCTCGATGAACCAACGATCGGACTGGATGTGAACGCGAAACGGAACATTCGTCAGTTTCTACGTACCTTAAATGAAACATTTGGCAAAACGATTCTGCTGACCACACATGACATGGACGATATCGAGCAGTTATGCAGCCGAGTCATGGTGATTAACCATGGTCAACTGACATATGACGGCACGATCTCGTCACTTCGCGAAACCATCGGACTTCCTACGTTGATTCGAGTAACATTCCGGGGAGCGTTTCACCTCCCCGACGTTATATCGCCCGCGATACACATTACAGGAGTGGAAGGGCAGATTGTCACCGTGGAGGTGAACCGGAAGGAATGGAGCACAATGGACATTCTAAAACAGCTGGAACACTGGGGAGAAATTGAAGATGTGGAGATGAAAGAACCCGATTTCGAAGATATCATCCACCGGGTGTATTAATTGGCCCATTTTGTGAGGAAATAGGATGAAGACCTGTTCTTACGCCGTTACATGAAAGAGGGACATGGCGTACTGTAATAACGGAGGTGAAGCGTCATGCTTGTGACCAAACATGTCCTTGCAGCATCCAGCGCACACGCCACTCCCTATTACATCGTACGTGGCATGATGCCGGGCCCGGTGATGTTCATTACTTCCGGGGTTCACGGGAACGAAACGTCGAGTATGGCCGCTGCGCAAAAACTCGCAGATGATTGTGCGACAGGTCGCCCTGTCATTCAGCGAGGGCTATTAATTATCGTGCCACGTGTGAACCAGCAAGCCTACGCAAAGAAAATCAGAGGCAAGCCAGATCTGAATCGTACGTTTCCACGCCGTATGTCAGGCAAGGCCAAACATCCGCTCGCTGCGGCGGTTTTTCAGCTGGCGCGTGAACATCGGGCCGACTGGTGGCTTGATCTGCATGAAGCCAACGGCCTGTCTCAACTGAGTTCACGAGTGCTTGGACAGACGTTGATCACTAATCCCGGCAGTCGGACGATTCCAGCTTGCAGAAGAGTTATCGAACGGATGAATCGGTCGATTGCCATTCGTGATCGTCGTTTCAACCTCAAGCAGCATGAACTGCTGGGTTCTGCCCGTACAGCGGCTTCAAGACTATTACAAGCCCGTTCCGTCACGGTGGAGACCTGTTGGAGTCTGAAACGCTCTACCCGTATCAAGTATCAGACGGAGATTGTGCACCATTTTCTGCGTGAAGCGGGCTTAACTTGATTGAGATCATTAAGATAGAACTAAAAGAAACCTTCAGAAGAGAGCGCCCGAGGATGTACTTCGGGAGTTCGCTTTGGAGGTGACTTTTCTGCATTTATCTCTGCATCATTGCTTCCAGTATATTATTCCCCACAGGGTCCAGCGGCATGAGTGGAAAAAGGTCTTTTTTAGTTATAAACTTGAATATCGCATCCAGATACTCATCCACAATGGAGGCTGATCCAAAACAATAATTGGATAATAATACAACCCCTATACTCTGTTCCTTATTTATAGCCAAATAACTAGAAAAACCAAATGTGCCACCGTTATGCCAGAGAATATTCTGATCTGAGATGTTATCACTAAACCAGCCGTAACGATGAGTCGAATCTCCAATCATTGCAGGCATGTGACTTTGTTGTATTGCAGAGGATGGCGGATGATCTTCATTCAGATTGGCCTGCACAAATAAACACATACCGTGAAGAGATGACTTGATCGCCCCTGCCCCTTCATGAACACCAGTATCCCAGTGAGGCATTTTTTTCCCCGTTGATGTATGTCCATCCACAAATCTGCCATTCTGTTCTGCATTCAGCATAACAGCTGTCTCCGTCATGTTTAATGGACCTGTGATATATTTTTTAAGCAGATCGTCATATGTACTGCCTGATACTTTACATAGGATATAGCCCAGTAAGCCCACGCCGGTATTGGAATACTCAAATGAACCCATCTGATCCGTAAAGTCAGCATCAGATAAAAAAGCAAGTAAATCATCCTCCGTATAATTTGAATACGGATTGTATCGATTTTTCTTCGAGGACAGATTTGTGGCAACTCCGGGTAATCCAGAGGTATGCGTCGCAAGACTTTTTAAGGTAACCTTATTCAAATAATCGTTTTTACCGTTGTGTATGTACTTGCCAACAGTGTTATCCGTGGAAAGTAGCTGTTGACGTTCCAATTCTAATAGAAGGATAGATGTAAAAAGTTTGGTTACAGAGCCGATTTCGAACAACCTGTGTTCAGGGGCAGCCGAGCTCTTCTTTTGGGGATTGCCTAATGAATGATATTCGATATCTCCCTTCGTAATAGCGCCAATCTCAAGATGCAGATGTTTCTTTCCTTTGATGTAATCGGATACAAAACCTTGTAAATCCCTCATAGAAAATCTTACTCCTTTATGGTGTGAATTTCATTATTAGAATATTGAAATCACGTTAACCACCACTATGTATTGGCAAACTACACTATGTATTCGTTTTAAATCTCCGATTCCCTGCTCGATAGTCGACGCCTGTGTTCTCCTAAACAGGAAAAGAGCCGCGATTACGGCTCTGAGACTCTTTCCCTATTTGCATCAGCTTCTTGAATAAGCCACCCAACTAAATACACTGACTTTATGGGTTAATCTCATCCTGCTCTTTCTTTTTCACCCTGAACGACTGAATATAGCTATGGATATCATCTTCTGGCGTCTTGAGCAATCTGGCCAGATGAATCTGCATCTGTTCAAGGTGATCGATATGCTTTTGAATGTCAGCGATTCGGTCACGGACCCGTATTTTTAACGTATCACTTTCCATGTCCTCCTGGCTAAGCAGTTGCAGGGTCTCTTGTATTTCCTTTAGAGAGTATCCCAGCGATTGGGCATCCTTAATAAATTTAATTTTGACCAGATAATCCTCTGTATACACCCGGTATCCGTTGGATGAACGACGGGGAGCGGGCAGAATCCCGCTATCCTCGTAATAACGAAGGGTGGCCATACTCACACCGGTACGCTTGGCCAACGTTCCCCTTGTCATGGTTTCCATCGATAGATACCCTCCATCCTTCTGTGGGATTATTCCGCTTTTTGGTGACGTAGCTTGGTGTACTTGCTGTCATACGTAGCCTCAGGAAATTGGGATGAAGGGCCTTGTAACAATGGCTGCTCTTTTCCTTTGAGGTAACGATCAAAGAATGCCAGCGTATATGATCTGGTGATATCTACATTATGTTCTGGTGTTATGCCTCTGGCAAACATTTTTGGTGAAATTAACGAAATATCCGTAAAGCTTTGATGAAAGAAATTCTCCACTGTCAGATAATAGGTGTCATTGAGACTGCTTGTCATCACCCGATCCAGATCAGGCTCAAACTCGGGATAAAATACTTTATCCTTGGCAGTGGCGTCGGGGTCCAGACTTTTGGCTGTCCCACCTGACATGATATACATAAACGGCTGTTTCAAGGCTGTCGTGGATACTTTACCCCAGAATCCGCCTTCCAAACTAAGTCCTGCCTGGAAACGGTCATCCTGAGCCAGCGCTTCCGCCGTGGTTGCACCGCCGTAGGAGTGACCAAAGATACCGACAGCATCCAGATCAAGCTTGCCTTCGAGCAATTGATTCGGATCATGTGAATTCCACTGTGTGAGAGTGTCCAGTACAAAGCTTGCATCCTCTGCACGTATACCTATCCCTTTTATATTATATTGATATAGTTCTTTGGAGGTTGGGAAGTCAGGGTCCGGCTGATAAGAAGCGACATGGCCATCCGAGAATGTAACTTGTGCAGATGTATACGGATGGTCGATACCAACCACAATGTAGCCGTGGCTTACGAGCTCCTCGATCGCGGTCATACTTTGAAAGCGAGTAGAACGTATCCCCGGTGAAAACAGTAATACAGGATACTTGCTCTGTGCAGCAGATACCTCGGCACCTTTAACAACATGCGTCGGAATCGTGTCAAGGTAACTGAATACCACTGGTGGAATGCCAAATACCAGGCTGATCGCCTCTCCCAACTCGGCAGGATAATGCTCTAACGGCAATCCTTTGGCAGTTTCCTGATCTACAGGATACCAGACGTTGATCATGAGTTCCCGCTTATCTCCCGTTTCATCCGATTTGGTCTCTTCCCGGGAATCATCCGTTAACTGCTGCGAAAAGGTTCCTATGGCAAATGAACCTGTCGATTCAGGCATCGTGAATGCAGGGAAAAACGACGTCAGCACAATGGTACCTGCACTAAGAGCCAGCACCAGAATGGATGCCAAAATGATTTTGAACCACGATCGACGTTTCTGTTTCTGTGTATTCTGAATATTGCGCCCGGACTTCCATAATTGAACGGACAATACAATCAGTAAAACAAGGACCACGATATAGGTAGGCAGCAACTGCACACGAAAATGATCCATTACCCCATGCAAAAGGATAGCCAGCACCAGTGCCAACAACGTACCGCCCCCCACTACCCGGCGTTTGGGAGCCACCAACATGACCACTGCACTAATAACTGTCACGATTACTAAAATCCATTCTAAAATTCTCATTTTTCAGCCTCCATTATTCCTTGATGAATCAAGAATAAACCTTGAAGTATACTTCAAGGTCAAGGCTGTATTTTAGAAAAGATTTTATCGAGGAATACGTAAATCCCATTTGCGAAGTTCAGTCAACGTACACGTTCCGGACGAGAAAGCCTTAATACCCGTCGAGTTCGGCCCAGGATAGATCCGCCCTGTCATCACCTGCTCTCCCTGCTGAATGAACACCTCAACGGAGCTGACATCCATAAAAATATGAAGTTCCAGCTTCCCGCCAAGCAGTTCCACTGTCGCAGCTCGTTCTCCGCCCGGCCCTTGCCCGGCATGCTCGCGATTCAAGCATAGACGGCGCTGCTCTACATCATAGGAAATCACTGTTTCTTCATCCTCACCCGTGCGCAGCTTCAACCCGAAGTGTCGTGCCTGTTCCGCTTCGAATACAGCATACAGTTCGTAACGGTCTCCGCTGACTCCAAGATCAAGAACATGTTCATCATCGTTTAGATGTATACCATACTGCTCGGTGCCTTCCGATCTGTACTGTATAAGTTCGGGAAGAGGCTGGAATATCAATCGTTCTCCCCTGCGAATTAGTTGTCTTGGCAAAGTCATCGCTCCAGCCCAGGCATGGGACTGTTGTGTCGGGATTTCCGTTTCCCACGTATCCATCCAGGCCACCATAATTCGTCGCCCCTGTGCATCCTCCATCGTCTGAGGTGCGTAAAAGTCGAAGCCACAGTCCAGCGGAACGTACTGCTTGTACTTCAGCACACCCGAGTCTTCATCCAGTGTTCCCATCATATAAACGGTCGAATGCAAGTTGCGATAGTTATCACCCTGAGCAGGCATGCGCTGCGGAGACATGATCAGCACATCTCGGCCATCCAGTGTGAACAGATCGGGACATTCCCAATTGTCGCCAAGCGTCCCGTCACTCTGGGCCATAATGTTAACATAACTCCAATCCAGCAAGTCCGTTGAACGATATAACAGAATGACGCCTTTGCCCGCAGCATCATTCGATCCAAGGACGCAATAGTACACACCGTTTCGTTCAAACACTTTCGGATCACGGAAGTCCTTCGGACTGGTATGCTCTGGGATTTGATCCAGCCGAATGATCGGATTCATCGCACTTTTGACAAAATCAATCCCATTGTCCGATACAGCGATATTCTGTGTCTGCAAGTAATCGTTATCCTTGTCAGGTCCAGTCACGACATGCCCCGTGTACATCAGCACCAACTTGCCATCCTGAACGATTGCACTTCCGGAGAAACAGCCTCCACTGTCGTAGCTCTGATCGGGTGCCAGTGCAACAGGCAGATAAGACCACGTAACCAAATCACGGCTCACCGCATGGCCCCAGTGCATCGGCCCCCATACCGGTTCGTAGGGATAATGCTGATAGAACATATGATACATCCCATTGAAATATATGAAGCCGTTGGGATCATTCATCCAGCCCACCTCTGGCATCAAATGATAGGCCATTCGATAGGTTGGATCAACCTGATGTCGATGCTCCTTGATATATGCGTTGGCCCGGTCGAGTGTATAACTCTCCTTCGTTTGAGCCGAAGAACTCGTCAGTCCAGGGTCTGTCTCTTGCCTTGTGTCTAGTTCCTGCTTCTCGTATCGTTCCTGGTTCATATGTCCTTCACTCCTGTCTCTCTCTCTATATCACCCAACTGTACTTATTTGATAGCCCCTTGCATGACCCCCTGAATAATGTACTTCTGCGCAAACAGATAAACGATCAGTACAGGCAGCAGCGTCAACACCAGACCAGCCATCAATGGACCGTAATCCACGGTGTATGTTCCATAAAAATAAAACGTGGACAGCGGCAGCGTTCGCTGCTCGGATGAAGTCAGCACCAGGGATGGTAGCAAAAAGTCATTCCATATCCACAATACATTCAGTACGCTAATCGTTACGGTTGTTGGCAACAACACCGGCAGTACGATGCGAAAAAAGGTTTGCACTCTGCCGCAGCCATCCATTAGAGCCGCTTCTTCAAGCTCCAGGGGAATACTTTTGATAAAGCCATGGTAGATAAATACGGCGAGCGGACTGCCAAAGCCAATATACATGTAGATCAGCGACCACTTATTGTCCAGCAGGCTGAGCGAGCCGTATATTTTAACCAGTGGAATCATAATGGCCTGGAACGGAATAATCATGGCAGCTACCATCAGGAAAAAGAGATACTGATTCAGCTTGCTTTTGTGACGAACAAAGTAATGTGCTGTCATCGCCGCAAAAAGAGCAATCAGTAATACACCTGCAATGGTAATGAGCAACGAATTGCTGAAGGCGGATACATATCCCATTTTGTCAAACGCATTGACGTAATTATCGAATTGAAAGGAGCTTGGCAACCCCAGCGGATCGGAGGTAATTGCCTGATTAGCCTTGAACGAATTGACGATCAGAAGTACAAAAGGAAATACAAACAAAATCATCACAACGATTAATGCAATAAACTTCATCCAGTTGAGAATGCGCGATTGTCCAGCCATCATGCCTCGACCTCCAGTTTTTTGCTGAAATAGACCTGGAGCAATGTAATGGCGGCTACAAGGATAAACAGAACAAAGGCTTCTGCCTGACCCAATCCGTAGTCACGAGCAAGAAAGGCCTGCTCATACACATGCATGGACACCATCTCTGTGCTCTTGAAGGGCCCGCCACTGGTCAGGGAGACGTTCAGATCATACACCATGAATCCCCGTTGCAGTGACAAAAAGATGCATACAATAAACGAAGGAACCATCAGTGGCAATACAATGCGCGCCAGCATTTTGCGATTACTTGCCCCATCAATACTGGCTGCCTCCATAACATCCTTCGGCACATTCATCAGTCCTGCAATGTAGATCACCATCATATAGCCGGCATACTGCCAAACGGTCACCACAATGAGTGCCCAGAACGCTTTATCCGGGTCAGCCAGCCAGGAGGTGGAAAACAGCGTGAGATTCATTTTTTGTCCTGCAAAGACCAGTACCTGATTAAATATAAACTGCCAGATGAAACCAAGCACGATTCCGCCCACCAGATTCGGCAGGAAAAATCCGGCACGAAACCAGCCCTGTGCCTTCATTCCCCGGGTTACAGCGTAAGCGAGCAGGAAGGCAACCGCATTGGTCAGCACAACGGTAATAAATACGTACTCCAGCGTCATCCCGAATGATTTCCAGAACACGGTGTCCTTGAACACACCGATGTAATTATCCCAGCCAACAAAGTTTTGATCGATAGCAATGCCATCCCAGTTCGTAAACGTCAAATATATACCATACAAAAATGGAATAATCATCACTGTAGCAAACGCAAATAATGTCGGGCCCGTAAAGATCAGGCGGGTGCGCAGACGTGTCCATAATCCTTTTTCGGTCAGCATTGTCAACCTCCACTCTATCCAAATGATTAGCCTGGCGGTTATGCCGGAAACAAGTCGAACAGACCTCATGTGGAAGCTGTGCGTTCATCATCTCCGGCGTACCGCAAGTCTCTCTCTATGTGCTTGTGCTACACAGGGCCAAGATTAATTTCTTTATTTCACGTTGCTCCAGTATGCCTGAATTTCGCTGGCAAGTCCGGCACGGTCAATGACGTCAGCCAAATATTTCTGCATGGATGCACCCAGCTTGGACCAGTGATCCGCAGGAAGTGTACTCATTGATTCCTCGATTTTGCCTGCCTTGATGTATTCACTAATGGATTTGCCAAGCGGATCGGTCGGCTCCAGTGTAATGTTGCTGAATGCCGGAATAATGCTGGCTTGATTCACCAGGAAATCCTGACCTTTTTCGTTATAAACGATCCAATCCAAAAATTTCTTCGCTGCTTCCTGCTGCGCTGGTGTGCTCTTTTCCTTATCCAGCAAAATTCGTTTGGATACGGCAGCAGAGATTTGCGTATTACCGAAATCATCCGGATTATTACTCACAGGTACCGGGAGGAAGCCGTATTTTCCATCTGCTGTATCAAAGCTGGAAATTTGCGGCCATGCCCAGTTGCCCTGGAACCAGATGCCAACCTCACCCTTGCCAAGCACCTCAGGTCCACGCTCATAGGTTCCGGACAGTGGAGAAGCCTTGTCAATATTGTACGTTTTCATCAGATCAAATGTATCCATCAAACCATTAAACACGGCGTTGGAAGCAAGGTCCACTTGACCTGCCTTCAGATCAGTAATGAATTGATCCACCTTCGTATGGTCCGGTGACTGCCCACCATATGCAAGCCCCAGATAATGCGCACCAAGCGACCAATCCATCGGAGATACAATCAAAGGTGATTTTCCAGTAGCGGCGATTTTTTTGAACAAATCCTCAAGCTGTGCAGTGGTCTGTACAGACTTCGGATCGAATGTCCCCCCTACCGCCTGATCCAATACATTCTGGTTATAGATGAATCCATATCCTTCAATAGAGAACGGGAAGGCATAATTTTTGCCATCAAACGTTGTAGCCGCTGTGCTGTTCTCCACAGCATCCTTCATCCAAGACTCGGATGTGAGATCCAGAACACGATCCTTGAATTTCTCTACATCCCCTGTATCCAGCATCATCATCGTTGTAGGGCTGCCGGAGGCATACAAGGCAGACGCTTTTTCAAACGGAGACTGTCCACTGCCTACAGGTACAATTTCGAGTGTGATATTTGGATTTTCGGCATGGAAGTCCTTAGCCGCTTGCTCCAGCTGACTGTTAATTTCCGACTTGGAATTGAGCATGGTAATTTTGACACTCTCACTGCTATTGCCCTCAGAGGAGGAGTTGGAATCAGTCGCTGCTTTACCTCCACATGCTGACAATATTAGCATCATAATCAATGACAACACCGATAATTTCATCCATTTCTGTTCTCTTTTCATCTTGTCATGGCCCCCGTTCAATAGTTTAAAAGGAAACGCTTACAATACGAATTATAATGTCAAAGGTTTGACATGTCAATCGTTTGACATACCATTTAAAAAAAATTATCGCGACTTCATTTCTTCGTGCAAAAGGACGAATAGGAAAAAACGACCTGTGTCAGGTCGTCTCTCTCTCCACGATGGTAACCGGCAAAATATGCTCCATTCCGATCTTCTCTTCCGCGAGCTGGCGCCGAATCAGATCAATCGCCAGCTTAGCCATGGCCTCCACCGGCTGCCTGATCGTTGTAATGCCAGGCACCGTATACGCTGCCGCACGACTGTCATCATAACCGACAATAGCGATATCGTCGGGTACCTTGCGCCCACCTAACACGATCTGCTTGAGCGCATGCACCGCCATCAGATCACTCGTTACAAAGAGTCCGTCCACCTCCGGGTGTTGTGCAAGCAGCTTATCCACCAATTCCGTATACTGATGCTGATCAAACACATTCAGATCGGTTTCATGAATCATGACCGGCTTGACTCCATGAGCCTGCAATGTATCAACGAAACCTGTCGTCCGGCGATTGGACAGCATTTGCAATTCCAGATTACCGCAGATATGCGCCAAATGCCGTCTGTTCTTCGAGAGCAGCAATTCAGCAGCCATAACCCCTCCCTGATAGTTATCAGATGAGATAAACGGGATGTCTTCACCGATCTTGCGATCAAAGGTCACGATTGGGGAATGCAGATTCATATACTCATCAACTTCTAGGGTATGACTTCCCATAATAATACCATCCACGCGATTACCCTTGAGCATTTCCACATATTCACGCTCTTTGGAAGGGTCCATGTGGGAATTGCATAACATAATTTTAAACCCGTTCTGGTATGCATGATACTCAACATAGTTAGCCAGTTCTCCAAAAAATGGATGGGATACATCGGGAATAATCAAGCCTATGACGTTTGATTGCTTACGCAGAAGAGAACGGGCAATTTCGTTGGGTCGATAGTTCAGTTCGTCCATGGTTTGATACACTTTGTCCCGAGTCTTCTGACTGATATATCCCCGGTTGTTTAATACACGCGAGACGGTAGTTACAGAAACTCCTGCCCTGAGTGCAACATCATGAATAGTTGCCATAACAGCCTCTTTTCCTACAACATTCTTCATACCATTATTATTATAAACCTATTGCTAACCCTGAACCAAACCTCCGGTACCCCGCAGTTTCTGCTTCATTCCGCTACAATTCTCGCTCTGGGCATGCTATGCATAGCTCCGTGCGTAACATGGACCTGTACCACATACGTACCTGGTTCTTCAAAGGTATGCTGGATTTCATACAGCCCTTTCTCTGACTCATTGGCAGTAATAGCCCCCTGATTCTCCAGTTCTTCGGCTGTCATCATACCTTGTTCCGGAGATACAGAAGGCGGATCATCAAGCTCATTCCAGATCTGGAATTGTACATGGTCAGCCTGGCTTAACGGTGCATCTCCCTGTGTAAGCTTCACCTGCAACCGTATTGGTTTATGAAGAGAAGCCTTCTCTGGAACGTCAAGTTTCACTTTGATCATCTCTGGCATCTCGCCCGATTGTGACTGTTCCTCATAAGAGCATCCCACCGTCAGGAGGAGCAGAACAATGAAGGGCATGAACCAACGAGCTTGTCCGCTCATCACCATCTATCCTTTCTTATTAAGAAGATTTTGGTGTTTTGCCGATGCCCCACAGCATCACGATGATGATAATAAATGCGATCAGTGCCAGTAATGGAATCGTGATGAAACCAAACCAGTTCAAATAGTCGGTATAACATGGAACCTTGCCACACGCGACGGCATTACCTGTAGCCGAAAAAATACGCTGGATCGTTACATGATATAACGAAATGCCGCCACCGACGAAACTAAGTGGGAGTACGTATTTCGTGATGCCCACGTCATCCTTAAAGTAGGCAATGCCCAGCAAGATGGTTAGTGGATACATGAATATACGCTGGTACCAGCACAGATCACATGGAAGATATCCCTTGATCTCACTGAAATAGAGACTCCCCCCTGTTGCAATAACGGAAACGGTCCAAGCAACAAATAACCGGGTATCCACATTTCTCGCTGGACGCTCCGATTTTGATGATGTACTCATTCCTCTGTCCTCCTCTTCATTTTACTTATACCAAATGATCATACATCATTCTAGACTCCATCGGCTATTCAAGCTGTTATGTAGGTCATTACCCGATGATTATACCAAATATTTGAACTTTTGGGTTCATTTATGGTCACATTGAATATGTTCGTCCTTTTCCATTCCGATTGTCCTTGCGTACGTATTGCCCCAGTCGCACATCGTATTCAAGACCGGAACGAAGGATCGTCCGAGTTCAGTTAAGCTATATTCCACTTTTGGCGGGACTTCCTTGAATATTTCCCTATGAACAAGTCCGTCGTTCTCCAACTGTTTCAATTGGTCGGTTAAGACTTTTTGTGTGATTCCAGGTATCAATTCATAGAATTCCTTGGTTCGTACCGATTGTTGACTCAGAAAAAAAAGGATAAGGCACTTCCATTTCCCGCCAGCGATATCCATGAAAATATTTATTCCTGTATTATATTTAACCAATGTCCCGTCACTCCTCAATAGATACTTTAAAGTGGCTATCCCACCTTTTTGTGCGTTATTTTCGTATTTGATATTGCCTACTATAATGCAAGGGAGCCCTAAATAACAACGATGGAGATGATTTTGTGAGTGTACAATCCGTTTTGGAACAACGACGTTCCGTTCGACATTTTGATTCAAATTATACGATAAGCCCCGTGATTCTGACATCCCTCATTGAATCTGCAAGCAAATCACCGAATGGGAATAATATTCAAGCCACCCGGTACCTTATTATTGATGATCCTGACTTGCGGAGCGCATTGCTGCCTATAGCTTTTAATCAACAACAGGTGATCGATGCTTCCGCTTTGATCGTCATGTTAGGAGATTATCAAGCATTTGAAGCGGATAACATCATCAGAATTCACGAAGAAGGCTTTCAGGCGGGCTTTTATGATGCATCACTCCGAGATTATCTGGCGAATGCGGCAATACAATACTATGCCAATAAATCCGATGAAGAGCTGAAGTTGGAGTTAACCCGAGATGTAAGCCTGGCATCCATGTCATTCATTCTGCTCGCTAATGAGGCTGGTTTCGAAACCATCACGATGTCAGGTTATGATTCCGCTCAATTAAAAGCCAGCTTGAATATTTCTGAAAGATACTTGGATGTCATGCTGATCGCTGTTGGTAAAGGTACGAAAAATGGACATCAGACGGTACGTCACCCCGTTCATCAAATTATGTATCGAAACACATTGACCTCCTTATGATAACAAAAAGAAGCTGCCGAACGTATGGGCAGCTCTTTTTGTTTTAATCTTATTTAAACGCTGCTATTACATGGATTTCGTCAGTGTAATAGATCCATCTTTTTGTGCCCATTTCACCTCCCAGCTCAGAAGTTCAGCAATGAAGCGCAGGGGTACTTGCGTACGTCCATCTTTGTTTACAAATACCGTTGCACCGATACCTTCACTCAGGAAACGTAGTGGAATGTATGTTGTGTTTTTCCAAAGCACTGGTGTGGTATCCATGTTGGTTGTTTTGTCGTTAATTTTCAGTATTTTGCTGTTCAATTGCATCCATACCGCGTTGAATTGAGTCACGATTGCGTTACCCAGAGCTTGACCTACACCGAACATCACTTTGAAGCCTTCACGATTCGTTGTGTAAGAAGCATCATAGTTACCTGCTGCATATTGATTCAATACGTTTCTCTACTGCTGCACGAGCCGTAACATCATTGTTTTTAACGGCTTTTACGTAATCGCTTTGCGCATTAACATGGTTGGTTACCCAGATTTTCTCGAAAGCATTGGCACCATCGTTACCGTAAACGGAAGCAATCGCTGCTTTGAAGTCAGCGGTGTTTCCAGCTTCCGCTGTAACCAGTGCGTTGGAAGCTGCTGTGCGTCCATCAAATTCCTCTTGCATTTGCAGAACCGAAAGCGCAAAGTGCTCGGACAGCAGGTGGTCCAGGTTTGCTCTCAGGTCAGCCGCAGGTGTGTTCACGGATGCTTTCATCATTGTCATCGGTGTCTGTGTTGCGGAAGCTGCCCCAGCGATCCCCGCCATCAATAGTGTCAAACTCAGCATAGGTTCTTTCCTCGTCGTTGTCTTCATAGGGTGTAACGCAGGGTTCTCTATTCTGGATCACTCTAAGGGCAAAAAAATCCGCAGCCTCCAGTGGAAAAAGCCGCGAATGCTTGTTGTATCAAGGTTTTTAGGATTAAAAAAATATAAAAATGTAGTAATCTTTTCTATCCAGGACTAGATACATACTGTAAGACAGATACTCCATTTGCCTTTATTTCTCAACTAAAGCTTACATCCAAGGTTATCCTGAAGTACAATGAAGACAAATCATATCATTCGTGAAGGGGGCCCAATTATGACTTGGTTGCCTTATGTTTTAATTGTGAGTATCGCTTTATTTGGAGGTATTGCTACCATGATCATCGGAAATTCCAAAGCCAATCAGACCAGCAACCCCGAATATGACCGCCGCACAAAGCAAAACCTCAGCAAACTTTCCTATGTATACGTTGGTGCGATTATACTTGGTTTTGGCGGACTAATCCTCTATCTTTTTAACTAAAATTATTCGAATCAGCGAAGAATGCTTTCAAACATACTGAGTATCTTCAGGTTTCGTTCTACATATCCAATGGTTGAGGGGGCGACTCCCCTCTCCCTGATTACCGCCAAAAATCCTCGCAACATCCATACTTGTATCTGTTCGTATAGATGCCTCCTGCTAAAATTAGCATTCTCCTGTACATAACCATCTTCAAAGTCAGACATAATCTTTCCAAGTTCTTGCCTATGTGTTAATGAGGGAATTGTAGAAGTCAGTACAGCTGCCAGATCGAAATGATAATCGTCCATTCTTACTTCACCGAAATCAATAATGTAGATGGACTCTTTTGTAAACAACAAATTCCAAATGCCCAGATCCCCGTGAATGACTGAATGGTTCTTCTTACGAAATTTCAGACACTGCTCTGTAAGCTGGGCTAACGTACGAATTTGGTCAGATGACGTGGCCAACACTACATTGGAAACTTCACGCCATAATTGAGATAACTCGAAACGATCTTCCATACTAGTAACTTCAAAGCGACTCGTCATACGATGAAAAAGACCGATCACCTGACCCAACCGAACAAAGTCTATGTTAATCTGGCTACGAGGTAGCACATCCTCTATGTAGATCTGCAAATTATAAATCCCATTATTATATGTAATATACGGAGACGCATATTTGGTCTGTAACATGAATGGGGAAATGTTTACGGGCGCTAATGCCTGAACCATTTCATACTCAGCCCACGCCTGTTGTTCATTCTTCAGTTTACGTAAAACGAACTTACCTGATGTAGACTCGATCAACATCGCTTTAGAACTATTACCGTGTTCTATGGCATTAAATCCTACAACATTCCCAATATCATAATGATCTACCACGTAATGAAAAATAGTCATGCCTTCACCTCCTTTCCTGATCCTAAGCGATCTATTCAACAGACAGATGCTAGTCTCCTGTCTACATGCACATGTTTACAAGTTGGAGATAATTCAGAATTATTCTGGATATGTTCGGGGTTTAATATAAAGCCATAAGGGACAGCGAGCCCATCAAACAAAACAAACCCCAACTTGAAGGAGAGATAGATGATGAAAAAAAACATGAAGAAATCCGTAGCAACAATGATGGTACTTGGCATGACATTGACAGGAGCAACGGGCGTATTTGCCGGAACGCAGCTGGAGAAAATCTCTGCATACCTTAATCATGGAATTAGCTTCAATGTCGATGGAGCGGCGTACTCACCAACAGATGGCAATGGCAACAAACTTGCGCCAATTACCTATAATAACTCTACTTATCTCCCTGTACGTGCGCTTGCCGATGCGTTGCATGTATCTGTATCCTATGACGGCAAAAAAGGACAGGTCATTATTGGCCAAGCTACCAGCAATCCATCAGCTTTGACGAATGTAACGTATAGCGCAGCACAAAAAGAGGCCATTCAAAAGGCTTTTGCACAGTTCGATGGTTTCGAGACAGCTTATGCACCTCAACAGATGATCGCAGGTGACACGTTTAAAAGTGTAGGTGCGGGTGGCGATGGCGTCAGCTTTGTTTTCAACCATATGAAAGTCGATGTATCTCCAAGAGATTATTCGGATGGCTATACGAGCAAAGACGTGAAACTGTCCAATGGTGTTATCGCCAAATGGTACACACCCGATCAAACGGGCATGCTCACGTTCCAACTGGATGATCGTTATGTAACCATCAGCTCGCCGGATCATAAGCTGAATCAAGCTCAACTGCAACAAGTCGCTGTCTCTGTTCAGAAAGCCAATAACAACAATGATCAAGGGATCACTGCATTCGCTGATGTGAACTATAGCAAACAACAATTGGATAACATTCGCAAAGCATTTGCGAAGTTTGACGGGTTCACAACAGCCTATGCCCCACAACATATGGTTGCTGGAGATACGTTCAAAAGCGTAGGTGCGGGTGGCGATGGTGTAAACTTTGTTTTCAATCGCATGAATATAACGGTATCCCCTAAAGACTACTCGTTCAGCTATGATGGCAAAACGGTAAAACTGCCTAATGGCGTATCCGCCAAATGGTATACACCCGACCAAACCGATATGCTCACATTCAAGCTGGATGATCGTTATGTAACCATCAGCTCACCGAATAACCAATTGACTCACACTCAACTGGAGCAAATGGCGGTATCCGTACAAAAAGTGAAATAAACGATAAATAGAAGAATAGAAATAAAACAGAAGCACACATCATCTCGGTCCCCCTCTATGATTAAGGGCTGATATGATGTGTGTTTTGTCCTATGTAAGCCGAATTTTAGCTATTCTAAAAACAAGGCTTTCGTCCAGCTTCATTTTGTAAAGGATGGGGTTATAATGGAGTGTACAGCATCTTACAACAGAAGCGAAACGGAGTGTACCTCATGAACCAGCGTATTGATCTGTCCCCAGAAGAACTGCAACAACTTGCAGGTGAGTTCAACAAGGCATCCCAGAACGGACAAGATATTCTTGCTCAGCTCAAAACGATGATCGATCAGTCTGAGGGACAATGGGAAGGCGAACGCCAGCGGGAGTTTCTCGGGCGTATGAATGACAGCATGACGAACATCAGCCATTATTTGCGCGGTTTACAGGAAACCAGCACCAGTCTTCAGCAGACAGCGACGCGTTTCCGCGAAACGGATCAGTCACGTTAGGACTGATCCGTTTATTTTATTTTCCTTCACATATCAAGGTGACCTTTATGAATAGAACTACTTACGCTCAAGCTCCGCTGCCAATGCCTCTTCCTCCTGATCCACGTATCCTCTGAAAATGATCTCTTCGATATCTTCATGATTGAATACATAGGTGTAATCCGGATTGATGTAACCCTCAGGGTACGGACAGCCAATATAATCGAATTGACGCGGTGGTTCTGTCATTAACATCTGCTTGCGTCCGTAGATGACGAGCTTTTTGGTACCTTCTTTCAGCCGAATCACGGAGCCATTGGGCAGTAAGGTAGATGTTTCTTTTGCCATCATGTAATCCTCCTCTCTGGGCCGTGGGCTTCCACAGGTGTGTTCAGCACCCGGCGAAGCCAGTAGTAGCGATGTACATCCATTATAAAATGAAACACAACAAAGGCCAGCATGATATACACACTCATGAGTACAACAGCAACCGTCTGTTCTGTAACAAAGGCCAGGGAAATATTGGCCAGCAGATAACCCCCGCCCGTCAACATGGTCAGCGTCGCGACAGGCATACGAGAGCCCTTTTCAGACTTGGGACTGTCAGGTGACTGCTTCAATCTGTTTATGTGAAACTTCGCATACTGAAAGAATGCAAAACCGTATACGACAAACGAACCAATCGCATACCATGGCGTTGTGAGGCCCAACATGCCGTAAGCAAACTTTTGAATAATTATCATAAAGCCCAATGAACATACGATACCAAACACACCTCGAAACAGGACATAATTCAATTGCAGCCTGCGGGGAGCCACTATTAGAGCCAGGGCCCACACATTCATCACTGCCAGAGGCGGCAGTAGTATATATACGTACATAAGTTGAACCGGAACACTGAACACCGGAATCAGCAGGAATACATTTAGGAAAAAAAGAACGAGCGTACCTGCGCTGAAACGAATTCCATCCACGGCGTATACCGCAAGATAGTTCTCGAATGCATCCCGGTTGTAGGATGTTCCTTCATACATGGCAAACTCGGCGTTATTGGATGACATGGCAGATCGTCTATGACTTCCCATCTACTTGAACCACCCGGAAACCGTAGACCAGGCTTTCTTCGCTCCATGTTTCACAACATCCTTCACGGAATCATCCTGCCCATCGCCATCCAAATCCATATTCATGGTTACCCCTTCTGCAAGATACGTCAAACCTACGGATACACCCAGGCCGACCGCACCTACGGCCAGGACAGGCGCCGCCGCAGGCAGAATAGCCGCTGCCAAGAGAGTTGCTCCCACGGTTGTTGCCCCACCGACGACAACATTACCGATGATATCACCAGCAATCTTGTCACCGGATGCATTCTGGCTGATGTTCTCTTGTGTATCCGTGAATACATCAATGCCAACACTGGCCCAGCCCAGCTTGTCCGTTAAGGCGGATTTGACTGCATAACCTGGCTTCATCATCGAGGCAATTTCTTTAATCTGAGGCGTAGCTGTTCCGTTTGCTATTTTGGCTTCAATGTCACGTACATAATGGATTTTGTAATCCCTTGGTCTGCCGTTTACCAACGGATTCCCCTTCACTGAATTGTAGCTCTCACGAACCAAGATGCGTGGTGTGTTTCGATTCAGCTCCTGCTTGACCATATAACCGTTCTTCACTCGATATCCCAGTTTGGCGACAGCCGCAGCAGCGGTTAACGTACCTACTGTGCTTCCGGGTCCATCAAATGGCGCGAGCAGGTTAACACCCGTAAGGCCAAATGTCCCCCCTGACTGATCCTCCTGTTCCATCTTCTCACGGGTCGTCTTTACATACGCAGCCAGCTGCTGCATGCTCTGTCCAGCGGTCTGAAACCGCTGCTGATGGGTCTGGTACAGACCAATAATGGTCTGTCGATTCCCCGACTGCCAGGCTGCTCCCTGAATGGCGTGTTGAAGAACACCGTCCACCTGCTGCAGCTGTGCCGTCACTTGTTCAATCTGCTGTGCGAGTGAGTTCAAGTAGTCGGCCTTCATGACAATTTTGGTCAACTGGATCCCCCCTTGGTTTACATTTGTGTATGTCTATATTGGGTTTAAATTCCGGGCAGTACATATAACGAACGCGTCGTTAACAGAAACAGGCTTTGCACCAATTCTTCTTCCGTCACCTTAAATGCTGTAAACAGACTGGATTCTTCCCCTTCAAGGAACAACCAGTTACCTTGGGTGCTGCCTATAAAATAAATGGTCTGTGGCTGTCCTTCCTGTCCCCGGGTGTACACCTCGAACTGCCCCCACTTCTCAAGCGTGGCAAAGCCCTTCGCCAATGTCTGTAATAATGTGTGATCCAAATGATGGTCCTGTTGCAAAATGGACACAAACTTCTCCATGGATGAATCGACTGCCAACGCGGACAGACGCTGCAGCGTTTCTCCCTGGATGGTTGTACGAATCGTATCCTGAGATTCAGGATTACCGTTGGATGCTGATGGATCGGGTAGTTCAATCCGATTGCCAATGACTTGGAACATATCCTGTAATTCATCAAATGAAGTCAGTACCGCCTGATCTTCTGCAGGCTTCCATACCATTTCAACCATCTGCGTACCTGACAAAAATCCATAGGTCACCGATGATTGCCCATCTGCTGCATGCAAATCAAGTCGGGTTATTGCACTGCTGAGCTTGCAGCCCATAAGCAGGTTATGTACTTGCGGCTCTATGGTGATCTGCTTGTTGTCTTCCACCATAACACCGTCATCAACAAGACCTCTGAGAATTTGTTCGTAAACCCGTTCTGACTGTTCACCCTGTAATTCCGGGTCATTCAGATCCACAAGCAGCTGGTTCGCTTCCGGAATATTCATCAATTGAAACAGAAACAAGGCCTCCCGGCCGGAACACTGAAACGATGTATATGAAGGCAAAGTCATTCCCCTTTTCCATGATGTCAATTTAAAGAGGTTGGCGAAAAATTCTATTCTTTTATTGTAAAAGGAACCTTGGCTGGGCTCAATGCGCCCCCACTCCTGATCTTAAGCCGTTAGGCCTGATTATATATACCCAAAAAAATAGCCAAGTCACAGCAATGACACTGCACTTGGACTATTATTTTTCTATAATTGCGCCCCACTGAAAGGGAAATGTTTCCTCGACAGTTTCCTATTCATGGACACCAGTTAAACGAACAACCCTGCGATAAACCATCGCATCCATCAATTCCTCCCAGTCGAGTTCACTGGCATTAACGTCTCGATAATACACCGCAGCAGCAGGCAAGAAACCAACCAGAGGTCCTGTCCCACCGCAAATCAGACTCCCGCCGTCTCCGCCTTTGGGCATTACTTCCCCATCCGAATCCAGTGTAAGCTCATACTTGTAGGGATCACCGGCAAACTGTACTCCGAAGAAATTCGGCAGTTCCAGATCGTATGGACGATCATCCTTTTCTTCAACCAGTGAAGAGTCCGGTTCTGTCGATTCATCCACAAGCTCATCCACGCCTTCCAGACTTCCAAAGTGCTTCAATCTCATCGTATAGTCGAAGCTGTCACCCCAGGGAAATAACGTGCGACAACCGCCGCCATAGATATACTCCCATTCGTCTTCGGTCAGCAAACCAAAGCCCGCCGCAGCTTCCTCCCTCACAACGTCTTCCAATTCTATTCCTTCGTTAAACCACAGGATTCGGACTTCATTCTCACTTTGGCGAATCAGACGGAATTGTTGATGCAATTCATATTCACGTATTTCCGACTGCTTAAACTGCTCCAGTGCTGACGGGAAATCAGGATCTTCCTGTGCAAATGCTTCCTCCTCGGACACTTCAATCCAGCCTAGCGAGATCAGTTCGCATTCAACAAGCATCGGCACAAAAGTAACTTCTCTCACAGGTGACATTTGACTCGCCAGAAACGAATCCACGTCCTCCACACCATACTCACTGACCGTTTCATGCAGGTCGGTTGAGGTCTCTTCGTTCATACCATGCTGCCAACGATCCCAGCCGAGCGTTACTTGATCCCCAGGCACAAACACAAATCTTAGCCCATCCTCCGTAAATACACCTGTCTCCATCCGCTGACCGAATCGTTCAAATGTCTCGAGACCCTCATATACCATACCTTCTGGTAACTGACGAACAAGCTTACGCATCCAAGCCTCTTTGTCCTGAGCATTCAACCCCTGCCACACGTCTCGACTCAATGCTTCCACGACTTCACCCACCCTTCCTTATGCACTTTCACTTCTCTAAAATGCTTTACTGGCTGGCACAGCACAATCTCACTTGTCTTGTTTACATTTTTATTTCCCTGCGGCCTGCAACATTTCCAGCAATAATTCCTTCCGTCTTCCCTCCGCTTTGCGAGCGAGCGTTGTGAGCTTCTCCACCTTGCCGAAGATCGGGTAAAGCACATGTTCTGCTTCATAACGTTCGAGTACTTGAATCTGTCTAACCAACAGATCGAGTATTTCCTCATTCTCCAGCTCGGGCTGAATCTTTAGCTTCAGACTATCGGTCGAACGACGTAAGCTGGCGACTAACGCAGGTATGGATTGGGCCGTTACACCCTGTTTTTCTACAAATGCCGCAATGAACTTATCCTGAATCAATTGATGCTCATCATCCACTTCGCCCATGTAATATTCAACCAGGGGGAAATACCGCTCATCCACGAGCCCCAGCCCAAAGGTTGCATAACTGCCTGGCATACAGCTTTTCTCTCCCTCGGTATCCTCATAAAACTCGAACTCCTGGATAGCCTCACGTGCATACTCTTCCAGGAGTGGATGCAGCTCCGGGTACTCCAGTGCATTGGCAAAGAATCGGTGGGTATCCGACTTCGCGAGTCCTTTGATCGGCAAATACTGCTTTACGCTGGACTTGAGCTTGATCTTATAACCATTCGGAAAGCCCTGTTTCAATAAATGAGTGATAAAGGTAATTGCCTGTTGATAGGCACCCGGCTCTTCCTTACGAATGTGAATGGTCATCAGAGCAAATACATCATTTGCTTTGCATTCTACTTCTTCCGTTTTCACATGAATATCGTCCTTCGCATACGTTCCGCTACCTTCTGTCATCATGCGTGCCGCACGACGACTGCCAAGCTGCTTCGCCAGTTCCAGGAAAGTAAGACCTTTAGGTTTGCTATAACTGGGCTCGAAACGTAGAATCATGACCGCCACGTATAACAGCAGATCTATTGGTTGAGTCCCTGGTGTTTGCTCCTTCCCATGCTCGTTCGCATGTTGGGCTGCCTGCGTTTCAATGTTCGATTGAAGTGTTGCTCCGGGCTTAAGTGAATATTCATTGGTACGATAAGGCGAAGACTGTACATCATAATACTGTGGCAAAAACTGATTCTCCGCCCATGCCGTCAACGCACGAATAATCTCACCACGATGTTCCGCAAGTGCATCCGGACGACCCTGATTCAACGCTTGAATCCGGTCATACTGCCGGATCGTCCATGCTATATCCAACTCCGGGAACAGCTTCGGATCGAGCAGATGACTCGTCAAAAAGAAAGATTCCAGTTGCTTCGTCGGATATGTACCATGTTCCAGCTTTTTGTCTACATAGGTATGAATACGCTCAAGGAGCAGCTGTCTTTTCTCTTCATTAATATATTCCAATAACGTCAATTGCAGCTTACCTTCGGTTGTTGGGAATTTACCACGGAAGGTGAAGCGGTAGTCAATCAACGGTGTGTTAGCCAGCTTGTCCAATCTAACTTGGACAACCTCTACAAGCTTAGGTCCAATCTCGTTTCGTACCTGCTCCTCGGTAAAGGCTCCTGCCTGCTTCGATTTCAAACCATCATCCAAACCCAGATCCAGACTGTCTACTGTGGTCCGTCCAGGTCTGTAATCCAGCACAATATCATTAAAGCTGCCCATTTGCAGCGTGGTTCGTTTCACAACACTTTCCAAGTCATCCCGCTTTTCCTGTTCATCAAACCATTCATGGATCGTCGTAATCATCTCTTCCATCGCCTGGTCATAAAGTGTGCTCATCTAATCTCCTGCTTTCCCATGTATCTTATGATATTCATCAACAACACTTGAACCTCTATGAATCCCGGATCAATTCGAGGCATTTATGCTATAAATACGTATTGATGTTCGTATATTACCTATTATTTTACTCTCTCAAGTACAAAGGGAACAATAAGGCTTATGCACGGTTGTTCGCTAGTAAAGATCTACGGATTGCTTTCATATCTATGTATGCACTCGCTATCATCATGCCCACGTTGTATAATCATTGTATTCCTTTTCAGGAGGTCTGACTAAATGAGCTACAGCAAATACTTCCCCTTGGAAAACTATTTGAATCAAGTTTCAATTACCCTTACATACTCAGAACTCGAGGAGATACTCGGGTTTACGTTACCCCCTACAGCATATAATCGCGAGCAATGGTGGGTGAATAATTCCATGAATCATACACAGGCACTATCCTGGTTAAATGCCGGATGGAAGGTGGAGAATGTGATTTTAGGAAAAAACGTTACCTTTGTCCGCTGTGAGTCATAGTACGTTTGAGGAAACAAAAAAGCAGGGTAGATTCGATGAATTCATCGTTCTACCCTGCTTTGATTATTAATTAACTGTCTCATACCACTCGTTCACTTCAGCTGTAATATCATCCCCGCCCATAGACTTCCACTTGGTCACAAACGCATCGAATTCCTCAATGCCCACCTGACCATAGATGATCTTGCTGAACGTATCCTTCTCCAGCTTGTCGATCGCGTCCTTTTTCATTTTCATCGTCTCGGTTGGTGCTCCCGTGAACTTGTTCTTAATCGCGTTATCTTTATTCGCAACGACCACTTCAGCGGCCACAAATACCTCGGGTTTGTTGGCAATCTTCGTATTTTTCTCAAAAGGAGTCTCCGGCTCTTTACCCTTGGCAAGTTCCGCCAGCGTATCCATCATCAGATTCGGAATTCGTGCACCATCATACGTAATGGTATATTTGAGTGGTGATACGCCATCCTTCACCTCAGCTTCACCAACCACTTTGCCGTCCACGATGTCATAGTCATATCCTTGCGCGAAGCCATGTTCGAACTCGCTGCCCACTTCCGGGTTGGCAAAGTTGTCGAACAGATAATTTTGATACGTGAAGAAAATCTCCGGGTTCGCCATATCCTTGTTAATCAGCACCACCCCATTGCTTGCACCAGAACCATGTTGGTGGCTCTCGCCTGTTGGTCCTGTAGGTAAAGCAATGGCCTTGTACGTGGCACCGTCCACATTTTTCTTCACATCATCAATCGGCCAGTTTGGCATCCAGTGTGGCCCCACGATAATGCCAGCTTTACCTGCGGTGAACAGTTCTGCTGCCTTGATCTCGTCATAGACGCCCGCTTCTTTGGGCAGGTAACCTTTGGACAACCAATCTTTCATCGTTGCTAGGCCTTCCTTCACTCCTGGCTGAATAGAGCCATATTGCAGTGTTCCGTCTCCAGCATCATTCCACTGTCCAGGCATCGTGTTGTACATGCCGAAGATCCAGCCCGATTCCGTCATCCAGGTATTGAGCGCATTTTTCATGCCCACGGTCAGACCATACGTATCTTTCTTATCGTTCCCATCCGGGTCTTGATTCGTAAAAGCATCCATAACCGTAACCAGCTCATCCATGGTTTTAGGTTCTTCCAGTCCCAGCTTCTTCAGCCAGTCTTCACGGATAAACATGACCGAATCGCCGTTGTACGCATAATCGAAGATTGGAATGCCATAACGCTCGCCCTCATACATGTATGGATACCATTCTTCCGGTGCCGATTCGGATGCCTGTTTCCATGTGTCCGAAGCATATTGGTCAAACAACTCGCCCGCATTGGCAAACTTGCCCGATTCGATCAATTCCCTTACCAGATTGTAGTCTCCCCGAATGGAGACAATATCCGGCAGTTCTTCGTTAGCGGGCAGGGACAAGCGTAATTTCGTGTAAAATGCATCATTGGTCACCGATACAGCCCACGGTGTGGTCAGATCGATACCAAGCCGTTCCTTGGCCCATTTGGTATGCACATTGTTCTGAGCCGTTTCCCCATTCTTGAATTTTGTATCATCATTCCAGGCCCGTAAATAACTCATCTGTACCGCCGGTTCATACTTCCCGTCTTGCAGAGCAAGTGGTGCAGCGGCTTCCTTCGCCGGTTCTTCCTTGGCCCCCGAACTGCATGCCGTTACAGCAACCATCGTGATTGCGAGCAATGCCGTCATCATTTTTCTATACATGAACTAACCCCTCCTCAGGTAACTTGGATACCCTTTTGTGCCAAATGCACCTCTGCATGTGGCATTATGCACCTTACATGAAAAGGATAGTGCAGCCGGGGAGGCAAACATATATCACAATTTCAATGTTCATATTGATTTGTTAACCGTTCCGAAAATCCTGCGGGGTCAGTCCATAATGTTTGCGGAACACCTGAATGAAATAGGGCGTGTTATTGTACCCCACTTCCTGACCGACTTCATAGATCTTCATCGCCGTATGCTTGAGCAAATGAACCGCACGTTCCATTCTGGAACGGATAATATAATCACTAATGCCTTCACCTGTGGATTGTTTGTACATTTTCGACAGATATACCGGGTGCAGATGCACCTCTCCGGCAATGACCTGCAACGATAGATCCTCACCCAGATGATGGTCGATCCATTGCTGCACCTGCCTGATCAGCGTTGATCCGGCATCCTGTCCCGCATCGCTGGTGCTCTCAGCCCACTGCTGCATTACAGACCGAGTCCACGTTTCCAGACTACGCAGTGAGATGCCATAGCCGTCCTTGAGCAGCTGCTGGTACTGCTCGCCAAGCACTTCTGCTAACTGCCTTCCTTCCCGATGTGCCATATAGGAGAATGCCGCCGCCAAATAATGAAAAGCCACATACACATGTTCCGGGAATACACTTTTCGACAGTTCGGCGAAGATCTGATCAATCTTGCGGTGTGCATCCTCCATGCGCCCGGCTTCCAGTAACGTCGTCAGATCTGGCGGTTCATACAGCGCTGCAAGTGATTTCAAGGTGGCCCCATTGGAGCCTGCTGCCGCATTCAGATGCAATCCTTTGCCTGCCTCGGCCTGCTTGCGAAGCGCACTTACGGCTTGATGATATAGTTGCGGCACCTGATCTGGAAAACGCCCCATACGACTAACGGACAGGGAAATGGTCGCGTTCAGATACTGCCTCACACTGTGAAGCAATCGTTCTCCGAGTCGGCCCATTAGCATTTCAGGTTCGGACTGAGTTTGTTTTGGACTGGCCATGAAGACCAGATCATCGTAGGCGTCATCCGTATGACAAAGGTGATAGGTACTGCCGTAGATCTCTTCCACTACATTCGAGATGGCATACTTCATCAGTCGAAACGCTTTATGTGTAGGTTGATGGTCATCATACCGGATGAGCAGCAGTTGCATTTTATCCTGTGGACGGAACCCGATCTCCAGTTGCTCCAGCTTGCCTTCGAGTTCAGCATCCGCAAATTTATGCCCTAACAATACATCCTTCATCAGCTCCGCCCGCTTCTCGGGCAGATGTTCCCTCACTGAATACATGGCCCGCTGATGCAGCATTTGTTTCTCACCCTCCAGGCGAATCTGCACTGCGGCCTGCTGCACGGATTCGATCAGTTCCTCATCCCGAACCGGTTTGAGCAGATAACTTACTGTCCCATGTTTGAGCGCCTGCTTCGCATAATCGAAGGAAGCATGCCCCGATAAAATAATACATTTGGTCTGTTCCCACTTTTGCCGGATGTGACTGACCAGATCCAGACCGGACAGACCCGGCATACGGATATCCGTGATAATAATATGGACCTGATGTGATGCCATATGTTCCAGGGCTTCTTTGACTGAATAGGCTTTGAATACCTGACCAATTCCGTGTTCTCTCCACGGTATCGAGACAGCAATCGACTCTACTGCCGAATGTTCATCATCCACGACCATCAGATTCATCATACGTTTGTTCCTCCTCAAACCATCGAATTTCTACACTAAGTCCACCATAGGGAATCGCTCCAAAATGAAGCCCGGACGACAGCCCATAACGCGTAACGAGACGCTGGTGTACATTCCACGTGCCTGTTCCAATCTCCTCGCCCATCGGTTCATTGATCTCCCGTTCCAAATCGGAAATCTCTTCCGCTGTCAGCGTGACACCGTCATTGTCAACAAACAGGCTGTATCTTGTATATTTCCGACCCTCAATATGTTCGGGTACCGCCATACCCGTTACGACGACATGCCCACTGCCTTCCATCGGCTCGATGCCATGGATCACTGCATTCTCAACGATTGGTTGAATGAGCAGTCGCGGAATGTGGAGTTGCATCAGTTGCTGTGGTACGGCAATCTCGTAGCTCAGCCGATTGGTCCGCATCTGTTGAATGGACAGATAATGGTCCAGTAACCGGATCTCTTCTTCCACTGTCGTCATGTCATTCTCGCCCCGCGTAATGTAGCGATAGTAGTCACCCAGACTTAGCGACATGGCAATAACCGCTTCGCGGTTGCCGAGCTGGGTCATATTTTTGATATAAAACAGGCAGTTGTACAGGAAATGGGGATTGATCTGTGATTGCAGATGTTTCAATGTGGCTTCCCGTGAGCGGATACGTTCCTCGTATACCTTCTCGATTAGTTCCTGAATCTGCTCCGCCATATGGTTGAAACTCTGGGTGAGATACGCGAATTCATCACGGGAGTGATCAACTGGAATCCGTGTGGACAGCTGCCCTTTGCGAATCTGTTGTAGTCCTCTCATCAAGCGATGGATTGGCACCTGGACTTTTCGATACAAAAGCAGTGCAGCCCCGATACTCAGTACGAGCAGTAACAGAATGGATGTAATAAACATATTCCGGCTCTTGTCCATCGGGTTCAGCAGATCATCCAATACCACCGGGTTCACGTATACCGCTTGCAGTTGTTTGGAGTGCACGTAACTGACCAGATATTGTTTACCGCCTACCTCCAGCTGATGATTACCTTCCCTCTCCGGTCCGTTAAAGGGGATATTACGCATGATCGCTTCGACCAGCTCAGGGTCCGCAGTACGGTTCAGCAATGGTTCGTTACCCGGGACCAGCAGGAAAGGATCTCCGCCCTGTGTCTCTTTAAAATCATCCAACATGGCAACCACGTTCATCGGATCAAAATTAATCTCCATCACTGTTCGCACACCTGTGTTCACCGGTTTTTCATTCCACTCATAGTTATCCGTGAAAAAGTAGGTGAAACTCCCCTGCTCCAGCTGCCATTGGCCCGGTTGTGGAAACGTCAACATCTTCTCATCGTAGACCGTCCGGCTGGACATGGTGGATAACACAAGTTCCGCTTGTGGCAGCACAATGGTAATATCGTTCTTCCAGCGGCTGGTGGACTGGTACAATGATAATTTGTCGAGAATATCCAGATAGATGCTGTTTTTCTCATATTGGCTGGTGGAGTCCGTCATGTAACGGTAGTGCAGGATACTGGGATCTCGCAGCAATGTCAGGCCATACAGCGAGAGCTGCTCGATATTTTTATCCACCTGGGAACTGAAATAATTGAACTGGTTCAGACTCGACTGCTGTTTCTCCTCCACCACCATGTCCACATTTGCTTGGTTCGCGTATGTATACAGCAGCAGAATGGGTACGAGCAGGCAGATTAGAAGAATGACCGTCTTCGCAAATACTGTGAATTTCATCGTTTCACCCTGTCCCTGAATTTGAAGTCGTTCTACACCGAAGTCCTATTTTATATTGAAAGCCCTTACAATTCTATATGATTTTATATTGGTTTATCTATATTCTATTGTAATTTCCTCGAATGGTTTAGGCTGATTTTACTGCTATTCAGCGAGTTCATCATATTTTAAAGTCGTTCAATGGTGTTGCCCCATCCAATGAGAACTTTAGTTTGTATAAAACGAGAACATTAGTTCTTTCCATAATATAAAAAAACCCCATTAGCAATTATATGCTAGTGGGGCTTAAACTTTAGTTATCTCGTCTGCGTTTATTATTGATTCGTACTGAGAGTAACAGTGATGTTGTCAATAGCAAAAAGACGATAATATTGCTCTGGTTAACGGAACCTGTTACTAATGAATTCGTGACTGCCATAATAATTGCTGCAGCAGTAATTCCCGTCAGAACATAACCAGTTTTGATTTTATCTCCTTTAAAAATCAAACTAACGATAGTGACCAAGACAACAGCAGGAATTAAAAGAAAGAGTAGTATAATTGCAAATGAAGTCCCCAAGATATCCCTCCTCTCTTTTAATATTCTACTTTAACCTTTATTTGTTGTCACCTCATAGTATACAAATGGCAACCAATGCAAGTTCAAGGTTACTCCTCTGCCAGCATTGTTATGCGACATTGAATTAGCAATCATATTAGCGCCAGCAGCTTCAATTGCGGCTACTACAGCCCCCAATTGACCCCCAGGGATAAACACCGCTATCGCAGCGAGCATAGCTCCTACACTTGATGTTTGTTGCAAAGAAAAGATCATATCTTTAGTTTCTTGATTATTAAAAGTAATTGCGACTCCCCACCAGTAAGAGTTGCTAAATACAAACGGAGTTACAACTTGGCTGCCACTAGCAGAAACTTGACTGTTAATTGCAGCATTTAAATTTTGGACTCCTGTAGCAAAATGATTGTACACGTCCTGTTCAACAACCTCTTGTGCAGCAGGATTGATATGATATAGATTGTCCGATCCTTTGTTTATGTACGGCGTCATTGCTTCAACAGAATTTAAAATTTTTGCTGAGAATTCATCTTCTCCCAATACCAATGTTTTTTTATTAAAAGTAAATTCACCTTTAGGTAGTTCAATTGATGGAGAGGGAGTTGCAGTTGAAGCAAAAGCAACCGGAGCCAAGGATGTAATAGCCAAAGCGCTACACAAGAGAGTAGATAACATTTTTACCTTTTTATTCAATTTTATTCCTCCTAAAGTATATTTATGTTACATTTTGTATAATATACTTGAGTCTTGTAAAAAACGTGCTGTCGGACAAATGGAATTAAAGTCAAATCGTTAGAACTTTTATCGAATAGGCAGACAGAAGAAGGACATCCAGCCTTGTTGGAGAAATTGTCGTTTACCAAGACCACAATTTCCAGATAAAGGAGATGTCCCACTCTTATGGTATCCCTCTACCTGCCCATCGTCAAGTTTATTTTGTCTCTCCACTTGCACATGTCGAAGCCGCAGCTCAGCCATCTGTTTACGCTTGTTCAAGGCATCATTCTCTGTGCCGGAAGGAAGAATATCACTCAAATTCAGCATGCGGCCAAGGGGAATCGTCATTTAAGCAGTACGACGAATTTTCTGAATCATTCACCTTGGTGTGTAAATCGGATGCAACGACGGCGTATGGAGAGGATCATGAAGCAGATTTCTGCTAAATCGGGTGATACACGAACTCCTGTATTCCTCATCGTGGACGACACGTGTTGCAAGAAAGACAAATCGACCAAGAAAATGGAGGCACTCAGCTTTCAATATGCTCATGAAGCCGGGAAATCGGTGTGGTGCCATTGCCTGGTCACTACACATGTGGTTGCTGCAGAGGGCTCGTATGCTTGGGATTTTCGGCCGTACTATCCCGAGAAGTACTGCCAATCTCAGCGTCTGCCTTTCCAGAGCAAAAATGATTTGGCGCTAGAGATGGTCGAGGCGTTTCCCATTTCAAAGGATGAACGGGTCTACGTCCTCATGGATAGCTGGTACACCAGCGAAAAGGTGATTAACGCGTGTAACCGTAAAGGATTTCATGTCATTGCCGCCGTCAAAACCAATCGCCGGATTCGCCCGGCAGGAATTAACATGCCTTTAGATGATTTCGCTCAGCAGTACATTCGCAAGTCTGACCTCCACTCCGTTACGGTAGAGGATCAGGGAAGGTACTGGGTCTACCCTTACGAGGGTCCGGTGAGCAGCATCGAAAACGTCAAACTGTTGCTGTCCTGGAAGGACGAATACACCGTTTCGAGCAAGCCGCAGGTTTGTCTCCTGTGTACGGATCTGTCTTTGGATCTCGTTACGATTCAAAGGTATTATCACGTGCGCTGGAATATCGAGACGGGATATCGATACTTTAAGGAACTGCTCGGCTTTGACCAGTACCAATTGCTTTCGTTTCGCGGTATTGAACGCTTTTGGGCGATCCAGTTCTTGACGCAGAATTTCTTGGAGTATCAGCGGCAAGAGTGGATGAAGCATGCGTCGAATCTCACCCTAGGTGATGTGGTACGTCGCATTCGAGAAGAGCATTTCGGGCAAATGATTGTCTTCGTGTATCAACAAGCATTAGAAAAGAAGCCTCTTTTCGACATTCTGAAATTGCTTCGGTTGTCTGCCTAAATCGCTCGATCCCCCAACACACGACAGGTCTGCCTTTTTCAAGACATTCAGGTCAATTTTGCAAGACTCAAGTAATATATTAAATCGAAGCTTGTATCAATCATATTTTGTAAAATATTGTGTACATTTTGTTAATTTAGAATTTATATACAATCAATAATAGGAAATCCTAACTATTCATTCAGAGCTTTTTTCGTTTTATTATAGTCAGAAATAAGGGGTACATTCTCTATCAAGATGTGCTCAATGATTTATAGGATAAGGGCTATTCGGCTTGAACTCTAATGAATTTCACGTTACTGCAAATATGATTATGAAGTAAGTATTGAAAATAAATGTAGATCGGATAACTCTTGTAGCGAAAGTGCTCAATATAGAAGGAATATAAAACGTTTCTATAAAGGAAGATATTTTAAAATATGGACTAGCAGAGTTTCATCCAGTATTTAAAGAGCATGTTCGCTTTCTCAAAAATGCTCTAGGAGAGCTCTGCTCACTAAAGGGTTCTAATTTTTCTTTGATACAAAATGAAATATCCATTACAATGATTATTGATTTCCCAACGAATAGTAGTAAAAGTTGCTTGTTACCTCCTCAAAAAACGAAAGAATCTGTCAGAAGAATTGGTATACCTTGGAAGTTATTAAGTTAATAGGCTCTCTGAAAATAGAAAAAAAACTTTCGTGCAGACGATTATTACATTGAGTCTTTTGTGTTTGCACACCCACACACATAACCGCTAGTCCCTCTCCGAATTACCATAAAATGTATTAAAAAACAAATATTTTAAATAAACTGAAACTTGCCTCTCGTTATATCCTTCGCCATACTCATTATCTATGCCTAGCTGAAGCTGAGGTGAACCTAAAAACTACACTTAAAATTTAGACTCTCGTGACTAACAAGATGAAGAAGAATACTAATGAGCTTTACTCAGGCTTAATTCAATGTGATCTTGCATAGGATTTTTTTCATTATTTTGTATATATAATATAATTTATCCAGTTTATGTTGATCTGTAATCCCCTTATACTGGGAGTGAATCAACATTTCGTAAGGGGGCTCTGTGATGCAACTGACAGAACAAGGCATTTTGCACATTGAAGAAGACGATATCTCCAGCTTGTATTGTTACCGGGATCAGGATGGCATGGGTTTCGATGCTTCCTTCCTGTTTGAATTACAGCTTCAGGGATTAACGTTGAACAAGGCAGCGTTCGGGCGATTCAGTTTAGTTTTGAGGAAGAGGAGGCCCCCCTCTATGAAGAACGGGATCGTCTTGTAACCGAGGTGAAGTCAGCGGTTCTTACCGTTGATTCGCAGTATGATGGCTCGATTGTGAAATAATATAGGCACGTTCAGCATGAAGGGTATATTGGAAGCAGACAGCATATGGCAGGAACACAACCTGAAGACAGGGGCATTGGACTTTACAGTCGGATGCTCCTTTTTGCCGTTTCCATCAACAAGTTAATATTTCAACATCCGCATTGAAATGTTGTTCTATAGTCCGCCCTTTTCCGTTGCTATAATTCAGTTGCTCCACTCTGTACAGAGGCTTACTCGCCTCATTATGCAGGGCTGGACGAGATAAAGGAGGGACCCTGATGGCTATGGAACAACCGTTAATAACCAATACGCCGGTGCGAAAAATGACACCCCATCCACGCAAACGTACCCGCTGGAACTTCAAACGCACATGGCCGCTGCATCTGATGCTGCTGCCTGCTGTACTGCTTACATTGCTGTTCGCCTATGTGCCCATGGGCGGCATTATTATTGCATTTCAGGACTTCAAACCGTGGCTGGGGTTCACTGGCTCCAAATGGGTGGGCTGGGACAACTTCCGGTTCATGTTCGAATATCCCGACAGTGTTCAGGTCATCTGGAACACGGTACTGATCGCTTCGATGAAAATTGTGGCCGGGCTTGTGGCCCCCGTTGTATTCGCCATTTTGCTGAATGAAGTGCGGAACTCCACGTTCAAACGCTTCTCACAGACCTTGGTGTATCTGCCCCATTTCCTGTCCTGGGTTGTCCTGGGCGGCATTCTGCTCGATATGTTATCACCGGAAGGTGGTCTGGTAAACCAGGTGTTAGCAGCAGCAGGTGTTGAACCGATCTTCTTTCTGGGGGATGGCGACTGGTTCCGTGTCACGGTGGTTGTCAGTGATGTGTGGAAGGAGTTTGGATTCGGTACGATTGTATTTCTGGCAGCACTTGCGGGCATTAACCCGGCACTGTACGAGGCTTCAGAGGTCGATGGGGCAACACGACTTAGACAGACATTGCACATTACCCTGCCTGCACTCGTGCCGATGATTATCGTGGTAGGTACGTTATCGCTGGGCAATATCCTGAATGCAGGCTTTGACCAGATCTTCAACCTGTACAATCCGCTGGTATATGAAAAAGGCGATATTATTGATACCTTTGTCTACCGGATGGGGATTCTGAATGGCAAAATGAGCTTTGCGACCGCCGTTGGACTATTCAAATCATTTGTCGCGATGTTCCTGGTCATCTCTGCGTACCGGATGGCGTACAAAATCGCCAATTACCGTATTTTTTAAGGAGGAATCAAGGTGTATCACAAAACAACCGGGTACCGTATATTCAATGGCTTCAACCTGATATTCATCGCGGCCGTCTCGATCCTGTGCATCCTGCCGCTGGTCCATATTCTGGCCGTTTCCTTCAGTGGTAAAGCGGCAGCATCCGCCAATCTGGTGACACTTTGGCCGATTGATTTTACGGTGGACGCCTACACCAAAACATTTGGTAACAGTAACTTTCTGAATGCACTCTGGATTTCAGTCCAACGTACGGTTCTGGGCACACTGCTTAGTATGACACTTGTCTTCCTGACGGCTTATCCGTTATCCAAGGAGAGTCTGCATTTCAAGGGGCGCTCGTTATATGCGTGGTTTTTCATCTTCACAATGCTGTTTAGCGGGGGATTGATTCCATCCTATATTTTGATCCAGAAGCTTGGACTAATTAATACGATGTGGGCTCTCATTTTGCCGGGAGCGGTGGCTGTCTGGAACCTGATTCTGATGATGAACTTTTTCCGCAACGTGCCAAAAGAGCTGGAAGAAGCCGCATTTATTGATGGAGCCAACCATATTACGACCCTGTTCAAAATCTATCTGCCTGTATCCATGCCCGCTATTGCCACGATCTCCTTATTCACCATGGTAGGTCAGTGGAATTCCTGGTTTGACGGGCTGATCTATATGAATGATGCTTCCAAATATCCACTAGCCACGTTAATGCAGACCATTATCGTTCAGCAGGATTTCTCTAATATGAACGTGGATGCAACGCAGCTTCAGAACATGTCTCAGCGTACGGTGAACGCGGCTCAGATCTTTATTGGCGCTCTGCCGATCCTGCTCGTATATCCGTTCTTGCAGCGTTTCTTCGTAAAGGGGATTGTGCTCGGGGCGGTAAAAGAGTAAGGCAAACACACGGAATCCCTTCATGGGATTCTTGGTTCAGAAAGGTCATGATTTCAGTTGATTCGTGATTGTTCTCCCGCGAGTTGCGTTGTTATATTCATTAATCAACTCATCCAGCACCATGGATTGGCGAATAACCTCCGGATGCCATAGTTCCGGATATTGAGCTGCAATCTGGTAGAGTCTTTGTCGTGCATGTTCGATACACTCCTGAATGGTTTCCGGATTATGTACCATACTCCCGCCCCCTGTTTCCTTGAATATCATCATCCAAAAAAGACCATCTAATATAATATTCGGAACAAGACGGGATTTGGATTACCCCAAAATTAAAATTTTGTATTTTTTTCTTGACGGATTGTCAAACCAAGTGCGACAGTTCCTCTGTAAAAGATTCGTGAGCCGTCTTCCAACCCAAGCATTTTCGTGGTCTGTGATTCATTAGATCGAGTGAGTGTGCGAGTTCTTCATCCTCCACTTGAGCGAAATCTGTACCTTTGGGGTGGAACTCTCGTAGTAAGCCATTCGCATTCTCGTTGGAACCGCGTTGCCAAGAGGAATACGGATCAGCAAAATAAACGTGCAGGTTATGCGTGGTTTCCAGACTGGCATAGCATGCAAACTCCTTTCCTCGGTCAGCCGTGGCTGTGAGAAAGGTCCCTGTAGGGTACTGTGAGATGGCTACACCGAGTGCAATCTCCATTGACAAAGCGGTACGGTCGGGCATGAGAACAGCGGTATATAGGCGTGTTTTACGTTCAATCAACGTGGCCACGCAGCCTTTACTTTTCCCACGGCCCGATACGACGGTATCCAGTTCCCAGTGCCCAAACGTTTCACGGGAACGTACCTCTTTGGGACGATCCGAAATGGATCGACCAATGGCAAATTTACCGCGAGTTTCTGCGGGTTTCTGACGCTTCCCTTTGTGCCGAAGAACCTGTAATACGCCTTGAACCAAGCGCCCCGTGTAGATCCAGCGATAGATGGTTTTGAAGGTGACGGTTGGCAGGCCTTCCATACGGAAACGTTCGGTGATTTGTTCTGGAGACCACGTCGCCTGAAGCTTCTTCTCCAAGGAAGCAGCCAAGGCTTCTGACCATTTACCTCGAGAGACAGAAGCCTTACGGCGCTCCTCATAAGCGTTTTGAGCTTGTTCTGCCTGATAGGGTTGCGATGCAGTAACACGATCTAACTCACGACAAATCGTCGACGGATGCCTCCCTAGTACTTTTGCAATGGCTCTCGAACTTTGGCCTTGGCTGTGGAGGATTTCTAGCTTGCTGCGTTCGATTATGCTAAGATGTGAATAACTCATGGACTGATTCTCCTTGTGTGAATGCTTGTGTGGTAACTTTCATTCTACACGAATCAGGCTATGAGCCATTTTTTTATTTCCAGTAGGTGTCGCACTTCATATTACAATCTGTCTCTTATAAAAGTTATAACTGGTTGGATTCACATGACCTGATCTGCATTTACGTTCACATCAAATAAACCGGATCGGCTGCGGCCTGTCCGGTTTTATAGCGTTTATATCTTTTCCAGAACAACTTCACATGCCGTTCCGATCTGAAGCTTCATTGAAGTAAAATGATCTTAAATTACAATCCCCTAAATGGTTGGACTCGTATAGGGGTCTTTCTCGATTCAAAAATAAAAATGTCCCCTCTTCGACCTGAAGAAAGGACACCATTTAGGAAGGATCTGTGCTCGTCTGAGCTGCGGCCTGCAATAACGGTTGCAAGAGCCCTGGAAAGCGTGTTTCCAGATCATCGGACCGCAAGGTGAGAAAATGCTGTGTGCCCTGCACTCTGACCCGAATAACTCCGGCTTCCCGCAGAGTACGAATGTGATGCGACATCGTTGACTTCACAACAGGTGCATGAAAATGACTGCACGGCTGCTCCCCGCTTCTCGCTGCTTCCGCAACAATCCCAAGACGAGTCGGGTCGCTTAACGCATACAATACGGAGGAAAGTTCAATATCGGATACTTGTGGATGATGTAAAATTTTCATACTGTAGTCTCCTTTTTTCAGACTATCCATTGTATTTTAACACAGATCCATGATATATTTCTAATGTTCGACACCAATCGAACTTTAATAATTTCGTTATGTAACCCCTGCTGTCAGGCACGGGATTGACATCATACTACATTTTGCAAATGTTACACACCGTTTCTGAAATGTTGCGAAATACACATCACTTTAGGAGGTTTTTATGAACAACACCGCAACCGCATCATCAAGGGAACGGACCGGAATACAGGAAGGATTAATTGTAAGCTTGCTTGGCTTCACCGTTGTACTCGTTGTGATGAATACAATGATGTTTAATCTGGCCCTGCCCAAAATTGCAGCCGAATTTATGCTTACATCCGTCGCTTCCTCATGGATTGTTACAGGGTATTCCATAGTATTTGCTATTTCCTCGATTACGTTCTCACGTCTATCGGATTTCATACCCATTCGTACATTATTCACGACCGGGCTTACTTTACTTGGTGCAGCATCCGTTCTCGGGTTCTTCAGTAATCACTTCATCATTTTGCTTATTGCACGTCTGATTCAGGCTGCGGGTGCTGCTTCGGTTCCGGGGCTTGCCATTGTGCTGATTACCCGGTACATTCCACATGATCGCCGGGGTAAATCGATGGCTGTCATCATGTCCGCCAGTTCACTGGGGCTTGGACTTGGTCCCGTCATCGGCGGAAGTATTACTCAGTTTCTGGGATGGCATGATCTATTTATCGTTACGGGATTAACGTTATTCTTGATTCCTGTATTCTTCAAATTGCTTCCTCGGGAAACACCGCAAAAAGGGTCATTTGACCTGCCGGGTGCCGTACTTCTCGCCATCGGTACTACGGGTGTGCTGTTATTCCTGACTTCCCGTCAGTGGTTCACGCTTGTCATCGGTGCTGCGGCACTGCTTCTGTTCTGGCTCCGAATTCGGCGCGCGGCAGATCCATTTGTTCAACCTGCTTTGTTCAAAAACAAAAAATATATGATGCTCAGCTCGCTGGGTATTGTATCGTACATCAATAACTTCTCAACGCTGTTCCTGCTGCCGCAGATTTTGGCGCATCTGTATGGACTGACACCTGCTCAATCCGGACTTGTCATCTTCCCGGGTGCAGTCGTATCCATGCTGCTCTCCAACCGAATCGGCCGCATGATTGACCGACATGGCAATACGTTGCTGCTGAAGTTTGCACCATGGTTGTTACTGGCCGCTGCTGGATTGTTCGCCTTATTTGCAGACAATAGCATCTACGCCATCATGGTCGTATATGTCCTGCTCAGCGTAGGCTTCTCTTCCCTAACCACGAGCGTATCCAATGAATTATCTGGCAATCTGACCATGGATCAGGTCGGCGCAGGTATGGGATTGTTCCAACTTAGTCAGTTCTTCAGCGGTGCTTTCAGCGTTGCTGTCACTGGTGTAGCGTTGACTGCGATGCAAAACATGCCGCTGTCCTCAGCGTACACTAATATTTTCTGGGGCATGACCGTGGTTGCACTGGCATCCGTTATTTTCTCTCAGGTGTATCTGAGAATGCAGTCACGGAAAGTCACGGAAACAAGTAGCCGGATCTAACATCATATTTAACCAAAAGAAGTCAGGAAGGGACCCTCGGGTTCTGAACCTGGCTTTTTTTCTACCTAATTTCTATGCATGTGTCAGCTGCCCTCTCCCACAAACACAAAACAGCCCCAGGGACGCGTTCATCACGCTCCTCGGGGCTATTATTTTATGGTTGACCAACTTCTCTATTCTTCTACACTGAGTATACTATTCAAACAGGTCCAGACGAAGACGCTTCAGGCTCGTATGTTTGATGTACCATTGGCCGTCGATTTTGACAAAAGTCTCGTGGTAGTGCCCAAATCCGTGGAAGGATTTGTTCTCATTGCCCTCCGGGAACGTTACCCAATCTTCCATTGGGGAAATGACCTTTGCTTCGTTCTCAGATACAAATTCAACTTCGGCGCTATGAACATGATGCACGGTTACGGCAACATCCACCAGATCACGGAATACTTGTACGATCGTATCACGGCCTGTTAATACCGGAATTGGATTGCCTTCTGTGCTGAAATCGGCGACTGCATCCGGAGCAAACACATCACCCAAGGTATCCCACTGTTTCGTATCAATATAGCGGCAATAACGCGCCTTGGTGTTCCGAATGTTTTCCAGCGCGAACAATTGTTCCAGTCCTGTAATCGTTGATTGGCTCATGTGTTGTCCCTCCAGAGATGTAAAATGTGATGTAAGATTTGGATCATGTATGTATGTATGTATGTATGTATACTATACCTTCCTTATTGTACCATTCGGCTTCTATTAGGTACAACGATACAAAAAAATCTTTCCTTACCTCTCGCGAGGTTGGGGAAAGATCTGGATATACCTATGTGCCAGACGAGTTAACAGCGTCCATCGAAACTTCACTTCTAGTACAAGTTACAGGGAATGTGCACCCTTCATCTGGGAAGCCAGTTCTGACATTTTTTTATTGTTCAAAAAACTTTCCATCTCTTCTTCAGCCTGCACCATCACCTGCTGGATCAAACAGCCTGCGTTATGATTCTGGGAACATTCGAACAGGGACGCCTGACCTTCAATCGCATGAATGATTTCCAGGAAGGACGGATCCGGATTTTTACGACTAAGCCGGTAGCCACCATTGGCACCAGAAGTCGATTCGATCATGCCCGCCTTAACCAATTTGGTCAAAATTTTGGATAGATAGGTTGGTGACACCTTCTGCAAATCTGCAAGTTGGTGTACACTAACCAGCTGTTCGGGGGCAGTGCTTACAAGATGAAGCATCGTATGCAAAGCATAATTTGTCGCTTTTGAATATTTCATGAGGGCACCTCATTATACACGGATTTAATTTATCCATAATAGACTTGATTCAGCTCTCTGTCAAACCACTATACCTCAAGTACTGGCAACATCGAAAGGATACGGGTTAATTGTGATACAATCCGCGGTAATCCGTAGGAGTCATCCCCTCATGGGCCATGAACTGGCGGTTAAAATAACTGGCATTGGGATACCCCGCTTCCTCCGCGATTTGTCCAATGTTGGCCGTAGGCCGTTCGAGTAACCATTGCTTCGCCATCTGTAGTCGTGAACGAGTGATAAACTCCATAGGCGTCATCTCCACAGCACTCTTGAACATTTTGCAAAAGTAATACGAACTCACACCTGCAAGATCTGCCCAGTCCTGTAACAGGAAAGGTTGACAGGCCTCTTGCTGCATCTGTGGAAGAAGTGCAAGTACCCGACTCTCCGCCTTACTGGTGGTACGTGTGCTCTTTAAAGGTACTGCATGCTGCACGAACTCGGCGAGTACAGCATAGGTCAATGTGGATAGCTGCGCCGGACGCAGCATGGTGTTCTGTTCCGCTTCAGTCAGCAAGGCCAGATGAGCCTCTTCCCAGGAGCTGCGTTGCCGCAGTGTCCACAACAGATTGCGATGTAACCCCCGCTCGATCATATAATCATGCAGACGTTCACCGTAAAAATGAACCCATCGTACATCCCATGGATCATCTTCACTACTATAATAATGCTGCCGCTGCTGCGGGAAATAGAGAACCGCCTGACCTGCGCGAAGCTCATGCACCACCCCATCTACTTCCACATATCCCTTGCCCGAAGCGACGTAGTGAATATTAAAGTTGTTCAGTGCGCCAGCCTCACGCAACACGGAATGCTGGACGTGGTCCATATAATGTCCAACGGACTCGGGATAACAAAAATATGGAATATCCTGCAGGGTAAGCAATACCGTTTGTCTCATCATAGCCAGTTCTCCTCGATCAACAATATTGTGTTAACTAACTTCAATATATTATCATTTTAATTCATTGGTCTATTCTTTATAATCACAATATACATTTATACACAGGAGGATACAACACATGAATTCAGTTCAAAAATTGCGTTGGGGCATTCTTGGTAGCGCTAGCATTGCTGTGGAATCCGTCATTCCAGGCCTGCAGAAATCCGAGTTGAATGAAGTAACCGCGATCGCCAGTCGTGACGAAGATAAAGCCAAACAGACGGCCGAACAACTTGGGATCGACAAGGCTTATGGAAGTTATGAATCTTTGCTGGCTGATGATTCCATTGATGCCGTATATATCCCACTGCCGAATCATCTGCATCGGGAATGGACGATCCGGGCTGCTGAAGCAGGCAAACATATTTTGTGCGAAAAACCACTTGCTCTGACAGAGCAGGAAGCTCAGGAGATGGTTCAAGCTTGTGCAGATGCAGGTGTGCATCTGGCTGAAGCATTCATGTACCGCCATCATCCACGATATGAGCAGATCCGGGATATCATTGCCAGCGGTGAGATTGGTGAGATTCGTGGTATTCACAGCACATTTTCATTTAATAACTCCAATGCATCCGGCAATGTCCGCTTTCGGAAAGAGTGGGGTGGAGGTGCACTTTATGATATCGGATGTTATTCCATCAGCGTAGCACGTCTGCTGCTTGGTCAAGAACCAAGTGCAGTTACCGTTATTGGCATGTTCTCCCCACAGCATGATCAGGTCGATATGATGGCTTCCGGACTGCTGGAATTCGATAATCACGTTGGTGTGACGTTTGACAGCAGCATGTGGGCAGCCTTCCGAAACACGCTCGAAGTTCTAGGTTCTGATGGCATCATTGAGGTGCCATCGGCCTTTATCGGTCGTCAAGATCGCAGTTCCAACTTCTATGTAACGGCTGGCGGTGAACGCAAAGAGATTGAAGTTCCGCAAGTGAACCACTACTCTCTACAGGGAGATGACATGGCACGTGCGGTACTTCAGGGCAAGGATCTGCGCTTCGCCCCTTCCGATGCGCTTGCTAATATGAAAGTGCTGGAAGCTTGCCTTCGTTCAGCGGAAGAACGGATACGAATTACACTATAATTGAGAGGATGAACTGACTTATGGAATATATCGAAATTGCTGGTGCAGGTAAACGCGTCTCCAGATTGATTAAAGGAACCGATTATTTCGTGCATGATGCCTACGATAAAGCAGCTACGAACATGGATGCTTTTCTGTCGATTGGCGGTAACACCGTAGATACAGCACATATTTATTGTGGTGGACAGAGTGAAGAAGTCCTCGGTCGTTACATGAAGGAACGTGGTAACCGCGACCAGATCGTCATTCTCACCAAAGGCGCGCATCATGACCAGAATGGACCACGCGTGAACGCTGATGCCATCCGTAGTGACTTGCTGGAAAGTCTGGAGCGTCTGCAGACAGATCACGTAGAGATGTATGCCTTGCACCGGGATGATCCCAATACCCCTGTGAGTGTTATTCTTGAAGCACTGAACGAACATATTGAATCCGGCAAAATCGGCGCAATTGGCGCCTCCAACTGGACCTGGCAGCGGCTCGAGGAAGCCAATGCGTACGCTGCGACAAATGGCTTGAAGGGCTTCACATTTAGCAGTCCAAATCTCAGTCTCGCCAAAGCAAACGAACCTTTCTGGGAAGGCTGTGTGTCAGCAGATGCAGAGACGCTGGCATGGCATGAGCAAACTAAACTACCATTGCTATCCTGGTCCTCCCAAGCGCGTGGTTTCTTCACTGGACGATTCACACCTGAAGTTCGGGATAACGAAGATCTGGTACGTGTATTCTACAGTGATGGCAACTGGGAACGGTTGCGTCGGGCTGAACAATTGGCTAATTCGAAGAAAACATCACCCATTCAGATTGCACTCGCTTATGTATTGAATCAGACGTTCCCAACCTGTGCGCTGATTGGTGCCCAGAATCAGGCGGAGCTGCTGTCCTGTGACGAGGGGTCCCGCATCACACTGACTCCTGCTGAAATAACATGGCTGGATCTGGGCAGCGATGTACCGGCTGGCATCTAAAGAAAGTTAATCATTCTATCATTTAATCTAATGACTTCTAAGGGGCTGATATTCCGCGATAGCGCGAGATGTCAGCCTTTTTCTGTTCTGCACAAGCGATCAGATGCTTTAACCTTGTTGCACAAATTACCGTATACACTGTTCACTTTCCCACACTTGCCTTGAAACAAACAGAGAAAGACTTACCCCAGAACACTTCACTGAGATAAGTCCCTTATATCATAGATTAAGCCATATAGAATATTAAAAATTGCACTGTCATTCGTATGGATTACAGTTTAACGATCTGACCTGTTTTCTCGGATTCGAATGCTGCCAGGATGACTTGCAAGGAACGCAAGCCCTCTTCCCCAGAAATCGCTGGAGGTGTTTGGGTCACAATCGACTCTACAAAAGCGTCAATCACACCACTCGGCACTTGTTTCTCGTTAGTAGCCATGGCACCGACTTTGTACGTTTCAACCGTACCGTTGGTCAACTCAACGATAACTTCATCGCCTTCCACTGTTCCAATCTTCATAACACCATTCTCACACCACAGAACTGTACTGTTGTCTCCGGCTCTGTATTGCGTCCAGCTCGCTACCAGCGTTCCGATTGCTCCACTCTTCATACGAAGCAAGCAAGTTGCGTTATCGTCAACCTTGGTGCCTTCCTTGTGCAGTGTGCTGATGAAACCAGCCACTTCAGATACTTCATCATTCAGCAAGTAACGGATGAAGTCTGATTTGTGCACGCCGAGGTCACCCATAGCGCCCATAATAGCTTCTTCTTTACGGAAGAACCAGCTTTCGGCTCCGTCCACACTCCATGCTTCCGGGCCCGGGTGACCGAAGGATGTACGGAAATTCAGGACTTTACCGAGTTTGCCGGAGTCGAGAATTTCTTTTGCTTTGACATGAGGAGGCATCAGACGCTGGTTGTGTCCAACCATCAGATACACACCGTTTTTCTTGGCAGCTTCGATCATTTGCTCGCCTTCTTCAGTGGATACTGCCATTGGCTTCTCAACCAAAACATGCTTGCCTGCATTTGCAGCAGCAATCGCCATTGGCGCATGCAGATAGTTCGGTGTACACACACTTACGGCATCAACCGTTTCGTTTGCAAGCAATTCTTCGTAACTGGAGTACGCTTTACCTCCGTAAGTCTCGGCCATCTTCTCCGCACGCTCCACAATCGGATCGGCAAAAGCGACAAGTTCTACGTTCTCATTGGCAGCGTACTCTGGAATATGTCTGCGCTCGGCAATGGCTCCACAGCCGAATACAGCAACTTTAATTTTACTCATGTACATAAGTCTCCTTTGACAAATAGATTAGCATTTTGCATGGTTCGATGATGCTCTTAGAACTGGTTTAGGTAGTTTTCTTTCAGCCAGTTGTAGCTATTGGATACGCTCTCAAGTGGAGGATTCTGACATACGTCTTGTTCCACGATCAGCCACTCCACACCTGCATTCGTAGCGCCTTCAATAACAGCCGGCAGGTCAACCGAACCTTGTCCCAGTTCCAGCGTTTTCATCTGGCCCTGTTCGTCTTTGCTGAAGTCCTTCAGATGAAGAAGCGGTAAACGACCCGCATATTTATTAATATACTCGATCGGATTTTGTCCCGCAAATTGGACCCAACATACATCCATTTCCACTTTTACCGCTTCCGGTGATGTTTGAGCGAACATGGCATCAAAGGCATTGGCATCTCCAACCTGGCCGTGGAATTCAAAGTCATGGTTATGGTAACCGAAGATCAAACCTTGCTTCGCCGCTTCAGCTCCATATTGTTGTAACTCAGCGAACAGCTTGGTCCAACCTTCTGCATTCTCAGGACGATCTTCTGGCATCAGGTAAGGACAAATGATATATTGTGCACCAATTGTTTTCAGGTAATCGATTTGTTTTTGCAAGTCTTCGCGCATCGCATGTAGTGAAACGTGGCTGCTGAATCCTTTCAATCCAAGTTCATCTAGTAGCGCTTTCATTTCTTCGGCTGGAATGTCACCATATCCGGCAAACTCCACGCCTTCATATCCAAGGGCCGCCACCTTACGCAACGTACCACGAAAATCTGCTGCAGTTTCATCACGGAGTGTAAACAATTGCAAACCAATATTAAGTTTTTTCATGTAGGATACACCTCTGTTCTCAAATTTGCTTTCATTGCTCTATCTGGTATCATCCTACCGCAAAACAGGCTAGAATGAACATATACAATATAGTCAGAACATGAACTATCTGGTCAAATTTTATTTCCATCATTTTGCATCAATTGAATGTAGCTAATTTCAACTGAAGATATTTACACTGGCACTCCGATGACAGAACAACCTTCCGATCGCTGTTATCCCCAGATTTTTTTGATTTCCTTTTCAAAAGGATAAAATCTGGAGCTAAAGGCGAGTTTATGCTTCCGATGCAGCTTTCTTTCAGAAAGCTTTTAACTTCGTTTCTTCAGGTTCTTTCTGTCCTCTCCGTTATCGTGTAAATGTTAAGTTAAACTTATGATGTAAAAGCATCGATATATTGGGGGATTTCATCTTTGGATACGTTAGAGACATCTGTACTGATCTGTGACTACTCATATCACTATAAGGCGTTCACTCATAATATGAAGGGCGAGCTGCAAACCTATCTGTTCCGCCTGCAGACCGAAGGCTCGTGCAAAGTATATGTACAGGATGAAGAATTCAGGATGACGAGCGGGGATTTGCTGCTGCTCAAGCCTGGTGACGATTATCATCTTGTAGTCGATGAACCACATAAGGAAGGACGCTTGTCTAGCGGAGATTATTATCTGTTCTGCGAGGGCAGTTGGATCGAGAATTGGTGGAAACGGCAGCAAAGATCCACTGTGAGCCGGATTGGATTGGATGATAAGCTGATCAGCCTATGGCGAAATATGTTACTGGAGAAACGTCGCGGACCTCTCGAGGAGAATGCGGAGCTAAAGGATGCGTTACTGCGCGGATTATGTCTATATATCGACCGGGCAATCACCGAGAATATCCAGACGGATCGGGCTGTTTCCTCTGCGTTGAAGTTAAAACGTTTTATTGAGGAACATGCCACCGTTACCTTTAAACTTGAAGAAGCAGCACGTTATGCCGGACTCAGCCTGTCGCGTGCAGTCCGTTTATTCAAGGAGCACTACAATCAGACCATGATTCAATATGCGATTGAGATCCGTCTGAATGCGGCATTGGAACGTATGAAATACAGTGAAATGACACTGGAGCATATTGCTGAATCCTGCGGTTTTGCAAGTTACTCCTATTTTCACCGGGTATTCCGGGCACATTTCGGTGTATCTCCGGCAGAGTATCTCAAATCCAAGCAGCATGAGCCTATTGATTTAGAACGTGTGTGACGTATTCGTATCAGAAACCCATGACCTTCAAGCAGGTTCATGGGTTATTTTGATATGACGAAACTTGTAGAGAGCCACTAGTAAGGCCACGATTAACAAGAATGATGTTCACTTCAATATTTCATGTGACTCCAACAGAACAAGACTGTACAATTATAAAAGACTGTCATCTTACCCATTCATATATCTCATTGAATTCCCATTAAAAATACTGGAGCGATACATATGCTAACCCACCCGCGCAAAGTCCTCATCATCGAGGATGAACCGGATATATCGCGTATTCTGCGAGATTATCTGACCAAAAACCAGTATGAAGCTGCCGTTGCAGCCACTGGGCAAGATGGGCTTCAGATTATGGAGCTTATTCAACCAGATTACATTATTCTGGACATTATGCTTCCGGACATGGACGGGATTGAAGTGTGCCGAGAGATTAGACGGCGAAACAACATCCCCATCCTTATTCTGAGTGCCAGGGGCAGTGATACCGATAAAGTGCTTGGTCTTGGATTTGGAGCAGACGACTATATGACGAAACCCTTCTCACTTAGCGAACTGCTGGCACGGATTAATGCCCACTTTAGGCGTTATGACAGCATGACACCCGATCAGGAGCGAACAGACCTACTACGTCTTGGAAACCTGGTGATTGATAAAAAAGCCTATAAAGTTACATTGAACGAATCGGAAGTTTCTCTGTCTGAATTACTTCATTATCTGGCAAGCCATAAGAATCAGGTTTTCTCCAAAGCCCAGTTGCTTGACGCCATCTGGGGATATGCAACCTATGGGGATGAAAACACCGTAACCGTATACATTCGCAGACTACGAGAAAAAATCGAGGCAGATGCCTCCCATCCCACTGTTCTGAAGACGGTCTGGGGTGTCGGTTACAAATTTAATTACGAATAATCCAGATTGGAGACATCCGCATGTCATTGAACACCTGGTCCAGACGCTGGCTGTTAACAACACTTGGCCTTCTGATTATTATGATTTTAAGTATCCTCGCGCTGTCGATGATGTTATTCCAAAACCGAAATTCTGAACAATCCAATCTGTCTATGAATCAGATTCGCCTCAAGGTCAATCCCACTCTGCTCGCTCTGGAGCAAAATCATCAACATCTGGACGATCAATATATTCATGAAGATATACGTTCCACCGCCAAAGAAAGCGGGGTTGTGCTTACCTATGTGAACTTGGATGGAACAGTAATTCTGTCCTCCGCCCCCACCTCTGAAGGAACCCAAGTTAATCTGCGTTCATCCCTTCATTATGATCTACACCATGCCGCGCAGGCTGCGAATGGTAACGAATCGCTTGAAATTGCATTTCCCGTGATGGACGGACCTGTGGGGAGCCAGATCGGCAATGCCATCTTTTCCATCCCCCAAGCTATGGTTACTGTTCAGCAACCAATGACTTTTCTAGTGATATGGATTAGCGTACTATTGCTCCTGTCCCTGATCCTGAGCTTATTTCTATTTTGGATGAAACGAAAGCTGGAGAAGCAGCTGCTCTCTCCCATTCATAATTTGAAGCTCCATGCGGAATACATCCTCAAAGGCAATTATGAAGAACAGATTCAGTACAACCGGACGGATGAAATGGGCGACCTTTATGCCATGTTGGATTTGATGCGCACCGAAATCAAGCATATGAACGAGCTGCGCATCCAGCAAGAACAGGCGCAGAAGGAACTCATCACCAATATATCCCATGATATCAAAACACCAATTACGACGATAAAAGCATACATAGAAGCTATAGAGGAAGGGCTATGTAACGATCAGGAAACGCTGATGGAATATATGAGAGTCATGCGGACCCATACGGATAAAACGGCCCGACTTGTGGAGGACCTGCTGGTTCATGCACTGCAGGAACTCGGGCAAATTTCGGTGGAACCTCGTGAAATGTACAGTGGCCCTGTCTTGGAAACTATGTTGAAACCTATTGAACATGTTGTTCTCACGAAAGGTCTGGTCTACGACGGCCCCAATTCTAACCACATCCCCAATGTGTTAGTCGCAATCGATCCTACCCGAATTGAACAGGTCATCTCCAATCTTGCCGCCAATGCCCTCAAGCATACAGCTCCGGGAGACACGATACGTATAGTCACGGAACTGGAATCCGGTCACTTGAAAGTGACCATCGCCGATTCGGGTCAGGGAATACGTGTACAGGACATGCCGTTTGTTTTCCAGCGTTATTTCAGAGGCCAAGCTAGTCAGGCAGACCAACGTGTTCAGGAAGGTACGGGACTGGGACTTTCCATCTGCCAAAGCATTATTGAAGCACATGGAGGCCATATTTCCTTCACTAGTAAAGAAGGACAAGGTACGACCTTCCGGTTCTATCTGCCTATCTGCTGAGCCATTCTGGCCTGGCTATTTTACCAAGCGCCTTTAACTTCCGCTTCACCCCATTTGGCTGTAATACTTTATTCATAATTTGATAAGGCTTCCTCAACATCCCTCCTCTAGAATGAATCCTATACTGCACTCGGGAGTGATTCGACTTGTCCAAAAAGGTAATTATTCGTGCACAGAACCTGTGCAAAACGTACAACAGCGGGAGTGAGCAACATCATGCCATCCGTAATGTCGATCTCGACATCTATGAAGGGGAATTCACGGTCATCATGGGGAATTCCGGATCCGGAAAATCAACCCTCTTATACCTGCTAAGCGGGCTGGATCAGATTACAGCCTGTGAGGTCTATTTTCGCAACCAACGGATTGACGCTTACAGTGAACGAGAAATGTCTGACTTCCGCACCCGCCGGATTGGTTATATCTATCAAAGTATCAATCTGGTCCCAGACCTTTCCATCAAAGAGAACATTGCTTTACCGGGATATATCGCGGGAAACAAAAAGAAGGACATCCAATCCCGCGCTGCTGAGCTGATGAATGCCATGGATATTGATGGACAGCGTAACCGCCTCCCCTCCCAAACCTCCGGAGGACAGCAGCAGCGAGCTGCCATTGCACGGGCTTTGATTAATTCGCCGGATATCCTGTTCGCTGACGAACCTACCGGAAGTTTGAACTATGAACATGGTAATGCGGTGCTCGACATCCTGACAGATATGAACCGGAAAGGACAGTCGGTCGTTATGGTGACACATGACATCAAAGCTGCTTGCCGAGCCGACCGTCTGATCCTGATCCGTGATGGTAAAGTCAGCGGCATTCTGGAGTTCGACAAATATGATGAATATCAGATTCCGGATCGGGAATCAATCGTCTTTGCCTTTGTGTCGGGAAAGGAGTAACCTATGGCTGCCATCCTGAAGCTGAGTTTTTCTTATCTGAGTAAAAATAAAATTCAGAACCTGTTTATTACCCTGCTTATTTTGTTGTCCACACTTCTGGTGTGTACTTCCATCATCATTTTGGCTAACACGGGTAACCAGTTCAATGAGATGCACAGCCGAACCAACGGGTCGCATCAGATCTTGACGTTCGACAAAGGGCTGAATGATCCCCAAACGGTACATGACTGGTGGGCCGCCCAGAATGGTGTTCAGATCTCGACTTTACTTGCTTACCAAACTTTATCAGGCATCACCTTTGACGGCATGGATATACCTAACATTTACCTCTATATGATGAACACCCCGCCGCCTCCTTGGGATGTAGATAAACTCGTATTTGTAGCCGGAAAAGAAAGCTCATCTCCCGCACAAGGTAGCGTATGGATTCCTACGTCCATGGCGAATAGCCATAACATTGTTGTCGGCGATACCATTCAATTCAAGACCGGCTCAGCCACGCTTGACCTCGCTGTATCAGCTGTTGTTGTCGATGTTCCTTATGGCGCACCGTTCACCAATAACGCAAGAATCTGGATGAACAGTGCAGATTACCAACATGATTTTAGTACGCTTGCAGGGAAAGAGAATCACATGATGGGCATCCATTTTGACGATTACAGTATGAGTTCCAGTTACTGGAACCGTTATACTAACGAGACGGGTGCTCCGCTTCTGGAAACCAAAATGGAATTCGAAAGTATTTCATCCTTTTATCTGATTATGAACCAGATCGTCGGTTTCATCATGATTTTCCTAGGAGCCGTCATGATGATAATTGCACTCATCACAATTGGCTTCACCATCTCTGATGCTATTCTGGCTAACTACAAAACGATAGGTATCCTTAAGTCACTGGGACTCACTTCCCGTGCAACGATCGGCACCTATGTCATTCAATATTCCCTGCTGTCCATCATCGCTGTTCTTCCCGGGTTTGCGCTGAGTGTGTTGGTGTCTAAATTCATCATCAACATCTCCGTATCGTCCTTGCGAACAGGCAATAGTGATCTTCCGGTTGAGGGCGTTGGAGCAGCTATACTTGTAGGATTGCTGTTATTCATCCTTGTGATTGTATTTGTTATATTTTATGCCAAAAAAGCCCGTATGATCGAGCCTGTTCAGGCCATTCGCTACGGTATGTCAGAGGATGAGAACGTAGCCATGGCAAAGCGAATGAATTCACCACTCGCAAATGCGGCCTCGTTTGGTCGACTACCTATCTCTTTTGTAATCGGCCTGCGCAGTCTAATCAGAAACAGCAAAAGCTCTGTTTTAATAATATTGCTGACGTCCGTAGCTGCTTCCGTGCTTGTCTTCGGATATGTTGTGCTGACCAGCATTACCGGAATCAATCAGACTGCAGCTAAATGGGGTTATGACAATGCAAACATTGCTGCTGTGGTGGTGAACAAAACAACGTTTCCCAGAGCAGAGCTGCAAAACGTGCTTGAAGAAGATCCCCGCATCCACAATGTAGGTTGGCAAGGAAACATTACCGGAGTTATTCCCTCAGATGTTTCCTCGCGCAATCCAGCCAGTCAGTCTATTAGCCTTTATCTAGGCGTATTGGATGGAAGCTATGAGGATTTCGGCTTCGAGACGTTGAGAGGAAATAACCCTGAACGAGAAAATGAGATTTCAATTGGGGTCAGTGCTGCCAAGATGTTAAACAAGGATCTGGGTGACCTTATCGATATCTACATTGAGGGAGAAAAGCGTACGTTCATCATCTCGGGTATCTATCAAGCGATCTCCAACATGTCGCTATCCGGGAGAATCACCGTTCAAGCGGTCCGAAGTGTAAATCCGAGTTACAGTGATATAGATGTTGCATTTATTAATGCCATCGATCCTTCACAAGCAGGGGCAATTGCAGCCCAGTTAAATGAGCAGTTCAAATACTCTGCATCCATTGTCACGCAAAAAACGCTGCTGGATTCCGTTTATACAGAAGCAGCAAACATTCTCATATATCCCATGGCCCTGATCGGTCTTCTATTCATCATAGTTACGTTTATGATCATCTTCAGTACCAGCCGGATCAGCATTCGCAAAGAAAACAAGACGTACGGCATCTACAAATCGATTGGTATGACATCCGGCAGTATTCGGTCCTCTATTACACTGGGAGTTGTATTGTTATCCCTGATCGGTTCGATGTTTGGCGTTATTGCTGGCGTGTACCTTCTTCCGTTGTTGCTTGAAAAGGTACTCTCGGGATACGGTATCGTACAAATCCCGTTGGTTCTGAATTGGTGGGGGATTATACTTTTATCTTCTCTGAGTATCCTTGCAGCAACTTTTGGCTCCTGGAGATCATCCAAGGTGATTCGTCAGGCATCCCCGCGTATTCTTGTCATTGAATAACATGCAGCAGACAGACATTAAAACACATAACAATATTTTTCAACAAAACTTTAAATCCGACACAAGAATAGTCCTATATACCTAGTAATGATAGATATGATAAACTTAATGGCATACTATGGTAAAGGAGTTAATTTCTTTGTACAACAAAAATAAAACGAGTAAATTGTTGAAGTGGATAGCTTGGATTAGCATCATTCTATCCATTATTGCCAGTATCCTCGTTGGGCAAAATGAGTTCAATGGCTTTCAATGGTCTTTGACTCTTCCAGTTATGATGAACGGCATTGTAGCAGGACTATTGTTACTAGGTGTTGCGGAGATCATACGGTTGGTGCAGGATATTAAAAATGAAACGGTAGGTCCAGATTAAGTTTGACCTCGATTTTTCTTAAGGAGTTGTTTATTTTGAAATGGTTTTGTATTCGATTTTGTTTGTTGATCAGCATCCTGAGTCTAGGATTGTTGTCAGTAGACAAACCCTCAGCGTCGGCTAAAGCCAAGACCGTGCCACAGCTTGAATGGGTCAAGCAGGTCGATTCTGGCAAATGGGGGGATGGATTTACTCCGCATTACTTCAGACTGGATTTGTCCGGCAACCTAAACATTTTGGTGAGAAAGGTAGTGAACGAGGAGCTCACATACGTGGAGAATATTAGTGGTGAAACCGGGGACATCCGATGGTCCAAGCCAGAATCTGATTATGGGTTAACTAGGGATGGTTACATGTATACTTTCAAACCCGCTGAGACTGATGACTATGAAAGAAGATTTGATGATATTATTACGGTCTCGGATCTGACAACCGGTAAACCGATATGGTCCGCTATAAACCCTTACTTTCGTGAAGGTCAGTCTTCAGATTTCACCAAAAACGGAACAGCTTATTCTTTCACTTATCACAAAAACAAATATGTAACTCTTTATTATTATGATGAAAAGGGAAACCGAAGCAAAAAGTTCATTCTCCCCTACATGCAATACTACACAATAGAAGGAAATTTTATTTTAGGTCAACCTGGCAACAAAAGTCCGTATACTCACGTTTTTGATCTTTCTACAGGTAAGAAGCTAACGGTGCTGACCAATGAAACAACCTTGCCCTACGGGAATAGGGTTACGGACGATGGAACCCTAATAACTAGGAAGTTTATCAATAACCGTGAACTTGAGTTGAGGGCGTACTCGCCTACGGGAGCTTTGAAATGGAAGTATGATTTTTCTTTTAAAAAGGGGCCTCCCGAGATATTTATCATCCATGATCGTGTGCTGTATCTGGAACAAACCGCAGGCAATATCATGCTTATGAATTCGGATGGAAAATTCATTACAGGAGTTAATGAAAATCCCTTCTACATGCAAGGTGAGCCAAATAGTCATCTAAAAATGGCAATCGATTTACAGAGTTTTATGTATATTCAATACACCGAACAGGGAATAGAACTCGTGATTAGAGATTCAAATAATCTGAGAGAGCTCTATCGGCTGTCACAGAACGATTGGAACGATGTAAGGTTTAATCGAGATGAATTGTTCCTTAATAAGCAAAATGAATTATTTTTCCTGCCTCCTGACGGGCAGACGATAAGAAAGTATCAGTTACTTCCATAATCCAGAGAACATTACATAAGGAGTCTACCAATCATGAGTTTAAAGCGAATCAACTATTGGCTTATAGCCAGCCTATTCATCTTTCTTGCGATCCCATCCGAGCCAGCTCTGGCTAAAGATCTGCTGCAATTCCAATGGGGGTATGATATTACCAACGGCGGACAGAGTGCAACAAGCTCATATTCAATAAAGAGTGTTACGGATGCCATGGGGAATGAAAGTCTGCTCGTAACTAAAGCAGGTAAGAATAATGATTATTATATCGACAGTGTGGATGCCAAAACAGGGGAGCTACTTTGGTCGATTCCAACGGACAACGAGTACACGCTATCCGATGATGGATATATGTTTATTTTCCACGATAATCAAGTCAGTGCCAAGCATATAGCTACGGGCCAGATCCGTTGGACAGCTTCTCTGCCCGGACCGCCAGAAGATTGGAGACTATACTCGGCTGAGTCAGGCAGTCCAGGCGAAAATGGAAGTTTGTATGTGATTGCAGACTCTGATGATTTAAAAAGCAGTACACTCTACTATTACGATGCTAATGGAAATTTAAGTCGAAAGTTCAAGGTTCCATATTTTATGCAACAGATTCATGGTGATGTGATTGTCGGCAGTAAGTTTGGCAATCATCCCGATTTATACTTGATTAGCCTGACAACCGGAAAAAAAATTAAAACGATCACTGGTGGTAAAGGTTACAATGGGATTAAGAGTCTATCTGACGGCACACTACTATATTATAATATCTACAAAAAAACAATAACGCTTAAAGGCTATAACAGCACGGGGCAGCTAAAGTGGACAAAACAACTTCCTTATAAGGAATATTCAACAGAGCTTTTTGCATTGAAAGATCGGTTTGTATTTGTGGATTATAAAAATAAGCGAATCAAGCTATATTCATCTTCAGGTAAATTAATTGCTGAGAAGGCATATCTGCCAGTATCATATCCCAATATGGCTTTGGATGGCACAAGTTTGATGTTTAAATCTGAAAAGAATGACGAAGATGAACTAGAACTAATTATTATGGACACAAGCAACCTGAACGTTTTGTACACCTACAAAAATGACGAATTTGATCTTAATGATGAACGTCTATTTCTCAATAACACAACGGGTCTGTACATCCTAAGCGACGAAGGTCGTACCTTAGTTAGCACTCAGTTAATTAAATAGCATAATCAGAAGCATCAGAAGAGGAATGTCCTCATGTTGATGTTAACGCTAAATCACACTGAAAAAGCCCTCACCAATCCAGTAATGGGTCGTGAGGGCTTCTTCATATGTGGTTGTATCTCTAGCTTTTCGGTGTACAACTCTACATCAAGTCTTTTAACTCCGCCACTTCTTCGCAAGTTCACCAATCTGATGTGGCGTAGTTCGGCAACAACCACCAATAATTTTCGCGCCCGCTGCAACCCACTGCTCCGAAGCATCACTCATACTGCCACATGTACCCTGTCCGCTCCACGTCTTCGTTGCCGCATCGTATACTTCTCCCGAGTTCGGATACACAATTACAGGTTTGTCACTGGTACGGCTCAAAATGCCCACTGCTTCCGTCACCACTTCCATCGGAGCACAATTCAGGCCAATCGCCGCAATCTGCGGCTCGGAGCCAAACTTCTGTGCACACACCTCAAGCGGTGTGCCTTCGCTGATGCTTGTCCCGTCTTTTAAAGAAAAAGATAACCAGGCATACGCATGAGGAAACTCCTTCAGTAAATCAACCAGCACCTGCGCTTCCTGCAAGGATGGAATGGTCTCAAACGCCAGAATATCAGCACCCGCTTCAAGCAGCGCCGCCATACGCGGACGGTGAAATGCGGCAAGCGTCTCATCCGACACGCCGTAATGTCCCACATACTCTGAACCATCCGCCAGATAGGCGCCGTACGGTCCAACGGACCCGGCAATAATTGGACGTGGACGAAGACAGTCTTCTTCGCGATCCTCTGTACGATCTGTTATATACTCCTCATTCTCCACGGTCTCGGAACGTACCGAAGGAGCTTTTACAAGCTGACCTGTCGAGCTTTCTCTCCCTACTAAACCACCCTGCACTTCTGCCCATACGTCATCTCTCGCCTTTGCAGCCAGTTCCACCGTCTTGCGAATCAGGTCCAACGCTTCTTGCTCTCCGATTCCTCTCTTGCTAAAGCCATCCACCGTCGCCTGATAACTGGATGTAATGGCGCAGTCGGCTCCTGCTCGAAAATAATCCGCATGGACCTGAACGATAACGTCCGGATTCTCAATTAACACACGCGCCGACCATAGCGGATCATCCAGATCAGATCCATGCTGTTCGAGTTCCGTTGCGAGCGCTCCATCCAGAATCATGACCGGATGTTCGCGCAGGATCTGTTCTATGGGGTTAATCTGTTGTACTTGCGTCATGTACTTGTCCTCTTTTCTTATTCACACGTTCTGTCAGATAATAAGCTGCGTAACACACTGCGATAAATGGAATCCCACAATACAGCGCAATTCGCTGTGTAGGATCAAAAGCAATACCTATGCATGAAGCCAGGCATAATATAAATGAGATAATCGGTACCGCCGGATACAGTGGTGTGCGGTAGACCAGATCTTTGACCGCATGTCCTTCCCGGATATACTGTCTACGGAACATGTACTGGGAAGCACTGATGCTCATCCATACGGCCACAACAGCCAGACCTGAAATGGAGACCAGTGTAATATACACGGTACCTGGCGCAATGATGCTGGACAGCAGAGCGAGCGCACCACCAACCATACTGATCAGGAGCGCATTCAGCGGTACCCCGCGTTTCGTCAATTTGGCGAACCAAGGAGAGATCGTTCTTTTATCAGCCAGAGACCAGAGCATCCGTGATGAAGCATACAGGCCTGAATTGGCAGCAGAGAGAATTGCCGTTAGAATAACAAAGTTCATAATGTCTGCTGCATACGGTACACCCACTCGCTCCATGACCGCTACAAATGGACTTTGCAGTACACTGGCATCCGACATAGGCAGCAAGGCAGACAAGATAATAATCGTTCCGATGAAAAAAATCACCAAACGCCACAGCGTTGTATGAATAGCCTTTGGTATTGTCTTTTCCGGATTCTCCGTCTCCCCGGCAGCAATGCCGATTAACTCGGTGCCTGAGAATGCAAAATTTACAGCAAGCATGGTCATCAATATCGCTGTAGCCCCATGAGGGAACCATCCAGATGCTGTAATATTCGATAGAAACGGAGCAGGTTCAGCATCCGCCATCGGAATGATACCAAACATGGCTGCGCCACCGATAATAATGAAGATTACGATGGTAACTACTTTCACCGATGAGAACCAGAACTCCGATTCCGCGAAAAATTTTACCGTCAGTGCATTAAACAAAAAGATCATCAGTGCAAACAGCGCGCTCCAGATCCATACGTTCACCGATGGAAACCAACGCTGCATTAGCAGTCCCGCGGCTGTAAACTCGGAACCAAGGGCAACCGTCCAGGTTAACCAGTACAACCAGGCCACCGTGTATCCTGTTGCTGGTCCGATGTATTTGGCTGCGTAGCTATGAAATGCTCCCGTCTCTGGCATATGAACAGACAGTTCACCGAGACATAGCATGACCAGATATACGACGATTGCTCCGATCAGGTAGGACAGAATGGTTCCCAGTGGTCCCGCCTGCTGAATCGTGTAACCCGAGCTGAGGAATAATCCCGTTCCAATGACTCCTCCGAGAGAGAGCATGATCACATGCCGTGCCTGCATTTTCCGCTGAAAATGCCCTTTATCGTTGTTGTTCTCCATACCTGCTGCTCCCCTACTTCTTCATCCAGAAAAAACAAAAAAGACCCACTCTTCCTAAAGAGTGCGCCGTTACTGACAAATAAAAACAAACGCTCCTATCTATCAGGCTTTCACCCGCTGGAATTAGCACAGTATCCTTCAGATCTGTTGCTGAGGTTTCTAAGGGCCAGTCCCTCCACCTCTCTGGATAAGAAAATGATTTTTTATAAATATAGCGATCTATCATGAATGTGTCAACAGTTATTCAAAATTGAACATGTTTCTAGTCGGTTGAGGAACCCGGACTGTTAATGCTGAGGTTCACCTCATAAGTAATCGGCACGGTGCTAAAAATTTGGTCCCAATCGTCTTTGACCTTTTTCCATGTTTCCGGATATTTGATGCGCAGACTATCCCGAAAATCAGCAACGTCTACTTTATAGGTGTGTTGAAGTTTGTAGAGAACCTGTCGAACCTGTTGCTCGGCCAGCTCAGCAAATTCCTCTTCCAGCTCTTTGAGGTAAGCCTCCTCTAGCTCTTCTTCGGGAACACGCCAATCCTCCATCAGCCAGCCTTCAGATTCGTTCTTTACATGGAACGATATATCATCGCCGACCACCTTCGGAATTACTTTTGTTTTTTTCTTCTTCGTTTCAAATATAACGGTGAACCCCTCCTTGTTATATGTCTTCAAGACGCCTCCTTTTGCTTTAGGCTTAATCCACGATAGCCCTTCCAGGTCCGTTTGACTCAGTTCCCCGAGAAATTTTTTCGTCTTTCCATCAAAAACGCTGCCTCCGGAGAACTCATCTTCTCCATTGGAATTCAGCACATTTTGAAGCAGGAAGCTGGATCCGGATTGCATTTTGGCATCTAATTTGGAGAGCAAGACTGGGTCCAGAATCTTATTGGAAATGTACGAATTGTTCGTTATTCCTGTGAGATGAAATGCAGGAATCCGGGAAGGGTCCTGTGAAGTCAGTACATCTACCGCACGATGATGACTAATCAGGACCAGGCAATTTGGACGAATATCGTTATCTCGAAGGACTAAATCAAGGAGTTGGTCCAGACCATACTTTTTGGCAATATCCTTGGAGACAACGATAACCTTCAGATGATGTCCGATAAGTGGACGATCTCGCCTTAGTGCAAACTGACGAAAGATTTGCAGCAAGGAATCTCCGGTAAGCTGTTCATTGGAATAGGAGCTTTTGCCTGAAGCAGGTGAACCGGATTGCTCGCTTTTCTGGCTTTTCGAACTACCCGGAGCAATCTGTACTGTGGCTGTCACATTTTTCTGCATCGGATACGTTCCTCCCTGAGCTGCAGTGTTCTTCTCGAATTCCGTCTCTTTGCCGATATCGATCCCGAGACCAACGTAGACACTTAGATCCTCTATCTCCCGGCTGCTCCAACATCCGGATATCGTTAACAGAATGCATAATACAGCGGCTAAGCGTAGGAACATATGGAATGGAATCATGCATGTTTGCCTCCTTTTTTGCGAATAAGACTCAGCAGTAGCAATACCAGCGGTAGAATAGCAAATAAAAACACGGATGTATTGCCTAGCATATCCCCTAGTGCAAAGGTCTCATTCACCGTTTTGGGCATCATTGCAGTCAAATAAATGACCGGAAGCAGGCAATACATAATGACCTGTATCTTCTTCATACGAAACAAATCACGAATGCCCACCGAAGCGCAGTAATGTGTGATCGCCATTGTCGAAAAAATCTGCATAATCCAGATGACCAGCAACAATGATTCAAATCGCTCGAATATTAAACCTTGTATTTCAAAGCTTCTTACCAAATCCAGCGTTGGCCACGTTCTTGTCTTAATCCCGTCAAGGGACAAGCTGCCCACAACCATAACAACTGTAATCAAGTAGATCATTGTCGAGATCATTAAGCCCCATGTCATAGCCTTATTGCTTTTTTTCGGATCTTGCATATATGCGGTCATGACCAGCATCACCTCGTAACCTGTATACGACAGTAGTGAGGGCTTCAATCCTTTAATAACCGGTATGATTCCCTCTCCAAGTACCGGCCTCAAATTACCGATCTCAAATAGCTGGTTACTGAGCAGAATTTCGATTACAAATATAATCAGCGTAATCGGCAAAATGATCTCAAATACACGCACAAGGACGGCAAGTCCACCGGAGATCAAATATATGCCAATCCACATAAAAACCATGACAATGGCCCAGGTTGGAGTACGTTCGAGCAGATACATGCCCGTTACATCTGCCATGACTCTGATTTCGAATGCTGCAATGACCATAAAATACATAATCATGGCACAGCCCAGTATGTAAGCAATCCAGCGCCCGGTAATCTCACGGGTGAACTGGAACACGGTTTTCTCGGGAAATCTGCGACACAGGGTGACCATAATAAGGCCGACACCTGTAATAATCAGTCCGGAAAGAATAATGGAAATCCAGACATCTGGTGTTCCAACAGCTTTACCGGCCGTTCTAGGGAGTGTCAAGATGCCTGCACCAAGCATGTAATTGACAATAATCACCACGGCCTGTCTACCACTAATCTTTCCTTCAGAGTTGTTCACTTCTTGTCACCTCAATCACTTTATGATTTTGTTCGGTCCTTATCGGTCGGATGAGTCATCTCAGGACGTTTTTTCATCATATTTAGCGGGGCACGGATCACAAAATCCTTCCATTCCCCGAATCGATAAGGCACGGCTGGTTCAACATAAGGCACACCAAAGCTCGATAGTCTCGCCAGATGCGTACAGATGAGGAGAAAGAACATAACTACACCAAACAACCCGAGCACGGCTGCACTAAACATGGCGGCAAAACGCAGAATTCGCAGGGTTAAGCCTGCACTGTATACAGGGATCGTAAAGGAAGAAATGGCTGTAACCGCAACGACAATAACCAGGAATTGGCTTATTATTCCTGCCTGTACCGCTGCTTGGCCGATAATCAGACCTCCAACGATACCCATCGCGGGCGCAATCGGCTTAGGCAGACGTATGCCTGCCTCTCTGAGAATTTCAATCGAGAGCTCCATGATCAGCACTTCAATGATCGAAGGAAACGGCACGCCCGTTCGCGTTTCAATGATCGTCAATACCAGCTTGGTGGGGATCAGCCCGGGATGGAACGAGATAAACGAGATATAGAGCGCAGGAGCAAGCAAGGCCAGCATGGCAGACATCGTACGCAACGTTCGCATGAAGGTTCCGGGAATCCAGCGTTCATAGTAGTCCTCGGGAGATTGAAGCAGCATGCTGAAGGTCATCGGTACAATCAAAACAAATGGCGTACCGTCTAACATAATGGCTACCCGTCCCTCCAACAAGGCACCCATGACCCGATCAGGTCTCTCCGTATTTAATACCTGTTGAAAGGGACTCAGCGTACTGTCCTCGATCAGTTGTTCGACATAACCTGATTCCAGCATGGAGTCCATGTCAATCTTCTCGATTCGCTTCCGAACTTCATCCACAAGTACAGGATTAGCAATGTCCTGAATATAGGCTATCGCCAAATCTTTTTTGATTCGTTTTCCCACTTCAAACTTCTGAATAAACAGGCTCTGATCGCTTCCATAGCGACGCAAAATGGCTGTATTATCGCTTAACTGTTCTGTAAAACCAATGCGGGGGCCACGAAGCAATCCTTCGGACAAAGGTTCATTCACACCTCGTGCTTTAATTTTATGGGTTCCAATTAATAAAGCACCCGGCAATCCATCAACCAACAGCGCATTTTTGCCAAAAAGTACACCCAGTGAAAGCTCCTGAAGGGAATTGGTCTCCTGAATCTGACTAACTGGAAGTAATTGATTCTGCAGATATGCCGAAAGTAAATATGCATTATCCGGATGAAGAAACCCCTCCTGCTTAAGCTGCGGTATGCCTTCTAACATTAGTGGTGTAATCAAGTGATCAATAATTAAGTCATGATCTCCCAAACCTTCGGTATACATGACCGCAGCGCGTGTATTCGTACCCCTGATGGTAAATTCCCGAATATGCACGTCTGCATTTTGACCAAAGCTTTCTCTTACGCTAATCAGATCCGTAATGTACTTTCCGGTTATCTTAATATTCGCATAGTGGCCCGTCTCCGTTCCCTCGCCCTGCCCTGCGGCGGCTGGCGAGATGTCCTTCGAGGAAGTGGACGGTCGCTCCGAACGAGAGAAGCTTCCACGTTTAATGGTGGCATTGATCCAGCGCGTAGTCATAGTAATGCCAATCGGAATAATGACGACCAGAAATGCCTGCATCCATATGTTCAAATCCGGCACGTAGGATACAATTGTTGACCACATGTTCCCACCCCAACATTTCTCTGCATAACGAAGCTGCAGGTATTCCCAAGTATTGTGTCCCCGTTTGCACACAATAATTCCCGTTTTTTGTAGACCACTCAATTGGACCTGCTTATAACAGATGCTCGCATTCTCCTTACTTCCATTGCATGTTTTGAACACAGCAAAAAAAACGGTCCCTGTATAAGGAACCGCTTCGTATTGATCAGTCAACATACTGAGTCAGAAGGATATCAAGAATATATCGCATGGTTTTCCTATGATCCATCCACCATATATTAAACGATTCTGGTCACATGCTCCGCTTTGGCATCAAGCAACTGAGCGGATTCAGCAATTGCCTTAAAGTCATTCAAAGCAATCTCGATTCGCTCCTGGCTCTGCTCGACATACTCCTCTACCTTTTGTGTACCGCCTGTAATATTGGCAATTTCCTTGGTTATTCCGGTAACACTATCACGAATCTCATTAATGGAGTTCTCCACCATTGTGGATAGTTTCTTTACTTCCTTGGCGACGATGTCGAATCCTCGTCCGAACTCTCCAGCATGCGCCGCTTCAATGGCAGCATTTAATGCGAGCAGTTGCGTCTGTGATGAAATCTCGCGTATGGTTCGTACCACTCCCTGGATTGATCCGGCCTGTTCCTGCAGATGAGTCAGCGTCACACGATTAGAAGCCGACACCTCTGAGATATATGAGATACTGGACATTAACTCCTGGCTTCGTCCAATCCCTGTATCTGCTTGCTCATTCAGCTCATGGGACATCGCTTTCAGTTCATTTACCACGACCGAGATATTGTTCTGACGATTAGTGATGTTGGTCGCTATTTTGGATACACCCAGTATCTTCTGATTCGTCTCATCGTACACCGGCATATACGTCGCCTCAAGCCATACGGGATTTCCCTTGGCATCCTTGCGTTCAACCTTGTCCTGGAAGCTGACACCATTAAATATGCTATTCCAAAAAGCATCATAGTCCGGGGTGTTCACAAAATGGCCGAAGCATAACTGCTGATGCTGCATGCCATACATCTCATCTACCGTATATCCCATCGTCTGGGCAAAAACTTCATTCACATAAGTTACCCGTCGATCCAGATCGAATCGAATGATAGCAAGACTTTTCTCCATCGCCTTGATGACCAACGCATCGGTGACAGCATCTTTCTTTTCCATATCTAATATAGGCACTTGATAACCCCCACAGTTCATTCCATAATAAACAGCCTTTAACCAGCAAAACAACGATCACAGCAATATATGTATCCATCAGGTTCTGGATGACTCTACTATTGATACCCGATTTGCAGCATTTTGGATCATCTGTTGCCGTTTATTTTTTTATGTCATTTTTCACTCTTCCAGAAAAGAGACTCAATAGCTTATCCCCATCCGTAAAACGTCTCTGTATCTACTTGTACGTATGGTAACACAAAGCAAAGAAACACACACTTATATATGGCTACCATTTGGTCTGTTTCTAGTAACCGGCTGTCCCTTGTAAACAAGAAAAACAGGACGATTTGTCGTGATCATCGCCCTGTTTGTGTATTGAACTTCATCTTTATCGTTATCGCCTGTACATTCATCACCCTCGCGGCAGCTTATCTCCATACCGACTGCGCAGTTCAGCAAGCCGTTCCAACTTGGACAGCGCACGCTCTTTCTGCATTAATCCCACAGCCAGCACCATCTGTTCCATTAACAGCAGTGGAGTCACCATGGAATGAAATTCTCCCAGTTCTCCTCTGCTGACGTAAAAAGACAACTCCGTTGCCAGTCCATATAACAGGTCTTCCCGATCTGTCACAAGTATGGCTTTGCTTCCCGTATCACGGGCATAATCCAGAATGACCTCTGCTTCAGGCAACAAGCGGGTGAAACACATGAGCATCACCATATCCTCTTGCTGCATATGCATTAACGATTCCAACAACTCATGTCCACCTCCAGCAAGGTGAATAACGGTCAATCCAAATCTGGACAAGCGGAATGATAATAGCTCCGCCAGACCTGCAGATGGTCCAGGTGCATAGATGTATACTCTTCGCGCTTCAGCCAGGATGGCTGCTGCCTGCTCCAGATCCCCTTGCTTCATATGAGATAACGTCTCCTGCAAATGGCTGACGGACGCTTCCAATAACTGAATAGGCAAGCTCTCCGTATCCATGCGGGATATGGTTTTGTTTAACTTTAACGCGGGTGTGGTGTCTTCAGACGTGCGGAGCCGAATTTTAAATGCCTTGGCATTGTCATATCCAACTGCACGCCAGAAACGGGATACCGTCGCAATGCTGACCCCCAGCCTGTCGGCGATCTCCTGTTCCGTCATGAATAAAATTTCTTCGGGATTACGTTCAACAAAGTCGGCAATTTTCAGATGGCCTGGCGATAGCTGTTCTTTTCGCGTAAACAAATTCATTCAGGATACACTCCCTTTCTCGCTCTCCAATTAGTATATCAGTGGACTGGGGACGAAGTAGTTTATCTATGTAATAAATTTTTCAATAAAATCAAAATTTGTAATAAAAATTACAATCGATTTACAAATGTCTTCTTTCCCGTTAATACTCTCCCCCTAGACTTTGGCTATGAAGAATACCAACTTTCAGGGGGGATCTATCTATGAAGAAGATGACTGAACGTTACACGCTGACGTCTTCACAGAAAATGATGGTTTTTGTGCTGTCCATGTCACTGTACGGCTTGTCCAACATGTTCACAGAGCTTATTCCCAAGCTACAGCTTGGACCCATTGAATTGTCCGTTGAATACTTTGCTTTTATACCGCTGACACTCTGTATTCTGTTTCATCCCATGATTGCCGCGCTTGGTGCTGCCCTCGGCGAAATCATTTTCGGTGAGTTGATGCTGGGGCAATTTGGCGGACTTGGCGAGCTCGAGAAATTCATTACTTTTTCCTTCGCCATGTACGTCGCAGGGCGTATGGTACGTGATCCCCGTAATCGCAGGCAGGTTGGTATTGCAGCCATGACCGGAGTCATCATTCATCAATTTCTCAGTTCGCTGGTCGATATCGGCAAAGTATGGATCGGGGTGGAACAGCTTGAAGCGGTTCCGGGACTCGCTGAAAGTGTCGTTTTGATCGAAGGGGTTGGTTTCATTAATGACGTCCTGTTCTCGGGTATCCTCTTCGCGCTACTGCCAACACTGTATCTGGTTCCCCTGCTCTATGGCAAAATTGAACCACTGCTCGGAATCAAACCTCGCAATCCTGGCATGAAATATGAAGGCGTTGGCTTCTTCCGTCCAAAGCTTATCCTGATCGGTGTGTTACTGCTCGCGTTGGCTTTCGGCGCCGAATCCCTCTCCGAGATGGACATTAACTTCGCGGTGTGGGAGACGGACTATGCGGATCAATACGGTTCTGCCTCCATCTGGATCAGTATCGGTACTGCGGCATTAATTGCTGTGGTGACACTCATCTTCATGCGGGCCAGACGCAACAAGAACAACTCCATTTCAGATACGGAGAGCCGTCCTTATGCATAATGTCATGTCCCAATCTGTTTCTATTCCCGCACCGGAGTCCGCTATCTCCATTCAAAATGTGACCTTTACCTATCCCGGCTCGGAGGAGCCTGTTCTGAACAGGGCTTCACTCGAACTCCCACAAGGCAGTTTCACTGCAATCATCGGGAGCAACGGTTGTGGCAAATCAACGATGTGCAAATTGTTCAACGGCCTCATTCCCCAATTCTACACGGGTGACTTCTCGGGTGAAGTCCATGTACTTGGTGTACCTGCCGAAGGCCGAAGTGTTGCAGACCTGTCCAGAAAAATTGGTTACGTATACCAGGACTTTGATAATCAACTGGTCCGCCCAACTGTTCTGGATGAAGCCTGCTTTGCACCTCTGAACTATGGGTTACCCAACTACCGGGAGATGGGTGAACAGGCGCTTGCCATGTGCGGACTGGATACTATTCACAACCGATACATCTGGGAATTGAGTGGTGGACAGAAACATCTGCTCGCTCTCGCTGGTGCGCTGTCACTCGACCCGGATATTCTGATCGTCGACGAGCCGGTTTCCCAGCTTGATCCGCAGCATGCGAGACTGATCTACGAATGTCTGTCCCGATTAAATACGGAATATGGCAAGACGATTATCGTCATTGAACATCATACCGAATTTATCGCCGACTTCTGCGCAGATGTGGTGCTGATGGATAAAGGCCGTGTGTTGTGGAATCTTCCCGTCAAGGAAGGCTTGAATCGAATTGCCGATCTGGAGCGGCTTGGCATTCAGCCACCCGAGGTGACTCGTGCAGCTATTCAAGCGGTTGAGCATTACAAGGAAGGTAAATTATCCAGCGGTACCCAGGATTCTGCTACTCGATATTGGTTCCCCATTACGGTGGATGAAGCCACGATTTACTTTGCACAACGACAATACCAGCAGGACTTACATGCTTCAGGCAAACCGGGGGATGCCGTAGAACATCCGTTGCAAAGGCAAACCGTGAATACGATCCAGTCTGCCATGGAGCAGAACGATTCAGCCGTTTCGCGAATATCGGGGTGCACACTGATAGATTCTACTGCGGTGCCTGTTCCCATTGTCGAATTTCGAAATACGCGGCTACGGTACAGAGGACTGGGCAAAAAAAAGCATGAGGTTATTCGTGGCATTAACTTTTCACTGCATGAAGGAGAACGGATTGCCTTGGTTGGCAACAACGGAGCCGGCAAGTCTTCACTGCTCAGACTCATGGCTGGAATCAGCTTGCCTCAGGAAGGCAGCGTCAGCGTTTTGGGCGAGGTTACCCATCGATCTTCTTTGGAACAGCTTGCGGGCAGAGTGGCGTATATTTTTCAGAACTCCTCCGAGATGTTCATCGAAGACAGTGTACGTAAAGAAGTGGCGTATTTCCTGAAAACCCGTCGCATTCAGGAAGCTGACGAGCAGATCGCTCATGTGCTGGATCGCTTCCGGCTTACGCCACTACAAGAGCGGGATGCCCGGCTCCTGAGCGGTGGACAACAACGGCGGGTTACCCTCGCCATCGGCGCAGCCATGAAGCCTTCCCTCATGTTGCTCGATGAACCTACTGCCAATCTGGATCTTGCTACAAGAGAAGAATTGATTGGTGTACTGGATGAGCTGGATCAGTATGTGCGTACAACCGTCATTGCCACGCATGACATGCAACTGGTTACCCAGTGGGCCAGCCGAGTCATTGTACTTCACAATGGCCGGGTAGAAGCCGACGGCACCCCTGCCGAGGTATTCGCAGACGAACCCCTTCTGCGCCGATCGGGACTTGCCCTTACACAGATCATGGAGCTCTCGCACCGTATCGGATTGCCTGCACTTTGCCCTACAACCGATGCCTTTGTTGCAAGTCTGGATCAATCATTCACCAAGGAGGATGCCCGTCATGCAGCTTGTCCGCAACTGGTTTGACAAACTATCCATTGAACGCATACAGCTGGAGCTAATGAATACCGTATATGGCAGTGGTCATGCCAGCCTGTCACGGATTGACCCGCGTGCAATGCTGATCTGGTATCTCTTTTTTGCCATTGTACCCTGGTTTATTCACAACGGCACCGTGTTGCTTGGCATGTTTCTGCTCATGGTCACCACCACGATTTTATCTCGGGCTGCTCCCTTTATTATCATCATTCTCTGCCTGGGGTTAATCGGTCAAGTGGGCTGGATGTTTATCATCTCGCTGTTCTTCGGAGGCAATTGGGAATCTGCATTTCCCCTGTTGCTGCTCACCCTGAAGCTGTCCATCGTCTCGCTGGCGAGTATCACCGTCTTCTCGGGTATGGACCCGGAACGGATTGGCGATGGATTACTGGCACTCGGCATGCCTGCAACATTCTCGTTCAGCCTCTCTTACGCTTATCGGATCTTGCCAGTGCTGTTCGGTGAGTTCCGGAATATCATGTTGTCCTACCGACTGCGGGGCCTTGTTCCTTCCCGGCATGGATGGCTCTATTGGCGGCTTGTCGTTTATTATATGAAACTGTTCGTCGTGTCCTTCTTCCCGCTCATGCTGGCTACAGCCAAACGCTCACGCACAACCGTTGAAGCACTGGAGACACGCGGCTTCTCTTACGGCATGAAGCATCCAGAATCCAAACGTCTGAAGCTGGCCCATCTAAGAATCACCCCTCGTGACATCGGATTTCTCGCTACATCGGCGCTTTATGTGGCTCTGCTGTTCTGGTTCGGCGCACATTATGAAATTTTGTAATTCATATACTTAACCATTCATGGAATAAAAGGAGTGTCATTATGCGCATTGATCTTCATACTCACGGCAAATTATCCAAAAACTCTGATTTCTCAATCAATTACTTCACCGAAATGGTCACGGAAGCGAAAGCCAGCGGGCTGGATGCCCTCGCGCTTACAGAGCACTTTAACACCCGTCACTTCCACGATGTCTATGAGACGCTGGATCGTCTTTACCCCTATAACGGAGAATACTATGATGCAGACGGACTTCGCATTTTCCCTGGGATGGAAGTGGATATTCAGGAGACGGGGCATATTTTGCTGATTGGTCAAAAAGAACATATCCTCGCCGTCCGTGCCGGCCTGGAAAATAATATAGCCAAGGGGTCTTTCATTCCCTTTGCCGACCTGCTAGATCTGGCCGAAGCATGGCCTTTACTCAAAATTGGCGCACACCCTTTCCGCGAATCCACTCCGCTGCATCAGTTGGACCGCAACCTGCTTGGGCGTCTGGATGCATTTGACCTGAACGCCAAGGACATGTACAAAGTCGGTATCGAGACCTGCCGCAGTCAGGTTGAACCGTTTGCCCAATCCCTAGGCAAGCCGGTTACCGCCGGAAGTGATACACACCAATGTCTGCAATACGGCAGTGTATACAACGTGTTGGATCGTCCATGTGCATCGGTGGCTGAACTTAAAGAGCAGATTATCACGGGAGCATACACCATCGGAATCTCTGCCGATCTTCCTTTACGCGTCAAAGCCTCAGTAATGCTCAAGAAAGTAATGAAACGTCTTGCCAAGCTGGAGACCACCAGTCTGCAGGAGGTTTAATTCAACAGCACTGCATTTCATAACATGAGCCCGAAGTATTAATGTCTTCGGGCTCTTTGTTGTAAAATCCTATAGATTTTCACTACATTCCACCCATGATATCATTCAATCTCAGGTTTCCAGAAGATCCACACGTTCCGCTCGTTCGTTCTTCTTATACTGAGTGGGGGATTCGCCCATCGTGTTTGTGAAAAGATTGGTGAAATAATTCGCATTCTGATAGCCCAGTACATGTGCAATTTCACTTATCTTCATGTCCGTTGTGATTAGCAGCCGCTTCGCTTCTATACCAAGTGAGAGTGCCCGGGGTCCTGATATCATTTCAAAAATCATGCACCGTCACACACAGCTGAATCGCGATGCCAAACGGATCCCGTACAATGCCGTATCCTGGGCTGAATTCATTTTGCTCGTAAGGTACCAGTACCTTCACGCCCTCATGTTGCATCAGAGAATGATACAGTTGATCGATTGTATTTTTATCCTTGGATTGAATACATAGTGACGTGCTGTTCCCCAGCTGCCATGCTCTCTCCGTGTCCATTGCTTCTTCCGCAATCATGACTTTGTTAACCCCAATCTCCAGCACCGAATGTGTAATATACTCATCTTGACCGGCAGAGTACTGGAAACCCGGGTTCATCTCCTTCATCTCTTTATAACTTTTCTTGAATATCACCTTGGCGCCCAGAAACTCTTCATAAAAAGCAATGGCTGCCGCCGCATCCCCGTTCATCGACAAAAATGGTATCACTTCAAAATTCATTATATTGCCTCCTTGTTCCTATTGGATTACACTTATCACTATAACAACGAAAGGTGCCAATCTATGGCACCATTAAGAGGGTTCGATATGAAAAAATCAGAACGCATGAACCAGATGCTGCGCTTCATTAATCAAAAACAACAGTTCACCCTGCAAGATCTTATGCAGGAGTTCCAGATCTCCAAACGAACCGCGATAAGAGATATCGCTTCATTGGAAGAGTTGGGGGCGCCCATCTATGTCGAATATGGACGCTACGGCGGATATCGACTGCTGCAACAGATGCAGCTGCCTCCCATATCATTTAACACAGGCGAGCTTCATGCCCTTTATTTTGCGATGCAGGCCCTCCGCAGTTTCTCCAGCTTACCCTTTCAGGTTTCTTTCCGTACCATTCATGAGAAATTTATGAGCGCGTTATCCGACAAGCAACGACAGGATATTGAGAACATTCAACACCGGGTATCCTTCCGACATACGGAGCAGATCCGCGATAGTGCACATTTGGAATTTCTGTTGATGGCTGCTGTGCAAAATATCGTGATCCAGATTACGTACGCTAATCAGCGTAGATCCCCTGATCAAAGGCAATCTCCTTCAAACCTTCCTGATTCTGAACAATCAGATCCATCATCTAGTACATCCAACACCAATAACCGCACCATTCAACCCATCTCGCTCTATGCCAGAAAAGGCTACTGGTATTGCCAGGCCTATGATCTGCACAAACAAGCGTACCGAGTGTTCCGCTGCGACCGGATCATTTCAGCCGAAGTGTCCGACGTTGAACCTTTAGCTCATGTTATTAAACTTCATGCACAGGATACCTTTTCGTTATGGGAACCATCGGAACAAGCAATTCCATTCAAATGCCTGATTGACGAAGCCGGGGTTGAACTATTCCAGCAAGAACATTTTCCATCCATGCAGATCATGCACTTCAACGAATCGGGCAGTGAATCGGCACAAACACTTCTTGTCGGTTCGTATGAACCTCACGAGCTTGACTTCATTGTGAGATATCTTGCGGGCTATGGTAAATCGATTAAGATTGTGCAGCCCGTCATCTTACAGAAAGCGTTAAGGCAGCACTATCTGGACTTGTTAGATCATGTATAAAGATACTATTTCTATATCCATCTTACTTTACATGCCTTTTAGCTCCTGCTCATGATCCACAACTTTTGAGCTTTTTTTATTGCCAATAGCCAATTGAACGATAATCTGCAACACGATGATGATAGCCAAACCATAGAATGCTTGCACGAAGCTGCCTGTCAGGTCGTGGAGCCAACCAATCGCCAGCGGCCCAAGTGCTCCAAGAATGTAGCCACCAGATTGAGTCATTGCCGACCAGCTGCTGGCTTCCTGAGCATTGCTTGTCTCATCAATCGGCAACATGAGTGCAATCGGGAACAGTCCACCTGCACCAATACCGAGCGGGATCGCCGCGAGCCACGGACTCACAGAGAGATTCAGCATCAGGACACCTATCAATTCCAACAACGCACATCCGACAAGCCAGAATACACGTCTTTGGTACCGGTGTACAAGCATGGGGATGAATAACGTTGAGGGCAGCGATATTAATGTAAATAACGTTTGGATGTTGCCGGCAGTCTCTTGGCTATATCCCTGGCTTTGAATGGCTGGCGCAAGCCAAGCGGTTAACGAATAGAAGATCGCAGCCATCAGTCCGAAGAACAAAGTTAGCACCCATGCACGCCTGTTCTTCACCGGGAGTGATGCATGAATGACAGCCGAAGTTTGTCCGGATTGCCGCTCTGTACGCGCAGACCAGGCTAATTTCAACCAGATCGGTAATGCAATGACTGCGAGTAATGCCCATGTAGCCAAAGAACCTCTCCAAGATCCACCCAGCGTATGTTGAAGCGGAACCGATAATCCCACACTAATGCTGGCCCCCATCACCATCGCAGTAGAGTAGATGCCTACCATGGCTGCTACTCGGTTAGGGAAATATTGCTTAATGAAGCTGGACAACAACGGCCCTGCCAATGCAATCCCTACACCCGACAGAAAAGAAGTGAACATCATCAACGGAGTTGCACCTACGAACAATCTCAATCCCGTACCTATCCCAATAAGGATTAAAGCCAGCACAATGGCACCTTCGTTCCCCCACCTTCTACTTAATCTTACGGAGAACGGAGCGAATATACCCATACATAATACAGGTAGTGTAGTTAAAAGACTGGCGGTCATACCGCTCAAACCCAGATCATGCTGTATGGTGCTCATTAGCGGAGAAATGGAGGTAATCGGTGGTCTTAAGTTCAGTGAAGCCAGGATAAGCGCCAAAACAATATAAAAAATTTTCATTATGGATCACCTCATGGTAGTAGTTTTGAAGCATTTACCAAGATCTTATTCTTTAATGACAAGATCTTCGGGTGGTGCACGATTAAGTATAGGATCATTAGAATGATTGAACAATACTATTATTTCTATTAAAATGATTACTAAAACCAATTATTAGAGGTGAATTCATGGAGATTCGTCAGATGGAAAACTTTATTACAGTGTGTGAGGAGCTTCATTTTACACGGGCAGCTGAGAAACTTGGTATATCTCAACCTACGTTGAGTCAACAAATACGTGGGTTGGAGGATGAACTTGGTGTTCCTTTGTTTGACCGTGTCGGCAAAAAGATTGTGATGACCCAGGCTGGGACTCTGTTTCTGGAGCACTGTGTGCAGATGGTCCGGCATGTACAGAATACCCAGGATGCGCTAGCTGAATTCCGCAATGATCAGCGGGGACGATTGGTTATCGGTGTTCTTCCATCCGATTTGGATTACCGTCTCACTCCACTGCTCGTTGATTTTCATGCCCGATTCCCCAAGGTGCAATTGAAGGTTATTTCTTCGATCTATGTTGTCAATCAAGTGTTGGAAAATGAAGTCGACATCGGCATCGAGATCACGTCTGCCCCTGATGATCGGCTTGTACGCATTCCTTTGTGTAGTGAAGAATATGTACTGGTCGTTTCTGAGAATCATGATTGGGCTGGAAGAAACACAATTGAAATTCAGGAGCTGCGTGATATCCAAACGGTGATGTTTCCCGAAGGATTTACAGGCAGAGAATTGGTTGACGGCTATTGCCGTAAATATGGATTCAGCCTAAATACCATCATGGAGACCAGTTCGGCAACCTCCATCATTAGCCTGGTCAAAGCCAACGTCGGAGGAACACTGCTGCCTTATCCTCTGATCCAAGCCATGAACGAACCCACGCTACGTTGCATCCGAATTACAGACGATCCGCCATACCGGCACTTTGAGATCATCCATCGGTCTGACCGTTATCTGACGCAATCGGCCAAAGCATTTATTGAGAAGACGATTGAGTATTTTAATCAAGGGATAGTGTAGGAGAAGAGGTATTAAAATAAAATGAAAATAAGAGAAATTGGTTTGTTGACCCATCATATTGAGGCTATAAAAGAGTTTTACACGATTTCATTGGGAATGGATCTGATGGAGGGTAGTACAACATGCGTTTCATTCCGTGCCGGAGACTCGGTCCTTTCTTTCAAGAAGGCTCCAGAGCAAGAGAAGCCATACTATCATCTAGCGTTTACGATTCCAACGAATACACTTGCTGATGCGAAAAAGTGGGCCCAAGACCGTAATATTTCGCTGCTTTCCAAAGATGGACAGGATGAATTCTATTTCCCCTACTGGGATGCAACAGCCTTCTATTTCTATGATCCGAGCGGCAACTTGATGGAATTCATCGCTCACCACTCACTCGATAATGCAGTCGATGAAGCTTTCGAAGTGAAACATCTGTTATGTATTAGTGAAATCGGTCTGCATGTCGATGATGTTCCTGAGACGATGAGCACATTGAATGGGCTTTATCAACTTGAGCCCTTTGCCGGAGACGGGAAGAAATTCTCCCCCACGGGTGATGCAGAAGGCATGTTTATTGTCCTTGATAAACAGATGCCCTTGTTCCCGGATGGGCGCATGCCTGGTGTATTTGCCACTGAAGTAAAAGTTGAAACTGGGCAGCCTGGTAGTCTGCGTTTACAGGACGATATGTACTCAATTGAATCGATTTAAAGGAAAAAACTAAAAAAGCCGAATGAACTCAGGAATATGATCCTGACCTCACTCGGCTTCCATGACTTGACTTAATTCAATTCATTTCGTACTAACCGTATACTGAAATGCACCAAAAATAATACGGCATACACCCAAGCTGGGTGAAGGATTAGAAAATAATATCAATAGCCTCTAACACATCTTGCTCCTGTTCGGATTGCCCGTTCAGGGAAATATCCTTTAACAACACCGAAGGCTGTTCGCCAATTTGGGTGATGATCATGAGCAGATCCTGAGCGAAATTGTCGATCAGATTGCGCGTAAACAACTTGGTCGCATATTCAAACTGCCCGTTCATTCCCTCATCCAAGAGCGAAATGACCAAGGTAAGGTCAAATTGGGAAACCGCATGCGTTTCCGGATAAGATTCGATCTGGATATCCCCAAAGCTTTGAACGTTATCTTCCTTCGTTTCCAGTGCAAACATGACATCGAATACAGGATTGCGGCTTTGATCGCGCGGCACCTGCAGCTTTTTCACAAGCTCTTCGAACGGATAATCCTGGTGGTCGTAGGCCCCCAGCATCGTTTCTTTGACTTCGTTCAAGTAAGCGAGGAATGTCTTCTCCCCGGATGGATAATGGCGAATCGCCAAAGTGTTGACAAACATTCCGATGAGCGGCTCCAGGTCGGCATGTGTGCGGCCCGAAACCGGCGTGCCTACAATGAAGTCTTCTTGTCCCGAGTACTTGCTGAGCAGGATTGAATAGGCAGCCGATAACACCATATAAAGGGTAGCACCGTTCTCATCGGCAATGCGCTGCAAGCTGTCGGTCATCTGCTTGTCGATGCTGAAAGGCAGCACATCTCCCTCAAAGCTGCGAGCGGCAGGTCTGACAAAGTCCGTAGGCAGTTCAAGCGTTGGCAGTTCGCCTTCCAGCATGTCCAGCCAGTAGGCTTCCTGGCGTTTCAGCCGTTCTTTTACAGGTTCGGACTGCTGCCAAGCGGCGAATTCCTTGTATTGAATCCGAAGCGGTTCCAGAGTCTCACCGTTATACAGGCGCAGCAGCTCTTCAACGAAGATGCCCATCGACATGCCATCCGTGACGATATGATGAATGTCCAACATAAGCAGATGCCGTTCCGCTCCCCATTCAACTAAGCCCACACGCAGCAGCGGCGGCCGCTCCAAATCAAAGACACGTACAAAGGCGTCCGCAATGCTTTTCGTTTCATTTTCCGTCGCTTTTGTATACTCGACAGCAAACTCCAAGTCCGAATAAATCCGTTGTACCGGTTCACCGTCGACCATTTCGAAGCCGGTTCGCAAAACTTCGTGACGAGCGATTAATCCTTTGAGCGCCGCCTCGAATTGATTCCGCTCCAAGTGCCCGACGAGAACCGTCATGCCAGACATGTTGTAGCTAAGCTCGGCGCCTTCCATCTGCTGCTGGATGTACAGCCGTTTTTGCACGGAGGAAAGCGGATAATACTCCCTTTTATCCAGAACCGGAATGGAGAGGAATTCCTGCTGCTCCAATTGGCTGATCACTTCGGCCATCGCTTCAATGGTCGAGTGCCGGAACACATCGCGCAGCGGCAGGTCCACGCTCAGCTCCTTGTGCACTTTGCTGACAAGCGTCGTCGCCCGCAGGGAGTGCCCGCCGAGGTCAAAGAAGTTGTCCGTCACGCCAATCGTGACCGGCCCGAGCACGTCCTGCCAGATGGCGACCAGTTTCGCCTCCAGTTCGGTGTGCGGTGCCACGTATTCGCGGCCTCCCCCTTCCGGCGCTGGCAGCGCCTTCCGGTCGATTTTCCCGTTTGGCGTCAGAGGTAAATGCTCCAGCTCCACGAAGTATGACGGGATCATGTAACCCGGCAACTCGCTGGCAATCGCCCGTTTCAGGTCTGCCGCCGTCAAACCTTCTTCCGCTGTATAATAAGCACACAACGCTTTCTGACCTTCTTGATCTTCCCTGACAATGACGACCGTTTCCTTCACACCACCTACACTCAGCAACTGCGACTCGATCTCCCCCGTCTCAATCCGGTATCCCCGGATTTTCGCCTGGTTGTCGATCCTGCCGATGAAGTCCACGTTACCGTCCGGCATCCACCGCGCCAAATCTCCCGTGCGATACAACCGCTCACCTGCGGTGAAAGGGCTGTCTACAAACTTCTCTTCCGTCAGCTCTGGACGGTTCAAGTACCCAAGTGCTACCCCAACGCCGCCGATAACCAACTCGCCCAGCACTCCGACGGGTACGGGATTCAGATGTGCATCCACGATGTAAAACTTCGCATTCAACCACGCTTTGCCAATCGGCACATGGCCTGTTTGCGGCAGTTTCGCCAACTCCTCGTCATAGAAACTGGAGTCAATTGCCGCTTCCGTCACACCGTAGGCGTTAATAATGCGGAACGACGAGCCAAACCGCTCCTGCAAGGTACGGTAATCCGCTACACTGCAGCTGTCCGAGCTTGTGATCAACAGCTCCATACCGCTTAACTTTAGCCCCTGCTCATGCACGTATTCCATAAACGGCACGATCAGTGCTGGTGTTGATTCAAAGATCGTCACTTGCTCCTGCTCTATCCAGTGGTGCAGACGAGACGGATCAATCCGGTCGTCCTTCGGTACAATGACCATGGTGCCTCCGTTATACAACGTGCGTGCGATATCGCCCACGAAAACATCAAACGAGAAGCTTGCGAGCTGCAGCAGTCGCACCGGGAACTGATCCAACCGGTATTCCCGTCGGTAGCCCGCTGCCGTGTTCACCAGGCTGCGATGCTCGATCATTACACCCTTGGGCTTACCCGTTGTTCCCGACGTGTAGATGACATACGCCAAGTCCTCCGGACGGGCTTCATGGAAGCTGTCCATACCGACAATATCAACATCATTTGGATAACTCTCGCCACCACCGTTCACAGCCCCCGTTAGCTTGCCGTTGACTGGATCGGGAGCACTGCTAGAGCCTTGGCCGAAGCCCATTGGCGCATTGCTTCGTTCCTCGTTGTACGATGCTTCATCGTCGAGGTACAGCACCGTCGCCAGTGCCAGTTCCTCTTCACCGAGCCAGGCTTCGGCACGCTCTCGCAGCGGTGTTTGTGTCAGCAGCACCTTCGCTCCGCTGTCTTCGAGCATAAACCGCACGCGGTCCGCCGGATAATCCGGGTCAAGCGGCACATACGCCCCTCCCGCTTTCCAGACGGCCAACACGGCCACCAGCAAATCGACCGAACGCTCGGCGAGAATGCCAACAATCTCCTCTCGGCCAATGCCGCTTCCGCGCAGCGTAGCCGCCAAGCGATTCGCCCGCACGTTCAGCTCCGCATACGTCAGCCGATCGTTCTCGTATACGACGGCTTCCGCTTCTGGCGTGTGTTCCGCCTGTTCCTCGAACAGTCGATGGAACGCTGCCACAGGAGCAACTTCCGGCTGCGCCGGGTTAAACGCGCCGACAATCTGCTCTTTTTCCTCTGCCGTTAACAAGTTAAGCTCGGCAATCGTCGCCGACGGGTTGCGGAGAATGGATTCAAGCAACTGCAAGTAGTGAACAGCCAATTTCTCCACCGTTTCGGTTTTATATAGAGCCGTGGCGTATTCAAACAGATATTCCAAGCCGTCCTCAATCTCCGTAACGTCCAAGCTGAGATCGAATTTGGACACAATTTCTTCGCTGGCATACGTCGACAGATGCAGTCCCGGAAGCTGGATTTCCACATTTTCTGTATTCTGCAAAGCAAACATCGTATCAAACAGCGGATTACGGCTTAAATCACGAGCCACGTTTACCTTATCCACCAGTTCCTCAAACGGATAATTCTGATGTTCAAAAGCACTCAGCGTTGTCTCCTTGATTTCCTTCAAGTAGTCAAGGAACGTTTTACCGGCAGCCGGGTAACTGCGGATGGCCAATGTATTAACGAACATCCCGATCAGCGGTTGAACGTCGCTATGATTTCTGCCCGCAATCGGAGTACCAACCACCACGTCTTCCTGACCTGAATATTTATGCAGAAGCACGTTATATGCCGCAAGCAGAACCATGTAAAGCGTTGCGCCGTTTTCAGCTGCAAGCCGTTTCAGACCTTCGCTTTTCTCAATATTCATAAACAATTGCAGCGTGCGGCCCTCATAGCTCTGCATAGCCGGGCGCGGATAGTCCGTCGGCATTTCCAGAACTGGCAGTTCTCCGCGGAACATGTCAATCCAGTAGGCTTCCTGCTTGGCAAGCTGCGTTTTCTGCTCGTCCGATTGCTGCCATACTGCATAATCTTTGTACTGAATGCGGAGTGGCTTGAGCGGCTCCCCGCTGTACAAGTGCACGAACTCTTCGATCAGTACGTCCATTGAAACGCCGTCCGATACGATATGATGTGTATCGAACATCAGAATGTGCCGGTCCGGCGCGAGTTCGGCAATGCCCACCCGCAGAAGTGGCGGCTTCGCTAGATCAAACGCACGAACGAATTGGCGCACCGTTTCTTCCGCCTGCTCCCCGCTGATCTGCACATATTGCACCTGGAAGGTGACCTCTTCGTAAATCCGCTGAACCGCTTCGCCTTCAACCATCTCAAAGCCGGTACGCAGCGTTTCATGACGAGCTACGAGCCCGCGGAACGCTTCTTCAAACCGGTGCCGGTCGAGCTGCCCTTCGAGCAGCATAGCTCCCGGTATGTTGTAGCTCAGCTCGCCTCCTTCCAGCTGGTTCAAGATATAGAGACGTTTCTGAGCAGAAGAGAGCGGATAATACTCGCTAGGTTCCGCAGCCGCAATAGCCGTAAACGTGCCGATCTCCAGCCGCTCCATAGCCGTAGCCATTTCCTCAACCGTCGAGTAGTGGAATACGTCGCGAAGCGGGAATTCGACGCCTAACTCCTTATGCATTTTGCTGACAAGCGTCGTCGCCCGCAGGGAGTGTCCGCCAAGGTCGAAGAAGTTGTCCGTTACGCCTACCGCCTTCTCCCGAACAAGCACATCCTGCCAAATGGCGGCTAGTTTTGCCTCAAGTTCAGTGCGCGGCGCCACGTATTCGCGGCCTCCACCTACTCCCCCTTCCGGTGCTGGCAGCCCCTTCCGGTCGATCTTTCCGTTCGGCGTCAGAGGCAGGCGCTCCAGCTCGACGAAGTACGACGGGATCATGTACCCCGGCAGTTCGCTGGCAATTGCCCGCTTCAGGTCCGCCGCCGTCAAGCCTTCTTCCGCTGTATAATAAGCACACAACGTTTTCTGACCTTCTTGATCTTCCCTGACGACGACGACCGCTTCCTTCACGCCACCTGCACTCAGCAGCTTCGCTTCAACTTCGCCCGTCTCAATCCGGTACCCCCGGATTTTCGCCTGGTTGTCGATCCGGCCGATGAAGTCCACGTTACCGTCCTCCATCCACCGTGCCAGGTCTCCCGTGCGGTACAGCCTCTCGCCCGCGGCGAACGGGCTGTCCACGAACTTCTCTTCCGTCAGCTCCGGACGGTTCAAGTACCCCCGCGCCACACCGACGCCGCCGATGACCAGCTCGCCCAGCACCCCGACCGGCACCGGATTCAGGTGCGCATCCACGATGTAGAACTTCGCATTCAGCCACGCTTTGCCAATCGGCACATGGCCCGTCTGCGGCAGCTTCGTCAACTCCTCGTCATAGAAACTGGAGTCAATTGCCGCTTCCGTCACACCGTAGGCGTTAATGATGCGGAACGATGAGCCGAACCGCTCCTGTAAGGTCCGGTAATCTGCTACGCTGCAGCTGTCCGAGCTTGTGATCAGCAGTTCCATCCCGCTCAACTCCAGCTGCTGCTCGTGCACGTACTCCAGGAACGGCACGATCAGCGCCGGTGTTGATTCAAAGATCGTCACTTGCTCCCGCTCTATCCAGTAGTGCAGACGAGACGGATCGATCCGGTCGTCCTTCGGTACAATGACCATGCTGCCTCCGTTGTACAACGTCCGTGCGATATCGCCCACAAACACGTCGAACGAAAAGCTTGCGAGTTGCAACAGCCTTACTGGGAACTGATCCAACCGGTATTCCCGTCGGTAACCCGCTGCCGTGTTCACCAGGCTGCGGTGCTCAATCATCACGCCTTTTGGCTTGCCCGTCGTTCCCGATGTATAGATGACGTACGCCAGATCCTCCGGACGGGCTTCATGGAAGCTGTCCATACCGACAGCATCATTTGGATGACTCTCATTGCGGTCGTTCACAGTCCCCGTTAGTTTGCCGGAGACTATACCGGAAACCCTACCAGAGCCCATCGGGGCATTTGCCCGATCTTCGCTGTACGACGCTTCATCGTCGAGGTACAGCACCGTCGCCAGTGCCAGTTCCTCTTCGCTGAGCCAGGCTTCGGCACGCTCTCGCAGCAGCGTTTGTGTCAGCAGCACCTTCGCTCCGCTGTCTTCCAGCATGAACCGCACGCGGTCCGCCGGATAATCCGGGTCAAGCGGTACATACGCTCCTCCCGCTTTCCAGACGGCCAGCACGGCCACCAGCAAATCGACCGAACGCTCGGCGAGAATGCCAACGATCGTCTCCCGGCCTATTCCGCTTGCACGCAGCGTTGCCGACAGGCGGTTCGCCCGCTCGTTCAGCTCCGCATACGTCAGCCGATCGTTCTCGTAGACGACGGCTTCCGCTTCCGGTGTGCGTTCCGCCTGTTCCTCGAACAGGCGATGGAAGGCGGCCACAGGAGCCACTTCCGGCTGCACCGGATTAAACACGCCGACAATTTCTTCTTTTTCCGCCGCCGTCAAAAGCTCTAACTCATTTACACGAACATTCGGATTAGCCGCAACCTGCTCCAATGCACGGGCAAAATGACCGTGCATCTGCCTAATGTCTTGCTCTCTGAATGTCAGTGCATTGTACGTAAACCGCAGCAAAATATGCTCTTCCGGAATGACGGTAATGTCCAGATCGTAGTTCGTTTGTTCCGGCGATTGGATATTAGCGATTTTCAGCGCTTCTTGTCCTCCGCCGACAACCTGCTCAATCTGTTCTTCCATCGGATAATTTTCAAAGACCATAATATGGTTGATCAAGTCGCGCTTTTGCTCACTCAGGGACTGAATTTCGAACAGTGGGAACGTTTCATATGCTCCCGATGCCAGCGCTTGATCTTGGGTTTTTCTCAAAATATCGGCTACCGTCTCCTCGGCTTTACCTTGAATACGGACCGGAATCGTATTAATAAACAGGCCAATCATGCTTTCGATGCCCGGAATTTCCGCCGGACGCCCGGATACAACGGAGCCGAATACGACATCCTCGCTGTTGTTGTATATCTGCAGGACCAGTCCCCATACAGTCTGCATAAACGTGTTGAGTGTTACCTGCTGCTGGCGCGCCACACGCTCAATTTGCCCAGTCAATCCTTTGCTGAGTTCCACATCGATTTCAGCCATTTCAAAAGCATGCTGTTTCAGCTGCGTTCTCTCCTGCGGCAGCTTGGTCTGCTGATCGTAATTGGCCAAATACTCCGACCAGTACCCCGAAGCTTTCGTTACATCTTGAGCTTCCAGCCATTCGATATACCGGGAGTACGAGGTAACCGGAGGAAGCTCTAGCGTTCGCTTCTCCTGAAACGCAAAGTACGTGTCGAACACTTCCTTGATCATGAAGGACATGCACCAGCCATCCATCAAAATGTGATGATGACTCCAAATCACATGGTAGGACTCGTCTCCTGTGCGCAAAACGGTCACACGCATAAGAGAGTCTTGGGCCAAATCGAACTTGTTCGCTTTATCCGCGCTGACAAAATCGGCTATCGTCTTCTCCGGGTGTCCATCTCTTGCAGAACGAATATCTTCAAAGTACACTTCACACTTCCGCTCGCGGAATACCACTTGAATCGGCTCGTCTCTCCAGCCGGTAATAAAGTTGGTCCGCAGCGCCTCATTCCGCTGCACCAGCGTATCCAATCCGCGGGTGAAGGCTTCCACATTCAGGCTTCCATACAGATCGAAGGTCACCTGTTCGAAGTAAGCTTCCGAATCGGCATCCAACAGGCTGTGGAACAACATCCCTTTTTGCAGCGGGGTCAGGGTGTATACATTCTCCAGTTCGCCGAGTGCCGCCGTATGTTCGGACAGCCGCTCCAGTTCCTCCACCGTCACATCTTGAAGCAGTACGTCACTAGGGGTAAGCTCCGGCCGCTCTTTTGATACGCAATGGCTGATGACTTCACGCAAGCTCGATTGAAGCAGGGTGCCCAGACGCTCAACCGTCTCCCGTTGATACTGAGTTTCCCCATAACGGATCGTGAGTTCCAACACGCCTTCCGACACCATACCGTTGATATCAAGGACATAATCCATCACAGCATTCGGACTTGAATCGGAGCCTGAGCTGAACGGAGACGGCTGCGAGCTGCTGCTTTCGTAATCCTGGTCGAACTGACCCAAATAGTTAAAACTAATCTCCGGCTCCAAAGCGAAGTACTCTCCGTCACGCGGCGCCGACAAATAACGCAGGATGCCATAGCCGATCCCTTTGTTCGGAATGCGGCGCAAGTTTTCTTTCACCTGTTTCACCTGATGACCGAGTGACTGAGCGTGACCCGACTCCAGAACGACAGGGAATTGGCTTGTAAACCAGCCTACCGTGCGCGTAATGTCCACATCTGGCAAAAGTTCTTCTCGGCCGTGGCCTTCAAGATTCACCAGAACGCGTTCCTGACCGCTCCAAGCTTGTACTGAGAGGCCCAGCGCGGCAAGCAGCAAATCGTTCATTTCCGTATGGTAAGCACGGTGAGCCTGCTTCAGCAGCTGTTCGGTTTCGTCCGCCGTCCATCGAACGGTTACGAGCCCGCTGTCCTTCAGCTTGGATTTTCCTTGTTCAAAATCTTTTGGAAGCGGCTCATGGGCCAATTGCTCGATAAACTGCCAATATGCTCTCTCACTTTCCATCGCCGGCCCGTTCGCATAATCAGCGAGCTGTTTCGCCCACGTTTGGAAGGAATCCGTTTTGAGCGGCAGACGGATCGGCTGCCCTTGCAGCGCCTGCTCATAGGCGGCAGCAAAATCCTCAAGCAGAATCCGCCAGGATACGCCGTCTACGACCAAGTGATGGATTGCGATGAGCAGATGGTCGCCGTCGTCGCAGCGGAACAAGCCAAGCTTCACCAGCGGACCGTTTTCCAGATCGATGCTCACTTGAATGTCATTTGCCTTAGCCTCTACCGCTTCTTTCACGTCGCGGGCTCCCTTGAAATCGACAACCTCCAGATCGAACAACACTTCGTTCTCCCCGGCGCCTCGGTTCCAGGCGATATAACCATTCTCGGTTTGACGATAAACCGTACGAAGAGCATCGTGATGCACGATAAGCTGACGCACCGCTTGGCGTAAAGCTTTTTCATCAAAGCCTTGCTTGGAGAACTGCATGAATGCCTGATTGCTGTGATGCACATCGGCCGGATTTTGTTCAAAGAACCAGCGCTGAATCGGGGTCAGGATAACCTCTCCCGTCACTTCGGCCTGGCTTGCCGTTCTCTCCGCCGTTTGCAACCGCAAACTAAGGGCGGAAATCGTCGGGTAATGGAACAAATCTTTCATGACCAGCTTGTACCCCGTTTGCAAAAGACGAGAAGATACCTGTAAAGCTTTAATTGAATCTCCACCAAGCGCAAAGAAATTATCCATGGTGCCAACCTGATCCACACCTAACACTGACTGCCAAACCAACGCGAGTGCTTGCTCGGCAGGAGTACACGGCGCCGTGTATGCAGCCTCGGCACGAATGCTTCCTTCCGGCACAGGCAACGCTTTGCGGTCGATCTTGCCGTTAGGTGTAAGCGGCAGTTGATCCAAGCACATGATGCGCGAAGGCACCATATGAGAAGGCAGTACGGCGTCCAGATGGGCCACAAGACCTTCCCGATCGAAGCCGGAATCCACTACGACATACCCGCACAAATATTTCTGCCCCCGCTCGTCCGTCCGGTCGATGACAAGTGCTTGACGCACCTCGGCAACATTTTTCATAGCCGCTTCAATCTCACCAAGCTCGATCCGATAACCGCGAATTTTCACCTGATTGTCGATTCGGCCGATGAAATCTACGTTGCCGTCAGGCATCCAGCGTGCCAGATCACCCGTCCGGTACAACCGCTCCCCAGCGGTGAACGGGCTGTCTACGAATTTCTCCGCCGTCAAATCCGGGCGGTTCAAGTAACCGCGGGCCACACCCGCTCCGCCGATAACCAGCTCGCCGAGCACCCCGATCGGCACCGGCTTCAGATTTGCATCCACAATGTAGAACTTGGCGTTCAGCCACGCTTTCCCGATCGGCACACTGCCCATGTTCGGCAGCTTCTCCATCGGCTCGTCATAGAAGCTGGAGTCTATCGCCGCTTCCGTTACACCGTAGCTGTTAATAATACGGAACTGCGAGCCAAAGCGCTCCTGCAAAGTGCGGTAATCCGCTACGCTGCACGCATCCGAACTTGTGATCAGCAGCTGCATCGAGCTGAGGTCCAGACCCTCGGCATACACATGCTCCATGAACGGCACGACCAGCGCCGGAGTTGATTCGAACACCGTCACGGCGTAGTCGCGAATCCAGCCATAGAGGCGGGTTGGATCAATCCGGTCTTCCTTCGGCACGATGACCATGGTTCCACCGTTGTACAGCGTCCGTGCAATGTCACCAACGAACACGTCAAACGAGAAACTGGCAAGTTGCAGCAGCCGGATCGGGAACTGATCCAGACGGTAGTCCCGCTGGTATCCCGCCGCCGTGTTCACCAAGCTGCGGTGTTCCACTGCCACGCCCTTAGGACGGCCCGTCGTACCGGAGGTGTAGATGACGTAAGCCAGATCGCCTGGCTTGTTCACATTTGCCGGATTTGATGCGAGATCCTCCGCTTGTACGTTCTGCTCAGCTTCTGCCGTGGCAGATGTTTCGACAGCAGCCGTTGCCACTTGCGCCAAAGCCTCCGCCATTATATCTGCTTCGCCCAAAGCTTGTACGCCTACAGCTGTTTCCACCGTGCCTAGGCTGTACGCCGCGGCGTCATCAAGTGCAAGCACCGTTTGCAGCGTTAAAGCTCCGTCGCTGCGCCAAGCTTCCGCCTGCTCCAACAGGCAGGTCTGCGTAAGCAACACCGATGCCCCGCTGTCCGCGAGCATATATTCGATCCGCTCCGCTGGATAGTCGGGGTCAAGCGGTACATAAGCACCTCCAGCTTTCCATACGGCGAGCACCCCGATCAGCAGCTCGGCCGAACGGTCGGCCAGAATGCCAACCACCTGTTCCGGCTTCACCCCACGTTCCCGCAGTACATACGCCAGACGATTCGCTTTGGCGTTCAGCTCCGCATACGTCAGCTTGCTGTCTTCATATACAACCGCCAGCGCTCCCGGAGTGCGTTCCGCCTGCTCCTCGAACAGCTCGTGGAACGTTCTCCCTCTCCACGACTCATCTGCTTCCAAACCTGTACCCTCTGCGGTGTATTGCTTCGCAAGAGCCGAAGACGACACGTCAAACCCGACCAATAAATTATCCTTTTCGCTGTTCGTCAATATATCCAAATCCGAAATCCGCGCTCCCGGCTGAGCCAGGATCGACGCCAAAAGCTGCTCGTAATGACCCGCCAGCCGTACCATCGTTTCCTGTCTAAACAACGAGGTAGCGTACTCGATCTTGCAAACCAACTCGTTACCCTCTTCCACGATATCCAAGCTAAGATCAAACTTCGCCGTCTTTTCCTCGATGTCAAACAGTGACCATTGCAAGCCTTCAAGAGTTAAATCCAGGCTTTCGTGCTTTTGCAAAGAAAACATGGTGTCAAACAGCGGATTTCGGCTTAAATCCCGGGTCACCTGAAGAGCTTCTACCAGTTCCTCAAACGGATAGTCCTGGTGCTCGAAGGCTCCAAGTGTCGTTTCCTTCACTTCCTGCAAGTAATCCATGAACGTCCGCTCTGCCGTCGGACCCAAGCGAAGGGCCAGCGTATTGACAAACATGCCGATTATCGGCTGCAAGTCGGCGTGAGAACGAGCGGCAATCGGAGTGCCAACTACTATATCTTCCTGTCCCGCGTATTTATGAAGTAATACAGAGTACGCAGCCAGCAGAAGCATGTACAACGTTGCCCCCGAATCGCTGGCAAGCTGTTTGAGAGCCTCGCCTTTCTCCGCATCTAGCCTAAACGTGAGCGTTTGACCGTCAAACTGTTGAACAGCTGGACGAGAGTAGTCAAGAGGCAGCTCAAGAACCGGAAGCTCGGAGCTGAATACCCCGCGCCAGTATTCCTCCTGTCGTTTGATGCGTTGACGCTGTTCCTCGGATTGCTGCCAAACGGCGTAATCCTTGTACTGAATTCGCAGCTCCGGCAATTCTTCCCCATTGTACAGCAGCACGAATTCGCGCAGCAGCACGTCCATGGAAAGGCCGTCGGAAGCAATGTGATGCATATCCAGCGCGAGCAAGAATTTTTCTTTCTCCAATTCAATCAACAGGGCGCGCAGTAAAGGCGGCTGGGTCAAGTCAAAAGGCTGAATGAAGCCTTCAAGAATGGCTGCAACCTGATCTTCGCTTGCTTGAATCTTCTCGATCTTGAAAGCGATGAGCGGGTGAATACGCTGAATCGGCTCCCCATTCATGATTTCAAAACCGGTGCGCAACATATCGTGCCGGGCCATCAAAGTAGTCAGCACATCTTCTACTTTGGCCTCGTTCAAAGCCCCTTCCAATTGCAAGGCGCTTGGGAGGTTATAATTCAGCTCCAAGCTATCCAGCTGGTGCAGGATATACAGCCTTTTTTGAGCAGAGGAAACCGTATAGTTCGCTTTCTCTTCCGCTTTTGGAATCGAGCTATGCTCTGATTCATCCAAGCTGGCAATAGCCCCGGCCATCGACTCTACCGTCATATAGCGGAACACATCGCGCAGCGGAAGTTCAACGTTCATTTCCTTCCGAATCTTGCTGACAAGGTTTGTCGCCCGCAAGGAATGCCCTCCCAGTTCGAAGAAACTGTCCATGACTCCAATGCCGGAGTAACCCAGCACTTCCTCCCAGATCTTCACAAGCCGGGACTCCGTAAGGTTACGCGGCGCTACGTATTCGACGCCCGTTTGCAAGCCGCCTTGCGGCTCCGGCAATACTTTGCGGTCCACTTTGCCGTTGGACGTCAGCGGCATGCGTTCCAGCTGCACGAAGTACGACGGGATCATGTATCCCGGCATTCCCTGGGCCAGCGAGGTTCTCATTTCGCTAACCGTAAGCGTCCGGTCCGCCACAAAGTAGGCAACAAGCGCCTTCTCGCCCCCGCTGTCCTGACGGGCGAGCACCACCGCTTCTTCCACACCCTCCACGTTCAGAAGCTGCGTCTCAATTTCGTCCAACTCGATCCGGTACCCGCGGATTTTGACCTGATGGTCGATCCGGCCGAGGTATTCAATGTTGCCGTCCGGTAGCCAGGCCGCCAAGTCGCCTGAGCGATACAGTTTTTTCCCTTCCGCAAACGGGGAATCAATGAACTTTTCCGCCGTCAAATCCGGTCGATTCAGGTATCCTCTCGCCAAGCCTTCCCCGGCTACGTACATTTCGCCTGCTACGCCGATCGGAACAGGACGACGGTTTTCATCCAGAACGTACACGCTCAGCGTTGGGATCGGCTTGCCGATATTACTTTTCGCTGCCTCCATCTCCATCCATGTGATTTCCTTATACGTCACGTGAACCGTCGTTTCGGTAATACCGTACATATTGATCAGCTTTGTCTCCGGGTACTTTGTCTTAAAACCCTTGAGCAACAGCGGGCTGAGCGCTTCGCCGCCGAAGATGACGTTGCGAATCTGCAGATCGTACGGATGGTCCGCTAAAACCTCACGCAGCAGTTGGTAGAAATATGTTGGCGTCTGGTTCAAAATCGTGACCCGTTCGCGGCTCAGCAGTGCCAGGAACTCAGCAGGATTTTTCGCCGTAAGCGGTGGTACGATAACCAGCTTGCCTCCGTACAGCAACGCTCCGTACATTTCCCAGACGGAGAAATCGAAGCAGAACGAGTGGAACAACGTCCACGTGTCGGACGGCCCAAAGTCGAACAGGTTCTTGTCGTTGAACAAAAGGCGCACGACGTTTTTATGCTCAATCAACGTGCCTTTGGGTTTGCCGGTCGTTCCCGATGTGTAGATGACATAAGCCAAGTTACCCGGGCCAGAAATTGGCTCCAGATTCGAAGCGTCCAGCGCACCAGCGGAGTCCGCCCCTTTGTCGCCCCAAACGAAATCGCCCAATTCAAGGCGCGTTCCTGCGAAGTCGGTCTTCTCATGCAAATGCTTTTGAATCAGCAATAACGGTGCGCCCGAATCCTCAATCATGAAGCGGATGCGTTCCTCCGGGTAGTCGGGATCAACAGGCACGTAGGCTCCGCCCGCTTTGAGAATCGCCAGAATGCCGACGACCATATCAAGCGAACGTTCGGCCAGAATCGCTACCAACTGATCCGCTTCAACTCCTGTCTCCCGCAGCTTACGCGCAAGGCGGTTGGATCGCTCGTTCAGTTCGCGGTAGGTCAGCTGCCGCTCGTTCATGACGGCGGCCACGTTGTCCGGGTAAAGCTTCGCCTGCTCTTCAAACAAGCCGTGAATCGTCTGCTCCCGCGGGTAGTCCGCCTCCGAATCATTGAAACCGCGCACCAGCTCGCGGATTTCCTCCTCTGTGAGCATTTCCAGCGAGGCAATATCCCTGTCTGGCGCTGCTGCGATAGTTTCGAGTAGCTTGTCATAATGTCTGGCGAACCGCTCCGCGGTCTCCTGTTTATACAAAGCCGTAGCGTACTCCAACCGGCATTCGAGCTGATCGTCCAGCTCCGAAATGTCCAGGAGCAGCTCGAACTTGGATGTTCGGTTTTCCAATGGATAAAACGATTGCTCCAGCCCCTCAATAATAATTTGCTCGTTCTCCGTATTTTGCAGGGAGAAGAACGTATCAAAGAGCGGATTCCGACCAGTCGCGCGCGGAATGTGAAGACTTTCCACCAAGTCTTCGAACAAATAATTTTGGTGTTCGAAAGCCCCGAGCGTGATGTCCTTGATTTCTTCCAGATACGAAAGGTACGGCTTGGAACGCTCCGGACGGCTGCGAATGGCCAGCGTGTTGATAAACATGCCTACGATCGGCTGCACTTCTTCCTGCGTTCTTCCCCCAATCGGCGTTCCCACGATCAGATCTTCCTGACCCGAATATTTATGCATAAGGATGGAGTAAGCAGACAACAGCACCATGTACAGGGTTGTTCCCGTCCCTGCGGCCAGTTCTTTCAGCTTTTCCGTCCGTTCTTTCCCAATATCAAACTTCACGGTCCGGCCGTCAAAACTTTGCACCGCAGGCCGCGGGAAGTCCGTCGGCAGTTCCAATACAGGCAGCTCGCCCGACAGCTGTTCCAGCCAGTACTCCTTCTGCGGCTGGATCAACAACCCGTAGGCTTCGGAATGCTGCCAAACGGCATAATCTTTGTATTGAATACGCAACGGAGCCAGCTCCTCACCCCGATACAGGCGGCTGAACTCGTCGAAAAGCAACGCTGTCGAGATGCCATCCGAGACGATGTGATGCATATCGAACAGTAGAATGTGGCGATCCTCGGCGAGTTCGATCAGGCCGATGCGAAGAAGTGGCGGCTTGGTCAGATCAAACGGGTGAAAGTATGCTTCCACCACTTGGTCCACTTCTCCCTCGCTCACCTGGAAATAATCTACAGCAAACTCCACCTCGTCATAGATGCGCTGCACAAGCTCGCCTTGAACCTGCTCGATCCCGGTACGCAGCGTCTCATGGCGCTGAATCAGCGCCCGGAACGCGTACTCTACGCGCGTGCGGTCCAGCTTGCCTTCGAGAAGAAGCGCCGCCGACATATTGTAGCTACGCTCGGCTGCGTCAAGCTGGCGCAGGACGTACAGACGCTTTTGCTCGGATGAAACCGGATAGTACTCAGCCTCTGCCGCCTTTGTAATCTCATACGTCTCCTGCTGCTTTAAACCGCTAATTCTTTGAGTAAGTTGTTCGATCGTGGTGTAGCGGAAAACCTCCCGCAACGGAACCTCGACTTGCAACTCTTTTCGAATCTTGGAAACAAGCGCGGAGGCTCGCAAGGAATGACCACCAAGGTCAAAGAAATCGTCATGGACTCCAACTCGCGCAATACCCAGCACCTGCTGCCAAATAAGCGCAAGTCTTGTTTCCAGCGTTGTACGAGGAGCCACATACTCACGGCCCACTTCTACCTCTCCGGTCGGTTCAGGTAGCGCTTTACGGTCAACTTTTCCATTCGGTGTGAGCGGAAGCTTATCAAGAGACACCAGCCGTGCCGGAACCATATGCGCAGGCAGCTCTTGTTTCAATTGGGACAACAGATCGCTCAGCTGCACGGAAGCATCCGCCGCCACGTAACCGCACAAATACTTTTGCTCCTGCTCATCCGTACGGTCAGTCACCACAGCCTGCTTGACACCCGGGAAACGCAACAGGGCCGATTCAATTTCGCCGAGTTCGATCCGGAACCCGCGAATTTTCACCTGATAGTCGATTCGGCCGATGAAGTCAACGTTGCCGTCTTCCAGCCAGCGGGCCAAATCTCCTGTCCGATACAGACGTTCGCCAGGCACAAACGGGCTGTCTGCAAACTTCTCGGTGGTTAGGTCCGGACGGTTCCAATACCCGCGCGCCACCCCGGCGCCGCCGATGACAAGCTCACCCGGAACCCCTACAGGAACCGGCTTTAACCCGGCATCGACAATGTAAAACCGGGCGTTCAGCCAGGCTTTGCCAATCGGCACATGACCCAACGATGGCAGCTTGTCCAGCGGCTCATCGTAAAAGCTGCTGTCAATGGCCGCTTCGGTAACGCCATAGCTGTTGATGATGCGGAATTGTCCGCCGAATCTTTCCTGCAGCAATCGATAATCAGTGACACTGCAAGCATCCGAGCTGGTAATCAGCAACTGCATGGAGCTGACGTCCAGACCTTCTTCATAAATATGCTGCATGAACGGCAGGATGAGCGCAGGTGTCGATTCAAATACCGTAATGTTTTGCTCCCGAATCCAGCCGTATAAGCGGTGCGGATCAATCCGGTCATCTTTTGGCACAATTACCATTGTTCCTCCGTTGTACAGCGTCCGCGCGATGTCTCCAACGAACACGTCAAACGAAAAGCTTGCCAGTTGCAGCAACCGCACCGGGAACTGATCCAACCGGTACTCGCGGCGGTACGCATCCGCCGTATTCATGAGACTACCATGCTCGATCATGACACCTTTTGGGCGTCCCGTCGTACCCGAGGTGTAAATCACATAAGCCAAGTCTTGCGGGGCATTGTCAGCAGATTCAAATTCCACGGCTGAGGTATCCCCGTTATACATCTGTTCATCGTCCATCGCATAGACAGCTTGAAGCTTCAGACGGTCATCGGCCAACCAACCTCCGGCCCCCTCCAACAGATGACGTTGCGTAAGCAGCACCGATGCTTCGCTATCGCTGAGCATGTACTCAATCCGCTCCGCTGGATAATCGGGGTCCAGCGGTACATAAGCTCCGCCGGCTTTCCATACGGCGAGCACCCCGACCAGCAGTTCCACCGAGCGATCCGCCCAGATCCCCGTAATCGTCTCCCTTCCTACGCCCTGTTCACGAAGGAGCGAGGCCAGCCGCTCGGCGCGTTCGTTCAATTCGCTGTAGGTCAGCTTTTTGTCCATGTAAACGACTGCCGGGTGATCCGGAATGTCTCGGGCAAACTTTTCAACATACCGATGAAACGCTTCTCCCTCGCTCAGTGCTGCCACCGGCGGGTTAAACACGCCCAGAATACGGTGTCTCTCCTCATCGCTCAGTAGAGAAATCTCGCGTACCCGCAGTTCGGGAGTCTCAAGAAACTGGTCCAAAACGGTTACATACTGTTCCATAATGCGATCAATCTCGGCCGTCTCGAACAGGCCGGTACGATAGGAAGCATGGAGAATGACATGGCCTTCATTCAGCATATGGTCGAAGCGCAGCAGCAAATCATCCATCTCGTGCCTGGCAAAGTGAGCCTCCAGGCGTACCTTGATTTCTTCGTACTCCACGATTTTCAAAGGCAGATATTCCAAAGACGTGCGGAACAGCTCCGAAAGATCGTTGCGGCCGTGTTGTTCGCGTAAATCCTGGATCAATTGGTTATAAGGATATTTCTGATGCCGCAGATCCGCCATATTTTCCTTGGAAACCGTTTGGATCAAGGAAAGCACGGACCCATCTGGATTCAGACCAATCCGCGTAGCCACGGTGCTGACGAACATACCGATCGTTTCTTTTTCCTTCTTGCTGGTTCGATTGGCAAAAACCGTGCCGACCGGCACATCGGTGCTGTCGGTCAGCTTATACAATAAGACGTACATGGCGGACAAAAATAATGTATATAAACTGACCTGATATTGTTCGCTAAAAGCCAGAATGCGGTCATACCGGGAACCATCCAACGTGATGGAACGTTTATTTGATTCGCTGCCAATCGAGAATGGTGGAACCGATTTAATGCCACTCGTTTCAGGCAAAGTGTTGTACTTGGTCAGCCAGTATTCCTTGCCTTTTTGATAACGCTGCGATTGCTCATATTCATGCTCAGTTGAAATATAATCCAGATAGGAAGGGGCCTGGTAACTGCTGAAGATGCCTTTGCGCAGTTCCAGGTATTTTTCCATCACCGCATGCAGCAAAGCAGTGACGGACAAGCCATCGGCAATGATATGATTTACAGTCAAATTAAGCCATACTTGGCCGTTCGCAAAATGGATCACCGTAAATTGATAGAGGTGTTCGTCGAACACACTGGCCGGTTTTTCGGTTACTTCTTTCACCCAAGCATAGAATTGTTCGGTTGTGCCTATTTCGAGGTGGCTTATCCTGGCTTGGACATTCTCCGGCTCTTCGAACCACTGCGTTGGATTTTGCAAATCCCCGCTAATGCGAATTCGGAAAGCGTCATAGGTTTTGACAATCTCTGCCGCCGCTTGCTCCAGCAGCTTTGTGTCGATCTCGCCCGTAATCTGGTAGGTCGCGGAAAGCATCGTGATGGATGTGCCCGGATTCATAATTTCCATGAACCATATCCGGCGCTGGGCTTGCGTTAATCCATATTGCTTGTTCGTATTCTCTCTCACATCGACACACTCCCGTATTAGAGATTGTTTGTAGATAGGCTTTGTACCTATAAATTGAACTAAAGATGATTTACACGGAACACTCCGATGACAGAATAACCTTCCAATCGCTGTTATCCCCAGATTTTTTCGCATCCCTTTTTCAAAGGGAAAATCCGGTGATAAAGGCGAGGTTTATGCTTCCGATGCAGCTTTCTTTCAGAAAGCTTTTAGCTCCGCTTTTTCAGGTTTTTTCTGTCCTCTCCGTTTTTATGTAAATGAATAGTTCAATTTATATAGATAGCAGCAGGAAGCCGCCCGCCGTAAAGCGGGTCTATCCGTACAGCCGCGCGTAATAACCTCCGAGCGCCAGCAGGTCCTGATGGCGACCCCGTTCGACGACCGTTCCTTGGTTCATGACCGTAATCAAATCCGCATGTTCCACCGTGCTGAGACGATGGGCAATCAGAATGGTGGTCCGCCCCTTCATCAATACGTTCAGAGCTTGCTGTACCCAATGCTGGGATTCGTTATCCAATGCAGAAGTCGCTTCGTCCAGCAGCAGAATCGGGGCGTTTTTGAGAATCGCCCGGGCGATTGCAATTCGCTGCCTTTGTCCGCCTGACAACGACGCTCCCCTCTCTCCCACCGGCGTTTTATACTGTTCAGGAAGTTCCTGAATGAAATGGTGAGCGTACGCAGCTTTGGCCGCTTCAACCACTTCTTCATCCGTTGCATCCGGGTTGCCGTAGCGGATGTTTTCCTCAATCGTGCCGGTAAACAAAAACGGCTCCTGCGGAACGTATGCAATCTGCCTGCGAATTTCGTCCAGCGTGTAATGGCCGAACGGTTTGCCCTGGAGCAGGATATCTCCGCTGTCCACAGGATAAAAGCCGAGCAGCAGCTTGATCAGCGTACTTTTGCCGCTGCCACTGGCTCCCACGATCGCAGCGACCTGACCAGGAAACACCTGCATGGACATGTCGACAAGTACCTTTTTATCTGCCTGATAGGAAAATTCCACATCGCGAAACTCCACAGCAGCCTCCGATACAAGCTCGCTACGAGAAGATCCCAGACGCTCCGGTTCCTCTTCCTCGCTTAGTACCTCTTGAATCCGGTGAGCGCCCGCGAGCGAATTTTGGGTCATTGACAGAACCATCCCCAAGTTCAACAAGGCGTGCGTCAGGTTCACTTGCAAAACTGCCAGAGCGGCGACGCTTCCCATTCCCATCAATCCGTAGGCATAAAGAAGACTGCCGATGACGATGATCCCGCAAAACGTGACGTAGCTGATAAAATGGTTCACCGCAGCCTGCATACCGTTCTTTTTCGCCGTTTGCCGAAGCGTTTGCGTCATTTGTTCGTTCAACGCCTCGTACTGGCCGTAAATCGTGCGGATACGGAACAGCTTCACAATTTGAATGCCGCCCATAAAATCTTTGAATTTTTCGGTCATTTTACCTAGCGTTTGCAAGCCTTGTTCGGACAAGACACGAATATCCCGTGCAAATTTCAGGCTGACCAGAGAGGACAGCAGCAGAATGACGAAGGATACGCCGGCAAACCGCCAATCGATCACCACCATGGAAACAATGGAGCCGATGCAGAAGACAACTTGAAGCAGCAAAACGAAGTAAACCTGCGAGAATGTAAACTCAACGGTCGTTACGTCGTTGTTCACCCGCGACAGCAAGTCCCCATGGTGCGTCTGCTCCAGGAATCTCGGCCGCACCCGGCACAGCTTGTCATAAAGACGTTTGCGGATATTCAGCACAGTCAGCTCGACACTGCGTTGATATAAGTAAATGAACCAGGGAGAAATGATATTTTCCAAGAACAGGGCCGCGCCCAAAATAATAAAGGCTTCCACCATCAGGGACGTATCTCGGGACACGGCGAAATCAACCAAGTTATGTACGACCAAGCTGAAGGCGATCAGAAACAATGTCTGGGTGAGCGCCGTTACAGCAAGGCCAATCGCGTACTGGGTTTTGCGCTTGCGGTTCATAAACGTCAGCAAGTAACCGAGTTCTTTCACTTGCGAGAGCCTTCCGCCCTTTTTCATGTGTACGACACCTCCCTGCGTTCGGCAGACTCGGTAAATTCCTGGTAGTACGACTGGGCGTACAGTCCCTTCCTCTCGAGCAATTGTTCATGAGTGCCCTTTTCGACAATATTTCCTTGTTCCATAACCCAAATTTCATCGGCGTTTTGTACCGTAGAAAGCCGGTGGGCAATAACCATGGTCGTTCTCTGCTTCATCAATACGCCCAGCGCTTCCTGAACCGCGCTTTCCGACTCCGGATCAAGAGCCGATGTGGGCTCGTCCAGCAGCAGAACGGGAGCATCCTTCAGAAAAGCCCTGGCCATTGCTATGCGCTGGCGTTGCCCACCGGACAAAAAGCCGCCGCGCTCTCCGACATACGTCTGGTAGCCGCCCTCAAGCTGCATAATGAAAGAATGAGCCTGAGCGGCTTTGGCGGCTTCGATAATCTCGTCCATCGACGCTTCTTCCCGCCCATAGCCGATATTTTCGGCGATCGTACCGCTAAATAAATATGAATCTTGGGTTACCACGGAAAAATGAGACCGAAGCTGCTCCGGATCAGCGCCGTGGATCAGGCTTCCGAACACGCGGATCTCGCCCTGATCCTCCGGAAGTGGATAAAAGCCGCATACCAGCTTAAACACCGTACTCTTCCCTCCGCCGCTCGCTCCGACAAGTGCAATCGTCTTGCCTTCCGGCACCGAGAAGCTCACATTCCGCAGAATCGGAGAACTCTCTTCATACCCGAAGGTTACGTTCTGAAACTGGATGGGGGCGGCGCTCGCTTTTGGAAGCAAACGGCCATTTTCTGTTTCAGTCGGTTGCTCGACGATTTCGGAGACCCTTCTCAGGGCACCGGTCATTTCGAACGTGCGCGTGATGAGTTCGGGAATATGCTCCAGCGGCTCCAGACACAGATTAAGCAAGTACAGGAAAGCAATCAGTTCTCCCGCGCCTAGCTGCCCGTTGTAGATCAAATAGCTACCGTAACTGACGGCGAAAATGATCGGGCTGATCATCAGCGTAGAAAGCAGCGGGTTGACCCAGGCTTCCCGCTTTTTAACGGCCAGCTTTTTTTGAGCCGTCAATTGCAGTAACACTTGGTAGGAGCGAGATAACATACCAGATAGCAGATAGCTTTTCACAATAGGTATCCCTCCAAGCGTATCCTGGAGGTTGATGTTCATTCGGCCCATGTTCGCCTGGGCTTCCTCCGTCAACTGTTCCAACTGCTTGCCGATCCATTGGGAAACCAGCAGTGCTACGGGAAATAACAGCAGGCTGTACAGCATCAGCTCCCATTGGAGATACATCAAATAAGCGAAACAGCCGATAAATAATAGCGGATGATAAAACCACTGGGCGAGGTCCCGAATCATAAATTGCTGGATGAGCTGCAGATCGTTGTTGATCCGCGACAACACGTCGCCGGAGTGCTGCTTTTCCAAATAGGGGACCGGGAGTTTGCCGATATGACGCATGACATGGTTGCGGATATCCTGCACCGCAGAGGCACTGCTTCGCTCCACACCGAAGCTCATGAAAAACTTCGCCGGCACACCGATCAAGATGACCACAAAGACCGTGTACACGATTTGCAGAACGTTTGCCCCCGCCCCACTCTCGGCCTGTGTGGTCAGCTGCTCGACCAAACGTCCCGTCCATATCTCAATAACAGCAGCGGCAATTGCGGACAGGATACCGACGATCATCCAGCCTTTGTGACGGCTTACATAGGACATCAGCCAGCGGAACGCTTTCCAGGTGGCATAAGCGGTTCGGCGCTTGGAAGGCGCCGCTGTGCGTTGTTCTTGAACAGACGTCTGCCGGTCAGCTCCCATGCAGGACCCCGGCCTCTGCTTCGATCTGCCGCTTGATTTGCACTAAGATGTCACGGATGACAACGGCCGTTTCGTCCACGCGCGCGAGTTCCAGTAACTCCTCGTGTGCGCCCTCCAGCCGGTAATCGGCGTAAGCTTGCGTCGTTGCCCTCTGCCAGGACGGCAACTGGTGCTCCAGGCGGAACGCTTCACTGTCCTTCGCAATCAGTTCGTAAATCCGGGCAGTTATCGTGCCTGAATTAATAAGCTGCGCTTCGTACGTCAAGGTGGCTTTGATCTTCCGATGAACACGCTCCCGCACGAGCGGATTGCTCATTAATTCCTTCTCTTCTTCGTCGAAATCCGCAAGCATTTCTTCAAGCTCTTTCTCAGACGTTTCATAAGGCGTGAGTGTGTCCTTAATCCACGAGTCCACCATGAGCACGTCCGTTACGGAATACCCTCTTCTTTCCATCGTTTTGACTACCTCGAACGTCAGGTTGCCTCCGAAGCAGTAACCGAGCAGCACGTAAGGTCCTTCAGGCTGGATGCGAACAATCTCATCCACATAACGGTTTAGCATGGTCTCGTAATCGGTGGCATCGTCGATAAAATCAATGCCGTAAAGCACGAACCGGCCGTCTAACCTGCTTGCAAACTCTCGGTAACCGATGCCGAAGCCGCTGCCTGGAGGGAAGCAGAACACGTTCAGATCCCCTGTTTTATTCAGCTTAATGAAGGAGTCTCCCCCTTTATCCAGACCCAGATCCTCCTCTCCAAAAGCCATGGCTTCAACGGTTACATGATGGAATTGGCGATTCAGCGGTATTTCGATGCCCGTTTCATCGTAAACGGCTTGAACGAGCCTCATCAGACTTAAGGAATTGCCTCCCAGCTCAAAAAAGTTATCCTTTACGCCGACCTGTGGAATGCCAAGCGTATCCTGCCAGACACGGGCGATCTTCATCTCGAGCAGTGTTCTCGGCGCAACATATTCCGCTCCTCCAGCCGAGGCCTCCTCCGGTAGCGGCAGCGCTTTGCGGTCAATTTTTCCGTTCGCGGTCAGTGGCATCTGCGAAAGCTGCACAAGATGCGCAGGAATCATATACCCCGGAAGCTGCTGGGCGAGCTGCTCCTTGAGTTCATTCGCCGCCAGCTTTGTTTCCGCGACGTAATAAGCAACAAGTTGCTTATGGCCGTTCGCGTCGTCCCGGGCGAGTACCACCGCTTCTTCCACGCCCTGGGCGTTCAGAAGCTGCGTCTCGATTTCGTCCAACTCGATCCGGTAACCGCGGATTTTCACCTGGTGGTCAATCCGGCCCAGGTATTCGATGTTGCCGTCCGGCAGCCAGGCCGCCAAGTCTCCCGAACGGTACAGCTTCTCCCCCTCTGCAAACGGGGAATCGACGAACTTCTCCGCCGTCAGATCCGGACGGTTCAGGTATCCTCTCGCAAGGCCTTCCCCGGCCACGTACATTTCGCCCGCTACGCCGATCGGCACTGGGCTTCGGCTTTCATCCAGGACGTACACCCTCAACGTTGGAATCGGCTTGCCGATATTGCTCTTCGCTGCCTCCATTTCGACCCACGTAATTTCCTTATACGTCACGTGAACCGTCGTTTCGGTAATGCCGTACATATTGATCAGCTTTGTCTCCGGGTACTTCGTCTTGAAGCCCTTGAGCAACAGCGGACTGAGCGCTTCGCCGCCGAAAATGACGTTGCGAATCCGCAGATCGTATGGATGATCCGCCAAGACCTTACGCAGCAGCTGATAGAAGTACGTTGGCGTCTGGTTCAAAATCGTGACCTGTTCGCGGCCCAGCAGCGCCAGAAATTCGGTCGGATTTTTCGCCGTGAGCGGCGGTACGATAACCAGCTTGCCTCCATACAACAGCGCTCCGTACATTTCCCAGACGGAGAAATCGAAGCAGAACGAGTGGAACAGCGTCCACGTGTCGAACCGCCCGAAGTCGAACAGGTTCTTGTCGTTGAACAAAAGGCGTACAACGTTTTTATGCTCGATCAACGTGCCTTTGGGTTTGCCGGTCGTTCCCGACGTGTAGATGACATATGCCAGGTTCTCCGACCCGGAAATTGGCTCCAGATTCGAAGCGTCCAGCGCACCTTCCGAGTCCGCCCCGCTGTCGCTCCAAACGAAATCATCTATTTCAAGGCGCATTCCTGCGAAGTCGGTCTTCTCATGCAAATGCTTTTGAATCAGCAATAACGGTGCACCCGAATCCTCGATCATGAAGCGGATGCGCTCCTCCGGGTAGTCGGGATCGACAGGCACGTAGGCTCCGCCCGCTTTGAGAATCGCCAGAATGCCGACAACCATATCGAGCGAACGTTCGGCCAGAATCCCTACCAGTTGGTCCGCTTCAAGTCCCGTCTCCCTCAGCTTGCGCGCAAGCCGGTTGGATCGCTCGTTCAGCTCGCGGTAGGTCAGCTGCCGTTCGTTCATGACAATGGCCACGTTGTCCGGGTATAGCTCCGCCTGTTCTTCAAACAAACCGTGAATCGTTTTCCCCCGCTCGAACCCGGTTTCGGTGTCATTAAATCGATTCAGCAATGTATCCCTCTCGTCCAAGGAAAGCACATCGGCTTGTCCAAGCTCCAGATCCGGCTGAAATACAAGCACAGACAGAAGCCGAACAAGATGGTCGGCCGCCTGTTCCACAAATGCCCGTTCGTATCGATTCCGGTCAAAGCTTATATCCAGCTCGATAGAGTCGTTTTGGCGGTCGAATCGAAAAACCGTATCTGCCGCCACCCGGTTACCCAGCGGTTCAGGATGAATCGGTGCGAAGGATGCAACGGTGTTAACGACTGGAACGCCTTCCCCTGTATAGTCCAGATGGAGCGGCTCCACCATTTTCCGAAAAGGCAGATGCTGATGCTCCAGCGCCTCGCCGATGGAGGCTTTGATGCCCCCGAGCAGCGTTTTCAGCGTAGTCTGGCTGCGTACGGACGTTTTGATCAACAGGATGTCATGTGGCGGCTGAGTCACGTCCGGGTCCCCGCTATAAGAAGGCATGCCGACCAGTACTTGATCCTGCCCGGTATATTTGAACAGCAGGCTTTTTACTCCTGCCAAAACAATCATGTACAAAGCCAGATCCGAACCATTGGCGAGGCGAATAATTCTCTCCGAGAGCTCACTCGGCAGGGTACGGTAAAGCAAGTCCGGCTCTGCCGCAACTTCGCCACCCGCAGATAATTTGGAGGATTGACTGTAGGGAAGGAAGCTCAGGCTGTCATCGTCGTCAAACTTGCTGCTCCAGTACCGTTCTTCCTTTTCAAATAAAGATTTCATTCGTACCTCCCCTAAAAATGAAGTGACCGCATGCCCCGGCGCAGGTCCGAAATAACTTGCTTTCGGCCTGCGCGTTTACGGGCTTGATTTACGGACGTGCAAGTTGTTCGCCGTCTTCCATGGGATGCGCACCACTTTCGCTTGACGGCGGAGCGCGCTTGTAATATTAGAACGCGAATTCGATCGTATCGACGGCACTCTTTGCGCCTGCCGCCGGTTTATGACATTCAATCCGACTTAGCTCAAGTTGTGGATTTTCCGCAATTTGAGAAAGTACCCGCAGGTAATCCTCGGTTAAGGTGCGGATCATCGTTTCTTTGAACAGCTTGGTGGCGTAGAAAAAGCCCCCGCTCAGCGCCCCTTCGTTTTCATACATAAACAACGTCAGATCAAACTTCGCTTCTTCCAAATGGTCAAGCTCGTAATTCTTCAGGCTGACCCCTTCCAGTTCGGCGTCGCGTTCTTCGATATTTTGCAAGTCGAAAACGGCATCGAACAACGGGAAGCGACCAGGCTCCCGCTTCACATTCAAACGCTCCACGAGTTCCTCAAATGGATAATCCTGGTTTTCAAAAGCTCCTAAAGCCGTTTCCTTTACTTCTTCCAGGTAGGACAAGAACGTTTTGTCGCCCGACGGACGATTGCGGAGCGCCAGCGTATTAACAAACATGCCGATGACCGGCTCTAAATCGGCGTTTGTTCTTCCCGCCACCGGAGTGCCCACGATTAAGTCCTCCTGACCACTGTACTTGGATAGCAGCACGGTATAAGCCGCAAGCAGCACCATGAACAGCGTGCTTTCACGCTCGGCCGCCAATTCACGCAGCCGCGCAGAGAGAGAAGTTTCGACATCGAACTCCAGATGCGCGCCTTCGTAGTTGCGAACTGTAGAACGTTCGTAGTCCATCGGCAGATCCCCCGTCGGCAACTCACCTTCGAAGGTTCGTAGCCAGTACGCTTCCTGCCGTCCTATCCGCTCTCGGTGGGCCTCCGACTGCTGCCAAACGGCATAATCCTTATATTGAATGCGTAGTGGCGGCAGTTCTTCCCCGGCGTATAAACTCGAGAACTCATCCATCACAATCGCCATCGATACGCCGTCCGACACAATATGGTGCATATCGAAAAGGAGAATATACCGGTTCGGCTCCAGTTCGACGACTCCGGCGCGCAGCAGCGGCGGCTTGCCGAGATCAAACGGACGAACGAAGTTGCGGACGATCTCCTCGATTTGAGCTGCATCCTCTGTATCCGCTTGATGATGCTCAATAGCAAAATCGACCTGCGGGTAAATCCGCTGAACCGCTTCGCCCTTCACCATTTCAAAACCGGTGCGCAATGATTCATGCCGTGTTATCAATTTCCGCAAGGCGGCTTCCAACCGCTCTAAATCAAACTTGCCTTCCACCTGCACCAGTTCCGGCATGTTGTAAAGCTGATCCGCTCCATCCAGCGTGTGCTGAATGAACAGCCGTTTCTGCGCGGAGGACAGAGGGTAGTACTCTCTCTCTTCCGCTTGAGGGATGGTCTCATGCTCCCGCCGTTCCATCCGGGCAATCGCATCGGCCATCGCCGCAATCGTGGAGTGACGGAATACGTCGCGCAGCGGGAGGTTGACGTTTAGTTCCTTAAATACCTTGCCTGCCAGTGTCGTCGCTCGCAGGGAGTGGCCGCCGATGTCGAAGAAGTTGTCGTAAACGCCAATCTCCTTCGCAAGCCCAAGCACCTCCTGCCAAATCACCGCCAGCTTCGTTTCCAGCTCATTGCGCGGTGCGACGTACTCCGTTCCACTTCCCGCTTCCCCTTCCGGCGCTGGCAGCGCCTTCCGGTCCATCTTCCCGTTCGGCGTCAGAGGCAGACGCTCCAACTCCACGAAGTACGACGGGATCATGTATCCCGGCAACTCCTGTGCCAGTGCGTTGCGCAGATCGTTCACTGCCAGCTCGATTCCGGTATCCGGTGTGTAATACGCACATAGCGCCTTTTGACCGTTCGCGTCACTTCGAACCAGCACCACCGCTTCACGCACGCCTTTCACCCGCAGCAGCTGCGACTCAATCTCGCCCGTCTCAATCCGGTAGCCCCGGATTTTCGCCTGGTTGTCGATCCTTCCGATGAAGTCCACGTTGCCGTCCTCCATCCACCGCGCCAGATCTCCCGTACGATACAGTCGCTCACCCGCAGCGAATGGACTGTCTACGAACTTCTCTTCCGTCAGCTCCGGACGATTCAAGTACCCACGTGCTACCCCAACTCCGCCGATAACCAACTCGCCCAGTACCCCGACAGGCACCGGATTCAGATGCGCATCCACGATGTAAAACTTCGCATTCAGCCACGCTTTGCCAATCGGCACATGGCCTGTCTGCGGCAGCTTCGTCAACTCCTCGTCGTAGAAACTGGAGTCAATTGCCGCTTCCGTTACGCCGTAAGCGTTGATGATGCGGAATAACGAGCCGAACCGTTCCTGCAAGGTCCGGTAATCTGCCACGCTGCAGCTGTCCGAGCTTGTGATCAACAGCTCCATCCCACTCAACTCCAGCCCCTGCTCATGCACGTACTCCAAGAACGGCACAATCAGCGCCGGTGTTGATTCGAAGATCGTCACTTGTTCCCGCTCTATCCAGTGGTGCAGACGAGACGGATCAATCCGATCGTCTTTCGGTACAATCACCATCGTGCCGCCATTGTACAGCGTACGCGCAATGTCGCCCACGAACACGTCAAACGAGAAGCTGGCGAGCTGCAGCAGACGCACCGGGAACTGATCCAACCGGTATTCGCGCCGGTACCCCGCCGCCGTGTTCACCAGGCTGCGGTGCTCGATCATTACACCCTTTGGCTTACCCGTCGTACCTGACGTGTAGATTACATAGGCCAAATCCTCTGGACGAGCTTCATGGAAGCTGTCCATACCAACAACATCAACATCATTTGGATGACTCTCGCCACCACCGTTCACAGCACCCGTCAGCTTGCTGGAGACTTTACCGGAAACCATGCTGGAGCCAAGCGGTGCATTCTCCCGGTCTTCGCTGTATGACGTTTCGTCGTCGAGGTACAGCACCTTCGCCAGTGACAGTTCCTCTTCGCCGAGCCAGGCTTCAGCACGCTCTCGCAGCGGCGTTTGTGTCAACAGCACCTTCGCTCCGCTGTCTTCCAGCATGAACCGTACGCGGTCCGCCGGATAATCCGGGTCAAGCGGTATATACGCCCCGCCCGCTTTCCAGACGGCCAGCACGGCCACCAGCAAATCGACCGAACGCTCGGCGAGAATGCCGACGATTGACTCCCGGCCGATGCCACTTGTGCGCAGTGTAGCCGCCAAGCGGTTCGCTCGTTCGTTCAGCTCCACATACGTTAGTCGGTTATTTTCATACACGACGGCTTCCGCTTTCGGTGTGCGTTCCGCCTGTTCCTCGAACAGTCGGTGGAACGCCGCCACAGGAGCCTCTTCCGGCTGCGCCGGGTTAAACGCGCAGACCATTTCTTCTTTTTCCGCTTCCGTCAGCAAATTCAGCTCGGCAATCTTCGCATCCGGATGGTTCACAATTGTCACGAGCAACTGCTCGTAATGTTTTGCCAGTCGTTCAATCGTCTCCCTTTTATAAAGAGCCGTCGCATATTCGAAGCTGTAATCCAATCCGCCGTTTTCCTCGCCCACATCCAAGCTGATATCAAACTTCGCAGTATCCAGTACGCTCGGATAAGGAATCAGGCGAAGCCCTTCCAGCTCAAATTGCTCATTCTCCGTATTTTGCATCGTAAACATCGTGTCGAAGAGTGGATTACGGCTTAAATCACGGGTGACTTGCACCTTGTCCACCAATTGTTCAAACGGATAGTTTTGATGCTCAAAGGCGTGCAGAGTTGTTTCTTTGACTTCATTCAGATATGACAAGAATGTTTTCTCCGAAGACGGATAACTGCGAATCGCCAGCGTGTTTAGGAAAATCCCGATCAACGGCTGCACATCTCCATGATTCCTTCCGGCAATCGGTGTACCAACAATCACGTCTTCCTGACCTGAATATTTGTGCAAAAGCACGTTATACGCCGCAAGCAGCACCATAAACAGTGTCGTGCCCGTTTCAGAAGCCAGCTGTTTCAAACCGTCGGTTTTTGAAGCGTCGAAGAAAAACTCCAGCGTTTGACCCTCATAGCTCTGTACAGCCGGACGTGGATAGTCAGTCGGCATTTCCAGCACCGGAAGCTCGCCTTGGAACATATCCAACCAATACGTCCCCTGATGCTGAAGCCTTTCCTGCTGCTCCTGCGAATGCTGCCAAACGGTGTAGTCTTTGTACTGAATGCGCAGCGGCTCCAATTGCTCTCCACCATACAAGCGCACGAATTCTTCAACAAAGATTTCCATCGAAACGCCGTCAGAAATAACATGATGCATGTCGTACATCAGAATATGGCGTCCCGGAGCCAGCTCAACAAGGCCTACCCTCAACAGCGGTGGCTTAGCCAAGTCAAACGGACGGACGAAACCGTGAACCACCGCTTCGACCTCTTGCTCATCCGCTTGATAGAACTCCACCGCAAAATTCACATCCTGGTAAATCCGCTGTGATGCTTCGCCGTCCACCATTTCGAACCCGGTGCGCAGCATTTCATGCCGCGTCACGAGCTTACGGAACGTTTCTTCGAACCTTGTCCGGTCCAAAGCACCTTCCAGCAGCATCGCTTCCGGCATGTTGTAGCTAAGCTCAGCACCTTCCAGCTGATTCAGGATAAAGAGACGTTTTTGAGCAAAAGATTGAGGGTACACCTCTCGGTCATCCGCCACCGGAATGGCAACGAATGTCTGCTCATCCAGCCGGTATATGACGGCAGCCATGCTCTCGATCGTGGAATGGCGGAACACGTCGCGCAGTGGCAGATCCACGTTCAAGTCTTTATGAATCTTGCTGACCAACGTTGTCGCGCGCAGGGAGTGGCCGCCGATGTCGAAGAAGTTGTCGTGAACACCAATCTCCTTCGTAAGCCCCAGCACTTCCTGCCAAATCACCGCCAGCTTCATTTCCAGCTCATTCCGCGGTGCGACATACTCCGTTCCACTCCCCGCTTCTCCTTCCGGCGCCGGCAGCGCCTTCCGGTCTATTTTCCCGTTCGGTGTCAGAGGCAGACGCTCCAGCTCCACGAAGTACGACGGGATCATGTAACCCGGCAGTTCCTGCGCAAGCGCACTGCGCAGATCGTTTACTGCCAACTCCGCTCCGGTATCCGGCGTGTAATACGCGCATAGCGCTTTCTGCCCGTTCGCGTCACTTTGAACCAGCACCACCGCTTCGCGCACACCTTCCACCCGCAGCAACTGCGACTCGATCTCACCCGTCTCGATCCGGTACCCCCGGATTTTCGCCTGGTTGTCGATTCGGCCGATGAAGTCCACGTTGCCGTCCTCCATCCACCGCGCCAAGTCGCCTGTGCGATACAGCAGCTCGCCCGCGACAAAAGGGCTGTCTACAAACTTCTCTTCAATCAGCTCCGGACGGTTCAAATACCCGCGCGCTACCCCGACTCCGCCGATAACCAGCTCGCCCAACACACCGACCGGCACCGGGTTCAGATACGCATCCACGATGTAGAAATTCGCATTCAGCCACGCTTTGCCGATTGGCACATGACCTGTCTGCGGCAGCTTCGCCAACTCCTCGTCATAGAAACTGGAGTCGATCGCCGCTTCCGTCACGCCGTAGGCGTTAATAATGCGGAACGATGAGCCAAACCGCTCCTGCAAGGTCCGGTAATCCGCCACACTGCAACTGTCCGAGCTTGTGATCAACAGCTTCATCCCGCTTAACTCAAGCCCTTGCTCGTGCACGTATTCCATAAACGGTACGATCAGTGCTGGTGTTGATTCAAAGATCGTCACTTGCTCCCGCTCTATCCAGTAGTGCAGACGAGACGGATCGATCCGGTCGTCCTTCGGTACAATGACCATGCTGCCTCCGTTGTACAACGTCCGTGCGATATCGCCCACAAACACGTCGAACGAAAAGCTTGCGAGTTGCAACAGCCTTACTGGGAACTGATCCAACCGGTATTCCCGTCGGTAACCCGCTGCCGTGTTCACCAGGCTGCGGTGCTCAATCATCACGCCTTTTGGCTTGCCCGTCGTTCCCGATGTATAGATGACGTACGCCAGATCCTCCGGACGGGCTTCATGGAAGCTGTCCATACCGACAGCATCATTTGGATGACTCTCATTGCGGTCGTTCACAGTCCCCGTTAGTTTGCCGGAGACTATACCGGAAACCCTACCAGAGCCCATCGGGGCATTTGCCCGATCTTCGCTGTACGACGCTTCATCGTCGAGGTACAGCACCGTCGCCAGTGAAAATTCCTCTTCGCCGAGCCAGGCTTCGGCACGCTCTCGCAACGGCGTTTGTGTCAGCAGTACCTTCGCTCCGCTGTCTTCCAGCATGAACCGCACGCGGTCCGCCGGATAATCCGGGTCAAGCGGTATATACGCCCCGCCCGCTTTCCAGACCGCCATCACGGCCACCAGTAGGTCTACCGAACGCTCGGCGAGAATGCCGACGATTGACTCCCGGCCGATGCCACTTGTGCGCAGTGTAGCCGCCAAGCGGTTCGCTCGTTCGTTCAGCTCCACATACGTTAGGCGGTTATTTTCATACACGACGGCTTCCGCTTTCGGTGTGCTCTCCGCCTGTTCCTCGAACAGCCGGTGGAACGCGGCCACAGGAGCCACTTCCGACTGCGCCGGGTGGAACGCGCCGAGAATTTGCTCTTTTTCATCTGCCGTCAACAAGTTCAGCTCAGCGATCTTTGCATTCGGACGGCTTACGATCGCCGCAAGCAAATGTCCAAAATGAATCGACAGCCGCCGGATCGTGCTTTCTTTATAAAGAGCCGTTGCAAATTCAAAGCTGCACTCCAGACCGCCATTTTCTTCTGTTACATCCACACTCAGGTCAAACTTGGCCGTACCGTACTCGCTAGGGTACGGGGACAATTTCAGCCCTTCCAGCTCAAACGCTGACTCCTCCAGGTTTTGCAGGGAGAACATCGTGTCAAACAGCGGGTTGCGGCTCAAATCCCGGCTAACCTGCACTTTATCGACAAGTTTTTCGAACGGATAATTCTGATGCTCGTAAGCGCCTAAGGTCGTTTCTTTCACTTCTTCCAAATACGACAGGAAGGTCTTCTCCGAAGCCGGATAATTGCGGATCGCCAGCGTGTTAACAAACATTCCGATCAAGGGCTGCATATCGCCGTGCGTTCTGCCCGCAATCGACGTGCCAACGATCAAATCATCCTGACCTGTGTATTTATGCAAAAGCACGGTATATGCGGCAAGCAACACCATATATAGCGTCGTTCCTCTTTGAGCGGCTAGCCGCTTCAAGCCTTCGTTCGTTGCCTCGTCCACAAAAGACGTCAGCGTATGTCCCTCATAGCTCTGTACAGCAGGACGCGGATAGTCCGTTGGCATTTCAAGAACCGGCAGCTCGCCCCGGTAACGGTCCAGCCAGTAAGCTTCCTCGCGTTTCAATTGTACTTTTTGCTCGTCCGATTGCTGCCATACCGCATAGTCCTTGTACTGAATGTGCAAAGGTTCTAATGACTCGCCGCCGTACAAACGAACGAGTTCCTCAACGAACACGTCCATCGAAACCCCGTCGGAGATGATATGGTGCATGTCAAACATCAGTAAATAACGATCGGCTGCCAGCTCTACGAGCTCGGCACGCAGCAACGGTGGCTTCGCCAAGTCGAAAGGTCGGATAAAAGCCTGCACGACTGCAGATGCTTCTTCCTCGTTTGCATGTCGACACACAACGGCAAAATCAACGCTCTCGTAAATACGCTGTACCGCTTCGCCTTGCACGATCTCAAATCCGGTTCGCAACGTTTCATGACGTTCGATCAGTCCGCGGAAAGCTTTCTCCAGCAGGCTGTGGTCAATCGATCCTTCGAGCAGCAGCACACCCGGCATGTTATAGCTCTGATCGGCTCCTTCCAGCTGATTCAGGATAAACAGCCGCTTCTGAGCTGAGGAAAGTGGATAATACGCTCTTTCATCTGCCAGCGGAATCGACGAGAACAACTGCTCTTCAATCCGGGAGAGGGCGAGAGCCATCTCTTCGATCGTTGAGTAGCGGAATACGTCGCGCAGAGGCAACTCGACGTTCAACTCCTGATGCACCTTGCTCACCAGTGTCGTTGCCCGCAGGGAATGGCCGCCCAAGTCAAAGAAGTTGTCATGAACCCCGATGTGTTCCAATCCGAGCACGCTTTTCCATATTTCAGCCAAGCTGGCTTCCAACGGAGTCCGAGGCGGAGTATGTCCTTCGCCCGGCTGCAAGCTCTCCTCAGGTGCCGGGAGGGAGCGGCGGTCGACCTTGCCGTTCGTCGTCAGCGGAAGCCGTTCCAACTGGATCAGGTACGCCGGGATCATATAGGCAGGAAGTTCCTGGGAAAGAACGCTCTTCAGCTCGGCCGCCGGAAGCTCACGGTCCGCTTCATAATAGGCGCAAAGCTGCTTCTCGCCGGAGGCGTTTTCCCGCGCAAATATCGTCGTTTTCCGAATTCCCTCCACTTTCTGAAGCTGAGCTTCGATCTCGCCCAGCTCAATACGGAAGCCGCGGACTTTCACTTGATCATCCGTCCGCCCCACGTATTCAATCGTGCCGTCCGGTAGCCATTTTGCCAAATCCCCTGTCCGGTACATGCGCTCTCCCGGCACAAACGGATGGTCCACAAACTTCTCCGCCGTTAGCTCCGGCCGGTTATTGTAGCCCTGTACCAAGCCTTCTCCGCCGACGCAAAGCTCCCCGGCCACGCCGATCGGCAGAAGTTTATTCTGGCTGTCGACGATATACACCGTCGTATTGCTGATCGGCCGTCCGATGGGTACGGTAACCGCGGACTCATCGACAAAGTCGACTGGAAGATACGTGGTATAAACCGTGCTTTCTGATGGGCCGTACAGGTGGTTGAGCCTGCCCGGTCCGATATGGGCGAGCGCTTTACGCACATGGCCGACCGACACGCGCTCTCCTCCGAACAAAATCACCCGGACATCCCGCAGACAGTCGACGTTCACATCCACAAGGACGTTGAAGAAAGCCGTCGTAATCAGCATGACCGAGATTCGCTCGCGCTGGATGAGATCCGCCAGCTGGCCGATTTCCAGCAAAGTCTCGTGGGGAATCAGCACCAGCCGTGCCCCGTTGGTCAAAGCACCGAAAATATCAAAAATCGCTCCGTCGAACGAATAACTCGAAAGCTGGAGGACATGATCCCGCTCAGTGATGTCGATATAATTCGTATTTCGCACGATCCGCACGATATTGCGATGCGAAACAAGGTTGCCTTTTGGCTTGCCCGTCGTGCCTGACGTATAGATGATGCAAGCCAGATCTGTCGCTTCGTTGCCCGAATTTAGATTTGTGTGGTCCTCGGGATAGAAGGACTCGTCATCCAGTAAAATCACGGAGTCCGAACCCGCCAGGCGCTCGCGCAATCGGCTTTGCGTCAGCATGACTTGCGCACCCGAATCCTCGATCAAGAAACGGATACGCTCCTCGGGATATTCCGGGTCAATCGGTACGTAAGCCGAACCGGCTTTGTGTGCCGCCAGCATACCCACCACCATATCGATGGAACGCTCAGCCATAATGGCGACCAGGCGGCCTTTGGATATCCCATGGCTACGCAAGGTACGAGCAAGGCGGTTAACGCGTTCGTTCAGCTCGCGGTAGGTCAGCTCTTGCCCATTCAAGGAGATGGCAGCTGCATCCGGGATGCGCTCCGCCTGCTCTTCGAACAATTGAATGAGCGTTTTCCCGCGCGGAAATTCCGTTGTGGTGTCGTTAAAACGTCCGAGAAGGTCAGCTTTTTCCGCCTCCGTCACAAGTGCCAGCTCGCCCACGGTAATCTCCGGGTTATCCGTCACCTGCTCCAGCAAATGAACGAGATGCCCCTTGAGCCGCTCAATGCTATCTTTATCAAACACTTCTGCGTTAAAGTCGAACCGAATTTCAATCTCGTCTCCCGGCACCACGGTGACGTTGAAGTTATAGTTTGTCTGCTCATCCATCTGAACATCAGCAATCGTCAGATCGCCGTGTTGCTGGTCCCCCGCCTGCTCCATCTGCTCGTCCACCGGATAGTTCTCAAAAGCGATGATATGGTTGATCAGGTTCTGCTTTTGCACGCTGCGGGCCTGAATTTCATACAGCGGATAGTAATCATAACGCCCGGACTCCAGTGCCCGCTCTTGAAGCTTCGCCATCAGGTCGGCGAACACGGTGTCCGCTTCACTCGTGACCCGGACCGGCACCGTATTGATGAACAGCCCGATCATGGACTCAATGCCCGGGATTTCCGCCGGTCTTCCGGCCACGACGCTACCGAATACGGCATCGTTTGTTCCGTTATATTTTTGCAGCATCACACCCCAAATAGCTTGCAGCAGTGTATTGACCGTAACCAGGCGCTGTTTCGCCACCCGGTCCATCCGCTCGCTCAAGTCCTTGCCCAGCTCGGCGGTGACGTGATCAGCCGTAAATCTGCCGTTGGGCGCCACTTCCTTTTGTCCCGGGAGTACGGTTTGCCCTTCATAACCTGCCAGGAATGCCATCCAATAGCTTGATGCCGCCTGATCGTCCTGTTTCTCCAACCATTCGAGATAGGCGCCATAATCCGATCCCTTATCTCCCGCTGACTGCTCGCCGGATGCCAAGGCCGAGTATGCCTCAAACAGCTCCTGTGTCAGCTGAGCCAGGCACCAGCCGTCCATCAAAATATGTTGGAAACTCCACAGTACATGATAACTTTGCTCTTCGGTGCGCAGGATCGTGAACCGAACGAGCGCGTCATGTTCCATATCGAAGCCGCGAAGCTTGTCCTCCTCGGCCTTTTTATCCAAGTAAGCTTGTTTCTCGTCCATCTGCAAATGAAGCAGCTCTTCATATTCAAAACCGACCGGTTTGTCGCGGTATATGATTTGCAGCGGCTCGCCCGCCGGTCCTTTCACAAAATTCGCCCGCAGCACCAGATGACGTTTCGCAAGTTCCATCCAACTCCTCTCAAAAAGTTGGACATCGAGCGCTCCCCGCATCGTAAACCGCGTCTGCTCAAAATAAGCTGCCGTTTGCCGGTCAAGCGCACTGTGGAACCACATCCCCTTCTGCATCGGCGTAAGTGAGTAAATATTTTCGATTTCCCCGAGATGCCCCGAGCGCTGGGAGATTTGCTCCAATTCTGCAATGGTCAAGCCTTTAAATTGCACGTCGCTCGGCGTCAATTCAGTGTTTTCTTTGCCTGCACAGTGGAAAATGAGGTCTCGGAGACTTTGCTCAAGCCGCTGAGCGAGGGCTTCCATCGTTTCCTTGTGATACTGCTTCCGGCTGTAGCTGAGATCGAGCGATAAAGTGCCGTCCAGCACCATACCGTTGATATCCAGCACAAAGCTGCGGGCCTGCCGGTCGCTAGCCGGGCTGCCGCTGGAATAAGAAGATATGCCGATCTCGTCCTGGTTGACATCATCGTCGAACTGGCCAAGGTAGTTAAAATTAATTTCCGGCTCTGCGCCCCAAACCAATCCATCCTCCGATTTCGAGAGATAGCGGCATATGCCGTACCCTAGCCCCTTGTTCGGAATACGCCGCAAGTTTTCCTTGACCTGTTTAATCTGATATGACAAATCTCGGGCGGTCTCCGGCTCCAGGACGACCGGAAACTTGGTCGTAAACCAGCCAACTGTACGCGTGATGTCGATATCCGTTCCGATCGATTCACGTCCGTGTCCTTCGAGATTAATCCGCACCCGTTCGTGCCCCGTCCATTTGCGTAAGGCTATGCCGAGCGCCGTTACCAAAATATCATTCATTTCGGTGTTGTAGGCACGGTGAACCCGCTTCAGTAGCAGCTCCGTTTCTTCGGGAGTCAAACGGACAAACAGCGATTCGCTTTCATGCTGCGTCGTAACGTCCGCCTCCATATCCTTCGGCACGGCCAGAACCTCCATTTGTTCCACGGCCTGCCAATAGGCCCGTTCCTTTGCCATCTCCGGACTTTGCGCGTAAGCAGCCAGCTGCTCTGACCAAGTGCGGTACGCATCTGTTTTCGCCGGGAAACGAATTCCCTCGCTTTTGCCAATCTGCTCGTAACCTAGAGCGAAATCCTCCATCAAAATGCGCCAAGATACGCCGTCTACCACGGCATGATGAACCGCGAGCAGCAAATGATCTCCGTCCTCGCACTGGAACAGTGCCGCCTTCATAAGGGGCCCGTTCACCAGATCGATGCCTGCTTGAATGTCCGTTGCCTTCCCTTCCACAACCTGCGTGGGATTCTCCGCATCCTTAAAGTCGAACACGTCAAGCGTGAACAGTCCGCCTTCCTGAATCGCGCGGGTCCGCGCGCTAAATCCTTGTTCCGTCTTGCCGAACACCATCCGCAAGGCGTCATGATGCTCGGCCAGCTTTTGCAGCACCTGATACACTATCTCTTCGTTGAAGCGATCCTTCCGGTACAGCATCACCGACTGGTTGAAATGATGCGGGTCCGCAAAGGAACTCTCGAAAAACCAATGCTGAATCGGCGTCAATGCCGTTTCACCCGTTATTTCGCCTTGATCGATGGTACGTCTGATCGGTTTCACATGCAGGCTGAGCTGTGAAATCGTCGGATATTTGAACAAATCCCGGATTTCCAGCTTGTACCCGGCTTGATGAAGCCGCGAAGATACTTGAATGGACTTGATCGAGTCTCCGCCCAGCTCAAAGAAATGATCCGTTACCCCAACACGATCGGCGTTTAATACCGCCTGCCACACATCAGCAAGCGTTCGCTCAGCTTCATTGCGGGGAGCTACGTACGCGCCGCCAGTCATTGCGTTTCCTTCCGGGGCAGGTAAAGCCTTACGATCGATTTTGTCGTTCGGCGTGAGCGGCATCCGCGGAAGCTGAACAAAATGCGCCGGAATCATGTAATTCGGCAATTTTTGCGCCAGCGCGCTTCTCAGCTCGCCGAGCGTAAGAGGGAGGCTCGCGACCAGGTAAGCGCACAATTCTTGCCCGCTTTTGCCTTCCCGCGCGATTACAATCGTCTCCTGCACCGAGTCGATCTTCAGAAGCTGCTCTTCAATCTCACCGACCTCGATTCGGAATCCACGGATTTTCACCTGATGGTCGATCCGGCCCAAGTACTCCATATTTCCGTCCGGCAGCCAGCGGGCGAGATCTCCTGTCCGGTAAAGGCGTTCTCCCGGCGCAAACGGATGTTCCACGAACTTCTCTGCCGTCAGCTCCGGTTGGTTCAGGTAACCTCTCGCAAGCCCCACGCCTGCCACGCACAGCTCGCCGTCCACTCCCGGAGGCACAAGTTGCAGGTGGGCATCCAAAATAAAAATCTGGTGATTAGCCAGCGGGCGCCCTATCGGAATGATTCTGCGCTCAGACTGCAGCTCATCCGCATCCCAAAGCGTCGTAACGATCGAAGCTTCGGTAGGGCCGTAAGCATTGAAATAATGGACCTTCGATTTCCACATCTGCACGAATTCGGCCGATACCGCCGAACCTCCCGTTACAAGCTTTGTTAAGCTGGGCAGGCGGTCCGGGTTCAAATGAGCGCTGTACGTCGGAGGCAAAATGGCAGCTGTAATCGCATGCTCGTTCATATAACTCTCGAACAGGCGAGTGTCGAGAATCGTCTCGGCCGTTGGGATGTACAAAGCCGCGCCAAAATAGAGCGCTTTGAACACTTCCCAGCAGGACGCGTCGAACGACAGGCTGGCGAATTGAACGATCCGGTCATGCTCCGTGATGCCCAGCCTGTCTGCGAACATCAGCTTCAAGCTGACCAAACCGCGATGCTCCAGCATGACCCCTTTGGGTTTGCCCGTCGTACCTGATGTATAGATGACATAAGCCAGATCATTCGGACCACTAGCCGGCTCCAGATTCGAGCCATCGTCGCTGTAAGCCTGCTCGTCATCCAGCGCCAGCACGGTCCCCTCGAACGGCACCTGCTGTAGCAGCTCCCTTTGAGTCAGCAGCAGCTGCGCGTTCGAGTTCTCCAGAATGTAGCGGATGCGTTCTTCCGGGTACTCCGGGTCGATCGGCACGTAGGCACCGCCAGCTTTCAGAACCGCCAGAATGCCAACGACCGTCTCCGGCGATCTCCGGGCCATTAAGCCTACCAACTGATTGGGCAGCACGCCGACCGATCGTAGCGTACGCGCCAGTCGGTTCGCCCGTTCGTTCAGCTCTGCGTACGAAAGCCGCCGCCCCTCAAAGACAACCGCCGTCGCTTCCGGCACCCGCTTCGCCTGCTCCTCCACGAGCTGATGAATCGTCTGATCACGGGGATAGTCCTTCTCGGTATCGTTAAAGCTTTGCAGTAATTGAAATATTTCGTCCTCTGACAGTATGTCCGCCCGCACGATGTCCAGCTCCAACTCGTGAAGCCCCACGACCAGCAGGCGATTCAGATGGCCGACGACCCGAGTCATGAACTCGGAGTCATATAAGTGCTCGTTATATGACAGCGCTAGCTGTATCGTCCCGTCGGTTAAGCTGAATTCAAAGGAACAATCCGTGACCACGTTTTGCCCGATTTCGTCCAGATGCAACTCCTTAAGGGATACTAGCGTATGGACGAAGGGTATCCCTTCAGCATATTGCAGATCCAGCTTCTCCGTCATTTTCAAGAACGGAATATGTTGATGCTGAATCGCTTCTGGCAAGGAAGTCCTCAGCTCGCTCAGAAGCGTTTTGAAAGTCGCACCCGCCGAAAGCGAGTTTTTCAAAATAACCGTATGATTAACGGATCGGCGCGTCTCCGCCTTTTTCTGTACAACCGGCATGCCGACCAGAATGTCTGAAGCTCCTGTATATTTATGCAAGAGTGCCTGAACACCGGCGAGCAAAATCATAAAAGTAGCCAGCGGAGCACCCTTGCCCATTTGAAGGACGCGCTGCGCCGCTTCCTCCGAGAGCGAACCGCCAACGGTTTTCACATTGGGCACCAGGGAGTTTGGAGCTTTGCTGTAAGGCAACCGCGTCAAGGTATAATCTTCACTACCGAATTTTTCGTTCCAAAACAAAGTTTCTTTTTCAAATGCCATCTGGATCGTTCCCCTCTCTTCATCGGTAAAAGCAATCCGGCGGAGCATATGCCGAAGCAACGCTCCAGCCTCGCTCCTCTCCTTTTCAAACATCTGACAACAACATCAATGGCTTGCGCAATGTCACCGCTTCATTTGCCCGGTTGATCGCATGCGGCAATCCTCTGCCTAGCAGCTGTCCCGCTCGGCTCCCATGCGTAAAGGGACAACAACAAGCATCGTTCTACGCAAGAGATGCGGTTACTTCGGACTCCTCTGCTTCAATAAGATTGCTGCCGACGAGTCACCCGAAGACGGGATTTGGTTTAACATGGGATTCAGAATTGGATTTGGGGATAGACGACAAGGAATGTTCCTCCTGTCGATGTAAGGCTTGCCGCAGGGTTCCAGCCGTCCAGCAGGAAGTCGACCGTACCTCCTGATTTGGCACCCGAGCTGCCTTTGAGAAGCCTATGTTTAAGGGGTATTGATACACTCTATGTACGATTTGCTTATTCCCCCACAGCCCTGGTGTGGATAAGTAAAGATTAGGCTGCAGGGTAGTGAGCTTTTCCTGACGATTAAATTTAACGAGGGTACTGCATGAGACTCAAGGAATGCTCCGTATGGCACGAACGGTACTGCCCTTGGATTGCCGGAGATTTCCATGCTGATTGACGTTACCGCAGGTAGCATGAGGAGAAAGCGCTACCTTAACATCAAGTCTGCACGCCCTCCGGAAGGCACTTTCATGCCTCTTGCCGGGGGCGGCCATCGGCTTGGCCAAGCTTAGGTCGTTACTAACAAATCCTTGGTCTCCTGAGAGATCACCTGCTGCATACTGGACTTGATAATGGCGCAGCCGGCGGTCAGATGCTCCATCGAGACGGTAAGCGGAGGCATGATCTTCAGCACACAATCTCCTCTGCCGGCTCTTTCAATGATGAGCCCGTTCTCGAAGCTGATATCCGTCACCCGCTTCGCCCCGGCTTCATCCATGAACCCCGAGACGTCAATGCCCCAGATCAGGCCGAGTCCGCGGATGGCGATGGACGGATGCAGAGGCTTGATTTCTTGATCAAGGAACGAGCGCACATACTCTTCCTTCTGCTTCACCTGAGCTTCCAGTTCGGTTCTATCCCGGAACTCGAGAGCAGCCTTCGCGGCCACAAAAGCCAGCTGGTTGCCGCGGAAGGTGCCGTTGTGCTCGCCCGGCGTCCAGATATCCAGTTCGGGCTTCAGCAGCAGGAGGGACATTGGCAGGCCGTACCCGCTGATCGACTTCGACAGGGTAATGAGATCCGGCTCGATCCCCGCACGTTCGAAGGAGAAGAATTCGCCTGTCCGGCCGCATCCTACTTGAATCTCGTCTGTAATGAGCAGAATATCGTGCCTGCGGCAAAGCTGCTGCAGCTCGCGTAGCCACTGCGCGTCGACAACGTGAATTCCTCCTTCGGCTTGTACCGTTTCAAGCAGGATCGCGGCCGGCTTATCGATTCCGGAGTGCGAATCAGTCAGGATATTCTCGATATAGCCGAGCGTATCCATTTCTGCAAAAGCCCCGCTCGGGTGCGGCATGAACGTAACTCCGTCCAGAGGAAGCCCCGCCCCTTCTCTCATGGACTTGGAGCTTGTCGCCGACAGACTGCCGAGCGACATGCCGTGGAAGCCACCCATGAATGCGAATATTCCACTTCTCTTCTTCGCCTTGCGTGCCAGCTTCAGGGCCGCTTCCACCGCATTCGTCCCTGTTGGACCGCAGAATTGAAGCTTGTAATTCAGCTTCTTCGGCTCCAGGATCCGCTCTGAGAAGCTCTGGATGAATTCACGTTTGGCCATTGTATACATATCCAGACCGTGCATAATCCGGTCGGAAGTCAAGTAATCGAGAACCCGGTCTTTAATATAATCGTTGTTATGGCCGTAATTGAGTGCCCCGGCACCTGCAAAGAAATCAATATATGCTCTTCCGTCCTCAGAATATAAAAGGTCTCCCTTGGCCCGGTCGAATACCACCGGAAAACTTCTGCAGTAAGATCTTACGTTGGATTCCAGCTTTTCAAAAATGCTCACTCACTTCATCCTCCATCGGAATTGGGATAAGGTTGGCTCCATCTTTCTGAACCTTCCTTTCTGAACCTTCTGACGTCATGGAGCAACATATTCTAGGCTGTCATTTTCCACAATTGTTGGTCCCCGCATCCCGGCTTGTTGGTTAGCCAGTAGACTGGTCTCTCGCACACAGCTTGGATGGGTATAAAAAACCCTACAATTCCATTTATTAGAATAATAGGGAATAAGACCTAGGTAGAATTATATCAAAATTTCGAAGAATGTATAGTAAAATTTTTGTTAAATTTAGTAAAACCTTTGTTAAATTTGGTCTATGGAACATAATGTGTTAATATTTTGTCAAAAAAAAGTGAATAGAGAAGAAAAAAAACGGGGATAATTTCCATAAATTGAGGGAGTCGACGCGTGTCGACATTCAGCCGGAGTACAGGATAATTCGGGATATTTCCTGTAGATATTCTCTGCCGGTGCTCCGAATCCTTGCGCTTTGCAATAACTTAACATGATTACCTGACGAATTTCTGGAAGCCTGCCTGGAAGCTGGCCGCAGCGTTCGCCCAGATGGCAGCCGGCATAGTTTTCTATCCCGCCGTCTTCACTGCGCCTCTGCTAGAGTAAAGGGCAGATAAATTCTGCTCCCCCTCATCAAACCGTACGTGAGGTTTTCCCTCATACGCTTTCCGATGTTCATCATTCATGTGCATGCAGATTACAATAGCCTTCTGATTCCGAGTTGAACGGACAATGATTTCACTTCGAGTAATGAGCTCCTCCATCGAGCGCGTTGACGCTTCTTGGCATACCATTTTGTGAGTCACTGAAGGATGTGCCAGTCACGTTTAGCCATCTTCCTTTATCGTTCGAATGATCTCGTATGCCTGATCCGCATCCTTCTTGGGGATAAGTTGGCGCTTTACGGATTGCGGATGGTAATCGCTTTCTTTTAGAAGTCGATAACATTCCTGCACGAAAAATATTTCAAATGTGAGAATTACAAAAAGGTACTCTTCCTAAGGTACTTTAAAATCCGGTGGATTTTCGTTCAATGAATGACCGCAATTTACGATGCACAAACACAAATAAGGTGGTTCTAATATTCAGAACCACCTATTTTAACTTCTGTACCTACTTTATGAATAACATCTTATTTTCAGATTTTATTTTGCTCTAATTCGCTCAAAGTCCCTTGCGATACTCCTATTAATTTCGAAAATTCAAGTTTGTTTTATTTATGTAGTTTCCGAATGCGTCTTATTTTCTCTCCAACAGTTTACATTGTTTCCCCCTTCCTTAAACATCAAAAAAGTCCTGATGACTTAGAGCCATCAGGACCATTATTTTGTTTAGACATTATTGGTTTACTGATTCTATTGATCAACCCGTTATCCATGTCATCGGACAACAAAGTAATTTGTACAGAATCCCTTACTCAACCGTTACACTCTTCGCCAGGTTACGTGGTTTATCCACATCGTGACCCAGTGCCAGAGATGCGTAGTATGCCAGCAATTGCAATGCAACTACAGACAGAGCCGGACTAAGCAATGGCAACGTCTTAGGAATCGCAAACGCTTGGTCTACAGATTTCAGCAATGGTGCTACGTGCTCTTCATACGTAATTGCCAATACATCTGCGCCACGTGCTTTCACTTCTTTGATGTTGCTCACTGTTTTCTCAAGTACGTTTTCCTGCGTTGCCAGGGCAATAACAGGGATACCGTCTTCGATCAATGCGAGCGTACCGTGTTTCAACTCACCCGCAGCATAAGCTTCAGAGTGAATGTAAGAGATCTCTTTCAGTTTCAACGATCCTTCTTGAGCTACTGCATAGTCAAGACCACGGCCGATGAAGAAGAGATGTTCATGTTTGGAGATTTGCTCTGCATATCCTTTGATTGCATCCGCTTGCTCCAACATGGATTCCACTTGCTCAGGCAATGCTTGCATCGCTGCCAGCGTGTGTGCAATCTCTTCTGCGGATTGAGTACCACGAACTTGTGCAAGGTACAGACCGAGCAAGTTGAACGCGATCAACTGCGAAGTATACGCTTTGGTAGAAGCTACTGCAATTTCAGGACCTGCCAATGTTGCGATAACATCATCTGCATCACGTGCAATGGAGCTGCCCACTACGTTCGTGATTGCCAGTACATGTGCGCCATTGGATTGTGCTTCGCGCAATGCAGCAAGCGTATCGGCAGTTTCACCGGATTGACTCACTACAATTACGAGTGTATCTTTGTGCACAATTGGGGAACGGTAACGGTACTCGGAAGCCACATCTGTTTCAACCGGAATACGCACCAATTGCTCAATCACTGTACGTCCAACCAGACCTGCATGGTACGCTGTACCACATGCAATAATTTGAATGTTACGGATATTTTTAATTTGTTCTTCTGTCATTTTCAACTCAGGAAGTTGAACCTTTTTGCCTTCATTATCGATGCGACCCAGCATTGTATCACGGTATGCTTTTGGTTGCTCATGAATTTCTTTCAGCATGAAGTGCTCGAATCCGCCTTTTTCTGCGGTTACAGCATCCCAATCGACACGAATCATTTCCCGAGAAATAAAGTTGCCTTCAATCGTCATCAATTCGACAGCATCATGTGTCAATACAGCCATTTCACCATCATTCAGAATGTACACGTTACGTGTATGTTCCAGAATTGCCGGGATGTCGGAACCAATGAAGTTCTCGCCTTCACCAATACCAATAATCAATGGGCTTGCTTGACGAACAGCTACGAGTTTCTCAGGCTCATGCTCTGTCAAGACACCCAGTGCGAATGCGCCACGCAACAACGTGATCACTTTTTGCACTGTTTTAACGATATCACCATTGTATTCACGTGCAATCAGGTGAGAGATAACCTCAGTATCTGTCTCGGAAGTGAAGGTGTGACCTTGAGCCATTAATTCGTCCTTCAGATCCAGGTAGTTCTCAATAATACCATTATGCACAACAGAGAACTTCTGGCTTCCATCGGTGTGTGGATGGGAGTTCTCATCCGATGGTTTACCATGAGTTGCCCAACGTGTGTGTCCGATTCCGGCATTACCTACCAGTGGTGTACCATCCAGCTTGGCTTCAAGGTTCGCAAGACGACCGAGAGCTTTCGTGATTTGCAGACCTTCCGGTGTGAATACCGCGATACCTGCAGAATCATAACCACGATACTCGAGTTTCTTCAATCCTTCGACCAATACCGATTGAGTGTTCTTATTACCAATATATCCAACAATACCGCACATAGTTTATTTCCTCCGTTTGTATATGAATACTGTGTAACGAAGAGAAACAGGCAGAGGCGGCATATCGGAAAAATGAGTGATTGCCTAGCGTTTCATGAATACTTGTTACCTATTCAATTATCAATGATCAGAGCGACCTCGTGTCGCCCCGCAGTCATCATAAGCTGTTATGAATGCAATCATGAATGTACATCATTTTCCCGTCCGCGTACTGTTTACGCTCTTCACGCACATTCATTTGAATTTTAGTTTAACTCTTGCACCTGCACCGGCGCGTTGTGTGGACAGTCACCTATCCATTTTCCGCAATCCGGTTTACGGCTCTGGTGCTTCACCGGGAGGTCCCCGCCGAACAATCCGAACACCTCCACCTCGTCAGCTTGATTGCCGTTGGTGTTAATCAGCCATCTCTTCGACTTAAAGATAATTCTGATCAACATCATCCCGCGCAACTCCAAGCTCTGGCGCTTGTGTAACTGTAACCTTACGTTCCTCACTTTCTGTGTCTGAATGACGACTCCACTCATTATATGCACGTCAGGTCCATTTTGCAATGGAGCAAAGTACCTGTGGCAATTTCAGCATATTTACCCACAATCCCGACCGGATAAACGGACCCATGGTCTCATCAGGCCGGGACGCAGGAATATCCATCATTAGAGGTAATTCAAAAAGTCCGCTTTTGATTACGAATCATGCCTAACGGCATCATCAGCATCGAATATGAAATTCAGCCGAAATGTCCGTTGCTCACGTAGTTTCCCTACGCTCCGCTACTCCATTTCTATCTTCATTCCATCTTCTCGGTACTGAAAACCAGACTTTTTGAACACGCACTATAAGTCCTAAATCATGTTATATTATACCCTTTACCACACAACAATTCCCTTAAGAAAACCGTATGCAGAAGTTATTTCTTACATCTTCCAGTCCTATACTAGTTCCTTTTGCACTACATCTGCGATTTGAGACACAAATTGTTCAAGTTCTTCTTTATCTGGTCCTTCCGCCATAACACGGATCAGGGATTCAGTACCTGAAGCACGAACGAGTACACGTCCATTATCGCCGAGTTGTTGTTCTACTGTAGCAATAGCCTGCTCGATCGCAGAATTGCCCTCGTATTTACTCTTATCTTCAACACGCACATTGACCAATACTTGTGGGTACTGGGTCATCAGCGCTTTTAGTTCACTCAGTTTTTTACCAGAAGCCTTGAGTGTATCCACGAGTTGAATCGCAGTCAGCATACCGTCTCCGGTTGTATTGTAATCAAGGAAAATAACGTGGCCAGACTGCTCTCCGCCCAGGTTGTAACCGCCGCGACGCATTTCTTCCATCACATACCGGTCACCTACTGCCGTTTTAGCTGTTTTCAGTGCAAGTTTCTCCGTTGCTTTGTAGAATCCAATATTACTCATAACGGTCGATACAACGGTACTGTCCTTCAACTTGCCTGCACGATTCATCGCATCACCACAGATGCACAGAATGAAGTCTCCATCCACCTCAGCGCCTGTCTCATCAATAGCAATCAGACGATCCGCATCCCCGTCAAAAGCAAGACCCAGATCCGCTTTATGTTTGAGCACTTCCTGTTTAAGGTTCTCTGGATGAGTTGATCCACATTGCTCATTAATATTCAGGCCGTTAGGCTCAGCGCCAATGGCAATGACTTCTGCACCAAGTTCACTGAACAATTTCGGTGCCAGCTCATAAGCTGCTCCGTTTGCACAGTCCAAAACAATTTTAAGACCGGAGAATGACTCATTTACAGTTGTTTTCAGGAAATCGAGGTAACGATAGCGGGATTCCTCATCCGTCGTTACGGTACCCAGACCGCCACCAACTGGCCGTGGCAATTGATCTGTCTCCGCATCCATCAGCTCTTCAATCCGGTTCTCTGTCTCATCGGACAGCTTGAAGCCATCTCCGCCAAAGAACTTGATTCCGTTATCCTCAACCGGATTGTGGGAAGCCGAGATCATCACGCCCGCATCAGCCTTCAACAAACGTGCAATGTATGCCACTCCCGGAGTGGATACAACGCCCAGACGAATCACATCAGCGCCGATGGACAACAGACCTGCAACCAGTGCGGATTCTAACATCAATCCCGAGATACGAGTATCCATGCCGATAACCACTTTCGGTCTTTCCACACCACCTGCAAGCACGTAACCACCACAACGTCCAATGCTGTAAGCCAGCTCTGCCGTTAGCTCTTTATTGGCAACCCCTCTTACACCGTCTGTACCAAAATATTTCCCCATGATTTAACTCCTTCTATTCGCATCTTATACGAGCACTGTTATTATTTTTTAAGAATTTTAGAATTAGAACGTTACGGATTTGAGCCACTTTTACTGCCACTACCGCTGTTATTGTTATTTAAATTACCTCGATTGGTTGTGCTCCCCTGTTGACCCTGATCCTGATTGTCCGTATTCGATTCCGTCTCTTCTTCACCAGGAACAGGCTCAGTTTCCCCATTTTCGACCTCGGCTGGTGTAGGGTCAGGTGCTACCGTTCCCTCATCCGTCGGTTCTTCGCCAGGAGAGGTCGTTGTATCTTCAGCCTTTTCGCTAATTTGGACCGTTGCACTCAGAGCATTAGATGATTCCTCCAGTTTGGCAAAACGGGGCAAGTCGGCTTCAAGCTTGATCTCATGCGTTCCGACCGCAAGTCCAGCAAGATCCCCCGTCAACGTGAGATCATCACTACTCAGACCCTCAAGCATACTAGCTGAGCCTGTGAGTGTGAGGTTTAGACCGCCACTTCGAGGCGTAACCAGCGTACCTTCCAGTCCATTCCCCACACCCGTAAGTGTGATGGGGACATTCGGAAAGACTTTCGTCGTCTCCTCTGCCTCGTCAAATGGTGATATGGTTACCTTGATCTGAATCGAACTAGGCTCGATTTTCTCAAAACCGGAAGGCGGCGTCAAGTCCACGTTAACTGTCGACGTACCTGACTGCTCAAACTGCGTCAGATCAAGGGTTACTTGGTCGTAGGACTGTATACCCGCAAGCGCATCCTCTGATCCATAAACCGAGACTTCTTTCACGCTAGGCTCTACCGTGGAGAGAACCAGGCCTTCAGGCAACTGTCCCGAATATTTGATTCTTAAGGGTACAGATGTATAGGGCTGATTGACCGGAACCCGGACTTCAACCGTTTGTGGCGTTATAATCGCATTTTCAATGACCTTGCCCTCAGCATCGTATGCCTGAAGCTTCACTTTTTTCTGTATGACATCTTCCTTGGCATCTTTTACGCTCACACTGCCCTGGACCTTCGCTACAGCCTCAAGTTGCCCTTCGGGCAGAGTTACCTTAACCGGACCTGAAGGTTCAATTACGGGCGTCCCAGCACTGTATCCGGCGGATGTTTCTCCTTCGGGTACAATATTCACATTGAAAGATTTGGTGCCCAATTTTTCTACATTCACGGTAACCATGGAAGGCTCCATGCTGACCACTTCTACCCCGGAAGGCAGATCAGGCACTAGCGGCAGTGTATTGGACCCATCTTTCACCTGACTCAGATCGACCAGTACCTTATAATCGTCATTGGTAAAAATCGATGTTAGCATCGAACGCTGCCCTTTGATTTCCAGCCGGACCTCATCCGTACTTAATGAAGTAAGCACATAACTGTTGCTGTCTAATCCATAAGGTTGAACAGGCACCGTACGTTCCACAACCTTATTGGTTGTCCCTGTCGTAATCGTAGGGGTGGTTGGTACTTCATCCAAATGAATCATGAACCAGAGCAGCAGGCTCACCGCGAGTGCAAGTATTTTGGCAAAGTTATTGTTGTTAAACCACTTATCCATTGTTACGTCCTCCCTTCCGTTTCCAGAAGGTTGTCCAGCCATTCTTTTTCAGATTGGATGTAGGGCGCAACTCCTCATACAGTTTGGCAATCAGCGATTCTTCCTTAATATCACGAACGACCTGTCCATTCATCGCCAGCGACACCTGTCCTGTCTCCTCAGAGACAACCAAACAGATCGCATCTGCAACTTCGGTAATCCCGATTGCTGCACGGTGGCGTGTTCCCAATTCCTTGCTGATAAACGGATTTTCGGATAATGGCAAATAACAGGCTGCCGCCGAAATTTGTTTTCCCTGTATAATGACGGCTCCATCATGGAGTGGTGTATTTGGAATAAAGATGTTAATCATCAGCTCGGAGCTGACGAGAGATTGCATCTTAATGCCCGATTCCGTGTAATCGTTCAGACCCGTTTCACGTTCAAATACGACCAATGCACCTATTTTACGCCGTGACAAATAATTAACAGACTTAATAATCTCACCAATTAACACCGTTAATTCTTCATCACTTGCTGCCGCTGAACGTCCAAACAGCTTACCGCGTCCCAATTGCTCCAGACCACGACGCAGTTCCGGCTGAAAGATAATGAACACCGCAACGACACCAAACGTAAACATCTGGTTCATTAACCATTTGAGCGTATACAGGTTTAGCCACGTACTTAATGCCCAGATCAACACAAGGAACAGAATCCCTTTTAGGAGCTGAACCGCACGCGTACCCCGCACAAGCAGAATCAGTTTGTACATAATATAGGTAACGATCAATATATCGATAACGTCCTTAATGGACTCTTTCCACGTTAAGTCAGCAAAATAATTCATAAGCCAGCCCCCGCTATCCCCATTGATGAGTAAACCCTGATCTCATATTAACCCATTAGGATTTTATATAATCCTTTGTCTCCGCATTTTTGCATCATTGGATTCCTGCAAAATGCTTATCTATATGTAGTAGTATGTTCTCTTTAGTATCTAGGTTATAACGTTAACGTTCAGGTTGCAAGTTACGGCAGTCACAAACTGCACATAACATCACATTTACCATGAATTACAAAGTTTACGTATAAAAAAAGAGTACCCCATGCAATCTGGAGGTACCCTGCTTGGTATATACCATTGAAGATTTTACCCTGTTCTAGCGATAAGCCACTTCATTTACCATATTGGTTATTTTGTACCAGAACCAGTCCAGCGCCTGATCAATACTTTTCACCTGACCTGAAATATGCGCCGTTGAAGCCTGAAACAGTTGTCCGTCGATAACCGTCAGATTGCCGTTCACATCACCATATACTTGTGCAGTTCCATTTTCTATCGTAAGATCGCCAGCAATTGACTTACCTTCAGGAACAATAACCGTGTTACCCTGAATCACGATCTGGTCCAGATTATTTCCCTTAACGACCATTTCGTTATTCTGATTCCAGAAATTCAAGGCGCTAAAGAGCATCACGACCAAAAAGAAGGCTGCCGCCGTCAGCGCGGGATGTCCTTTGACCCATTTGAGCCATGCTTGCTGTCTCTTGGGCTGGGGCAGAGCATTCATAATTCGATTGGTCAGCTCATCCGAGGCAGACGGTGAATAGTGTTTCATGGCAAAAAGTAGCATTTCCGTCTGTTCCAACTCTTTAAAGCGCATGCGACAATCCGGACAGACCACAAGGTGACTTTTCAGTTCAACCTTCTGGGCCGGGGACAACGACTCATCCAAACATTCATGCATTAAAGAGACGGCCGAGTTGCAATCCATATGAGAGCCAATCCTTTCTTAAATCACTTAGTCCATGAGCACTTAAAAAGCACGCATAAGACTTGCATACATTACATACGCATCCGTTTCGGATATGTTTCAATTAATTTCGCCCAGATTTAAAGACGTTTAACATTTATAACTTATACTCCAATTTTTTACGTAGAAAATCACGGCCCCGATGAACGCGTGTCTTGATCGTTGTTACGGGCATACCTGTCACATCACTGATTTCCTGTAGCGACAAGTCCTGTAAATATCTCAGAATCATAACGGACTTATACTTGGCTGGCAAACTGTCAATAGCCTCACGAATGAGTGTCTGCGTTTCTGACAGAAGTGCTTCACTCTCCGGTGTACGATCATCACTCGGGAGCATCGCATAACCATCAGATCCTTCCTGATCATTCAGTTCAGCATCCAAAGAGTATGAAGGTTTCTTTCTGCGCAGTCGGTCAATACACAGATTAGTCGCAATCCGGTAGATCCAGGTCGAAAACTTCTGGTTCGGATCGTACTTCTCCATATTACGAAACACACGTAAAAACGTCTCCTGCACAACGTCTTCAGCTTCATGACGATTGTTCAGCATCCGGTATGCCAAATGAAACAGCTTGTCCTTATATAGTTCAACGATTTCTGCGAAGGCTCTCTGGTCGCCCTTAAGCACCAGTTTCACAAGCCTATTCTCCAAATTGTCCACCCTTATTCCCCCAGACATGCTGATGGGTCTTCCGTCTTCTGATACCCGTCCACACTTGTAATTCACCAATCAAATCGTAAATCAACTTTGGTCAAAAATCAAGACTGTATGACAAATATCTGCCAAAAACAGTAAAAACGGGAACTCCAGCAGGAGTCCCGTTTCATCTCTCACTCCGTAGAGCAGAGAATGGAGCTTTTAGTTAACAAAGTAATGGGTACTTTGTTTCATATAATCATTCATTTGCAACAGTTTGATAATCAACCTGTATTACGCAGTCCTGCAGCGATGCCGTTGATTGTCAGCAATACTTCTCTAAGCAGTTCCGTATCATCCTCACCACGTTCGCGCATATCTCTGAGCTCGCTCAGAAGTTGAACTTGCATGTAGGACAACGGATCCACATAAGGGTTACGAAGACGAATGGATTCTTGAATAACCGGTACATCATCCAGAATTTCAGCTTCTCCGGTAATTTTAAGAATCAGCTCTTTTGTGAGCTTGAATTCAGCTTCGATCTGACCGTATATGCGATCACGCGCTTCCTTGTTGGAAGTCATGGCTGAGTACTCTTTGGCAATCACCAGATCTGCCTTGGCTACGGCCATCTGTACCGTATCAATTAATGTACGGAAGAATGGGAAGCTTGCATACATTTCTTTCAGGACAATCAGATTTTCCTCTTTATCCTGATAGTAACTTTGCAGTCCTGTTCCTGCCGCATACCATGCTGGAAGCAGATAACGACTTTGTGTCCAAGCGAATACCCAAGGGATCGCTCTCAGATCTTCAAACTTGTCGCTATTTTTTCGCTTGGACGGACGGGAACCAATATTCAGTTCACCAACCTCCGGAAGCGGTGTTGATTCTTTGAAGAAGGTGAAGAAGTCCGGATCACGGAAAATCAGATCCTGATATTTTGTCAGGGATACTTCCGAAATCTCTTTGATGATGCTGTCCCAATGGCGCTCGGATGCTGACTCTTGCGGCTCAAGACCATTGAGTGCTGCTGTGATCAGAGCCGAAGTTGCCTGTTCCAGACTGCGGTATGCAATCCCCTGAAGGGAATAACGGGAAGAAATGACCTCTCCCTGCTCCGTAATCTTGATACCTCCACCAATCGTATGCGGTGGTTGAGCAAGAATACTACGGTTGAGCGGCATACCGCCACGTCCAAGAGCTCCGCCGCGTCCATGGAAGAACTTCAGCTTAACGCCGTGTTCATTACCTACAGCCGTGATGGCATTCATTGCTACGCGCAGTTCCCAGTTGGCTGTAACCACTCCGCCATCCTTGTTACTGTCTGAATAACCAAGCATGATTTCATGGAGTTCATTGCGTCCTCTTACGCTTGCGCGGTATACAGGAAGGTTGAACAGCTTCTGCATAATATCCGAAGCCGCATGTAGATCATCAATCGTTTCAAACAATGGAACTGCCTGAAGTGTAGATGTAATTTCACCGTTGTGTCCTTTGGTGAATAAGCCCACTTCCTTCGCAAATACCATAACCTCCAGCAAATCACTTGCTCCCTGCGTCATACTGATCAGGTAACTTGTGATACAGCCGGCCCCGAACTCGTTCTGGGCACGCTTAATGGTACGGAAGACATCCAGACACTCTTTGGTTCCCTCCGTGTATTGATGATAAGGAGAAGTAAGCGGACGCGGATCATCCAGCAAACGAGCAAGCAGATCAATTTTACCGTCCTCTGTCAGACGCGCATAATCTTCTACAATGTTCATTTTGGCCAAAATCTCAGACATCGCATTTTCATGTTCCTTACTGTGCTGACGCACATCCAATGCTGCGGTATGGAAACCAAACAACTCCACTTGACGAATCATTTTGCGAATAGTCGTATCAGCCACGTAATCAGCAAAATGATGGCGCAGACTTCGATCAATAATCATCAGATCATCAATCAAATCCTGAGCGCTATGATAACGGTCAGGTTGACCTAATTTGTTCTCGTCTAATACATTGTTCAGCTTGGCAATCATATAAGCCAATTTGATGCGATATGGCTCTTTTTCATTCCGCCAGATATCCACTTTTTTCAATGTAACACAACTACGGTCCTGCTCAATCGACTGCACCAGCTCATCCGATACATGGATGATGTTCGTGCTGAAGCTGAGATGGCCCATAAGTTCAATCATAATCCGTTGGTATTCACGCAAAGCGAGCTTGCGTTGCATCAACAGCGTCTGCCATGTTACATCTGAAGTTACCGAAGGATTTCCATCCCGGTCTCCACCGATCCAGGAACCGAAACGCAAATACGTCGGCACATGCCAGTCATGGTCTGGATAAAATTTATTCAGGCAGCGTTCCAACTCCTGATATACATCCGGAAGTACGTGGAACAACGTTTCATGAAAATAATACATCCCGTTCCGCACTTCATCGAGTACAGTCGGTTTGCGGTCGCGAAGTTCATCCGTCTGCCAGAGGGTAATAACCTCATTCAGCAGTTTCTCCCGCAACTGTTCACGTTCACGCAACGTCAGCGTAGGATTATCAAGTAGCATGACATCTTCGGATATCCGTTTGTGGATGTCCAGAATAACCCGACGCATGGCTTCGGTTGGATGAGCTGTCATAACGAGTTCCAGCGATAATTCGTCCAGAATCTCTTCTACTTCCGTATGAGACAGTCCACGTTCCTTGAGATCCTGTACTGCTTTTTCTATTGATCCTGGCTGCACCGCGTTCCCTGCAGAACGCTCATAATCCCGTTTACGCCGGATCCGATGGTTTTGTTCAGCAATATTAACTAATTGAAAATAAATAGCGAAAGCCCGAATAACCTGGTGACGATTGTCCGAGTCTAATTCCTGGATCATCGTTTTGAACTCTGCATACAGTTCTGGCAGAAATTCTGCACGCAACGATTTGCTCGTTTCCCGAATCTTCTCAACGATATCTAGAAGCTCCGTGCCGCCTTGATGGACAAGAACTTCCCCGAGAATATTGCCCAGGAACCGCACGTCTCGCCGAAGCAGGTTGTTGGATTGGCTTTTGCTGGCGGTTACCATAGTTTCAGTCATGCTTATCCTCCCATCTGATCGTTCCATTCGTACACGTAAATTTGACACCTTCATAACATCATACAATAAAATGGTACGAAAATCTTTATTTTTCTACTAGAAAAAATGGGGATTATCCCCGATTTACAGCACAAAAACACGCTTTTTTATTCATTTTCTTGTTCTGCTTCAATTAATGGTCATATGCTGTCGCATGATACCTTTTTCACGTACTTTAGATAAATCAAATGTCTCATACCTATGCTTAAAAATTCATAAATATACAGTTCTTTTAGATACGATTCAATGTACGTGTTATTAAGGTTAAAACCGCATAATATCATTGTTTGAGATCAGATGCCATACGAAGAAACATGACCGGCAAAGCAAGCTTTTGTATACTTTACCACAGTGACGCAATAAATTAAAGATGTAATTATAAATTTTCTTCCTAATACAGTCTGCTTATTAGGAAAGTTTCTTATGTATGTTTGCTAACCACGTGTAATCAAAGGAATATCTTAACAGACCATTTCTACATAATGTTCTTACCTTCTTGGGCAGATTACTCTATAGGCTCTAACCAAAAAAGGAGGAATCCAAATCATGAAAAAAGCTACAACTATTATTGCTTCTGTGCTTCTTGTCGCGTCAATAGCTGGCCCTGCTGCTGCTGATGGTCATATGACCAAAGGAATGGATACAAACGGCTCCCGTGTCCAGTCTTATCAGGACACCAACTACATGGACCGTACCAACACTAACATGAACATGAATGGAAACTACCGCAACAATGGTGACTATCGTGCCAATAATGTTCGTGCTAATGCCAATACCACCGACCGTGACAACGGTATGGATTGGGGCTGGCTCGGTTTGCTGGGATTGTTGGGTTTAGCTGGCATGCGTAAAAGAGTGACAGACCATAACGAACGTTAACAGAAATTAAGGCACGTTACAATCACTACTGCTGCATTTTAGCGGTACCTCAGAAGCAGAAGTAAACACAAGAGCCAAGACCTCCCTATTTTAATTGCAAAAGGGTCTTGGCTCTTTTAAACAAGAAATGTACTCTACATATAATAATTGATGTTTTATTGCGTAAAAATACAAATAAAAGAGCCTCTGCATCTGCGAGGCCACTGAAGAACTCGCATTTTTCCTTGTAGCTACGTACCTATTACAAAAAGAAGACATCCGGATCCCTATTTTGGGATGGATGTCTTCTTTTTGTGAACCCTAAGCAAGTTAGATTCCCGAATTTATTCATCTGCTAACTTCAGTATTCGCTTTAGATTTACAGCAAATATGGCCATTGCACCTTGTAATTGCATGCCAAGTAAACCCGAGGATGTGGCTATGTCATACCCGTGTCCATGTTTGAGTTCACTGTTTTTTGCTTCAATTTTGTAACGCTCTTTGGATTTATTTTTGAAATATTCTGTTTCTTGAAATGCCATTTGTTCGGAGTGTTCTTCGGATTTAATCGAAACGGAATACGTCTTGCTTTTGGCACCTTCTTTGTAGCAACCTTCCTTTAGTGGACAACGCTTGCATTGCTCTACATCAAAATAATAGGTGTCTGTTTGGTTTGTACCGACACCTTTCTTGCCTTGACGTGCCTTGCGGAGGGCCATATGCCCAGCTGGACACACGTACAACCCTGCGTCCTTATTAAATAGGAACTTCTCTTCCTTCTTACGGTTGCCTTGCGTAATGAGTGGATTGCGTTTCGCTACAAGTTCAATCTCATTTTTATTAGTATATACAATATTATCCTTTTCGGAATAAGCTGCGTCTCCAATGACGGTCTTCACTTGCATGCCAGCTGCTTTGCTTTTTTTGATTAATTCCTGCAGTTGTTTACCATCATTTTTCTCTCCTGTTGTAATGACGGCCGCTGTAATAATCCGTTCCTCGGTCATCGCCAGATGTGTTTTATATCCAAAGAAAGCAGAGTCTGCGCTCTTGTGTCCCACTCGTGCATCGGGGTCCGCCGCCAGGCGAAGTTGCTCGACGTCATCTGCAATCGTTTCTTTCAGCAGGTTGAGAGGCTCTAGAATTTTCGGCACTTGTGCGATCCCAGATTCAGTTTCGATGAAAGCGACAAGCTTCTGGCAATACTCGATTTCACCTTCGAGTTCGTTGGTTGTATTCTTTGTCGGCATGTTGGCTTTGGCCGATTCATCCAAGGTATACACAGCTTTGCGCAATTTCCGCGCACGGTCTTGCAGAATTTCTCGTGGTGACTTCTGGTTGTAGCGTGCTTTTGTATGCGTAGCATCAACAATAATGGAATGGCTCTTCACGATATTCTGCTCGATCGCAAGCGTCACCGTTTGACCAATGAGCATGTCCAGCAAATCCATATCTTTCAATCGCAGTTTGCGAAATTTTGTCAGGGAGCTTGGGTCGATAACGGAATCTTCTGGCGCCATACCGAGAAAGTATTTGAACGACATGTCGTACTTCGAGCGTTCGACGATATCTACGTCAGACAGTTCAAAGATAGCTTTAAGCAGTAAGTATTTAAACATGCGAATAGGATCGATGGCGTTACGTCCATTGTCCAAACAATATTTAGCTTCGAGTTCTTCATAAATGAAAGTGAAATCCACGAGCTCGTTAATTTTACGGAGCATATTGTCCTTCGGAACGACGATGTCATACAGTGCCGCATAAGGACTCAGGACTAAGGTTTGTTGTTGTCGGATCATCCGCTCTCACCTACTTTTCGTGATAACCCAATTATACGCAAAAAAGGTAAGGTTCTTCAATTTTCTTGAAGAACCTTACCTTTTTCTAAATGAGAACTTTTTCAGTGGCCTCGCATCTGCAAAGGCTCTTTTATTATGTCATGTAAGCGGGTGATGGGAATCGAACCCACGCTATTAGCTTGGAAGGCTAAAGTTCTACCATTGAACTACACCCGCATAAGCATAAAATCGGGATGACACGATTTGAACATGCGACCCCCTGGTCCCAAACCAGGTGCTCTACCAAGCTGAGCTACATCCCGATACTAAAAAAATAATGGCGCGCCCTGAGAGATTCGAACTCCCGGCCTTTTGATTCGTAGTCAAACGCTCTATCCAGCTGAGCTAAGGGCGCAAAATATTGGAGCGGAAGACGGGAATCGAACCCGCGACCCTCGCCTTGGCAAGGCGATGCTCTACCGCTGAGCCACTTCCGCAAATAAGGGATGCGCGTGGAGGGACTTGAACCCCCACGTCAAAGACGCTAGATCCTAAGTCTAGTGCGTCTGCCAATTCCGCCACACGCGCATATAATGGTGAGTCATGAAGGGCTCGAACCTTCGACACCCTGATTAAAAGTCAGGTGCTCTACCAACTGAGCTAATGACTCATAATAAAATGGCTGGGGATATAGGATTTGAACCTATGCATGACGGAGTCAAAGTCCGTTGCCTTACCGCTTGGCTAATCCCCATTAAATTAGATGGTGGAGGCTGAGGGGATCGAACCCCCGACCCTCTGCTTGTAAGGCAGATGCTCTCCCAGCTGAGCTAAGCCTCCATCTATATGACCCGTAGGGGATTCGAACCCCTGTTACCTCCGTGAAAGGGAGGTGTCTTAACCCCTTGACCAACGGGCCCCATTTTCAAAGCTCTCAACCGGGATCGAACCGGTGACCTCATCCTTACCATGGATGCACTCTACCTACTGAGCTATGAGAGCAAATGGCTCCCCGAACAGGGCTCGAACCTGTGACAACTCGATTAACAGTCGAGTGCTCTACCAACTGAGCTATCAGGGAATAATATGCATTTGCGGTGCAAATGCAACTCATCGTACAACGTCCACATGCAGAGCCTGTTTTCTATGTATGATGAAAGAGTTCGCTTGGCGGCGTCCTACTCTTCCAGGACCCTGCGGTCCAAGTACCATCGGCGCTAGAGGGCTTAACGGTCGTGTTCGGGATGGGTACGTGTGGAACCCCTCCGCCATCGCCACCAAACGGGCATTTGTATAACAAATGCGTTCGCGTTCCATTCGGTCCGGGCACGGCTGTGTGGATGAATGGTTCAGCGCATCTTCAGAGTGTTGTTCTCTGAAAACTAGATTCGAAACGAAACCTACGAATTACAACTTGCATATTGGATAAGCCCTCGACCGATTAGTACTGGTCAGCTCCATGCATTGCTGCACTTCCACCCCCAGCCTATCTACCTCGTCGTCTTCAAGGGGTCTTACATACTGGGAAATCTCATCTTGAGGGGGGCTTCACGCTTAGATGCTTTCAGCGTTTATCCCTTCCGTACATAGCTACCCAGCGGTGCTCCTGGCGGAACAACTGGTACACCAGCGGTACGTCCATCCCGGTCCTCTCGTACTAAGGACAGCTCCTCTCAAATTTCCTACGCCCACGACAGATAGGGACCGAACTGTCTCACGACGTTCTGAACCCAGCTCGCGTACCGCTTTAATGGGCGAACAGCCCAACCCTTGGGACCTACTTCAGCCCCAGGATGCGATGAGCCGACATCGAGGTGCCAAACCTCCCCGTCGATGTGGACTCTTGGGGGAGATAAGCCTGTTATCCCCAGGGTAGCTTTTATCCGTTGAGCGATGGCCCTTCCATGCGGTACCACCGGATCACTAAGCCCGACTTTCGTCCCTGCTCGACTTGTAGGTCTCGCAGTCAAGCTCCCTTATGCCTTTGCACTCTTCGAATGATTTCCAACCATTCTGAGGGAACCTTTGGGCGCCTCCGTTACTCTTTAGGAGGCGACCGCCCCAGTCAAACTGCCCACCTGACACTGTCCCCGCACCGGTTTACGGTACCAGGTTAGAACCTAGATACGATCAGGGTGGTATCCCAACGTTGCCTCCACAGAAGCTGGCGCTCCTGCTTCAAAGGCTCCCACCTATCCTGTACAGATCGTACCCAAATTCAATATCAAGCTGCAGTAAAGCTCCATGGGGTCTTTCCGTCTTGTCGCGGGTAACCTGCATCTTCACAGGTATTAAAATTTCACCGGATCTCTCGTTGAGACAGCGCCCAAGTCGTTACGCCATTCGTGCGGGTCAGAATTTACCTGACAAGGAATTTCGCTACCTTAGGACCGTTATAGTTACGGCCGCCGTTTACTGGGGCTTCGGTTCACAGCTTCGGGATTGCTCCCTAACCACTCCCCTTAACCTTCCAGCACCGGGCAGGCGTCAGCCCGTATACTTCGCCTTACGGCTTCGCACAGACCTGTGTTTTTGCTAAACAGTCGCTTGGGCCTTTTCACTGCGGCCCCCTCGTGCTATTCACACTACCGGGGCACCCCTTCTCCCGAAGTTACGGGGTCATTTTGCCGAGTTCCTTAACGAGAGTTCTTCCGCGCGCCTTAGAATACTCTTCTCGCCTACCTGTGTCGGTTTGCGGTACGGGCACCATCACCTGGCTAGAGGCTTTTCTTGGCAGTGTGAGATCATGACCTTCGCTACTGTAATTTTCACTCCCCATCACAGCTCAGCCTTACAATGTGCGGATTTGCCTACACATCAGCCTTACTGCTTAGACGGACATCCATCAGTCCGCGTCACTACCCTACTGCGTCCCCCCATTGCTCATAACGGCTTACGGTGGTACAGGAATTTCGACCTGTTGTCCTTCGACTACGCCTTTCGGCCTCGCCTTAGGTCCCGACTTACCCTGAGCGGACGAGCCTTCCTCAGGAACCCTTAGGCTTTCGGCGGATCAGATTCTCACTGATCTTTTCGTTACTCATACCGGCATTCTCACTTGTGTTGTGTCCAGCGCTCCTTACGGTACACCTTCAACCCCAACACAACGCTCCCCTACCCCTGATGCAAAGCATCAAGCCATAGCTTCGGTGGTGTGTTTAGCCCCGTTACATTTTCGGCGCAGAGTCACTCGACCAGTGAGCTATTACGCACTCTTTCAATGGTGGCTGCTTCTAAGCCAACATCCTGGTTGTCTGTGCAACTCCACATCCTTTCCCACTTAACACACACTTGGGGACCTTAGCTGATGGTCTGGGCTGTTTCCCTTTTGACAATGGATCTTAGCACTCACTGTCTGACTCCCGGAAGTAAGTCTATGGCATTCGGAGTTTGACTGAGCTTGGTAACCCTTGCGGGCCCCGCACCCAATCAGTGCTCTACCTCCACGACTCTGTTTTCCGAGGCTAGCCCTAAAGCTATTTCGGGGAGAACCAGCTATCTCCGAGTTCGATTGGAATTTCTCCGCTACCCCCACCTCATCCCCGCATTTTTCAACATGCGTGGGTTCGGGCCTCCAGTGCGTGTTACCGCACCTTCACCCTGGACAGGGGTAGATCACCCGGTTTCGGGTCTACGTCCACGTACTCACTCGCCCTATTCAGACTCGCTTTCGCTGCGGCTCCGGCTCTTCACCTTAACCTTGCACGGGAACGTAACTCGCCGGTTCATTCTACAAAAGGCACGCCATCACCCCTAAAACGGGCTCTGACTTTTTGTAAGCACACGGTTTCAGGTTCTATTTCACTCCCCTTCCGGGGTGCTTTTCACCTTTCCCTCACGGTACTGCTTCACTATCGGTCGCTAGGAAGTATTTAGCCTTGGCAGATGGTCCTGCCGGATTCATACGGGGTTTCACGTGCCCCGCACTACTCGGGATCCGTCTCGGAGGGAACCAACTTTCAATTACAGGGCTTTTACCTTCTTTGGCGGGCCTTTCCAGACCTCTTCGCTTAACCGGTTCCTTTGTAACTCCATGTGAGACGTCCCACAACCCCAGAGAGCAAGCTCTCTGGTTTGGGCTTCTCCGCGTTCGCTCGCCGCTACTGACGGAATCACTATTGTTTTCTCTTCCTCAGGGTACTTAGATGTTTCAGTTCCCCTGGTATGCCTCTGCACAACCTATGTATTCAGTTGTGAGTAACTGGAAATTACCCCAGCTGGGTTTCCCCATTCGGACACCCCCGGATCAAAGCTTGCTTACAGCTCCCCGAGGCAGTTTCGTTGTTCGCCACGTCCTTCATCGGCTCCTAGCGCCTAGGCATCCTCCGTGTGCTCTTAGTAGCTTAACCATATTGCTCCGGTTTTGACTGCTCGCTTCCCTTGTTTTGCTTACGCAAAGCCAAAAGTCACTCCCATTCAATACCATCGCAAAAGCAATTAACTACCGTTTTTATTGAAACTTGTTTACACAAGTTCAGCTAAAAAGGAATGTTCTAATTCGCATTTACTTTCGTTTCGATATCTAGTTTTCAAAGAACAAACTTGTAAATCATTATTGGTGGAGCCAAGCGGGATCGAACCGCTGACCTCCTGCTTGCAAGGCAGGCGCTCTCCCAGCTGAGCTATGGCCCCATATGAAATTAAAAAATGTAGATGGTGGGCCCTGGTGGACTCGAACCACCGGCCTCACCCTTATCAGAGGTGCGCTCTAACCAACTGAGCTAAGGGCCCACATTATATATACTATTTGAACCCAAAATGGGTTACGCTTGGCGGCGTTCTACTCTCCCAGGACCCTGCGGTCCAAGTACCATCGACGCTGAAGGGCTTAACGGTCGTGTTCGGGATGGGAACGTGTGGAACCCCTTCGCTATCGCCACCAAACGTTTGAGAGTTTGAGCTCTCAAAACTGAGCAACGAGTGAGTGTTGTGCTCTTCATTTCATCCACACCGAAGTGATGGACCGAAATGAATCGCTGTCGCAGGTTCTAAGAACCTGCTGATTTGAATGTTTCCGTTACAGGAAACGATTCTCCATAGAAAGGAGGTGATCCAGCCGCACCTTCCGATACGGCTACCTTGTTACGACTTCACCCCAATCATCTATCCCACCTTCGGCGGCTGGCTCCTTGCGGTTACCCCACCGACTTCGGGTGTTATAAACTCTCGTGGTGTGACGGGCGGTGTGTACAAGACCCGGGAACGTATTCACCGCGGCATGCTGATCCGCGATTACTAGCAATTCCGACTTCATGCAGGCGAGTTGCAGCCTGCAATCCGAACTGAGACCGGCTTTGTTGGGATTGGCTCCATCTCGCGATTTCGCAGCCCGTTGTACCGGCCATTGTAGTACGTGTGTAGCCCAGGTCATAAGGGGCATGATGATTTGACGTCATCCCCACCTTCCTCCGGTTTGTCACCGGCAGTCTATCTAGAGTGCCCACCCGAAGTGCTGGCAACTAAATATAAGGGTTGCGCTCGTTGCGGGACTTAACCCAACATCTCACGACACGAGCTGACGACAACCATGCACCACCTGTCTCCTCTGTCCCGAAGGAAAGGTACATCTCTGTACCGGTCAGAGGGATGTCAAGACCTGGTAAGGTTCTTCGCGTTGCTTCGAATTAAACCACATACTCCACTGCTTGTGCGGGTCCCCGTCAATTCCTTTGAGTTTCAGTCTTGCGACCGTACTCCCCAGGCGGAGTGCTTAATGTGTTAACTTCGGCACCAAGGGTATCGAAACCCCTAACACCTAGCACTCATCGTTTACGGCGTGGACTACCAGGGTATCTAATCCTGTTTGCTCCCCACGCTTTCGCGCCTCAGCGTCAGTTACAGCCCAGAGAGTCGCCTTCGCCACTGGTGTTCCTCCACATATCTACGCATTTCACCGCTACACGTGGAATTCCACTCTCCTCTTCTGCACTCAAGTCACCCAGTTTCCAGTGCGATCCGGGGTTGAGCCCCGGGATTAAACACCAGACTTAAATGACCGCCTGCGCGCGCTTTACGCCCAATAATTCCGGACAACGCTTGCCCCCTACGTATTACCGCGGCTGCTGGCACGTAGTTAGCCGGGGCTTTCTTCTCAGGTACCGTCACCTTGAGAGCAGTTACTCTCCCAAGCGTTCTTCCCTGGCAACAGAGCTTTACGATCCGAAAACCTTCATCACTCACGCGGCATTGCTCCGTCAGGCTTTCGCCCATTGCGGAAGATTCCCTACTGCTGCCTCCCGTAGGAGTCTGGGCCGTGTCTCAGTCCCAGTGTGGCCGATCACCCTCTCAGGTCGGCTACGCATCGTCGCCTTGGTGAGCCGTTACCCCACCAACTAGCTAATGCGCCGCAGGCCCATCCCCAAGTGACAGATTGCTCCGTCTTTCCAGTTCTCTTCAGGCGAAGAAAACAACTATTCGGTATTAGCTACCGTTTCCGGTAGTTGTCCCAAACTTGAGGGCAGGTTGCCTACGTGTTACTCACCCGTCCGCCGCTAAGCATCCAGGAAGCAAGCTCCCTATCAACTCCGCTCGACTTGCATGTATTAGGCATGCCGCCAGCGTTCGTCCTGAGCCAGGATCAAACTCTCCAATAAAGTATTGAAAAGAGCGATAAGCTCATTTTGAATCTGACGAGATTAAAAATCTCATTTGTGCTCCAGCCGAATCCAAGCCAAGACTTGTTTCCAACTTTCGCGTTCATTCTGCAAGCAGAATGTTTACTCACTCGTTGTTCAGTTTTCAAAGATCAAACATTCAATTTGTTGCTGTTTTTCATGTTGTCGTCGTTTCAGCGGCGACTTTTATAATATATCATGTTGAAGTTCTCTTTGCAAGCATTATTTTTCGATTGTTTTAAATCGCTTTATTTTCATGCTTGTTTCGGTGAACAGATCCTAAAAAAGGAACGAAAATTAATTTACCATATGAATTTAGAAAGGTCAACCCTTTTTCGACAAAAAGTATAACCCTTATGACAAATTCACTATGATCATGGTTCAGAGGTACAGCACCCACTTTTAAGAGCCGCACCTCACTTCCAATACTATACAGCGAATATATGACCAGCTTCAGCATTACGGCTTCGACTTTTTCAGCTTCCCACCTCTTGCATACTTGGACAACTCTTTTGGCGGAGCAAAGCGTGCATACATGCGGAACACAGTCTTATATCGGCTCGCGATAGCATATTTGATCTCTTGGTCAAGACGATTATCACTTAGATCGAACAGCATTTCATCTAACTCTTTACGCAGCACATAGTCTAGTTCCTTGCATTCCTTCTCGTTAAACAACATACCCAGCATTAGAGTTCTCCTTTTTGTGCATAGCCTCTTTATCACACTTACACAAGTTTCATGCAACACCCCGTGCATTCGCTTTTTGTGGGTGCTGCTGGAACCCGTTTTATTGTTATGGTCAACTTTCTGAAAATTTATGAATGCCAACCATCACAAAATTTTATCCTCTCACCAGAGCATACGTAAGTGTACTTTCAATGATGGCTGCAACAAGAAGCAAGATAACAACCCAGAAGGATGCAGTTAACGTTCTGTTCATGAATACTCTCCACCGTGTACCAATCGTATTTCGTTTGTCACTTCCAAGTTGAACAAGACTTTTGATAACCAGCCCACCAAACTTCAGCCCGAATGCGCAAGCAATGATAATGACCGGAATCTCAATAATGCCATGTGGAAGTAAGCCCTTAACCACAATATCATAAAAGCTTGCCCCATAATTCATCGTGGTGTGCACTACAAATCCAAGGACCATACCATTGATTAGCAGGAAAATAACAGGCAGAATTCCAAAGAATATACCGGCATAAATGACAAGTACACTTTTGATCGCATTATTGAAAAAGATGAACAGGAAGAAGTTCCATTGCACATTGCCCCTCTGCTCCAGCCGTTCACTGACCTCGCGTAATCCTCCGATTTGGTTCAACAACAGTTCCTCCAATGGACCTGTACTCACCCATCCCGCCCCTATTCCTGCGGCAAACAAAACCAGGGACCAGATCAATGCACTGCGGATGGAACCAAGATCTTTAAGAAATGTACTGAATTTTAACATAATAACCTCCTGTAGAATCTAAAATGATGGACAAACAAGGATCAGTGACGAATAACTGGGCAGTACGAGCATACATTGGAGAGTAAACAAGCATTTCTTATGGGAGAGGGGCGCTTATTGAAATGAACTCGTTCTATGTATTTAGCGGCAAAAAGATTAAACGTTACCTGATTGTCCTGGTTGCTGCCGTCTTTGCGATCGGTATTATCTATCTGGAGAGCGGTAATGTCTCCGTATTCTCGGAGGAAGCACCATCAGCCGTCTACAGCGTTCCAACCGAGAAGAAGGTGATTGCACTAACCTTTGACATTAGCTGGGGTGATAAACGGACAGAACCGATTCTGAAAGTTCTTCAGGAGAATAAAGTGCAGAAGGCTACCTTTTTCCTTTCCTCCCCCTGGAGCAAGACACACCCCGAGATTGTCACAGCTATCAAAGATGCAGGATATGAAATTGGCAGCCATGGACACAGACATGAGAACTACAGCAGCCTGACCGAGGAAGAAATTCGCAAAGAAATTTCGACAGCTCATAGCATTTTAACCGATTTAACGGGAAAAGAACCGAAGTTACTGCGTCTGCCCAACGGGGATTTTGACAAACGTGTGCTTCAGGTAGCCAATAGTCTGAACTATCAGGTGGTGCAATGGGATACCGACTCCTTGGATTGGAAAAACCCTGGTGTACAGACGATTGTTGATCGAGTAGTTAGCAAAGCGCATCCAGGTGACATTGTGCTGCTGCATGCCAGCGATTCCTCCAAACAAACTCATGAAGCCCTCCCTGTCATTATCGACAAATTAAAAAATCAGGGATATGAATTCGTCACTGTGTCAGAGTTACTGAACCATTCCAGTGTAGAAGGTAAGGAAGTTCGTGACCAAGCCAGCGGTCAATAATTGCTAGATTATTGGAGTGACAGCTCAATTAGTGACGCAAAAGTTGAAAAGAGCTAACTAAGTTAGCTCTTTTTGGTATGTTTTTATTTTCAAAATAAAATCTATGCTCGACTTTCCTTCAACGGCTCTGTCTTTCCACTTTCATTTACGCTCTGGTTCGTCGATACATCCACCAGCCTGTGCAATATCAGCATTTGGTATGCATTACATAAGAGCAAGGGAACCACAATAAATATGGTTGCAGCATTCACATCAATGCGCAATACGCCGATCGTCTCCACTACGGTGACGGCAATCATGAAAAAGAGTGTCGGTACGAGCGCGGAAATATGAGTCAATCTCACCTTGACGTAAGCGGTAACAATTGCAGCTGCTAAAATCATGATACCTAGCACAATATCCGATATGCGTTCCCGATTCCCCCCTACGAACAGACGCAAAAACATCACGTCAAGCAGGGCTAACACCGTTAAGATAATCTGCACGATCTGCCAACCGCGCTTGGGAAATACACCTTTACCCATATAATTCAGTATCAGATATGCAAAGAAACCCATTTGTGAATACACGCTGATCATAACCCCGGATCCAAACAGGATCAGAAGATACAGAAGAAAATCATTTAACCCATTTGTCTTCTCCCCGTTCACCAGCATCATAATTAATCCCGTAACCAATGATCCCGCGGCCCCAATAAGCAAGGCTGTCCAAAACAGGAAAAACCATTTACGTAAATTCAAATGTTTTCCACCCCCGAGTGTTTATTTTACCAACCTTCTCAGCAAAAAACCATCATTGCTCAACATATTTCCCCCTTTCCCATCACATACTACATCCAGTATCTAATCAAGGAGGGATTGTACACATGAAACGGCCTTTGTGGCAGCTATGCTGTGTCGTACTGGGGCTATCCGTCATGCTTGCCGGCTGCGGTTCAGATCAGAGTTCTTCGCCTCCTCAGGGCAGTTATAAAGAGATGAAAACGATGGTTGTCGATATTTTGAAAAGTGATGAAGGCAAGAAAGCGGTGGAGGAGGCTCTTACCGGTCAAAGCTCATCCAGTGGTGAAGGCGGCGGTTCAGAAGAAGGTGGCGGCGGATCGGGTGGTGGTTCGGGAACCATTGGTATGAAAATGTTAATGCCTGTGCAATCTTCGGAACAAATACGTATTGCAGTAAAAGACACCATTACAGCTCCCGAATACCAGAAGGAATTCGAGAAGATCATGACAGATCCACAGTTTGCCGGGGAATTTGCCAAAGTGATCAACGCTCAAAGCAAACAACTTCATATGCAGTTGATCAAAGATCCCACATATCAAAAATCTGTTGGAGACATCATGAAGTCACCTGAAGTATCCAAGATGTTCATGGATATGACGAAGACTCCAGATTATCGTAAACAAACGATGACTGTTATGCAGGAAGTAATGCAGAACCCGTTGTTCCGCATGGAAGTACTCACTTTGCTCAAGAAGGTTGTGCAGGACGAATTGCAACCCAAAGTAGAAAGTGGCGGAGAAAAGGGCCAAGAGAAAGGCGGAGAACAAGAAGGTCAGGAAGGTAGCGATGGCGGAGATGGTGGAAGTGGAGATTCGGGCGGCGGAGGATCATAAACAGTAGGTGTTAATACGCACCACAGATACTGAAAAGCCTGCATCCAAGTGGACGCAGGCTTTATTTGTATTTATAACGAACATCGCGTTAGAATTTGGATTCGATGGATCGAGCCACTTCATCGTAGATGGCCCCGATACGGGAGTCTGCTTTGTATACAGACGGTGAGAAGTCAGGCTCGGAAGGATGATTATCGGGAGTACCCAAAGGAATCTGGGCAAGCAAGCTCGTATGCAGACTTTCTGCAAGCCTCCCCCCGCCTCCACGACCAAAGACATAATCCTTCTCTCCGCAACTGCCACACTCGTAATAAGCCATATTTTCAACCACACCAAGTAACTCATGATCGGTCTGGATGGCCATGGCACCTGCACGTGCTGCAACAAAAGCTGCTGTTGCATGCGGTGTAGTAACGATAATCTCCTTGCTCTGGGGCAACATCTGATGCACATCCAGAGCGACATCACCCGTACCTGGTGGCAAGTCCAGTAACATATAATCCAACTCGCCCCACTGGACATCAGTAAAGAATTGACGCAGCATCCGACCAAGCATAGGTCCGCGCCAGATTACCGGGTTGTTCTCACGAATAAAGAAACCCATCGACATAACTTTGACACCGAAACGTTCAACTGGTTGAATAACGCCATCTTCCACAACCGGATATTCTTCGATCCCCATCATGTCCGGTACACTGAAACCATAGATGTCAGCATCAATTAATCCCACCTTCTTGCCTTGACGTGCCAAGGCCGCAGCGAGATTAACCGTCACTGTTGATTTACCAACGCCGCCTTTACCACTGGCCACCGCAATAAAACGAACGCCTGATTCAGGACTTAACAGTTCATGTCCATCCAGACCCGCTGCGTGACCTTTTACGAGCACTTCGTCCCGATCTTGCTCTTCATCAGGTTGTCCCATATTCAGGCTCTCACGATCATGCTCAGAAGCTGCACGCACGCGAATATGTACATCCTTCAATCCATGCTGGGATAACAGATTACGCGCAGCATCACTCAAGGCCGTTGTATCCTCAGGTCGGTTCTCCAGTGTCACCATGGTCAGAGCCACATGATTTTCTTTCACCATAACATCACGAATCCATTCCAATTCGGTCAGACTTACTCCCAATTGCGGTTCTTGTAATGGCTGTAATAGTTCAAGTATCTGTTCTTTTGATAACATCAGACAGCACCTCAGCTTTATCTATTGGCATGTAATTTAGGTATGCTGTTCCAATTATATCATTACCTTTCTTGTTCTGACTAACTTTTAGGCCGTTCTCCTGAGGAATATCTAAGAACCCCATTGTAGATCGAAGCAGCTACTTTACGTTGGTAGGCTTCATCGGCAAGCAAACGTGCCTCTTCCGGATGAGAAAGAAAACCTACTTCTACGAGTGCTGACGGGATCTTCAAGGCCTGTAACAGATAAACCGTGTTAACCGTTTTGGCGATTCGATCTGTATTCTCCAGATTACGAACCATCTCTTGTTGAAGCAGATTGGCCAGTCCTTCGTTATCCGGATGGTTAGGTGTATAGAAAACCTGCGCTCCACTCCATCGGTTAGAAGGAACACTGTTCATGTGAATGCTGATGAAAAGATCTGCTTGCTTATCCTCTATTCGCCGCACTCTTTGCTTCAGATCTTCGGTCTTGCGTTTGGAGTATCCCTTGGTGTCCGATTCGGCCAGATCAGTGTCAATTTCTCGTGTCATAACCACTAAGGCCCCTGCCTGTTGCAAATAATCTCTCACATACAGGGCGATAGACAGGTTGATATCTTTTTCAATAACCCCCTGTTTACTCACAGCTCCTCCATCCGGACCTCCGTGTCCTGCGTCAATGGCAATGACTTTACCTGCCATTGGCAAACTCCAGTAGCCTGATGTCTTGGCGGAAGGTAACTCGTAGGACATTACTGCCACTAACATGGCTAACAGACAGAGGCTCAGCATAACCCTTTTAATTGTTTTTAACCTGATCCAGACTACAAAGTGCTTCCCCATATTTTTACGCATAAAAAAACCACCTCGTCCCTATAAATGACTCTAATCATCTATATGGGACAAGATGGACAAATATACCGTTAGGATCGGACTTGCTCCGCCATTCCTTCAATCAACACCTCAGCTACCTCAGGGCGGGTAAATTCAGGTGGAGGACACTGGCCGTCACGCAGCAACCCGCGCACTTTGGTGCCGGAAAGCGTCATGTGGTGCTCCTTATCATGTGGGCAAGTTTTGCTGGAAGCCATGTTTCCACATTTCGTACAGAAGAAGCTATGTTCGAAGAACAACGGGGTAATCCCCAGTTCCTCCGCTGTAAAGTTAGTGAAGATCTCCTGTGCTTCATACGTTCCGTAATAATCACCTACACCCGCATGATCACGACCGACGATAAAGTGGGTACAACCGTAATTTTTGCGGACCATCGCATGAAAAATAGCTTCTCGTGGTCCGGCATATCGCATAGCTGCGGGGAACACACCAAGAAACGCACGATCAGCCGGATAATAATTCTCCAGCAAAACCAGATAACTCTTCATGCGAACATCTGCCGGAACATCATCCGACTTCGTCTCTCCAACGAGTGGATTCAGGAAGAGTGCGTCTACAATCTCCATAGCACTCTTCTGGATGTACTCATGAGCCCGATGGACCGGGTTACGTGTCTGAAAACCGACTACGGTCTTCCAACCCTTCTCTTGGAAAATCTTCCGGGTATCTGCAGGATCATAATAGAACTCTTCGAACTTCACGGGTTTCGGACGATTCAGAACTTGGATTGGACCTCCTACATATGTTGCAGGACGCTCCAACAGTTTTTTAACACCCGGATGCTCTGGATCATCTGTTTTGAATACACGCCGTGCTTCTTCACCCTGATCCACTTGGTATATACTTTGGACTTCGAGCAATCCATAGGTTACCCCATCTTGATCACCAACAAGTTTCACGAGTTCACCAAGCTGAAGGGATGCCGCTTGTTTATCGTCAACAGCAAGTGTAATCGGTATACTCCAGACTGTCCCATCCGCGAGACGCATGCGTGACACAACTGAAAGATAATCTTCCTCATTCATGAAACCTTGAAGTGGTGAGAACGCCCCCACCCCAATCAGATCCAAATCTGATATCGTCCAGGTATTAATACGCAAAGAGGATAAATCCTTACTGTCTTGCAGTAGTTGCTCCCGTTCTTCTCCTTGTACGATACGCTGAACCAGCGTACCTCCATGAGGCAGAATCGATGTCATCTTGTCAGCTCCTTGTTTATCTATTATTTATGAAGGCCGCATTCCGTTTTATCATTACCAGACCAACGTCCAGCACGAGGGTCCTCGCCAGGCATAACCTGACGTGTACAATGCTCACAACCAATACTCGGGTAGTTCTGATCATGAAGCGGGTTATATACAACGTTGTTGTCACGAATATATTGCCATACATCCTCCGTCGTCCAGTGCGCAATCGGATTAAACTTCATCAGACCGAATTTTGAGTCATATTCAACCTTTTTCGAGTTAGCACGAGTTGGTGCTTGATCTCTACGGATACCTGTAATCCATGCATCATACTGAGAAAGGATACGTGTTAACGGTTCGACTTTGCGAATGTTACAGCACCCATTGGGATCAGACTTCCACAACTCTTCACCGTGTTGAGCTGCCTGTTCTTCCGGAGTAATCTTAGGTGACACGCGTACAAATTCAAGGTTGTAGTTCTCCTGCATCTTATCACGTGTTTCGTATGTTTCTTTAAAGTGAAAATCGGTATCCAGATAAAAAATATCTGTGGATGGGCTGATCTTCTGCAACATATCTACAAGTACAACATCTTCTGCACCAAAGCTACATGCAAAAGTGATATTTGGAAATGTTTCAATAGCATACCGAATGATATCCTCTGGACTGGCATGTTCCAGTTCCTCTGCCTTAGTCCGTGCCAATTCTTCTTTCTCCAACAAGTTCATCTGTGAATTTCCCCCATTCTGTATTTCAATACATCCTAAAGCCGACTAATCTAATGTGAATTATGTTTAGTATAAATCTTTCATTGGGGATGTCAATGCCTGCCATATGGTAAATTAAATCAGTTTTTGCCCATTTTTGAACGTCGCTCTTACACAATATTTTAGTTCAATTTATCCATTTCTCTGTTGATGAGATAAAAACAATGATGTTGGTTCAAGTCATTGGCCAGGTGAAAATACATCTCTTAGCCTTAGAAACCTTTGCTGCTGCTGCGTTTGGACATTTCATGTCGCCAAGAACAGCATGAAAAAATCACTGGTCGATTAAAAATGAAGAAAGAGAAGCAGAAATTTTTAAGAGGAGCAGAGTTGCGACATTTAGCGATTGATATGTAAGGGACTTTTATCGTTTCTATAAGAAATACTGATAAGGCTTCCACTAGAGAATTAAGTGGATAACAGCAAACTGAACGCATACAAGAGCTTCGGCGTGAGTCCTAATAGATGATCTTATAACGAGCTGTTACAGAGAATGGAGGTGAAATGGTGGATAGGAGCAAATCGAATGTTGTAAAACGAATTAGAGAGGTTATGTAAGATGTATTAACGCACATATTAAAGAAGTGTATTGAGGGACATTAAGAGGACATTGAAAAGTGCAATGAAGGGAAAATGCACAAGCATGAGGAGAGACATCACAGATATGAGAGCTATTGCACAAACTGATATAGTATAAGGCGGGATAGTCATGAATATATAAAAAAACCTTTGACCGAGGCCAAAGGCTTTTAATATTAACGTTTGGAGAACTGAGGTGCGCGACGAGCCGCTTTAAGACCGTATTTTTTACGCTCTTTCATACGTGGGTCACGAGTCAGGAATCCTGCTTTTTTCAGGGATGCACGGTATTCCGGATCTGCTTTCAACAGAGCGCGGGAGATACCATGACGGATAGCGCCAGCTTGACCGGAGATTCCGCCACCATGAGCGATAACAAGAACGTCATAGTTATTGAGCGTTTCTGTCAAGTTCAGTGGTTGTTTTACAATCAGTTTGAGTGTTTCCAAACCGAAGTATTCATTAATATCACGTTTATTGATGACAATGCGTCCTTCACCCGGTACAAGGCGAACACGTGCTACCGAATGTTTACGACGACCTGTCCCATAGTATTGTACTTGTGCCATGAAACTGTCCTCCTTTTAATTAACCGCGAAGTTCGTAAACTTCTGGTTTTTGTGCTGCATGTGGATGCTCAGTGCCTCTGTACGCTTTAAGTCTCAACTTCATTTTCTCTCCCATGCGAGTTTTAGGAAGCATACCGCGAACAGCCAATTCCAACATACGCTCAGGTTTGTTTTTAACCATCTCTTCAGCTGTAGTTACTTTCAAACCACCTGGGTGCATTGAGTGACGGTAGTATTTTTTACCTTGCATTTTCTTACCAGTCAATACGATTTTCTCAGCATTGATGATAACAACGAAATCGCCAGTGTCCACATGTGGAGTGAATTGTGGCTTATGTTTGCCGCGAATCAAAGCAGCTGCTTCGCTCGCCAAACGTCCGAGGGTTTTGCCTTCAGCATCAATGATGTGCCATTGGCGCTCAACTTCGTTAGGCTTCGCCATGTACGTAGTACGCATGAAAAGTTCCTCCTTAAAATGTTCAAAATCATCATTTTCATTTATCTTCGTTCGTTAAGTTATAACTTTAGGTGTTGATGGATTGTAAATTCGATGTGAACCTCTTAATTGGGGCTGTGGGAAAGCCATTAAGAAAACACAACTTTTATATTACATGATAGGAGATTAAATCGCAAGTGTTAATTAAGCTTTTCACTCACCAAATCTAATCTTTTTTGTATTCAAGATCCCAGAGCATTAAACCGCAGCTAACTGCAGTAGGTCCTGCAGCAGATCGATTACATGCAGCAATCATATTCGGTACATCAGAGGCTTTCCGTTTGCCCTCTCCGATCTCCAGCAGTGTCCCTACAATGATACGAACCATATGCTGCAAAAAGCCGTTACCACTCACATAAATGTGAATGACACCCTGATCGCGCGGATGGTCTCTGCACATTGATCGGTCCACTTCCATCCATGCTTCGTATACCGAACGGACATGATTCTCTTTCTGAGACTTGCGTGAAGCAAAAGAGGTAAAATCATACGTCCCTATGAAATGTCGTAAGCCCTCCTGCATTGCCATAATATCAAGCTTCGCATGATGATGATACTGCAGTCTTCTGTTGAATACATCCGGAAATTGATTCGCATTGACTGTATAACGATACGTTTTCTTTTTCGCTGCATAGCGAGAATGAAAATCAGCCGAAACTTCAATCGCATCAATAACGACAATATCGGAGGGTAATCTGGAGTTGAGCGCAATACACCAACGTTCAATCGGGATCTGGGACTCCGTAGGAAAATTGAAGATCTGTCTGCGAGCGTGAACACCTGCATCAGTTCGGCCTGAACCTGTAATTTTAACCTTCTCACCGGTCAAAGCACGAATCGCATCTTCAAGATGATCCTGAATGGTATTCCCACCCGGCTGAACTTGGAAGCCGTAATAGGCAGTGCCATCATAAGTTAACGTCATACATAAGTTCCGCATTATTACCACACCTTTGTTCCATACTATACATATGCCTATCCCGAACAGCAAAAGAAGCCCCTTACGGAGCTTCTATTACAGCACGAATTCCGAAATGAAGAGAAAAAAAGGGTTAATCCAGAATCGTTGATTCTGTCCCCTTTCCTCATCTCATCTGTTTTACGCGCGGTCTACCAGTTCCAAGTAAACCATTGGCGCTGCGTCACCACGACGAGGTCCCAGTTTCAGGATACGAGTGTATCCACCTGGACGCTCAGCGTAACGACCGGACAATTCGCTAAACAGTTTTTGGATTGCATCTTGCTCTCCATCGATCGTTTCGCGGCGAACATAAGCTGCCACTTGGCGACGGGCATGAAGATCTCCCTTTTTCGCTTTAGTGATCAGTTTTTCAGCAATAGAGCGAACCTCTTTTGCTTTCGCTTCAGTTGTCTGAATGCGTTCGTATAAGAACAGGTCGGTTACCAGGTCACGGAACAAAGCTTTACGTGCGCTGGAATTACGGCCCAACTTTTGGTATGCCATTGTTTTCCCTCCTTCACTTCAAGCACTCGGCTGTCTATTCTTCTGTACGGAGTCCCAAACCAAGTTCCTCAAGCTTCTCTTGAACTTCTTCCAAAGACTTGCGTCCGAGGTTACGGACTTTCATCATGTCTTCTTCCGTTTTCGTAGTCAGCTCTTGCACCGTATTAATACCGGCACGTTTGAGGCAGTTGTAGGAACGAACAGAGAGATCCAGCTCTTCGATCGTCATTTCGAGTACTTTTTCTTTTTTGTCTTCTTCTTTTTCGACCATGATCTCTGCATCTTTCGCTTCGTCTGTAAGACCCACGAAGAGCATCAAATGCTCAGTCAAAATTTTAGCGCCAAGGCTTACAGCCTCTTCAGGACGAATACTTCCATCAGTCCAAACTTCCAACGTGAGCTTGTCATAGTTGGTCACTTGACCGACACGCGTATTTTCCACAGCGTAGTTAACGCGACTGATCGGGGTGAAGATGGAATCGACTGGGATGACGCCGATCGGCTGGTCATCGCGTTTATTCCGATCTGCCTGGACGTAGCCGCGACCGCGATTGGCAAAAATACGCATGTGAAGTCTCGAACCTGGTCCGAGCGTAGCAATGTGCAAATCCGGGTTAAGGATTTCCACATCGGAGTCAGCACGGATATCTCCAGCCGTAATCGCTCCTTCGCCTTCAGCATCAATCTCGAGCACTTTCTCCTCATCCGAATGAATCTTAAGCGACAAAGCTTTCAGGTTAAGAATAACCTCCGTAACATCTTCCATTACGCCAGGAACTGTAGCAAATTCATGCAGAACGCCATCGATTTGAACCGAAGACACTGCCGCACCCGGCAGTGACGAGAGCAAGATTCGGCGAAGCGAGTTTCCAAGCGTCGTACCGTATCCGCGCTCAAGCGGTTCTACTACGAATTTCCCATAGGTGCCATCATCGTTGACGTCTACCGTCTCAATTTTCGGCTTTTCGATTTCAATCACTGCAATACCCCTCCTTCAAAACGTCGGTCCTCTATGAAACATTTACCTTCTCTTGCGAAAACATGTAGTAGTATGCCTAAACAACCATTATTAGCAGATTGTGCTGGAAATATACCACACGCAGGGGCAAATCTCATTAGACACGACGACGTTTTGGAGGACGGCATCCGTTATGCGGGACTGGAGTTACGTCTTTGATCAGGTTAACTTCAAGACCAGCAGCTTGCAAAGAGCGGATCGCTGCTTCACGGCCTGCGCCTGGTCCTTTAACCATAACCTCAACGGCTTTCATCCCATGTTCCATTGCAGCTTTGGCAGCAGTCTCAGCAGCCATTTGTGCAGCAAACGGAGTCGATTTACGGGAACCTCTGAATCCGAGACCGCCGGAGCTTGCCCACGAAATTGCATTTCCGTGAGGATCCGTAATAGTAACGATAGTGTTATTGAAAGTGGAACGGATATGCGCCACGCCAGATTCAATATTCTTACGGTCACGACGTTTAGTACGTACGACTTTTTTCGGTTTAGCCATTTTCTCTTATCCCCCCTTATTATTTCTTCTTGTTCGCTACTGTACGACGAGGACCTTTACGAGTACGAGCATTCGTTTTCGTACGTTGTCCACGAACAGGCAGACCACGACGATGACGAACTCCACGGTAACAACCGATCTCCGTCAAACGTTTAATATTCAAAGAGATTTCTCGACGCAGGTCACCTTCTACTTTGACCTCTTTATCGATACTTTCACGCAATTTGCTGACTTCATCTTCCGTCAAATCACGAACACGAGTGTCCGGATTGATGCCTGTTGTGCTCAGAATTTTCTGGGAAGTCGTTTTACCGATTCCGAAAATATAAGTCAAGGCGATCTCAACGCGCTTATCACGTGGCAAATCCACACCAGCTATACGTGCCATTTTACGCTACACCCCCTTCTTTAACCTTGTTTTTGTTTGTGTTTCGGATTTTCACAGATAACCATAACATTCCCTTTGCGGCGAATGACTTTGCATTTTTCGCAAATCGGCTTGACCGAAGGTCTTACCTTCATGTGAATTACCTCCTCAAAGTTTTGCTAAGCAAAACCCTCTTCGTAAGCATTGACCTTGTTCTACTATTGTAAAACCGGCTTCGAAGCTTTCGCAAGTTTTGCCGGGCAAAACCCGCTTCATAAGCTTCACAGTTCATTGCAACTGTCTACTACTATTTACGGTAAGTTATGCGACCTTTTGTTAAATCATAAGGCGACAACTGAACAACTACTTTGTCTCCAGTCAGGATACGGATAAAGTGCATCCGTAGTTTTCCGGAAACGTGAGCGAGAATTTGATGACCGTTCTCAAGCTCAACCTTGAATGTTGCATTCGGTAGCGGTTCGAGAACCGTACCTTCCACTTCAATGACATCTTCCTTGGCCATTAGTCAGTCTCCTTTCTCTTCAGCTTGAATGTTGGTGGATTCCAGAAATGAATGAACCGCGTAACGGAGCTTTCCATTTGTCACCCGACCACTCTCGTTTAAACTGTTCACAACCTCGCTGCTAATCATGGGCTGGAGTTCAAGATGAAGAAGATTCTTCTTCTTCGGTTGATCAAACTTACGTTTGTCTCCATCCGCAATATATACGAACTTACTGTCCGCTATAGCAACAATTACTGCGGCTTGGTCCGCATTGCGGCCTTTACGGATCTTCACAAGTTGACCGAGCTGCGGATTAGACTGACTATTCATGCCTCATCACCTACGCATTCAGTTTCGTGAAAATTTCCATACCATCTGGTGTAACTGCTACGGTGTGTTCAAAGTGGGCACATAACTTGCCATCAACCGTGACGACAGTCCAGTTATCTTCCAACGTTTTCACATACCGTCTACCTACGTTAACCATCGGCTCTATGGCCAGCACCATGCCCGCTTTAAGCCGTGGTCCCCGATCGGGAAGACCATAGTTCGGAATCTGTGGTTCTTCATGCAGATCTGCGCCTATGCCGTGACCGACATATTCACGAACTACGGAGAACCCTTCATCTTCAATATATTTCTGAATCGCATGAGATATTGTAAACAAGCGAACGTCAGGTTTTACCAGCGCCAGACCTGCGTATAATGAAGCCTCGGTAACGTCCAGAAGACGACGGGCTTCTTCGGAAATACGGCCGACCGGATAAGTCCAGGCGGAATCTCCATGATACCCCTGGTACTGCGCGCCAATGTCAAACGTAACGATATCGCCCTCGTTCAACTTGCGTTTGCCGGGAAATCCATGTACCAACTCTTCATTGACTGAAGCGCACACACTGGCAGGGAAACCGTTATAACCTTTGAAAGACGGCACAGCTCCTTGACTGCGGATATATTGATCGGCCATATGGTCAAGTTCTCCAGTCGTAATACCGGGAGCGATATGCTCTGCCAAGAGACGATGCGTTTCCGCAACAATTCTCCCTGCTTCCCTCATCAAGCCCAGTTCCGTTTCGGACTTACCAATGATCATCAATTAACCTCTCAGTAAGGACACGATTTCTTGAGAAACTTGATCGATATCCTGTTCTCCGTTCATTTGACGAAGAAGGCCTTTAGTCTCATAGAACGTGAGGAGTGGTGCTGTTTTGTTGATATACTCGTCCAGTCTTGTACCTACACTCTCTTCATTATCATCAGAGCGTTGATACAACTCACCAGCGCATTTATCACAAATACCTTCCTGCTTAGGCGGATTGAATACCACATGATAAGTGGAACCACAGTTTTTACAAATTCGACGACCCGTCAAACGAGCGAGCAATTTGTTGCGATCCACTTTCAGGTTGATTACATGATCGAGACCTGAGTTCAATCGATCCAGAATGCCATCGAGCGCTTCTGCTTGGGAAAGGGTTCTTGGAAATCCGTCCAAGAGAAAACCTTCTCTGCAGTCAGGCTGCTGCAAACGTTCTTCAACGATGCCAATGGTTACATCATCTGGTACAAGCAATCCTTGATCCATATATTCCTTGGCTTTCATGCCAATGGGAGTTCCCTGTTTGATCGCGAGACGAAATGCATCGCCTGTTGAAATATGGGGAATACCGAACTCTTTCACGATGACGTCTGCTTGCGTTCCTTTTCCTGCCCCCGGAGGGCCCATGAATAGGATGTTCACGTTATGTCACTCCCTCCAAGACTACCCTACATCAACAAACAGCACAATAGGTGCCGGCAAGTAAATCTTCACTCGACCGGTACCTATTGCCTATTTATTGATAAAACCTTTGTAGTGGCGTTTGATCAATTGGCTTTCGATTTGCTTCATCGTATCCAGCGCAACACCGATAACGATCAGGAGGGATGTTCCTCCAATTTGCGCAGATTGAGGCAAACCAGAAAGTGCCCCTAAGAATACAGGCAGAACGGAAATGACTGCCAAGAAAATGGCTCCGGCCATTGTCAAACGAGTCATGACACGGGTCAGATATTTCTCGGTTGCTTTACCCGGGCGAATGCCTGGGATGTAACCGCCGTTCTTTTTCATATTATCAGCCATCTGCTGTGGATTCATCTGTACGAAAGTATAGAAGAATGTGAAACCGAAGATCATCACGACATACAGCAACATACCCAGAGGTTTGTGCGTAGTCAGATTCTGTCCGATCCACTGTGCCCAGAGGCGATCTGCCCAGAAGTTGGCGATGATCGTTGGGAACATCAACAGCGATGATGCAAAGATGACAGGGATAACACCTGCTGCATTAATTTTCAGCGGGATATGTGTATTCTGTCCACCGTACATTTTGTTACCTACGACACGTTTAGCGTACTGTACCGGAATTTTCCGAATCGCCTGCTGAATGTAAATGACCCCTATGATGATCAGCACAATAACAATTGCGATGATTACACCTTTAAGAATATTCATAAACAGTTGGTCAGGTTGAATGAAGTCAGATTCGACCGTTTGTTTGATAATGTTAGGCACCGTAGATAGGATACCCGCAAAGATCAAGATTGAAATCCCGTTTCCTATGCCCTTCTCGGTGATCTGCTCACCAAGCCACATCAGGAATGAAGTACCAGCCGTAAGTACAATCGCAATCAAGATATAATCTGCAAATGTAGCGTTAGGTACCATCTCTGTATTGTACAAGCGGTTGAATCCGATCGACGTACCAAACGCTTGAATCAATGCCAGCCCGATGGTTAAATAACGGGTCAACTGTGCAGATTTCTTCTTACCTTGTTCACCTTGCTTTGCCCACTCCGCTAATTTAGGAATAACGTCCATGGAAAGCAACTGTACTATGATAGACGCAGTGATGTAAGGCACGATCCCGAGCGCAAAGATCGAGAACTGGAAGAGCGCTCCACCCGAGAACGTATTGAGAAGTCCAAAAACTTCTTTACCCGCAGAATTTGTCGCTTCGAACACATCTTTGTTAACTCCCGGTACGGGAACAAAGGAGCCGATGCGGTAAATGATCAGTACAAAAAGGGTAAATAATACCCTTTTGCGCAGATCTTCAACCCGCCAGATATTCTTTAGGGTCTTGAACATTAAATCACCTCGGTTGTACCGCCAGCAGCTTCAATTTTCTCAATAGCAGATTGAGAAAACTTGTTAGCTTTAACAGTCAGCTTCACAGTGACATCACCGTTACCCAGGATTTTGATTCCGGATTTAGCGTTTTTAACTACGCCGTTCGTCATCAAGAATTCTGGAGTTACTTCAGTACCTGCAGCAAAACTGTTCAGGTCTTCAGTATTCACAACTGCATATTCTTTGCGAGTTGGGTTTACAAAACCACGTTTTGGCAAGCGACGATACAATGGATTTTGTCCACCTTCGAAGCCTGGACGTACTCCACCGCCAGAACGAGCGTTTTGTCCTTTGTGACCGCGACCTGATGTTTTACCTGTACCACTACTTGGACCGCGACCAAGACGTTTACGTTCTTTGCGGGATCCAGGAGATGGTGAAAGCTCATGTAACTTCATCGTTCGTTGCACCTCCTTAAAGATTTGTGGGATTAACCCGATATTAAGCTTCTACTTCTTTAACAGCAACCAAGTGGCTTACTTTGTTAATCATACCACGGATGGCAGGATTATCGTTTTGTACCACTTTGCTATTGATTTTGCGCAAACCCAATGTTTTCACAGTTGTTCTTTGCGTCTCCGGACGTCCGATCAAGCTGCGGACGAGGGTAATTTCTAATTTAGCCATGAGAATTCCCTCCTTAACCCAGAAGCTCTTCGACGGATTTTCCGCGCAGTTTAGCCACGTCTTCAGCACGCTTCAAACGGGACAAACCTTCCAAAGTCGCATTGACCATGTTCATGGAATTCGAAGAACCCAGAGATTTTGTCAAAATGTCACCTACACCAGCAAGTTCGAGAACCGCACGTACAGGACCACCAGCGATAACACCAGTACCTTCAGATGCTGGTTTCAACAGCACGCGTCCTGCGCCGAACTTACCTGTTACCAAGTGAGGAATCGATGTTCCTACGAGTGGAACGTGTACAAGGTTTTTCTTAGCGTCTTCAATACCTTTGCGAATTGCATCAGGTACTTCGCCCGCTTTACCGATACCAGCTCCAACCCAGCCGTTGCCGTCGCCGACTACAACCAGTGCGCTAAAGCTGAAACGGCGTCCGCCTTTTACTACTTTAGCTACGCGATTAATATTTACAACTCTTTCAGTCAGTTCCAAAGTATTCGGATCTACACGCAAGTCGTTAACCTCCTTTTGAAAAATATCTTAAAACTCAAGTCCTGCTTCACGAGCCGCTTCAGCCAAAGCTGCGATACGACCATGGTACAGATATCCGCTACGGTCAAATACGATGTTGGAAACACCTTTGTCTTTCGCACGTTTAGCAACGAGTTCGCCGACTTTACGAGCTGATTCAACAGATGCACCATTTTTGATGTCAGTGCTCAATTCTTTGTCTACGGTAGACGCGGAAGCGATTGTTACACCAGCAACATCATCGATAATTTGAGCATACATATGTTTACCAGAACGGAATACGTTCAAACGAGGACGTGCTGCCGTTCCTTGGATTTTCTTACGAACACGAAGGTGTCTTTTCAGACGAGCCTTGTTTTTATCTGGTTTCGTAATCATCTCAAAGATTCACTCCTTTCAGGTTACCTCGCTGGCTTCAAAGCAGAAGCCACGGGGTATATTAGAAACACACGAAGCAAGCAAGCCGAAAGCCGCGCAAAGGCGGTAAGAGAAATCTTATTTCTTCTTACCGGCTTTACCTTCCTTACGGATGATACGCTCGCCTTCATATTTAATACCTTTACCTTTGTACGGCTCAGGTTCACGAACGGAACGGATTTTAGCAGCGTAAGCACCTACACGCTCTTTATCGATTCCGCGAACGATGATTTTCGTATTCGAAGGTACTTCGAATTCGATTCCCGCTTCTGGTGTAATTTCAACCGGGTGAGAGTAGCCAACGTTCAGAACGATTTTATCTCCGGATTTGCTTGCACGATATCCGACCCCAACCAATTCCAGAGATTTCGCGAATCCTTCAGTAACGCCGCTCACCATATTATTTACAACGCTACGCGTTGTGCCGTGCAAAGAACGGTGAGTTTTGTTATCGGAAGGACGCACAACTGTGATTTCGTTATTTTCAACTGTAACCTTCATGTCTTTATGAAGCTCACGAGTCAAAGTTCCTTTTGGTCCTTTTACCGTAATTACGGTGTTGTCCAGGGTGATGTCTACACCACTTGGTACTGTGATTGGTTTGCGACCAATACGAGACATATGTTGCACCTCCTATCTTGTGACGTTATATTACCAAACGTAGCAAACGACTTCTCCGCCGGATTTCGATTGACGAGCTTCTTTGTCCGTCATGATACCTTTAGATGTCGAGATGATCGCGATTCCCAGGCCACCAAGTACACGAGGTACTTCGTTGCTTTTCGTGTAAACACGAAGACCAGGTTTACTGATTCTTTTCAGACCAGTGATAACGCGCTCGTTATTTTGACCGTATTTCAGGAAAACACGGATAATCCCTTGTTTGTTATCATCGATAACTTCAGCGTCACGGATGAAACCTTCACGCTTCAGGATATCGGCGATTTGTTTTTTCATTGTCGAAGCAGGCATTTCTACTGTTTCGTGACGAACAGTGTTCGCGTTACGAATACGAGTAAGCATATCTGCAATTGGATCAGACATAGTCATTGTGAGTTAACCTCCTTCCCGTTCAGGACTTTTTACCAGCTTGCTTTTTTCACGCCAGGGATCTGGCCTTTATAAGCTAATTCACGGAAGCAAATTCTGCAAATTTTGAACTTTTGCAGGACCGAATGTGGACGTCCGCAACGCTCACAGCGTGTATATGCACGTACTTTAAACTTTGGTGTACGTTGTTGTTTAACTTTCATCGAAGTTTTTGCCACTTAGCCTGACACCTCCTAAATAATTTCGGAGAAAAGGGAGTCTTTCCAGACACCCGGAAACGTTATACCAACATTACTTAACGAAAGGCATTCCCATTTGCGTGAGCAATTCGCGGGACTCTTCGTCTGTTTTCGCCGTTGTTACGATGACAATATCCATACCGCGGACTTTATCAACTTTATCATACTCGATCTCTGGGAAGATCAGTTGCTCTTTCAGACCCAGTGTGTAGTTACCACGTCCATCGAATGCTTTACTCGATACACCGCGGAAGTCGCGGACACGAGGAAGCGTTACGTTGAGCAATTTATCTAGGAAGAAGTACATGCGCTCACCGCGTAATGTTACTTTCACACCGATAGGCATATTCTCACGCAGTTTGAATCCTGCGATAGATTTTTTAGCACGAGTGATTACAGGTTTTTGACCTGCGATCAGTTGCAAATCGCTTACTGCGGAATCCAACACTTTAGAGTTTTGGACAGCGTCGCCCACACCCATGTTGATAACGATTTTCTCGATTTTCGGCACTTGCATTACCGTTGTATAGTTAAACTTCTGCATCAAAGCAGGAGCGATTTCTTGCAGGTAACGTTCTTTCATTCTTGATGCCATGAATCATAGCCCTCCTTTCTCATTCGGTTCAATTAGTCGATAATTTCTCCGGAACGTTTAGCAACGCGCACTTTCTTTCCGTTATCCAAAACTTTGTAACCTACACGGGTTACTTTTCCGCTCTTCGGATCGATGTGCATTACGTTGGAAACGTGAATCGGAGCTTCCTTCTCGATAATGCCGCCTTGCGGATTTTGCTGGTTAGGCTTCTGGTGTTTTTTCACCATGTTAACACCTTCCACAAGGACGCGGTTCTCACGAGGATAAGCAGCGATGACACGGCCTTTTTTACCTTTGTCTTTACCGCTGATCACCATAACCGTATCTTCCTTTTTAACGTGAAGTTTGTTGTTATGGGATTCCAGAACTTTTTTCACTCTTGGCATTTCGTACACCTCCTGTTTCTAACATCACGAGATTAAGCTTTAGATAACTTCTGGAGCCAAGGAAACGATTTTCATGAAGTCTTTATCGCGAAGTTCGCGAGCAACTGGTCCGAAAATACGTGTTCCACGTGGGCTTCTGTCGTCTTTTACAACAACCGCTGCATTTTCATCAAAACCGATGTAGGAACCGTCTTTACGACGTACAGAACGTTTCGTACGAACGACAACCGCTCTAACTACATCACCTTTTTTGACAACGCCGCCTGGTGTTGCTTGTTTAACCGAACAAACGATCAGATCACCGATTTGAGCTGTACGACGTCCCGTACCGCCGAGTACGCGGATACACATCAGTTCCTTCGCACCGGAGTTGTCAGCCACAGTCAAACGTGTAAATGGTTGAATCATTTAGTATTCCTCCTTTCAGCAGTGCTGCTGAGCATTAGATGATAACCGCTTTTTCTACGATTTCAGTAAGTCTCCAGCGTTTATCTTTCGAAAGCGGACGAGTCTCCATGATTTTCACCGTGTCACCGATTTTCGCAGTGTTTTCTTCGTCATGTGCTTTGAATTTTTTAGTAACCTTAATGCGTTTATGGTACAAGTTGTGTTTTTTGTAAGTTTCTACAGCAACAACAATTGTTTTGTCCATTTTATCGCTGACCACTTTACCAGTTTGCACTTTACGTGCGTTACGTTCTTCGCTCATTGTTGGCCTCCTTCCTGATTACGGACGGATTGTACATCCGATCCCTAATTAACCGATTCCCAATTCTCTCTCACGGATAATGGTTTTAGCACGAGCTATTTCTTTCCGCACATCACGGATGCGAGTCGGGTTATCCAGCTGACCGGTAGCTAATTGAAAGCGGAGGTTAAAGAGTTCTTCTTTAAATCCGGCAATCTTTTGCTCGATTTCAGCAGAGGTTAGGTTGCGAAATTCACTAGCTTTCATTTGCTTCACCACCCAATTCTTCACGTTTCACGAACTTCGTTTTGATTGGCAGTTTGTGAGCGGCAAGACGCATTGCTTCGCGTGCAATTTCCTCCGGTACACCAGCAAGTTCAAACATGATCTTACCTGGTTTCACTACTGCAACCCATTTTTCTACGTTACCTTTACCGCTACCCATCCGAACCTCGAGAGGCTTTTGAGTGATTGGTTTGTCTGGGAAAATTTTGATCCAAACTTTACCACCACGTTTGATGTAACGAGTCATCGCAATACGAGCCGCTTCGATCTGACGGTTCGTAATCCAAGCCGGTTCCGTAGCTTGCAGACCGTATTCGCCAAAGTTCAGAGTCGTTCCGCCTTTAGCTTGGCCTTTCATATGTCCACGTTGTTGCTTACGGTGTTTTACACGTTTTGGTACCAACATGATTAGTTGCCTCCTTCCTTAGCAGCTTGTTTCTTAGCCGTAGGAAGAACCTCTCCACGATAGATCCATACTTTTACGCCGATACGTCCGTAAGTAGTATGAGCCTCTGCTGTACCATAGTCAATGTCAGCACGCAGTGTGTGCAGTGGAACAGTTCCTTCGCTGTAGCCTTCAGAACGTGCGATCTCAGCACCGCCAAGACGTCCGCCTACTTGAGTTTTGATACCTTTAGCACCAGAGCGCATAGTTCTTTGAATTGCTTGTTTCAGAGCACGACGGAAAGAAACGCGACGTTCCAATTGTTGTGCAATGCTTTCAGCTACAAGAATAGCGTCCAGGTCTTGATTCTTAATTTCAGAAATGTTGATGTGTACTTTTTTACCGCCAGCAATTTTCGTAATTTGGTTACGAAGATTTTCAACTTCCGAACCACCCTTACCAATAACCATACCTGGTTTAGCAGTGTGAATCGTTACGTTTACGCGGTTAGCCGCTCTCTCAATTTCTACACGAGATAAAGCGGAGTCTTTCAATTTATTTTTCAGGAATTCACGAATTCTCACGTCTTCCATCAAAAGATCACCGAAGTCTTTGCCTGCATACCACTTAGATTCCCAGTCACGGATAATTCCGACACGGAGTCCGACTGGATTTACCTTTTGGCCCACACATTTCCCCTCCTTCTACTTCTCAGATACCACCAAAGTGATGTGGCTAGTACGTTTGTTAATACGACTTGCACGTCCCATTGCACGAGGGCGGAAACGTTTCATTGTCGGTCCTTGGTTCACGTAAGCTTGCGAGATAACCAAGTTATTAACATCCAAAGAATAGTTATGTTCCGCATTCGCAATAGCGGAGTTAAGCAACTTCTCAACGATAGGAGAAGCGGATTTCGGAGTGTGACGGAGAATGGCAACCGCCTCACCTACTTGCTTGCCGCGAATCAAGTCAACAACGAGTTGAACTTTACGAGGAGCAATCCGGATAAACTTAGCATGTGCTTTTGCTTCCATTGTGTAACCTCCTCTCAAACATTAAAGATGTTCATTTATCTTCTTGTTTTCTTATCATCATCAGTATGGCCTTTGTACGTACGGGTTGGAGCGAACTCACCCAGTTTGTGTCCGACCATGTCCTCAGTTACATACACTGGCACGTGTTTACGACCATCGTAAACGCCAAATGTGTGTCCGATGAATTGTGGGAAAATTGTAGAGCGACGGGACCAGGTTTTGATTACGTTCTTCTTACCTGAAGCTTCCATCTCTTCTACCTTTTTGAGCATGTAGCCATCAATGAATGGCCCTTTTTTCAAACTGCGACCCATGTGGAGATCCTCCCTTCAAACGTAGCTATTATGCATCCGCAGATGCCTCACGAAGTTATGCACAGTGTGTATTACTTCGTGCGGCGGCGAATGATGTATTTATCAGAAGCTTTATTTTTCTTACGCGTTTTGTAACCAAGAGTAGGTTTACCCCATGGTGACATTGGCGATTTACGTCCGATTGGAGCACGACCTTCACCACCACCGTGTGGGTGATCGTTAGGGTTCATTACTACACCACGAACCTCAGGACGTTTACCCAACCAACGGCTACGACCGGCTTTACCGATTTTGATGAGCTCGTGGTCTTGGTTACCAACAGATCCGATTGTTGCGCGGCAAACTTTCAAAATACGACGAACTTCTCCTGAAGAGAGACGAACGGAAACGTATTTTTCTTCTTTACCAAGCAATTGAGCTTCTGTACCAGCAGCACGAACCAATTGTCCGCCTTTACCTGGTTTCAGCTCGATGTTGTGGATAACGGTACCCACTGGAATGTTTTCAAGTGGCAGTGCGTTACCAATTTTGATGTCTGATTCCGGTCCGGAGAATACTTGATCTCCAACTTTCAAACCTTTAGGAGCGATGATATAACGTTTCTCACCATCAGCATAGTGAATCAGAGCGATGTTAGATGTACGGTTCGGGTCATACTCAATCGTAGCAACGCGGCCCGGTATTCCATCTTTAGTACGTTTGAAGTCAATGATACGGTATTTACGTTTGTGTCCACCACCATGGTGACGAACTGTAATTTTACCTTGGTTGTTGCGGCCTGCTTGTTTACTCAACGGGGCCAACAACGATTTCTCCGGCTGATCTGTGGTGATTTCCTCAAATGTAGAAACGGACATATTCCGTCTTGCCGGGGATGTTGGTTTATACTTTTTGATTGGCACTGGGTTTCCCTCCTTACTTCAAAAATTCAATTATACAGTTTCAAAGAACTCAAGCGTTTTGCTGTCTTTTGTCAACGTTACAAACGCTTTTTTCCATTCGCTAGTATATCCGGAATAACGTCCGTACCGTTTTGGCTTAGCTGGAACACGAAGCGTGTTCACGTTTTTCACTTTTACGTTGAAAATAGCTTCTACGGCCTTTTTGATCTCGGTTTTGTTTGCACGGATATCGACTTCAAATACATATTTCAAGTCATTCATCATGTCAGCAGTACGTTCCGTAATAATCGGACGTTTTACAATATCACGAGGATCCTTCATTACGCGAGCACCTCCTCTACCTTCTGAACTGCTTCTTTCGTAATGATCAATTTGTCGTGCGAAAGCACGTCAAGAACATTAATACCGTCAGCAGCTACGAATTTCACGCCTGGAATATTCCGTGCGGAAAGAGCTACATTATCATCATAGCTAGGAGCTACGATCAAAGCCTTACGTCCCACTTTGAGGTTACTCAAGATGGCAGCAAATTCTTTAGTTTTAGGTGTGCTCAACGTGAGAGCGTCCAAAACGATAATGTCATTGTCAAGCACTTTGGATGAAAGGGCTGATTTGATCGCCAAGCGACGAACTTTCTTAGGCAGTTTATACGCATAGCTCCGTGGTGTTGGACCAAATACGATACCGCCGCCTTTCCATTGTGGTGAACGAATTGAACCTTGACGAGCGCGACCTGTACCTTTTTGTTTCCAAGGCTTACGTCCACCACCACGTACTTCAGAACGTCCTTTTACTTTGTGGGTACCTTGACGAAGGGAAGCGCGTTGCATGAGAACCGCATCGTACAGAACGTGTTGGTTCGGTTCAATTCCGAAAACCGCATCGTTCAATTCAACTTCGCCTACTTGGCTACCATCTACATTGTAAACTGATACTTTTGGCATTTTGTGTTCCTCCTTTCTTCAGTGGTTATTTTTTCACCGTTTCTTTAACTTTAATGAGACTGTTTTTCGGTCCAGGAATGGAACCTTTCACGAGCAACACGTTACGCTCAGCGTCTACTTTAACTACTTCAAGACGTTGGATTGTAACAGTATCATGTCCCATGTGCCCTGGCAGGCGTTTGCCTTTAGGAACGCGGTTAGCTTGGATCGAACCCATTGAACCTGGGCCACGGTGGTAACGCGAACCGTGTGACATAGGTCCAGTGCTTTGTCCCCAACGTTTGATAACGCCGGCAAAACCTTTACCTTTAGAAATACCCGTTACGTCAACGAATTCGCCTTCAGCGAAAATGTCAGCTTTCAGTTCTTGGCCAACTTCATATTCTGCGATGTTGATACCGCGAACTTCACGAACGTAGCGCTTAGGGGCAGTGTTCGCTTTTTTAGCGTGACCTGCTTCTGGCTTGTTAGCGTTTTTCTCTTTCTTATCGGAGTAACCGATTTGAATTGCTTCGTAGCCATCATTCTCAATGTCTTTCTTTTGCAAAACAACACAAGGGCCTGCTTCGATAACCGTTACTGGTACAACGTTACCCTCAGGTGTAAATACTTGAGTCATTCCGAGTTTTTTTCCTAAGATTGCTTTCATGTTGACACCTCTTTTCCTTTATACATGGTCTTTGTTGTAGCTAATATTACAATTTAATTTCGATATCTACACCGGACGGCAGATCCAAGCGCATCAAGGCATCCACAGTTTGTGGAGTCGGGTTAACGATGTCGATCAAACGCTTATGTGTGCGTTGTTCGAATTGTTCCCGAGAATCCTTGTACTTGTGCACCGCACGAAGAATAGTAATGATTTGTTTTTCAGTAGGAAGCGGAATCGGACCGGATACACCAGCACCCGAACGTTTTGCTGTTTCAACAATTTTCTCCGCGGATTGATCAAGAATTCTGTGGTCGTAAGCTTTCAAACGAATACGAATTTTTTGCTTTGCCATTTTAGTCCCTCCTTCTATCGCCCAATTTTTTATCGGACATACTCCGTGAAAATTTTCTAGCCACTGTCCCATGGCAAAGGGGCCGGGTGTGCCAGTAACCTCTCACATCATCGCAACGTCTCAGAACAACATTCATTATTATATAGAAAAGATAGGCGTATTGCAAGCATATTTAAGAAAAACATTTAAACTTATCTTTTCTGATGAAATGACTTCGTTTATTGCAGTGTTTATCTTCAATATACAGGCTGCCTTGCCAATCCTTCTAAACTCGTAAATGATGTTCATCTCATATGACGCAGGTTCCGAAACTTTACACATAATAAAAGAGTTCTCTATCCGATGTCGGATAAAGAACTCTTCCGAAGCTTCGTTACAGTACAATGTTACTCGTTCCAGTACACTGTTGCTTATGCTTTATTCAGCGTAAAGCCGAATTATTTTTGGATCGATGCTACGGAACCGGCACCTACTGTACGTCCGCCTTCACGAATGGAGAACTTAGTTCCTTCTTCAATCGCGATTGGGGAGATCAGGGAAACAGTAACAGTGATGTTATCACCAGGCATTACCATTTCAGTACCTTCAGGCAAGTTGATGATGCCTGTTACGTCAGTTGTACGGAAGTAGAACTGTGGACGGTAACCAGTGAAGAATGGTTTGTGACGTCCACCCTCTTCTTTAGTCAGAACGTAGATTTGAGCTGTGAATTCTGTGTGAGGTTTAACAGAACCCGGTTTAGCCAAAACTTGGCCACGCTCGATGTTGTTACGGTCAACACCACGAAGAAGTGCTCCGATGTTGTCACCAGCTTGAGCGGAATCCAGCAATTTGCGGAACATCTCAACGCCTGTTACAACAGATTTTTTAGTTTCTTCAGTGATACCAACGATTTCGATCTCTTCGCCGACTTTAACAGTACCACGCTCTACACGGCCAGTAGCAACAGTACCACGACCAGTGATGGAGAATACGTCCTCGACAGGCATCAAGAAAGGCTTGTCAGTTTGACGCTCAGGCAGTGGGATGTAAGTGTCGATCTCTTTGAACATCTCAACGATTTTTTGAGCCCACTCACCATCAGGGTTAGCCAATGCTTCACGAGCGGATCCACGAGTGATTGGAGTATCGTCACCTGGGAACTCATATTCGTTAAGAAGGTCGCGAACTTCCATCTCAACCAATTCCAACAACTCTTCGTCTTCAACCATGTCACATTTGTTCAAGAATACAACAATGTAAGGTACGCCTACTTGACGGGAGAGCAAGATGTGCTCACGAGTTTGTGGCATTGGGCCGTCAGCTGCGGATACTACCAAGATAGCTCCGTCCATTTGTGCCGCGCCAGTGATCATGTTTTTAACATAGTCGGCGTGACCTGGGCAGTCTACGTGAGCGTAGTGACGAGTGTCAGTTTCGTACTCAACGTGTGCTGTGGAGATAGTGATACCGCGCTCGCGCTCTTCTGGAGCTTTGTCGATTTGGTCGAATGCTACAGCAGCACCACCGTAAGTTTTGGACAATACAGTTGTGATTGCAGCAGTCAGAGTTGTTTTACCGTGATCGACGTGACCAATAGTACCGATGTTAACGTGTGGTTTATTACGTTCGTATTTAGCCTTTGCCATTTGAACGTGGCCTCCTTAAAATTATAATTTTATGTTTTCACTGAATGAAGTGCTCCGAAATGAATTCTTATGCACTTGCATCCAGTGTGAGAAAACTACTCGGTGCCTTTTGTTTTGGCAACGATTTCTTCAGCGATGCTCTTAGGAACTTCTTCATAGTGAGAGAGTTCCATGGAGAATACGCCGCGTCCTTGAGTACCGGAACGAAGAGTTGTAGAGTAACCAAACATTTCAGACAGAGGTACCTTAGCACGGATGATTTGAGCTCCACTACGGGAATCCATACCTTCGATGCGGCCACGACGGGAGTTCAACATACCCATTACGTCACCCATGTACTCTTCTGGAACTGTTACTTCTACTTTCATGATTGGCTCAAGCAGAACTGGTTTACACTTGTCTTTTGCTGCTTTCAGCGCCATAGATCCGGCAATTTTAAATGCCATCTCATTGGAATCGACATCATGGTAAGATCCGTCTACGATTGTAGCCTTAACGTCTACAAGCGGGAAGCCTGCAATAACGCCGTTTTTCATTTGCTCTTCAATCCCTGACAGTGCAGGTTGAATGTATTCTCTTGGAACGGAACCACCGACAACCTTACTTTCGAACTGGCTGCCTGTACCCGGCTCGAGAGGTTCGAACTCAACCCATACGTGACCGTATTGACCACGACCACCGGATTGACGTACGAATTTACCTTCAACGCGCGCTGGAGCACGGAATGTTTCACGGTAAGCTACTTGTGGTTTACCCACAGTAGTTTCAACCTTGAACTCACGACGCATACGGTCGATGATGATATCAAGGTGAAGCTCACCCATACCTGCCAAGATTGTTTGACCTGTTTCTTCGTCAGTATGAGCGCGAAGAGTTGGATCCTCTTCAGTCAACTTACCGAGAGCAACACCCATTTTATCTTGGTCAGCTTTGGTTTTAGGTTCAACGGCGATTTCGATAACCGGATCAGGGAAATTCATTGACTCCAAGATAACCGGATTTTTCTCATCACATAGTGTATCACCTGTACCCGTATCTTTCAAACCTACGGCAGCTGCAATATCACCGGAGTAAACTACAGTGATTTCTTGACGGCTGTTCGCATGCATTTGAAGGATACGACCGATACGCTCACGCTTGTTTTTAGTGGCATTCAATACATATGATCCGGATTGAAGAACACCAGAGTATACGCGGAAGAATGTCAATTTACCAACGTAAGGGTCCGTCATGATTTTGAATGCCAATGCGGAGAAAGGCTCTTCATCGGATGACTGACGGACTGCTTCAGTTCCATCTTCAAGATGACCAGTGATCGATGGAACGTCTGTTGGAGCTGGCAAGTAATCGATAACAGCATCCAACATCAGCTGAACACCTTTGTTACGATACGAGGATCCACAGATAACCGGGAAGATCTTAACATCTACAACACCTTTACGGAGAGCAGATTTGATCTCAGCAATAGTGATCTCTTCGCCTTCCAGGTATTTCATTGTCAAATCTTCGTCAAGTTCTGCAACACGCTCGATCAATTCGTTGCGAAGTTCTTCAACTTGCCCAACAAATTCCGCAGGAATTTCGGTTTCTTCAATATCTTGTCCCAGGTCATCTTTGTACATATGAGCCTTTTGTTCAACGATATCAATGATACCAGTGAAATCATTTTCAGCGCCGATTGGAAGTTGAATCGCAACAGCGTTCGCTTGAAGGCGATCACGCATGTCAGATACAACGTTCAGGAAGTCAGCACCGATGATATCCATTTTATTTACATATGCGATACGAGGTACGCCGTACTTGTCAGCCTGTCTCCATACGGTTTCGGACTGAGGCTCAACGCCTTCTTTCGCACTGAATACACCAACTGCTCCGTCCAATACACGAAGGGAACGTTCAACTTCAACAGTGAAGTCAACGTGTCCCGGGGTATCAATGATATTAACGCGGTGGCCTTTCCAAGCAGCGGTAGTTGCAGCGGAAGTAATCGTAATTCCGCGCTCCTGTTCCTGTTCCATCCAGTCCATTGTCGCAGCGCCTTCGTGTACTTCACCGATTTTGTGCGTACGTCCTGTGTAGAACAGGATCCGCTCAGTTGTCGTGGTTTTACCCGCATCAATATGAGCCATGATCCCGATATTACGTGTATTTTTCAAGGAGAACTCTCTAGCCATGAAATGGGTCTCCCTTCAAAATTGAAGTTTTTTATTGTGAACTGAATCCTACCAACGGTAGTGAGCAAACGCTTTGTTTGCTTCAGCCATTTTGTGCGTATCTTCACGTTTTTTAACGGAAGCGCCTGTGTTGTTGGAAGCGTCGATGATCTCAGCCGCCAAACGCTCTTCCATTGTTTTCTCACCGCGGTTGCGGGAGTAGTTCACGAGCCAACGTAATCCCAAAGCAGTACGTCTCTCTGGTTTCACCTCGATTGGTACTTGGTAGTTGGCACCGCCGACACGGCGAGCTTTAACTTCCAGGACTGGCATGATGTTCTTGATTGCTGCTTCAAATACTTCCATAGGGTCATTACCCGTACGTTCTTGAATCAACTTGAACGCATTATACAGAATGCTTTGAGCAACACCGCGTTTTCCGCCGATCATGATACGGTTGATTAAACGAGTAACCAACTTGCTGTTGTATAACGGATCAGGCAACACGTCTCTTTTCGTAACTGGACCTTTGCGTGGCATGGATATCCCCCTTTCTTTCTTGTTCAGCAGATCCTGTACCTTCCAGACTTAGGCCAGAAGGATTTCAGGCTTACTGCTTATAATGGTTTAGGCTTTTTTAGCTTTTGGACGTTTTGCACCGTATTTCGAACGAGCTTGCATACGGTTGTTTACGCCTGCAGTATCGAGAGCTCCACGAACGATGTGATAACGAACCCCTGCAAGGTCTTTAACTTTACCTCCGCGGATCAATACCACACTGTGCTCTTGAAGGTTATGTCCGATTCCCGGGATATAAGCAGTTACCTCGAGACGGTTCGTCAAACGAACACGGGCATACTTACGAAGTGCAGAGTTTGGTTTACGTGGAGTCATTGTACCTACACGAGTGCAGACACCACGTTTTTGTGGGGCACTGATGTTAGTAGATTCACGTTTCAAAGCGTTGAATCCTTTTTGCAAAGCTGGAGATTTTGACTTCTCAACTTTTGCTTGACGTCCTTTACGAACCAGTTGGTTAATAGTTGGCATGTGATTGCCACCCCCTTCCTCAAATATTCATGTTTCTTTATAAACCTCTTTTCGCTAAGTCCACAGACCCAGGCGGTTCATAAAAAGACAAATGAAAAGTTTTTGCCTTGGAGAATTCTTAAAAGTTCTCGGACAAAAACGTTCCTTACACTATCATTTTACGACAGCAGCCATAGCTGCTCCCACTCCAATCCCGCAAGCTTTGCCAAGATTTTTCATTGTATCCACTTTCGTGTACTTCACATTGTGTTGTTCACACAAAGCAATGATTTTGGAAGTGAGCTGCGGATCACTATCTTCTGCGACATAGACTTCAGAAGCCATACCTGTCTGCACCATCCGCATGGTCTGTTTAGTACCTATTTTGACATGAGCATCTTGCAAGGCTTTTTCATTAGACATTGTGCATTCCTCCGAATAGAACCATGTACAATCAGCTGCCCACGCACCTTTGATATATTAGCATCTAGCGCAAGCATTGTCAATGCTAATCCTAAAACATTTTTTTTAAAAGTTTACGCACATCAGGAATCGTCCGCCTGCATTATACAAGCGTCCGCCTCCTGACGTACAAAACTCTCATTTTCCTCTAAATGAGGAGAAATCTATTTAATCAACCGAAACTGGCTCGAGTTCTTCTACTGAAGATTGGCCATCTTCTGGCTCGGCAAATTTGATGCTGCGGTAACGGTGCATACCTGTACCTGCAGGAATCAATTTACCGATGATTACATTTTCCTTCAGACCGAGCAACTGATCGACTTTACCTTTGATCGCTGCATCTGTCAGTACACGTGTAGTTTCTTGGAACGAAGCCGCCGAGAGGAAGGAGTCTGTTTCCAGGGATGCTTTTGTAATACCGAGCAGGATTGGTTTGGCAACCGCTGGCTCTTTATCACTAAGAATCGCAATTTTGTTAGCTCTTTCGTACTCATGCGTATCTACGAACGATCCTGGCAACAGCGTTGTATCTCCTGCATCTACGATGCGGATTTTACGCAGCATTTGACGGATCATAACTTCAACGTGCTTGTCATTGATTTCTACGCCTTGGTTACGGTAAACGCGCTGTACTTCCTGCAAAATGTAGTTTTGTACGCCACGTACGCCTTTAATGCGCAGCATTTCTTTTGGATCGATGGAACCGTCTGTCAACTCGTCACCCGCTTCAATTTCCATGCCTTCGCTTACGCGCACACGGGAACCGTAGGTAACGGAGTATACTTTGGATTCCGCTTCACCTTGAATTTCAATTTCACGACGATCTTTCGCTTCGCGAATCTCTTTAACTACACCATCAATCTCACTGATCGTTGCTTGCCCCTTAGGATTACGAGCTTCAAACAACTCTTGGATACGCGGCAAACCTTGCGTAATATCGTCTCCGGCTACACCGCCGGTGTGGAACGTACGCATTGTAAGCTGTGTTCCTGGCTCACCAATGGATTGTGCTGCAATAATCCCAACTGCTTCACCGATCTCCACGTGTTTACCTGTCGCAAGGTTACGACCGTAACACTTCTTGCAGACACCATGACTAGCACGGCAGCTGAGTACGGAGCGAATTTGCAATTTGGTGATTCCCGCTTTGATAATCGCTTCTGCTTTATCGGAGTCAATCAATTCATTGCGACCTGCAATGATTTCTTTCGTTTCCGGATGACGAACTGTCTCGAAGCAGTATCTGCCTTCAATACGGTCGTAGAGATCTTCAATAACCTCTTTACCATCCTGAATACGACTTACCGTAAAGCCTTTATCTGTACCACAATCATCATCACGCACAATTACGTCTTGGGCTACGTCTACGAGACGACGAGTCAGGTAACCTGAATCGGCTGTACGCAGGGCTGTATCCGCCAAACCTTTACGTGCTCCGTGAGTGGAGATAAAGTACTCGAGTACTGTCAGACCTTCACGGAAGTTCGATTTAATTGGGAGTTCGATAATTCGACCGGATGGGTTGGCCATCAGACCACGCATACCGCCCAATTGGGTGATCTGCGATTTGTTACCCCGTGCTTTGGAATCTACCATCATCATGATCGAGTTGTATCGATCCATGGACTTCATCAGAATCTCAGTGATGTCATCTTTGGATTTTGACCAGATATCAATAATACGGTCATAGCGCTCTTCATTCGTTATCAGACCACGACGGTACTGATTCGTAACGATTTGTGCTTTTTCCTCAGACTGTCTAAGAATTTCAAACTTCTCAGGCGGAACGATAACATCAGATACCGCAACCGTAATACCGGCACGAGTAGAATATGTGAATCCGAGTTGTTTGATTTTATCCAAAATAACGGCTGTTTCCGTTGTGTGATAAATTTCAAAACAACGTGCAATGATGGAGCCGAGGTATTCTTTACCGACACCGCCAGCCAGAGGAGCATTCATAATAGCTTCTCTGAGATCAGCACCTTTTTCATATACAAATGAGTGATCTGCAGTACCTTGGTACAGGTTAGCACGAGTCGCATCATTGATATACGGGAAGCTTGCCGGGAAAATTTCATTGAAGATAATTTTACCGATAGTTGTCAGCAACATTCCTTCTTGCTGCTCTTCCGTGAAGCTTGTTTTACCAAGCGCCTTAACCGGAATAGCTACACGCGCATGCAGACCAGCAGTACCACGTTGGTATGCCGATACAGCTTCGTTAACTGTACGCAAGATCATACCTGTGCCCTTTTCTTCCTTGTTGTCCATAGTGAGGTAGTAAGAACCGAGCACCATATCCTGGGAAGGAGTAACAACCGGTTTACCGTCTTTCGGGTTCAAAATGTTACCTGATGCGAGCATCAGGATACGTGCTTCCGCTTGAGCTTCAGCGGACAACGGAACGTGCACGGCCATTTGGTCACCGTCAAAGTCGGCATTGTATGCCGTACATACGAGTGGGTGAAGACGAATTGCTTTACCTTCAACGAGAATCGGTTCAAATGCTTGAATACCGAGTCTGTGAAGCGTAGGGGCACGGTTCAACAGAACCGGATGCTCCTTGATTACTTCTTCAAGAACATCCCATACTTCAGGACTTACACGCTCAACTTTACGTTTCGCGCTCTTGATGTTGTGGGCAAGCCCTTTATTAACAAGCTCTTTCATAACAAAAGGCTTGAACAATTCAAGTGCCATATCTTTTGGCAGACCACACTGATACATTTTCAGGTAAGGTCCGACAACGATAACGGAACGACCAGAATAGTCAACCCGTTTACCGAGCAAGTTCTGACGGAAACGTCCTTGTTTACCTTTCAGCATGTGGCTGAGAGATTTCAATGGACGGTTACCAGGACCCGTTACCGGGCGTCCGCGACGACCATTATCGATCAATGCGTCAACAGCTTCCTGCAACATCCGTTTTTCATTTTGCACGATAATATCTGGCGCGCCCAGATCAAGCAGACGTTTCAGACGGTTGTTCCGGTTGATTACACGGCGATACAAGTCATTCAGGTCAGACGTTGCAAAACGTCCACCATCCAACTGTACCATTGGACGAAGTTCCGGCGGGATAACAGGAAGTACATCCATGATCATCCACTCTGGCTTGTTGCCGGAGTTGCGGAATGCTTCGATAACTTCCAGACGTTTGATTGCACGATTACGACGTTGTCCTTGCGCAGTCCGGAGCTCTTCTTTCAGGAACTCGAGCTCTTTGTCTATGTCAAGGTCTTGAAGCAATTTTTTAACTGCTTCTGCGCCCATACCAGCCTGGAAACCATAGCCGTATTTTTCACGGTAGCTGCGGTATTCTTTCTCGGACAACAGCTGTTTTTTCTCCAGTGGAGTTTCTCCTGGATCAGTTACAACATATGATGCAAAATAAATAATCTCTTCGAGTGATCTTGGAGACATATCCAGAGCAAGACCCATGCGGCTCGGAATACCTTTGAAGTACCAGATATGCGATACCGGAGCAGCGAGCTCAATATGGCCCATCCGTTCGCGGCGTACTTTCGCACGTGTTACTTCAACGCCACAACGATCACAGACAACGCCTTTATAACGGACGCGTTTGTATTTACCGCAATGACATTCCCAGTCTTTTGTAGGGCCAAAAATCTTTTCGCAGAACAGCCCTTCTTTTTCCGGTTTCAACGTACGATAGTTGATCGTTTCCGGTTTTTTCACTTCTCCGCGGGACCAAGAACGAATTTTCTCTGGGGAAGCAAGCCCGATCTTCATGTATTCGAAATTGTTGACGTCCAACAAGGAGCAACCCTCCTTAACCAATTCCTGTATTCTAGGTTACGCCCACTCCGGCCGAAGCCGGAGCAAGACGCGAGCCTGATGAAAAACGCCGGTCATCATGCGCTCGAAGCGGTTATTCCGCTCCGACCTCTGTACCCTCAAGGTTGAGGCTGAGCTTATCGCTCGCAGCGTCATCTTCATCGTCCATTTCTCTCATTTCAATCTCTTGCTCATCTTCACTCAAAATCTTAACGTCCATACCCAAGCTTTGCAGCTCTTTGATCAATACTTTGAATGATTCAGGAACGCCTGGTTCCGGAACATTCTCGCCTTTGACGATGGATTCATACGTTTTAACCCGACCAACAACGTCATCGGATTTAACGGTCAAGATTTCTTGCAGTGTATAAGCAGCACCGTATGCCTCAAGCGCCCATACTTCCATCTCCCCGAAACGCTGTCCACCGAATTGGGCTTTACCACCCAATGGCTGTTGCGTAACAAGTGAGTAAGGACCCGTGGAACGGGCATGGATCTTATCATCAACCATGTGTGCCAATTTGATCATGTGCATGACACCTACGGTAACTTCACGTTCAAACTCTTCACCTGTACGACCATCATACAGGACAGTTTTACCATTACGTTGCATACCTGCTTCTTCCATCGTATCGAAGACGTCATACTCCTTCGCTCCGTCGAATACAGGAGTTGCTACGTGAATACCCAGTTGCATCGCCGCCATACCCAAGTGAACCTCAAGTACTTGACCGATATTCATCCGGGAAGGTACGCCCAGTGGGTTAAGAACGATCTGAACCGGTGTACCGTCTGGCAGGAAAGGCATATCTTCTTCCGGCAAGATGCGGGCCACAACCCCTTTGTTACCGTGACGTCCGGCCATTTTATCACCCTCGGAAATTTTCCGTTTTTGAGCGATATATACACGAACGAGTTGGTTAACACCTGGAGGCAGCTCATCACCGTTTTCACGGGTAAATACTTTCACGTCTACTACGATACCGTCAGTACCATGTGGTACACGCAAGGAAGTATCACGTACTTCACGTGCTTTCTCACCGAAGATTGCATGCAAGAGACGTTCTTCTGCTGTCAGCTCCGTTACACCCTTAGGTGTTACTTTACCAACCAGAATGTCGCCAGCACTGATCTCAGCACCGATGCGGATAATACCGCGCTCATCCAAGTTACGCAACGCTTCTTCCCCAACGTTAGGGATGTCACGTGTGATCTCTTCAGGTCCGAGCTTGGTATCACGTGCTTCTGACTCATACTCCTCGATATGGATGGATGTGTATACATCTTCCTTAACGAGTTTTTCACTGAGCAAGATCGCATCCTCGTAGTTGTAACCTTCCCAAGTCATGAAGGCAACAACGACGTTACGTCCCAGAGCCAATTCACCCATTTCCGTTGAAGGACCATCAGCGAGGATATCGCCAGCTTTGACAGCAGCACCTCTTTTGACAATCGGACGCTGGTTAATGCATGTTCCTTGGTTCGAACGCATAAATTTGTGTAATTTATATTTAACGATATCGCCTTTGACTTCCTGACCGTCCACTTCTTCAACACGACGGAGCCAAATCTCGTTCGCAGAAGAACGTTCAATAATTCCGTCATAATCGGAGACAATACATACACCAGAGTCTTTTGCAGCTTTGTGCTCCATACCTGTTCCTACAAGTGGTGCTTTCGGAATCAAGAGTGGAACCGCCTGCCGCTGCATGTTTGATCCCATGAGTGCACGGTTGGAGTCATCGTTCTCAAGGAACGGGATCAGCGCTGTAGCGACGGATACAACCTGTTTAGGAGATACGTCCATGTAGTCAACTCGCTCACTCGGCATCGTAAGGATGTTATCCGACTGTTTGTTGTAACGTACAATGATCGCTTCTTCTTCAAATGTACCGTCTTCGTTCAACTTCGCATTCGCTTGCGCGATGACATAGTTGTCCTCTTCGTCCGCTGTCAGGTAATCAATTTGCTCGGTTACAATACCTGTCTTCGGATCGACCCAACGATATGGAGCTTCAATGAAGCCATATTCGTTCACACGGGCAAATGTAGACAAGGAGTTGATCAAACCGATGTTTGGTCCCTCTGGCGTCTCGATTGGACACATACGGCCATAGTGGGATGGATGGACGTCACGTACTTCCATACCTGCTCGCTCACGCGTCAAACCACCGGGTCCGAGTGCGGACAAACGACGTTTATGTGTCAACTCACCCAGCGGGTTCGTTTGATCCATAAACTGTGACAACTGGGAGCTACCAAAGAACTCTTTAATCGATGCAATAACAGGACGTATGTTGATCAATGCCTGCGGTGTAATTACGTTAGCATCCTGAATGGACATTCTCTCACGAACCACACGCTCCATACGGGACAAACCGATACGGAACTGGTTCTGCAGGAGTTCACCCACCGAACGCAAACGACGGTTACCCAGATGATCGATATCATCCGTGCTACCAATTCCCTGCAGAAGGTTAAGGAAATAACTGATGGAGGAAATGATATCCGCCGGAGTCACGTTTTTAACGGACTTGTCAATGTTTGCATTGGCAATCAGTTTGACCACTTTACCATCTTCAGTTGGTGAAAACACATCAATCGTTTGCATAGGGATATCATTGGCATCCAAAACGCCGTTGCCCACGTGGTACGTGCGGAATCCAACGCTTTTCTCCAGATACGGCATAATTTCATCCAACAAGCGACGATCAACCATTTGACCTGCTTCAGCAATGATTTCACCTGTTTCAGCGTCAACAAGTGACTCAGCCAAACGCTGGTTAAACAAACGGTTTTTGATGTGAAGTTTTTTATTCATTTTGTAACGACCCACATTAGCCAGGTCATAACGTTTTGGATCAAAGAAACGAGCTACGAGCAAGCTTTTCGCATTATCAAGCGTTGGCGGCTCGCCCGGACGAAGACGCTCATAGATCTCAATGAGTGCTTTCTCCGTGGAATCCGTGTTGTCTTTGTCCAGTGTGTTGCGGATATATTCGTCATTACCGAGCAGATCCAGAATCTCAGCATCTGTGCCAAAACCAAGTGAACGCAGGAGAACCGTAACCGGTATTTTACGTGTACGGTCGATCCGGACGTAAACAACATCCTTCGCGTCCATCTCCAGTTCGAGCCAAGCGCCGCGGTTAGGAATAACTGTAGCGGTATACGTTTTTTTGGCGTTTTTATCTACTTTGGTACTGAAGTAAACGCTAGGAGAGCGAACCAACTGGCTGACAATAACCCGTTCCGCACCATTAATAATAAATGTGCCCGTGTTGGTCATCAGCGGGAAATCTCCCATGAATACTTCCTGCTCTTTGACTTCGCCGGTTTCCTTATTAATGAGCCGGACTTTGACCCGAAGCGGTGCTGCATACGTAACGTCACGCTCTTTCGCGTCGTCTACTGTATACTTCGGTTCACCGAGACTGTAATCGATAAATTCCAAAATCAAGTTACCTGTAAAATCCTGGATCGGCGAGATATCCTGGAACATTTCGCGCAACCCTTCCTCCAAAAACCAATCATAGGATTTTTGTTGGATTTCGATCAGGTTCGGAACTTCGAGTATCTCGTTAATTCGTGCATAACTGCGCCGAGTGCGTCGACCATATTGAACAAGATGTCCTGCCAACTTAAACTCACCCCTCAATGTCTACTCACTTTAAAAATTTCGTTGCGAACCTCTGTTTGTAACCTTATAATGGTACACATACAGAGCAAAGCAATGCATCCACAAATAAAGAAAAGCCCTTACTCGAAATGTCGTTCGAAAAAAGAGCAACTTTGATCGGCGGATGTCTTTCCAAATCATTCTTATCCCCAGTTTGCCCAAAATGTACATATTATACGCCAAACGTAGGCATAATAAGCCCGTTCGGCGTAAAAAAAGGTTGACATTTTTAGTTAGCTAAAGCCAAGTAGGGCATCTTAATACTGACATTTTACAACTATACCACGACCTGAATTTCAAGTCAATAGTCCTATTGCAAAAAAAATGATCCCCTGCTTACTTTACAAACTCGGATTCAGCTTTTAGTAGATACCTCTTCCGATTTCACCGCTTTGAAAATCCGATAGCCTTTATCCTTCGTCACTTCTTCCACTCTTCCAAACAAAGATTCCAGTTTTGCTTTCGCTGACGGGGCTCCTTGCTTCTTCTGAATGACAATCCACAACGAACCGCCTACCTTCAGATGGCGATGTGCCTGTTCGAAAATAGTATGAACCGTCTCTTTCCCAGCCCGTATAGGCGGGTTGGTTAGGATAACGTCAAAATCTTGCTTTTTCACTTCAGCCAGTAGATTACTTTGCAATACCGTAACATTGTTAATTCCGTTCGTTTTTGCATTTTCCCTGGAAAGTTCAACGGCTCTCTCGTTGATATCGATCATGGTGACATGCCCATCCGGTACAAGTTTGGCTGCTGTAAGACCCATTGGCCCGTATCCACAGCCCACATCGAGAACATGAGCCCCTGATGGCAACTCTATCGCATCAATCAATACTCTGCTGCCATAATCGATTCCGTTTTTGGAAAACACACCGGCATCCGTCACGAATCGCAGACTGAATCCGCGAAGAACCGCTTCAGTTGCTCTGCGATCATGCGCTACTTGCGGTTTGTCCGAATAATAATGATTGGACACATCCTCACTCACTTTCCATTTACAATTACAGCAACAAACCCCTTGATATAAGTCAAGGGGTTTGTTGTTTTGTTCATTTAGCTTGTAATGGCTAAATTATTTAACTTCAACTGAAGCGCCTGCTTCTTCAAGCTTAGCTTTAACCGCTTCTGCTTCTTCTTTAGCAACTTTTTCTTTCAATGCTTTTGGAGCGTTGTCAACCAATTCTTTTGCTTCTTTCAGGCCAAGACCTGTGATTTCGCGAACTGCTTTGATAACGTTGATTTTGGAAGCACCAGCGCTAGTCAAGATTACGTCGAACTCGGATTGCTCAGCTTCAGCAGAAGCTACTGCACCTGCAGCAGCTACTGGAGCTGCAGCAGTTACGCCGAATTCTTCTTCGATTGCTTTAACAAGATCGTTCAATTCCAGTACAGTCATGCCTTTGATTGCTTCCAAGATTTGCTCTTTACTCATGAGTGAACCTCCATATATAATATTATTTTTTTTAATTCATTTTCCGCCTAAGCAGTATTCAGATCAAGTTGCTTACGCGCCTTGCTCTTCTTTTTCTGCAACTGCTTTAACCGCAAGCGCGAAGTTGCGCACTGGCGCTTGAAGCACGCTGAGGAGCATGGAGAGGAGTCCATCGCGGGATGGCAGTTCTGCCAATGCCTTAACTTCTTCTACTCCGATTACGCGACCTTCTACGACTGCACCTTTCAATTCCAGTGCATCGTTCTTTTTCGCGAAGTCGTTCAGAATTTTAGCTGGAGCCACAACGTCATCTACGCTGAATGCAATTGCAGTAGGACCTGTAAGAACACTATCGAGTTCTGTCAGTTCTGCTGCTGCAGCTGCACGGCGAAGCAACGAGTTTTTCAGCACTTGGAATTCGATCCCTGCTTCACGAAGTTGCTTACGCAACTCAGTTACTTGGGCAACGTTCAATCCGCGATAGTCAACAACAACAGTTGTAACGCTCTCGCGCAATTTTGCTGTTACTGCATCAACGGACTCTTGTTTTGCTTGAATCACTTTTGCGTTTGCCAATCTGTACACCTCCTGATCAAATTTATCCCATTAAGAAAAGCCTCCGTAGAATCACGAAGGCTTGATATATACTCATCATCGATTTGCATCGTTCTAAGTTCTATAATCACACCTCGGCAGGAAATTAAGCCAAATGGCACCTACTGTCTACGGCAAGCATATTCAAATGTCAACGGTCAGTCACTCGGACTCACAACTTTTATATCTTATCAAAAACAGGACAAGCCTGTCAAGAGATATTATCTAAAAGCTGCTGCGTTCACGCGTGCGCCAGGGCCCATCGTGGAAGAAAGACTAACATTCTTCAGATAAACACCTTTTGCTGCCGCTGGTTTAGCACGATTCAGAGCTTCCATGAGAGCTTTAAAGTTCTCATTCAGTTGCTCAGAAGAGAAAGAAGCTTTACCAATCGGTGCATGAATTTGACCTGCACGATCCAGACGATATTCGATTTTACCGGCTTTAATTTCTTGAACAGCCTTAGTTACATCGAAAGTTACCGTTCCGGCTTTAGGGTTAGGCATCAGACCTTTACCGCCGAGCAGTCGGCCCAATTTACCTACTTCACTCATCATATCTGGTGTCGCCACGCAGACGTCGAATTCGAACCAGCCTTGTTGGATTTTGTTGATCATGTCTGCATCACCAACATAGTCCGCGCCAGCCGCTTCCGCTTCTTTCGCTTTGTCACCTTTTGCAAATACCAATACGCGTTGTGTTTTACCTGTGCCGTGTGGCAAGACAACAACACCACGTACAGCCTGGTCTTGCTTACGAGGGTCTACACCCAAACGAACTGCTGCTTCGATTGTTTCATCGAATTTTGCAGTAGCTGCCTTTTTCACAAGCTCTACAGCTTCTGAAGGCTCGTAAGTTGCTTCGCTGTCAATCAGCTTAGCAGCTTCCAGGTATTTTTTACCGTGTTTAGCCATGTTTTATTCCTCCTTTGTGGTGTTAGCGGATATACCTCCCACATCAACCGGTCGCGAATCGACCGGTTTTACGAAGCCATGTTTCTTATGAAAATTAGTCTTCGATGGTGATACCCATGCTGCGGGCAGTACCTTCGACCATACGCATAGCGGACTCAACGTCTGCTGCATTCAGGTCAGGCATTTTTGTTTCTGCGATTTGACGAACCGCATCACGTTTAACAGTAGCAACTTTTTTCTTGTTCGGTTCGCCGGATCCTTTTTCAACTTTAGCTGCCACTTTCAACAGAACTGCTGCTGGTGGAGTTTTAGTGATGAAAGTAAAGGAACGGTCCTCGAATACAGAAATTTCAACTGGAATAATCAATCCCGCTTGATCAGCTGTACGAGCGTTGAATTCTTTACAGAATGCCATGATGTTGACACCTGCTTGACCCAAAGCTGGACCTACTGGTGGCGCTGGATTTGCTTTACCTGCTGGAATCTGCAGTTTTACCATTTTGATTACCTTTTTTGCCATGATTGACACCTCCTTGCAAAATAGTGGTTAACGGGCCTTCCAGCCCTCCCACAAGAAACTTGAAGAAACTATATCTTCTCCACTTGCGTATATTCCAACTCAAGCGGTGTTTCCCGTCCAAACATGTTCACGTGCACTTTCAACTTGCTTTTGTCTACCAAAATTTCTTCCACGGAGCCTACGAAATTCGCAAAAGGACCGACTTTAATACGTACGGATTCCTTAAGATCGAACTCAATTTTCGGCTTAGGTTCAACCATTCCCATGTGCTTCAGAATTTGTTCCACTTCTTCAGGCAACAATGCAGTTGGTTTGGACCCAGAACCTGTCGAACCGACAAATCCTGTAACACCCGGTGTGTTGCGTACAACATACCAAGAATCATCCGTCTGTACCATTTCCACCAAGACATAACCGGGGTAAACTTTACGCATAACGGTTTTTTTCTTACCGTCCTTGTTTACCACTTCTTCTTCCATAGGAACAAGAACGCGGAATATCTTGTCTTCCATGCCCATAGACTCTACGCGTTTTTCTAAATTGGCTTTGACCTTGTTCTCATACCCTGAATAGGTATGAACGACGTACCATCTTTTCTCCATATCAAGCCACCGGAACCCTTCTTAAATAATCGCTTCGATCACAAAGGAGATGCCAATGTCAATGACCCAAAAAAACAGCGTCATAACCACAACAGTACCAAGTACGATCAATGTGTAGTTGGTCAGCTCTTTACGATTAGGCCAGCGAACTTTTTTAAGTTCAGCCCAGCTTTCTGAGAAAAAGGAAATCAGAGATTTGAAACTTCGTTTCACGCCGACACCTCCAAAAACTATCTGGTTTCGCGATGAGAAGTCTGCTCGTTACAAAACTTGCAAAATTTCTTCATCTCCATGCGGTCGGGGTGATTACGCTTGTTTTTTGTCGTAGTGTAATTTCTTTGTTTGCAGTTAGTACAAGCCAAAGTAATAATTACCCGCATGATGTACACCTCCCGAAGACTTCCACATTCAAGCAGAGTCTCTAAATTGATCCTGAAAAAAAGCCATAAATTTAGGCCTACCTAAAACACTTTATCACAAGGGTATAACCATGTCAATGAAAGAATAGCCTTTCATTCATTGGGTATTACTTCCGTACAACGTACATTCGTTTCGCATCTCTGTTTTTCTCTTCTCCTGCATGGACCGAGCGATTACTAGTATAAACATTCTTTGATTTTATAAACTTGAGACACTAAAAAAAGACTCAAACACCGAGCCTTTTCCGTCAACGACAACATGTGTTTAATTATCTCGAACTTCCAGGTACTTTTCAAGTTTGCGCTTGACGCGTTGAAGTGCATTATCAATGGACTTCACATGTCTGTCCAAATCAACTGCAATCTCTTGATAAGATCTCCCGTCCAGATACAACATCAATACTTTACGTTCCAGATCACTCAGAATCTCGGACATTTTATCTTCCAGGCCCACAAACTCTTCCTGATTGATGATAAGTTCTTCCGGATCACTGACCTGGGTTCCACAAATCACATCGAGTAACGTACGATCAGACTCTTCGTCATAAATAGGCTTGTCCAGAGATACATAAGAATTAAGCGGAATATGCTTCTGACGTGTTGCTGTCTTAATCGCCGTGATGATCTGTCTTGTAATACACAGTTCGGCAAAAGCCTTGAACGAAGCCAGCTTGTCCCCTTTGAAATCTCGAATGGATTTGTAGAGGCCAATCATTCCTTCTTGAATAATATCTTCCCGGTCTGCCCCAATCAGAAAATAAGATCTTGCCTTGGCGCGTACAAAGTTACGATATTTGTTAATTAGAAACTCTAACGCTTCGCTTTCGCCTTCACGGAAAGCTTCGACAATGTCTTCGTCACTTTGGTAATCATACTTGGATAACATGATATCTTTGAGGTCGACACTCACAGACAATCCCTCCGGCTGCAACGCAAGGTACCCCGTTACTCTACTCTATGAAATATAGGATCAGTATATATGATGGTACCTCACACCGTCAACCACGCTCTGCCTAAAAAAGAACATCAATAACATAAATGTCAAGAGTTTCAATATTCTAAATTTTGTAAAAACGTGCTGTTATTCCCGGCGCCATCGCTCAAACTCTTTTAATACATCCGGACTCAACTTGCCCCCGAGTGTGTTACGCGTGGTCTTCGCCTGATCTTCTTCCAGTCGTTTCTTTAACTCTTTTTCGTTCTGCTCTACTTCAATCAGCAACTCCCTTGCAGATATGCGCAGCGCCCCCTGTCCGAATATGACATGTTGCTCTACCATATCGCTCGTAGCCACATAGATTTGGCGTCTTCGCATGCTTAGTTCCCGAACGAGTCTCTCAATGCATTCGTCTGCCGTCTCTTTTTCCTTTGTAAAATAGATCTGCACTTTGCTCTGTGTAAAGGATTTACCGAGTCCAGGCACGAGGTAGGCGTCAAACACAACAATGACTCGCCGGCCGGAGAAAGCCTGATAGTCAGCGAGCCGAAAGAGAAGCCTGTTCCGCGCCTCTTCGAGCCCACTTTCCGCCAGTCTGGTTAGCTCCGGCCAGTCGCCAATCATGTTGTACCCGTCTACAAGAAGCACATCACGGGAATCAGCCATACCTTCTATTCCTGCGCTTGACGCGAGCGGAGCACTTCATACATGACAACCCCCGCTGCCACGGAAGCATTCAGGGAATTAATCTGACCTTGCATCGGTAATTTGATCAGCACATCGCATTTCTCACGAATGAGTCGTCCCATTCCCTTGTTTTCATTGCCGATTACCAATGCCACAGGGCCGGTAAAGACTCCGTTACCAAAGACACCTTCATGAGCCGTGACATCTGTCCCTACAACCCATACACCTTCTTCTTTTAGGCGATCGATGGTCTGGCCAAGATTACTTACACGAGCCACTGGTACGTACTCCACAGCGCCTGCTGACGTTTTGGATACCGTCACTGTTACTGCTGCAGAGCGACGTTTGGGTACAATGACGCCATGCGCACCTGTGCAGTCTGCTGTCCGCAAAATGGACCCCAGATTATGAGGATCTTCAATCTCATCCAACAGGATCAGGAAAGGATGCTCATTCTTCGCTTTCGCTGCGGCAAGAATGTCTTCTACCTCCACATAAGCGTAAGGTGCCGCTTGTGCAACTACCCCCTGATGCTGAATGCCTGGTACCGTTTGATCCAGCTTACGCTTGTCCACGTGTTGAATGACAATACCCAGTTTTTTTGCTTCCGAGATAATAGGTTGAGTCAGATGTTTCTGTGCTGTATCGGCAATCCATATTTTATTAATGGTCCGGCCTGAACGCAGCGCCTCCGTCACGGAGTGTTTACCGGCAATCCATTCTTCTTCCATCGTTGTTCGATCCTCTCTGTAATGCGTTGTTTTGTTGAAATATCTATTTTTTTGTCGGCGATGGCGATTGTTGTTCCGCGTGCTCAATGCCAAGCCCGATCAGTTCAATCATGCGATCATGACGACCACTGCTGTAGAGGTAACCAATGAGACATTCAAAAGCCGTGGCATGTCTGTACTCCAAAACATCTGCATTTTTGGGTACACTACCCGACTTGGCATTCCGCCCTTGCCGGACGATATCTCGTTCTTCTTCTGTCAGTTCAGCCTCAATAGTTATAAGTATGCGGCTCTGTGCCTTCGCTGATACCAACCCGGTTGCACTACGGTGCAAATGATTGGGACGCATGTTGGCCTTCGACAACAGATATTGACGAACAGCTACCTCATATACCGCATCACCAATATAGGCCAGTGCAATAGGTGGAATCAACCTTGCAGGTCTGGAAGGAGGATACGGGAACCACCCTCCCTCTGTGACCTGCTCCTGTTGTTTTGGTGTATTTGGATGTCCTTCGCTCATTTGCGCCGCCATCTCATGCCCTGCGCCGTATCTTCAAGCAGAATGCCACGTGCAGACAATTCATCGCGAATTTCATCCGCTCTTGCCCAGTTTTTGGACTTGCGTGCTTCTACACGCTCTTCAATCAGACGTTCTACTTCCTCATCCAGAAGTTCTGGCTCTGCGTCAGTATAGATGCGCAGCACAGCATTCAATTCACTGAACAATTCGAGGAGCGCACGAATGTCTGCCGCATTGACAACTTCTTGCTGCATTAGTTGGTTGGCTTCCCCTGCCCACTCAAACATAGCAGTGATCGCATCAGGAGTATTGAAATCATCCTGCATCTTCTCGTGATACTGCTGACGAATTTGGTCGAGTCTTGCCGCAAACTCTGCTGTGATATCCTGATCTACGGTTACCGCATTCAGACGATGATTCAGGTTACCTACCGCATTCGCAATCCGGTCCACACTGTTCTGTGCCTGCTCCATCGTATCATCCGTGAAGTTCAATGGGTTGCGATAGTGGGTAGACAACATGAAATAACGAATCGCTTCGCGTTTATATTGATTCCGCAAGTCTTTAACAAGAACACCATTACCGAGTGATTTTGACATCTTCTCGTTATCAATCCGGATGAATCCATTATGCATCCAGTAGTTCGCAAGTGGTTTACCTGTTAATACCTCGGATTGGGCGCATTCGCACTCATGGTGCGGGAACTGCAAATCCTGTCCACCCCCGTGAATGTCCAGTGTATCCCCAAGGTACTCCCTAGCCATGGCGGAGCACTCAATATGCCAGCCTGGTCGACCATCGCCCCAAGGACTGGACCAATAGATCTCACCTGGTTTGGCAGCCTTCCAGAGCACGAAATCTTCGGGATGCTCTTTGCGCTCGTCCACACCCACACGGATTCCGAATTGCAGCTCCTGCAGGTTTTGCTTCGAAAGTTTGCCATATTCGCTGAATTTGCCTGTATGATAATAAACGTCACCGCCATTTTCATACGCAAATCCTTTTTCAACCAGCTCACGGATAAAATCAATGATCAGCGGCATGTTTTCCGTTACTCTCGGGTTGCTGCTTGCCTTGGGAATACCCAATCCCTCAAGGTCTTCATAATAGGCAGCAATAAACTTCTCCGCCACGTGAGGGACATCTGTCCCAAGTTGTTCTGCTTTGCGGATCAGTTTGTCATCCACATCGGTGAAGTTCACCACATAGTTCACTTCATGTCCTGTCTGTTCCAGGTATCCGCGAACCGTGTCGAAAAAGATAACGGGGCGTGCATTCCCGATATGAATGTAGTCATATACCGTGGGTCCGCACACATACATTTTTACTTTCCCTGGCTCTTGGGGAACAAAATCCTCTTTTGTACGACTCATCGTATTATAAATCTGAAGCGTCATGGTCACTTATCCTTTCATCCTATACTGCCTTTATTTATTGTATCACGTATCACGTACAGTCTCATTTTCGCGGGTATTCTGCAGTGTACGTACTTCTTTCTGCAATCGTTCGAGTTCTTGTTGCATGCTGCGCAAGGAGTCAACGACCGGATCGGGCAACTGTTGACTGAGGCGATCTACACGTCGACCGTCCTGTTTAACAATTCTGCCCGGTATTCCCACTACAGTACTGTTGGAAGGCACTTCCTTAAGCACAACGGAGTTGGCACCAATGTTACATTGATCCCCCACGCTAAATGAACCCAACACTTTGGCTCCGGATGAGATAACCACATTATTACCAATGGTCGGATGTCTCTTTCCTTTTTCTTTCCCTGTTCCGCCAAGGGTAACCCCCTGATAGATAACAACATCATCGCCAATCTCACATGTTTCTCCAATAACGACGCCCATTCCATGGTCAATAAACAACCGATTTCCGATCGTAGCTCCAGGGTGTATCTCGATCCCTGTCATAAAACGACTAACCTGCGAAATGAACCGGGCAAACGAGAACCATCTTCGCTTGTATAAAAAGTGAGCGATCCGGTGTGCCCATATCGCATGCAGCCCTGAGTAGGTAAATACCACTTCAAACCATCCCCGAGCTGCCGGATCGTTTTCGAACACCGCCTGGATATCTGATCTGATCTTCTTGAACATGCTCGTTCCCCTCTTGTTCAGGTTCCCGTCCTCCGGCTTACCGGACGGCGCGTTCCTTGGTAGTGTACTGCACACTCGCCTAAAACAAAAAACGCCCCTGCAGCATTTAGCTGCAGAGGCGTTTATCGCGGTCCCACTCTGCTCGGTTCATTCTCAAATAGAATGAGCCCTCAAGCGGTTTGGTAACGGAAACCAATCGTCGCAACCTATCCTAACGTTTTCCCATGTCATAATTGACAAAGGCAGGGCTGGATTCGGCTGTGCAGCTCACGGGCGCATTTCGACTGCTGGACAGTGGATGGCTCACAGCCACCGCAAACAAAGAAATCTCTCTTTGCTGCGGGACCATCCTCTCTGAATCTGTCCGGGTCAGTCTACTCCTCCCGATCTTTGCTGTTCTATTAGATAAATCATATCATTTAATCGTTGTGTTGTTATTATAGCGAAAAGGCCTGAGACTGACAATAACCTTCCCTCGTATCCATGGAAAATAAACCTCTGTTCAGATCCGAATAACCGGAACGTCTTGATTAAGCACCCTTTACTTGTGCAAGCAAACGTTCGATCACCGTATCACGGCCTAGCAGGACGATCGTTTGATTCAGATCCCGTCCATGCGTCTGTCCAGTCAAAGCAACACGGATTGGCATAAAGAGCTGTTTGCCCTTAAAGCCGGTCTCTTTCTGCACTTCCTTGATCAATGCAGCCATTTTGCTTGGCGTGAACTCTTCACAAGCCTGCACTTTATCCGCAAATGCCTTCAGCACCGTTGGCACTTGCTCCTCAGCAAGTACAGCTTCTCCTTCACTTTCCAGCTCCAAATTGGAACGGAAGAACACTTCTGACAATTCCACGATATCAGAGGCAGAATTCATCTGCTCCTGGTAGAGGTGTACCAAAGTATATGCCCATTCTTTTTGTTCAGCAGACAGCTCGGAAGGAATCCGTCCAGCCTTTTGCAGATGCGGAATGGCCATTTCGGCAATACGTTCCGGGTCAGCATGTTTGATATAGTGGTTGTTCAAGTGAGCCAGCTTGTGCGTGTCAAATACCGCTGGGCTCTTGGACAGACGTTTCGTATCAAAAATGGAGATCAGTTGCTCTTGTGAGAAGATCTCTTCTTCCCCTTCCGGCGACCAGCCGAGCAGGGAAATGAAGTTAAACATCGCTTCAGGCAAGTAGCCGAGTTGATCATACTGCTCAATAAACTGAATAACGGACTCATCCCGTTTACTCAGCTTCTTGTGGTTTTCATTCACGATCAGCGTCATATGACCGAATTGCGGTGGCTCCCAGCCGAGCGCTTCATAGATCATCAGTTGACGCGGCGTGTTCGAGATGTGATCTTCCCCACGCAGAACGTGGGAGATCTTCATCAAATGATCATCCACAGCAACGGCATAGTTGTATGTGGGAATGCCGTCCTTTTTCACAATGACGAAGTCACCGGATTCCTTGCTGTTGAACGAGATTGTGCCTTTAACCATATCATCAAATGTATATGTGCGCTCTTCCGGCACACGGAAACGAATACTCGCTACGCGGCCTTCCGCTTCAAACGCACTGATTTGCTCTGGAGTCAGGTCACGGTGTTTGCCAGAATAACGCGGTGTTTCTCCACGTGCTGACTGTTCCTCGCGCTCTTGCTCCAATTCTTCTTCCGTGCAGAAGCAACGGTAAGCCAGACCTTTATCCAGCAACTCCTGCGTATATTTACGATAGAGGTCCAGGCGTTCCGTTTGACGGTATGGTCCGTATTCTCCGCCCACGTCAATACTTTCGTCCCACTCAATTCCGAGCCATTTCAGGTATTTCAGTTGGCTTTCTTCACCACCGGCAATATTCCGTTTCACGTCCGTATCTTCAATACGAATAATGAATTTACCGTTATTATGTTTGGCATATAAATAGTTAAACAACGCCGTACGGGCATTCCCGATATGCAGGTGTCCCGTTGGGCTCGGCGCGTAACGCACACGAATATCCGTGCTCATATGATCCCCTCCGTCACTAATTGATTGATGATATCATACACGTACAAGGCAAACAACGGATTGAGCGGCAATGCCCTCTCCCCGTCCCGGGAATCCCAGTTGCTCTGTCGTTGTTGCTTTCACGTTCACCTGTGTTACATCCGCTTCCAGTGCCTTGGCAATAACCTCAGCCATCTGTGGGATGTAAGGAGCCATCTTTGGCTTCTGGGCAATAATCGTTGAATCGATATTCCCTAGCTTATACCCGCGATCTTTCACAAGCTGCCATACATGCTCCAGCAATTTCAGGCTGTCGGCATCTTTGAATTCCGGATCGGTATCCGGGAAGTGCTTGCCAATATCCCCAAGTGCCAGCGCACCCAAAATGGCATCACTGATCGCGTGCAACAGCACGTCTGCGTCCGAGTGACCCAGCAGTCCTTTTTCATAAGGAATCGTTACTCCGCCAATAATACACGGGCGTCCCTCTACCAGCTGATGTACATCAAATCCTTGTCCTACACGTATCATCGCTTCTTCTCTCCCCCCAGCAAAAACGCAGCATATTGCAAATCTTCCGGCGTTGTTAATTTGATATTGGTATAATTGCCTTCCACAACCTTGACCGACATTCCCTGACGTTCAGCCAGCATGGCATCATCTGTCCCCAGAAATCCGTCCTGCTCGGCTGATTCGTAGGCGGAGAGCAGGGAAGAAAGACGAAAAGCCTGCGGGGTTTGAATGCTCCACAGACTGCTGCGGTCTGGCGTCGCCGTAACGACCCCTTCCGCATTCACTTGTTTGATCGTATCCTTCACGGGAACCGCTAGCACAGCTGCTCCACCACCGGATAAGGCGGCCGCCATGCATCCCTTGATCTGCTCATGGTTCACAAAAGGACGTACCCCGTCGTGAACGAGAACCCAATCCGTCCCAAGTGCCTCAAGGCCTTTATGGACAGAATGTTGTCTCTCTTTCCCTCCGGGGATAACACGGACACGTGAATCCAGTTGGTATTCTTTTACCCAATCCTGGCAGCGTTCAACATCTGCGGCTCCGGTGACCAGCACCATCTCGCGGATCTCGTCCAGCGCAGCAAATACCTCAAGCGTATGTATGAAAACGGGCTTGTCCTGCAGCAACAGAAACTGTTTGCTCTCGGTCGTCCCCATCCGGGTTCCGCGACCTGCTGCCACAATGACAACGCCCCACCCTTTATCCATGCCGCAATCCCTGCCTTGTCTGTCAGTTTATCGTCCAAAGATATACAATATCATTCAACGATACACTACCCATCATACCGCTTTATTGGGCTTTTTCCAACAGTTTCGGCTTGGCAAAAATCATTCGTCCCGCTGAAGTCTGCAACACACTGGTCACCAGCACTTCCATCATCATGCCGATATACTCGCGTCCGCCCTCCACAACGATCATTGTGCCATCATCCAGATAGGCTACACCTTGACCATGCTCCTTGCCATCCTTGATGATCTGCACCATGATCTCCTCACCTGGCAGAACAACTGGCTTAACCGCATTGGCGAGATCATTAATGTTCAACACAGATACACCCTGGAGTTCGCACACTTTGTTCAGGTTAAAGTCATTGGTGACCACTTTGCCCTGAAGCACTTTAGCCAGTTTAACCAGTTTGCTGTCCACCTCGGAGATTTCCTCGAAATCCCCCTCGTAAATCAGGACTTTTACATCCAGCTCTTTCTGGATTTTGTTCAAAATGTCCAGTCCACGCCGTCCTCTGTTCCGCTTGAGCAGATCCGATGAATCCGCAATATGCTGCAGTTCCTCCAGAACGAATTCCGGAATTACGATCGTACCTTCAATGAATCCGGTTTTGCATATATCGGCAATACGACCATCGATAATGACGCTGGTATCCAGAATTTTATGCTCTTCTATCCGTCTATCCTCGTCTACCTCCGGATGACCCCATCGCCCAGACATCCAGAAGGCCCCCAGATCGTCTTTCTTCGCCATGGCAAGGGTGTAGCCGGAATAGGCACTAATCACCGTCAGCGCCACTTGCAGTACATCTCCTGCCGTCCCCATCCATCCCACAACAGGGTAGAGCAACAAGGCCACCAGCAATCCTGCCACAGTACCTGTAGCACCTGCAGCCAGTTCGTTCATAGGTACTTTTGCCAATGAATCAATTCCACTATGCAGCCTGTCTGCCATCAACGTACCACCAATGTTACATACAGCCATAAACATTACAGCTCCCAGCAGCGTCGATATACCAGCTCCCAGTAATCCTGCTGACTGAATCCACTCAGCCATCCATGGGACCGATTTTCCTGCCAGATGATATGCCGTGTAGCCGAACCATGCACCGCACAATCCTGTAAAAGTTAAAATGCCTTTTTTCCACATTAGTCCCTGCACCTCCTTCAATGTATCTTGATCTTTATATCCAGTATGATCCAATTCCTGAATTGCTAATCCCATCCGAAAGAACTTTTTGGAAATGTTGCAATCGTCAGTTGAAAGTAGGTAAATTATTGGCATATAATGAATTCAATTCATATCCCGAGGTGAGTGGCAAAATGAGTACGCTAAGTTTACAGGCTTTCCAGGATCAAGTTTCTGAACTGTTGCTGCGTCATCGCAGTCTGATTGATGTACTGTCCAAAACAGGACAAGCCGGAGCGTCTGTTAACCGTGCGGTGTCCAAGGCCATTACCGAATGCGGCTGCATCGAGCTGCACGCCACCAAGCAGAAATATGCCCCGGAGAGCGATATCGCTCAAACGAAAGGCCTGCTAGAAACGCATGTGGAAGGTGAATTGTGTGAGAACTGCAGAGAGGTAATCAGCTCTGAACTGGGGCGAAACCTGTTCTACATGTCGGCTCTCTGCAATCTGCTGGACATCAACATGGAAGAGGTCGTGAATCACGAATCACAGAAGTGTTCGACGTTAGGGATGTTTAATCTGTCGTAAGAAGATATGTATGTCGTTCGTAAGGGTTTCTTTTACGTAAATAGATCTGAATAAGCAAAAAGCACGCATTCTCCTGTTCGGGAGAGTACGTGCTTTCTTTGTATAATGTCTGTGCTCCATACTTAACGATCGGAAGGACGGGAAGATTTCTCATCCTTGCGCTTTTTCGCTCGACTACGCGAGGCCGCTGTTCGCACATTGTGCTTCATGCCATACAAAGCGTATAACACCAGCGGAATAAAGATCAATTTGGATAACTGCTCCGGGAAAATAACAGCTACGGCTATCGCAAATAACACAACCCATGGTGCAATCCAGATTGCCTTGCGTGGCAAACCCACCTTTTTGAAATTGGGATATTTAAGCGAACTCACCATCAGGTAAGATAACAGCAACGTAGCAATCATCATGCTGACCGGACCGATATCCTTATTGAACAAGGACAGTGTGGCCAGCACCCCGCCGGCTGCCGGAATCGGCAGACCTGTGAAGTAGCCGGGAATTCCCGGACGAACGTTAAACCGTGCAAGACGAATAGCTCCACAGATCGGAAAAGCAGCTGTTGCGACCCAGGCGAGGATCGGCATTGAATCTTGAAACGACACCATAAATATGATCAGTGCTGGTGCTGCACCAAAGGAAACCATGTCAGACAAGGAATCCAGTTCCTTGCCGAATTCACTTTGGGCATTGAGCGCACGTGCCACTCGGCCATCCAAACCATCCAGCAGCATCGCTACAATGACCATAATGGCAGCCAAACTGTAGTTTCCATCAATCGCAAGCAAAATTGCCATCATTCCAAGAAACAGATTACCCAGGGTAAAGAGATTCGGAATGAATCTGGTTAGCATCGTTGTTTCACCTCATCCATTTCAAGCCTTTATATAGGCAAACCTTACATCTGTCTATCGATAAACATCTGCTCCTGCAAACGTTTAAGGCCTTCCTTAATGGTCCGGGCACGAACTTCACCGATACCGTCCACTTCGTCCAGTTCTTCTATTGTAGCCATAATCACATGAGGCAATTGCTCGAATTGATCCACCAGGTTATGGATAATGACATTGGGCAGGCGGGGGATCTTATTTAATACCCTGAATCCGCGAGGTGCAACCGAATCCTCAGAAGTAGCCGCTGAAGAAGGATAGCCGAGCAGACGGACAATATGATGTGCATCCAGCAATTCATCGTCTGACAATCTTTTCAGTCCCACGATAATTTCACGGATTTTGTCATCACTGTCGTCACGGGCATAGTCTTTATACAGCAACCAAGCCTCTTCTTCCGTTGTACCCACAAGTTCTTCCATTTGCATGGAGATGAGTCGTCCCTCATTCCCCAACTCATGAATGTATCGTTTGATTTCGGTTTTGATCCGCATCACCATTTCGGTACGCTGAATCACATTGACCACTTCAGGAATCGTTACCAATTCCTCAAATTCCGAAGCACTCAGATTCGTAAGGGACTGTGTTAATACCGCTTTGTATTTCTCCAGGGTTTGAATCGCTTGATTCGCTTTGGTCAAAATAACCCCGATTTCCTTGAGGGAATACCGAAGTGTTCCCTGATACAAGGTAATGATATTCCGGCGCTGTGATATGGATACGACCAATTTACCCGTTTGCTTCGCTACACGCTCTGCCGTCCGGTGACGAATCCCCGTCTCTGACGAAGAGATCGAGGAGTCCGGGATTAACTGGGTATTGGCGTAAAGAATACGCTTCAAATCCTCGCTAAGAATAATCGCACCATCCATCTTGGCGAGTTCGTACAGATAGTTCGGGGAGAAATCACAGTTAATCGAGAATCCCCCATCCACCACTTCCATTACTTCAGGGCTGTATCCTACAACAAGCAGTGCGCCCGTTTTGGCGCGCAGCACATTTTCCAGACCTTCGCGGAAAGGTGTACCTGGTGCGATCAGCCTTAATAATTCGTTCATATTATCCAGTTGGCTCGAATCTTTCATCTTGTTATGCCCCCTAATCTAAAGCAACCGCTAGTGCATCTGCCACGGTATTCACACCGATCAGTTGTATCCCGCGAGGATGTTTCCAGCCCTTTAAGCTTTTTTCCGGTAAAATGACTCGCTTGAAGCCCAGCTTTGCGGCTTCCTTCACTCGTTGTTCTGCCCGTGATACGGCTCGAACCTCACCTGTCAGACCGATCTCGCCAAAGATGACGTCGTCCGGCTTGGTCGGTACATCTCTTAAACTGGATGCAATGCTGACAGCAACCGCCAAATCTACAGCGGGTTCATCCAGCCTTACTCCACCAGCCACGTTCAGATACGCATCCTGGGTCTGTAAAAACATGCCCATCCGTTTTTCCAGCACTGCAATGATCAGATTTAATCGATGCAGATCTACCCCTGTTGCCATACGGCGGGGAGAAGGGAAATGGGTGGTTGAGATTAATGCCTGCAATTCCACGAGCAGAGGACGTGTACCCTCCATACTGGCGACTACTGTTGAGCCTGCTACACCTAGTGGACGTTCCGACAAAAAGAGTTCGGACGGATTACCCACCTCACGAAGTCCATCCTCGCCCATTTCGAAAATACCAATCTCATTGGTGGAACCAAAACGGTTCTTCACCGCACGCAGCAGGCGATACGTATGATGCCGTTCTCCTTCAAAATAAAGCACGCAATCCACCATATGTTCTAACATACGTGGACCGGCAATGGCACCTTCTTTGGTAACATGCCCCACAAGAACCGTTGCAATGCCTCTGCCTTTGGCAATCCGCATGAACCTTGACGTACATTCCCTTACCTGTGCTACACTACCTGGTGCACTGGTAACTTCGGGAAGATATACCGTCTGGATGGAGTCGATGACAAGAAAATGCGGCTGGATCTGATCCACCGCTTCCTCTACACGTTCCATATTGGTTTCACACAGTACATACAACTCGGCAGATAGTGCCCCGAGACGGTCCGCCCGCAATTTGGTTTGTTTGACTGATTCCTCACCGGAAACATATAACACACGCAAACCCGAATGCGTTAAAGCATGGGACGTCTGCAACATCAACGTTGATTTACCGATACCCGGATCTCCACCCACCAGAACGAGTGAACCTGGAACGATTCCGCCACCCAATACCCGGTTCAACTCTCCGATTCCAGTCTGTACACGCGGTTCCTGACCGCTATCTATATCTATGATAGGAAGCGGTTTATCTTTACTGTCAAACAGGGGAGAATTTCTCCCTTGTGTTTTGACCACCGTCTCTGTTTCTTCCACCATTGAATTCCATGACTGACAACCCGGACACTTACCGTACCACTTGGGGGCTTCATAGCCGCATTCCGTACATTGAAACTTGGTTTTAACTTTGGCCACTTCAGCACTCCTATAATTTAGTTTTATAACAGCATTTTGCATTATTCGACGAATTTTACCCAAACTCCCTGACGTGCAGGGTTACTAAAAGTTTACCATTGTTTGAGATTTTTCGTAAAGGATTATCGCAAAGTTTACACATGTTCCTGACATAATCATGTCCGACTTCTGTCCAAAGTGCAAAAAATCCTCCCCGGCCGAAGCCGAGAAGGATTAGGGATCAATACAAGCTGAAGTTTAACTCCAAAGCTTGCTGTATATTATTTGGTTTCGATTTCCTCGTTCGAAGGAACAACCACGTCTTTTTTCGTTACAGACAGTGCACCATTCTCTTCGTCAATGAGTAATGAATCCCCTTTGATTACGTTACCTGTAAGCAACTCTTCAGACAATTTGTCCTCGATATGCTTCTGGATCGCCCGACGAAGCGGACGCGCACCGTAAGCTGGATCGAAGCCGGCTTTGGCAAGGAAATCCTTGGCATTGTCGGTGAGTTCGAAATCAACCTCGTATTCACGTAGTCGTTTGCGAAGTTCCTCACTCATGAGGGTAACAATCTCTGCAATGTGTTTCTGTTCCAGAGAGTGGAAGACGATAATTTCATCAATCCGGTTAAGGAACTCTGGACGGAAGCTTTTCTTCAGCTCATCCATGACTTTACCCTTCATGTTATCGTAATCCGCACCTGCATCCACAACCGCTGTGAAGCCAAGTGTAGAGTTACGTTTGATCGCTTCGGCACCCACGTTGGATGTCAGGATAATCAGCGTATTCCGGAAGTCAACCACGCGACCTTTGGAATCCGTGAGACGACCATCTTCAAGCACCTGGAGCAAGATATTGAATACTTCCGGATGTGCTTTCTCGATCTCATCGAGCAGGACTACGGAATATGGTTTGCGACGAACTTTCTCTGTCAGCTGACCACCTTCTTCGTATCCAACATATCCCGGAGGCGCTCCGACGAGTCGGGAAGTCGAATGCTTCTCGCCATACTCGGACATATCAATCCGGATTACTGCATTTTCATCGCCAAACATCGCTTCAGCCAGAGCACGAGCCAACTCCGTTTTACCTACCCCTGTAGGACCGAGGAAAATGAATGAACCCATCGGACGTTTTGGATCTTTCAATCCAGCACGAGCACGACGAACCGCACGGCTGACAGACTTCACGGCCTCATCCTGGCCAATGACACGTTCATGCAGAATCGATTCCAGATTCATCAGACGTTGTGTCTCTTCTTCTTTCAGCTTGTTCACCGGAATTCCTGTCCAGTTAGCTACCACTTGTGCGATATCCTCAGGTGTTACTTCGGAATCCGTGCGACCTTGTTTTTCTTTCCACTGGTTCTTCGTTACATCCAGCTCTTCACGGATTTTTTGTTCCGTATCACGCAGAGCAGCTGCTTTTTCGAACTCCTGACTTTGAACAGCAGCGTCTTTTTCCTTACGGATATCTTCCAGACGGCTCTCCAGTTGTTTCAGGTTTGGTGGGATCGTGTAAGAGTTCAATCTTACTTTGGAGCCCGCTTCATCAATCAGGTCAATCGCTTTGTCTGGCAAGAACCGGTCTGTAATGTAACGATCAGACAGTTTAACCGCCTGCACAATCGCTTCATCCGTAATTTTCACACGGTGATGCGCCTCATAACGGTCACGCAAGCCGTGCAAGATTTGAATCGCTTCTTCCGGAGAAGGCTGATCTACAGTAATCGGTTGGAAACGACGCTCAAGCGCTGCATCCTTCTCGATGTATTTGCGATATTCATCCAGTGTTGTCGCACCGATACATTGCAATTCTCCACGGGCCAGAGCCGGTTTCAAAATGTTAGAAGCATCGATGGCACCTTCAGCTCCGCCTGCGCCAATCAAGGTATGCAATTCGTCGATAAACAGGACAATGTTACCTGCTTGGCGAATCTCATCCATGATTTTTTTCAGACGATCTTCGAACTCACCACGATATTTGGTTCCAGCGACTACTGAACCCATATCCAGGGTCATTACACGTTTGTCGCGCAATGTTTCCGGAATCTCATTCGCAATGATTTTTTGTGCAAGGCCTTCAGCAATCGCTGTTTTACCTACACCTGGCTCACCGATCAATACCGGGTTGTTCTTGGTACGACGGCTGAGCACCTGGATGACACGCTCAATTTCTTTGCTACGTCCAATGACCGGATCCAGGTTGTTCTCTCTGGCATAAGCCGTGAGGTCACGTGCCAGACTGTCCAGCGTTGGTGTGCTTACATTGGCAGGTGTTCCATTATGACTGGATACAGCTTCACTGCTGCCAAGCAATTGCAGCACTTGTTGACGTGCTTTGTTCAGGCTGATACCCAGGTTATTGAGCACACGTGCTGCAACACCCTCGCCTTCACGAATTAATCCGAGCAGGATATGCTCTGTGCCTACATAGGTGTGGCCCAATTTACGAGCTTCATCCATCGACAGTTCAATTACTTTTTTCGCACGTGGCGTATATGCAATGTTGGTAGGTTGCTCTTGGCCACGGCCAATCAGCGTTTCTACTTCATCCTGAATTTTTTCTAATCCGAGTCCCAGGCCGATCAGTGCTTTGGCTGCGATGCCTTCGCCTTCACGAATGAGGCCGAGCAAAATATGCTCAGTACCGATGTTATTATGACCGAGACGGACAGCTTCTTCCTGCGCGAGTGCGAGCACCTTTTGGGCCCGTTCCGTAAATCTTCCAAACATCATATCTCCTGCACCTCCATGGTTTTGGATAAAACGAGGGGATTCAAACAATACCCGTCGTATTCTTCATATCATTTTTGTTTGCAGCCTTGCTGCGAATAAAGTCATTCGGCATTCATACATGCCTTATTATATAAAAGCCGCAATGCGGCATGAAACCATAATTCAATACAATATCAGGCTAAGCTAGGACTGCTTCGCTGCATTGATCGTATCACGAATCAACTGAGCACGGTAGATGTCACGCTCATCAGTGCGCATATCTTCCCCGAATGTTTTTTGCAAAAATCCCGGTTGAGTCATTACATTCAGCTCATTCATTACCGTGATGGACAGTCCATCCAGTAAACCGAGATCTACGCCAAGGCGTACATCCGATAAGCGCTGTGCAGCTTCTTTTGAATCAACAATGGATGCGTGGGACAATATGCCGTAAGAACGCATGACACGATCCGTAATCCGAAGTTTGGAATCGGTCATTAACCGTTCTCTGGCTGTACGCTCATGACCTATCATCTGTAACACAACACCGTGCAGGTTCTCGATGACTTCCTGTTCGGTCTGTCCCAATGTAATCTGGTTCGAGATCTGGAACAAGTTACCCATAGCTTCGCTGCCTTCGCCGTAAATTCCTCTTACCGTCAATCCCACTTGGGAAACTGCGGTTAAAATACGGCCTATCTGCTGCGTCATCACCAGGGCAGGCAGGTGCATCATAACCGATGCTCTGACACCTGTACCTACATTGGTAGGACAACTGGTTAAGTATCCTCTGCGATCATCAAAAGCATAATCCACATGCGCTTCAAAAGCATCATCTATTGCGGAAGCTTTCTCCCAGGCTTCTTTCACCTGGAACCCCGGATAGAGGCACTGGATACGAAGATGATCCTCTTCATTAATCATAATACTGACAGACTCATCCTCACTGAGAATAACCGCACCATTCCTGGATTCATTCGCAAGACTTGGACTAATGAGATGTTTCTCCACCAACACCCGTTTGTCGAGTTCGCCAATATCGGTCAGATTCAGCGTATGAAAATCTCCAAAGGTATGAACTTCATCGTATTGAAGTACTTCGCTCAGCTTATTCAGCACCTCTTCCGATTGCTCATTGGAAGCCAACATCGGAAAGGGAACATGCTGAAGGTTGCGTGCGATCCGGACACGGCTGCTAATGACGATTTCGGAATCAGCCGCATCACTGCGCATCCAGTCGCTGAGCGCCTTCTCTGTAAAGCGCAGATTAGGCATTACGCATCCCTCCTACTCATGAAAAACTTTACTCCTGAGCTATTCCTTTTTCAAGTTCCCTGATCTGGTCACGGATCTGAGCTGCCTCTTCAAATTCCTCTTGGGCGATGCTCTCCTGAAGTTCACGCTTCAGATCGGCAATTTGCCGTTTCACCTTGATGCGACCACCAGCACGTGCAGGCACTTTGCCCACATGTGACGTACTACCATGAACCCGCTTGAACAAAGGGTCCAGGCGGCTGTCAAAATATTTATAACATGAACTGCAGCCGAAACGGCCTATCTTACTAAATTGTGAATACGTCATACCACACTCTTCACATTGAAGTGCTTTAGCAGGTGGTGATCCTGCAGATCCACTTTTGCCAGCTGGATCAAAATCGAGCAACCCGGACAACAAGTTGTGAATGGAAAATCCACCTGCAGTTCCAGGGATCATCTCCCCTTTTTCACGGGCACATGACTCACAAATATGGAATTCCGTCTTCTCTCCATTCACGATCTTCGTAAAATGAAGTGTCGCCGGACGTTTATTGCACTCTTGGCACAGCATAATGATGTACCTCCTTTGACCCCGATAGTTTTCATTTACCGAGCAAAGATATTAACATCGCCTTCAACATTCTGGCACGAATTTGATCCCGGTAAGGAAGTTTGACCAATATTACCTCTCTAGATACAGCAGCTCGCATCAACCGGGCTTCCCGCTTGCTCAAGAAGCGTGCTTCTTCCAGTTGATAGATCAGACCTTCGGCAGCAGTCTGCCCGATCTCATCACCAATACTATGGTGCAAATGATTATGCAGAGCTGATTGGGCCGGTAATTCAATGCGCTGTATGCGAACATAACCACCACCGCCACGTTTACTCTCTACCAGGTATCCCTTCTCGAGGGTAAAACGTGTGCTGATGACATAATTGATCTGGGAAGGTACACATGAAAATTGATCTGCCAGATCATTACGCTGAATTTCAACCATTCCTTCGGGACTTTCATGCAAAATACTCTTCAGATATCGTTCGATAATATCAGAGATATTACGCATCCAATCATCCTCCACTGTCTGAAACGTTAAGTCAATAAGGACCCACACGCCCCCACAGAGTACACCTTCTCTACCCATTTAACCAATCAGGGAAACAGCGAATCTTGCTTCCACAGACGTCAACAGGAGAGCGAAGGAAGCACGAAGGTCCTTTAATATTCCCTTGATCCTCCGATGAAATGAATCCCGTATATTGGCGCTCATCCATCAGATTGCAGAAAGAAAGCTACTTAAGTATTAAACCTTTAGTTGACTTTGACTTTCTTTGACTTTATATACATTATAGCATATTTTGTGGGTTTGCCAAGTGGGGTCACTATTCATTTTTTACGATTTTACACGAAATATTCGCCAGACACAAAAAAACCTCTCCAAAATTGCTGGAGAAGTCCATTTGTCTTACAATAACGTCGTATTTCTATATAAGTTAATCAAGTTAAATGAAGAAGAGAAATCGTAATCAAAAGAAATCAAGCAAGTAGGTTTCCCTTTCAGGAATCGCTTGTTCCAAATCCTTGATTGCTGTGTTCGGTCCGTGAATTCTTCCGATCCGTGCCATTTCCGTTGGTCTGCGATATCCCATCAACACCGCAGTGAGGGCCTGAATATCCACCTTAATGGTCTGATCATCAGTGATTGGCTCAGATTTTTTCCATATGGACGCCGTTCCGTTCATTGCCACGTTTAATTGCCATACCCCTTCATTCCACGGAGCGTGGGCATCTTCTACCTGAAGAACAATCTGCAGCGGTGAATCCTGGCTTGCAAATGGATACTGAGATATAAACTGCTCTACACTAACGATGCGTGCCATAAAATAAGGTACAATCTCCTGTTGAATTCGTGGGTTATCCAATTGGAAAGCAAGCGTATCACTGGCTGGTGCCTGCAACGTAACTTCATCAATCATGGAATCATGATTGGCAATGAAGGTCCACAGCCCCTTCCTAGCCTCTTCATTCAGATAGATGATCTCTTTAATGGTAAACTTTTTTTCCTTTACCTCATACAGAAGATAACCTTGTGCTGTATCAGCTTCATCGTAATATACAGCCTTCTGGCTGGTCCCATTAACAAGAACTGAATTCTCCCACCGTGCATCATCCCGGACCAAGGTTCCGTTATAACGCTCAGCATAAGTACTATATACTTGATTTAATATGCCAAGACCCGGATCGCCACGCCGAATCGTCCCAGGTGTCGCTTTTTTCGAAGGCAAATGTGCTGTAGGCACTTTATATCGTTTAAATTCAACATAGGTCTCCCATCCATACTTTCGATAGAAACCAAAAGAGAATGGATGCAAGAACGAGATACTTTGTTTGTTACGGTTCATTTCTTCCAACGCATGCTTCAGCAGACCCGCTACCCAACCTTTGCGTCTATACTCTGGCCAGGTGGCTACACCGGCAATACCACCCATCTCGAACGATCTTCCATGTATATAGGTTTGAAAAGGGATAATGTGAAGTTTGGCTCCTAGCTGGCCATCCTCATATACACCCCATATATCCTGTGACGAAAACTGACTCCGCCGCTTTTCCTTTTGTTCTTCACTCATTACCACTTGAAAAGCATATTCGGAGAGTGCCATCGCTGGTTCAAAATCATTTACCGTCAATTTCTGAATTTCCATCTCATCCTGCACCCCGTTCTCTAGAATGTTGAGATCATTTTCATATGAAAGTCTGATACGCAATCTATGTATCCACTATGAGTGTGTCAGAGGATTCCTGCAAAGTCAAATAAGAGATGCTTTCGCATCCCCTAAAATAAACAAATAAAAACCACCACCGAATATCATCGGCAGTGGTTCTTCGCTTGGCGGCGTCCTACTCTCCCAGGACCCTGCGGTCCAAGTACCATCGGCGCTAGAGGGCTTAACGGTCGTGTTCGGGATGGGTACGTGTGGAACCCCTCCGCCATCGCCACCAAACGGGCATTTGTATAACAAATGCGTTCGCGTTCCATTCGGTCCGGGCACGGCTGTGTGGATGAATGGTTCAGCGCATCTTCAGAGTGTTGTTCTCTGAAAACTAGATTCGAAACGAAACCTGCGATTTACAACTTGCATATTGGATAAGCCCTCGACCGATTAGTACTGGTCAGCTCCATGCATTGCTGCACTTCCACCCCCAGCCTATCTACCTCGTCGTCTTCAAGGGGTCTTACATACTGGGAAATCTCATCTTGAGGGGGGCTTCACGCTTAGATGCTTTCAGCGTTTATCCCTTCCGTACATAGCTACCCAGCGGTGCTCCTGGCGGAACAACTGGTACACCAGCGGTACGTCCATCCCGGTCCTCTCGTACTAAGGACAGCTCCTCTCAAATTTCCTACGCCCACGACAGATAGGGACCGAACTGTCTCACGACGTTCTGAACCCAGCTCGCGTACCGCTTTAATGGGCGAACAGCCCAACCCTTGGGACCTACTTCAGCCCCAGGATGCGATGAGCCGACATCGAGGTGCCAAACCTCCCCGTCGATGTGGACTCTTGGGGGAGATAAGCCTGTTATCCCCAGGGTAGCTTTTATCCGTTGAGCGATGGCCCTTCCATGCGGTACCACCGGATCACTAAGCCCGACTTTCGTCCCTGCTCGACTTGTAGGTCTCGCAGTCAAGCTCCCTTATGCCTTTGCACTCTTCGAATGATTTCCAACCATTCTGAGGGAACCTTTGGGCGCCTCCGTTACTCTTTAGGAGGCGACCGCCCCAGTCAAACTGCCCACCTGACACTGTCCCCGTACCGGTTTACGGTACCAGGTTAGAACCTAGATACGATCAGGGTGGTATCCCAACGTTGCCTCCATGCAAGCTGGCGCTCACACTTCAAAGGCTCCCACCTATCCTGTACAGATCGTACCCAAATTCAATATCAAGCTGCAGTAAAGCTCCATGGGGTCTTTCCGTCTTGTCGCGGGTAACCTGCATCTTCACAGGTATTAAAATTTCACCGGATCTCTCGTTGAGACAGCGCCCAAGTCGTTACGCCATTCGTGCGGGTCAGAATTTACCTGACAAGGAATTTCGCTACCTTAGGACCGTTATAGTTACGGCCGCCGTTTACTGGGGCTTCGGTTCACAGCTTCGGGACGAGTCCCTAACCACTCCCCTTAACCTTCCAGCACCGGGCAGGCGTCAGCCCGTATACTTCGCCTTACGGCTTCGCACAGACCTGTGTTTTTGCTAAACAGTCGCTTGGGCCTTTTCACTGCGGCCCCCTCGTGCTATTCACACTACCGGGGCACCCCTTCTCCCGAAGTTACGGGGTCATTTTGCCGAGTTCCTTAACGAGAGTTCTTCCGCGCGCCTTAGAATACTCTTCTCGCCTACCTGTGTCGGTTTGCGGTACGGGCACCATCACCTGGCTAGAGGCTTTTCTTGGCAGTGTGAGATCATGACCTTCGCTACTGTAATTTTCACTCCCCATCACAGCTCAGCCTTACAATGTGCGGATTTGCCTACACATCAGCCTTACTGCTTAGACGGACATCCATCAGTCCGCGTCACTACCCTACTGCGTCCCCCCATTGCTCATAACGGCTTACGGTGGTACAGGAATTTCGACCTGTTGTCCTTCGACTACGCCTTTCGGCCTCGCCTTAGGTCCCGACTTACCCTGAGCGGACGAGCCTTCCTCAGGAACCCTTAGGCTTTCGGCGGATCAGATTCTCACTGATCTTTTCGTTACTCATACCGGCATTCTCACTTGTATAATGTCCAGCGCTCCTTACGGTACACCTTCAACCCTTATACAACGCTCCCCTACCCCTGATGCAAAGCATCAAGCCATAGCTTCGGTGGTGTGTTTAGCCCCGTTACATTTTCGGCGCAGAGTCACTCGACCAGTGAGCTATTACGCACTCTTTCAATGGTGGCTGCTTCTAAGCCAACATCCTGGTTGTCTGTGCAACTCCACATCCTTTCCCACTTAACACACACTTGGGGACCTTAGCTGATGGTCTGGGCTGTTTCCCTTTTGACAATGGATCTTAGCACTCACTGTCTGACTCCCGGAAGTAAGTCTATGGCATTCGGAGTTTGACTGAGCTTGGTAACCCTTGCGGGCCCCGCACCCAATCAGTGCTCTACCTCCACGACTCTGTTTTCCGAGGCTAGCCCTAAAGCTATTTCGGGGAGAACCAGCTATCTCCGAGTTCGATTGGAATTTCTCCGCTACCCCCACCTCATCCCCGCATTTTTCAACATGCGTGGGTTCGGGCCTCCAGTGCGTGTTACCGCACCTTCACCCTGGACAGGGGTAGATCACCCGGTTTCGGGTCTACGTCCACGTACTCACTCGCCCTATTCAGACTCGCTTTCGCTGCGGCTCCGGCTCTTCACCTTAACCTTGCACGGGAACGTAACTCGCCGGTTCATTCTACAAAAGGCACGCCATCACCCCTAAAACGGGCTCTGACTTTTTGTAAGCACACGGTTTCAGGTTCTATTTCACTCCCCTTCCGGGGTGCTTTTCACCTTTCCCTCACGGTACTGCTTCACTATCGGTCGCTAGGAAGTATTTAGCCTTGGCAGATGGTCCTGCCGGATTCATACGGGGTTTCACGTGCCCCGCACTACTCGGGATCCGTCTCGGAGGGAACCAACTTTCAATTACAGGGCTTTTACCTTCTTTGGCGGGCCTTTCCAGACCTCTTCGCTTAACCGGTTCCTTTGTAACTCCATGTGAGACGTCCCACAACCCCAGAGAGCAAGCTCTCTGGTTTGGGCTTCTCCGCGTTCGCTCGCCGCTACTGACGGAATCACTATTGTTTTCTCTTCCTCAGGGTACTTAGATGTTTCAGTTCCCCTGGTATGCCTCTGCACAACCTATGTATTCAGTTGTGAGTAACTGGAAATTACCCCAGCTGGGTTTCCCCATTCGGACACCCCCGGATCAAAGCTTGCTTACAGCTCCCCGAGGCAGTTTCGTTGTTCGCCACGTCCTTCATCGGCTCCTAGCGCCTAGGCATCCTCCGTGTGCTCTTAGTAGCTTAACCATTTTGCTCCGGTTTCGGTCGCTCGCTTCCCTTGGTTTGGACTGCGTCCAAATCCAAAAGTCACTCCCACCCGATACCATCGCAAAAGCAATTTAACTACCTTTATACACTTGACTTGTTTACACAAGTTCAGCTAAAAAGGAATGTTCTAATTCGCATTTACTTTCGTTTCGATATCTAGTTTTCAAAGAACAAGCCAAATAGATGAAATTGTTTGGTGGAGCCAAGCGGGATCGAACCGCTGACCTCCTGCTTGCAAGGCAGGCGCTCTCCCAGCTGAGCTATGGCCCCTCAAATTCCATCAAAACTGAACAAATGGATAAGTAACGGTGTTGCTGTTGCAGGTTCTTAGAACCTGCTGATTTGAATGTTTCCGTTACAGGAAACGATTCTCCATAGAAAGGAGGTGATCCAGCCGCACCTTCCGATACGGCTACCTTGTTACGACTTCACCCCAATCATCTATCCCACCTTCGGCGGCTGGCTCCTTGCGGTTACCCCACCGACTTCGGGTGTTATAAACTCTCGTGGTGTGACGGGCGGTGTGTACAAGACCCGGGAACGTATTCACCGCGGCATGCTGATCCGCGATTACTAGCAATTCCGACTTCATGCAGGCGAGTTGCAGCCTGCAATCCGAACTGAGACCGGCTTTGTTGGGATTGGCTCCATCTCGCGATTTCGCAGCCCGTTGTACCGGCCATTGTAGTACGTGTGTAGCCCAGGTCATAAGGGGCATGATGATTTGACGTCATCCCCACCTTCCTCCGGTTTGTCACCGGCAGTCTATCTAGAGTGCCCACCCGAAGTGCTGGCAACTAAATATAAGGGTTGCGCTCGTTGCGGGACTTAACCCAACATCTCACGACACGAGCTGACGACAACCATGCACCACCTGTCTCCTCTGTCCCGAAGGAAAGAACCATCTCTGATTCGATCAGAGGGATGTCAAGACCTGGTAAGGTTCTTCGCGTTGCTTCGAATTAAACCACATACTCCACTGCTTGTGCGGGTCCCCGTCAATTCCTTTGAGTTTCAGTCTTGCGACCGTACTCCCCAGGCGGAGTGCTTAATGTGTTAACTTCGGCACCAAGGGTATCGAAACCCCTAACACCTAGCACTCATCGTTTACGGCGTGGACTACCAGGGTATCTAATCCTGTTTGCTCCCCACGCTTTCGCGCCTCAGCGTCAGTTACAGCCCAGAGAGTCGCCTTCGCCACTGGTGTTCCTCCACATATCTACGCATTTCACCGCTACACGTGGAATTCCACTCTCCTCTTCTGCACTCAAGTCACCCAGTTTCCAGTGCGATCCGGGGTTGAGCCCCGGGATTAAACACCAGACTTAAATGACCGCCTGCGCGCGCTTTACGCCCAATAATTCCGGACAACGCTTGCCCCCTACGTATTACCGCGGCTGCTGGCACGTAGTTAGCCGGGGCTTTCTTCTCAGGTACCGTCACCTTGAGAGCAGTTACTCTCCCAAGCGTTCTTCCCTGGCAACAGAGCTTTACGATCCGAAAACCTTCATCACTCACGCGGCATTGCTCCGTCAGGCTTTCGCCCATTGCGGAAGATTCCCTACTGCTGCCTCCCGTAGGAGTCTGGGCCGTGTCTCAGTCCCAGTGTGGCCGATCACCCTCTCAGGTCGGCTACGCATCGTCGCCTTGGTGAGCCGTTACCCCACCAACTAGCTAATGCGCCGCAGGCCCATCCCCAAGTGACAGATTGCTCCGTCTTTCCAGTTCTCTTCAGGCGAAGAAAACAACTATTCGGTATTAGCTACCGTTTCCGGTAGTTGTCCCAAACTTGAGGGCAGGTTGCCTACGTGTTACTCACCCGTCCGCCGCTAACTATCAGAGAAGCAAGCTTCTCTGATAGTCCGCTCGACTTGCATGTATTAGGCATGCCGCCAGCGTTCGTCCTGAGCCAGGATCAAACTCTCCAATAAATTGAAAAGAGCGATAAGCTCATTTTGAATCTGACGATTCATTGTGAATCAAAAAGTTACTATCCATTTGTTCAGTTTTCAAGGAACTTGTATGTCCGTTTATGTTGATATTTGTCAACCGGACAAGAATCTTATCTTATCATGTTAACTAACTTACTGTCAACAATTTGTTTTCGTCAACTTTCAAATGATTATGACAATCATTCGTTTGAGGCGACAAGAAATAATATATCACGTAGCGATTTATTTAGCAAGCATTTTAATCAACCTTCTGATATCATAAAAATCTTCATCAATGGCGCCGTATCTCCAACCTATATTCGACAGATTAACACATTCTCTGAACCCAAGATGGGATACCCTTAAAATGTATTCCATATAAATGAAACAGATGATTTCTATAATACTGACTTCTATAACTATAATGAATTAAGGATCTAGATGAGGTTTAGCTCAGTCCCGATCAGGATAACGGTCCGTGCCCTCCTCTTAGTTTGAACAATGTGATCCAAAAACTCTATAATAAGGTATATAGATATAAGGATAGGGATGATCAATCGAATATTTTCTTCATATGGTTAGACTATGAACAACCGTTAACCATCTCGTATGTACCTTTACTCAGATAACACGCACTCCAATCACAGTTGGCTATTACATATCAAAGAATAGACTTAACTCATTATTAACCTACATGGGGTGATCGCGCTTGAAAGAATGGTTAAAGAATGTGCGCAAAGGTCATGGCAAAAAACTGGTTTCTATCCACGCTTGGAATGCCTGGATCGTTGTGATCCTTGCAATCTCGGGGCTTATGCTGGTTGGTGGCTTTTGGCGCGAGATACTCGGAATTGGACGTGTATGGTTAAAATGGCTACATATCGTCGTCGGGCTAGCTATGCTTGCTCCCGTAGTGTATTACTTGATTTTGGCCGGAAAGCACTGGAAACAACTCCGTAACAGGCCATGGCAGAGGGTAAATACTATAGTCGTTCTCGCCCTGTTGGTAGGATGGCTCCTCTCGGGTGTTGTATTATGGCAGTTCAAGCTGGCTGGACCACGTTGGTCAAATGCTGCACTTCTGATCCATGACCTGCTAACTTGGATAGGCTTGCCTTATATTATTTACCACTCCATCACTCGAACCAAATGGTTAAAGAACCCTGCACGTCGTGCAGTGAAAACCAATGCAACTTCAACACGAGCTCAAAATCCAGCTGATCCAGATGTCTCAATATCGGAGGAAAGCGGAACTACCGCTGCTATATCTTCTTCCCAGTTTGATCGCAATTCCGAGAAAGATTCCCTCAAAACAGAGGAGCGACCACAACCAGTTTATACACGACGAGCTTTCATCCGTTCTGCTGTGGGGGTTGGTCTCGCCGTGACTCTTGGTCCTACTTTTATATCCTGGGTAGGACGAAATCTCAAGATCGATAATAGTATTGATAGCATGCTGGAGAACGATCCTAACCGTATGGTTCCTTTGCCACAACCGCTGTCTGCCTCTTCACCTCCCATCGGAGGCGGGGCTGAAGGTCATTTCCGCGTATATACGGTTACGCCTATACCATCCTTCTCGAATGCTAACTGGTCTTTCCGAATCGATGGGCTGGTTGAACGGGCACAGGTATGGAACTGGGAACAATTCGTGAAGCTCGCGCGTACCGTACAGGTTAGTGATTTCCACTGTGTAACGGGATGGTCTGTGTATAAGAATACATGGGAAGGCATTTCTCTTGCACAGCTTTTGAAACAAGCCGGGGTAAAACCGGAAGCTCATAGTGTTAAGTTTTATTCCGGTGACGGCGTGTATACGGATGCCATTACGATGGATCAAGCGCAGATGGAGGATATTATGGTCGCTGTCATGCATGATGGCAAACCTATCCCTGCTGATCTTGGTGGTCCGGTACGGCTCGTCATTCCTCAGATGTATGCCTATAAATCGGTAAAATGGTTAAATCGCATTGAACTTATCGACAGTGAACATATCGGTTACTGGGAAGAACGAGGATATGACAAGGATGCATGGCTTACAGGCGCATCTCAGCGTATCCCTAACAATATTAGCGGATCTTAGACAGTTAAGTTTGGTGAGTGTGCATTCGTTGTAAAAAAATTTAAATACACAGCAAAAGCCCCCGATCACATATTCATGTCTTCGGGGGCCTTTTTTATATGAACTCTCTGATTACACTTTAATCCTGTGGGTTCAAAAGACGTACAAGTTCGTCCTCATCCTCAATCGTAGGAATGCCGAGATCATGGGCTTTGGTTAGTTTACTACCTGCCTTCTCTCCGGCAATAACCAAATCTGTCTTTTTCGACACACTGCCAGTCACCTTCGCTCCGAGTGCTTCCAGTCTTTGCGTCGCCTCTTCCCGCGTCAATTGGTGAAGTGTTCCGGTCAGTACGACAGTTTTGCCACTGAAGAAGGAATCTTCCACAACAACAACGGCTGACGCCTCAGGTGCCTCAGCTTTCACACCCAAGTTTAGCATTTTCTCAATCGCAGCCTGTGTAAATGGATCTGCAAAGAAGGTCACGATGCTCTCCGCCACAATACCACCGACGTCTGGTAGTTCAACCAGTTCTTCCACGGTTGCATTCATAATGGCGTGCAGATCTCGATAATGATCAGCGAGCATGCGCGTAGTAGATTTACCTGTGTTCGGAATACCCAGTGAGTATAGGAACGAAGCCAGGTCACGATCCTTACTGTGCTCTAGCGCAGCGAGAAGGTTATTGGCTTTCTTTTCCCCAAACCGTTCCAGCTTCACCAGATCATCAAATTGTAACGTATACAGGTCGGCAGGCTCACGTACGTTCAATTCATCATACAACTGAATCGCCGTTTTCTCACTGAACGTCTCGATGTCCATGGCATCACGGGAAGCAAAATGGGAAATACGTGCCACCGTTTGCGGTTTACATGCCAGTCTATTGTTACAGAATAGATGCGCTCCGCGTTGCTCCAGAGGAAATCCACATGCCGGACACTGCTCAGGGAAGATGATCTCCTCGCCATCACTCTCCTCAGTCACTTTACCCAGAATTTCAGGAATGACGTCATTGGAGCGACGGATAAAGACCCGTGTGCCCAGAGCAAACTTCAGATTTTTGCGCTCAATATCGCCGACATTGTTCAGAGTACAGTTCTGTACCGTTACCCCGGCAAGTTCAACCGGTTCTACGCGTGCCAGCGGAGTTACTTTGCCGGTACGACCTACATTCCATACCACAGCGTTAAGAACCGTCGTGGTCTCTTCTGCCTCGAATTTATATGCCACCGCCCATCGAGGGAACTTATCGGTATACCCCAGCACCTCGCGGGTGCGCATGTCCGTAATTTTGATAACAGCTCCATCGATCAGATAGTCCAGTTGACCCCGGTCCTCCTGAATGGCGGCCAGTTGCTCCATTACATCATCAAACTCATGGAAATACGTGATGGATGGATTCACTTTGAAGCGGTTCTCACGCAGGAAATCCATCATCTGCTGATGATTGGCAAACTGAATGTCATCCGAATAACCTACGTTATAAAAATAAGCATTCAGCCTACGCTCAGCCGTCGCCTTCGGATTGAGGTTGCGGAGCGCTCCCGCTGCTGCATTCCGCGCATTCTTGAGTGGTTCTGCCGCGGTCTCATTGTATCGATCCAGGACAGACAAGTTCATGATACCTTCACCCTGTACTTCAATCGTACCGCTCGTGTAAGGAATTTTGAGCGGAACGGATCGGATCGTTCTAACCTGTGCCAAAATCCCTTCGCCCACCGTACCGTTACCACGCGTAGAGGCTTGTACCAACTCACCGTTGGTGTAAGTCAAGTTCAGCGTCAATCCGTCAAACTTCAACTCGATGACATAACCTGGTTCCGGTAACGGCGTATCCGGATTTTTACTGTTATAGTCATTAATCAGTTTCAGTACACGGGTATTCCAGCTCCGTAGCTGCTCAATATTCTGCGCTTTGTCCAGACTCCATAGTGAGGATAAATGGCGATGTGGGGTAAATCCCTTGAGCAATTCGCCACCCACACGCTGAGTTGGAGAATCCGGCAGAACCATGCCGCTTTCCTGTTCCAGCGTAACCAGTTCGTCGTACAGAAGGTCATACTCCTTGTCGCTGATCTGTGGCTGATCCATCGTGTAGTACTGATAGTTATGCTGATTCAGCTCGGTAACGAGTTGCTCCATCCGGTGCATTGGGTCCATACAGGGCCATCCCTCCGTTAATTTGATCTATGTAGAACGAACACTCCTATTGCACGTGAACTCCGATAACAGAATAACTTTCCGATCGCTGTTATCCCCGGATTTCTTTTAATCCATTTTAAAAGGTGGAAATCCGGAGATAAAGGCGAACGCCGTGCTTCTTCAAGTTATTTCTGTTCTCTCCGTTATCGTGTGGATGTTAGATTGAACTTATATAGATTTCTATTCATATCAATCTGGTTTAGAAATCCCGTGAAAAAACGAGGAAAAAAGCAATTTTCCTTATGAAAGTTATTTCTGTTCTCTCCGTTATCATGCAAAAGGAAGTTTCGTTCTTATTCTACTTTGGTAATCGGGGCAAAACCGGCAAGCAGACGTTTCACGCCAACTGGAGCCGGGAATGCAATCTGCAGTTCGGTATCATTCCCTGTACCTTTGACTGCAACAATCGTGCCTGTCCCCCATTTGCCATGCTGCACTTTGTCTCCTGCCTTAAACCCTGCTTCACCATTAGAAGCTACCGGCTTGGAAGCAGATGATGGCGTAGAGTATGTTGGGCGGGAGGTACTTGTGGTCACACGTGAAGTTGGCGTGGAGGAGGTAGCAGATGAACCGCTCTTGCTTTGGTGATCAAACAGCTTGGTGCCACCACCAAAGTTACTTCCCCCACTGGAACCCAATCCACGTCCACCATATGAGCCACCTCCGCTACTGCCGCGGCGGTAACGATCACGAGCCATGGAAGTGTCTTCCTTCAGCTCATCCGGAATTTCATCCAGGAAGCGGGAAGGCGGGTTCGCTGTGGTACGGCCAAACAACGTCCGCATCTGCGCACAGGACAGGAAGAGTTGCTCTTCTGCACGAGTAATCCCCACATAAGCAAGTCGGCGTTCTTCTTCCAACTCTTCATTGTCCATAAAGGCACGGCTATGCGGGAAGACCCCTTCCTCCATACCCACGATAAAGACAACCGGGAACTCCAGACCTTTGGCGCTGTGCATAGTCATCAGGGTAACAGCATCGCTCTGATCCTCTTCATCATCGTTCATGCTATCGATGTCAGCAATCAATGCAAGATCGGTGAGGAACGAAACGAGCGTTTTGTCTTCATTATTTTTCTCAAATTCCATCGTTACCGACAGGAACTCTTCAATGTTCTCCAGCCGTGCACGGGATTCGAGTGTGTTTTCATTTTGCATCTCAAGACGGTATTGGCTCATCTCAAGAATCTTCTCGGTCAGTTCAGTTACAGACAGATACTCTACCATCTGATGCAGGGCAGCGATCATGTCATAGAACTCCACCAGCGCATTACGCGTACGGCCAGCAAAGCCAAGATCATCCACGACCTGGAGTACTCGGTAAATGGAAATTCCACGCTCTCCTGCCGCAGCCGCGAGCTTCGCTACCGTTGTATCCCCGATGCTACGCTTCGGTACATTAATGATCCGGGTGAGGCTGATATCATCATCGGGGTTGGATAACAGGCGCAGATACGCCAGAATATCCTTGATCTCTTTACGATCATAGAACTTGATGCCGCCAACAATCTGATACGGAATATCAGACTTGATCAGAATTTCCTCTATAACCCGGGACTGGGCATTGGTACGGTATAAAATGGCATGGTTCTGATAGGATTTGCCGTTCGTCACATTTTTACTAATCTCGGAGGTGACAAAATACCCCTCATCATGTTCGGAATCCGCACGGTACACCTTGATCTTCGAACCACCCTCTTTGTCCGTCCACAGTTTCTTCGGTTTACGCCCTGTATTCAGGCCGATCACTTCATTCGCTGCATTCAGGATATTGGAAGTAGAACGGTAGTTCTGCTCCAGCAAAATCGTATTTGCTTCAGGGTAGTCTTTCTCAAAGTTCAGGATGTTGCTGATATCCGCGCCACGCCAGCGATAAATCGACTGGTCACTATCCCCTACAACGCAGATGCGGTGATGACTGTCAGCGAGCATGCGGCACAGCATGTACTGTGCACGGTTCGTATCCTGATACTCGTCCACGTGAATGTACTGGAATTTCTTTTGGTAAAAGTCGAGGACCTCAGGCACTTCCTTGAACAGTTGAATGGTCTGCATAATGAGATCGTCGAAATCAAGCGAGTTGTTGGCTCTTAACCGTTTCTGATACATCTTATATACCTTCGCCACAATACCTTCGAAATAATCTCCTGCCTGCTTCTCATATTGCTCCGGACTGATCAGTTCATTCTTGGCCGTGCTCATCATCGATTGAACTGCTTTGGGCTCAAACTTCTTCGTATCAATATTCTGGTCTTTCATACAGCTGCGAATAACAGATAATTGGTCCGATGAGTCCAAAATGCTGAAGTTGGAGGTAAAGCCAATACGCTCAATATCACGACGCAGAATTCGCACGCACATGGAGTGGAACGTGGATACCCAAATGTCGCGGCCCTGAGAGCCACCAACCAGTTGGGAAACCCGGTCTTGCATCTCACGGGCGGCTTTGTTCGTAAATGTAATCGCTAAAATGCCCCACGGGGGCGCCTTCCGTGTTGCAATGAGGTAGGCAATCCGGTGTGTCAGCACACGGGTCTTGCCGGAGCCCGCTCCGGCCATAATCAGCAGCGGGCCATCCGTCGCCTCGACGGCTTGCCGTTGAGGGGGGTTAAGCCGTGCAACGGCATCATGTATATTTACAGGTTGCATGCATGCATGCTCCTTTCGTTGGTTGGTCTATAGAGCAAAATTAATAGGTTACACTCACCACTCCGATGACAGAATAATCTTCCGATCGCTGTTATTCCCGGATTTTTCGATTTACTTTTTCAAAGGTGAAAATCCGGTAATAAAGGCGAACGCTTCGCTTCTTCAGCTTATTTCTGTCCTCTACGTTCTCGTGTAAAAATTAGTTTAGCTTATATTTAAGGGTAGTTGAGATTAGAATTGAGAGAACACTTCGTTTCTTCAGATTGCTTCTGCACTCTCCGTTTCTGTGTAAACATAGTTCCTGTATACAAATCTCTTAGTAAAAGAACAATATCAGGTAATAAGAGTATGCTTAGGATTTAGCTTTCTTACAGAAAGCTTTTAGCGAGCACTTCGTTTCTCCAGCTTATTCTGTACTCTTCGTGCTCGTGTAAACGACATTACGCTCATATAACTTCTTTTTAGTAAGGGCAAAGTTCTATTTTAACAGATCATACGGGGAAAATGGGGGATTGGTAAACTAAACCGATTACACGGTTCCTTTCACAGCCAACACCGTCTCAAGTGCTTTATTCAAATCACTGTACACAATGTTACCTACCACGACAGTATCTGCCACCTCGGCAGCCTGCGAGGCTTTCTCCGGATCATCAATTCCGCCGCCGTAGATGAGGTGCGCCCGATCCAGTTGTCTGTGCGTCTCACCAACAAGCTCCATATCTCCGAACGTTCCACTGTATTCCATATATACAATGGGAAGATTGAGCAGTCGTTCTGCAGCTTGGGCATATGCCACGGCAGCTCCTGTCGTCAGTTCTGTATCCGCACCAGTCAACCGCGCTACCGTGGAGTTCGCATTAAGCACAATATAACCCTCGGCAATAAGCAAATCCCAAGGGATAAGATAACCGTAACGCTCTATGGCTTGCTGGTGGTGCCCAATCATCCATTTGCTATCCGTTGCATTCAGGACCATCGGGATAAGATAACCGTCAAACCCGGGAACAACGGCCTCCAGATCGGATACTTCAAGCACACAGGGCAATTCATAGCGACGCACGCGGGACATCAGGTCTACCGTGTTATCATAGGTAATTCCCGAAGATCCGCCAACGATAATCGCATCGGTCCCCGACATGCAGACCAGATCGAGTTCTTCGTCCGTAATTTCACGGTCCGGGTCAAGCTTAAATACATGTCTCCACTGCTTAATCATGTCTATCAACGAACATTCCTCCAGAGGTTCTTCTGCATCCTAGAAAGCTTGTAAACTAAGTCTAAGTCAGCAGACAGTGAGTGTCAATGTTCGTATAAAAAGGGGAACAGAAAAACATGAATTTTTACGGTTTCCAGGCAACACGTGTATTCATCTCATCCAGCTCCTGCTCCGTCAGCACGTCCGAGTACACCCCGTACACGCCCCATTTCTCATAGTTAGCCACCTGTTCAGTGTCATTGATGGTATGCACGTAGGTGACTGAGCCTGCATTATTCAGCTTGGCGACGAAATTATGGTTTACTTTATATTCAGGCATGGTCACGGCATCAATATCATTCATTTGCACAAAATCAACAACCTGATCTTCTGTATCCTGTGTGGCATATAACGTATAGATAATGGAAGGGAATGCATATACTTCTTTCACCGTTTCAAGCATCGGTTCGTTATAGATCTGTACAACCACCCGATCCAGCACGGATGGATCATGTTCTTTGGCAGCATCCACGAGGGATCTTAACACCTGCTGAATATCCTCATCCTTCTGTTCCTTGGTGTCGGTTACGATATACATATCCGGGTACTCAGCCAGTACATCTATAATGCCGTCTGCATCCATAGGCTGGTACATCCCCAAAATAGGCGTATTCGTGAACTCATCATGTGTCAGCGCCCCGGCCTGTTTATCCTCCGAAAGTTCTTCGTCTTGTCCTAGCGTTTTGCTCATATTAGCGGTCCACTCATGTCTGGCTACGGCTTTGCGATCCGAGGTCAACATAAAGTCGATCTCAAATACACGTGTGCCTTTCTCGTAATTGGCGATCATCGCTTCATAGGCATTGGTATATGGTTGATCACGAATGCTACCCATGGCATGGGCTATTAATCTATAAGCGGTAAATCCGTCCCGTTGTTCTTCACTCTGGCTTTCATAGGCAAAAAAGAGAGTACCTACGGTAACGATTAATAATGTTAAAACGGCGGCAATGCGTTTCATATAGCATTCACATCCTCAGTACCTTTTTGAAGATAATAGAATTTATAAGTTTTCAGCGGAGCTGAACAATTCGATTATCGCAAGAAAAACTTCAGCTAAACGCGGTCTGTCTTCTGTGAGAGTACGTCGATAGACGTTTTTCTTATAGCTAACTACCCGAATGGAGGAGGTGCAAAACAAAATAGCCGCCCGGAGGCGGCTGTTAAATGGTGGGATGAAAGATTGTAAATCAATACCGTTAGGTAATCCTAATATGCATTCTTGAGACCATTTCGAATGGTTTCCCATATGATTTTGATATCGAATAATAAAGACCAGTTTTCAATATAAAAGATATCTTGTTCAATTCGATCCTCGATTGAGGTATCTCCTCGTAGTCCCTTGCTCTGTGCTAATCCTGTTATTCCCGGGCGAACGTGGTGTTTGATCATATATTTCGGTATTTCGTCTCGGAATTGATTCACGTAGTAAGGACGTTCTGGCCTAGGGCCAACTACACTCATATGACCAAGCAAAACGTTGAAAAATTGAGGTAACTCATCTAGGCTTGTGCGTCTAATAAAAGTGCCAAAAGCCGTTCGTCGCGGATCATTCTTGGTGGACCACCCTGTGTCCATTGTGCCTTCAGGAATGACTTTCATTGAGCGGAATTTGAACATCATGAAGTTGCGTCGGTTAAGACCTACTCGCTCTTGTTTGAAGATGATCGGACCGGATGATGTCAGTCGGACACCTAGAGCAACAACAAGCATAATTGGAGAAGTCAATACGATTGCGGTTAGAGAAAACACAACGTCAAATGCCCGCTTCATCAATCGGTTCACCGCAATATCCAGTGGAATGTCGCGAACGTTAATCATGGGCATACCCGCAAAGTTATCGAAATGCGGTCGTGCTGGCAAGTAGTCAAAGAAATCAGGAATGATTAGAGTTCGTACTCCTGCCTTCTCACACACATTGATAATATGCGAATACTTATCGTGAGCATCCAGAGGTAATGCCAGAATGACTTCATCAACAAGATGCGTAGACAAGAACTCTTCCAGTTCGTCGATTCGGCCGAGAATAGGTTTGTATCTTTTCTGTTCACTCTCATCCCAGTGACGATAATCATCCAGGAATCCAGTCACTTCATATCCAAGTTCGGGATAATTCTTAAGGTTGTCATAGAAACGCTTGCCCAGTGATCCAGCACCAAGGATGAGCACAAACTGACGATTGAAGCCTTTTTTACGCAAGCGTTTCAGCTGCACTTTCACTATATAGCGATAGATCAGTGTGAATGATATATTGCCAATCATATACATGGCAAGATATGCACGAGAGATGTTTACTTCCTTGAAAAAGAACATCAGGCTCAGCAGCATGAAGAAGGCTATGCCATGAGACTGAACGATTTTCCAAAGTTCGTCTACAAATCGTTTTTTTCGCTTGGCTATATACAGAGAGGACATCAGTCCTGTGATGATGGCAAGAACTGCGTAAACCAAGCTCCACATCATATATTTCTCTATAGGTAGTGGATTTTGGTTCGTTAATAGGTCACTCTCAAATTTCAGCCACCAGGCTAGCAAGAATGAAAGCTGAATCACGCCAAAATCAGCCGCAATATACAATTGGGTTAGGAATCGTTGATTACGCCGAATCATGGGTTCACCTCGGAAGATGCTTCATTCTCCGCTCTCATGCGGGTTGCAGTCTGCCCTTGTCGAGAAGGAAGGGACAATTTGCTGCGTAGTAAAGATAACGTAAACTTGAGTGAAATCCCCATCCACACAGCCGTATTCGTGAGTAGATTGTACTTCTTCGCGTAGTGCTTACGGTGGAACACCCACATCGCTCTATGAAATTCATACGTTATTTTCAAAGGTTTACGACGAGCACTGCCGCCCTTGTAGTGCACAATATATGTACGCGGATAATAAAAAATGCCCCATCCCGCCTCTTTGATGCGATAACACCAGTCAATATCTTCTCCATACATAAAGAACGTCTCATCCAACCCGCCAACCTGCTCAATCGTCTCACGCCGCACTAGCATGAACGCACCGACAAGACAGTCAACCGGATATTCATCGTCCGGGCTGAGATGTCCGAGCTGGTACTGGTTAAACTTCGGCCGATCCGGGAAGAGACGAGAAATACCGAATGCATAATAGAATGATGCCGATGGCGTAGGAAATCCACGCTTACAAGCCTTATCCAAGGAGCCATCAGGAAGAATCACCTTGCAGCCAGATGCGCCCATCTCAGGATGGCGATCCATGAAATAGATCATGGTGTGAAGTGTATCTGGCTGGACAACCGTGTCAGAATTGAGGAGGAGGATATAGCGTCCTTTGGCTACTTCCATTCCTTGATTATTGGCTACGGCGAAACCTGTGTTGTTTTGATTAGCTATAAGTTGGACGTCCGGGTACACCTCACGAATCGCTTCCACCGAACCATCATGAGACGCATTGTCTATGACAATAACCTCGTATTGGTAAGAGGTTTGGGAGGTATACACCGATGCAAGACAGTCCAGTGTTAGCTGGCGTGTATTGAAGTTGACGATGATGATGCTGACGTCAAGAAGGTAAGTATTATTCATTTTTGATGCCTCCAGCAAAGGAGTATCTGTTGCTTGAAACATTTTAAAAACCCCTGACTTTATCTCTATGTTTAACTATTGAAAGTATAGCATATTATGGACAGATGAGTGGGGATCAGGGGTAATATCTAGAGTTTATACTTTCCTCAACACGTATATAAGCTTAAGAACAACGTCATCTAAAAATGCCTGACGATAAAAGGGCATGTTAACCGCATAACCAATTCTCTTTACTCCATTGCAATCCAGTTGGTTTAAAAAATGTTGCAAGTTCTTTTGCTGATGCGAATGTAACTTATCCCTATAGAGTTCCAAGAATAATCTCGCTTGATTACTCAAAATTGAATGATTCTTTCCATTCACGAAACGGTTCCACCTGTTCTTCCATTTTATAAACCATTTATCATTGCTCCCGCCAAGAACATTCCCTTGATGTTGCCGATACAAAATGGTTGGTTCTTCATCAAAAATCACTTCACCAAAAGAGCTAACAAAAAGATATATCCACCAATCATGCATGATGATGTGAGTTAGATCAGAAGGGACATTCGCCCTGATCTGCTCGAATGTGACTGGGTTCAAGACCATGGTACAACCAACACAACAGTTTTCTACCAGAGCATTATACATGCTGAGCAGCTTTGGAGGCAGATGAGGCCATACGTTCAGATAGTTCAAATCCTGATCTACCATTTGTGTAGAAGAACAATACATCAGCGGTACGTCTAATGGCCCGGACTGCAATTTCGTAACAGCTCTACTCAGTTTGTACGGCTTCCATACATCGTCTTGATCACAAAATGCATAGAAGTCGTATATAGGCTGCGTTTGACGCATTAATTCAAAAAAACTTCCGATTACGCCTACATTTTCACCTTCAATCATACGAATCTGATCCCGATATGCCTTGGCATACCCACGAACTTTCTGGACAGTTTCATCGGAAGAACCATCATCTCTGATATGAATGTGAAGGTCTACCTGACTCTGTGCGAGAAGGCTTTTGAGTTGTTCATCAATATACTTTGCTCCATTATATGTAGAAAGCATGACACATACTTTAGGCTGGTTCACGTTTCACCTCAAAAATTAACTTTTCTTCATTATATACGAAAACTCCCGCCCAGAAATACCAGAGCGAGAGTTACCTAAAAGGAATGTTATACTTATTTAGTTTCCGACAAGGAACAAATAAACTCTTTTAGTCCGTCCCGCCATGAGCGGAAATCCGTCAAGCCATTTGTCCGAATGGACATGTGGTCCATAACTGAATTGACGGGCCTAGGAGCCGGTCTGGGAAACTGTTCGGTTGTGCAAGGTTCCAATTTTGCTTGAATGGATACCCCTCCAGTGGTTTGAGCCTCCTCAAATATAGCCTGAGTAAATTCATACCATGTACAGGTGCCACTATTGGAGGCGTGATATATTCCATACATTTCTGTAGCCATGAGTTCCATAAGGAATCCTGCCAAATCTACAGTATACGTAGGTGACCCTTTTTGGTCATGTACTACCTGTAACTTTGGTTTTTCCTGACCCAGCTTCAGCATCGTTTTGACAAAATTATTCCCGTAAAGGCCGTAAACCCAAGAAGTACGCACAACAAACCATTTGGAGGACAACGACTGTACCAGTAATTCTCCTGCTCGTTTGGACTTGCCATACACACTTTGCGGGTTCGTATCATCGTATTCCTGATAGGGATTTAACGAGTTGCCATCAAATACATAGTCCGTACTAATATAAATTAGTTTAGCTCCTGCTCTTTCTGCCGCTACAGCAACATTGCGTGTTCCTACCGCATTCACCTTATATGCACCATCGATATCCATCTCCGCTGCATCTACCGCTGTATAAGATGCACAATGAATGACCACTTCAGGATGATAGGAGGAGATGACTTCGTTACACTGTGCCTGATTGGTAATATCCATCCGATCCCGATCACAAGCAAGAACAGAATGCCCCTCCTTCTCCAAAAGAAGAACGACATCCCGTCCCAATTGTCCGTTTGCTCCCGTAACCAAAACCTTCATTACTTCACGTCTCCCAATCGAGAGCCATATTGCTTGGCATAGTACTGTTGATACACTCCAGATTGAATACGGGTCCACCATTCCTTGTTATCCAGGTACCATTGAATGGTCTCCTTGATCCCGGTTTCAAACGTATGCTTCGGCTTCCAGCCGAGTTCAGACATCGTCTTCGTCGGGTCGATGCCATATCTGCGGTCATGCCCCGGCCGGTCTTGCACGTATTTGATTAAGGATTCTGGCTTACCAAGTTGCTCCAAAATGGTTTTCACAATGTGCACATTAGTTCGTTCATTATTGCCACCGATGTTGTATACTTCACCGTTACGTCCTTGATGAATCACCAAGTCAATGGCACTACAGTGGTCTTCAACATAGAGCCAGTCCCGGATGTTTAATCCATCTCCATACACAGGCAAGGCTTCATCAGCAAGGGCACGGGAGATCATAAGTGGGATTAGCTTCTCAGGAAACTGGTACGGGCCGTAGTTGTTGGAACAACGTGTGATATTTACGGGCAAACCAAAAGTTTCATGATATGCGCGCACAAGCAAGTCTCCACCAGCTTTGGATGCCGAATAAGGACTGTTCGGTTGTAATGGAGTCTCTTCTGTAAAGAGACCTGTTGGGCCAAGCGAGCCATACACCTCATCCGTTGATACTTGAACGAATTTGGAGATATTGTGTTTTTTGGCTGCCTCAAGCAGTGCTTGGGTACCATTCACATTCGTTCGTACAAACACATCCGGTTCCAAAATGCTGCGGTCTACATGAGATTCGGCTGCAAAGTTAACGACAACGTCCACACCTTGGCCAATCAGGCGATCCATCTCGGCAGCATCTGTAATGTCTGCTTTGACAAAAGTATGGTTTTTGTTGCCTTCAAGTGATTTCAAGTTTTCTAGATTACCTGCATACGTCAGAGCATCTACATTAATAATTTCGTAATCAGGATGCTGCTCCAACATATACATCACAAAATTACTTCCAATAAAACCGGCCCCGCCGGTAACGAGCAGTTTCATAGTGTTGGAACCTCCTAATTACTTCACTTCGAAATTAAAATTGATCTCCGCATCTTGAAGTAAACGATGCCTTTGGTCTTTTTCTGACAAAGTCGGACTAGATGTAGGCCAATCAATTCCAAGAGCCGGGTCACTCCATAATATGCCGCGATCGTTCTCCGGGGAATAGTATTCGTCCACTTTGTACAAGACTTGGGTATTTGGTACCAGAGTACAAAAGCCATGAGCAAACCCTTTAGGTACTAGTAACTGACGGTGATTATGTTCACTCAGGATGAAACCCTCCCACTGTCCGAAGGTGGGTGATCCTTGACGAATGTCCACGATAACATCGTAAATCGCACCGGAAATAACCCGAATCAACTTGGTTTGTGCTTTAGGGTTAAGTTGGTAGTGCAATCCGCGCAACACACCGGGCTGAGCAGATAAGGATTGGTTATCCTGAATAAACTTGCAGTTGATTCCTTGTTGATTCATGAGCTGCTCATTGTAACTTTCCATAAAAAAACCCCGGTGATCCCCATGAACCACCGGTTCAATCAAACAGGCGCCTGTCAGCTTAGAAGGAGTGATCTTCAATGTTTTCGCCATCCCTTCTCTTCTATAACTTTAACTTCCCGAACTCGTCACCGAATGCAATATCTCGCGCCAATTCATTGGCCCTTGCCAACGACGCGTGAGTACCTGCGTCTGTCCACCAACCCTTAAGTATATCGTAGGTAAGATTTCCTTGATCGATATATACATTGTTTACGTCTGTGATTTCCAATTCGCCTCTTGCAGAAGGCTTTAATGTTTTAATGATCTTGAAGACTTCGCTATCAAACATATATATGCCTGTTACCGCATATTTGCTTTTGGGTTTCTGCGGTTTTTCTTCAATGGATACGATGCGATCGCCGTGTAACTCGGGCACTCCGAAGCGATGAGGATCGTCGACTTCTTGTATCAATATTTTAGCTCCGGATTTTTGCTCGCGGAAATTGGTCACATACTCTGTAATGTCGTCCTCGAACACGTTATCACCCAGGATAACCACCATTTGGTCATCACCTGTAAATTGTTCTGCCAATCCAAGCGCTTGAGCTATTCCTCCTGCTTCATCTTGAACTCGATATGTGAATGAGACACCTATATCACTTCCGCTACCTAAAAGATTAACAACGTCTCCCATATGTTCTTTGCCGGTAATCACCATGATGTCGGTAAGGCCAGCTTGTTTCAATTTATATGCAGAATGGAAGATCATCGGATACTTTCCTACAGGAAGCAAGTGCTTATTAGTTACCTTAGTTAAAGGAAAAAGGCGGGATCCTGTCCCGCCAGCAAGAATTATAGCTTTCACATATAACCAACCTTCCCATATAAATGAAATTTAAATTTCAACATACTCTTTTACTATTTCATGTATCTGCATTACTCTCATTTCCCAAGTATGTGAATTGAGAAATGAACGCCCTTCCTTTGTTTCAATCTTCCTTAGTTTACCTGACATGAGATCTTCAATAATTCTGAATAATTCTCTTTCATCTGAATATAGATTTACGAAAGAACCGAACTTGTCCATTTCCTCATACTTTACTGCTATAATAGGTTTCTCAAATTTAATATATTCATATATTTTCACAGGATCTACAGAGCGAATCAATTCACTTAATTTAAAGGGCATGACAAGAGCATCTGCGTTAACACCATATTTAGGTAAAGTATGATGATCAACTGGTCCAAGCATAGTTAACCGAGGGTGATCAGCAATTTCCGTATCTATTGGCCCTATTAAGGTGACAGTAATACTTTTAAATCGTTCTAAAACTTTTATGATCAAATCAAAATCAAACCAATCTCCAACAGTCCCTATATAGGTTAAATTGAAACCCTCATTTTTCCTCTCTTCATTCTGGTAATCAGAAATATCTAATTCCAGAAGTCCAGCACTGATCCCATTATTAATAACAAATGGTTCTCTTCTATAGTCATCCCTATAATTCATAATAATTTTATTCTTCAAATACTCTGAAGATGCAAAAATAAAATCCGAGTTCCTAATTAATTTCTGTTCTTTTTCGGTTGCATCTTTTTGCATCCATAAAGGACTGGCTGAGTAAAATCCCGTAAAGTCATCCATGCAGTCGTAGATCACTATTTTGTTAGCAAGCACGCTGACCGGAATAAAATCTAAAATGATTGGCGAAGTAACCCATATTATCTGATAATCAATCAACAACTTTTTTAAAAGTGAAGAATTAACCCTCTGTTCAAACCAACGAACTATGGAAGAACGAGCGGATAAGGGTAATTTTCGCAAAACGAAAGTGTCCGTTTGTGAGTAAGTAACCTTTGGATTACTTATTTTTTTAGCATTTTTGTCGATTAGTTTCTTCACATAGAACAAATCTATGGAGCAAGATTTCGTTAATTCCTCAAATAAAAAATGCGGACGTTGTTTGATCCAGTTCCAGTCAACATGCATTATATATGCAGTTTTATTTTCGATCAGACATCAACTTCCTTTTCCATTATTTAATTATTTTTGTTTTGTATCAGATGTAATTCTTTCTGTATAGTTGAACTATACCCGCTCTGGTTTCGAACACGTTCAGCAGCATTCTTGGACAATAGGTTAAATAATTGAGGATCATTGTACAATGTTTTTATTCCCTTAGCTAAACCCTCGTAATTCTCACCAGCTACCAAAATTCCACAAGTATCATCTACAAATTCAGGTACAGCAGCAACTCTAGTAGTGATAGGTACTAGCCCAGATGACATCGACTCATCTCGTGATACACCTTGGCTATCCATGCGTGTAGGCACTAAAAATATACCGTTATCTTTATGCATGCGGGAAATTTCTTCTGTTCTTAAAAATCTTTCATCAAGAGTAACATTTTTGAATTTCTTTAGCGGTCTTGTAAGATCTTTAAATAACGTTCCTCTGCCTACAATATGAAAATGCAATTCTTTAAAAAAAGGCTCTTTAGATAATTTGATGATCGCTTTTATTGTAAGGTCGTTAGCATATGTTAGATCATTAAACGGCCTGATAGTGAGGACCCTCTTACGCATTTCAGGAGATTTTTCAACGTAGCCAAAATTCTCACCATTTATAAAATTGTGAATAACACTGTACCTTTCTTCTTCGAGTCTAATTCCAATATCCTCAAAAGAAGTACTTGCCAAGTATCTGGACACAAATATAAAATGCATATTATAGTCTATCTTGGTTTGAGCGATTTCGAATAAACCCCTCCAGAATTTCAATTTATTTTCTGTTGCGATCTTTGCCTCTTTAATTTGTTCAGACGTAGAATAATTATAATCTCTTCGCCACCATGTTTGGATGTCAGATCCATGAACCCAAATTAATACCCTCTTCCCTCTAATGTTATCTTTAATAGAATCCCATAATTTCTCCGATAAGAAATGTATCAGGACAGTATCAAATTCTCCATATAAAAGAGCGTTATTGATGGTCAGTGAATATCCGGATGAAACATCTATACCATCGAATTCATAATAGCAGTCGGGATATTTTTCATTTATTTTGAAGACATCAACAAGGAGGCCTCTTTTTTTATACTCAATAATTCTATTGTGGACAAAAGCATATCTATACAAGTCATCGTAATTGGGATAATGGTCTGCAACAAGCAGAATGTTAGACTTCCCTACGAATGTCCCCTTCAATTCTGTTTCACAAGTATCAGTTTTGAAACCTAGCGATCTTTCATTAGGAATTCTATTGGTCGCATTAAGCAGCTTCTCCATAGAAACTCCAGAATCCCTACATCTAATATCATCCACGATATCACATTCTATTTCAGAATAATCCATACAGTAATTAAATTCATCTATTGAAAAACTAGGAATTCTAAAGGTAGCATCTTCTATTGAATAACTTAAATCCTCAAGTTCCCTACACGAAAAGTCCATCGATTTTAATAAGCTCCTCCTAACATGAGCTTGCTCAACCTCGATGTAGGTTTTGTGCTCTCCTTCACAAATGGTTTCCCCGTTTTCTTGATAATAATACATTCCCTTTGTTATTACAGAATAATCAGTATATTTATAGCCAAGCCACAAATCTAATAGATAGTTCTCTCCATAATAATCTTGATTCGAAAAAAAAGTTATATAACTAAAATTACATTTTAACCTATCAAAAAAAAGCTCATCTGCTCTTTCCACAAATTCAATACCTTTAGGTAAAGCAGGCGTATCGAAATATAACTTCATATTCGTAATGAGGAACAATTTTGTTTCTTGATATGATTGCTTATTATAACTATTTACTACATGCTCGAAATCTTCCTTACTTTTGACGCTACTTATCACCGCAATGCTACCATTTTTAATCTCGTATTTATTTTTATATATTGTATTGATTAAATATATTAGTCTCTCATGATAAGTGTGTTCCAAAAGAACCTTTCTCAATCCGAGCAACCTAAATTTGTTGTAGTAAGAATCTGAAGATAATTTTCCAAGTTGTTGTTCCAAACTTGTTTCATCATCAGTACAGATGACCAAATCACCAAACATATTGCGTACCGCTCTGGAATAGTTACTGATGACGACAGTATTGGATGCTAATAGTTCAAACACTCTTCGTGCACACATACTTTGAGATTGCTTTACAGAGTTCATATTAATACTATAGCGATAACCTTTGTAAGCCTTGCTAATTTCACTTGGACTCAGATTCCCTCTAATGAATTTAGAGTACTTCCTCGGAAATTTATAAGGAGATTTTTTATTTCTGAAATTTCGATCAAAAATATCCAAATCTTCAGTTTTATTCCTACCAATAGTATTAACTATGCTTTCAAAATCCTTTACTCTCTCTGGATAACGTCTGTAATAAGCTCCCGCAAAGGAAAACTTGTTCTCCCGTTGATGCAACTCTACTGGATTATGATATTTAGTTTGAGCCGCAAAAGGCAATAAGAAGACTCTATCATGTCCTAACTGCTGTTTATAGGATCTGATACAATCTATATCTGTAGTGAATACGAAATCAACATGCTTAGCTACTGATATAAAAGTCTCAAAATGGACAGGATCCTCTTTATTCCAAAAAACAGTTGGAATGTTGTGCTTTTTGCAGTACGTCAGCAATTCAAGTAACCCTTCACTGAAATAAGATATTTGTGTATTCCAAAGTTGATCTTTTCCTCCCCAAGCTGATTCCAGGAAAAAAAAATCAGGATTAAATGATTCCAATTCCTTTCTCCACTGATTAGGGGTTAATTGCTTAACAATACATTCGGGGTTAAAGGAATTGAATGTGAACTCATCCATTATGCATGCCATTTTAAGTTCGCTAACATGTTGGATACTTCTCCTTTTAAAGTAGGATTTGGAGTCCATATCATCTATTTTTTTGTAACCATGACCTTTCAGCAGTTTAGCTTCAGCAAGATCCAGCTCTATAAGTTTGTCATTCACATAATTAATATCCATATTTATCCTTTCTAAAAATCAAAATCCGTCTGGAATTCTTTTCTTGTACTTCCAATACTTCAAAGTAAGCTTGGCTAATTTAGCATTACTTAATAGATTATATTTTTTTTTCACATTTTCATATTTCGCTTCCAATTCTTTAAAAGCTATTACAGCATCCCTGTACTTTAACAAAGTTTCTCTCTCACTTCGAATTCTTTCTAGCAATTCGTTATTTCTTTCTTCGAGTTCTAATTTGGAAAAGTTATCCTTGAAATCGTTGCAGAATCTCCCGGTAAAGACTATAGCATCTTCAAAAACTACAACTCCATGGATTCTCAGATCCCTTATTTCCTCTAATATTTTAACGACCTTAATTGTTGTTTCTTTTTTATTAAACGTTGCAATTAGATATATACTTGTCTGTTCATGAAAATATCTTTTGATTTTTTCCAAGTTCAATTGTTTTAATAATTTCAAGTCGTAAATAACATTGTCGAACCATATTTCTCTATTAACGTCGGTTATAACCTTTTGAAATCTTTTTTCTATATGGGACATTTCTACATAGTTAAAAGAAATTTTTGAAATAACTGCATTATTATCTCGCAATTCCCCTATTTCTAAAAGGCTGTTTCCTTCAATGTTTAGATTCAGCCATTCAATTATTTCATTCATAATTTCACCTTCATTCAAAGTAATATCTAAGAACTAACATTACTAACGTTTATGACTTAGCAGAAATTCAGCTATCCCTCACACATAAAGCATTGGAATTATGGTATTGTAGTAAAGAAACTTTTGTTGAAAATACTCGTTTTTTGTGATGATTCTAAATTTCTCGCTAAGAAAACTACTCTTAATATAGCATAAAAAGGAGCACGTAAAATTTATGAAGACAATATGTGTAATAGGTATGGGATATATTGGTTTACCTACAGCAATTACTTTTGCAAAACATGGAATGAAAGTTCACGGAGTAGACGTTAATCCATTAGTTATATCTAAACTAGCTAAAGGAGAAATACACATTGAAGAGCCTGGACTACAGGAAATGCTGGACTCAGTCGTATTAACAAAGAGTTTAACTTTCGGTACAGCCCCTACAACATCTGATGTTTATATTATTTCTGTCCCCACTCCAATTACATCAGATAAGACGGCTGACCTAAGCTATGTCGAATCAGCTACTATAGCTTTATTACCTTACTTGAAACCCGGAGCCTTGGTTGTATTGGAATCAACAGTTCCACCAAGAACCGTAGAGGATACTCTTATCCCTATATTGTCTCAAAGTGGATTGGAAATTGGTGAAGATCTATTTGTCTCACATTCACCAGAGCGGGTCCTTCCTGGAAAATTATTAGAAGAGTTGATTAGCAATGATCGGGTTATCGGTGGTATAAATGACAAATCAACGGAGATGACAATAGAACTCTATAGCCAATTTGTTAAAGGTAGAATGCATCCCACTGATGCTACTACTGCTGAAATGGTAAAATTAATGGAAAACACCTATAGAGACGTAAACATTGCCCTAGCCAACGAACTGGCGATGATTGCTCAATCTATAGGTTTCAACGTTTGGGAAGCAATTAATCTTGCCAATTATCATCCTAGAGTGAACATCCACAAACCAGGCCCTGGGGTCGGTGGCCATTGCATAGCAGTTGATCCCTGGTTTATTTATGAGCAAGCACCTAGCCTTGCCAAAATTGTTGGTACTTCAAGAGAAATAAACGATCAGATGCCTTTATATGTGGCTAAACTAACCAAAGAGTTACTTAAAGAAACATCCACTCCTAAAATAGCTGTTCTTGGGCTAGCCTTTAAAGGAAATGTTGATGATATGAGGGAAAGCCCTGCATTAACTGTTGTTAATGCGCTCAAAGACTTTTCAACTGTTGCAGTCTTTGATCCACACATTAAACAGGAACATACTTTAAAAGTAGAGACATTTGAACAATGTATAGAGAATGCGGACATTTTACTTATACTAACTGATCATGATGAGTTTAAAGCTCTCTCACCGGAAACAGTATCAAGATTTATGCGCACTAAAGTTATTTTTGACACACGAAATATCATTGATATAAAACAGTGGAAGGATTTCGGGTTTAAAGTTCAACTTTTAGGTGATTCGACGTACGTACGAACAAAAAACGACATTTTGTCTACTAGTAGTTCACTGTGAGTGCTAACGCATTTTCGGTCTTAATCAGGGAGGAAGTATCTTGACAGTCCAAAATTACGAATCGACTTCTTTAATGGATGGAACTATTTTCTGGGGACTCAGAAATGAATATATCTTCACAACTTTAAAGAAAACACGTTCATTCTATGAGAGCAAAGAGTTAACATCAATTGAAAAGTATGTTACTCCAAACCCTGTGATTTATGATATCGGCGCAAATATTGGGAATCACACATTATATTTCAGCAAATATATGAATCCCGAGACAATCTATGCATTTGAACCTGTTCCCGCTAATTTTGACCTGCTCCAGAAAAATGTGGAAAGTAACAATTTAAACAATGTAATACTACACAATGTCGCTGTAGGTAAGAGTAGGAAAAAAACTTCTGTGAAAATTAACGAGAATAATATGGGAGAGTGTAGATTATATGATGACCCTGAAGGTGATATTAGTGTAATTCCCATTGATGAAGAAAATTATAAACGGCCGAATTTAGTGAAAATTGATGTGGAAGGTTATGAACTTGACGTTCTACAAGGAATGATCAATATACTTGAAAAATCTTCACCAACGATATGGATTGAAATAAATGAGAATTTCAATCAAGTAGATCACTTCCTATCAGAGTTAGAATATGAACTTGTAGAGAAAAATAACTTCAACTTCATTTATGTAAAAGTAAAGGATCAAACACAACGCATATCCGCCCTAATCAATTTCAAAAAAAATATGGTGCATCAAAATAATGAGTTAACTAAAGATAAATGGAACCTTAATAATTGGTTAACTTCTTCCAAAGAGAAGATTTCAGCGTTTGAAAAAGAAAGTAACAGGGAACTCACTACATCAACACTATTTTACAAAACCTTCAAAAACATTGCTGAACACCCTCTATTGAATCTATATAACATGAATGATGCTCCAGAAAAGGAGGATTATTCAACTGAAGAACTATATGCAGTTGTTTTAGAAATCACGAATAAATTACATGAAATTCATTTAGAACGAGAGACTATATCAACTGAATTAAAAATGCATTCTAGTACTGTTGAAGAATTAGAATCATTGCTTAAACAAACTAAATTAGATAAGCAGGATTTGCAAACCAGGTTACTAGGTCATATTAAAGCTGAAAAGCAGCTTCTGCATGAGATTAAAAACATGCATTCGTACTATCAGCTCCTTGAGGCACGCTATTTAAGATTAAAAAATTCTTTACCTGGGAAGATCTTGGTTCCAATTTTAAAAAAATATAAATATATAAAAAACAAGAAAAGGTAGGATGTTAAATATTGAATATTCAACATATCTTAAAACGTATCAACCATTTAAACGAGGAAGAAAGAGCTCTAATTGCACTGACAGAAAAAAAAGAAATAAGTTTATTCCATGAAAAAGAGTGGTTCTCATCAAGCCCAAGTTTGTTGATCCAGAATGAATCACTCGTTATTACAGAAGATATAACTTCTTATTTATCCTTTCAGGAGCAGAACAATAGTTTTGAACTCAGTCCTAAGAATTCTATATTTACGGAATTGCCATACGAATTAGCAATCGAATTTTATGGCAACATCTTAGAATTAGCAAAAGTTGAACTTTACATTATTACCTATAAAAACAAAAAAAAGAGTGATATTTTCGTTATCCCCCTAAATTCAACTCAAAAGCTATCTTTGGCATTATATGATAGCATTCGAATTGCCTTGAGAATCAAAGGCAAAGGTTCTTTTAAACTAAAAAATCTTGTTTTGAAGCCTGTAACAATCGAATCTTCCTGTGTCTATCAAGAGATTGATAATTATAATCCACAAATTCAAGACCTTAAGAAACTTAAAATCGCAATGATTGCTGATGAATTCACTTATGAAAGTTTTAAAAATGAATGTCACCTTATCTATCTTTCTCCAAGCAATTGGAAAGAAACTATGATTAGAGAGAAACCTCGTGTATTTTTTTGCGAATCGGCTTGGAGTGGTAAAGATTCATCGAAACGTGAGTGGAAAGGTAAAGTATATAGTAGTATTAACTTTAAAAGTGAAAATAGGACCGAACTGCTAGAAATACTGCAGTATTGCAAAACAAACAAAATAAAGACGGTTTTTTGGAATAAAGAGGATCCGTCTCACTACGAAGATAAAGTTCATAATTTTATCGATACAGCTTTGAAATTCGACTACATTTTCACAACTGCATACGAATGTGTAGATCGTTATAAATCAGAATATGGTCATTCCAATATTTATCCATTAATGTTTGCCGTTCAACCAGCACAATTTAATCCTATAGATGTATATCAAAGAACTGATAAATTTGTTTTTGCCGGAAGTTATTACAAACAACACCCTGACAGATGTACCGCAATGGAAAGCTTATTCAACTTACTTTTAGAAAATAGTCGGGAGCTAGTTATATATGATAGACACTATTATAGCGATGATGAAAACCATACTTTTCCATCCAATTACAAGAAAAATATTCAACCTTCGCTACCATATTCACAGATTGATAAAGCTTATAAGGGTTCATATTATGCTATTAATATTAATACTGAAACCAACTCAAAAACAATGTTTGCCCGTAGAGTTTTCGAATTAATCGCTTCTAATACTACAGTCATTAGTAATTACTCCAAAGGTATGGATGAAGTTTTCGGTGATTTAGTTTTCATGTTTAAACCTGATGATCCAATTTACAACCAAAACACGTTACAACGTCTTGATGCGGTTGATCACAACGCTTTGAAATTAAAAGCATTGCGTTATGTATTGAAATATCACACTTATAACGATCGCTTACACTATATATTGGAACAAATTGGTTTTGTCCCCCTAAAAAAAGATCCTTCAGTGTTAGCAATAGTCAAAGTAAGCGAAGAGAACGAATTATTAACTGCAATTTCCTTATTCAGTCAACAAACTTACCAAAATAAGAAGTTACTAATTATAAACATTATGCATGACAGTATGATTACATCAGAATGGTTAAGGAAGTACAGTGATGAATCAGTATTTATCACTGATTTAAATATGATTACTAATTATAAAGTGACTTTAGAAGATTTTATGGAGAACATTGATTATTTCTCCCTACTAAATTCAAAATATTACTACGGAAACCATTACCTTTCTGATATGATGCTTAGTTACAAATATTTAAACCAAGAATTGATTGTTGTGAAAGATCCATCACAGTCACAGTATCAATATGTAAGCCATGGTTCATTAAATGCATCCATGTTTCCGAAATCAGCTTTACGTTTCCTTGATGTATTTTCAAATGATTTTAATTCACTTAGCTATTTGCATAAAATAGGTTATCAGCTATTTAATATCGATCATTATAACATCTTATATCCTGAAACAAATATCATAGAAGAGCAAGTGAAAATAAATATTTAAGCAGGTGCAAAAAATGTACAACGTTAGTGTTATTATCCCTGTATACAACGCAGCCTATAAAATAAGAAAAACTGTTTCTTCCATATTAAATCAAACAATGGATTTCAATAAAATCGAAATCATTCTAGTAGACGATAAATCCACAGATAATTCGGTTGAAATAATTAATACTTACGTATCTTATTACGAAAATATAAAACTATACCAATTACAAGAGAATTCTGGAAGTCCTTCAAAGCCGAGAAATCTTGGTATCAGAAAAGCTCAATCTGACTATATTATATTTCTTGATAGTGACGATATCCTTCACGAACACTCATGCCAACAACTCTATAGTGCAGTACAAGAAGACAACTTAGACATCGTAAGAGGCTACTTACAGGTAGTAAAGGAAAACAGAAAATTTATAGCAAATAGATTAGATTTACCTTCTGTTTCCACGATGTCCAAACAAGACCTAATACAAACTTTTGTTTCAAAACAAAGCTCTACCATAATGGGAATTTACAACAAAAAATTTCTTACTGAAAACGAAATATTCTTTGACGAAGAAATTAGAATGGGTGAAGATACGCTTTTTTTGAGCAAATGTTATGTCAATACTACCAAAATATCTTATATTGATAAATGCATTTTTGATTACATGAAAAGGGATGAAATTCATAACTTATCCAGCACTCAATCCTATGGATCTAAAGAGTTGAATGACCATATTACGGTTTGGGAAAATACACAAAAAATATTAAGCACTATAAATATAGATTATTATAAATCCCGACTTCCTATTGGATTTAGATCTGTACTCGAGAGCATCCGAAATTATTCTGACGGAAAGATTCCACAAAATGACTTTGAAAGACTTCATAAATTTCTGAAGAAAGTGTCTTACATTATTCCGATGATGAACTTACCAAGAAGATTGCAAGAAATCTGTGATAGTATCTTGAATAATGATTTTAATCTTTTTGTTCAAAATTCTAAAAAAAGATTATTAGTTAATGGTTATGACTTGAAATTTATAAAACCATTGCTCCCATATTTAATGAAAAATTATGAAGTCAAAATCGATGAATGGACTGGCCATGATACCCATGATACAGAAAGAAGTATTCAACTATTGAAATGGACTGATATCATTTTATGTGAGTGGATGTTAGGTAACGCTGTGTGGTACTCTAAAAATAAGCGCCCTGATCAAATATTGTTCATTCGTATGCATCGATTTGAACTTACCAGAGAGTTTGGCATGGAGATCGAAAAGAAAAATGTAGATGCCTATATTACAGTAAGTGCTTTATATTACGAGAAATTTATTGAAAAGTTCCAGCTCCCTCGTTCTAAAATGAAACTAATTCCTAACTACGTGGACATAAAAAAATTTAAAAATAACAAGCTCACAGGTTCACAATTTAACATTGCCATTATGGGTGCCCTTCCATCTTTGAAGAGATTGGATTTAGGTGTTGAGATTTTGGAACAATTAAATAAAAAAAATCCGAGATACCAATTGCATGTTCTCGGTCACAAACCCGAAGAAGTATCATGGCTCTGGAAGCTAGACAATGAACGGAAATATTATGAAGATATTTATACCAAAATTAACAATAATCCATTTTTGGAAACATCAGTTGTTTTTGCAGGCTGGCAGGATAGCTCTGAATATTTGAAATCAATTGGTTATGTCATATCTACTAGTGATTTGGAGAGTTTCCATCTTGCTCCTGCTGAAGGAATGGCTTCTGGAAGTATAGCGCTCTTATTATCTTGGCCAGGAGTCGAGTATATCTATCCTCGTGAATACCTAATGTCCACTGCTTCAGAAATTGCAGATAAAATTCTGTCACTAAATGAAAGTAATCAATATGAAGAAATGACTACCATAGCTACAGAGTTTATTACATCCTATGATATTAATAATGTCGTAAAAGAATATAAAAAGTTAATTAATCGTAATTTTTTGCAGAAAAATTAGAACCAAAAATTTGTTTTCTAAAACAGAGGTGAAGCATGCAAAACATCATACTTCCTAATAGTATCGAAAAATACAAAATATACTCCGGAAAACTATCCAAGAAAATTAATTATTATTTTGAATCCTCAGAGGAGCTATCGGGTGGCTCAAAAATAAAATCCATACTCTCGCATCACAAAGATGTAATTCAAACATTTAGTGATAGAACAGAAAGATTTCAACTTAAACTTACTGAGCGTGAACTTAGTAATGGAGATCGTTTCGTTTTTTTCAATATTGAAAATTACTCTGAAAAAAAACAGACTATAAAATTTTCCTTAGTGTTCACAAACACTAAGGACTGTGTAGCTGAGGATCTCAGTAATTATTATCGTGCACCTTCCTATAGTAACAGATACGGGGAAAATAAATTAACCTTACCAAGCTTATTCCTTTCCTCTGATACTGCAGATGTTTTCATCTCAAAAGGAATTGTCTATTTAAATAATAATTTATTGTACGAAGATTTAACTAAAAGTAAAACAAAAAAATTAATTTGCGAAACTAATGATATTAGATATAAGCAAGAAGATTCCGCAGTTCACTTAAATGTTTTATTGCAAATACCAGCGGGGAAAAATATGGACCAGTTTTTATTGTTAAGTGAGCATTCATTGTTTGCTTCCAAACAAACGTTGACCTCTTACTTTACCGATGCTGGAATTTCTGTAGAGAATAACGATGTCCGCTTCAATATGTGGATAACTCCTGAAGGTACCTATACTAAGTTACCTTATTCAATCGAACCCTTCGATAAAGATGCATACGGTGTAAGTCTTCATCATATGTCAAAGAAGGTGCTTCTCCGTTATTACAACAATGATAAAGATCGTTTTTTCTTTGATTTAGTCTATAATGCAGTAATCCAAGTTTTTGGATACAGGCCGCATCATAAGGGGCTATTTTTAACCGAATATACCTCAACTTGGCTAAAGAAAGATTTCTCAATTAGAGCACCTTACATTGATACTAGATTGAATGAAACGTTTGCTTTAGTCATTCAAGATTCCAAAAAAATCTTACCTTTTGAGGAACTTCATAACTTCTATCTCAGATATGCTGATTTTTTAGTGAGCTACTCAGAGTCAAATTCTCTCTTATTAGTTGAAGAAGGTGCTTATTATATTCCAGATTATTTCTCATTGAATGATAATGCCAGTTTAACTCATTCTAGTCTTAATCACCAATTAGGGATTATAAATTATCTATTTTCTATTCTATTTAAGGAAGATGTTTCCAATAAAGAGGCTTACTCTATGGTTGCATTATCAATATTAAAAGCTATCGATCTGACCTACACATTCTGGATTCAAGATAGTGGGGATCTCTTCTATAAAATATCCTATCATAATAATGAACTTGTTTATTCTGATAATGATTATATCTATGTTACCCTAATAGATCTATTGATTGTTCAAAAGAATATAATTGATCTTTATGGAGAAAAACGGAAGTCAATTGATACTTTAATAAAAAGCAAACTAAGATATCTAGACTCTCAAAACTTTGGCCTGAATGATCCCCATTCGAAATTACCCCCGAACGAGGATATAAATTCTAGGTCCATGGCTGAAAAGCTAGCAAGTAATTTAAACTATTTTTGAAATTTAAGCAAGGAGATACTAATGACAATTTATATAAAAAATTTTATAAAATATAAAGACCTCATCATTGAAATTATAAAAAGAGACATTCAATTAAAATACAAAAATTCACTCTTGGGTATTTTGTGGAGCTTTTTAAATCCTCTTTTGTTTATGATCGTGTTGACATTGATCTTTCAAGAACTTTTTTCAAGTAACATTGAGCACTTTGCATTGTATGTCCTAACCGGTAGATTAATGTATTCTTGCTTTTCTGAAACAACAAATTATGCTATGCAGTCAATTGTTTCGAACGCTGCTTTAATAAAGAAAATCTACGTTCCTAAGTACTTTTTTCCCATATCAAAAGTAGGTTCTTCCTTTATAAACACATTACTTGCAATGTTGTCAATAATTCCAGTTATGATAGTAAGCGGAATACAATTCACTACAATTAATTTATTGTTTGTATTCCCTCTTTTATACATGTTGCTGTTTAGTGTAGGTATCGGATTAATTTTAACTACAATTTATGTATTTTTCAGAGACTTACAACATTTATATTCACTGGCTCTGGTAATCATTATGTATACTTCGGCAATTTTCTATCCAGCAACCATTATACCTGATCAACTATTACCAATCATCCAGTTTAATCCTGTATTTACAACGACAGAAATGTTCAGAGATATATTGATATATAATACTATTCCATCGATAAACGATCACATCTTTAATTTATTGTACTCTCTCTTTTTCGTGGCCTTTGGGCTTTTCCTATTTTATAAGAAACAGGATAAATTCATATTTTATTTGTAACTGAATGGGGTTGAACTAATGGATATTGCAATAAGAGTAGAACACGTCTCCATGAAGTATAGGATAATTGGCGGTAAAGTTAACTCTTTGAAAGAATTCTTCGTTAATAGTTTGAAACGAAAAGTCACTTATGAAGAATTTGAAGCATTGAATGATATTAATTTTAATGTTGATAAGGGAGAAGTCTTTGGTATTGTAGGTTTGAATGGAGCTGGAAAAAGTACTCTGTTAAAAATAGTTGCAGGAGTCATGAAACCTACCTCTGGATCAATTGAGCGTAACGGTTCTTTAGTTCCTCTACTTGAGCTCGGGGGAGGATTTAATGGTGAATTATCCGGTCTAGAGAATATTTACCTTAACGCACTCTACCTAGGATATTCAAAAAAATTCATTCAACAAAAGGTTGATGAAATCATTGAATTTTCAGAACTGGAGAAATTCATAAATACACCTTTGAAAAATTACTCATCCGGTATGAAAGCTCGATTGGGATTTTCAATTGCTACACTGGTTAAACCTGAAATTTTAATCGTGGATGAAGTACTGTCTGTGGGGGATTATAAATTCAAGGAAAAGTCTGAGGCTAAAATGAAATCTCTCATGACCTCCGGAACTACCGTATTATTTGTATCTCACTCTATAGAACAAATGAAAAGCATGTGTGATCGAGTTCTATGGTTGGATCAAGGACAAGTTAAAGAAATTGGACCAGCAGTTGAAATATGTGAGAAATATCAATCGAAATAAATCTCGATAAAGTCCACATCTTTCAGTTCAATCGGTTCTGAAAAAATCACAAAAAATGCTTAATTAGATTTTTTACAAGTAAGCAGTTTTAAAGTCTGTCTTGATGGCGTAAGAAGTGACTACAAATAGATCTACAAATAGATAATACGTTCAGTATAATATCTAAATTCATCAGCATTTTTGTCAATATGAGAAAAGGAGAATCATACTTTGTCGAATCAAGTATACGGAAAAAAAATAAAGACGTCGAACAAGACCAGTTCCCGCTCAACTTCGCCGCTGCTATGGACTCTTACCATAGGACTTATCTTTTTTTTACTCTGGTCGTCATTTCAAGTTGCGTTATTTAACGGACAATTACTTCAATTTGAGGGGCCTATTTATTGGGCGCTCATGATTACAACCTTCCTGTTCATCATATGGACTTTGGTCTACTACAAAACTATCACACTAGACTCCCAACGAGATTGGCTCAAATTAGTCGTTATTCTATTGCCAATTACTTACATGCTATCGCTTATTAATGCAGCCTCTAATTACTTAGCAGTTAACATGATCTTGATTCAGTGTATTTATGCAATGTTGTTCGTCATGACGATGTACCTGCTCCAGAACAAACAAATCAATCATGTCATACAATCTTCCTTAATAGGACTTGCATATATAATTGTCGGATTTGGTCTATTGAATTGGCTGGGAGCCTTCAGTTTTACGGGTAAGTTAGTCGGTTGGTTCTCTTCAGGCGTAGTTAATGGGGTATACAACCAAGCGATATGGAATGATTCTAACGGTCCACGGCTTGCATCTGTATTCCAGTACCCGAATACATATGCAGCGTTTTTGATGGCTTTTCTGTTCATTAGCATCTTTAGTCTGATCCGCACAAGAAAAGTGTACATGCAGATGTTTCATGGTTTTATGCTTGTTCCCATCTTGCTGTCCCTGTTGCTTACATTGTCGCGTACAGGTCTTGTAATGATGCCAATCGTTTTCGTGATCATCCTGTTGTTGCTTAAACCAGCAAAACAAATCTTATGGTTCATTTATCTTGTTATTTCAGGAATAGGAACATTAGCTATCTTGAATCCAGTCAATACGGCCGGACTCGAATTGCAGCAAAAGTTCACTGCTGAACTTGCAGCCAAAGGTTGGATCTATCTGGTTGCAGCATCCATAGTTGTCGCAATCATCATCTGGGCTATTCAACGTTGGATCGCTCCCAAGTTGGAAACAAAGCTCCATACCTGGGGTAAACGTAAAGGCTCAAGCCTGTGGATCCCGCTCGGCTCAGCGCTGCTCGCCATTATCGCAGCAGTGTTGCTGTTGGGTACCAGCGTTCGCAACATTTTGCCTGATAGTATCAGTACGCGTCTGGAAAACATCAACTTCCAGCAGCACAGTGTCCTGGAACGAATCACCTTCTACAAAGATGCTGCCAAGGTCATTGCAGATTACCCATTGATTGGTGCAGGTGGTGGGGCTTGGACCGTACTGTATGAAAAGTATCAGAACAATCCATATGTTAGTGCACAAGCGCATAACTTCTTCATGCAGTACCTGGTTGAAGTCGGAATTATCGGATTTATCATTTTCATGTCATTTATTCTGTATATCTTCTATCAATTCGTTCGCAGCTACTTGCGAAGAGACGAAAACGAAAGAGAGTCACATTTTGTATTTTTCATTTTGTCCATGACTATTCTGGTATTGAGTCTTCTCGATTTCAATATGAGTTACGTCTTCATCGGCATGCTGGTGTTTATCGGGTTTGGAGGCATGGCTGCAGCGATTGAACCACGACCTGTTCAACGTTTAAAAGTAAGCCCTAGTACAGCTAGAGGAATCTATACCACGATTGCTGGAATTTCTATAATACTACTCTTGATTGTATCGGTACGATTTTTACAAGCAAATCAATATGCGAAAATAGCCAAAGAGGTCGCTCAAAATAGCCAGGACTTCCAAGAGATAAAAGCTGCATTAGAAAAAGATTTATCCATTCGTAGTACACATACTGATTCATTGCTAACACTCTCTTCCTTGTATAAACAAGGCTATGAGCAAACTAAGGACGACCAGTTCTATAACACTTCTCTTGAACTACTTCAAAGAGGCAATGTAGCTGAACCATATAATAAGAGTATAGTAATCCAACTGATACATTTATATGATCTAAGAGCAGATTATGATGCAGCCTATGCTCTCCAAAAAGAGTACGCCGCTAACTACGTCTGGAATATGGAATGGTATGAGCAGTTAATCACCCGTTCATTCGATCTAGGATATCAAGCGCTTGGACAAGGCGATACAGCTAAGAAGGAATCTTATTTCACTTCAGGTCTGGAAGCCTATCAGCATGTTGTTGATGGAGTAGAACATCTACAGACTCTCCCTGATGGACAGCTTCAAGGACAGCCGTTCGAGCTGACTCCAACAATGATTCTGAACGCAGGGAAAATGAAATTCATGTTAAACGATTCAGCTGGAGCCGCTACTATCCTTAAGGGTGGAATTGCAGAAGATCTGACCGATGCTACCAACCGTGAAATTGCTCGTTGGTACCTTGCGGCCCTAACTAAAGATGGGCAACAAGATCAAGCTATATATGATAAGCTTATCGCTGTCGCACCTAACGAAGCAGACGAGATTAAACAGATAGCAGAACTGAATTTCTAATAACAAAATGCACTAGTGGTCCTCAATAATTCCACACACAAAAAAGGTTTGCCCTCATCAAAGGGCAAACCTTTTTTGTGATCTAATTCATTAGGGATGTGTTAGTTCGATTCTGTTATCTTCTTTAAATACTTCAACAAATCCTCCCGAAGGTCCGGGCGTTGCAACGCATAATGTATGGACGTTTCAATAAAACCTAACTTCTCGCCAACATCATGACGCAGTCCATCAAAATGATATGCGAGAATCTGCCGTTGTTCGTTCAATCGGGACAAGGCATCTGTGAGCTGAATTTCTCCTCCGACGCCAGCCGATTGCTGACCCAGGATCTCAAAGATATCCGGTGTAAGAATATAACGTCCCATAATGGCCAGGTTCGAGGGCGAATCTTCGGTCTTCGGTTTCTCAATTAAGCGGCGCGCACGAAAGACACGATCATCGGTAGGGGTCAACAACTCTCCATCCACAATCCCGTAACGGGACACCTCGCTCCAATCAACAGGCTGTACACCAACAATCGGAGATTGCAGTTCATCGTAGACATCGATCATCTGCTTCAGGCAGGGATGTTCCGCTTCTACAATATCGTCCCCTAACAGGACGGCAAAAGGTTCATTGCCGATAAACTTACGGGCACACCAAATGGCGTGACCAAGTCCCTTTGGTTCCTTTTGACGGATATAATGAATGTCTGCCATCTCGGAGGGTTTGCGGACTTCGTTCAGCAAGTCCCATTTCTGTTTATCCGCTAGATTCTGCTCCAGCTCAAAAGAGTAGTCGAAGTGATCTTCAATGGCCCGCTTCCCTTTACCTGTCACAATAATGATATCTTCAATGCCTGAAGCGACAGCTTCTTCAATAATGTACTGGATCGTTGGCTTGTCCACGATGGGTAGCATTTCCTTGGGCATCGCCTTGGTGGCAGGCAGAAACCGGGTACCCAGCCCTGCGGCTGGAATAATCGCTTTGCGAATACGCATACGAACCCACTCCTTTTGCTAAACAAGTTGAACTAAAGCATATTTACACTTACTACTCCGATGACAGAACAACCTTCCGATCGCTGTTATCCCCAGATTTTTTAATTCACTTTTACAAAGGTGAAAATCTGGGGATAGCGTATGCTTCCGATGCAGCTTTCTTTCAGAAAGCTTTTAGGCGAACGCTCCGCTTCTCCAGCCTTTTTCTGTCCTCTACGTTTCTCGTGTAAATGATTAGTCCAACTTGTATAGATTCATATATTTAATGATTCATATTGCTAGGATGCTTGGACTTCATTATACCATCAACAATTCGCGGATATCCTGTTCGGATAAGGTCGTTGATCCCCCATCTCCCGGTTCGATCACTTCGGCAATTAAGTCCTTCTTCCGCTGCTGGAGTTCCAAAATCTTCTCTTCGATCGTACCTTCGGTAACCAGGCGGATGACTTGCACCACTTGTTTCTGTCCCATGCGATGGGCACGGCCAATCGCCTGTTCTTCCACCGCGGGATTCCACCATAGATCATATAATATAACGGTATCTGCCCCTGTTAAATTTAGTCCGGTACCTCCTGCTTTCAGGGAGATTAAGAACAGTTCAGCTTCGCCCTCATTAAATCTGTGGCACATCTCGACACGGCTCTGCGCAGGGGTCTGACCATCAAGATAGAACAGGGTTCTTCCCTGTGCAGCCAGCGTCTGACGAATCAGGTTCAACATGCTCGCAAATTGGGAGAAGATGAGAATTCGTTTGCCTGAAGCCAAACAATCCTCGACCGTTTCAAGCAACTGTTCCATTTTCCCGGAATCGCCTTGATATCCTTCAACAAAGAGGGCCGGATGACAACACAACTGACGCAAACGCGTGATGCCAGCCAAAATTTTGATACGATTCTTCTGGAATCCGTTATCCTCCATATCCTTTGATGCTTCATCCTGAAGCTCGGAGAGGTACGCGGCGTACAGTTTCTTCTGTTCAACCGTGAGCTCTGACCGCTGTACCGTTTCAATTCGATCAGGCAACTCCTCCAGCACATCCTTCTTCAGGCGGCGCAGAATAAACGGACGTACCATCCGCGAGATCCGTTCCGGAGGAAGGTCGCGGAATCTTCTGTAACTCGGAAATAACCCAGGAAATACCGCTTCAAAAATGGACCATAATTCATCCAGCGAGTTCTCTACAGGCGTTCCTGTGAGTGCAAAACGACGTGGGGCCTGAATTTGTTTCACTGCCTGCGCGGTCTGGGAAGAAGCATTTTTGATCGCCTGAGCTTCATCCAGAATGAGTGTATGGAATGTTCGGCCCAGGTAGGTGTCCAAATCCCGTCTCAACAGAGGATACGACGTCACAATCACATCTGCCTCATCCATGCCTGAAAGCATGCTGGCTCGTTCTTCTTTCTGACCGGCAGCGATCAGGACTTTCAGATGCGGGGCGAACCGCGCAAACTCATTAGCCCAGTTATAGGTTAGCGAGGCAGGCACCACGACAAGTACCGGAGGATGAATGACCCTCGTTCGGATCGTCAGTCCATCCTGCTGCATCGTGGACCATAGGCCGTCCGTATTCTCTGAGGCCATCTTATCCAATGGGAGACCAGTTTCGGGGTCGATGCCGGCAGTAGTCTCCGTTGTACTCCCCCATAGCGATCCGCTCTCCCGGTATTTATTAACGTCCGTATGGTCAATATTGTACTCGGGCTTTTCCTGAAGCACCGCTGTAATATAGGCGATGCTTTGCAATGTTTTGCCAAGTCCCATATCATCCGCCAGAATCCCGCCAAAACGATAATAGGCGAGGGTACGCAGCCACTGGTATCCACTGTTCTGATAATCCCGCAGGATGGGAGTGAGAGCTTCTGGCAATGCAAAATCCATCCGCTCGGGATCTCGGAGATCATCAAGGAAACGTTTCAGAGAGCCTCCCCACTTCACATGACCTGAAACTTCATCTCTGCCTGGCAATTGTAATGCCCGAACAGCCGGAAGCCGGATATGGCTGCTCTTGATGTCATCTGCTCCCAGTCCGAGTGAATCGGCCATGTGAGCGAAGCTGTCTGCACCTTCATTTTCAAGCGAGAGAAAGACACCACTCTTGAGACGGAAATACGGTTTCTTTTCCACAATGCGGCGCATGAGTTCCTGAAGCTCCTGCTCGTCCACACCTTCCATCTCGAATGAAATCTCCAGCCAGTCGAGCCCCTTCCCCAAGTCTGCCCGGACTTTCGGAGGTTTGGAAGAGGATTGCATCATAGCCTTCACGGCGTTCGGCATATAGATGTCTACCTGCTTCTCAAGCTCAGGCAACAGATGATACATGACATCATATATTGCATCTTCCCGTTCGCTCGCCCAGACACTACCATCCCTTTCGAGAAAGGATCGATCAAGCCGTTCAATCAGATTCCGTTCTTTGTATCGATCACGCACCAAAATAACCTTTTTCTCTTCTTCATCTATCAAATACTCTGCCAGCGGATTAATAACCATGACCTCATAGTCGAATTCCAGACGTGCTGTAATACGTTCACGATAGAAGTCGATGTACAGCTTCGGTGAAAGTTCCGGTTCCGCGATCTGTTCACGCACCTGCGAATCAATGGACAGATGTCCGAGCGTACGCAGTTCTGGCACGACATGTTGAACAAACTCATCCACCTGCTGGGTCGAAATATCAATACTTTCCTTGATCCCATATGAAGTGAGCGCCCCACTCAAGTCCTCCAGACTTCGCATCTGCATAGGCTCCAACATGTGCAACTGTCCTTCCACCACGGCGGCATCATAGGCAGGAAGAAGAATTAGTTCACGCAGTCCGGAAATTTCAAGCTGATATCCTTCATTCGTTCCCTGGGCAATCCGGTAAAACAAAGGCAGTACGCCCTCACCCAGCGTAAGTGGTCCATTGGCAAATCCCGTGCCCTCCATCCGGCTGTCAGCCTGTAGTAGTAATTCCAGCAGTGGCTTCCATACGAGCGGAGCGATTAATATATCCCGTCCGTCCGAAGCTCCCAGATAACCGGAGATGGATTGGCGATAGGCCTCTTCACTCTGCCTCATTCGAATGAGCATTGAGAGAATGGCCTGATCCTGCGGAGTGAAAACATGCATCAGTGGATCATAGTGGAACAGTTTGGTAAATGACATCGGTTCGCCCTTCTCGATGCAGTTCAGGAATTGCTTCACTTTCTGCACCACATACAGACGTTTGTTACCCACTTTCAATTCAAGAGCGAGTTTCCCGCCACCCTTGTGAACTTGTATCAGCTTGCATATAAACTGAACCTGCAATTCTTCCCGCAGGGAGGAGCGGGTGACAGGAGCGGTGTATTTACGGTCATTGCCATGCAGAGGTCTCCGATCCTTGGCAAACATCGACAGAATCTGATCCGCTGTACGGTAAGAAGGTTTATCTGCTGAGCGACCCCAACCCGAAGCTGAGCTTGGACGACCTGCCTGGGAGAATGGAGACGCCGTGGGTTTCGAAGCAGTATTAAGCTGCTGAGCGGAATTGGCAGACGAATCAGGACGCTCCCAATGACTCTCTTCGACCAGTGTACCCACTCTGGAAATAGTGCCTGGACCAGAGGTAGTGTCCCGCCTGGAATCGAATTGGGATGATTCTTTCCTTTTCCCGTCATCAGCCTTTCCGACCTTCTTTCCCTCCTCATTGTTCGCTGAGTGGTCTCCCAGTTCTTCCGCCCGTTCGTGGATTGCCAGCAGTACAGCCGCGACATGTTTACAATAGTCATAATAATTTCCATACGCGGGACAGTTGCAATAAGCTTCAATCTCGCCCGTTTCATCCAGATCCACCGTTACTTTATATCGTTTGGTGCCTCGGACTACAGCATTGTAATGACGCTCATCCTCACTGACCACCAGATTGGTCACCCTGCCAGACAGGTTGTAATCTTCTCCCCGCTTAAATGCCGTGACTCCGCACAGCAATTTGATATCCATGATTGTGAATGGCGCCACGCTTCTTCGCCTCCTAGCCTTTTACAGAAAAAACCCCAAGAGCTCCGTAAAGCAGAGATTGGGGTTGCTGTTTATTTCACCAATTGACCACGTGTAACGCCCAGTTGGTTCGTTGCTTTTAGTGTTTTCCAGACTTGTGTACCACTGATCTCGCCGCGCAGTGCACGGTTGTACAGATCAATTACTTCGCGTACCTGCTCTGGTGTCTCTTCCAGGAATTCCACACGGTAACGGGATACACCCAGATCCATAAAGTTGGTCAGATACTCGGCACCTGACTGCTCCACTGCATTGTATACCGTATTACGACAGCCTTCATCCACACGTACAGGGTGAGACATACCGATCCGGTCTTGCAATGATGCACGCTGTTCTTCACAAGGACGTCCACAGTTTGTAAAGTCTGTTCCTTCACTCATGAACGTACAGTATACACAGTGCTCGGTGTGGAACATCGGCAGATGCTGATGGATAACCACTTCAGTCTGACTTGTACGGGAGTGGCCCAGCAAATCAACCATTTGTTGAATGTTCAGGTCATAGGATGGGGTAATCCAGTCACATCCGGCTTCCAGGAACAATTCTACTGCTTTGTGATTGGCGATATTCAATGAGAAGTCACCGATCAGTTCAGGGTGCTTCGCGTCCGGGTTTTCCATCCGGTGGCGAAGGTAGAAGTACAGTGCACCTGTATTACGTACCAATACCGCATCTGGCTTCAGACGCAGGATGTTGTTATGATATCCGTTCTCCCCAGGCATGTGAATACGCGGCGTTGCCAGCGCGATCTTGCGACCAGCGGCATGCACAGCTTCCACGGCTGCCGGGAACTGTTTGATAAACTCGAAGTCGGCATAGATCATGCCGATCCCCGCTTCAATCGCTGCCTCCACTTGTGGCAGGCTGCGGCATAGTGCGGTCAGCTCTGCTTGACCGCGAGCGACTGGTGATGCCGGTTTAACCGAATCGCCGTACACATCTACCGCTCGTTTCACGTAGACGGGCGGTTTAGGACGCTCGCCCGCGAGTTGTTCTACCGCCTGACGGCGAATGTTATTCAACTCGCGCATCGGGATGATGACGTCACCGTGCAGGTTGACGTCCATTCCTTCCAACTGGAACACGGTGCCTCCCAGACGTCCGAACTGCTCTTCGAGCAATTCATGCGTCATTGGACGCTTCTGCGCGATGTCCAGTTCCATCTCGGAATCAATCCGGACGGTCGTGCCCTTCTGCACGTCTGTCCACCACGTGCTAAGCGGCTGCCCCGGGCTGCCGATGACTTTTACTTTCACCGGGAATACGCGGTATGGCTTCTCGGTCTCGAAGCTTTGACGCAGACGTTTGTCCAGCGCCGGGTCATTCGTTTTCCACACTTTGTCGCCAACCTTCACACGGCGCAGATCCACGTCACTGCGGCCTGGAACGACATCAACGATCCAACCCTCTTCTGCTTCGCCTTCGAGTTTTACGCCTTTGCGACGTACATCGTATACACGTCCGCCCTCTTCCTTCTGAGTGGGGTCTCCGGCGTCAAATACAATCCCGTCTCCACGTTTCACGGGTGCGTCCAGCTTCAGAACCACACCATCGCGCAACACTTGATCTACATGACCGAGGTAGACACCACGGCTTTTCGGGAATGTTCCATCCACCAGTTCTTTGTTGTTTGTACCGCTCAGGAAACCATGTGTGAATCCGCGGGAGAAGCTTTGCTGCAATTCGCGAACTTCTTCCTTGCTTGGCGGCGTGTTATCTCCATCAAAATAACGGTCAATCGCTTTGCGGTATTTGCTTACGACGTTCGCTACGTATTCCGGCGTTTTGAGACGTCCTTCAATTTTGAACGAAGTCACTCCTGCTTCAATCAGTTCCGGCATCAGGTCAATCGCTGCCAGATCCTTCGGAGACAACAGATAAGCTACATCACCCATCGGTTTGTGCACCCCATCCACCATCAGGTCGTATGGCAAACGACAAGCTTGGGCGCACTCCCCACGGTTCGCCGAACGCCCTCCCCACATTTCGGAAGTCAGACACTGCCCCGAGTAGGATACACACAGCGCGCCATGAACAAATACTTCCATTGGAAGCTTCGCCTGTTCACCAATCTTCTGGATCTGCTTCAGATTGTTCTCCCGTCCCAGAACAACACGTTCCATATCAAACGGCTTCGTGAACTCGACCGCTTCCGGTGAGGTAATTGTCATCTGTGTTGAACCGTGAATCGGGAAATCCGGCGAGATCTCGCGGATCATCTTCACCAAACCCAAATCCTGAACAATTACAGCGTCCACACCTGCATCGACACAAGCGTCAATGAGTTCTTTGGCATCCGTCAATTCATTTTCAAAAATCAATATATTAAAGGTCAAAAAACCTTTTACGCCATAACTGTGCAAAAACGCCATAATCTCTGGCAGCTCGTCCATGCGAAAATTGTTCGCCCGTGCCCGTGCATTAAACTTTTCGACTCCGAAGAAAATGGCATCTGCGCCATTGGCTACCGCCGAACGCATACAATCCCAGTCACCAGCGGGTGCCAGAAGTTCAACGTCTTCTCTTCGTATTGTTGCTGTTTTCATGTAGATCCTCCCCATAACCGGCTATCCGCCGGATTTCATCCCTATATCCTTAACGCCGCCTGAAAACACCAAGCCTAAACCTGTACCTTATCCGGTACACCTGCATTGTCACGGTATTGTTATATCTATCTATTATGTCTGTATTGCCTGAACTCCAAGCTTACAGTCATTCCTATTCATTAGATCAGTAGTCATAACTCCTGAACTAGTATAGTGTACCACTTCTGCACCGACTCTTCTACGTTTTCCTGAAAAAACCGTTTACCATTTTCATTTCCATTAAGATTTACACTAGACACTCCGATTGCAGTACCATCTTCTGATCGCTGTTACCCCCAGATTTTTTTAATTTCCTATTCTAAAGGGGAAAATCTGGTGATAAACGCGCACGCTTCGCTTCTTCAGATCGGTTCTGCACTCTTCGTCCCAGTGTAAATATTTAATTACTCTTATACAGGAAACAAATAAGCCGGAAGGTTACTGACCCTCCGGCATCAATCTCTATTATTTAATAAATGTAAATGAGTTCACTGCTTTTTCCAATGCTGCCGCCTGAACTTCTGTCTTATTGGCATCATTCAGGCCACTTGTGATCGTATAGGTTGTTCCGTCCTTTTCAAACACGATCTGGCGACCCGCATATGGCACTCCTTTGTCCAGTTCATGATACGTAAAGGAAAATGCAGGCACACCCGCAAACGTCAGCTCCTCACTGCCAAGCAGCTTGAAGTTCTTACGTGTTTTGGTGGCTTCGGCATAAGCCTCTCTCAGCTGGCTGACCGTCATCTCGATCGATTTGTCTTCGCTCGCCGCAATGGAGAATTCTCCGCCCGTGAAGGTGTACACCACAGGTGAATATTCGAATCGATCACTGTAAGGTGTCCAGTAACGCGGAATATCTACACTGTAATGATAACGTTTGGACGTACGTGTAAGTGTCTTCGTTTTGTCTGTCAAATAAGGATCTTCATCCAGCTGACCGAAATGTTCGGCAACCGTATCAAAATCAATCTCCACACTCTTCATAATCCGTTCAAACCATGCCCGATCTGCAACCTGCTCCTCAGGGAACGTATACTCTGCATAATATCGATACCCATTCTTCTGCAAAAGAACATCGAACTCGGTCTGCCAGCCCCCACCAAAGTTATAACGGAATTCATTCACCTCGGCAGTCTCTCCCGAGATATCCATCGTATATGAGCCAACCGGCTCGTAACTCTCTGGCGTAAATGTCTCACGCATCCACCTATCCAGTTGACCGCTCCAGTCTTTTACCGTTGTACCGGCCTTCGCGGATGTGACACGCCATTGCAGATACGCACCATCCTTGGCTTCATAGATCATCTGATTGTTGTCGATCGACCAGCCAGCAGGAATCTTCAATTCAATACCATAGTCATCATTCCACGCAGAGCGCATGCCATTATCTACGGTGGACAGATCCTTGATCGTTCGATCCGACTCCGCATAGGTTGGCTGGAATGAATTGAGCAGCGCCGCACGTTTGCCCAGATCTTTGTAATTCAAGGCTTGATAATCAGCGAGGTACACATCATATTGACGACCTTCATTGAGATACTGGCGCATCTCCCACAACATGCCGTCTGCATCTTTCACAATAATCCGGGCATATGGCGTTTTGCCTTTTGACACCGCTTCACGATCCAGTACGGTATCTCCTGATTGTTTGGCTTCCTGCACGAGTTGTTGCAACAAATCATCCGAATCCAGAGCCACATCCTGGTCGCTGACGTACACTTCAAGATAATAACTGTTGTCCGCTGCGCCGAAAGTCATCATGCGCTCCTGCTCACCGCTCTGGAAAACCATGAGATCTGCAGGATAGTTAATGGACCAGCCGTAAAAGCTGTTGCCGATTCTGGTTTTGCCTTCATCCGGATGAAGGCCATCCTCATCGTCCACCGAATCATCGGTTTGCAACAGACGAATCACCATTTCTCCGGAACTGCTTGGAGCAAGCGTCGCACCGATTCCAGCAGCTATCGGACGAAGTGGAACCATGAGTACGCCATTCACCATCTTGGGAGCAGCACCCATCTCATGTTTTACACCATCCACCCAGGCAATTGTACTGCCAATCGTCAGAGTCACCGTGTGCGGGCCTTCCTTGATTTTGACGACATCATTTTTCTCCAGCCGGATTTCACTGCCAAATGCTTTCTTGAACACACCTACAGGCACCATCGTAACACCCTTGAACTTGTACGGTTTGGCTATGGCCTGCTTATCGCCGTTAATGTAAGCGCTCGTGCTACCCGCTTTGACCCGTAGTTCACTTGTCGTCAGATCAGATGCCCATACAGGCAGTGCCGCGCCAATGGTCAGCATCCCGATTAATACACCTGTGCTCAGCACACGTATCCATGACTTTTTCATTCCGTTCTTTCGTCCTCTCTCCATCCGGGCTGATCGCCAGGCTTTATTGTTCTTCATCTGCAAGGAAGGCCCCTTCTTCATCGTCCTGAATGTCTGCGCGATCAGCAAGCACCAACGTGCGGGTGACGATATCGCCATCCGATTGCATCAACAGCTTTACCCTTTGCCCAGGCAGATACTTTTTGAGCAACTCATTGATATCCACGACTGAGGACACACGTGTGCCCGCCACACTATAGATGACATCGCCCTCTTTGATTTTGGCTTTTTTTGCTTCAGGAGACAGTACACCCGTGATCGTTAATGGATCATCTGTAGGCAGACCCACTATGGCAGACCAGCTTTCTTCCAGCTGTAATCCCAGACTCGCACGTTTTATTTTGCCATATTTAAAAAACTGATCGATGATATATTGAACGGTATCCACCGGAATCGAAAATCCCAAGCTTTCTACGCCGACCGCAGAGAACTTCATGGAATTGATACCGACTACCTCACCCTTCAGGTTGACCAGCGGTCCTCCGCTATTTCCTGGGTTAATGGCCGTGTCAGTCTGAATCAACCGATAGGTCGCCTCAACACCACGATTCAAGCCGCTAATTACCCCTACCGTTGCAGAGTTGCGCAAGGAAAAGGAAATCGGCGTACCTATGGCGATCACGGTCTCTCCAACAGAGGTTTGTGAAGCTTTGGCGAAGCTCGCCGGTTTGAGTGATTTGGCATTGATTTTGATTAGCGCGAGATCACTTAGTGCATCACTGTATGTTTTCGTAATTTTGTATGTATTGCCATCCGTCGTAACGACCACCGGATTCGTTAATCCTTCGATTACGTGAGCATTCGTCACGATCCATCCGTTGGACCGGATAATGACACCTGTACCATGTGCAAGATTATAGCGGTCGTCTGATGATGCACCTTCCTGCACTTCGGTAGATTTCCCAATAATGCCTACGACCGAAGGAGATACCTTTTCGATCACTTTGGGGATGGCTTCACTTCCCTTGTACGTGTACGTTCCTGATTTGGCATCATATTGTCCACTTCCACCAACTGCCTTGAGCAGATCCTTGGTGTTCACATAGACTTGACCGTCTACCACTTTCGCTTGCATTGCTGCTTTGGATTCAGCCGCACCGGCCGTTGCCGCTACACTAATCGAGAGTACAGCAGCCATCAGTATGGCTATCCCCTTTTTACCCAACACGCTCATATTCTCACCTGACCCTCTCTATACATCCTTCTTGCGCGACTCGACATCGGATTCATCGCTGAATCTATTCTCTCTTTCTCTCATCTGCAATTCCGGTATCCCTCAATGTATCATACAGAATCTGGATATACAATTGTTTTAAGTCCTATTTTAGTAGAGAAGGTAGAATCTTGTTCAATCGTTCAGTATAAACGAAAAAAACACCCTCCATGTCTCCCGTGGAAAGTGTTCCTCCATACCTCTTTTGGCTTATATTCCATTCACTTCAGTGGCCTTCCTACTGACCAAACCAACCGGTTATCATCGCATAATCCGTCATCAGAAATACCAGCAGACTGACTACTGCAAATCCGATCGCAAACAGATTCTTCTTCGGTGCCCGAAGGAGGCGAACGACTCCGATGAAAATCAGGATCGTAAATAAGATGACAAAAATATCAAATGCATTAAAATTCGATGTGCTCGCCGTGGCAGCTTCTGCAAACAGCATGGATAGACAGACCTCCTCACCATAGTTGAACAGCTAACGCATACCCTAATATCTTCCTCTATGTTATCTGTACCCTGCTTGTAATGCAAGCCCTATCATCCATAAAAATGAAAAAAATCCAATTTGGCTGAATATCCCTGCAATGCTTGCCCTACATATATGTAAACACTTTCACGAAAACATTCTATATAAGTTGAATTAATCATTTACACCATAACGGTGAGGACAGAAAAAACCTGAAAAAGCGAAGCGTTCGCTTAAAAGCTTTCTGAAAGAAAGCTGTATCGGAAGCATAAGCTATATCACCGGATTTCCCCTTGAGGAAGACTCTACATATTCCAAAAATAAAACCCTTCCTGTCGGAAGCAGAGCACATCAGATCATAATCCAATGCCTCACACTTCTCGAAAAGAAGGGCTTGTTCACTATCGTTTTTCGTTCAATAAACTCAGACTACAAGAACTTAGTCCACCAATTGCAGTGCCTTGCTCCGCTCGGTATCCCGCTCCAGAACCGGCTTCAAGTACTTGCCCGTATAGGAAGCTTCCACTTGAATGATATCCTCAGGTGTTCCGGTTGCAACAATGGTACCTCCACCGCTACCACCTTCCGGCCCTAGATCGACAACATAGTCTGCCGTTTTGATCACATCCAGGTTATGCTCGATTACCAACACCGATTCCCCGGAATCCACCAAACGGTGTAGTACGTTCAACAAACGATCGATATCATCGACATGCAAACCGGTTGTCGGCTCATCGAGGATGTAGATGGTTTTCCCTGTACTGCGACGATACAGCTCGGAAGCAAGCTTCACCCGCTGGGCTTCACCACCAGACAATGTGGTTGCAGGTTGTCCCAGATTGATATAACCCAGACCCACATCCATCAGCGTCTGCATTTTGCGATGGATCTTCGGAATGTTCTCGAAGAACTGGGTTGCATCTTCAACCGTCATTTCCAGCACATCGGAAATATTTCTATTTTTATATTTCACTTCAAGCGTTTCCCGGTTGTATCGTTTGCCTTTGCAGACTTCACAAGGAACATAAACGTCGGGCAAGAAGTGCATCTCAATTTTGATAATGCCGTCTCCACGGCAGGCTTCACAACGTCCGCCTTTGATATTGAAGCTGAATCGGCCTTTCTTGTATCCACGTACCTTGGCTTCATTCGTCTGAGCAAACAGATCCCGGATATCATCAAAGACACCTGTATACGTAGCCGGGTTGGAACGTGGTGTCCGCCCGATTGGCGACTGGTCAATATCGATGACTTTATCGATATGTTCCAGACCACGAATCTCTTTATGTTGACCCGGGCGTACCCGAGCGCGATTCAGATCACGTGCCAGCGTTTTGTACAGGATCTCATTGATCAATGTGGATTTACCTGAGCCAGACACACCCGTTACCGCAGTAAATACACCCACTGGAATCTTCACATTCAGATTCTTCAGGTTATTTTCTTTGGCTCCGCGTACTTCCAACCAGCGGTCTCCTACACTTCTACGTTCTGTACGAATCGGAATGAACTTGCGTCCACTCAGATATTGACCGGTTAATGAGTTCTCATCGTTCATGATCTCTTCCGGTGTACCCTGTGACATGATGGTACCTCCGTGGATACCTGCACCAGGGCCAATATCAATAATATAGTCGGCAGCCATCATCGTATCCTCATCATGTTCAACCACGATCAACGTGTTGCCAATGTCCCGCATATGCGCGAGCGTTGAGATCAAACGGTCATTATCCCGTTGGTGCAATCCGATACTTGGCTCATCCAGAATGTACAGTACCCCCATCAGGCTGGAACCAATCTGTGTGGCCAGTCTGATTCGCTGAGCTTCCCCACCGGACAACGTTCCAGCGGCACGACTTAGCGTAAGGTAATCCAGACCTACGTTCACGAGGAAGCCGAGACGACTGTTGATTTCTTTCAAAATCAGTTTGGCAATCGTCTGCTCTTTCTCACTCAATTCCAATGAATCGAAGAATCGGCCAGCTTCACCAATGGACAGACTAGTCACATACGCCATGTTGTGATCGTTGATCGTAACTGCGAGACTTTCCCGTTTCAAACGCTGACCTTTACACGTACCACAAGGCTTCGCGCTCATGTAACCTTCGATGAATTCACGGATACCTTCAGATGCTGTATCACGGTAACGACGCTCCAGATTATTGACGATACCTTCAAAGGTAACTAGTGCTTCCTTGCGTTGTCCAAAATCATTCTCATACCGGAAACGGATTTTCTCCGTACCTGTACCCTGCAACAACTTATTCATCTGTTCAGTTGGCAGATCTTCGACAGGTACATTTTGCGGAATGTTGAAGTGTTCACATACCGACTTCAGGAACTGTGGATAATAGGTCGATGTTCCACCTGTCCATGCATCAAAAGCGCCATCTTCGATCGTCTTGCTGCGATCCGGTACGAGCAGATCAGGGTCAACGATCATTTTGACACCTAACCCGTCACAATCCGGGCAAGCGCCGAAAGGACTGTTAAAAGAAAACATCCGCGGTGCAAGCTCTTCAATACTGAATCCGCACACCGGGCAGGCAAAGTTGGAGCTGAAACGTAGCTCTTCTTCACCCATAATGTCCACGAGGAGTTGTCCTCCGGATAAATTAAGTGCTGTTTCAATGGAGTCGGCCAGACGTGCCTGTACATCATCCTTAACAACGATCCGGTCAACGACCACTTCAATCGTATGCTTCTTGTTTTTCTCCAATTGAATATCTTCTGACAGGTCACGCAGCTCTCCGTTCACCCGTACACGGACAAAGCCCTGCTTGGACACATCGGCAAATACACTTTTATGCTCGCCCTTACGGCCCGAGATAATGGGTGCCAATATCTGCAACCGGGTACGCTCTGGATATTGCATAATGCGGTCAACCATTTGTTCTACGGTCTGGGAACTGATCTCAACGCCGTGATCCGGACAATGTGGATGACCCACGCGTGCAAATAACAGACGCAGGTAATCATAGATTTCCGTCACGGTTCCAACCGTGGAACGCGGGTTACGGCTTGTAGTTTTCTGATCTATTGAAATGGCAGGAGACAATCCTTCAATGGAATCGACATCTGGCTTCTCCATCTGTCCCAGAAACTGCCTTGCATAGGCTGACAATGATTCTACATAACGCCGCTGTCCTTCGGCATAGATGGTGTCAAAAGCCAGTGAGGACTTCCCTGAGCCACTCAGGCCGGTCAATACGACAAAGCGGTCGCGCGGGATGGTAATGTCGATGTTCTTCAGGTTATGCGCTCGTGCACCTTTAATGACAATGTTATCGCTCGCCAATAGTATTCATCCTCTCAGTGTGTTAATCCAAACCTTTTTAAAGGCTTTTTCGATCCCTCCCAAACCCTCCCTTCCAAGGGAGGGCCCCAGAGGGCGCAGCCCTCTGGACACCCGAAACAAGCGGTGCAACAGTGAGGGGTCGGGTCTTGCTATGTGAAGGATTGTCGTATGCCCGCGGCTCCGCATAAGGTTTCGGCCAATTGCCGGCACCTTATGCGGCCGCTCTACTGCGAGGTGACGCTCTCGGCTTCGCCTGTTCGCGACTAGGTCGCCATTGCCTTCGGCTCGGCTCCAAGGGCAATACCGAGGCGCTCTCGGCTTCGCCCTGGTCGCGGCAGGTCGCCATTGCCTTCGGCTCGGCTCCAAGTTCTACACCGGGACGCTCTCGGCTTCGCCTTGGTCGCGGCAGGTCGCCATTGCCTTTGGCTCGGCTCCAAGTTCAACACCGGTGACGCTCTCGGCTTCGCCCTGGTCGCGGCAGGTCGCCATTGCCTTCGGCTCGGCTCCAAGTTCAACACCGGGACGCTCTCGGTTTCGCCTTGGTCGCGACAGGTCGCCATTGCCTTCGGCTCGGCTCCAAGTTCAACACCGGGGCGCTCTCGGCTTCGCCTGTTCGCGGCAATGTCGCCATTGCCTTCGGCTCGGCTCCAAGTTCAACACCGGGGCGCTCTCAACTCCCAGAGGGACACGACTCCCGAATGCTTTCTATAAACCTTTTAACCAAATTCAACTTTTCTATCAGTATAGACCTGATTTCAAGATTTCAACATCTCTTATTATCGGTAGATATAGATGATTTCCTTACTCAACAAGAGAACGGCCAATTGGCCGTTCTCTTGTTACAGATCTCTCTTTTATAGTGCATATGAATGAGCAGTATCTTATTCAGCGCGAAGTTCCAGCAACGCATCGCGAAGCTCGGCAGCACGCTCAAACTGCAGGTTTTTGGCTGCATCTTTCATCTCTACCTCCAGGCGCTGAATAAGCGCCTGGCGATCTTTCTTCGACATCTTCTCGGCAGCGCCTGTGAGATAGTCTTTCTTGGATTCGGCAACTTTGGTTGCCTCAATCACATCACGCACTTTTTTGCGAATCGTCTGTGGTGTAATGCCATGTTTCTCGTTGTACTCGATCTGAATCGCACGACGACGTTCGGTTTCCTTTATCGCCTTATCCATCGAATCGGTCACTTTGTCACCGTATAGAATAACGCGACCCTCGCTGTTCCGCGCGGCACGACCAATCGTTTGGATTAGTGAGCGTTCGGAACGCAGGAATCCTTCCTTATCGGCATCCAATATAGCTACGAGGGATACTTCCGGCAGATCGAGGCCTTCCCGGAGCAAGTTGATTCCGATTAGGACATGGAAAACGCCCAACCTTAGATCACGTAAAATCGCCATCCGTTCCAACGTCTTGATCTCAGAGTGCAGATAACGAACCTTGATTCCAACTTCCTTCAGATAATCCGTCAGGTCCTCGGACATCTTCTTCGTTAATGTTGTAATCAACACACGCTCGTCTTTGGCAATCCGGTCGTTAATCTCACCGATCAAGTCATCGATCTGTCCCTTCGTTGGGCGCAGTTCAATGATTGGATCAAGCAGTCCGGTTGGACGGATAATCTGTTGCACCATCGTATCGGTATGCTCAATCTCATACGGGCCCGGTGTAGCCGATACATAAATAATCTGATCCATCTTGCCTTCGAACTCTTCAAATTTGAGCGGACGATTATCCAGCGCTGACGGCAAACGGAAGCCATGCTCAACCAATACCGTCTTCCGCGCCTGGTCACCGTTGTACATCGCACGGATCTGCGGCAGGGTCACATGAGACTCATCGACCACGATCAACATGTCATCCGGGAAGTAATCCATTAGTGTATACGGTGTATCGCCGCGTTCGCGGAAGGTCAGCGGGCCTGAATAGTTCTCAATCCCCGAACAGAAGCCGACTTCCTTCATCATCTCGATATCGTATCGTGTGCGCTGCTCCAGTCGCTGAGCCTCCAGCAATTTCCCTTGTTCACGCAACACTTCAAGACGCTCCTCCAGTTCACGCTCGATGTTCACCAGTGCAACCTTCATCGTCTCTTCTTGCGTTACGAAGTGAGACGCCGGGAAGATGGCAATATGTTCACGTTCACCAATCAATTCACCGGTTAACACATCAATCTCCGTAATTTTCTCGATCTCATCACCGAACAATTCAACTCGAATCGCATGTTCGCCCTTGGAGGCAGGGAAGATCTCTACGACATCCCCACGGACACGGAATGTCCCCCGTACAAAGTTAATGTCATTCCGCTGATACTGAATCTCTACCAGTCGGGACAAAATCTGATTACGCGGTTTTTCCATGCCTACCCGGAGTGACAGCAACATGCTGGAATACGAATGCGGTGAACCCAAACCATAAATACAGGACACACTCGCTACAATGATGACATCCCTGCGCTCAAACAACGAACTGGTTGCTGCGTGACGCAGTTTGTCAATCTCTTCATTAATACTTGAATCCTTCTCGATATACGTATCGGAGGACGGGATATATGCTTCTGGCTGAAAATAATCGTAATAACTGACGAAATACTCAACCATGTTGTTAGGAAAAAAATCTTTGAACTCACTTGCAAGCTGTGCCGCCAGCGTCTTGTTGTGCGCAATAATCAGTGTCGGCCGTTGCAACTGGGCTATGGTCTGTGCAACGGTGAACGTCTTACCTGTACCCGTCGCACCCAGCAGTGTCTGATACCTTTTCCCCTCCTGAACACCCTTCACCAATTCTTTGATGGCTGCAGGCTGATCACCTTGGGGAGAAAACTCTGACTCGATTTCGAACGTTTTGTCGCTCATTATAATATCGCTCATTGCCGTATCTCACCCTATCGTCTAAAATAATAGTCACTATATATTGTCGAAGTTCCCCGAATTTTCATATGGGAAAACTTATAGTAATAGGAATATTTGTTCCCGTTCAATTATACCTTGTTCGTTTTAGTGATGCAAACGTGAAATGAAGACAGGAGTGGATTAATTTATGGATATTGCGACACTTATCGGTATTATTGCCGGAATTGCCGCAGTCATCAGCGGTTTTTTGTGGGAAGGCGGTCAACTGTCCGGTCTCATGCAAAAAACGGCTGCTTTAATTGTATTTGGTGGAACGATTGCTGCTGTGGTTGCTAGTTTCCCTGCGCATCGCCTGCGTACGATTCCAGCTGCCCTTCGTATGGCTTTTGGACGTAACAATAATGAATCAGGCTTGTGGGTTGAGGAATTGGTCGAGATGTCTTCGATTGCACGCCGCTCAGGTGTGCTTGCATTGGAACGCAAAGTTATGGATCATCCGCATCCATTTTTGCAAGACGGTATTCAGATGGTTGTCGATGGCACGGATCAGGATGTGGTTCGCCAGATCCTGGAGATGGAGATCGATTCTATTGAACAAAAACATGAGGGCTACGCCAAAATCTTCGAATCCGCTGGTGGGTACGCCCCAACTATGGGCATCATCGGAACCGTGATGGGACTCATTCAGGTCCTTGGCAGTTTGACCGATCCAACCGGACTCGGACCTGCTATTGCTGTTGCATTTACCGCAACCCTGTATGGGGTCGCCAGTGCGAACCTTATCTTTTTGCCCATTGCCTCCAAGATCAAATCCAGGGGTGCTGACGAAGTTCAGACCATGGAAATGCTGCTCGAAGGTGTACTTGCCATTCAGAACGGTGAGAATCCACAGCTTGTACGCAAAAGACTGGAGTCTTTCACCCTCACGCATCGTCAGGTTATACGCCCCCTAGCAAAGGAGGGATTGGATGAGTCGGCGCAGTAAACGGCGCGGAAAACGTGAAACTGTCGACTATCGGGATCGCTGGATGATTACCTATGCCGATCTCATTACCCTGCTTTTGATCTTTTTTGTCATCATGTATGCCATGAGCAATCTGGATTCGGGTAAATATGACGTCGTTACTCAATCGTTACAACAAACATTCCACGCATCCGACTCTATACTTGAGCTTGGTGAGGGACTCGGTGAGAAACCCGGACAGACGATTACAGAGACTCCACCATCCGAGGTGCAGGGTGAAGATCCTTCAAAAGCCCCTTCCGATTCCGGGACAGCAACACCAGAAGATGACAACAAACCCCTCACAGAACGGGAAGAACAGTTCAGATCACAGGAGCAGGAATTGCAAAATCTGTTCAATGTGATTACCCAATATATCGAGGATAATAAACTGGAAAACCAGATTTTTGTTGCGGACAAGCCGCAGGGCCTCTCCATTACCCTCAGTGACCGCTTCCTGTTTGATCAGGGACAGGCCGCTTTAAAGGGTGGTGCAGCACCAACGCTCAGCAAGCTTGCCAGTCTGTTCCGTGATCTGAACACCGTTGTCAGCATTGAGGGTCACACCGATAATGTTCCTGTGGGGGCAAACTCCGCCTATACGGATAACTGGCAGCTTTCCGGGGAACGCGCACTGTCTGTATTGCGATTTTTTCTGGATACAGAGAAGCTTAACCCTGACAGCTTCCAATATGCCGGATATGCGGATACTCGCCCAACGGGTGACAACACCACAGCGGCTGGCAGACAAAAGAACCGTCGAGTGGAAATTACTGTCTTACGTCAGCTCCAACCTTAATCTTCAACATTTCGCATAATGTATCATTACATTCTTCATTTTTAACATAAAGAGCACGTTCTGGCTGAATTACACTCAGGCAGAACGTGCTTTTTGTAACCTGTATAGTGTGCAGTCAGATCCCATATCCCGTTATTCCAGTTATCCATCTACCCCTGGCTGACTGGGACGCAGAATTGCAGAACCAACCGTCAGCAAAATGATAGCCATACCAAACAAAATCAATAGCGGCAGGGTAATATCCGATAACGTACCGCCAGCGGAGATCGTTTCCACCGCCTGAATGGCCCATTTCTGCGGAACTACGTTAGCGAGCTTCTGCATATAGTCCGGCATGAAACTGATCGGCCAAAAACAACCACCTATCATACATGTTGGCATAATGATAAGTGAATTTAACATATTCGCATTTTTGGAATTCCGGATCAATCCTGCAACAGTACTTGCGATTCCCATGGAGACCAGCATGAATGCCGACAATATTATGAAATGAATTCCAAAAGGAATACCGGCATCATAGTGCAGCAACCATCTGCTGACTCCCAAAACCATCACAATCTGAATCATACCAATGACAAAGCTGCCCAGAAAATTGCCTAGTGCAATCTCATATGCGCGGACAGGTGCCGTATATACTCTGGCCATCGTTCGTTTCCTCCGATCTTCCATAATAACAGCTACTGCACTGGTCAGCAGACCCATCATAAACATAATTGTAAATCCAGTCACATTGTTCAGGCCTGGCTTGGGATAGATCTGCAGATCGGTGACTTCACCAGCAACCTGTTGCTTTCCTATCTCCTGTAATAACAGTTTAAACGGCTTCTGTGCGCTCTCCAGTACGTCCATCTCACTTGAGACTCGACCTGCCGCCACCGTAACAGCTGAAGCAGATTGTTGCAGGCCTCTCGTCAAACCTTCAACTGCTGCTCGCAGTGTATAAGAACCTTCGCTTATACGCAGTTCCACCAGTTGAATTTCGGTTGCCTTACCTTGTAACAGATCCTCCGTATAATTTGCCGGAATGATGATGCCAGAACTTCCTTTTTGCTGAGCGATAGCTTCCTTCACTTCAGCTTCGTTGTTCATTGGCTTGAGCAAATATTCCTCTTTGCCAGCAAGTTCACGAATCATCCATGTCCCTGCCACCCCTGCATCTTCATTGACGTAGGGAATGACCGTGCGTGTACTCTGCTCACTTCCAAAAAGAGCTACCGCACCTGTAACCACCAGGCAAGGCAGAATTAGAAACGTAATGAAGCCCATTTTACGGCCAAGTGTACGTCTGATCATCAACCAGGCTATGTGCAGACTATTCATATCGATATCCTGCCTTTCTATAGATCAATCCTGAGATGGCCAGTAAAACAGCGCAGACCACGCCTAGCATCAGTATGTTATATACTATCTCTCCTACAGGTGCATCCAGCATCATTCTCAGAAAACTTTGGAGCGCCCAGTGATTAACCGTAAATTCGCTAAGACGTTGCACCAAATCAACCGGAATGGGCCTGAACCCACCACTGATGAATGTCATGACAATAATGATGCCTTGTAAGGTTGCACCGGCCGATGCCGTGCTTTTGCATACCAGGGATACAATAATGCCGAGGGTCATAGATGCCAAAGTGATGAGAACACAAGTTAGCACAATATACCCAGGATACGTTCCCCAATCTACACCGTAGAACCAATATGTCATAAGGATGATCGTCGTTGCCTGTAAAAAAGCGAGCAGACTATTGCCGGCAATTTTCCCGGCAAAGATCACTCCGTTACCTATCGGCGCAGCCTGAAGGCGGATCAGCGTTCGGTTATCCCGCTCTCCAAAAAGGCTGGTACTTGTTGTCATACCCGAATACAACATGAACATCGCCAGCATGGAAGCTGCATAGTATTGGGAGGCGCTGTAGGAAGTACCTGTCTTTCCGGGATTAATGACAGTAATGGAAGTCGAGTTCGCTCCATTAGACTCCAAGCCAGAGGTCATGGCAGCAATCACTTCCGGGCCTAACTCTTTGCTAATCGCCATCTGTCGATTCCATTCATCCGTAAACCGTGTGAACAAGGTTTCGCCCAAGGTATTGAGCGTGCTGTCCTTTCCACGTATCCATTGCAACCGCGCCTCTTTCCCCATCATCACGTTTTGTTCAAAATCTGAAGGAATCATTACGGCAAAGTCGAGCTTGCCAGTGCGCAGCAAATGGACAGCCTCTTCTTCTGTCGTAAAGTTCTGTACCTTAACCATCTCAGCTACCGCAGGAGCATTCACAAATGAATCCAACGCTTGACTAACCGTATCTGAACCTCCGCCTGATTCCGAATTCATATGGATTATCCCTACACGTACAGAATCCGGAATGACATCTTCCGCCGTCCCCATCGTACTGGAAAGGGCCGTGCCCAATATGAAAATCAGTAACAACGGTAGAACAAACAGGTTCAACACCACAGTTCGAATCTCAAGAATACGTCTTAACTCAAAGATGCAAATATACCATATATTCATCTCTTGCTCCCCCTAGTCCCGAAGCGTACGCCCGGTCAGATTGAGGAACAATGTTTCCAGATCAGGCTCTTCCACCTTGAGTGACTGAATGGATATTTCATGTTTGCTGCAAATGAAGAGCAGGTCCTGTAGATCCTGCTGTGCCGAAGGCAGCGTAATCGTCAGGATATTCTCCGAAACGTCTACCATTCGCACGCGGGGGTGAAGTTTCAGTTCTTCCAAGACGTCGGGACTGATACCGGAAGTGGAGAGCACTACTTTTTCCTCCGATGCTACCCGTTCTCTCAGCTCTGCTTCAGTTCCGCAGGCAATGATTCGCCCCTGATCCATAATCGCAACCCGGTGACTAATTGCCGCCACTTCCTCCATGTAATGACTTGTATAGATAATCGTTGAGCCCATCTTGTTGAGTGTGCGTACCGATTCAAGAATATGATTACGAGATTGCGGATCAATGCCGACTGTCGGTTCATCCATAATAATCAGTTCCGGGCGATGTGTAATCGCACATGCGATGTTTAACCTGCGTTTCATCCCGCCGGAGAAGGTCGAGGGGGCATCCTTTGCTTTATCCTGTAAGCCGACAAATGCAAGGGACTCCTGCACTCTTTCCTTAAGCAATTTTCCACGCAGTCCATACAATCGGGCAAAAAAGGTCACATTCTCCGCAGCAGACATGGTTTCATATAAAGCCAGATCCTGCGGCACCAGTCCGATCTTGCGTTTTACTTCAAGCGGTCGCTCCTTGACCGATATGCCCTCCAACCTGATTTCCCCCTGATCCATATTCAGGAGACCTGCAATCATGCTGATGGTGGTACTTTTCCCTGCTCCATTGGGACCGAGCAATCCAAAAATTTCGCCTTTGCCAACACTAAGATTCAAATGATCCACTGACAGCCTGCTGCCGTATCGTTTCACGACATGATCCACTTCAAGTATGCCCATCTCTTTAACGCCCCTTTTCCGGTTCGACTTCCGCCGCTGTATTTCATAATTTTATTGTAACGGATCGCAATCTGTAGCAAAGGTACGAAAAGTCATGAATCGAAGGTGACTTAAGTCATCTCCTGATTCGAATGATGCATATGGTATAATCAAGGGCGCATTACCGAGAGATTTTCTACTCCACTTTTTATATAAAGGATGTCACAACCATATGCCGATGCGGTTTCTGCAATACGGATTGATTATCGTTCCAGCAGTGCTGTACCTGTTGATGCTGCCCTTGGAAAACGAAGCCGTCTACACCCTGTATGTCATCATCGCGCTTGGACTCTCCGTGTGGAAAGATTTCACCCGTTCAAGTACACAGCAGTGGCTGCTGCTTCTGGTCCAAATACTCTGGAACTGCTGGCTGATGGCTTGGTATGGACCATTTATGGTATTCCTCTCTCTATCCGTGCTCTACGTGTATATGTACAGACTGGAGGGGAGTCAGCGGTGGTTGATGTTTGGAAGTCAGCTTGTGGCAAGCAATGTGGCATTGCATTGGCATTATTCTCACCCACAAGCAATGCAGTCAGGGTTAACCACACTGTATACAAACGCCGCCACTGTATTCTCCGCAGAGACAACAGCGGTGGTTCTTGGCAACCTGCTTTTGCTCATCATAGCATCTCTGTCCTGGCAGGGATCCAGAACGGCGAGCAGCCGCGGACAACTGGAACAAGTCTACGACGAGCTTCGCAGCAAACATTACGAGCTACAAGAAACGCGTGCGCAGCTGCTGTTATTTACAAAGCAACTTGAAGGAGCGGCTCAGGCAGAGGAACGAACCCGTATCTCAAGACAACTTCATGACGATATCGGGCATCGACTGATTCGCACCAAAATGATGTCGGAAGCCGCCCTGCTGACCCTCCCTCGAAATAGGGAACAAGGAACGGAAATGGTGAGACAGATTCGCGATCAATTGGCCGACAGTATGGATGATATGCGCAAGACCTTGCACAAACTGCAACCGGATTCCTATGTTTCCACTACCTACGCACTGGATCGTCTCCTTGAAGAAGTGGGCAGAGATACCGGCGTGAAGACAAATTATGAAGTTCATGGCCCATCTCATGTGCTGTATCCCAGCATACAGATTGTTTTGTACAAAAATGCCAAAGAAGCCTTAACCAATGCCCTGCGACACGGAAATGCTTCTTCGATCACAGTAGAGTTGGTATTCGGGGCTCAGGAAGTCTGTATGAGTGTAAGTAATGATGGCAAAATTAATCCCCATTCTTCCAAGGGAAATGGCATAGGACAGGAGGGCATGCGTCTGCGGACACAAATGGTGGGAGGAGCCCTGGAGATTCAACCGGCTTATCCATATACGGTGATTACACGCATTCCAATAACCAACCCAATGCATATACTCTGAAAAAGGAAGTGAATGTTCTCATGTCCGAACGGAATGATGTAAACAACAAGAATGATTCAGCCCACCCTCCGCTTATCCGGCTGATTCTCACCGACGATGACTATTTCATTCGCGAGAGCCTTAAAGTACTGCTTGGACTCGGCTCTGGCATTAGTGTTACAGGCACAGCCTCAAATGGACAGGAAGCGTTGGAATTGCTTGAAGCAGGAACGCCTGCGGACGTGGTTTTAATGGATATTCGGATGCCGGAATGTGACGGAGTTGAAGGTACCAAACGCATAAAGGTACGTTTTCCTGAGATCCAGGTGCTCATGCTGACTACGTTTGACGACGATGAGTATATTATTCAGGCATTGCAGAATGGAGCAAGTGGTTATTTACTCAAAAATGTCCCCCCCGAGCGGATCATTCAAGGCATCAAGACCGTACATAACGGTGATATGTTAATTCATCCGGATATTGCCCGCAAGCTAACAGGCCTTCTTCGTCCTTCTCCAACTTCCCAGACACAGGACCCAATCGAAGCCTATGGACTCACACGTATGGAGCTGGCGGTTGCCGAGGCTATATCGGAAGGGTTATCCAATAAAGAAATTGCAGCCAAACTGTTCCTCAGTGAAGGTACGGTCAAAAATTATGTCACGGATATTCTCGGTAAGCTGAGCTTGCGTGATCGGACCCAAATCGCCATCTTTATGTTAAAAAAATAACAAAAAGGTATTTCCCTTGCCTGTGACGGCCCTCGGAAATACCTTTTTCCTTTTTCATTGCTTGATTTATGCAACATACTTCATCACGTATGCTTAGTTACATCTCTATGGACCCTTTGTCACTGGCCACAGGGGCTGGTGGTAACGCCAATGGAGCTTCGTCCCTTTGTGGTTTTTTCAGGCGGGCAAACAATTTGAGATTAATGATATGGAACAGCGTCAGTGGACGTAACCGAATCGCCCAGACCTCGTGATTGTCAGGTGCCATAATGACCCCAAGCTGATGATGCTCCCCTTCATAGATCGCTCGTTGCATGAACTTGCTTTCTCCCTGGTGATTGCGTACCTCGAGTTTGCAAAAAGCCGGGTTCATCCGCAGAGCACGATGCAACTCTTCCGGTGAATGAACCAACTTACCATTCACCTTGTACAACGTCTCTCCTGCTTCAATCCCCAAATCTGCAGCAGGACTCTCCGGAATAACAGCTAATACTTTCAACCCATGCTGCGGATGAACAAATACCGGACTGCGATTTTGCTCTTCAAACGCGCTGTACCATACCAGAAATTCATGTCCAATAAATGCAATCAGCGCGGCAACCACCATGAGTGGAGACCACCATGCAGCAAGCAAACTGAACACGAGCAGGGTTGTCCCATAAAACATCAACCGTTTTGACGAGATCTGCACCTTCTGGCCTGGGAGCATACTCTGCGTTACCTCACCAAATCCGAGCATGATCGGCAGCGCAACCAGCATATAACTATGTCCCGCATTCATAAGCGGATTCCATGCCAGCTCTGCGCCACCTCCTGTGACTGGAACAAGAATCAGTAGGGGAATGGCCCAGAATTGTTGCAGTTGATATCCGCCCACCAGTTTACCGCGTTTTCCCTCGAAGAGAAGCGGTGATGCCATCGATACCCCCTGCATGCGTACCAGCAAAGCCTCACCCATATGCAGAAGGGCCGCCAGGACAAGCAGTGCAGGCATGTCCAATGTACGTAGCGTCTCCGTGATACTGCCCATCCATCCCGATGGCTGCCAGCCTGAAGCCAGATTCAAACCAAATTGCAACACACCCAACAATCCGGCCGCGTAAGCAAAGCACAGATATCGGATACGGAACAAGGATAGAACTAGCGTTGCAGCCCATATGCATATCAGGCTTCCCAGTGTAAGATGTGCACCCAGGAATAGGGACACAATTGAGACGATGGTACCAATGAGTATGCCTCCGAGCACCGCTCGGATCGTCTGGGTTATCGAGCTTTGCAAACGAACATGAAACAATTTACGTTCTTGTAGTAACTGACGATGATAGATGAGCGCAATGAGAATCACCGCTATATAATAAAACGGCTGAATAAACAACTGCAACAATGCTTCTCCTAATGTAGTTAACCACGGCCATACCCATTCCATTGTGGTCGGTCACTCCTCTCCTTCAGCCGGTTCAGAAAAAAAGAAGGCTGAAAATCAGCCTTCTTTATGGCTTCGACACTGCGGACGAAATATCCTTTGAGACATTTTCGATCGCGCGTTTCAGCTGTGCATCATATTGAGGATTGGCAATACGTTCAATCAGAGCCGCTTCGAGTGATTCAGCGGTTTTCTCATCAATCTGGCCTGTGGCCTGGATGCCTTTTTGCTTCTGGAATGCCTTGACCGCTTCTTCTGTCTTCTGGTCGTAGTATCCGTCCACACGATCCGGTTTGAAATCGAGTCCTCTCAGCATCGTCTGCGCACTTTTCACATCCGTGCTATTGCTGTCATATTTAAGTGGTAACTTCTCTTTGTTAATCGGTGCCACCGAGAAGTAATCCGGTTGGTCTACCGCAATATCCGGTTTGATTCCTTTTTCATGAATCCAGTCCCCGTTCGGAGTGAGCCACTTGGCAATGGTAATCTTCAGCAAGCTGCCGTCACCCATTTGCTTGTCATAACTCGTCTGCACGGTTCCTTTACCAAAGGAGTTTTCACCGATCAACTTAGCGCCTGCTGACTGTTGTAATGCTCCGGCCAAAATCTCCGACGCACTCGCGCTACCTTTGTTCATCAAGACTGTGATTGGATAAGCTTTGGCTGATCCATTCGATTTACTTTGTTCCTTCTTGCCGTTCTTGTCTTCAACTTGCACAATAACCTTGCCTTTAGGAACGAACTGTTCAGCAATATCAATGACAACTTGCAGTACACCGCCTGGGTCATTACGTACATCGATGACCAGACCTTTCATGTTCTGCTTCTCAAGCTTCGCCAATTCTTCCTTGAAGCGATCGCCTGTATTGAGAGAGAATTGGGTAATGGCAATAACGCCAATTCCGCCATCCTCCATGTGCGCATATACGGTCTCCAGATCAATGTCATCCCGTACAATAACAAATTCAATCAGTTCGGAAGATCCAGCACGTTTAACTTGTACCTTCGCTTCACTGCCCTTTGGACCTCTGATTTTATTAACAGCCTTGTTCAGTTCCAAACCTTGCAGGGATTCTCCGTTCACAGACATAATCATGTCTTTCGCACGAATACCCGCTTTCTCGGCAGGTGATCCTTTGATCGGGGAAACAACAACGACGTTTCCGTCCTGTGAGGATACCTCTGCGCCAATACCGGTAAATGAACCTTCGATCGACTCTTCAAACTGGGCAGCCGTTTCCTGCCCCATATAGTTGGAGTACGGATCACCAAGGGATTCCATCATGCCGTTGATCGCACCGTCAATCAATTTGGTCTGATCCACGTCTTTATAGTAGTTGCTTGAGATCAAATCCATCGCGGTTTCAATCTTCTTCATATCGTTCTTCTGCTGCGTATTGCCGGTTACACTGGCCAGCAAACCTTCGCCCGCTGTAGTCTGGCTCGCTATCCCCGGATAAGTCATCAATACCAGGGTTAACAAACTACCGCCAAGGAGACCCACAATGACAAGCAGTAGCGCCGATCTTTTTTTCATCATCCGTTTGTCACCGCCTTTAGTTTTGAAGCGTGTCAGATTCCATTATTGACAGAATCCATTCCCTGAACATGCCAGCTTAGTATATGTCTAGCTTGTACGGAATATGTTTTTTCCATTCGGTCTGGGGACAAGGAATTTACAGATAATTCATTGGATTGACTGCCGTACCATTGTCTCGTACTTCAAAGTGCAAGTGAGGTCCAGTAGAGTTCCCTGTATTTCCTGACTCAGCAATGGTATCACCCTTGCTCACGGTGTCACCCTTGCTGACTTTAAATCCACCTTCGCGTAAGTGACCATATAACGTCCATAACCCGCCACCATGGTCCACAATAACCGTATAGCCATATCCGCTATACCATTCAGCCATGATCACGATTCCGCCAGAGGCAGCGTGTACAGAGGTTCCCACAGGCACAGCGAAATCAACACCGTTATGCATCTTACCCACTACACCTGTAATTGGATGGGTACGGGGACCGAATGGAGAAGAAATGCGTCCTCCAGATACCGGTCTTGAGAAGATACCATTACCGGATGAATACGTGACCTCACTGCTGCTATCCGAGCTGACTCTGGTTGGCGTCTTGGCTGCAGCTTTCGCCCGAGCGGCTGCTGCGGCTTTTGCTTTGGCTGCGGCTGCTGCCTGTTGTTCACGCAATTTATTTTTCTCTTGAAGAAGTGCCGAACGTTTGCTGGCAATCTGCATCAATACATCTTCCTGCTCTTGTGTCAGCTCTTCTGATTCTTCAATCTTAGCATCATATGAAGCGAGAAGCACTTGCTTTTCCGCTTCTTTTTCATTCAATTGGGACTTGCGCTGTTTCTTCTGTGCATACAGACTCTTGGCTTCCGCATATTGCTGATCCAGTTCTGCTTTTTTGTCCACAACCAGCTGCTTGTCCGATTTATGTTCATCCAGCAGATGCTGATCCTGATCCACGATCGTTTTGAGTGAATCCGCACGAGTCAGAAAATCAGTGAAGCTGGTGGAAGTCAACAATACATCCAGATAGGATACAGCACCGTCCGTATACATCAGACGCACACGTGACTCCAAAAGTTTCTCCCTTGCAACAATACGTTCTTCTGCCGCTTGAAGGTCTTTCTTGGTTGTACGGAGATCTTCCTCCGTGTTCTCGATCTGCAAGGATACGCTGGCCAGTTCATCACTAACGACATTGATCTGTTCCATGACAACCTTCAGATAAGCATTGGTTTTGTTCTTGTAATGCTGAGCTTCCTTTTTGTTGGAAGCTGCTTTTTTCTGCTCCTGCTTGGCAGTAGCTGCCTTGTTCTCCAGTTGCTGAATCTGCTGGTCAATATCGCTGATGCTACTCTTGGCATATCCGTCAGAAGGTTGAAGCGTCATACCGGCCAATAACGTAAAGGCCAGCAGCGAAGCGGTTTTTTTCAAAATGATGATCCCCCATCCTATGATTTCACAAGAAAGCAACCTGCACAGGTGGTGAACAGCATGTTCTTTGCTTTCTTCAATCTTAAACGACTCCGTCTTTCCTACATATCGTCAAACAGCGTCCATGAATGAACCTGCTCTACCATTCTTTTCGACATATTCTGCAATTTGATCGTTGAAAACAAGTTTAAACGTTGAGTGATTTCCGAATGGACAGTGTACTTCCCAAAATACCTACCAGCACACCAAGTCCGATCAACAGTGTTCCAAACAGCAGCCAGATTTCGCCGAGCGGAATCAAGTTAAGCATCTGCATGAATACATCCTGACCAATCGTGGCCATTAACTGGCCATATCCAACGAATAACACCCCAACCGTAATGACCGAGCCAATAAATCCAATGAGTGCACCTTCAATAAAGAAAGGCCAACGAATAAAGGTGTTGGTTGCGCCAACCAGCTTCATAATGCCGATCTCCCGGCGACGGGCCAGAATCGTTACGCGAATCGTATTCGAGATCAGGAACATGGACATCAGACCCAGTCCCCCGACAAAAATAAATCCGATATTACGAACTAGTTTCGTAAATTTGAATAATACTTCCACCGTTTCCTTGCCGTAGTTCACTTTCATGATCGGCTTCTCCGGGTGTTTTTCGTTCAAAGCTTCGATTTTTTGCGCTACAAAAGCCACGGTTTCCGGTTCAATGACCTCAACTTCAATGGTCTCCGGCAGTGGATTGTTATCTACATCGAAACCGCTAAGCACATTATCTGCACTCTCTCCAAGACGTTCACGGAACTCCTTGAGTCCTTCTTCCTTGGAAACAAAACGGATCTCACTTACTTCTGGCATCGCGCTGATTTCTTCCTCCAGTGTGTTACGCAGGTTCTCGTCCACATTCAGTTCGAGGAACGTGCTGATCTCCACCTGGCTATCAACCTGATTCGCCATGGAATTTACATTGAGCACCAGCAACATGAACACGCCAAGAATTAACAGCGACACAATAATGGACATGATGGAGGCTACAGACATCCAGCCGTTGCGGAATACGTTTTTGAATCCCTCCCGCAGATGGCGCAAGAGAGTACTAAAATTCATAACCGTATTCCCCTCTCATCTGATCCCGTACAATCTGTCCACGTTCAATGGCGATTACCCGTTTACGCATCGTGTTTACGATATCTTTGTTGTGGGTCGCCATAACAATGGTTGTCCCCCGGAAATTAATCTCATCCAGCAGTTGCATAATGCCCCATGACGTCTCCGGATCGAGGTTTCCTGTAGGCTCATCCGCGATAATAACCGATGGGTTATTGACGATAGCCCGGGCAATGGCAATACGTTGCTGTTCTCCACCCGAGAGCTGTGAAGGTTCGCGATTTGCCTTACTCCGCAGTCCCACCAAGTCGAGCACTTCCATCACCCGTTTTTTGATATGACGCTTCGGTGCTTCAATAACTTCCATCGCAAATGCCACATTCTCAAATGCTGTCATCCGTGGCAGCAGACGAAAATCCTGGAACACAACGCCGATGTTACGACGCACATAAGGAATCTTTCTTGGCTTCAACTTACCAATATTAAATCCGTTAATGGATATTTGTCCTTTGGTCGGAACTTCTTCTCTGTACATCAATTTCATAAATGTCGATTTGCCTGCGCCGGACGGACCGACGATATAGACAAATTCATTGCGGTCGATCTTCACCGACACCCCTTGTAATGCGTGGGTCCCATTGGCGTAGGTCTTCCACACGTCCTGCATTTCTATCACATCATCACTTCCTGCTCACATAGTTAGCCATTATCATTTCGACACAATCCCGGCATTTCCTTTAAAAAGACCTGATTTTCATCAGGAAAAAATCCACGTTGTCCCTGTTTTGATGGTGAAGCATGGATTCATATGAAGTTTATTGTAACAAATTTGTTACCTATTGAGTACCCGAAAGTTTTCCTGCATTGGATCATATATATAGAAAGTGTTACAAAGTCGGGAACAACTGAAGTATAAAGGAGCGTACGGTTATGAAAAAAATACATCTGACGGTCATTGTTCTATTCTCCATCCTCTTGATCGGCTCCGCGTCCTATGGATTGTTGTATATGTACGTAAATCAGCCTGCCATACCTAAAGACGTCCATGTTGGTGGCTGGGCGGTTGAAGGGAAGAATCGTAAGGAGGTTTTGCATGCACTCGATGAACGGATCCAAAAGCTGGAGGACTGGCCTATCACCCTTGAAGTAACTGAACCAAACCCCAACACCATGACGCATACCGCAGCCCAGGTAGGAGTGAGCTACAACGTTAACCACTTTAAGTCCGCAATACAGCAGCTTGAGGAAGGTAACCTGTGGGAACGCACATATGCACGTTATCATTTTCCGAAAGAGTTCTCTCTGGATATGAGCTACGACTTACGGCCACTTCAAGAATATCTCAGTCCTGCTTGGGAAAAAGAAACCTTCGGGACACCTGCGAACGCCGTTCGCCGCATTACCGCAAGTGACAACGTCCAGTACATCCCGGAAAAGGGCGTCCGACGTATTGATTGGGATACACTCACAAGTCTCATTCAGACGAAGCTGCATCGGGATTTCAGCGTACTGAACCCGGATGAGAAACCCGCACCACTGCTGATCCAGATACCACTGTATACGTTGAAACCTGAGGTAACCCTTGATTCACTGCGCCACGAAGGCATTGACCGGAAGATCATCCAGTTCTCCACGGGTCTTGGCAATAGCAGTGAAGGCCGGATACATAATGTCAGCGCAGCCGCGGAAGCGATTAACGGTATGATTTTGCCTCCGGATGCGGTGTTCGATTATGAGAAGGTCGTCCGTAAAGCTGAAAAGGATTATGGGTTTCGTGAGGCCCCGGTCATTGTGAACGGAAGACTAACCCCCGGGATTGGGGGTGGAATCTGCCAGGTATCCAGTACGGTGTATAACGCAGCACTGTTGACGGGTCTCGATATTATTGAGCGTCGCAATCACTCCCTGCCCGTCAAATACTTGCCGAAAGGATTGGATGCCACCTTTGCCTCGGGAGCCATCAATTTTCGCTTCAAAAACAATACAGGCAAGTCCTTGCTGATCCATGCCGAAGTGAAAAACCGAAGTTTGATGGTGAAATTTTTCGGCACATTCCCGGAGAATGTCAGTTATGCCCTTGAATCTCGCACCATTGAAACATTAAGTGTTCCAGTGAAATATGTATCCAGTACTGTACTGCCTGATGGTGCACAGCAGGTGCTGCAAAACGGACAGCCTGGATATATTGTTGAGACGGTGCGAACCAAGACAGTAGACGGCAAAGTCGTTGAATCCAAAACGATTACACGCGATACGTACAAAGCTCAGAATCGTCTGATTGCCCGCTCAGGTCATAGCAGCTTGCCTGATCCACAAGGGCCTTCTGTTGTGGAGGACGGGATTAGCGATACAAAACAGCCTTAAATTTTTTAATCAAAGCAACTGACAACTTGCAGATCACGGAATGGTACAAAGAATATCCTGTCGTAATTCATGAATAAGCATAAGCTGATCATACGAAAACAAAAAGACACACTTCCCATCCATGTTGAGGATATGCGAGAAGTGTGTCTTTCCATGTTGTTTTAATGTAGGTTATTCGAGTTTTAATAAACTACGTTTAGCCCCTATACGTAACTTATGGTTTACTGTATAACGGTTTAGTGACCACCTGTGTATTCGCCTTGTTCTTCGCCTACGACCATCTTCTCTTTCCCCATGAAGAAGGAAGCCATCAATGCGAGTGCAGCCGGGATTGCAGCCCAGGCAAATAACTGCACGATGGAAGAAGACAGCGCATGTGTGATGGTGTCGAGCACCTGAGGCGGAATCGCCTGTCTGAGTTCTGGTGACAGTAATGCATGTGGATCGGTCAGATCCACTCCCTGAGGCATACCGCCCGCTGAAGCACCGCCTGCTTCCGCGGCTGAACCAGCGAGGGCATCGTTCATATTACGCGTAAATACCTGGCTCTGTACGATCCCAAAGATCGTAATCCCCATCGTCATGCCGAGGGACCGCAAAAAGTTAAGTGTAGAACTCGCCGCACCGCGTCTTTGCGGTTCAAACGCGTTCATAGCTGCATTGCTGAGTACGGAGAACGAAGCGCCGACACCCAGACCAACCAATACCATGAATATGCGAATCGTCCACAGAGACGAGCTTTCATCCAGCGTAGTCAGCAATCCGAGTCCGAGGACCAACAGTGCCAACGTAGGAATCATAATGTTACGATACTTGATTTTGGTCATCAACACCCCGCCCATGGACGCCGTCACAACGGACCCGAGCATCATGGGCAACAGCACGAGACCCGAGTTGGTTGCTTTACCACCAAGTACACCCTGAATGAAGATCGGAATGTACACGGATGCAGTAATGAATGCCGCGCCACTGAACATGGCGATAACGTTACTGGACCAATACACTCGATTACGGAACATATTAAAAGAAATGATTGGTTCCTTGGCTTTCGTCTCCGCGTATAGGAAGAGCAGCGTGAGCACAATGAATCCGGCAAACAAGCCAAGGATCTGCCAGGAACCCCAGGCAAACGTTTTGCCACCCAATTCCAGACCAAAGATCAGGCACACAACAGCACCAATCAACGTTATAGCACCCACCCAGTCGATCTGTTGGGATTGGTGCTGATGAGATTCCTTATAGAAAAATGCAATAAATAGAAACGCAATCAGACCAAGCGGCAGGTTGATATAAAATACCCACTCCCATGTCGCATACTGGGTAATGTAAGCACCGAGCAGTGGTCCGAATACACTGGACAGGCCGAACACCGCTCCAAACAATCCACCCAATTTACCGCGTGATTCTGGTGCAACCACATCAAACATGATGGTAAAGGCAATCGGCACCAGTGCACCTGCACCAATACCTTGGATCGCTCTGTACATCGTCAATTCCACAATAGACGTTGCCGTTCCGCACAGTGCTGAGCCAAGCATAAACACAATGATACCAAACACAAAAAACTTCTTCCGTCCATACATATCCGATAGCTTACCGAAGATTGGCATTCCGGCCATCTCAGCTACCATGTACGCGGAGGTAACCCAGACGAACTTGTCGAGCCCACCCAGCTTCCCGACAATATCCCCCATCGCCGTTGCCACAATGGTATTATCCATCGAGGCCATTAGTATGCTGAGCAGTAACCCTGCCAGCACCAATCCAATACTGTTTTTACGCGCAACCATTGTACTCAATCTCTCCATTCACGCTCTATTCATATGACTGCATTAGTATATCCGAAAAGAAGTTTTCGTTAATCAGTCCAAGGACCGATTGCTTTGCGCCAAAACTTCCGATTGCGGATGAATTTGCAGAGATGAACGGTATTCCACTGTACCAATCCGGCAGCCTGGACCGATTTTTATTTTATCGCCACGGACAATCTCGGCCTCCGTATTCTCTAATTCAATATCGTCACCTTCGATAATCTGTGCCTTGAGAATCGATTTACTCCCCGTAAACAAGTCATTCAACCGGCCACTCTTCACCGAGATGATGGAACCGCCCATTTCCTTGACCTCGGATGGACCCATGATTTTGAGTGTCATCTGTTCAGCGCTGAGCATACCCGCTATCGTCAAACGCCCGTTCAGCTTGATACTTTCCGCCTGACAATCCCCTGAAAGATGAAGCTCACCTACCACTTTTATATGCTCGACTTTGGCATGCAGGCCAGAGGTATGGATTCCATCCTGACCATCACTGCCGGCAGTTCGCTCTGTCAGAGTAAGGGTTCCCGTGATTTTAATCTCTGTGGATTCAAGCGATCCGTATATGACCGAGGTACCCGTACATTTGAAACGATCACAATATAGAGTGTCGTTGAAGGACGCGTCCCCTACGACCTTGACCTTGCCGTACACGCCCCCAGCAGAACTGCCATCACCAACGATGCTGATATCCATTTTTTTGTCCAACGAACGCCCCGGATTGTTATTCATGTCGATCCCATCCCTTTCTCTCCATATCCAAACTTTAAATTCGCTGACTGCTGCCCACCTTGGCATCTCGATCAACCTCAAGTTCACCTGAATATTCGACCAGCCTGATGTTACAGCCACGACCGATATGAATGTTGCTCCCCCGAACAATATCAGCCTCCGTATCTTCCAGTACAATCTCATCTCCCTCAATTAAGGATGTCTTGAATGAAGGGGTCCCGCCCAGACCAATACTTTTCCAAAATCCATTCTGTTGCTCCTTGCGACGAATATCGATACGCTCTCCGCCAATCTCTTTAGCCGAAGAAGATGTGTGCAGCCTGATCTCCACTGTTCCCGCATTCAGTAAGCCGCTGATCTTAATATTGCCCTGTACATTCAGGGACTCACATTGGACATCCCCTTCAATATCGATCACACCGCCAATATCAATTCGTTCCCCATCCACTCTTCCACGTACGGTACACTTTCCGTTCACTTCAAGCTCAGGGCTATGGAGATCTCCGTTAATCGTCGTCATGCCGTCCACACGAACACGAGAGCTGGTCAATGGACCATTCAACGTGCACATCCCGTTAATCGTTGCACTCTCGGAGCTCAAAGCGCCATGCATCTTCAATGTTCCATTTACTTCCATAGAGGTGCAGTCCAGGTTACCGTTCACCTTAGCCATGCCATCAATAGATACACGGTGAAACTCCCCGCCTGCCGTTTGACTCATGCCCGCCACATTCAGATCATTCCGCTTATTCCGCTCTGCCATAGATGATCCTCTCCCTATCCCAATTTGAGTTTTAATTCTTCCATAAATGTTCCCATCGGCTGCCTAAGAATCACCTTCACACCATTGTCAAAATAAAACTCCGTTCCTGCTGTCACCAGCATGAATGATGGGACACCCATCTTACGGGTAAGCACCAGTTCGCTGGGTTTGCCTGTAAAACGATAATAATGTTCAGACATGACATCAATTAGCAACGCACCCTCTTGCCGAGTAATGTCTCCACTCATTAACAACTTATCTAGAACATACAGCATCATAATCTGCTCCAAAGTATGTAGCGGTTGTTCCAGACCTGCTTCTTGCAACAGATCCAGTGATACTTGTGAAACAATGTTTCGCTCTAACAGTTGTGAAGCAGACATCTCCACTTCGCCCAATGTAGGTGAGAACACGTCTGCCAGCTCATCCAGCGACAATCCGTCTTTCATGTTGAGAATCTTATCAATACGAAGTAATATCTGCTGTTTGGGAAAAAAGGTCTCTTGTCCGGTGTAGGACGACTTCCGAATGAACCATTCTTCCGGAATGAGATTTTTCCGCTTCCAGCGGTATAACTGGCCGTATGAGATACCTGTCAGGTCCAGCAATTCTTTTTTGGAGATCAAATCATCCGTCATATATGGTCCCCCTTTATATTGAAATGAGTGTAACATAACATTGTTACGTTGTAAACTGAGTAGGAAAATAGTTGATCATTCCTCCAATGAACCATTCCACTCCTGTGAGTTAATCTGTTGTACACTATATGATTCGGGCATATTCTTGCAAGGTTTCCTACAGTGGATCTTGTTATTGCATTGGATGGGCATAACGTATAACCTGTTAAATATAGGCACTTAAAAGCCATTAGGGAGCCCAACTCCCATCTATCTCTCTAGTCAGGACACTCGGTTAATGAACTTATGAAAGGGGTTTCTTATACTTATGGCACTTATTAAATGTGATTTTTACTCGGATACGCTTGGATTGAGCACGAGCATGCATGTCATTCTGCCGCAACAAACCCACAATCAGATTGGTATGGAAAATGTGACAGGCAAAGGACTGCACCCAACCCTGTACCTGCTGCACGGTCTATCTGATGATGATTCCATCTGGCTACGCCGGACTTCCATTGAACGTTATGTGGCCAACCTCGGGATCGCTGTTGTTATGCCACAGGTTCACCGCAGCTTCTATACAGACATGGCAGAAGGCGGACAATACTGGTCGTTTATCAGTGAGGAACTGCCAGCGCTCGCACGCTCTTTCTTCCCACTGTCACCAAAGCGCGAGGATAACTTCGTTGCTGGTTTATCTATGGGTGGTTATGGTGCGTTCAAGCTGGCCCTTCGTAAACCAGCACAATACGCTGCAGCTGCAAGTTTGTCTGGAGCACTCGATATGGCTGCACATATGGACAATGCTTCGTCAGGTTTACAACAGGCCGAGTTAAAACGAATTTTTGGAGCAGAGGTAGCGGGTACGGATAATGATCTGCTCCATTTGTTAAGAGAGAGTTCTTCAAACCAAGGTCCAAGACCTCAACTCTACCAATGTTGTGGAACGGAAGATTTCCTGTATGAGGATAATCAAACCTTCCGTCAAGCCTGTGAACAGACGGACTTCGAACTGACATACCAGGAAGAGCCTGGTGAACATGAATGGGGCTACTGGGATGCCAAAATCCAGGATGTATTGAAATGGTTGCCTTTGCCGAAACGGGACTAGTAAAACATTGTAAATATATCCAGATCACTTCTTTGTCGCTATAAAACACAAAAAAGCAGGCCATTGAGAACAAATTCTCTGGCCTGCTTTTGGCATTGTACACCTTGATAAACTATATTAGCGGTGGTATTAACCGCGGTTCGTAATCCATTGCTCGGTAATCTCCAATACCTTCTCACTGCGTCCAATGGCTTCAGCGACCTGACCCGAAGCTGTTCCGCCGTATACATTACGAGCGTTCACTACCGCTTCAGGTTGAAGCACATCATAGATCCGCTCATCGAACAGTGGTGAGAACTGACGGAATTCATCAATCGTCAGATCCAGCAAATACTTGCTGTTCTGGATGCAGTACAGCACCGTTTTACCAATCACTTCATGCGCCTGACGGAAAGGCAAGCCTTCGCCTACGAGGAAGTCGGCAATATCCGTAGCGTTGGAGAAATCCTGGTTGACCGCTTGACGCATCCGATCCTTGTTCACTGTCATTGTTGCGATCATTGGAGCGAACAGTTGCAGTGCACCCTCCAGCGTCGCTACCGTGTCGAACATGCCTTCTTTGTCTTCCTGCATGTCTTTGTTATAAGCCAATGGAAGAGATTTCAGTACCGTCAGCAAACCGATCAGGTTGCCGTACACACGTCCTGTTTTACCACGAACGAGTTCGGGAACGTCCGGATTTTTCTTCTGAGGCATGATGCTGCTGCCTGTGCAGAACGCGTCATCCAGCTCAACAAATCCAAACTCCGTGCTGCTCCACAGTACCAGCTCTTCACTCAGACGGGACAAGTGAGTCATGATGAGCGAAGCCGCTGCCAGGAACTCAACGATGAAGTCACGGTCGCTTACTGCGTCCAGACTGTTCTCGTACACGCCATCGAAGCCCAGTTGTTCCGCCACAAAATGACGGTCAATCGGGAATGTTGTGCCCGCGAGCGCACCTGCGCCCAGCGGCAAGATGTTAATGCGTTTGTAGCTGTCCATCATACGCTCCGCATCCCGTTGGAACATGGATACATATGCCATCAGGTGATGGGCGAACAAAATTGGCTGTGCACGTTGAAGATGTGTATAACCCGGTACAATCGTATCGAGGTTATCTTTCGCTTGTCCGATCAGTGCTTCCTGCAAGGAATGCAGCATGCCCACAAATCCAACCACGCGCTCGCGCAGGTATAGGTGCATATCGGTTGCAACCTGGTCGTTCCGGCTACGGCCTGTATGTAATTTTCCGCCTACAGGACCAATCGTCTCGATCAGGTTTTTCTCAATATTCATGTGGATGTCTTCGTCCGATACGGAAAATTCCACTTCACCTGCACGGATTTTGTGCAGAACGGTGATCAATCCTTCTTTGATGGTCTCCACATCTTCCGCTGGCAGAATGCCGCATTTGCCGAGCATGGTCACATGGGCCAGACTGCCCTGAATGTCTTCCTCTGCCAAAGCTTTGTCAAAATTGATCGATGCCGTATATTCCTCAACCAAATGATTGGTTTGTTTCGTAAAACGTCCTCCCCACAGCTTGCTCACGGTGAGTACTCCCCTTTCGCTCATGGACAAAGCCGCTCCTGCCAGATGTGCAAGAACGGCCCGCCTTGTCAGTTATAGTCATGCAGCATAATGTGCACGTTTGAATTAGTTTTTGTTTTGCTCCACGCCGGAGTTTACTTTCAAACGCAGTGCATTCAGGCGGATAAAGCCTGTTGCATCGCCTTGATCGTAGGCTTGCGTTGGGTCAGCTTCCATCGTAGCGATGTCCGGATTGTAGAGGCTGACAGGACTTTTCACGCCTGCGCCAATGATGTTGCCTTTGTACAGTTTCACACGAACCGTACCTGTAACATTTTTCTGGCTTTCAGTCACCAGCGCTTGCAGCGCCAGACGTTCCGGTGCGAACCAGAAGCCGTTGTAAACGAGTGTGCTGTAACGTGTGATCAGGCTATCACGCAGGTTCATCACTTCACGGTCCATCGTGATGGATTCCATTTTGCGATGTGCCGTGAACAAGATTGTTCCACCCGGTGTTTCGTACACGCCACGGCTCTTCATACCAACAAAACGGTTCTCAACCATATCTACACGGCCAATACCATGTTTGCCACCCAGTTCGTTCAGTTGCTCCATCACTTGTAGCGGGCTCAAGCGCTCACCGTTCAGTGCAACACAGTCGCCTTGTTCGAACTCCAGTTCAACATATTCTGCTTGATCCGGTGCATCTTCAGGCGCACTACTCAGGAGGAACATGTCTTTGTTCTCATCTGCGCTTGGATCGAACCAAGGATCTTCAAGCACACCGCTCTCATAGCTGATATGCAGCAGGTTACGGTCTGTCGAGTACGGTTTAGCCGCAGATGCGGTTACCGGAATGCCATGTTTTTCAGCGTAAGCAATCATCTCGGCACGTCCCGGGAACTGGTTACGGAATTCTTCCAGACGCCAAGGTGCAATTACGTTAATGTCTGGTGTCAGCGCGGCCGCGTTCAACTCAAAGCGAACTTGGTCATTTCCTTTACCTGTAGCGCCGTGAGCGATGGCTGTAGCGCCTTCTGCACGAGCGATATCCACCATACGTTTAGCAATCAGTGGACGAGCGATACTTGTACCAAGCAGGTATTGTCCTTCATAGAGGGCACCCGCCTGGAACATCGGATAGATGAAATCTTTTGCGAACTCATCGCGCAGATCGTCGATATATACTTTGGAAGCGCCTGTTGCCAGTGCTTTTTCCTCCAAGCCGTCCAATTCATCCTTTTGCCCGATATCCGCTGTGAATGCGATAATTTCAGCATCGTACGTTTCTTTCAACCATTTCAAAATTACAGATGTGTCCAACCCGCCTGAATACGCGAGTACAATTTTTTCTTTAGCCATGTGTGGTGGTCCTCCCCAAGATCAGTTGCTATAAACTTTTATCTATCATCGCGAAATCTGCGCCTAAAATCAACCCATAAAGGCAAACAGCATCTATTCGCTCATTAATGCAGCCATTAATGCTTTCTGTGCATGCAAGCGATTCTCCGCCTGATCAAAGATCAGGGAGTTCGGTCCGTCAATTACACCGGCACTCACTTCTTCGCCGCGGTGTGCTGGCAGACAGTGCAAGAACATGTAGTCCGGCTTCGCGCCTTTCATCAGTTCCTCGTCCACTTGATATGCCGCAAATGCCTGCTCCCGAATCTTCTGCTCTTCTTCAAAGCCCATGCTTGCCCATACATCCGTGTACACGATATCTGCATCTTTGGCTGCTTCTTGTGCACTGTAGGTTACAGTCACTTCAGACCCGCTCTCCTTTGCAATGATGCGTGCCTGCTCCACAACTGCACTATCCGGCTCATAACCTTCTGGCGTTGCTACAGCAACATGCATACCCATCTTCGCTGCTCCGAGCATCAGGGAGTGTGCCATGTTGTTGCCATCTCCGATGTAAGCCATTTTCAGACCTGCGAGCTTGCCTTTGTGCTCCAGCACCGTTTGGAAGTCGGCCAGTACCTGACAAGGATGCGCTGCATCGCTCAGACCGTTAATGACTGGAACATCAGCATGCTCTGCCAGTTCAGTTACATTATGGTGTCCAAAGGTACGAATCATGATGCCGTCCAGGTAACGGGACAATACTTTGGCTGTATCATGTGTTGTTTCCCCGCGACCCAGCTGGATATCATTTTTGCTCAGGAAGAGTGCGTGTCCGCCCAATTGGAACATGCCCACTTCAAAGGATACACGCGTACGTGTGGATGATTTTTCAAAAATAAGGCCGATCGTTTTACCTTTCAACGGTTGAAAAGGTACACCGCTTTTTTGCTTGCCTTTAATCTCAATCGCGAGATCAAGCAGATAACGAATCTCCTCGGCCGTGTAGTCCGTGAATTCGATAAAATCCCGGCCTCTCAGATCAATCTTCTGAATCTTTTCCGTCTGTTGTGCTGTCATCTATAATGTCCTCCTTATTTCCGGTTCCCTGCACCCGCATGGGCAGAAGAGAGAGCAACGTTGACACTTTGCCTTGGTGCTTCTCAAGTTTATTCATTTCCACCTTCTGCAAGTTCACCGCGCGGCTACAGGGATTCATCATCGTTCTGCTTCGAGGCCGGTAATGGCCCCGAGACAGAAAGGTTCTCATTTTTATATTAGGCTTTCGCAGCTACGTGCTCTTCGATCAATGTGGCTACCAGGGATACCGCCTCGTCGATCTCTTCTTTGCTCACATACAGGTTCGGAAGCAAACGAATTACATTTGGTCCTGCAGAGACGAACAAGATCCCGCGTTTTTGCCCAGCAAGCACAATATCACCTACCGGCTCAGCACATTCGATGCCGACCAACAATCCCATACCACGAACTTCCTTCACAAAGGAATTGCCGGCCAAACGATCCCGCAGGGAGCTCATCAGGTATTCACCCATCTCCGCTGCACGCTCTGGCAAACGATCTTCCAGCATCGTCTCGATTGTTGCAATCACAACGGATGAAGCAAGTGGTGTCCCGCCAAATGTCGTCGCATGGCTGCCTGGCGTGAAGGCATCCCGCAAGAAGCCTTTACCTAGCATCGCGCCTACAGGGAAACCACTACCGATACCTTTGGCAACGGTGAACACGTCTGGCTCAATGCCATAATGTTCGTGTGCAAACAGTTTACCTGTACGTCCCATTCCTGTTTGTACTTCATCGACAATCAACAGCAACCCATGTTCGTCACACAGTTTCCGTAAATGCTTGACGAAATCTGGTTCAACGGGATATACACCACCCTCGGCCTGAACCATCTCCAGCATAATAGCTGCTGTGTTGGGCCCGATTGCCGACTCCAATGCAGGGATATCATGCAAAGGTACGGTTACAAAGCCAGCTGGTAATGGCAAAAATCCTTCTTTCACCTTATCCTGTCCGGTTGCTGTCAGTGTAGCGAGTGTCCGCCCATGAAAGGACTGGGCAAATGTGATCACTTCATAGCGATCTGTGCCTTTCACCTTCTGGTGATAACGACGTGCCACCTTAATGGCTGCTTCGTTCGCTTCGGCACCACTGTTACAGAAGAACACTGCATCAGCGCACGTATTGGCTGTCAGCAATGCTGCTGCCTTCTCCTGGCCTGGAATCTGGAACAGGTTGGACACATGCCACAGCTCATCAATCTGAGCTTTCAGCTTGGCTCCGACTTTCTCCGGTGCATGGCCCAGGCTAGTTACAGCGAGTCCGCACATGAAATCGAGATAACGGTTGCCTTGCTCATCCCATAACCAGCTGCCTTTACCTTTGACCAGACTGATTGGATAACGCGCATACGTTTGGAAAAGCGAGCTTTCCGTCTGTGCCGCTGCACCTGTTGCTGTTGCGCCCGCTACCGCTGTGCCAGAACCTGGCTGTTCGTTGCCTTTTGCCATCACCATATCACTCCTATTGTTTGGTGCAACGGCAATCATATAAGAGCCCTGATTTACACTAGACCACTCCGATTGCAGAATCATCTTTTGAACGCCTGCATACTCCACTTCGATGACAGAACAACCTTCCGATCGCTGTTATCCCCGGATTTTTTTGATTGTCCCTTAAAGGGGAAAATCCGGGGATAAAGGCGCACGCTCCGCTTCTTCAGGTTATTTCTGTCCTCTCCGTTATGCATTTTTATTCTTCAGATTGGTTCTGCACCCTACGTTATTGTGTGTGTAATATTAGATTTCTTAAATAAAAAAGCCGTGCACATTTTTTTATTTACTATCAGAACATGAACACCCTAGCGCACGGAGAAAATTATTGCATACGGATAATTCTTGTTCCGATGATTTCTCCGCCGAGTACACGGCTCAGGATTTGAGGTTCGCTGCCGTCTACGATGACGACCTCACGTACTTGACCATGGATACATGCGATTGCTGCACGCACTTTGGGAATCATGCCGCCATAGATTTCTCCGGTCTGGATCATGTCCTCAATCTCCTGTACAGATACGAGTGGTAGTACTTTTTTCTCCCCGGCTACGTTCTTCATGATGCCAGGAACATCGGTCACGACGATCATCCGACTTACGCCTAGATGAGACGCCACTGCACCTGCAGCTGTATCTGCGTTAATGTTGTAGCGTTGTCCGGTTGCATCTACACCAACTGGCGCAATAACCGGCATGTAACCCATATTTACAATCCCTTGGATAATTTCTGCATTCACGCTTGTGACATCGCCTACCCAACCGATCTCTGCGTGGTTTGTAACAGGTTTAGCCTGAATCAGACCACCGTCCACGCCGGATAAGCCTAGTGCATGACCGCCCACACGTTGAATCAGGCGTACGATCTGTTTGTTGATACTTCCAGCGAGCACCATCTCCACTACGTCCAGCACAGGTTCAGTCGTTTTGCGTAGGCCGTTAACGAATTCGGTTTCGATACCGAGCTTCGCCAGGTTATCCGAGATCGCAGGACCTCCACCATGTACGATGACTGGCTGCGTACCCTGAGACTGCAAATCACGCAGATCCGCAAAGAAAGACTCGGGCAATGCTGCCAACGTGCTGCCTCCACATTTCATGACAAACATCTGCTTCTCTGTGCTCGCTTCCGTTGCGGTACTCTCGTTTGGCATTGTTGAATTCATGAGGGCAACTCCTTTCGTTCAAATATTCTAAAAGGCTTAACACTTAATAAATCCATGTTAGACAGGTTTAGCCGTTACAAATTCGGATCGTTCTTTTGATCGCTGTTGTCTCCAGGTTTTTTGATTCCCTTTTTTAAAGGGGAAACCCGGAGACAGCTTATGCTTCCGACGCAGCTTTCTTTCAGAAAGCTTTTAGGCGCACGCTTCGCTTCTACAGAATCGATTCCGACTTTTTCACTATCCCCGTCATGTTCAGACTCGTAAAGTTTAATCCTTATAGATGTTCTAAATGTTATTACAAAGCAGCTTTCAATCATGAAGCTGCTAGATTAATAAAACTAACCACAAATTATTACGTGCGGTATGCCGCGTTAATTCGGACGTAGTCATACGTCAGGTCACAGCCCCAAGCTGTTGCTGTTCCTTCGCCGTGATGCAGATCCACCACGATGCGAACTGTATCGGTCTGCAAATAGGCCAATGCCGCTTCTTCGTCAAACACGACTGGACGGGACTGGGCGAGTACCGAGATATCTCCCAAACGAATATCCACCGTATCCGGGTTCACTGGCTGTCCTGCACGTCCTACGGCTGCAATAATCCGTCCCCAGTTGGCGTCAGCGCCGAACATGGCGGATTTCACCAGACTGGACCCGATGACGGTTTTGGCGATTGCTTGCGCGGATTCATCACTTACCGCACCTGTAACTTCTACCTCGACCAGTTTGGTTGCTCCTTCGCCATCACGAGCAATGGCTTTGGCCAGCACTTGGCATACATAGGTGAAGCCGGCTGCAAAAGCTTCCCAATCCGGGTGCTCCATCGTCAGCTCTTCATTGCCTGCATATCCACTGGACATGGCTACCAGCATGTCGTTTGTACTCGTATCCCCATCGACTGTAATCATGTTGAATGTATGATTCGTTGCCTGGCGCAACAGGCGCTGCAACGCTTCTGCACCAATGACCGCGTCAGAGGTCATGAACGCGAGCATTGTCGCCATATTCGGATGAATCATACCCGAGCCTTTGGCGGCTCCCGCAATCGTAACCGTCTTGCCGTTAACCAGAACGGAGACGCAGGCTTCCTTTTTCACCAAATCCGTTGTCAGAATCGCTTGTGAAAATTGTTCCGCCTCATTAGACTCCTTGCCCATATGCGCTGGAAGACCAGTAATGCCTGAATGCACAGCATCCATTTTGAGCAATTCCCCAATGACACCTGTAGATGCCACAGCCACGTCCTCTTCTGCCACACCCAACTCACGCGCAGCGGCGGAACGCATCGCATAAGCATCTTCTTCCCCTTGTTGCCCTGTACATGCATTGGCATTACCACTGTTAACGATAACAGCTTGAAGGCGTCCATTGCTTAAGCTTTCGCGCGTTACTTTGAGTGGTGCAGCTTGAAACACGTTCGTCGTGTATACAGCAGCAGCTGTAGCTGGTACATCACAGCGGATCGCTCCGATGTCATTGCGAGATGTCTTTTTCAATCCGCAGTGAAGTCCACCAGCAGTGAATCCCCCAGGGGTTACAATTGTTCCGTTCTCAACCACGGTAAAACTCTGTTGCTCCACATTTGTTCCCATATCATATCCCCCGTATGCGTTCAGCTATATGCCGATGATCCGCCTGCCTAACCTGATCCGATCTCCCTAAGTTGACTCCGAGAAAGCACTTTACATCGAATGTTCCAGTACTCCTCCTGAATTCCAATCCTTATGGATATACCGGTGTCATGTTCAGCCCGAGGTTCTCCTCCCATCCCATCATCAGGTTCATATTTTGAATCGCTTGCCCGGAAGCACCCTTCACCAGGTTGTCAATGACCGAAATAATCGTCAAACGCCCTGTGCGAGGATCTACCGCAAATCCGATATCACAATAGTTGGATCCGTACACTTCCTTGGTAGAAGGCCAGATGCCCGGTTCACGTACACGTACGAAAGGTTTGTTTTCATAATATTTGCGGTACAAATCCACGATCTCCCGGTCAATGTGTTCCCCAACGAGGTTTGCATACATCGTACTCATGATTCCACGTGTCATTGGCACCAGATGTGTTGTAAATGTAACCGTAACAGGCGTTCCTGTTATATCACCAAGCACTTGTTCGATCTCGGGAATATGTTGGTGTTTGTTCAGTTTATAAGCTTTGAAATTCTCATTCATCTCTGCATAATGGTTTGTCAGACTTGTTCCGCGTCCCGCTCCGGATACGCCTGATTTGGCATCAATAATAATAGTAGAAGGATCAATCCAGCCTGCCTCTACTGCAGGGATCAGTCCAAGAAGTGTAGCCGTTGGATAACAGCCTGGGTTCGATATGAAATTCTGTCCCTTCACCTTTTCACCGTACACCTCAGCCATGCCGTACACCGCTTGTTCCAGCAAAGCAGCTGGAGGCGCCGAATGTTTGTACCACTCTTCGTACACCGTTCCATCCTTGAGTCTGAAATCGCCAGACAAATCAATGACCTTAAGCCCTGCTGCCAGCAGGCTTGGTACGAGCTTTGCACTTACGCCGGACGGGGTCGCTGTGAATACCAGATCCGCACGACTCGCAATTTCAGCCGGATCGACGCCGTCGAGTGGCCTGTGAATCACGTCCGTCAAATGCGGAAACCCATCTGCGATGGACTCACCACTGCTCGATGATGAGATCACTGATGTGATTTCAACCTGCGGATGGTTCTGGAAAAAACGAATCAGCTCCACCCCGCCGTAGCCGGTGGAACCGACGATTGCTACTTTTAATTTGTTATTCACTCTCGCTCCCCCAATCTCGATGTATGCGCTACTTGTGCTATGCCCTTGCCTGAATGAGGCTTGAACACAGCAATTCCGTCGCTTATATGCATATTTGTGTATTATTATACGACTCTGGTTATATAAATACAACACTCTATCATCAATTTCACATGGATTTCCATCCAATCCGAACATATCTTTTTTTAACATCCGGGACGGATAGGTATACTTCTGTTAAAATACGTATTAGTAGGAAACATTACAATCAGGGTCTCATTCATAACTAACCTGCTAGTCAAGGACATATGAATAGATTCATGATGGTCATTATGAGACGTGGGGGACTATAGTGCATATCGAATCCATTTTACTTATTGTGCTCCTGGGCCTGAATATTATTTTTGCGGCAGCAGTCGTTTTCTTCGAACGGAAGGATGCCAGCGCTTCCTGGGCTTGGCTGCTCGTCTTGAACTTTATTCCGGTGTTTGGGTTTGTACTTTATCTTTTAACCGGTCAGAACCTAACCCGATACCGGCTTTTCCAATGGAAAGAACGTAAAAAGCTCGGGCTAGAGGAACGTATTGAAGCCCAACTCACGCAGTTGCACGATAACCGTACCCCCTTCCGCAACCAAGCAACCGAGAGTAGCCAGGACATGATCTATATGAACCTGAAGCAGAACGGTGCTCTGTTGACAGAGGATAATGCGGTTGAGATCATTACGGACGGAACAGACAAGTTCCAGCGGCTATTGGATGACATCGAAGCGGCCAAAGATCACGTGCACGTGCAATATTACATTTATAGAGGCGACCGTCTGGGTAAAAGAATTCGGGATGCACTCATCCGCAAAGCGCGGGAAGGCATCAAAGTCCGATTACTGTATGACGCGCTCGGATCACGGCGGGTATCGAAACGCTTTTTCAAAGAATTGCGTGAAGCAGGCGGTTTGGTTGAAGTCTTTTTCCCATCCAAATTCAGTCTGATCAACTTGCGTATGAACTACCGGAACCACCGGAAGATTGTCATCATCGATGGTAACCTTGGCTACACGGGCGGGTTTAATGTTGGAGATGAGTATCTTGGCTTAAACTCGAAATTCGGTTACTGGCGTGACACACACCTGCGTATTCAAGGGAATGCCGTTCACGCACTGCAGACCCGTTTCCTCCTGGATTGGAATGAAGCGTCCAAGCAACACGACACACCTTATGTTCCCGCGCATTTCCCTCATATCGAGGGTACAGGAAAGATTGCCATGCAGATTGTCTCCAGTGGGCCGGATGCAGAGACCGAGCATATCAAGAACAGTTATCTCAAGATGATTAACGGGGCCAAACAATCGATTCTGATTCAAACGCCTTATTTTATCCCGGATGCCAGTGTATTCGAAGCTATTCGTCTCGCGTGTCTGTCCGGCATTGATGTTCGCATCATGATTCCAAATAAACCCGACCACGCCTTTGTATATTGGGCTACATTATCTTACATTGGTGAGTTGTTGAAGGTTGGCGCCAAAGTATTTATATATGATAATGGCTTCATTCATGCCAAAACACTTATCATTGACAGCTTGGTTGCATCCGTGGGAACCGCCAATATTGACTACCGCAGTTTCCGGTTGAACTTTGAGGTTAATGCTTTTATGTACGATGAGACGATTGCGACAGCACTTGTACATACCTTTGAGCATGACCTGCATGTATCGCGGGAGATGACGCTGGAGGAATACAAAAAACGCAGTCTAATTATCCGCTTCAAAGAAGCGATTTCCCGTCTGTTATCTCCGATTTTGTAGCAGTTAATAATAGTAGAAAAACAGGTACATCCTCTCCGCCATTTCGGAGAAGAGTGTGCCTGCTTTTTTTTTTGATGAAGTCATTTTTATTAAACTTGTATGGCTCACTCGCCATATTTTAGACTCTGTTCACACATGTTCTCCCCGCTTAAAACCTTCGCCGAGCACTTCGTGCGCGTTACTGATAATGACAAAAGCGCCCGGGTCCACGGACCGGATCAACGCTTTGAGTCTAGGCACCTCATTTTGCCCAACCACGACCATCAGTACCGTTCGTTGATCGTCGGTGTAACCGCCTTTGGCTTCCAGCTTCGTTAATCCGCGATCCAGATCATCCAGAATCACTTTGCTAATCGCTTCCGTCTGGTTGGAGATAATATAAGCCACCTTGGAGAAGCCCAGCCCCATCTCAACGGCATCGATCACTTTACCAGTAACATACAACCCAATCAGCGCATAGAGAGACTGCTCCAATGACAAAACAAATGCAGCCATAATAATAACCGTGGCATCCATAATGACGACACATAGAGAGTAACTCAGTCCACTGTACTTCTGCACGATTCTGGCAAGAATACTCATGCCCCCTGTTGATCCTCTACCCCGGTATACAATTCCGATTCCCAGACCAACGCCAATTCCGCCATACAGTGAACCAAGAAGCGGATTCGTTGTTGGAATGGCCCAATCCTTCGTGAGATAGACTAACAGTGGCAGGACAATACTGCCCAGTACTGAGCGAACACCGTACTGCTTCCCAATGAGCAGGAAACCCGCGATCAGAAGTGGGATGTTAATCGCCCACTGGGTGTATGCCGGCTCCAGATTGAGCCACTCTTTGCCCAGGATCGATAACCCGGACACCCCACCTGAAGCGATCTGATTCGGTAATAAAAATAAATTAAAGGCCACTGCGATTAAAAACGAGCCTACAATGATAGACACCGTATCCACCACGTTCCTCCATGGGCCATTGAGTGGAATGAGGGTAGTTATCCTCTTTTTGCGGTTATTGTGAAGTTGTGATCGTTGTTGCATGTCATCGTGCTCTCCTTTTGTCTGTAAACTCAAAAAAAGCTCCTGTACACACCAGCATACGCCTACACGTATGGGTCCATACAGGAACTTATATTAATCCGTTTCTACTTTAATCTGGCTACGCAAATAACCATCGATGAATGCATCGAGGTCGCCGTCCATTACTGCTCCTGTGTTTCCAGTCTCTACACTTGTACGGTGATCCTTTACCATACTATAGGGATGGAACACATAGGAGCGAATCTGGCTACCCCATGAAATATCCGATTGATCTCCTCGGATTTCATCCAGCTGTTGTTTTTGCTCTTCAATTTTACGCTCATACAATTTCGAACGGAGCATCGTCATCGCTCGCTCACGGTTCTTGATCTGTGAACGTTCATTCTGACACGTTACAACCACACCTGTCGGAAGGTGAGTAATCCGTACGGCAGAGTCGGTGGTATTGATATGCTGTCCACCCGCGCCACTTGCCCGGTACGTATCGATCTTGAGATCCTCTGTGCGGATGTCCAATTCAATCGTATCATCAATCTCCGGTACCACATCACAGGATACGAAGGACGTATGTCTACGGCCCGATGAGTCAAAAGGAGAGATCCGCACTAGTCGGTGTACACCCTTCTCGGCTTTCAGATAACCGTAAGCGTTATGTCCCTTGATCGACAACGTAACACTCTTGATCCCAGCCTCATCACCTGGCAGATAATCCAATACCTCAACCTTGAAGCCACGCTTCTCGGACCAACGTGTGTACATCCGGAGCAGCATCTGTCCCCAATCCTGGGACTCGGTACCACCCGCACCCGGGTGAAGCTCCAGAATCGCATTCATCTTGTCGTATGGTTGATTCAGCAGAAGCTGAAGTTCGAACTCTGCAACCTTATTCACGATCGCTGTAATACTGTTACCGATCTCGGTAGCGAGGCCTTCGTCGCCTTCTTCATCCGCCAGTTCTATCATCATTACCGCATCATCGTAGTCCTGCTGAAGTTTGGTGTATTGATCCACAGATCCCTTCACCGCATTTAGCTCAGCGATTACGGATTGCGCCTTGTCACTATCGTCCCAGAAATCGGGGGCAGACATCTTCACTTCGAAGTTGCCGATCATCTCTTGCTTCAGATCTAAGTCAAAGAGACCCCCTAAGGTTTGTTAGTTTCTTGCCTATTTCACGCAGGTCATGCTTCACGTTTGGATCGATCATGTGCAATTCCTCTTTTCATTAAGATAAGCTCCCCGCATCCAGGGCATTCCTCCAGATCAAGTATCCGATGCGTCACCTTGGTGTTGAGACTACTGTTGTATCAGTATATCTCTTCCACGTGATCATGGTCATATTATTATAACTATGCACCATTAACCGGTTTTGCATCCTTCACTTCATCCTATGGAATACCCGGCTGCGAGGAGCCGTTCATGTCACCCGTGTATAGAAAAACCTTTAACTACTCTTGACCGTGGCAGTGTTTGAACTTCTTACCACTACCGCATGGGCATGGATCGTTACGTCCGATTTGGTCAGAAACCTTCACTGGACGTTTCTCAGCAGGCTCACCGCTTGTCGAGATCTGACTTTCCTCAACAACCGCTTGACGCTCCTGATTGCTCTCGATCTGCGCTCTCATCACATAAGTCGCTACTTCTTCTTGAATCGAAGCGATCATTTGATGGAACATCTCGAAGCCTTCGAACTGGTACTCACGCAGTGGATCTGTACCTCCGTAGGCACGAAGGTGGATACCTTGACGCAATTGATCCATTGCATCAATATGATCCATCCACTTGCTGTCTACTGCACGAAGCACAACCACTTTCTCGAACTCACGAACCATCTCTTCGCCAATTCGCTCTTCACGTGCATTGTACTTGTTCTGAACTTTCTCAAACAGGTACTCGATAATCTCTTCTGCTTCCTTACCCCACAGATCATCTTTGGTTATCGAACCATCATCCAGCAATTTGCTGTTCATGTAGTCGGCAACTTCCTGCAGCTCCCAGTTCTCCGGAATATCGTCACTGCAGTGTGCTTCAACGATACGTTCAATGGATGGCTTGATCATATCCATAACGATCTGTTTGATATTCTCGGATTCCAGTACCTCACGGCGCTGTTTATATATAATTTCACGTTGCTGGTTCATTACATCATCATATTGGAGAACGACTTTACGCACGTCAAAGTTGTTACCTTCAACACGCTTCTGCGCTGATTCTACTGCACGGGTAATCATCCGGCTCTCGATCGGTTGGTCTTCTTCAAAACCAAGGCGCTCCATCATGTTCAGTACATTGTCTGCACCGAAACGTCTCATCAATTCATCGCCGAGAGACAGATAGAATTGTGTTGAACCCGGGTCACCTTGACGTCCCGCACGACCACGCAGCTGATTATCAATCCGGCGTGATTCGTGACGCTCTGTACCGATAATATGAAGGCCGCCTACTTCGGCTACACCTTCACCCAAGATAATATCCGTACCCCGTCCAGCCATGTTGGTTGCAATCGTTACTGCACCCGCTTGTCCAGCTCCTGTGATGATCTCTGCTTCTTCAGCGTGGTACTTGGCGTTCAGTACCTGGTGTTTTACACCACGGCGCTTGAGCATGTCAGACAGGCGCTCCGAGTTCTCGATGGATACTGTACCTACCAGAACCGGCTGGTTCTTACTGTGGCGTGCCACAATCTCTTCTACAACCGCATTGAACTTGCCATCGATGCTCTTGTACACGACATCTGCCATGTCATCGCGTTTGTTCGGACGGTTGGTTGGAATTTGCAGTACTTCGAGACCGTAGATTTTTTTGAACTCTTCTTCCTCGGTTTTCGCTGTACCCGTCATACCAGCCAGTTTACGATACATCCGGAAATAGTTCTGGAATGTAATTGTAGCAAGTGTCATGCTCTCGTTCTGTACTTCAATGCCCTCTTTGGCTTCAATCGCTTGGTGCAATCCATCACTGTAACGACGTCCAGACATCAGACGACCTGTGAATTCATCGACGATCATGACTTCCTCATCACTCACCACATAATCCACGTCACGACGCATGATTACGTTCGCTTTCAAGCCCTGTACAATGTGATGGTTGAGAGTTACGTTCGCATGATCATATAAGTTCTCGATACCGAATGCTTTCTCTGCTTTTGCCACGCCGGCCTCAGTCAACGCTACGGATTTCACCTTGATGTCTACCGTAAAGTCTTCTTCCGGAACCAGACGCTTCACAAAACGATCTGCTGCATAGTACATGTCCGTCGACTTCTGAGCTTGTCCGGAGATAATGAGTGGCGTACGCGCCTCATCGACCAGGATGGAGTCTACTTCATCAATGATACAGAAGAACAATGGACGTTGTACCATTTGCTCTTTGTACAGCACCATGTTGTCACGCAGATAGTCAAAACCAAATTCGTTGTTCGTTCCGTACGTAATATCACATGCATAAGCATGTTGTTTCAAAGCATGGTCCATACCACTCAGGTTAACCCCTACCGTCATGCCCATGAATTCGTAGATTTGTCCCATTTCCTGGCTATCCCGCTGTGCCAAATAGTCATTGACCGTAACCACGTGTACACCTTTGGACATCAATGCGTTCAGATATACCGGAAGTGTCCCTACCAGTGTTTTACCTTCACCCGTTTTCATCTCGGAAATACGGCCTTCATGCAGAGCGATACCGCCCAGCATCTGTACATCGTAGTGACGTTTGCCCAGTACACGGCGTGAAGCCTCACGTACGGTAGCAAATGCCTCTGGAAGAAGTTCATCTGTCGTTTCTCCCTTTTCAATACGAGCACGGTATTCGTCCGTTTTACCTTTCAGTTGTTCATCAGACAACGCCTGAAATTGTGGTTCCAGTTTATTGATCACATCGACCGTCTTCATCAGACGTTTAACATCACGTTCGTTCATGTCGCCGAAGATCTTTTTGACAAGTCCTAGCATGGTATACCCCTTTCGTGCAAAACAGAATAGACCCCCTGTTGCCGCCACGCGACACCATCGGATGGATGTTGCATCCACTTGCCTCGGGGTGACAAACAATATAATTTGAGCTTAATGAAGGTTACACTTTATCAATTCAGCTGCCAGAATGTCCTTTCGATCGCTGTTATCCCCTGATTTCTTTTTAACTCTTCTCAGAGGTGGAAATCCGGTGATAAAGCGTACGCTTCCGATGTAGCTTTCTTTCAGAAAGCTTTCAGGCGAACGCTTCGCTTCTACAGGTCATTTCTGCCCTCTTCGTCATCCGTGTAAAAATCAAATTCAAATCATATGCTAATAAGTAATATAGGATGAATCAACTCCAGGCTTGCCAAGGGTTCCTCATGAAGCTGATTCGGTATTCAAACGGTTTCGGTTATTAAAAACTAGCCGAAGCCTGAGCCTTGCGAATCATGTTCATGGTGCTGTGCCTGTCATTGAATATGATTAGCGATCATTCGTTGACAATTCTCCATCAGGACAATGATTCTCTTTGCATAAATTGTAACAGTTTGTAAGGGCCGCCGCAACACGCCACGGCACACTTCTTCGAACTTCTGAGACATATCAAATCGAGTTTAAGTGCAAAAAATCATAGTCGTTAGCGGAAGCGTCCGATTGTCATGTTTCGTTTTGCAGGATAGACGGCCCTGTCAACGAATTTTGTTGGTAGATTTGGATAGAAATTCAATATACAATTCTCGAATGCATGTGTACGAATATTTTCGTAACCATCTGAATCTGGCAGTAAACTTGTACAGTTTGTGCTTCTTCTTACTATCTATTAGACGCAGCAGCATAGGGAATAGTTTCACCATTTTATTTCCAAAGGTTATTTCCCAGCTCCTCTACGCACAAAAGAGCCCCATCCCCTAAGGGATGGAAGCTCTTGTTAAATCTAATCCAGGAAACTACAGTCCCTGTGTTCATTATTATTAGATATTCATATGCAAGTTCGATCCGATGATCCTGTACGTTAAGATTAACCTTGTTCGATCAATCCGTACTTACCATCGTTCCGTTTGTAAACAACGCTAACTTCTTCACTGTCAATGTTGGAGAATACGAAGAAATTGTGACCAACCATGTTCATTTGGAGGATGGCCTCTTCCACGTCCATTGGTTTCAACATAAAGCGTTTCGTCCGTACGACTTCCAGATCATCTTCATCCGTGTCCACATCAAGTTCAGCTGTAGCTACAGTACCTGTTGGATCTTCAACGAAGAGTGTTTTCAGGCTACCTTCCTGGCGGAACTTACGGTTAATTTTGGTTTTATGTTTGCGGATCTGACGTTCCAGCTTGTCTACCACGGAGTCAATGGATGCGTACATATCGTCGCTCTCATCCTCAGCGCGGAGCACAATGCCTTTCAAAGGGATCGTCACCTCTACCGTATGCAAACCTCTCGTCGTGCTCAATGTAACAGCACCGTCAGAGTTAAGGGGTGCATCGAAATACTTCTCGAGTCTACTCAACTTTTTGTCGACATAATCCTTCAAAGCATCAGTAACCTCGATTTGTTGACCTCGAATACTTAAATTCATAGGGCACTCCTCCTTTTTCCTTTGCCACTTCATTATAACACGAATGTAAGCGCGATGTAAAAACTACCGGTGACCGAATAATGACATCTGTTCTAGCCACATCTGCCAACGTAGGCATGACGCCATATTTCGCGATATTTCATCATATTCAGCCATAATCGCAAATTTACATGCTATGTCTTATTAGGCACTTGATGATGTAATTAACCCATTTTGAGCTAGCTCAATCTAATATGTAAAATGAACTGCAATCTATCTCTAGAATCTATTAAATTCTCTAGAATAATGTCGTCTGAATGATCCTCAAATCTGTAATCTATTAGAACAAAAAAAGACCCCGGGACTTACCGGAGTCTGATGCTAGCGATAATTCAATTTGGTAACCATCTAACCATATATGTAGGTCGGATTGTCCGGATGATTATAATTTGATTACGTTAGCTGCTTGCGGTCCACGCGCGCCTTCGACGATGTCGAATTCTACGGATTGACCTTCTTCCAAAGTTTTGAATCCTTCGGATTGAATTGCGGAGAAATGTACGAATACGTCGCCGCCGTCTTCAGTCTCAATGAAACCGTAACCTTTTTCTGCGTTGAACCATTTTACTTTACCTTGCATGCACTAACATTCCCTTCGTCATCAAATGAAGTGAAGCTTTCGGCCTTAACCTCTGCCCACAATTCAGATAATACCATCCAAAGTTATCCATTGTCAATTGGAAACGTAAATGTTTTCTTGGAATTTTTTGTAGATTAATTGAAGGTTTTGAGGAATCGTGGGGGATTTTGTAGAGCTAGGTTATTTAAACAGCGTTAATCTCCCTTGGAATCAGGAACCTTCGAACCCCCGATTGTTCTTGATTTGCCAATGGAGCCTAGAATGATTAGTATTTGAGCTGTTTGAGAACTGCCCCCTTGCTCTGGGAATATAAAGCCAATATGTATTTTTCAATTAGACGGATTGTCAAGTCAAGTGCGACAGTTCCTCTATGAAAGATTCGTGAGCAGTCTTCCAACCTAAGCATTTTCTTGGTCTGTGATTGATTAAATCCAGGGAGTGGGCTAGATCTTCATCCTCCACTTGAGCGAAATCGGTGCCCTTGGGGTGAAACTCTCGAAGTAATCCATTCCCATTTTCGTTGGAACCGCGTTGCCAAGATGAATACGGGTCAGCAAAATAAACATGGAGGCCGTGGGTCGTTTCCAGATTGGCGTAGCAAGCAAACTCCTTCCCACGGTCAGCGGTTGCGGTGAGGAAGGCCCCTTTGGGGTACTGTGAGATGACTACACCAAGCGCGATCTCCATGGACAATGCCGTACGATCAGGCATGAGAATAGCGGTATATAGACGCGTTTTACGTTCAATGAGTGTGGCTACGCAACCTTTACTTTTCCCACGGCCCGATACGACGGTATCCAGTTCCCAGTGCCCAAAGGTTTCACGGGAACGGACTTCTTTCTTTCGGACGATCTGAAATGGTTCTGCCAATGGCGAATTTACCGCGATTTTCTGCGGGTTTCTGACGCTTCCCTTTGTGACGTAAGACTTGTAATGTACCCTTGAACCAGACGTCCTGTGTAGATCCAGCGATAGATGGTTTTAAAGGAGACCGCAGGCAGGCCATCGGCGCGGAACCATTCCGTGATTTGTTCTGGAGGCCATGTTGCCCCCAATTTTTCCGCAAAGGAAGCTCAGACGTCTGACCATTTACCGGGAGAGACCGAAGCCTTGCGGCGTTCCTGATAAGCACTCTGGGCAATGTCAGCCTGATAAGGTTGCGATGAAGCCGTGCGTCCCAACTCACCGCTAATAGTTGAAGGATGCCGACCCAACTCCTTGGCAATCGCTCGTGAACTTTTGCCTTGCTGATGGAGGATTTCTAGCTTGCTGCGTTCGATTATGCTAAGATGTGTGTAGCTCATGGTGGATTCTCCTTGTGTGAATGGTTGTGTGAGAACTTTCATTCTACACGAATTCGGCCATGGGCCCTTTTTTATTTATTTCCAGTAGGTGTCGCACTTCATATTACAATCCGTCCTCATCTTTATTCACCCGTCTACCTATTTATTTCAACTTAAATTTCAAGTTGATATCTTTCCATTTCAGCTTATGCTATGCCGCAACAATGCAATAACCTTTTCTAATTCAGCATCCGTCATGTTCGTATCCGACGGAAGGCAGATCCCCTGTTCAAAGACGGTAGCTGCGACATCCATCCCTTCAAAGTGGGAGTAGTAATCATTATTTTTAAAAATGGGCTGAATATGCATTGGTTTCCATATCGGGCGAGATTCAATATTGTTGGAATCCAAAACATTAATGGCCTGTTCGGGTCTGACTCCGGTCAGCTGTGGATCAAGAAGCATCGTAGTCAGCCAATGGGTCGATCGCCCATAGGTCTGCTCCCCTAGAATGGTCACACCAGTGATTGTTGCCAGCTCGTCTGCATAATGCTGACGGATCTCTCGTTTGCGTGCAATACGTTCTTCGAGAACCTCCATCTGCCCTCGCCCAATACCTGCAAGCACATTGCTCAGCCGATAATTGTAGCCGATCTCACTGTGCTGATAGTGCTTAGCTTGATCTCTGGCCTGTGTCGCCCAAAAACGAGCTTTATTTAATGCTGCTTGATCCTCTGAAACCAGCATTCCACCACCAGAAGTGGTAATAATTTTGTTTCCATTAAACGAAAAGATACCAAATCGCCCAATTGTACCACTCATTTTCCCCTTATATGTAGCTCCCAAGGATTCTGCAGCATCTTCAATGATTGGCACTTCATATTCATCACAAATGTGCTTAATTGGATCATAGTCCGCACTTTGACCATACAAATTGACAACGATCACTGCTTTTGGTTTCTTGCCTTTATCTGCGTACTCCTTCATTGCACGCTCCAAAGCAAACGAAGACATGTTCAAACTTTCAGGCTCTGAATCAATAAATACAGGTGTCGCCTTTTGATACAGTATAGGGTTAGCGCTGGCAACAAAGGTTAATGAAGAGCAAAATACAATATCGCCTTCTTGTACATTCAACATCAGCAATGCCAAATGGATTGCCGCCGTCCCTGAATTTAAAGCAACAGCCCCCGCACTCCCAACGTACTCGGCCACTTCCTTCTCAAAAGCATCAACATTCGGCCCCAGAGGGGCAACCCAATTTGTTAGAAAAGCATCATTAACATATTTCTGTTCCAAACCGCTCATATGAGGAGAAGCTAAATAAATACGCTTATGTTCAGTCATCTGTTTTTTCATTCCCTACTCAATTGGAATTGTTTGATCACTTTAGCTGGACAGCCAACTGCCAAAACGTAGTCCGGAATATTACGAATCACACAGGCCCCCCCACCAATCACAGCTTCTCTTCCAACCTTAACTTGTGGAATTAAACATGCTGCAATTCCAACATGTGTGGAGGGACCGATCTCAACGCCTCCCGCCAAATGAACACCTGGTGACAGATGAACATAATCTTTTATACTACAGTCATGATCAACTGTCGCTGCCGTATTAATAATGGCATGTCTTCCTATAAAAGCATCCGCATTGACTACTGAGTTGGCCATAATTACGGTTCCTTCTCCGACGTGTGCATCACCACTAACTACGGCACTTGCGTGTATCGCCTTTCCGAAACGAACATTTCTTTGTTCAAACAATGTAGCTATTTTTTTTCTCACAGCATTTTGACCAATAGCTATAATATACAAGGAATCTGGATACTGCCTGATAATCTGGTCGAGTTGATCCAAACCGCCAAGAAACGGAACCCCCCTCCACAGTTTTTCAGACCATCGATCATCCATAATCCCAATAATATCATCACCGTTTGATCGCAGGTTATCTAGTATTACTTTTCCGTGTCCACCTGCCCCAAAGATAATATATCCCAAACAAAAGCCCCCTCATTTTCGTATCAAGGCTACCGACGCAAATTCCACAGATCAATACGTTATCGTTTTTTGAATCAACTTTTCACTATTCTTTATTTTTTTTAGAATATCAACAATTAAACGACTCGTATTATTCTTTGCGTAAACATTTTGAGTTGAGGACACAACCTTCTGGAAATGAGGAGAAGTCGCTTCTTCCAATGCCCTTTGAAGTTCTTCAGCACTTTCATCGATGTCTATTACATTAGAAGAGCGTTCCCTGCGACCTTGTCGTGTACCGATGTTAATAACAGGAATCTGGAAGGAAGCAGCCTCAATAACTCCTGAGGATGAATTTCCAACTAGGACTTCAGCATTTTTCAACATGACCAGATAATCAAATGGCTCAAAATTAGTCACCAATTGAACACCCTCTGTTTTAGCGAATTGATTGTACACCCCTATAAGTGCATCCGAACCCGCATCGGAGTTAGGCATAATACATATAATATCGTATTCGCTATTTGCCAATACATTTAACATATTATTCATCATCTGCATATCCGCAGACTCCGTAGTAACCGAATGATAAGCGAATAGAATGTAACCTTTAGAATGAATCCGGATACTATATTTATCCATTGTTTTTTGTATATCTGGGAGAACGGTATTCATTATCGTCTCAAGTCTTGGAGCACCTACGACATGAATTCTCCATGGATCTTCACCCAGTTTAAGCAGCCTTTTTTCACTTTGTACAGTGGCCACGAGATGAATATGAGCCAATTTACTGATTGCATGGCGAACAGACTCATCTATCGTTCCTGTAACTTCTCCACCGTGTAGGTGTACAAGTGGAATATTCATATGTGCGGCAACCACTGCTGCTGCGAGCATTTCTCCTCGATCCCCCAATACGACCACTATATCAGGCTGAAGGGATTCCAGCGCCTGTGTCATGCCCAATATAGCTAATCCTATTGAACGGGACATGTTCCCATGCGTCGCGCCTTGCAAAAGGCAATCCACCTGCGCAGATATTCGGAATCCATCCTTTCGTATTAATTCCATGGTATTACCGAATTGAGGGGATAGGTGCATTCCCGTTGCAAAAAGATGCAATTCTAGCGTCTTGTCTTCTTCAATTGCTTTCAGAACAGGATAGTATATCCCATAATCTGCACGAGTCCCGGTGACAACAGCTATCTTTTTCATTGAAAGTCTTCCCTTGACAAAAGTTGGTCCTCTTCTACATCTCTTGAAAGTATTTTGCCAACAACTTCGAAATAATATTTGGGTGGAATCCCTGTTCCAGGACGCTTGATGACTACATCCTGCTCTTGTATTTGTTCACCAGCTTGCATCGCTCGTCCGGCAACAAGGCTTTTTCTAGCAACTGACTTTGTGCTTTCTTCGGAAGGCATACAGCGTTTAACCCCATCCCCCATTGATTGTTCAATTGTACGAATCGCCTTCACAAGAGCAGCAAATTCATCTGGCTCCAGGGACGCCTGATGATCCGGGCCGGGAAGAGAACGATCCAGGGTGAAGTGTTTTTCTATAATCTGGGCACCTACTGCTACAGCAGCAATGGAGACTTCGATTCCCTTTGTATGATCTGAATAACCAATATTTTTTTTGAATTCAGATGCCATAGTATGGATTGCAAGGAGATTCACGTCCTCAACAGGAGCAGGGTAATTTGAAGTACAGTGAAGCAAAGAAACATCACTTTTAGTAATAACCTCTAACGACTCTCTGATCTCGTTCAAATCCGCCATTCCCGTTGAAAGAATAATCGGACGTTCATATTGATCAATCTTTTGTAGAAAAGGGATGTTATTCATATCTCCAGAGCTTATTTTAAACGCATTAACTTGGATCGAATTGAGAAAATCGGCACTCTCGTCATCAAAAGGAGTGGATAAAAAGTCAATCTCTCTCTTGTCGCAATAACGCTTAATCTCTATAAAATCCGAATAACTTAGCTCAAGCTGCTGTAACATTTCCAGTTGACTCCCGCAATCACCAGTGTTTTCTGTTTGATATTCTGCTTTTTGAGCATGCTTGGTTACTAGCTTCTTGCTGTTAAACGTTTGAAATTTGACTGCATCTGCTCCGCATAAAACAGCCTCGTCTACACATTCGAGTGCTCGATCTAATGAGCCATTATGGTTAACTCCTACTTCAGCAATAATGTAAACAGCGCCTCCGCTGATTCTCGAATGAAACTTGCTCATTTCTCTTGTTTCCCCCTCAACAGGATTTTCCGCGCTATTTTGAGATCTGTATAAGAAATTCAGCCCATTTTAAATCCAGTTCGTTATCTATATCAACAGATCGTTCTTGTGGCATAAGATATCCGTAATTATTCGAACCGGTCATCGTATTCTGGATCATTAATAAATCTCTTTTAACAATATAAATCGCACCGTTCAGTACATATAACTCAGACAAGTCCTGTCTCCTAAGATTATCGGTCTGTTCCTTCAAATACGACTCAAGCTTCCCAAAATTCCACTCTCTTAGTAAATAAGGATGAGTATCAGCTACAGTAATACTTTGTAATGAATCTCCCTCATTATTTATAAACATTTGATAAGCCTCATCAATATCATTAGCATTTCGCAATGGAGAAGTTGGTTGAAGCAACATAACATGTTCAAAAGAGGTGTTCCTCTCCTGTTCATAATATAGGACGACATGCTTTAGAACATCAATGCTTGCAGCTTGGTCTGTTGCCAACTCAACGGGACGGATAAAAGGTACTTCAGCACCAGCCGACTTAGCAACACGGGCTATTTCTTCACTATCCGTAGAGACAACTACCTCATCAATATAATGACTGTTCAGAGCCGCTTCAATCGTGTAATTAATTAACGGTTTAAGATTCAACAATCTTATATTTTTATGAAGCAAGCCCTTTGATCCTCCTCTAGCAGGGATCACAGCCAAACATTTCGTTGACTCCTTCATATCAACACCTTAGAGAAACCTAACCTGTTAACCTCAATTAGGTCCCTAATTTCAGATGTATGCATTTGCCTCGCTGTTCTTGAAGAATATTCCTGATGTATGGCTTTTTTGAATCCAGTGTAATCATATTCTTGTGTATTAAACACGGACGGAATAATGTACATTTGCTCGTTTTCCTGAGCCCTCTCTGATTCTTCAAGTGTCATAAGTTCCTCATATAATTTCTCTCCAGGTCGAATCCCCGTCTCAATGACTTTACCTGAGAAACTTCTGCCCTCAGACTGTTCATAAGAATCAATAAGGCACTTGGCCAAGTCTGTAATTTTGAGGATCGGCATCTTCAGGACAAATACTTCTCCACCTTGAGAGTATTTTGCGGCATCAATTACCAATTGGGCAGCCTGTGGAATCGACATCATAAAGCGAGTCATTTCCGAATGTGTAACCGTTACAGATTTCCCCTCTGCAATTTGATTTCTGAACAGTGGAATTACGGATCCCCTTGAACCCATCACATTCCCAAACCGTACACATGCAAATATCGTGCGTTTGCTACCTTTATAAAAACCTGCGGCCGAAATCAACTTTTCAGACAGCAATTTAGTAGCTCCCATTGTATTAGTTGGATTGACCACTTTATCCGTGCTTATGGCTATGACCTTCTCAACATTATGCTCAATGGCTGTTTCAATAAGATTCTGTACACCAATAACATTGGTTTTTACCGCTTCCATGGGATTATATTCGCATGAAGGGACATGTTTTAAAGCTGCTGCATGAAAAATAACATCCACATCCTCCATAGCATATCCAAGTCTCTGTTTATCTCTTATATCCCCTATTAAATACCTGATATTATCATATTCTTTGAGTTCTTGTTGCAATTCAAATTGCTTACTTTCATCACGGCTGAAAATTCGAATTGCTTTTGGCCGATAGGTTAATAGATTTCGTACAATCTCACTTCCAATAGACCCGGTGCCACCCGTAACCAGCACAACTTTATCGGTAAACATATATTCAAACCTCCGGTTCAAAAAGATTGATTAATTATTTTGTTTTTATGAACCTAGGCATCCATTATATTGTGAATAATATCCATTCTTCTCCCACTTTCCAACAATAGCTCTTCCAAGTGAGAAAGTTGTGCTTCCAACTCCTCCAAAATTCCACCAAGATATTCCCTTATATAGCTTGCTTTGAGAATAATATTCTGTTCAACAACAATTGTAGGCAGCATCCGATCAAAACGTGCAAGCTGTAGCGGAATCAAAGATTCAAAAATTGGTGCAAACCATTCTCTGTTTACTATGCTTCCCCACTTTTGTTCTATATCGAATATCACATTATGACATTTTAATGGCTTAGTTCTACTAAGTCCTTCAATATTGTTTATTAATTTACGAATAGCTCTGATCTCTGGTTTTAAATGGACTACATCTGTTACTACGAGTTCTATCCTCGCCTTTACACTTGCGAATTGTTCATGGTTTACTGCTACTGGATGATCGTTCATCCAGTTTTCTATTATATCTTTCTCTATCATTTTGTCCTTAAGACCTTCATAAATTTCTTCTATAGGTTGGAAAGGGGCTCCTTCAATAACTGCTCCAAGGCGAGTCGAGTTATAGAAATCAATATGATCGAAGTACTTGATCAAACTTTCAATTGATTCCTTCATGGACATAAAACTTGCGTCGGTCGAATTCATACCACCCTGTACGTTCTCGATTTGTCTAACAGCCCTTTGCAGCATTTCAACTTTAGTATCCTGGGAAAAGTGCTCCACTCCATCGCTATACACCTTCTGTCCTGGATAAGATAAATCTTGTCCGGCAAACACAACCTGTGTCGCCCCCAAAAATATGGCAGTCTGAATCGCCGTTCCGGCTACAGTTGGTGTAGGCCTCATTAAGACATTGCTTTTATTTATTTGCAGAAAGTATTGAGAAACCTGGTCATTTTCCATAATGCTATAAATTTTATTTTTCTCTTTTCGCTCAGAAATTCCATAATATGACGATGAAGTGAATAATAACGTAGGATGGAGTGTTTCTTCATTAGAGAAAATTTTATTATTTACTTCATGGCCATCCATGATAACACATAAATGAGGCTCAATTCCGTATTTGACCAGAGCCTGAACACTCGAACCAGCTGCAATAATCAATGCATGTTTTGAGACTTTCCTAATCCATTCTATATCCTCTGTCAAGGAGGGACCTGACGATACAATAATAGCCGTTATCCCTTTAAATGCTCCATACATTTTTTCAATAGATTGTGTTGTCAGAGACTCATGCAAATGATAAAGATAGTTTTGTGTCCACTCGTTCCTAAACCGATTTTCTACATATTTATTGGAGTGGTAGTCATTTTTGTAGGTCAGAAACTCTTTTTTCACATCATGAAGCACTTCAATCTGATCTTCCAAAAACCTGCGCAGTCCAATAAAAGCGAGCTTCTCTTGCATGTAACTGCACAATAAATGAAACAGCATTCTCAGTTGGTCATCACCAACAGAAATCCAATATAGATTAGGATGACTTAATAATAGGCTAATATCATATTCTGTCATAGCCGTTTTAAAGGAGGCTTCATCCGGTTCATACACAAACAGCCACCGGTCAGGGAATTCCTCTAAAAGGTCAGCGATACTTAATCCCTGCCCAAAACCATATATAAATATAATTTTGGATTCTTCTACAAGTTCCCTTATGGCTTGCAACCACACCTCATCTTTGTCAAATATCTCATACGTAACTCGATCTTGTCCTATTTCTGATGGATTGGCATACTTCATTTTTTCCGCTATATGCGGAAACCTGTGCTCCAATACTTCAAGATTAGCCTCATTCATAACTCATCCACCCATCTGCTTTTTCTTCATATTTATTATTATCGGCCTATCTTTGTCAATAATGAAGCAAAATAGAAAAAGCATCGGTCTTTAACCGACGCTCTACTCTACCTATTTTCGATAATCTATAAAGACGCTGTCTGCAGAATAGGATTGCTGATATGCAGTTTGTTGCGATCGAATATTTCCTCTTTTCTCCAGCCATTCCGCTGCTTCTTTTTTAATTTCTAGCATTCGTTCAAAAATAACTCTTTCCTCAACAATCAACTCATTAATCCGGATCTTTATTTCATCGGTTATCAGCGAGCGATAGGCTTTCATTTCGTTAACAATATATTCTCTTTGCTCAGCATAATTCAGCAATTGATCTTCATCCAATTCCGAAATATTCGCTATGGCGGAATGGGATAATTGACTATATTCATTAACGAAGAGCTGTAATTTTTCTTGATCCGTCATAAAGCAAATCCTGCTCCCAAAGATTTACTTGCTTCCACCCATGCTTCTCTTAACTCTTTCAAGTATTCCAACACTTCTATCGCTGGAATAGCAATTTTATTTACATTGGACTCAATTAAACGGTGCAACATATATTCATATACTGAAACTAAATTATTGGCCAATGAATACTCAAAATCTAATGATGAGATCAGTTCGTGAACTATTGCTTGGGCCTTACACAAATTACGATTTGCCATCTCATAATTTTTTTGCTCAATCCCCTCAATACCTGCTTGGACAAATCGAATAGCTCCATCGTATAACATAATCAATAATTTCGGTTTTGAGGCAGTTTGAGTCTGAGCCTGTTGATATTTCTGGTATGGAGAATTAATCAATTTGCTGTCCTCCTCACATAAAACTGGACAAACTTGATGAAGTATTATTGTACTTGTTAATGGCTGTTTCCATTGCTGTGAACTTTTTAAAATAGTTAGTTTCTTTCATATTTAATCTGGATGTGAAATCGCTTATGCGGATATCAAGCAGCCTCAATGACTCCCCCATGCTGCTACTGACATTAAATGAAGCAGTAAGTTCAGTACTGACTCTAGAAGTACCTGCTGTATTTGCTAGACTATCCAACGTTTTATTGGATATTTTACGTAGTCGGGAAAATATTCCGTCAGAAGCACTATATTCGTTATTGAGATATGAAGAAGAATAATTATTCCCCAAGTAACTACTAACAATATCAGGATTCTCTTCTAGTGCGGATCTCAATTTATCAGTATCCAGAATCAATTTCCCCTTAGTTTCATAGGTGCCTGTAGTAATTCCAATGTGAGTCATGTTAATTTCACTTGTTGTCTTAGTCCCATTTTCTAATGTAATTGGGCTATCCAACTTGACTGTCTGGACAAGCGCAGTACGCATTTGCGAGATAGCCCCTTCTAAAAGACTATCGCGCTTTAGCATACCACTTTTAGCTTTTCCTTCCCACAGTTTAACCTCATCATCTGACATGTCGCTTTTTTGATCGCTTGTTAATGGAGTATACTTCGAGTAACGTTCTTCATTGACTTTACCATTCAAGAAAGATATAAGTTCGTTGTAGGAATCCACAAAGTTTTGAACCGTCTCCACGATTTTGTCAATATCTTTTGTAACCGCAACACGTGTAGTTTCGCCGTTACTCAACGTATTAAGTGTGATATCAACACCATTCATCGTGAAACTATTGGAAGCTTTAGTCACTTCAAGACCATTGATGTTAACTTTCGCATCAACACCCCCAGAAAGTTGGCTAGTTAGCTTAAAAGCTGTGAAAACATCTCCATTAAGAGTTATGTTATTGGAATCAACACCTGTTGTTTTGCTAGTGATCGACATATTTCCCGTTGCTGAATCATATATAGCTGTTACACCAGCTTTGGTATTGGCATTAATTTTTTTTGCGAAAGAATCCAGAGTCTCTGTTGCGCCATCAATCGCAATATCAACTCCATTAATTTGAACGTTTAAAGTTCCGCTACTAGGTACCCCCGACCCACTAATATCAGATAGTAGTACCTTGCCCCAATCGGTCTCTGAACCCGCCTTTGTTGGTACTGATGAAGACTTGGTTGAAGCAGCCTTTGCCAATTGTGTAACTTCGAGTTCCATATTACCTGCTGCAGATGTAGATGCCTTTGCGGTTACTGCATTTGCGTTTCCGCTAATGGAAGCTTTTTGAGCATTTAAAGAAGTTAACTTACTGAATGTATCATTGATTTTATTTTGAGCAAATGTAACTAATTTCACACTAGTTTCACGGTATCCTTCACGTTTCCATTCCATAAGTTGCTTGTTCTGAGTAAGCTTGTTCAATGGTTGGCTCTCTGCCTGCATTAGCTTTTTAACCATTGCATCAATATCCATACCGGAAGCTAAACCAGATATTCTTGTAACTGCCATCTCAACCACCCTTTCACACTATATTTTTTTATCAACCATTAAACCAGCAAATTCCATCATTTTTGCAGCTACATCCAAAAGTTTTTCAGGGGGAACCTCACGAATAAGTTCTCCTGTTTCTTTGTTCATAACTTTAATCATAACAGCATGTGTTTCTTTGTGAATTGAGAACTCAAGAGCCCTTTGTGGTCCTTGAATCGCGTTTATAGCTTTATTCAGTTCTTTAATAGCCTTCTCCTGATTCTGAATTGAATCATTGGGTGGGTGTCCGTTTCCTGAGAGTATTAAAGGAAAATCGGAAGAAGTAGCTTTTTCTTTTAAATCTTTCATTGGGGAAACAGAGGTATGCGACAAAACAGCCTTTGTCATTGGCACTGTCGATTTAACTGGCTCCATTTAAATCCTCCATAATCTTATATTTATTTATTCTTTATCTATAACCCAGTTCGTTCATTACTATATATATCGGCTAAAGACATGGGAACTTTTATGCCAAATCCAAAATAAAAAAAGCCCTGTATAAAAAATACAGGACTTTAAAACACATTTGATAATTAACGAAGCAAGGACAGAACGCCTTGTGGAGCAGAGTTTGCTTGGGAAAGCATGGATTGGGAAGCTTGCAGCAAGATGTTGTTTTTGGACAAAGCAACCATTTCTTTAGCCATATCAGTATCACGGATACGTGACTCGGATGCAGTCAAGTTCTCAACAGTTGTACCCAAGTTGTTGGAAGTATACTCCAGACGGTTTTGTACAGCACCCAGTTTAGCACGTTGTTTTGCAACAGTTTCAATGGCGCTTGTAGCGCTAGCCAGAGTAACAGCAGAAGTCATTCCTTTGAAACCACTCGTATTGACACCACTAATGGTAATTGTGAAATTATCATCGTCAGCTTGGATTGATACACTCGAAGTGATTTGAATACCATTGAACTTCGTATTGGATGTAATTGCGTCAATCTGAGCACCCAATTGGCCAAGTTCCATTTTGATATTGGATTTATCGCTATCTTGGTAAGTTCCGTTCTCGGATTGAACCAGAAGCTCTTTCATACGAGTCAGCATGGAAGATACTTCGTTCATTGCGCCCTCAGCTGTTTGTGCGAATGAGATACCGTCTTGAACGTTACGTTGCGCTTGCTCCAAACCACGGATTTGACCGCGCATTTTTTCGGAGATGGAGAGACCAGCAGCATCGTCAGCTGCACGGTTGATACGCAGACCGGAAGACAGTTTCTCCATATTTTTGCTTGCTGCTGAGTTGTTCAGACCCATATTACGGTGTGTGTTTATCGCTGGTAAGTTGTGATTGATAATCATTGTTTATTTCCTCCCTGAAATGGTTATATGCCCACATCCATGTGGTAGTAGCGTCTTCACAGGTCGGCCGCCCTGAAGAATTACCGCCTTAATATATATATCGACGCCATACCATAATTTGTTTATAGCCATCTCAATTTTTTTTCTATTTTCTATTATAATTTTTAGGACTGAAGTAACTCTTCAATATTAATCAGTTATTTTCCCAAATCCTTTTATCGTTTTTTGCAATATCTCCAGATTCATCGCTGCATTTTGATTATTTTGCTCTATAGCGTCGAGAACTTCCTTACGATAAATCTCAATATCCCTAGGAGCTGTTATACCAAGTTTAACATTCTCCCCATCTACGGATAGCACTGTCAGTATGATATCATCTGAAATAACTATGGATTCACCCTTTTTACGTGTAAGTACCAGCATCAGATGTCACCATCCTTATTGAGAGAATCTTCGTCTCTCCATAATGCATGTCTGGTTTTGTACTCAGTATTTTGCAGTACAATTTGTTTGCCCCATTTTTTTTGTTTGTTGAACACAATTGGGGCAAGTAAGTTTGCTGTCGCATTTCGAAGATCGTCGTTTAGCGTAACAATACAACGTACCCCAACATCACCTGGATCGGTTATACCAAGATCTTCTACGTTCTCAGGGGAGAGTTCAAACTCATAATCTGGATGAAAATTAAATGGATTTACGGTTACAAAGGCTACAGCTGGTTCTTCTGCGGAACTAAAGAGACTAAACACTTCATCATGCTGCTGCAAATCAAAGGACTTTAGTTCCTCAAAACCTGGGATTCCTTTAGGAAATGTATATGTTTCTTTGATCATTTGTTCTTCGTTAGTATTAATATCATTTTGCTGAGTCATTTTATTTACCCTCCCTAATTAGTAAAAAAAGCTACGGACTGTTCTGTCCATAGCTTACTTTGTATACAAGATTAAAATCAATTATTACCTCATAAAGTCCATAAGAGATGGTTGCATGATTTGCGCTGAAGATTTAAGCGCTGCTTCATAGATCGTCTGTGCAGAAGTAGCCTGAATCATGAGACTAGCCACATCGGCATCCTCTGTCTTGGATTGGAGAGTAGTGAAGTTCAGGTCCTGATCCTGCAAACGATTTTGAACCAACTCGATTCGATTAGTTCGTGCACCGACCTCTGAGAGAGAAGCTTGCATTTTAGTTGAACGGGACTCAATGTTTTTCAATTGCTGCTGTACTCCGGTCTGATCACCACTGTTTAATGCTGCAGATAAATTATCGATAATTGTGAAAATATTATCCGTAGCTCCTTTATCACCAAAAAAATCTGATCCAGAGGTATTAATTTGGAATGTGACCTGTTCACTTATGGAATAAAGGACTCCCTGCTTATCCGTCTCCACATCCGCATAATCGGTTACCGCTCCTGACAATTCATATGGTGCCTTATCGTAGGTTTGGCCATTAAAAATAAATTTCCCGCGGATTTGAGTGTTACCAATATCCACAAGATGTTTCTTTAGTTCCTCTACTTCCAGATTAACAGCTTCAAGATCAGAGTCAGACAAGGTCCCGTTGGATCCTTGAACTGCCAGTTCCTTCAACCTTTTTGCTACATCCAGAGCTTGTTGCATATTTGAATCCGTCGCATCTAGCCAACTTACAGCCGCATCCGTGTTTGATTGGTATTGCTCATTTGCTGCGAGTTCTGCGCGGTAACGGAGTGCATATGTTACTCCAACGGGATCATCGGAAGGTTTGTTAATTTTGCGCCCTGTGGAAATCTGGTTGGACATCGTATCCATACGGTTCAGGTTGCGGTTCAGGTTGCTAAGCATCTGAGTGCTCATCATACCTGAGGTTACGCGAATAGCCATTATTGGTTACCCCTTTCTATATTTTAGCGCCCGACCACACCGGTACTGTTAATGAGTTTGTTAAGCAGTTCATCATAAGCAGTCATAAAACGGGCAGCTGCACTATATGCGTGCTGAAACTTGATCAGATTGCTCATTTCTTCATCGAGCGAGACTCCGCTTACCGATTGACGATTCAGGTCAACCTGTTCTGTGAGGAGTTGGGCATTCTGTGCTTGACGGTTAGCCTCTTGAGTCTGAACACCTAACTGGCCTACAATTGCGCCAAAAAAGTCATCAACCGTGGTTGGTTTGGATAATGCTGATCCAAAATCAAATTTGGCATCTTTTAACCCAGCAAGAGCAAGTGCGAGACTGTTGTTCCCAAGGACTACACTTTCACCAGTACCTGTTCCAGTAGTACGCATCGAAGTAGCTATCTTATTCGGATCGTTCTGGATATCCGTACTTAATGTGATATTTCCTGCTGTAATCGTTCCTGTCCCGTCTTTGGTTGTAAAGAAATCTCCACCCGCTGTTGGTGTATCACCACTAAGGGTATACCCCAGCTTGTGCAAACCATTAATACCTTGAACGGTAACTTTCAAATCTGATGTTAACGTTCTATTGTTATTGGCATCAGAATAGGTCACATTGTTGAAAACGGTGCCGCTAGGCAATACGGATCCAGCAGGAATGGTAATCTCAATGTCCCCTGTTGCGAGCGTATTAGCCAGTTGATTGATCTGATTGCGATAATCTGCTACATATTGATCACGGGAGTGAATCATTCCGTAGACTTCGCCACCGGTTAAAGTACCTGCTTGGTAGGCAGTCTCCAAAATATCAGCCGTAACCGGAACAACTGCAGCCCCTGTGACTGATACCTGACCTGCAATGGTCACCTGGTAACCACTATCCAGTTCTGTTACTTGAACGCCTGCAATCTTGGATAGCTGGTCTACCGCATAATCACGTTGGTCACGTAAATCATTCGCATTATCTCCAAGTCGTTCTACTTTCACAATACTATTATTAAGGTCAGCAATAGATTGCAAATATGAGTTAATCTCTGTCGTTTTTAACGAAACGTTGTTAGTCAGATCGCTAGTTAATGCATCCAGTTGATAACTAATTTGATTCAATCCATCTGTTAACGCTAACGTTGTTTCTTTTACAATTTTCCGGTTAGTCACATCCTGTGGATCTTGGCTCAGATCTGACCATGAATTCCAGAAATTATTAAGTACTGTGCGAATACCCGTATCGGAAGGTTCGTTCATAATGGTTTCCAGTTTTTCAAGCGTACTGTTACGGACAGTCCATCCTCCGAGCGAAGTGTTCTCATTACGAAATTGTCCATCCAGAAAAGATTCACGCACACGCATAATAGAGTTAAACTCCACACCCGTTCCGAGTTGACCGGGGGCTGTTGTACGGTAAAATGCCACTGCATCAATCGGATCTGCTGCTGTCATATTCACAACTTGACGTGAGTAACCCGGTGTATTCGCATTGGCTACGTTATGCCCTGTTGTATTCAAAGCGGCTGTTTGTGTTATTAGGCTGCGCTTGGCCGTTTCAATTGAATGAAATGTTGAAGCCATAGTAATTTTCCCCCATTGTTAACCACGAGTATCGAAAAGTCCAGAGCGAGCTATACCGTAAGCCTTCTCTGTAGGATTTTGATAAGTGGCTTCTGATTCTGCATGAAATGACATTGTCTCAATAAAAAAGTCGATGTACGAAATTGACTGCTTAATTAGTTGTTGATTGACTTCATTAAGATGTTTCACCTCTTGCAACACATCTGTTAAAGAGACTTGAGCTTGGAAAAGCCTTCTCTTCTCATTCGTATCAAAAACGAGTCTAGCTATCTCAGTAATTGTTAGATTGAGTTTTGACTTGATCCCTCGCTCTTCAAGAAATTGATGAACGGCCCGCAATCTTTGCTGATCAATTAGCTCAATTCTTTTGAGAAGCTTTGATTCCTGATTAATTAGAGTAATCAGTGTATCCACTTTGTTGGCAACAACAGCTTCCTTCTTCTGGTTCCCCAACTCGAGCATTTCCACATGTGCGGCGTGCAGCTGTTCCAGTACATCAATTATCGATTCAATGGCCATGTATCCTCCTATTGATCAGGGAAGTTCTTAAAGTATGGAGCGAGCTTCTCGGCAAGCTTCTTACTGTCTACTTGGTAAGTTCCCGAGTTAACTTGTTCTTTTAATTCTTGAATGCGCTGTGTGCGGCCAGCATCCTGTGTACGACCTTGTTCCTCAAGCATCTTCATCGCCTCCGGAGAAATGGATACTTCGTCCTTACGGCGGCTCTTCTTGGCATCAGCCTGCTGATTGGATTCAACGTTCCTTTGATATGAATTGATGGCGCCAATTCTACTCGGTTCATTGATTTTCATTTCAATTGCACTTCCTTCCACATTAGGGTTTTACGACGATATACGTTTTTCTTACTTTATCTTTATGTTATCAAAATGATTAGGAAAATAAAAAAACCGATAATCTTTAATAAGTTTATCGGTACGTTTCAAAACATTTGTTATAGCAAAACATGTATTTGAGCCCTCGCTCCTATTAATCACGTAGTTTGTCGACAGCATTGTAGGTTCGTCCGCCTACATTGTTGTTATCCTTCTGACCTACTTCACGAGCTGCTCCTGCCAAGTCTTTCGTTAAACGATTACGGCAAGAGTCACACATATGACCTTCACGAATCAACGTTCCGCATACTTCACAAGGATACATCATATTCGGGGCGTTCTCGATGGAAATTCGTCCCTCACGGATGAACTTGGTAATGTTTTTAATTGAAACTTCTGTTGCATCAGATAGTTCCTGTATGTTGGTACCCTTGTTTTCACGCAAATAATCTACACAGATCTGATATTCCTGCTCTATTTCCTTAATACAGTTCGAGCATACATCTCTAAAATTCAACGCATATAATTTACCACAGCGAGGACAATTACCTAGATTCATCGCTAAAACGCCCCTCTCAAACTTCCATTTCCGAATAGATAATAACTATACATTACCTTATTTTCTCTGATGAAGCCATAGTCTATTTCCAAAACAAAAGAGGGGACCAGGATGCATATATACGCAAGCCCACTCATGGCTACTTTAGTTAAAATATCACTTCAATCTCCTCCGTTGAACATATTATTCGTGTATCAAAAAGTGAAGCATTCCACAAATAGACAACAAGTCCATTTGTTAATTAGGATCTTGCCAGTGTCAGCGTGTAAACCTCGACCGGAATCTCCATTGAGAAGCATCTATTTAGGATAACTCGCCCACAAGCGTCCAAGGTGCTGCCAGTTGTATATATATCATCGATTAGGAGTAACTGTATGGGTTTGGCATGCGACATGCCCACCTGTGTTGGCAGATTAGATGCCCTGTATAGCTCTTCAATTAATTGTATGCCATCCGGGTTGATGGAAAAAGCGTTCTTCATCGTTTCGATACGCTCACCGCGTGATTTGAAGCTTTGTTTGGTGGTGTTGATCTGGCGCTGCAACAGATCAACGATGGGTAGACGGCAGGTGGTGGCGAGCCCAGCTGCCAGCCGCTCCGCCTGATTGAAGCCGCGCTCGGCCAGGCGCTCGCAGCTCACGGGAACATAGGTGACCGCGTCAGGCCGCCATTGCAGCTTCGTTTGTTGAGCAAGGGTGGCGGGATGAGCCACGGGGGCTGGGGTTTCTTTTGCCAAAGCAGAATTCTGTTCCTCGCTCATCGCTTGAAAGGCTTGAATCAACAGCGCGGTTAAGAGTGGCGCGTATCGTTCATGGCCTCTGAATTTGTACATGCCTATCCATTCTTTCATAAGAGGGTTGTATTGTACGGCGCTGCGGTTGAAGATAAAAGAGCGGTTTTGCATGTGTGGACGGGCACAGTCCGGGCATCCGACTCCCCGACCACAGCGCAGACAGCGGATGGAACGAATCCATGGAATCTGTTTCACACAACGTAGACATATACCTGGATAGAGTGGAGAAAGGGTCGCCCGAGTGCCACATGTCAGACAAGTCGCTCCCGGTGGGGCGAGCAGTTGGTGAAGGCGCTGAGTCAGGTACTGCGCGTGATCGGTGATGCTGCTGAGCCAGTTGAACATTAGGATGCAAACCTCCAGTCTTGGAAATGTATTGTGAAATGCGGACACGAACTTGCCAGATGACAATTATGATGAGGATGGCGGATGCAGGTAGCCTTTGCGACGAGCGATGGTGTTCATTTTCCGAATCTGTGCAACGGCCTTAACCTGGGAGCGTGTCCGACGAGATGATGCAAAGACTACTCTCCCCGCCGGGTCATCCATGGAACGCCCTGCTCTACCCGCCATCTGAACCAGCGATGCCTCATCAAAGAGACCATTGTCTGCATCCAATATAAAGACATCGCTTCGCGGAATGGTTACACCACGCTCCAGAATTGTGGTGGTTACGAGCAGACGAATCATACGTTCACGAAAGGCTGTAACTTTGCTAGCGCGATCGAGGTCCTGAGATGAAGTTCCTTCGATATGCATTCCAGGAAAGGTACGACGCATTAGATTCACAAACGCCTCAATTTGGGCAATGCGTGTCACAAAGACAAATACCTGAGCGTCACGCTCCAATGAAATTTGAATGTTAATCTTCAAGGCAGAAGGAAGAGTTCGTTTCTTAATACATTCAGCAACGGTTACCATCTTGACCAAGCGCGGGACAGGCAAAGGATGACGGTGAAAACGTACCGGGACTTTGGCATGGGCGAGCATCCCCTTCGCCGCTTCCTTCTGCAGCCGAGCTGGCGGTGTAGCAGACAGATAGACGAAATTCCCCTCCGGTTTACAGGAGGATGCCGCCGCGTGAGCGAGCATGGGATCGTTGTGATAAGGGTAGGCATCCAGTTCGTCGATGATAACGAGATCAAATCCCTGATAAAAACGCATCAGTTGATGTGTGGTCGCAAGCGTGAGCTGCGCGTCTTTCCAGCGTTCGTCACTGCCTCCGTAAAGAGTAGCGAGCGAGGTTTCCGGAAAAGCTTTGGCCAGACGCGGAGCCAGTTCCAGCACCACATCCCTTCGCGGCGTAGCGACCAGTGCTCGTCCGCCGCGATCCAGTGTATGTTGGAGCAGTGGGAATATCATCTCGGTCTTGCCGGCCCCGGTCACGGCCCACAGCAAGAACCGCCCCGGCCCATCCCCTGCGGGCGGCCGGGCCAAAAACGCAAGCGCCGCGGCTGCTGCCGCGCTCTGCGCTGCGCTAAGCCCCCACCGGGCGAGCCCGCCGCCGGTGGGGGCCAAGGCCGTGCCACGCGGTGCTTCGCCGCGTCGTGGCACGGCCCCTTGCGCTGCACTGCGTAGCAGCAGCGAACAGGCACGGCTGCGCCCCAGCGCGAGGCAAGCCTCGCAGTAGGCGCACGCCGCCAGGCCGCAGGCAGCGCAGGGCACGCGCTGCCTGGCTTCGCTGCCACAGCGGTGGCAGCGGGGCGCGCTTCGCGCGCGTCCAAGCCACGCGTGCCGACGGCGCGTGGCAGGCCCTTCGAGGGCGGCTGTGATGCTCAGCCGCCCATGCAAGCGCGCGAGCTGCGCAGCCGCGCGCCACTCCCTCGGCGGCTGGGCGGTATCCGCCAGCAACGCCTCCGCCTCGGCCGCCAGTAATTGGCGGCCGCTGATCCGCTCAGCCAGCAGGGCCGCGTCCCGCTCCAGCTGAGCCCACTGCCCGGCGGGATATGGCTCTGGCATCCCGCCTACCTGAATGCGACGCACAGCGACACTCCCCGCTTTGTCCGCTATACCTTTTCTGGCCTCTGTTTCACCCGAGGCCAGTTCATACACATCCAGCTTCCGTGCAAGGTAGCTCTGCCATTCGTGCTGGCCCCACTGATCCATACCTCGCTCCATCTCAAAATGTTCAACCAACCAGGATGCCTGACTCAAAGGCAACGCCTTATCTAACAGCAACCAGCGCAGCACATGTCGCCCACTTCCTCCCTCCAGCCACCAAGCCACATCCACTCGAACGTCGAGTGATAACATCATGCTCCACCCTTCCCCTACACGGCACACATATAAGGCAACCTTCATTTTCTCTCCTCCCCCATCGCACATTCTCCGAACGCAAAAAAAGCACATGCCAACCCGGCTGTTCGCCGGAGCATGTGCTTCATGTCCATATTTCATCTTCTTATGATCAATCTACTTATCACTATACCAATTGAACCTTTACATCACAAGGTTAGTACACAACATGATTTCATCATACAATTCTGCTAATAACCAGAATCTTTCTTTAAAATTGCGAAACTTTTTCCAATCTGAATCGTCTATACTTTTAAATTAAGAGTTCTGACTTCGAAAATCTTATTTCTGTGATCAAGAACTCCTTATCCCCAAGCAACAACCATAGATTGCATAAAAACCCATTTTTAATTTAAAAGCAGACTTGGCTACAATTACAAAAAAAGACTACAGCTTCTGCTGTAATCTTTTCACTGTAGATCTGCGAAATGCTAATCCCATTTCCCATTCACATCAAGATTTATTGCTCTGACTCACGCAAATCAATCAGGCGAAACGTGTGATCGGTCTGTGCTACCCGTTCAATATCAGCAGGGACAGCAGGCAGATAAGATGTCTCCATTCCTTGCCTTTGCATAAGCTTTTCAATAATCGTAATCGTTTCCGCTTCTGTACGATCAGCAACAACGGTTAATCTGAAGCTCTTTCCACGGTATAATAATTCCCGGCAAAGTTCTCTTACAATGCCTTCGATCCGCCCTGCCTGATTGGAAGGGATGAGCAGGATCTGCTCGAAACCTTCAGATTCCGGACGGGAAAGATGGCGCTGGTGCAAGGCATGAACGGCCATTGCCGCCAGGAAGTATATGAGCAGAATCATAGTCAGATGAGCAACCATGGCAACTGCACCTCCTCGGAAGGTCATGCTCACCCATGGCGAACATCCCTGTATACAGCAGTATATGCTTTACTTCCTGAAGGGTTACACTTGCGTCTCCTGACACTCATATTCCAATCTGATCGACATTGGACAAAGAAAGACAGGCCAGGTCATTCATTCACGCCTGCGTTTGAACATATGTTCCGCACAACCTTACACTTTGCTCATTTGCAGTGATAAAGTCCATTAACCCGCAGACCAATCCATCATTCTGGAAAGGGCGCGAGTGAACACCAATCTATACTTCATCAAGGTTGAACCAATCAAATGGAATGACTTACAGCAAGAATAATGCTTTAAGAAACAATAAGGTATTAGAGCGTAACCCAACCATATTTGATTGAGTTGATTACAGCTTGAGTACGGTCGTCCACTTCCATCTTCTGCAGAATACTGCTGACATGGTTTTTTACCGTTTTTTCACTAATGAACAGGAATTCACCAATCATTTTGTTGCTCTTGCCTTCTGCCATCAAGCGAAGTACTTCAGCCTCACGACGTGTGAGCGGGTTATTGTCGCCAGCGACAAATTTAACGCCTGCTTCCTTCGAAGCTCCTTCACTCATTGCCCCTGTTTCATTAAGATACGTCATACGACGCAGCTGCATGATCAGTTTGCCTGTTACTTTCGGATGTATGAACGCATGTCCTTCATGCACGGAACGAATCGCATTGATCAGAGACTCGGCCTCCATATCCTTCAGCAAGTATCCGTTAGCCCCTTTACGAAGCGTCTCAAATACATAACTTTCATCATCATGAATGGACAAGATAATGACTTTGACATCAGGGAACAGCTCACGCAATTTCTCCGTTGCCTCAACCCCGTTTTCAATCGGCATGTTAATATCCATCAACACGATATCAGGTTTATCCTGATTGCAGAATTCGAGCACTTGAATACCATCGCCACACTCGCCGATGACCTCAATGTCGTCCTCCATATTTAAAATGCGTTTCAGTCCCTCACGGAACAGCTGATGATCATCAGCCAAAAGAACTTTAATTGACGCTTTACCAGTATCACGGTTTTCCATCATCCTGCTACTCCTTTCCCTTATCCACGTTTGTCGGGATATGAATCACTATTTTGGTTCCTTGATTTTCTCCGGATTCAATCTCTATTCTTCCTTCTAACAGTTCAACCCGTTCTCTCATCCCAATCAGACCGAAGTGGGTATGATCCTTGCTTTTCTTCGCAAGAAGCTCCGGTTTGAACCCAAGCCCATTGTCCTGAACGACAATTTTGACGAGCTGAGCCTGGTATGTAATTTCCACTACAACATAAGTGGGATAAGCATGCTTTGCAGCATTCGACAGACCTTCCTGCACGAGGCGGTAGATCGCAGCCTCCATGGCTGAAGATAAACGATGTTCCTTGCCTCTCGTTTCAAAAAGCGACCGGATTTTCGTTTTTACTTCAAAATCCTGCACGTACTTCCGAAGCGTCGGAATCAGTCCCAGATCATCCAGTGCCATAGGACGCAGATTGAAAATTACTTTTCTCATTTCTTCAAGACTGGAACGAACCTGGCCTTTCAAATCTACTATTTCGGCCTGGACCATCTTAAAATCCTGCTTAATGAGCATTCTTTCTACAATTTCCGTCCTAAGCACTAGATTGGCGAGCATCTGCGCAGGCCCGTCATGAATCTCACGAGCAATGCGTTTCCGCTCTTCTTCCTGGGCCAAAATTATTTTCAAACCAATCATTTGTCGATTTTTGGCAGATTCGATGATCCGGGTCACTTGACCCAGTTCACCTGACAGGTACTCGAGTACAACCCCCATCTGCGAACCGATGGTCTCGGCACGCTCCACAGAAGCTTCCACATTTTTGGCACGCTTCTGCAGATCATCCCGACGAGCCTTCAGATACATTTCCTTCTCACGATAAATCATCAGATCCAGCTGCAGCTGTGTTGCTTTCTCGTACGCCTGCTTGATATCATGCTCGGAATAACGGACAAAGTCGCGGCTAACCTCCGTCAGCCGGATCCGGGAACGGCGGTAGTTCAGCTCCAATTGATCTACTTTCTCGATCGTTTCCGCCGTCTCCTTCAGCACTGACTTTAACTCCTCGTTGAGTGTTTTCAGCTCATCGCGAGTTGCGTCCATAATTTCGAACATTTGATATTTGCTGTTTTCCATGACTTGTATGGCGTTTTTAATGACGCGGTCTATGGCATCGGCTTGTAAATCCACGTTTGTTCGACTCCATTTCTATCGTTTCCGGTATATATCATACCATATCACGATGAGATGGTAACGGTCTTCGTTTTCTGTTCCCATTTTACAGTCAGACCAAGTTGCTCGGAAACGAGTCTAAGAGGGACTAAAGTCCTACCGCCCGTTACGTATGGTGCAACAGTTGCGCTCTGTCTTTTACCATTCAGAATGAATTCTTTCTGCCCTACAACCAGATCAATCAGCTTGCCACCGCGTAATACCGTGATCCGCTGATTTTGGCTATCCCAGCTTGCCTGACCACCAAAAGCATCCAAAACATGTTTGATTGGCACATACGTTGTACCATTTTTCAGGACCGGTGCTGCATCAATTGCTTTTTTCGATCCGTTCACCGTCATCGATTTCTGTCCAAGCACAAGCGAAGCTGTACCCGTAGGCAATCCAACTTCACTGGACTTGGAAGGCATCGTGAATGCGATGTTGTCAAAAGCAACCGTGCCTGATTTCGCACGCTCATCCTGACCCTCTTCCACGTTCACCACATAGACCCGCTTCAGCTTCGCTGGATAGGCGATGTTCAGTCCGTTCAGGTCCACGCTCAGCTTCTTCCACCCGTTCCAGTCAATCGCCTTGGCGAGATCAGCATATACCGTTTTGCCATTGGCATCCGTGAATTCGGCACGCAGCCAGTTCAGACTTTTATCTCCCATAACATCCATGGACATTGATGTAGCTGCTGCAGATACCTCTTTACCTGTGGAACCGTTCAGTTGTGCATAAGCATACATTTTGCCTGTTCCAGCAGTCATATCATAACCGAGTTGTAGCACATTGGAGCCAGCTTTTTCACCAGTTCCTGCCGTAACAGTTGCCGAACCGGTCACACCCGCTGCGTTCGTCGTGAAGTTGATCGGATAATTCACGTTTTCGAAATCCTCCCAGATCGTTTCGCTTGAAGAAGCCGAGAGTACTACGACTGTGCTGTAACCATCATAACGACCAATCGCATATCCCACTTGTGTACCAGAATTGACGGAAGATACGGTTAATTGGTCAGCAGTAACTTTACCTTTGAACCCGATAAATTCCCATGTCAGCGAGTCCGCGGGGACGGTAACACTTTGTCCGTTCTTCGTTGTTGCCGTTACCGGAATGGACATCGTTGTGCCCGCTTTGAGCGAACCCAGACCTGATCCAGCTGTCAGGGAAGACAATTCACTTCCACCCAGTACCGATACTTTAATGGAGGATGAAGCTCCATTGCTCGTTGCCGTCAGAGTTGCTGTGCCTGGCTTCATGCCTTTGATCGTTCCGTTGCTGACACTCACGATGCCGTTGTTGCTGGACTTCCAGGACACGCTGATATCGCCTGTTGCAATCGGGTTGTAGTAGGTGTCATATCCTTTGGCTGTATACTTGCCCTCTTGTCCCACCAGCAGCGTTTGGCTGCCACTCACAGCAAAGCCCTTCAGTTTACCTGCAGGAGCGGTAGAGAACACCCCCAGCGTGTTTACAACCTGACGTTGCTCGGTCCCATACTCTGTGTTGAACGTCAGACCGGCGGTTTGCTCACCTAACGGACGTGTTACCATTGTTGTGGAGCCGCCTCCGTCCAAGTTCATGCCTTTCCAGACACCCACACTGGTCATAAAGGATTGCAGTTCCGTCAGCGACATACCGCTGCTGTTACTGTTTTTCTCCGCTGCAATGATGTAGACATATCGACCATCCTGGGAGTATCCTACTGCCGTCCTTGCACGAATGCCACCGATACCTGAAGATGCAATATCACGGGAAAAGGAAGCCGCCTTTCCACCGTTCACCAAAATGGTGTGACCGCCAATCATCATCTCCAAGTTACTTGGATCTACCGATTGCCCAGTTGTTTTGGCTTTTAGTTTGTAATCCGTACTCAAGGTTTGTCCCACGGACAAGTGGCTCATGATCCATGTCGCCGCCGTTCCATGCGCACGCAAAATGTACCCATCCTTCGGCACTGTCATGTTCAACGCTTTTTTATCCGAGATTTGGGTAATAACTCCGTTCTGTACAAGTACCTCTGTCGGCGTTGTGGAAGGATCATTCGGACGTTTGGTGGAAGTCCATTCCGGTGTATAAATATACATCGAATTGGCATGACTATACTTCACCGCACCCGACTCTACCGTGTAATCCTCTTTATTTATCCCACGCAAAGCAAATGTTGAACCATCCTGCGCCTTCACAGTCCCATCAAAAGAATACTCGTCGATCATCGGCTTGCCATCCTTGGTCACCGTGAGAGCATACATGCCCGACAGTTCAGAAGGTGTGGAGACCAGTACGCCATCAGAGACTTGTCCACCAATGGGCGCGAGCTCCCCGGATACATTGAAGTAATCGCCGTTCACAGCGGCCACTGCACCATTTTCCTTAGCCATGGCACCTGTACTCTGTTTACTGTTCAGATTACCGCCCTTGCCTGTCATCACATCCAGCTTCACATACGGATTCTGCAGGTCCACCTGGATCACATCCGTCAGTACGTTGACCTTGGAACCGGAACGTGTTGTTGTATATCTGTATTTCATGATCTTCGCACCCGAAGTCAGAATCTCTTCACTCAACTTGCTTGTATTCGTAGATGCCGCTGCGGCCACCGATTGCCATGAAGTACCTGACCACATCTGTCCGCCTGCACTCATTACTGGTGCAATCCAGATTACACCTGCCAGCGTTACAATTGCCCATTTCTTCACCTTACTACCCTTAACGTCTTCCAGCTGTTTCCCATGTTTCCCCAGCATGTCTGAAACGTCTCTCCCATCTTGTATATCAATCTTAGACATCACGGACACTACCAAGTGGCAGTAGATAGCGAGATCTCTAGTATACTCTTCTATTAATAGACTGCTTTTTGTAGAAAAAGTTACGCCAATAGCTAACTTTGAGGGTATTCTTGGCAAAAAGAGCCCCTATTCTATCTAAAACTTCTACCTGGAGGAATTCTCTACATTTTTTTATGTAGCTCACATAATAAAGAAGCGGAGAGTGATCAGATAGAATAGCTTCTTCTGATCACTCTCCACTTCAATTCAATAAAATCAGGTTTTTACTTCTTTAATTACAAATATCCCAACTTAACCAAGACACGCTTCAGCATAACTGCTGCCTGCGCACGAGTTGCATTGCCCGTGGGTTGGAACATTGTCGATGTCATCCCTTGAATAATACTTTCTTGAACAGCTTTAGCAACCTCTTCCTTGGATTGAATATTCTTGTTATCCTTGAATTTTGATAATGTCGCAGCTGCAGATGTTTTGAGCGTAACTGATTTCCCCCCATACTCGAGGGCACGTGCCATCATAATAGCCATCTGTTCACGGGTGATCAGATTGTTGGGCTTAAATGTGCCATCTGTATTCCCCGTAATAATTCCTGCTTTGGCCGCGGCACCAATATATGCGCTAGTTGTTGTTCCATAAGCGACATCACTGAAGCGCTGGGCTGTTTCCTGGCTTCCTGTGAGTCCTAATCCTTTGGAGACCATGACTGCAAACTCTGCACGAGTGATGTTCGTATCGGGTTGATAATTTGTACCGGTTTGACCATCAATGATCCATTTCGCTGCAAGTTCTTCGAGAACTGTACCTGCCCAGTGAGAAGTTGTGTCTGAGAACCTAACAATATGTTGCGCAGCAACAACGGTCTGATTACCATTGAGCTTCCCTTTTAACACCAATGCTCCATTTAACTGCACTGATGTATGAGGAACATTGGATAAGCGTGCTATCGTTTTATCAAATTGAACATAGCCTGTGGTAGCACTTGTAGCTGTACCGGGAAGACGTATCCATAGTTCGCTGTCTACTTGTTGCTCTACAGATGTCTTGTAAGGACTGGAAGCTGTAATATAGACGTCCGTCAAAGCTGACAATTTCTGAGCATTGCCTCCAACTAGTGCACCATCCATTGTACCAGAAACTGTAGATGGAACGGGTTCGAGTTGAACGATAAGTTTCGCATCAGCAGTTGTACTGCCTACACTGTTGGCAATTGAAGTGAAGTTTATTTTGGATAATGGAATCATCCATAGCTGATCCGCCAGACGTATACCAATCACAGCATTTTTATCACGTGCATAACTATCTTCTAGACCTTTTAGCGGGAGCGCAACATAAGCCACTGTATCCGTCGTTGGAACATCAAAAGTTAGCATATGTGATACTCCGCCAAGGCTCGCTGCATACTGAAATCCTTGTGTTACCTTATCAGCATCCACAGTATATTGATGAGTAGACCGGCTGTATCTTGATTGAATAGAACTACTAGTAGCTGCTTCAGGACTTAACACATACATGGACTGTCCGAATAATGAAGCGTCACGCGTACTAAGCCAAGCAGGTAAGGTTGTGGAACCTATTGTGGAACCACTGCCATTGTTTGTTAATGTAATGGGTCCAAATGTCCCTACAACTTGACTTTGACTGTCTCTAAGCGGCACGTATTCGGGAGCATACGATAACGTCACCGTTTGGCCAGAAACAATAGACGTGGAGAGTTTTAGCACCGCCGTTGCACCTGAAGAAGATACTGTAAGCACATTAACTGAAGTTCCATTGGCTCTGACAACAAATTGCGAAGTTGTTAAGCCCGTTTGCGTGAGCAAATTCGAGTTAAAAGTTAGTGTAATCGTATCCCCTCGGACTACCGCAGATGTTATATTCCCCGTACCTGACGTAAGCGTAATTGGCACCAGATTAACATACCCGGCCGGATTACCGTTCAGATCCGTTACACGCAAGGCCCCAGGGACATAGGAAAATGTTGCAATTTGATTGGAAGTAATCGCTGAAGCAAGCGTCAGTGTAATCGTATCATCCTGAATGTCCACAGCAGTCACATATACTGGTGTATTGTTTACCAGTACGGAGAACTGGCTTTTCAGAGGCACGCTAGTTGTACTCAATGCTTCATTATATTTAATCATCAATTTCGTGCCGTTTACTTGTGCATTTTGGAATTCAGGAGCGACAGTATCCAGACTATTCCGCACATAAAAATCGCTGAAGCTGGCTAATGCCTGACTCCGTGAGTCTTTTAGCGGATAAGACCCTGGCGTGTAAGAGACCTTCACAACTTCGTTATAAGTAATACTGCGATTCAGATACAAAATAACTGTAGAGCTACTGCTTAATGAAATGGAGCTGATCCCAACGTTACTTCCATTTGCTTTAACAAAAAATTGATTTTTCGCATCTGTATTTGTCACGTATACACTTTCAGGAAAATATAATGTGAGAGTACTTCCATACACATAACCTTCCGTTGGTTTAGACATAACAGAATCCAAACTGTTCACTACTTCACGCCCTGACAACGCAACTGCAGAATTAAGCGATGTATCCTGTACCGGCCTCACGCCTGGCGTGTACGTTAAACGTACAATCTGACCCACAGCCACGCCCGTGTCTAACACAACATATACGCTATCTCCAGAAATATAGGCAGAGCTTACCGTTCTGGCTTCTCCGTTAACCGTTACCGTGTAGCTTGAAGTTAGGGGATAAACGGAACTGTTCAACGTCTCATTATATGTAAGCTTAATGATGTTATTGGTATACATTTTTGCTGTCTGAAGAACTGGAGCCGTCGTGTCCTTCGTATACGTTTTGAAACTCCAAGATGCCGTTCCAGTCAGACCAGAAAATATATTACCTGCCTTATCTCTGAATCCTCCTGCTGCAACATCTACATAGTAAATTGTATTGTTTTCCAGCGCCGTTTGTGGCACGATTCTTACTTGACGCAAATTTGAGGCATTAATAATGGGTGTAACAGCCACTGTGCTGCCACTTGCTTTACGCAGCGTAACTGTCCCCGTATAAGCGGTATCTAGCTCTTTATTGAATGTAATGGTCAATTCACTATTGATTGGAGCACTAGTTGCTCCATCTACAGGATAAAGCGATGATATCGTAAGAGTGGTAGTATCCGTTGAAACTGTAAACGCCCAGCCTCCTTTGGAAATTGCAGGTGATTCATTTTGTTGTGCATCCCGAAAAGCACCTGCTGTCAAAACGATATAATATTTAGTGTTGTTCACCAAATTATTTGCAGGATCGACGGTTATAATTGAAGTTCCTCCACCCGTAACTTGAGAAGAAGTCACCGGAATCGATTCAACCAATGTGTCGTCACTGTTTTTGTAAATATTGAAAGTTCCACTTGCCGGGTATACATCTTTACTGAAAGTTAATTTCAAATTTGCCGCAGGCAATACGCCTGTTGCTGAGTTAAGAGGAGATAACTGAGTGACTGTCGGTGCTCCAACCCCTGCTGTCCAGAAAGTCCATCGACTCGCATCTGAAATACCCGGAAAGGCCGTCTCGTCTGCATACATAAACGTGCCTTGATCAATAAGCACATAATATCCGCCTCCAGCAAGGTTTATACCGCTGATCGTCACGGTTGTTCCAAATGACGAGGAAGGATCTACACTATTATCAACAGCGACCGTACTGCTGGACACTGAAATAGGCGTGACGACTTCCTTATTATCCGATATACGCTTAATCGTAATACTTCCTGTTCCTTTTTTTACAGGTTGACTAAATTCAATCTTGATAGGCTGTGTACCATCTACACCTACCGCTCCCGCTGTTGGGGTTGTATCATTTATGCCTATGTCAGACATTCCGGAAGCAGCTTGGACATGATTCATTCCTCCCGTTGGCCATGCAGTAACTACAAGTAGTGCGGTCATCATCCACATCACATACTTCTTCATCAAAATCTGTACTTTCATTAAAATACTGTCCCCTTCCATCTTTATTTCCTAACCTTCTGACAGGTAGACCTCTTTATGTATGTCGGTTAAATGTCCTATTTTTTTTAGGATTGACAATACATTTATAATGACTGCTGTTATTAATCACATCCCCTTCTAAGATTCCAAATCGGTTCTTTTTCTCAAATCCGGAACAGCACGTGCTATAAACAGCAAAAAACCCCGAATCCTAAAGATTCAGGGTCTAACAACTGATTTCAATTACAGACCTGCTTGTGTTTTAAGCAAATCTACTTTGTCCACTTGCTCCCAAGGTACATCCAGGTCTGTACGGCCAAAGTGACCGTAAGCAGCTGTTTGTTTGTAGATTGGGCGACGCAGATCCAGCATACGGATGATGCCAGCCGGACGAAGATCGAAGTTGTTACGCACAAGCTCAACCAATTTCTCTTCGCTGACTTTGCCAGTTCCGTATGTATCCACATTAATCGATACCGGGTTGGCTACACCAATCGCGTAAGCGAGCTGGATTTCCACTTTGTCTGCAAGACCTGCAGCTACAAGGTTTTTCGCTACGTAACGAGCCGCATATGCTGCGGAGCGGTCTACTTTTGTCGGATCTTTACCAGAGAACGCACCACCGCCGTGACGTGCATAACCGCCGTAGGTATCTACGATGATTTTACGTCCAGTGAGGCCAGCATCTCCCTGAGGTCCGCCAATAACGAAGCGTCCTGTTGGGTTGATGAAATATTTAGTCTGCTCATCCAGCAATTCAGCTGGAACGACAGGCAAGATTACATGTTCTTTGATGTCTTTTTGGATCTGTTCCAATGTAGTCTCTTCAGCGTGCTGAGTAGACACAACGATTGTATCCACACGTACCGGCTTGTCACCGTCGTATTCAATCGTTACTTGCGTTTTACCATCCGGACGAAGATATTCCAATGTACCATTCTTACGCACTTCCGCCAGACGGCGTGCGATACGGTGGGATAATGCAATTGGCAAAGGCATGAGTTCCGGTGTTTCGTTCGTTGCAAAACCGAACATCAGACCTTGGTCACCTGCACCAATGTTTTCTGTTTCACGAGCGACTTGTTCCGGGTCACGGTTCTCAAGCGCTGCGTTAACGCCTTGGGCAATATCAGCGGACTGCTCATTCAGAGAAGTCAGAACTGCACAAGTGTTATAATCAAAACCGAACTTGGCACGTGTATAGCCAATGTCCTTAATTGTATTACGAACGATGGACGGGATGTCCACATATTCAGAAGCTGAACTGATTTCACCGATGACAAGCACTAAGCCTGTGGCTACGGAAACTTCGCAAGCTACGCGAGCATTGGGGTCGTTTGCAAGAAACGCGTCCAATACGGCGTCTGAGATCTGATCGCAGATTTTATCCGGATGTCCTTCGGTTACAGACTCCGATGTAAATAGATGCCGGCCTTTAACAGACATGAAGTTTCAACCTCCCATAACTAGTAGTATGGCGATTGCCCGAACAAAACATGACAGCGATTCGTTCACTGTACCCTCGAAGCTTTCCAAAATGGAATAAGGACGCAGGGTCCGCAGTACCGAAGATAAGGATTTTTCAGGTAATTGCCTCAAACGAAAATCAACCTTTCCCTAGTGGAAAAGGTTGCATACCTCAAGTGCCATCTTAACGTATTTGTCAAGACGTGTCAAACGAAATGGGGTAAGGAAAATGCCCTATAAGTGCTGTTCTGCCTGGCGAATTAGCCTTTTGGTGATCTCTCCACCAACGGATCCATTCTCGCGGGAAGTCAGATGTCCCCACCCTTTGTATTGCCCATAGGAGTGGTTACTTACTTCACCCAGTTCAGATCCAAATTCTGTATCCGCACCTGCCAGACCTCTGCCACCATAACCTACATTGAGACCAAACTCTGCAGCAATCTCATACTTCATCTGATCAAGCATTTGACGACTTTCGGGTACGACTCTGCGATTGCTTCTAGCCATGGTTCCTGCACCTCCGTTAATTGGTTGTCAACAGTTATAGAGTGAGCAGGAACAAGGCGGGCTAGCCGTATTAATGTTTGTTAGAACTGGGTAATCTGAGCAAATGAAATGCATGACTAATGAATAATTCTTTTAACAGAATCACAACCTATTTCAGAGTATATCCACCACGAACCATTACGGTTAGGCTATATTTATTTCCTTCCAATACCATGATCCCCCGTCCATCTCTTGGAAAAGAGAGCAGGTGATTGGTCGGCGCTGCCTGTCCATTCGTCAGGTCAATCCCGTCCGTCAGATCAGCTACACCATTCGTACCTTCACTGACGATCACAGCTTTACCGCTACGTACAATGAACTCCGCGCCAGACTTGCCGATCAGCTGTTGACCCGGCTTCACGGTTACGATCTCAACGGCATCCGAAGCGCCTGAGACCAATGGAGGAAGTGATGCATCTCCACCTGTGCTACCTGAGTTTCCGGTTCCGGTAGAGCCGTTACTGCTGCCAGATGAGTTGCCAGAACCCGTGCTAGCGCCTCCACCCAACACTTTTTGAATCTGCTGGTCTACATAGCTCTTCGTTACAACCGGATCGTCTGCTGTTCCTGGCTGACTTGTGCCTGCACCGATGGCTGTATTGCTGTATACCGACCCAATCCACACGCCAACACCAATGGCGAGCGCAGCAAGGGATACTTTCATATAAGGTTTCATGTGAATCATTTTCCTCCTCTGGTAATCTATTAACTTTAACTATAGAGAAAAAATAGGGATGCGACAAGCAAAACCTCGTATCCGTTGAATTGGAAACGAGGTCTTAAAGTATGAACTAATGCTTATTGAGGTTACTCTTCTTCTGGAAGTCTAGTACGGTCATATCCAAAGACTTGTTCCGCAAGTTGAATACGTTGACCCTGGAATTGATCGTATACCGTTAAGCGGTAAGAACCTCCACGTAATTGTTCAAAGAAAATATCCTCGACGCTCCAACTAAGGGTTTGCTTCGTACCTGTTTTCACATCAGTTCCCAAAACCAATTCTTTATCAAACGACTTACCCGCCTGGTCCGTCAGTGTAAGCAACAATTTGTGCTCATTCTCCCCCATCTCAACATCTTCATCCCGAGATAAATTGTAGTTCATCTCTACTTGTAAAGACGAACTTCCAGCAAGATATGCACGCACGCTATTTGCTGTCAACGTATATGGATATAAATCAATATTCGTTAAGTTACCTTGAACGCTAATTGAAGTTGGTGGTACTTCAAATGCCAGAGCATTCACATAAGCAGTCGCTTCTGCTTCACCGGTTACAAACTTACTGTCCGCAATGCCTTCACCCACAATTAGGCGCATATCCGAGAACATAACCGTCTTTGGAACCTTGGCCCAGAATGTCACAATCGATTTCTGACCAGGTCCTGAGAGACGCTCCGATTGTTTCGCGGTAGCGCGGTAATACTGGCCATCCGACGTTTTGAAGTACCCCACCAGTTTTCCTAGCCCACTTTGACGTAATGATTTATTCGTCATTTCAAACTCGGTATATACGATATCCGATGACGTTCCAGGGTAACGAATTGTTCTGCGCACACTCATTTCGGTCTCTTTATCCGCAGTACCAGAGGTGTATGTCTTGCCAGTTCCAACATACGATACCGGTGGAATTAATCCGGACGTATTTAACGTGATCCACTCATTCGTCTCTTCTTCACTAACTTTCTCGTTCAGACTTAGTTCCAGACGTCCCATACGTAATTCAGAAGGAATCTTGGTCAAAAGGTAAGCCTCGGTAGTCATGCCCGCTCCAAGTAGCTTGCCACTTTGTGTGTAGATCAGCTTTTTGTCTCCATCAATTTGGGCAGAATCAATCGTAAACATCGCTTCTAGCTCAGGAAGTTGCACCGTTTTGTTACCTGCATTACGAATGGTTACTTTTGCGGCAATAATATCACTATCGAGCCACGGCAACCGCTGTAACGATCCAAAAGACACACCAAATGTACCTTTGTTATTCTTAATGACCGTCTCCGTCGTCAATCCATCTCCGCTGGATACCGATTCAGGAATCGCGTAGACACCTACAGGATAGGAGAAGACAAATCCATTCGTTGGAGAAGACGTTGTGGATTCTGTGCTTTCACTTTTGTCTACGGGACTCATCACATACAGCTTGATCTTGCTTGTATCACCATCACCCTGAAGGGTTGCACTGAACTTAATTGTCTTGATATCGCCTGGGTTCAACTTCAATGTCTCCAATGCTTTGGTTTCAATCGGATAGACAGTTCCGTCTGTATTCCGTACTTCGAAGGTATACGTCGGCACCTTAATGGCTTTCTTGCCTTCATTCTTGAGCTTCATTTGAAGGTTAAGACTATACTCACCATCATCGATTCGGACTTTAGCGGATTCAAGCAATGTGGACAGTCGTTGTCCTTCAACAGAAATGATATTCGGTTGATTGGCAGCGACTTCTACATTCGTTTTGCTCGCTTCAGGCAATTGTAACGCAGCAACAGGAAGAACACTCTTCTCTTCCCCCTGTTCCTCTACAAGCAACAACTCAGACTTTTGCAGCTTCACTGATGTAGGAAGAGATGCCAGCAGGCTAAGCGCCTTGTTGGCCTGTGCCTGAATGCTGACATTCGTACTGTCTTTATCCGGAGTTAACGGATAGTTCGTACCACTTGGCGTACGCATGATCCATTTGATATTCGGATTTTCAAGTAACTTATAACTGATATTGTTTAAATTCACGCCAATTTTCACATACTGATTCTTATCTTCACCTGGAAATACTTTAATTCCTGATACTTTAACCTTCACAGCAGAATCGCTTAGACGAACCGTCTTCGGTTTGCCTACAGGTGTGGTAATGCTATAGGATGCGGGCACATTAAACTTACCCAGCGTACGTTCATAGTTAGCTTGACTGAAATCCCATTTCACGATGAGGAAGTTCAGATCACTCAGTTTCACTTCGCGACCCACTTTCATGACATAGGTCAAGTCAACTGTTGATCCAGGCGCGACCGTTTTCTTTTCCTGATCCTTAGCAATCAGTTTGGGTGAAAATAGCGTTCCGCCTTTTGTCTTTACCTTGCTCCAGTAATCGAGCATCATCATTGGGGTGCTGTCATTGTTCTTGTAAGACAATGTATACGTAACCACATTGCCATCGTCCTGCGCCAAGATATTCACATCTGTTATTCTTACGGAGCTTCGTGCTGTTACTTTAACAGCTGACAGGTTACCGAGTGTATGTACAACCTGTTTCGTGGTTGTTGTCGATTTCTTCGATGTACTGCTATTTGAACTGGTGGTAGCCGTTTTATTGGTTGTGCTCGCTGCCATGGCAATGCCAGCCGTTGAACTGATCAACATTGCACTCGCGAGCAAACTCACATACATTTTCTTTTGATCCACTTCCAAACCTCCCATAAGTTGCTTGTTGCATTTATAGTATAAACGTTTGGAAAGAGGAGAAAGTTACGATGTTGTTGCCTCATATAGAAGAAAACTATGCAAATAGCACCTACTTTGTTCGTTGTACTATTCCAATAAAATCGGGTAGGAGGCTACCCATTAGTTGAGTAGCCGACCTCCCACACCACCGTACGTACCGTTCGGTATACGGCGGTTCCTAAGTTTACGTCGTGACTTGTCGGTAATAATCAGAAAAGAATATAAATCCGAGGGTTTTGAGGCTATGGTTTCCGAGGGACTTGGAGAGGACAGGACTGTTGGATATTCTCCAATAGCCTTTTCTGGTGTTCGCGTATTCCCATGCCTGCTGAACCTGGATTCCACGTGCTTTCAGGTTTTCAAACCGGGTCCTTACTCGCTTCCATTGTTTCCAGTAGACCATACGAATTCGTCTTCTCATCCACGCATCCGTGGTTTGCATCAGACTTTTCATATCCGCTATCTTGAAGTAGTTTACCCAGCCTTGAATATAGCGTCTAAGCTTTTTGGCTCGGGCCTCATTTCCTTCTCCATTGCTCCGCGATGTCAGCTCTTTGATTCGTGCTTTCATCCTCACCATCGATTTGGGGTGGATTCTGACACGTGCCTCCCCTTTACGATGATAGAATGCGAAGCCCAGAAATCGGATTTTCGTTGCCTCGTCCACAACGGTTTTCTCCCGGTTCACTTGGAGAAAGAGTTTTCCCTCGATGAAAGGCAGGATATGGGCCAGCGTTCGTTCTGCGCTCTTTCTGCTTTTGCAGAAGATGAGCAGGTCGTCTGCGTAACGGACAAACCGGTGCCCTCTGTTTTCCAGTTCCTTATCCAATTCATTCAGCATGATGTTGCTCAATAAGGGACTCACATTTCCTCCCTGCGGTACGCCGATTTCGGTTTCCTCCATCTGGTGCTTCACCATGACACCCGCCTGCAGGAACTTGTGGATGAGCGAGATGACGCGTCCATCCTTCATCGTTCTCGACAGCACTTCCACCAGCTTGCTTTGGTTGACGGTATCGAAGTACTTTTCCAAATCCATATCGACGACATACGTGTATCCTTCCTGGATGTTAACTTGACTTTTCCGTATGGCATCCTGTGCACTCCGTTTGGGACGGAAACCGTAGCTGTTCTCGGAGAACTGCTTCTCATAAATTGGCGTGAGTATTTGGCTTATTGCTTGCTGAATGACTCGGTCCACGACCGTTGGAATGCCCAGATTTCTCTTCTTTCCGTTCTCCTTCGGTATTTCTACCCTTCGAACGGGATTCGGACGATATTTCCCGTCCAGGATCAATCGCCTGAGTGTCTCTCCGTTTTCTTGGAGATAGAGCAGAAGTTCATCTACTTTCATCCCGTCGATCCCATGAGATCCCTTGTTCGCGTTCACTCTCTTGAACGCTTCGTTCAAGTTGTGTCTGCTTACGATGTGCTCAAGCAATCTTTCCTCCGACTCGTTTACGTTGGTGCTATCCGTTTCAGCGATCCTCACAGGAACGTACACTCTCGCATATCCTTCGTGTTCCGCACTATTCTTCTGCGCAGAGCCCTCCGATTCCGAAGGTTGGCTGTACTTTTCTCCTCCTTCAGTCCCTTTCATTGACCCACACCTCCTTAGGTTCTGCCCTTCCGCAGGGTGTTGCAACACCTTGCGTACTATGGCGTCTGCTGACTTCTCATGATAAATCTTGTTTCAACCGTGATTCGAAATCCATCTCTTCACGTCCATGAGACCTCCCACGGTAAGACGACTCACTTTCCTTCCATATACCCGCACCATTTACATGGACATGTCCGTGTAGTTATTGGACTTTGCTTTGTTATGCAAGCTCATCCCATGTTCCATGCCTGATGATGTTCGTGTTCCTCGGGCCGGAATTTTGCCGCCAGCTTCCTTCAGATTCCACCTCGCGATGGACACCCTTGCTCTTGGCTAGTGGTTGGTAACTACAAACCCCCACAGCGGACTTTCACCGCCTAGTTAGTCGCCATGCATGGCGCACATAAAAAAAAGACTGTCAATAGACAGTCCCTTTAATTTGAAGCAAGTATAGATTAGTTTTGAATCAGTGCAGAATAGTAGGAAGTTGTTCCACTTACTACATTTCCTTCGATATCTCTCAGGAACTTCGCAGTTGGGTTCACACGAACTTTGACAATTTTGCCAACTTTCTCGGAAACGTCTACTGTTCCATCAACGATCACGATTTGTACTACGTTTGGAGTAGTACCTGCTTGAATCGTGAAGTCAGTTAACGGTTTCAGTGTAGTACCATCAACAGTTACGTCGAAGTCATACACTGCAGTTGCGAAATTAGTTGCATCAATATTTTCCGAGAAGTATACGGAAGTTGTAACAGTGTTGCTCGCCAGAGTTGCTTTTTGAGTAACGCTGGAGATTGAAGGTGCAATCTCGTCTGTTACAGATGCGTTAGGTACAGCTGTTGTGAATTTCAGTCCAGCTGGAGTAACCAGGTTTTTGTTAGCCAATACGTTGATTGTAACTGGAACATTTGAACCGTAAGTACCGTTAGCGTTCAGCTTGGAGCTGTCGGACAGGGTCAGAACTGCTTCATCGTCGTCTACAGTCACGGAAACAACAGACAGTTTAGTAGTTCCAGCATATACTTCGAAGTCGCTAGTGGAAGCCGCTTGAATTGTTTGGTTGAAGTCTACTTTGATTTTGTTAGTAGCTGTTGCGCGAGCACCAGCATCAAGTTGCAAAGCTTGTTCAGAAGTTACAGTCTCATCTTGTACCAAGTTAGCCAGTGTTACTCCACCAGCGCTTTGTACGTTAGTTACGCGCACTTTAGTGATGTCGGACGCAGTCACGCTGCTAGGGAATACGATGATTACCGATTTCCCGTTAGAGCTGATTGTCAGGTTCGCACCGCTAGGCAGGGATTTCCATACTCCACCTACTTCGTAGAGGTATTTAGTTTTATCCAGAGCACTGTAAGTTCCAGAAGTTGCCATTGCTTTATCAAAGCTTACAACCAAACGGTTGTTAGAAGTGTAGTAGGCACCTGTCACGTCTGGAGCAGTTACTTCTCCAACTTTAATAGTTGCAGAGTATGGCAACAATACATTTTTCAATGTTGTGCTGTCAGATACATTGTTGATGCTCAGAGTGTAAGTTTCACCTTCATCCAAAGCTTCGAACAAAGTGATGTTTACTTGTTTACCGTTGTCAGACAATACTACGTTTTTGAACTCGGAAACAACGTCACCGTCACTATCCTTGATCACATAGTTGTCAGCATCAGTAGCTGTATCTTCATCAAGAGACTTAGTGTACTTAACGATCAATTCGCTACTGGAGTCTTCAGCCAATTTTGCACTAACTACTTCAGGACGAGTTTGGTCAATAACAGGGTTCACAGTGATGCTGCTGCTGCTAGCGATAGTGTTTCCGGAGTAGTCTTGCACGCCGGATACAAACAGGCTAGTGGAGTAGATCAATTTGTTATCGCCAACAAATGTGAATTTATAAGTATCGTCAGATACTGCTTCGAAGGAATCAGCAGTTCTCTTAGCAGAACCTTGGTTCCAGTACACGTTACCTGCAGAAATTGTAGAAGGATCTACTGGCTCACTGAATTTCAAAGTAACTGTTTCGAAGCTAGCACTCACTACAGAAGCGATTGTAGGTGCAGCTGTATCTTCAACAACGTTGTATTTGAAATCTTTAGAGATGGACAGCAAACCAAAATAATCAGCTACGCCATCAACAGTAATTGTATGCTCGCCAGTGGACTGTGTGCTGTACAATTTCAGGATTACAGTGTTACCAGATACATCAGTAGTACCTACAACTGCATTACCATCGATTTTGAAGTTATTAGCATTAACAGTGCTTTTCACTGGCTCACTGAATGTAATTTTAACTGCTTTGTTACCCAGAGCTTCAACTGTGTTTGCTACTGGCAGAGCAGCATCAACCGGAGTAAAAGCAACATCAGAAGCAGTGATCACAGTAGAACCTGCACGTACGTTAGCAACATCAAGAGTGTATTCTTTTTGATTTGAGAAACCTGCATCAGTTGTAGATTCAACTGTCAATGTTACAGTCTTTTTGTCATCAGACAAAGCCGCACTTTTAACTGTTACAGCAGTACCTTCATCAGTATCGATTGTGTAGTTGCTCTCGTCAGTTGCAGTTGTTTCATCAACTTCACCGTCGAATGCTACTTTCACTTCACGAAGGTTATCAGCGGATACTGTTTGCAGCTTAGTTGCAGTAGTTACAACATAAGTTACTTTTTCAGTAAACTCTTTATCTTTGTAAGTGAATTTCACTTCAGTTTCTTTGTTAGCTTCGAGAGCTTTATCCAAAGTAACTTTAACGGATTCACCGTCGCTGATTTTGAAAGTAACAACTTTACCTTCTTCGCTTACTTCATAAGAAGAAACTTTAATGTTTTGAGCTTCATCGATAGAGTAAGCTGCACCTACCAACAATTCGCGGGAAGCATTACCAGAGAAGTTAGCGTTAGCGTCGATCAGACCTGCGTTGATCGCTGCTTGAACATAACCTTTAGCCCATGCTGCTGCATTGTTGTTAGTTTCTGTTGGGATTTCAAGATCAAGTGCACGAGTCAAGATTGTAGCCATTTCAGCTACTGTCACTTTACCGTTGAAGTCAAAGATTTTTTTCTCTACATTTTTACCTTCCATGATACCAGCAGCAGTTACTGCTTCGATGTAAGGTACAGCCCAGTTTTTAGCTGTGTAGTTTTGGTCGTTGTAAGAAAGAGTTCCTGTGATCTCTTTCAGACCAAGCAATTTAGTGATAACTTTTGCGAATTCAGCGCGAGTCATCTCTTTGTCAAGACCAGCAGATCCATCCGGATAGCCGTTGAAAATACCTTTTGCTTTCAAAGCATCAAACTGTTGTTGTGGTGTTACTGTTGTATCACCGAATGCTACAGATGCAAACATAGAGAATGCCATTGCTGTAGACAATGCTACGGATAAAATTTTCTTCATAACCTTTTTGTCTCCTCCTTGGGCGTTCATAACATTGGAATTTTCTTTAATAGGGTCGCTCGTGTTCCTCATACTATTGTCGCACCCCCTTTCCAGAGTCATGAGCAAGTTAATATAAATGATGTCTGTGAGCATATCACAGAAACTTGTAAACAAGGTTAGCAATAGATCCATACGAAAATAGAGTAGTTTCCTAATCCTACCTTACGTATTATACAATGGGTCTTCCTTGCCGTAAAGCAATTTTTTCTAAAAAATAGACAAGATTCTTCACGAGGTCATTCTTGGTAAGTTCCCCAATGTTTTTGACTCTACATCTTAAACGCAGCGGATTTAAAAAAGTTGCGGATTCCTCAAAAAAAGTTTTGAACTTATTTATGTATTGATGCAGCGCGGGTCTTTAATGCGTTCAAATCCTTTATTGCGGCGGTACTCTCACAACTTTTCTGAATTTCTTCTATATCTGGAATGTTGTGAACGTTTATTTATACCCGTTATTATCGACAATGAAGCGACAAGTTTTACAATATTGAAAATAAAAAAAGAGGGCCGATGAGGCGCCTCTTGCTAGATCCATTTCTATAACTTATCGAATCTTCATAGCCAATTCGATAATCTGAGCTCGCATATCCGGATCGCTATTCAGTCTTAGATACATATCATCAATTGGTTGTCTGTTCTCACGGTATGTCTTCTCATGTTTCATTGTCGTATGAGACCATTCAATCAATTCATTTTCGGCCAAAACCAGATTGTTATACGCATCATGAAAACCGGTGGTCTTAACGAGACCTTCCATGACTTCCTGGGAAACTTCCTGTGTCTTACGTGTATCTTCCAACTTTTTTTCCAAAATGACTGCCTGCTTCTCGAACTGTGTCTTTGCTTTCATGTAGCCCAGCTGGGCTCTTGAATATATCGGTTTCATTAGCTAACTTCACCCTCTAGATCATTGTTTATTTATCGTTATTGTATCTTAAACTCTAGCAAATTACAAAAATAGTTATTGGTAAAAAATATAATCCTTCTATTATAAAAGTACTCTTTAGCATTATAAAAGGACCTGCCCTATAGCACAAGGGACAGGTCCTTCCAATGATGTACAGATGATCTAACTCAATTAACTCAAGTTTTTAGGGAAGAGCTTCGTACTCTTCTTCAAGAGTTCTACTGCGATCTTGGATGCCTCTGCACGAGTCAAGTTCCCTTTAGGATTAAACTGGTACAATGGTTTGCTAGAGCCTGCAACTGTCACAGGATTCCCTTCCATGATTTTTTGCTTGTTCACTGCCTCAATAGCAGGACGAGCATAATAATCAATTGCTGTGGAATCTGTAAATGATTTTGCTAATTTGGCAGACAATTTACTGTCATTTGCAGACAGCTTTAAGCTCATTGCTCGTGCAATCATCACCGCTGCCTGTTCACGGGTGACTCTTTGATCAGCTCCAAAGAAGCCGTCACTGAGCCCTTGTATAATACCTGCACGGGCAGCCGTCTCAATAGAAGCATAATCCCATGTCGTTGATGTTGATGTCGGTACGATATCGTAGAACGTTTGATTGTTATCATAGTTCAATGGCAGACTCAGACCTTTAACCAGCAGTGTTGCAAACTCTCCGCGTGTTGTCTGATCATCCGAACCGAACTCGTTGTAACGAAGGTTGTTCATGATCCCTTTGGAGTATAGTGCATTCAGCAGGTTACGACCCCAAGGGTGATTGGTGATGTCTGTGTAACTCTTGCTCAATTTCATTACTTTGTAATATCCAAATTCATCAAAAGGTACGGTGATGGTGTGTTTTTTTGTATCCACTTCACCACCGATATTTTGCCATACTCCCTTATCCGTATATTTGAATACGGATATGGTTGACCCAACTTCATCAACAATTGTTGAATCATAGTTCAATTTCAGCGTTCCGCGATTGGATGGTACCAATTTGCGTTCTGCTGGAATCTGGGTGAAGTACAACTGATCCAAGTAATAAGGAGGCAAACCATTTGTACCAGCTTTGTAGCCAGTATTCCCTTTATTTCCTTGCTCACCTATTCCACCATTAATCCAGTAAATATCCGATACTAATGTAAAATTGCTTGTATTCAAGGTGGAGTTAAAGTACAGAACCAAATTATCTGGGATAATAATTGTACTTTCTCCATTTTCACTTCTTCCATCAGCGTTAACATTGATGATATTACCATAATCATTTCTGCGTTCTACTACGCCATCTTTTGGATCCGCAATACCAAACAACAATTTATTGTCCGGATAAAATTTGGTTACTCCCCCTCCAACTTGACTTGCAGACTGTAGCAAGGTTCCTTTAGGGAAAGATAACTCTAAATTTTTATTGAACACACTGTATTTGGTAGCTACTTTCGGTGCCATGTATTGACTGTCAATCGTTGCAGTGCTTGTGTAGTAGACACTAATTACATCATCAATAGTGCCTCCATCACGAATAACTTGAATTTTAATATCTGTCTTTTTATCGGCTTTAAGACCTACGTAGTCGTATACAAACCGATCTTCAATATCCGAACGAGGGGTTGCTGGTTCTTTGTCAATAAGTACCTGTGTTGCTCCCTCCGCTTCAATATCAAATCGTACAAAGTTTTTGTTTACTACAATCTGGTCTCCTACAGTTGGCTGTGGAGCCAAGATACGGTAGGAAGATGCTTCACGCAAAATTTCAAGACGTTGAGTTGATCTCGCACCTGTACTGTTAATCAATTCAAGAGTATAAATATGGCTGCCCGGTGCTTCGAATTCTAGATCTTTGATACGAAGAATGAATTCATCCTGGTCCCCAGCATAATCGAAATTATAGCTTTTCCCATTAAAAGAGAAAGTATTCGAGTATCTTGAGGCCGTACCGTTTTTATTCATATCCGGAAAATCAGTACTGGTAAACATCTGGTCAGATCCAAACTTCAAATTAATAATCTGCGCTCCCCCACCACGAAGAACCAGATCGTAAGTCTCTTCACCCGTTACATATTTATCGGTTCGATATGCAAATTCTGGTGTTACCGAGAAAATATTAGACAATTCCGTTTTCGTATACTCTGATACCTCATCATGAGTAAATTGCTGACGTGCATCATTCGGTATCAATACCGGCATAAAGGCATCAATATTCGATACGTTGGAATCAATAATGTAAATGCGCAGCTCTTTACGAATCTCGATGAGATTCCCTCCTGCATCAGCAGAAGTCCCCGTTAAAACAATAGTGTTTTCACCATAGACAATTGGACCTGCACGATCAATGGGGAAGTGAAGGTTAAAAGTGCGTATCTTCTTCCCATTGCTGTCCTCATCAAGAGGTAACCAAGTCAAATCTCCGCTAACATGCTGATCAACTCCGTTTACAAATACTTGAGCACTAAATTGGGCATCATCAATTCCTTCAAATCCAATATACTGTCCAATAACGTCCAGGTTATTCGATTCTGTGTTGGAGTTAAACGTGTAGGTTTGTCCATCATACAGATTGGATACATAAATATAATTTTTGGATGAATAGGATATGCTCGCATTATACGAAGAACTAGCACCAGCAAAGTTAAATTTAACCTGTTGCTGACCTGTTGCAAAACCACTGATTTTCCAAACCTGTGTCTTTCCATCCGTGCTCTGAACTTCCATGCTTAATTTCTTGGTTGCTAGGGGGAGATATGCCCCTTCAAGCACAGCACCTGCAAGATCAGTATCCGATTCAACCATAATGTAGAATTCAGATTCCTCTACTTGTGCACCACTCAACGAAACCTTGGACACAACTTTGTCATCATAATCCGGGAGGTAATACATGTTTGTAATCAATTTATCCCCAGGAAGATACTTGAAGTTCCCTGTAAACGTTGCTGTAAACGTACCATAAGTCACTGTAAGAGAAGCTCTTTGTTCTGTTTGAATATCACCCGTACCGTCAACATTCTCCGTACGGAAGTCGTATGCGGACGTTGTAAATGTAACCAACCGGTACATTGGTGTAACACCATCCGGCCCTGGAATAATTACTTCAGGTTCAGTTGTCGATACTGTGGGAGTTAAAGTTGTCGATTTATCTATATTGTTCACACTAACTGTTCCTACCGATGAAAAAGAACTTGAACTTGCACTGTAAGGAAGCAGCATTTGAACTGCAAAACTTCCCTGTTTCCCGCCAGATTCAGATGTCAGCGTCGGCTTATTATCAACGATGGAATATTTGCTGCCTCCATGCACCACTTCCAGTTTACTAAAAGGCTGTTCTGCATTGTAGTAATACGCATTTCGTTCAATCGTAATGGAATCGGAAGCATTACTGATTACGAATTTGACCGAGTTCAAACCGGACTTCAGATTCATCTGAGGAGTAAAGAACTTTCCATCATCAAGTAATGAAGTGAGCAGCGGAGTTTCCCCGTTAACTGAAACCGTAACCTTAGTTGCATTCTGAACTGCACCCTGAACGGAAACAGACTGCGTTGTAACAACTGTCTGTGCGCCCTCATTCATATTATATGAATTGGTACCGGAGAAAACTTCCAAACTTTCAACAAACGGTACTTTATCATATAAAACATAGAACGTTTCTGATCTTTCAACACTACCTTGGTTACCGTAGAAGGTAATTTTATTAAAGCCTGAGAATAGGTTCAAGTTATTCGCTTCAAATTTATTCGAAGATGTTGTACTCGCAGTTACAGTACCTGTTGTAAAGTGTGTACTATCCGTTTCCCAAACTGTAGAACCTTTGGACACCGAGTTAAGTTGTTCAATTTTGACACTCATTGTATCTTTTGATACATAAGAAAACGTACCTGTGACACTAAGAGTTGGATTTGTTGTTTTGTAAACATTATCACGGCTTAGCGTTGTGCCACTCGTTGTGAGAGACAGTCCTGAGGTCTTACTCAAGCTAGAAATATCTGGAATGAAATAGGTAGCTATAGATTCAGGTCCACCCGCAGCGGAAACCATGGCCCCACTGAACAGGCCCTGTGGGAACAATGTGAGCACCATGGTGACCAACATGATCCAGATCAACGGCCGTTTCTTTTGTTGCATTACGTATCATCTCTCCTCTTTTTAAGTCAGTTACCTTTATATATCGGCAAAAGGTTCCAATTATTTAGTAAAAATCTCAAAATAAACAAAAAACCTTATCCACAAGGGACAAGGTTGGGTCTGGAATAATATTCAAGAATAGCTGTAACCATTACATTTATCTATTTATGATTTCGAACGAGTCTCCGGATTCAACTTGACGCGCATGCGCATCAGGAAGTTAATAACCGGTCTTCTCGTTTTACTAACAAGTCCGATGACTTCTGCTCCCACCTGGAGGAAGAACATCATGATACAGATGACCACGAACGTTACCCAGTTCGCTTCGAACATGGCAGCGGAAGATTGGATAATCGCCAGAACTCCGAAGAAAGCCGCAATTCCATAAATGATCAGTACCGTCTGACGGTGACTGAATCCAAGTTCACGCAAGCAGTGATGCAGGTGACCTTTATCCGGTGCGAAAATCGGTTTCCGCTGTACCGCACGACGGATAATCGCGAAGAAGGTATCCGAGAGCGGCACACCGATAATGATCAGCGGTGTAATAAAGGACACGATAGCAATTTGTTTGAATCCCAGCATGGACAGCATCGCCAGAGAGAAACCAAGGAATAGCGATCCGGTATCCCCCATGAAGATCTTGGCTGGGTGGAAGTTGAAAAACAGGAATCCAATGATGCTACCCAACAACACAAGGCACATCAAAGCGATCATCATGTTCCCCATCAGGAAGGACATTACGGCAATGGTACCAATTGCAATACCAGATACACCGGCAGCTAGACCATCCAGACCATCAATCAGGTTAATCGCATTCGTTACACCAACGATCCAGAAGATCGTCAGGGGAATGGATACCCAAGCTTCGAGTGAAGAGTAGGAATCCTGAAACGGAATGTTAACGAAATCTACCCGGATATTAAATCCGAATACAACGACAGAAGCAGCAACGATCTGACCAAGCAGCTTCACTTTGGCCGATAGTTCAAACCGATCATCGAGTGCGCCGATCAGTACAATAATCGTTCCACCAATCAGAAACGCACTTACAAAACTCATGTCCCGAGTTGTGAACCATGCAGATACAAACGGAAGCAATGCAGCTACCGTAATAATAAAGGCCAGGAATATTCCCAGACCGCCAAGACGTGGCATGATCCGTGTGTGTACTTTACGTGCATTCGGCGTATCCATCGCGCCAATGCGGACTGCGAACTTTTTGACAAGTGGTGTCAGGGCAAGAGCCAGTCCCATTGACACGATAAATCCAATGATAAAGATCGCTACCATTTGAACATTCGACCCCCAATTATAATACCTGTACGAAATTATAAATCCCCTGATCTCTTTTTATATAAAAATTATTTGTTAGTCACTTTTGATGAAAAATGCCATTTGCAGCAGAACGGAGAGGGCAGAAATAACCTGTAGAAGCGAAGCGTTCGCCTACAAGCTTTCTGAAAGAAAGCTACATCGTAAGCATATGCTATCGCGGGATTTCAACCTTGCAAAGGTGGATAAAAGAAATCCAGAGATAACAGCGATCAAAAGGTTATTCTGACATCGAAGTGGCCGTATGCAACAACTTCCGTTTTTCATGGAGTGGCACACATGTAATCCGGAATGAATTATACGCTCATCACACCCGAAAAGCCATCCTCAATTTCTAGCAAAAACACGCATTTATCTCGCAATTACCTGTTTTTAACGGGCTTTCGTCACGTTTTCTTTGTCACGCATCACCTTAACAGCGAATTTCGGGAGCGCAAGCATCCGGCCAGCCCGGCTTGGTTCACGCAATAAGCGATAGAACCACTCCAGTCTTAACTTTTGAAACAGAATAGGCGCACGTTTGGTTTTGCCCGAAATCACATCAAAGCTGCCGCCAACGCCCATGGTTACGGGAACCTGTAATGCATCTTTGTGCTTATGAATCCACGGTTCTTGGGTGTCGGCCCCACGTGCTACAAACAACAGATCAGGTGCCGCTTCCCGAATGGAAGCGATGACCTGTTCATCCTCAGCCGGACCAAAATAACCGTCGCGATAACCCACAATTCGAATCGCCGGATACTGCTGTTGTAACCGAACTGCCGTTTCTTGAATCACCTCAGGAGTAGAACCAAGCAGATATACGCCCCATTGATAGTTTTCTCCAACACGCAGCAATTCATGTAAAAGCTCAAATCCGGGCACTCGCTCAGCTACAGGATCTCCACAATAGTTTGCAGCCCATACGACACCTGTTCCATCAGGAACAATCAAATCCGCAGCTTGCATGACTTCCATGATTGCGGGATTTTCCAATGCGGCCATAACCATAATCGGGTTGGCTGTGATGACCTGGTGCGGTTGCCTGGACAGCACAGCTTCCTGGAGAACCTTTACCGTTTCTTTCATCGTCAGTTTGGAAAAAGGAATGCCGTAGATTGAAACGGTAGGTATTGATCCAGTCTGACTCATCTTTATCTCATCCTTTGCGGCCTAAATAGTTAATAATCTGCTGTGCAGGCACTCTGGCTTCCTGCTTCAGTTGGGTGATGCCTTCTTCATGTTCCTTCAACCACTGCGAACGTTGATCCAGCAGTCCAACGACAGTCTTGGCGAGCTTGTCGCCATCGAGTGTATCCGTATTGCCTGCCGGTTCACTATCCAGACGAAGCAGGAATTGATCGATTTTCGGATCATACGAGATGCCCACCGGAGGCACATACTGCGAAGCCGCATAGATCAGACTGTGCAGACGCATACCGATGACGAGATCACACTTGCTGACTTCCTCCAGCATAAGCTGAGGATCGGTCAGATCCGGTGTGATGCTAATCTCGCTGCCTTTGCTGGTCACGTCACCGAGCATTTCCATAAGGAATCGTGATGCCTGTTCATCAATCGGCAAATGAAATGGCAGAAAACGCAAGTGCACGGCTCTTTTGGAGCACAGCTTTTTCAATCCGGCAGCAATAGCAGTAAGCTCCTTGCGGTCTGACTCCCAGAACCTTACCGATATGCCGATCACAGGAAGCTTGGTATGTCCTCCAGATGAAGGTTCCACCCGATTAGCTTGAGTAGCAACATCTGCTGAAACAGCACCTGCCCCACTCTCCACTTTTGCTTCAGGTAATGGCAAGCCCATTACTGGGTCGGGTACGACATGGATCTGATTCCACTGTAACCCGAGCCCACGCAGGTAGTCTGCAGATTGTTCATCCCGAACGGATACATAGGTGCAGGCCTTAAAGACCGATTTGATCATTGGATTAAAAATTCTACGCTTCACAGGGCCAATCCCCTGTGCATAGATAAACGTTGGTTTTTTCAACCACTGGGCCAGCTTGATCACACCCAGATAATAAGGAATGGATTTCAGTCCGGTTGCATCTTGCAACAGACTTCCTCCGCCACTGATTAGTCCGTCGCTCTCCTTGAGCGCTTCACGGACTTCCTTCAATTTCATACGATGCACGGAGCGTACACCGTACATGGAGGTTGTCCACTCGGGATCACCCGAGAGTACAATCGGTTCAATGGTGACGTTCGACCTTTGACTTTCCTCTTCCAGCGCTGTCAAAATCGACTTTAGCACCGCTTCGTCTCCGCTGTTGCGGAATCCGTAATACCCCGAGATGACTAACTTTTGAGAAGTGGTGACCATTTTTTCCAACATCCTTCCGCTACTTGCCACACACCCACAGCAATGATACCGAAGATTAAGCCAAGTCCCAATCCCATCACTCCACGAATGAGTGACAATACAGCCGGTGTATGAATATGCGCGAACGTATCCACCATGGACAATTGTCCAATCGCTGCAATAATGAGCACAAAGATGACTTTACGATATTTTAAAGCGGCGAACACGCCAACGATAAACAGCGGGTGTCCCAGCACAAATTCTTTGAATCTCGGCCGCACACCGAACGTATCTTCCAACGTGGTACGCAGGAACATCTCGAATGGTGTTACTGCACCCGAGTTGCCTGTACGGGTCAAATAATAATAACCAACCGCGGCAGCAAAAACACCTAACACAACCATTAATACATTAATCGGTGTACGCAGCAGATCCTTGACTTGCTTGACAGAGAACGAACCTGAGCCACGGTAAAACACAATATAGATCGCTACCAACGCCATAGGTGCAAAGTGCAACAGACTTACGCCACGGAACTGGTTAATGACCAGACTGTACGTAATACTGTTAAGCAACGCGATGACAAAAGGTACCGCCAGGAACGACAGAATTGACGTTCTTACATATAACACCAACGTTTGCTTCAAACGACGACCCGCAGATGCGTTTGGTTGACGCTGTTGCTGGTAGTTCACTGTACGAACAGCCAGCACCATCGCTATGGTCGGCGCAGCTATGGCCACAAGCAAGGCAATTCCTTGCTCCAGCAGAGTTGGTTTCAAAAGGAACAATCCGGCACTGCCCACCAGAGCAACTACAAATGTGATCAATGTCAGTAGTGGGATAAAATAAGAAACCATAAGTGCAATCATGGCAATTGCACCAACAAGAGCAACCAGCTTGGCATAACGCTGAATCGAAGAATCCTTAACTGTAAATGCTTCAGCTTGTCCTAGCTCGAATCCATGCTTCGCCATGCGTTCTACCGCATGACCCGGCTCACCCAGGCTGTTGATCAGATTCTCAATTGGATCTGTAATCATGGCCTTGGCTGTATTCCGGCTAGGGGAAGCATTCATATAGAGCATACGAATGTTGCGATCCTTGGTTGCCAGAACAAAACGGTCAGCAATGACATCGACGTCCAAGTTGGCATCACCGTCACTAAGCGAGTACAGACGCGTAACGTTGTAATCCGTTTTATACGCAAGGGTCTGGAATCCAGACTGCGGTTTCTTCAAGTTCTCGATGGCTGCAAGACCAATATTGTGCTTGTTCAGCAACTGTGCGAACTGGTCGAGACTTTTCATCTCTGCATTATCATTGTACCCTTTCACAGCATCACCATCAAACAAGATACGCTTCACGCCATTTTCTTCGAAGAAAGTAAGCAAGCGCTCCATCGATTCCTGGCTGTAAGGTACACTGTCTGAAATCCGCGGCAAAATGTAGAAACCCTTATCACGCAGCATCTTCACGGCAACCGGATCGGGCTGCAAAGGCTGCATGTTGGCATTCTCCGGAGGAGTCTGCAATATTAAGCCGCTACGACCTTCATATTCCCATGGTACTACCGGAATCTGCCGATCAGCGAACGTTTGTTCAATTATAGGGGTATACGTCTGTGCGTTTTCCTCCGATGTAAATAACACATACGTGTAATTTGCATTAGAAGGGATCACATCTTTGGTCAGGTTCGCGAGGTCCTGGCCGTTATATACCATTAGTCGGCGTGTCTTTCTCAGCTCGTCCAATGTACTTTCGAACACAGCCATGGTCGTTACGCCTGCGTCTTTCAGACGAGTCAATTGTTCATTCATGAAATCTTGTGGATGTGCCTGATAGGCGGAAATATCCAGCAGACCCCGATAGTTGAAGACAAGCTCCACCTTATTGGCAGAAGATTCTGTCTGCACCCGATCACTGATCACAGGGATGGACGCAACCAGACCGATAATAACGACGAGCCACAACCACTTCCGAGAAGCGTTATTCCAATAAAGCCATTTTTGACGCACTACATGTACCTCCTCAAGTGTTGGAACCAAATGCACGTTCAGCTCAAGTAATTCGTTCATTTAACATTCATACATAGATTACAAACAGCTTGTGTCAACAAGCCCTCTTATATGCTATATAGATTGAACTAAAGCATTATTTACACTTGCCACTTCGATGACAGAACAACCTTCCGATCGCTGTTATCCCCCGATTTTTTTGATTCACTTTTAATACAGGTGAAAATCTGGTGATAAAGGCGAACGTTTCACTTCTTCAGGTTATTTCTGCCCTCTACGTTCTCGTGTAAATGTTCAGTTCAATTTATATAGATCCATCTGTAAAATTATTTCAAAGAAAAACCCCTCCGCCAACCAACCTTACGGTGCGGAGAGGCCTTCTCATGTCCTTACTTGTTGCTTCATTCGTATTATTGTGCGTCTACACGCGACATCACTGTAGTCACCAGACGCTCGATCCGGCTTTCCGCATCTTCCAGGTTCTCTCCACGCACGGCGAAGTATACTTTGATCTTCGGTTCTGTTCCTGAAGGGCGCAAGCAGAACCATGAACCGTCTGCCAAAATGAACTTCAGCACGTTTCCCTTCGGAAGACCGTCCAGACCAAGGGAATAGTCCAGTACATCTTGTACCGCAATTCCCGCTACTTCTTGTGGTGGATTGGAACGCCAGTCCGTCATTTTGGCCTGAATCTGCGCTACGCCGTCTTTGCCTTTCAGCGTACGGGACTCCAGCTTCTCCAGGAAGTATCCGAATTGGTTGTACAACTCTTGCAAGACATCATAGAGCGTCTTGCCTTGACTCTTATAATAAGCAGCAGCTTCAGCAATCAGCATCGAGGCAAGCACAGCATCCTTGTCACGGGCATAGTTGCCTGAAAGGTAGCCATAACTCTCTTCATAGCCGAACAAGAATGTATGACTGCCTGTTGCTTCGAACTGGTTCATTTTTTCACCGATATATTTGAAGCCTGTCAGTGTGTTCATCACTTCTGCACCGTAATGTTCAGCAATGACCGCACCCATCTCACTTGTTACGATCGTTTTGACAACCGCGCCGTTGCTTGGTAGTGTACCCGTCTCTTGCAGGCGGCTCAATAGGTAATGTACCATAACGGCACCAGACTGGTTTCCGGACAAGACGAAATATTTGCCATCGTTGTCTTTCACGACAGCACCCATACGGTCTGCATCCGGATCTGTTCCGATCAGAATGTCAGCGCCTACGGATTCTCCTAGCTTCATTGCGAGCGTAAACGCTTCGCGTTCTTCCGGGTTAGGGGACTTCACTGTAGAGAACTCAGCATCCGGCTGTTCCTGTTCAGCTACAATGTGCACTTGCTCGAATCCGATCTGCTCCAGTACGCTACGTACAGGGATATTGCCTGTTCCGTGCAACGGTGTGTAGACGATTTTGAACTCACTACCTATGCCGGATTGGATCAGTTCGCGGCTCAGGCTACGGCTTGCAACGGTATCCACGAATGCTTGGTCCTGCTCTTCACCCAACCAGATCAGGAGCCCTTGAGCTTCTGCTTCTTCTTGCGTCAGCTTCTTCACATCAGCAAGGGAAGGTACTTCTTGAATGTACCGAATGACTTTTTCCGCTTCATTCGGTACCAATTGACCGCCCTCATGATTGTATACTTTGTATCCGTTATATTCCGGTGGGTTATGGCTCGCTGTTACGACGATTCCGCCAGTGGCCTTCTGATGACGCACTGCAAATGACAATTCCGGAGTCGAACGCAGGGATGGGAACAGCTTGGCTACAATGCCGTTTCCAGCCAGTACAAGCGCAGCATCCAGTGTGAATTCAGGTGAGAAATGACGGGAATCATGGGCAATGACAACCGAAGGTTTGCCTTCTTGGTCACCATGCTCCTCAAGTAGATAACGCGCAAATCCTTGAGTTGCCCGACCTACGGTGTAACGGTTCATCCGATTGCTTCCGGCACCAATAACTCCACGCAATCCGCCTGTACCGAACTCCAGGTTTCTGTAAAAACGTTCCTCCAGCTCTTTCGGCTGATCCTGCAAGTCACGAAGCTCCTGTTTCGTTGCTTCATCAATCGAAGCATCCTCCAACCATTGCTGCAACGTCTCTGCTGCTGTTGTGCTTAACTGTTCCATTCCGGTAAACCCCTTCCGTCTATATAAATTCAGGTGTGCTGAGATACTTCAGCATCTTGCATCATTCGGCCCGATTAAGTTCCTGCATGATGTAAATGCTCAATTATGTAATCAGCTTGGGTCAGACAGTGCAAACATGATTTCGCCTTCAGCGACCACTTTGTCGCCCACTCGGGCTGTTGCTTTACCTTTACCGATAGAACCCTTCAGACGCGTAATCTCCACTTCCAACATCAACGTATCTCCGGGCACAACTTGTCCACGGAATCGGAAGTTATCCAGTCCCGCCAAAAAGCCGATTTTGCCTCTATTGCCTTCCATATTCAGAATGGCTACTGCACCAACTTGAGCCAGCGCTTCTGTAATCAGTACACCCGGCATTACCGGATACTCTGGAAAATGACCAATGAAGAAAGGTTCGTTAATGGTTACGTTCTTCAGACCAACGGCACGTTTGCCATCCTCAATCTCTAGAATCTTGTCCACCAGCAGAAACGGGGGGCGGTGTGGGATAATTTCTTGAATCTGTTTGATATCGAGCACAGTGTAATCTCCTCTCAGGATGTTTATATGAGCATTCTTCATCATGGATTTTTCATGTGCGCATAGGTGACCGTTACGGTTACGGATCGTTCTTTCGATCGCTGTTGTTTCCTAATGTTTCTGAACATTTTTCAGATGGATAACATTCGGAAACAAAGGCGAGCGCTTCGCTTCTTTCGAACGATTCCGTTCCCTTCACTGACTTTAGTGCGGACATGGAAAACCTGATTATGATCAAGTCGAAGCTCATATACATGGGTTTTTAATTTTTAAATTTTGTATGGAAAGCATATTTTCGGTTAACACTAGTTATATCCTTCATGACTGCAGTAGTGAAGGTTAAGATAAGGGGTCTCTCTTCGCGATGACGAATGTCTTTCGCAGGGGAGGCCTCTTTTGCCTATGAAACGTCATCCATCATTATACTGTTTTCAACGTCAAAAAGAAAACTCCTGCCTGCGCAGGAGTTTTCGCTGAACTCGTTACATTATGGAGCGAACACCAGATTATATACATGTTCCCATGTACTCCATTGCCATACGGAACCGATATCCTGTTTGCCCAGTACCACATATCCAGCTACCATTCCGCCAGCGAGGGCAAGAACAAGCAGGACAGGAACCAGAAACCATCTTGCGATGTGCCATCCACTCTTCTTCTTCTTGACTTCCTTCTTCTCCGGCTTACTGTTCTGCTGCTGTGTTTCTGTCATCACATTCACCTTTTACGCTCTCATATTGTTGGCAAGACCCAACATGGAATCACTTGAAGTCAGCGCTCGTGCTGCCAGCTGGTATGTCCGCTGTCCTTGCATAAGCAAAGACATCTCCTGTGTCAGATCTACATTGGATTGCTCCAGATAACCTGGACGGATCATGGCAACCGCTTGACGTGTAGCCGCGTTGGCCCCAAATACATCATCCTCAGTCAATCCCGCATCCAGACCGAACAGGTTATCCGCATACTGTACCAGACCCTCAGGGCGTTCAATGTCTACCACTTGCAGCTGTGCTCCAATGGTTGCATTCGCCTCATTACCGCGTCTGATTAGCAAGTTGCCATTTTCATCAAAAGCAACTTTGCTATTAGTCGGTGCCGTAATACGGTTGCCTAGACGATCCAGGGCAAAGTGACCTTCGCCGTTAACCATGACCATCATATCTGGTGCATTCGGAGCAGGCTTTGGTCTTGTATCCGGTACAAAATGAAATGCACCCTGACGTGTCCACATTTTCTCCCCATTTGCTTCAACCGCAAACATGGCATTTCCCTCAATGGCCAGATCGGTCGGAAGGCCAGTCTCGTTCAAGCTACCTTGAGACATATCCTTCGTTACATTCGCCAAACGCGCACCAAAACCCAGGTTATATCCCATTGGTGTGGAACGTCCGTCGAGTTTGTACTTGTCGTGTTGTTGTTGCACCCGTGTCAGCACATCCTCGAAAGCCGCTTGCTTGCTCTTATAGCCTGCCGTATTCACGTTGGCAATATTATCGGAAATGACATCCAGACGCTGCTGTATAGCGGTCATGGAAACCTTGGCACTAATCATGGAATTATTCATATGGTGGATTACCCTCCCTTGTGTCCTGTCCACCCTCCCAAACCCTCCCTAGTAGGGAGGGCCCCAGATGGCGCTGCCCTCTGGACTCCCGAAACAGGCGGATTAGGTAAGTGGGGTACGATCTTGCTAAGTGACGATGGTGTGTGTGCGCCGCGACCGCCCGACTATGATTCACGCCATAACTTCACATGGCTGAATCATAGTCGGGCACGCTCTTTATGCGGTGGGTAGCTCCGCGTGGTCTCTTCCTTGCTTTGCTCCGCAAAGGGCTGTCGAGACCATCGCTACGCTTAGGTACTGCAACGCAATCCTCGCATAGGCTCGGATGCGTCTTGGCTCTTGGCTCCGCGTGGTCTCTCCCTGCTTTGCTTCGCAAAGGACTGTCGAGACCGTCGCTGTGCTCAGGTACTGCTGCGCAATCCTCGCATGGCTCGGCTGCGTCTGGGCTCTTGCGCTCCGCGTGGTCTCTCCCTGCTTTGCTTCGCAAAGGACTGTTGAGACCGTCGCTGCGCTCAGGTACTGCTGCGCAATCCTCGCATAGGCTCGGTTGCGTTTGTTTTGCGCTTCGCGTGAGCCTCTCTGCTTTGCTACGCAAAGGACGTTTGGCTCTCTGCTGCGCGGTTATATTTAAACGTCGGCGTTATACGCGCCCGACTTCATTGACGGCTTTATCCAAACTGCGGTCGTAGAATTGTACGATCTTCTGGTTTGCTTCATACGCGCGGAATGCGGCGTTCATATCGACTGTGGCCTGTGAAGCATCCACATTCGAGCCTTCCAGGTAACCCTGACGGATCTGCACATTATCACCTGCAGCCATCATCCGAGAGGTTGCCCCGTTTGCATCACTAAGACTGAAATTGCCATCACCTTGACGAACCAGCTGATTCGGTTGGTCAATGACACTGATCCCGAGTGTTACACCTGTCGGTGCACCTGTTGCTGCGTCCACAAGACGACCTTGCTCATCCACTTTAAATTGCTCCACAGAACCTGTCAACACTACAGGTTGTCCATTATTATCCAACACTTGTGAACCTGTTGAACTCAGCAATTGTCCTGTTCCTGTAATATCAAAGTGACCATCGCGTGTATATCTCGTGTTACCTTCTGCATCCTGAACTGTAAAATACGCCTGAGGCTGGTAAGTCACCGTGCCATCGGCCCGTACAAATTTGCCCGAAGCGTCAAACGGGACAGGTTGTCCAGTCTGCGGATCATTGACAGTCATATTGGATGAGATGGAAAAATCATTTTTCTGTCCCGTCTCCATAATAGTCCCCTGCAAATTCATGGACAAACTCTCTTCCGCGAACACTCCCGTGTTCAGCTTGCCCAGCCGCTTTGTTGGAAGATTTGCATCTCCGCCTACCAAAGTAATGAGCATTTCCGGGAAGGAACGGCTTACGCTGTTCACCTGTTTATATCCCGTCGTGTTCGCATTTACAATATTCTGTGTTGCTGTGTCATGGCGGCGTTGTTGCGTAATCATTCCCGCAGTAGCGGTGTACAGACCTCTTAACATGAATTAACCCCTCTCCTCAAGCGCTTGTCCTGCATCACAGGTTTGCTGCTTGTCCGTTCTGCTTCCCGAGCATGGCGAACCTTTGCTATTTATATCGGCAGATTAGAACTTTTTCTTAACCACCTGATCCAAATTATTAAGCATAATGCCTGTCCCCTTCACGACACAATGCATTGGATCTTCCGCAACCCATACCGGTACATGCAATTCATTGGACAAAAGCTCGTCTAGTCCTTTAAGTAATGCGCCTCCACCAGTCAACACTACACCGCGGTCGATAATGTCCGCTGACAATTCCGGCGGTGTACGTTCCAATACCGACTTCGCTGCAACGATGATGGATTGCACTGAATCCCAGAGTGCTTCCTGTACTTCTTTTCCCGATACCGTTACGGTAACTGGCAGACCGGATACCATATCGCGCCCGCGAATATCCATCTCGGACTGATGTCCACCTGGTGTCACGGAACCAATCGCAATCTTGATATCTTCCGCGGTCCGTTCGCCGATCATGAGCTTGTACTTGGCTTTGATAAACTTGATAATGGCTTCGTCAAACTTGTCCCCTGCGACTTTAATAGAAGAGGCGGTGACCACGTCGCCCATAGAAAGGACTGCAACGTCAGTCGTGCCGCCGCCGATATCCACGACCATATTGCCGCTCGGCTGAAAAATATCCATTCCCGCACCGATCGCTGCCGCTTTCGGCTCTTCTTCCAGAAACACTTCTTTGGCACCACTGCGCTCCGCCGCCTCGCGGATGGCCTTCTGCTCCACGGAAGTAATGTTCGTTGGTGCACAGATCAGAATTCGAGGGTGGCTGTACCAGCTTCTTGCACCTACACGATTAATGAAATGTCTGAGCATCGCTTCTGTAATCTCGAAATCCGCAATAACGCCGTCGCGCAACGGTCTAATGGCAACAATGTTACCTGGAGTACGCCCCACCATACGACGCGCTTCTTCCCCAACAGCAAGGACACGCTTCGTATCTCTTTCAATGGTCACGACGGAAGGTTCATCGAGGACAACCCCACTTCCTTTCACGTGAATAAGCACGTTCGCCGTGCCAAGATCAATACCGATATCCTTGCTAAACATAAAAGAGCCCCCAAAGTGATATTATTTGGTCAGCGTATCCTGTGAAAAAGAGTCCCTTATCACGTCACCGCTCGTTCGACAAAGTGCAACATATATATGTAAAAATCGGGCTGATAAGATGTCATAATTCGATCCTGTACCAGCTTTTAACATATCATACTTCAGGGGAGGGATTCAATGCATGTGTGAGCTTTTTGGCCTACGTCTTTGAGAAGAAGCTTACAATTTGGCGGAAGCCAACACCTCACGTTTCTTGCCACTCGTTTTTTTGTATTTAATTTTGGTCGCTTCACCGCCCCGCAAATGGCGGATTGACTTATGATACTCCAAAATGTGTTTCACCTGGTCAGCAAGATCAGGGTTGATTTCCGGCAGACGCTCCGTCAGATCCTTATGCACAGTACTCTTTGACACGCCGAATTCCTTGGCTATGGTACGGACCGTATTCCTCGTCTCAACAATGCAGCGACCAATTTTGATGGTCCGTTCCTTGATGTAATCGTGCACGCTCCCGCCTCCCTACTGTGTGGATAGTTTGGTACATTATATGAGGAGCATGCCTATATATTCGCGGTTTAGAGGTATGACAAGCTTCGAAGGTCCCATTATTTTCTGAAAAGCACAAAAAGAGCAGAGGTTTAACCCTCTGCCCGTCATGTTGCTGCGGTAAAAATCATTTATTTTTCCGGAAGATATCCTTGCGGGTTAACCGGCTGTCCGTCTTCGTACACTTCAAAGTGAAGGTGGTTGCCGAGCGTTTTACCCAATTCATTGACGCCAGCAGATGCAATCGCATCTCCCTGTTTCACTTCGTCGTCCTGTTTCACTTTGACGTCTGCCAGGCTTTGGTATACCGTCTTCAGGTTATCGCTGTGTGTGATTTCCACAACTTGACCTGTGAGCGGATTTTGCTCCACCCGTGTAACTTTACCGGCAAGTGCTGCTTTTACTTCAAACGTTTTGTTATCCCCACGTGCCAGATCCACACCCGTGTTCGGGATGAATGTATCATTGTACTGCACCATTGCCGCTTCATGTTCCTCAGTTGAAGCTTCGCTGTCATAGAAAGGTTTCACTACTGAAATTTCGGACGGTACCGCTACCGGCCATACAAAATTCTCCGACTTTGCAACAACTTCCACACTTTCTTCTTCTCCGCCTACTGCTGTTTCTTCTGTACCCGCCGTTGCACCTGTTTCTACTACCCCGCTAGCAGGGTCCGAGTTCAGCGTCTTGTCGCCTGTGCCCTGATAGACCCACACTAAGGTTAGTATAATACCTGCTGCTGCGATGTAGGCTGCCGGGAAGACCCAGCGTTTGGACATTGCTCTTCTCCATGAAGAGGGCTGGCTAGCCGGTACCCCTTGAGTTGTTTTAGGAGTTTCTTCTTGGATTGTTTTTTTGTTTTGTTCATTCATCTTAATCACCTCAGTAACAAGTGTTACCGGGTGCAACTCTTTTATACACGCGCGACTCTAATTATTTTCACGGAGGTTTCAGAGAGTGCTATATATATTTGGAGATGAGTGTTAGTTCATGCGCCGCTTCGGGGCCAGAAAACCTTTCGACCGCTGGTTACTACCAGATTTCTTCTATCACCTTCTCAAAGGTGAAATCCGGTAGTAAAGGCGGACACTTCGTTTCTACAGGTCTTTTCTGTCCCCTGCGCTCTCCATACGCTAGCACTCTCCGCACCTATAGCCGAATCTCGAAAGCTCCGGAATGGGTGGCTGGTAGAGAAGACTGGATTGCTGGTTTGGCTGTGATGGTCAACCCTTCTATGAAGTAAGTTTATCGGCTGAGAGCGAAATGATATAGGATGTGACTGAGATACCACGCGTCTGAGATTCGTTAGCGTATCCATTCGAATTAATTCGCCATCCCTGTTCATCTCTCCTACTTCGCTGCCAGCATCTTGGATGCCTGTCCGAATGAGATGCCGGTATAGTAATGTTTGAGAATCTGGGTGGCGGTGTGACCCTCCTGCGCCATACCGTTTGCTCCCCATTGGCTCATACCCACACCATGCCCATAACCGTACGTTGTAATCTCAACCTCATCTCCCACGGCCTTCCAACTGAACTGACTGGACCTTAACCCAAGCAGCTTGCGAACCTCAGGACCGTTGAATGTTTCACCTGCGATCTGCATTTCCTTAATTCGATGCCCTTTGGTTGTAGATAATACTTCCATCCACGATCCATCCTTCTGAGCAGTAACCGGAATAGCATCCAGATTCAATTTCTGCAGAATCTCGCTACGTTTCATCGTAACGGTCTGTTTGAAGCCCGGAGCCAGACTTTTATCCCATGGACTGTCTACACTTTGCAGATACGGTACAGCGTTCCCCCATACATCCTCCGCATTCTCGGTATACCCATTACTTGTGGAGAAAAAGGATGCCGTGATCGCTTTGCCCTGATATGTCATGACCACATCTCGACTTTCGCGTACAGCCTGTTGCAGCTTCTCCCATTCCTTCGCCTTCCCCAGACGAGTCCATTCCGATTTCACCTGATCTGGAGGAATAAACACCTGGTGGCTGACCGTATCCGTCACATCCGCCGCACCCGATGGAACACCGCTTGTATCACTCGCAGCGAGTCTTCGTACGATAAATGTGCGCGCTGCGATCGCCTGCGCCTTTAACGCCTCCAGTCTGAATTCCGCCGGCATCTCTGCTGCCACTACCCCGGTAACATAGTCTTCCAATGGCAGATTCATCGTTGTCCCCGTTGCAGACAGGTATACGCGTACTTTGGGTTCAGGGTAGGTAACAGGAACTGCTGGTGCAGGAGCTGGGGTTCTTGTACTGCTGTCATCGGTTGGAGCAGGGATTGGCTTTGGTGATTCGTTCGTCCGTGGCCATACCAGAATTACCGGAATCAGCAATGCCATTGCCAATAATGCAGATACAGCGGCAGCCGGTTGCCATCGTGTAGAGTTGCGTCCCCATCGGCGTTTTCGTCCGAATGTCCGCATTCGACGACGCTTCACCCGGCGGAACTGGTCCAACTCAATAACAGGTATATGGATGTGCTCGGCTGCCTGTCGGTCTAGTTTATCTGTCGACATCCGTTCTGGGCTTGAACATTTTGCAGGCTGTGATGGGACAGCCCTCAGATTCACTGGGGCAAGCTTGTCAACTCCAGAAACGATATTCTCCTCTGGCTCTTGCATACCCGGACGAGGGACAAGGGGTACCTTTACCTGTACACGAGCTTCTTTCATTGGAATATAACCCTCCGTTGTCTATGGCCGGTTAGGTGCCGGTTGTGTTGTTCAAATCCATAGTTTAGGGTATGAGCTGGCTTGATCTGATAGAACCTGATTTAAGAGAAACGGGGCCCTTTTCGTTCCGATAACTTTCCAGCTTTCTTTTACTATGTACATCTTAAAAAGGTTGATCTGTCGCTGAATACCGGTGTTTAGCTGGATACGACACCCTATATAAAGTACGCTCTTTCATTTTGTTCAGAATCGATACAGAATACGATGTTATGCTATACAAGTTAGGACCAGCTATTAATAGAATCAGGTATCAAACATTACGTCCGTCTTCTTGAAAATAAACACAAAAAAAGCCAAGCCGGATGGCTTAGCTTTATCATCTTTTACAACATATGTTCCATCGCATGTGTAATCCACACAACCGTGTGACTCAATACTACAGAACAGTATTCTTCTAATTCAATCCAGTGTTAAGCCAAAGTCGGTTGTACCTTAAACATCGGTACTTCTTTCTCCACTTTTTCACTAGGTGCTTTGGTTGCTTCCAGCTTAGGCTCATCAACCGAGATCCGATAGATGTCAGCTCCAAGTCCGTTAAGCTTCTCAGCGAGATGTACATAGCCACGGTCGATGTGATGAACACCGCCCACTTCCGTTGTACCTTCAGCAACAAGACCTGCAATAATGAGTGCGGCACCCGCACGCAAATCTGTAGCCGTTACTTTGGCACCCTTCAGTTTGGCATTCCCTGTGATGATGGACGAACGTCCTTCAACCTTGATCTCCGCATTCATCAATTGGAATTCATCCACATGCATGAATCGGTTTTCAAAAACAGTCTCTGTCACGACACTTGTTCCTTCAGATGCGAGCAAGAGCGCCATCATCTGAGATTGCATATCTGTCGGGAATCCTGGGTATGGTAATGTTTTTACATCCACAGCCTTAAGAGGACGATCTGCGATTACACGCACGCCATTCTCATCCGGTTGGATCGTTACACCCATCTCTTCAAGCTTCGCAATAACGGAGCCCAGGTGGTCAGAGATTGCACCTTCAATGTACACGTCACCACCAGAGATTGCAGCAGCAGCCATATACGTACCAGCTTCTACCCGATCCGGAATGACCGTGTGTGTAACACCTGTCAGTTTCTCCACACCTTCAATGCGGATTACTCCAGTACCAGCACCACGTACGATGGCGCCCATTCCATTCAGGAAGTTGGCAAGATCCACAATTTCAGGTTCTTTTGCCGCGTTCTCCAGAACAGTTACACCTTCAGCCAATGTTGCAGCCATCATAATATTTTGAGTGGCACCTACGGAAGCCACATCCAGATAAATTTTCGCGCCACGCAACCGACCTTGGCTACGAGCTTCGATATAACCCTGGCCCAAGCTGATCTCTGCGCCCATGGCTTCAAAACCTTTCAAATGCTGGTCAATAGGCCGTGTACCGATGGCACATCCACCAGGAAGTGAGATTCTTGTATGACCCATTCGCGTCAACAAAGGCCCCATGACCAGGAAAGACGCCCGCATTTTACTTACCCATTCATACGGGGCTTCACAGGAAGTAAGTTTCTCCGCATTTACGGTAATCACTTCGTCCCGGTATGTAACTCCCGCTCCCAGCGATTCCAACACCTTGTTAATCGTCATCACATCGTCTAGAGGAGGTGCGTCAATAATAACGCTTTGTCCTTCTTCCCCTAAGAGAGAGGCAGCGATGATCGGAAGAACAGAATTTTTAGCGCCGCTAACTTTGACACTTCCGGTCAACCTTTTGCCACCGCGGACGATAAATTTGCTCATCATGGTTCCCTCCGCGCTTTTATTCCCTTTTCTTCATTCCGGAATACGTAAGCCCCACTGTGGTAGAAAGGACTGTTGCTGTGTGTGGAATTTCGACATATTCTGGCATATTGCCACAGATGTCTGTTCAGAAAAGAATTGGTTTTTATAATCGATATCAATAATACCATGTGCCGTGCACCTGACAATTCAGCATGTAAAATCTGTGTTTACAAGCCAGCAGAGCATCAGAACAGACAGAGTGGGATGGTTATTGGCCGGCATGAACCGGATATCCCGTTTATAACTACAATATAAGTGAACAATTGTGAATTCCCTAACTTCCATCATAACATTGTTGAATTGTACGATACAAGCATTTTTTACTTAAAACATCTCAAATTCATCCAATTTTACGTCACATTTTTTTCTTAATTTCTTTACCGACAACTCATACTCTAATTGTTAACACAATTAATCGATGTTATTCGACAATGAGCACCTTGAAGATCCTCACAGATGATTAACCAACCATCTCAACATTAAAACAAATTACGCAACATTTGAGTCCAGGACAAGTAGTCAATGACAAAGCCAGCAACGGCATGCCCCAAAATAATGGCGAGCAACAAATGCAACAGTCTTCCCTGAGCACCTCGTGGTTGCCTGATGATTAAATCCAGTTTGAGATTTGTCAAAGCCCACCAAGACAACGCAATACATAACAGGGAGACGATGATTGAGACCAAGCCATTGGTGCTTAACGCCTGGTTCACCTGATTCGTCAGATCAGTATCCATATATTCTTTACCTCCACATTTGTTGCAGCGATCAGCATATCATATGCCCGGCACCCATAACTTGTTAGTATTACTGGAATGTCTTGAGCACAACATACTGAGCGTACTGTCAGATTTACTCCTGCCAGGCAGGAATCTCCTGATGCCCAATGGGCGAGCAGCAACAATCCGGCTGTGCATGACTATGGAATCTACTACGCAGCTTCCTGCTTCTGCTGACTCTATGGAATATAGGCTCTTTCATCATACATTGTCAATTACATTGATTTCCACTTCTAAAATATTTTAATTTTAAAAAGCCGGGATTTTGTAACTAAAACGACATAAAAGAGCGCTATTTCGATATCGATTCTGTCATTTCCTCGGAAATAATTTAAAATTCTTTCATGAAAAAAATGGTTCTCTTAGTGGTACATGCGCCCACTACTTTAGTCCTACATTCTATTCGAATCCTCATAATCTGTGAATAATCTGCTTAAAAAACTTCTGTTTAATGAAGGGATGTCATGGAAGTTGTCGTCAGCCATTTTGATATATTCGATAAAACAATTCTATCAAACAAACTCAAAGAAGCCCGACAGACTAAGCCGCCGGGCTTCCAAGAATCGTTTATTTGCCGTATACATTAATCCGGTTAACCGCTTTTTGCAGCGCAATCTCTGCACGACGGTGATCAAAGTGGTCCTGATTGCTTTGGCTTGCAAGCCGGCGTTCTGCCCGCTCTTTGGCCGCACGTGCACGATCCACATCAATGCTTTCCGGGAATTCAGCACTCTCTGCGAGTACAACAACCTTATCTTTACGCACTTCAATAAACCCGCCACCGATAGCAACTCGTTTATTTTCTTTTCCGTTACGAATATAGATTGGTGCAATCTGCAAAGGTGTAACCATAGGAATATGACCTGGCAAAATGCCCAGTTCTCCTTCAATACCACGAGCCGTAATGCTATCCACTTGTTCTGAATATACCAGACGCTCGGGTGTTACAATTTCCAACAAAAAGGTGCTCAATTCCATCCCTCCTGAAACTATCCGAAGGATAGCCCGCATAAGGACAATCCTGGATTCAGACTAAACCAGTGTTTTGGCTTTCTCCACTGCCTCTTCAATTGTACCAACAAAGAGGAAAGCTGCTTCCGGAAGATCATCATACTTACCTTCGAGAATCTCTTTAAAGCTGCGCACCGTTTCTTTAACCGGAACGTATTTACCCGGAATACCGTTAAATGCTTCAGCAACGTGGAAAGGCTGGGACAAGAAACGTTGGATTTTACGAGCACGGTATACAAGCGCTCTGTCTTCCTCACTCAACTCGTCCATACCCAGGATTGCAATGATATCCTGCAATTCATTGTAACGCGCCAAGATACGTTTAACGCCTTGAGCTACGCTGTAGTGCTCTTCACCTACAACTTCAGGGGACAAGATCCGGGAGCTGGATGCCAGCGGATCTACCGCAGGGTAGATACCCATCTCGGAAATTTTACGCTCCAGGTTCGTCGTTGCATCCAAGTGGGCAAACGTCGTTGCAGGAGCCGGATCAGTGTAGTCATCCGCAGGCACGTAGATGGCCTGGATGGATGTTACAGAACCTTTTTTCGTTGAAGTGATACGTTCTTGCAGTTGACCCATTTCTGTTGCCAGCGTAGGTTGGTAACCTACAGCGGAAGGCATACGTCCAAGCAAGGCAGATACTTCAGAACCCGCTTGGGTGAAACGGAAGATATTATCGATAAAGAGCAACACGTCACGGCCTTCTTCATCACGGAAATATTCCGCCATGGTCAGACCTGTGAGGGCTACACGAAGACGTGCGCCTGGAGGCTCGTTCATTTGTCCGAAGACCATTGCTGTTTTGTTGATAACGCCGGAATCACTCATCTCGTGATACAAGTCATTACCTTCACGTGTACGCTCACCAACACCCGCGAATACGGAGATACCGCCGTGCTCTTGTGCGATGTTGTTGATCAATTCCTGAATCGTTACCGTCTTACCTACACCGGCACCACCGAAGAGACCGATTTTACCACCTTTGGCATAAGGAGCGAGCAAGTCGATAACTTTGATTCCTGTCTCCAGCATCTCTGCTTGGGTAGTCAGTTCATCAAATGCAGGTGCTGAACGGTGAATCGGGTTCTTGTGCTCAGCAGCTACGGCACCGCCAGTATCAATTGCTTCGCCGAGTACGTTAAATACACGACCCAGTGTTGCTTCTCCAACAGGTACAGAGATTGGCGCTCCTGTATCTAATGCTTCCATACCACGAACAAGTCCATCCGTGGAGGACATCGCAATACAACGTACTCGGTTGTCACCCAGATGTTTCGAAGCTTCGAGTGTAAGGTTTACACTAACGCCGCTCTCACTTACTGTAGTGATCGTAATGGCATTGAGGATTTCCGGCAGACCGCCGCGATCAAACTCGACGTCAACAACCGGACCCATGATGCTCACAACGCGTCCTTTGTTCATCTTAACGTTCCCCTCCTACAAGCCTGCTACTTTTGCAAAAATAATGTACCGTTCGTTTATCTTTGCTCTGCAAGCCTTCATTAATAAAAAAACGGTTAGCCTTGTGCTGCGTTGGCACCTGCCACAATTTCCGTAATCTCCTGCGTAATCGCCGCTTGACGGGCACGGTTATAGGTCAATGACAAGTCGTTAATGAGTTTGGATGCATTTTTGGTTGCATTACCCATTGCCGTCATTTTCGCGCCCAGCTCACTTGCCTTACCGTTCAGAAGTGCACCATAGATCAGCGTTTCCGCGTAACGCGGAAGCAAAACCTCCAGTACAGTCTCAGCAGACGGCTCGTATTCGTAGCTTGCCGTTGGTCCTTCCGCAGCAGTTACCTCAGGTGTTTCCATCGGAAGAAGTTTTTCTACCGTAGGAATCTGGGTCAACGCATTCACAAAGCGGTTATAACAAATGTACAATTCATCAAATTCAGCCAGTTCAAACCCATGAACCGCTTCGTGTGCGATGGATTTGATATCTGCAAATGAAGGCGAATCCGACAGATCCGTTGTTGTGGATGCCATCGCCATTTCACGACGTCTGAAGTAGTCGCGTCCTTTACGTCCAATGACGAACAATTCGTAGTCATCCTGGGAGTTGTGGCGCTCTTTGAGCGTTTGATTAACCTGACGCAAAACGTTCGCATTGTACCCACCTGCAAGACCACGGTCCGATGTAATGATCAGGTAAGCTGTCTTTTTGACCGGACGGCTCTCCAGCATCGGGTGCTGTATGCCTTGCGTGCTTGATGCAATACTAGCTACAACTTCTTTCAGTTTCTCCGAATAAGGACGGGCTGCTTCCGCTTTTTCCTGCGCTTTACGCAGTTTTGCAGCAGCTACCATCTCCATTGCTTTGGTGATCTGCTTGGTGCTTTGTACGCTTTTAATTTGCCGCTTAATTTCGCGCATGCCTTTTGCCATGATTTCACCACCTTAAAACTTTGACGGGGTCAAAGTTACTTCGTAAGCATCACCACTAGTTTTGACAAAGTCAAAACTACATCGTAAGCATCATCTTTTTTGACAGAGTCAAAGTATTACATGCAGACATGCGGAATCGGTTAGACAACTCCGCACCTGCAATCATTTATTTAGACAGAGACAGCAAAGCTCTTTCTGAACTTCTCAATTGCGCCTTTCAGCGCGTTTTCGTTGTCTGCAGTCAATTCTTTAGTATCACGGATCGATGCAAGAATTTCCGGATGGCTGCTCTCCATGAACGCGAGGAACTCACGCTCAAAACGAGTAACATCACCTGTTGGAATTTCATCCAGGAATCCTTTAACTGCAGTGTACAAGCTGACTACCTGTTGTTCTACAGGCAGAGGCTGGTTAACACCTTGCTTCAGGATTTCCATCATGCGTGCACCACGATTCAGGCGGGCCTGAGTCGCTTTGTCCAGATCGGAACCGAACTGGGAGAACGCTTGAAGCTCACGATATTGAGCGAGGTCGAGACGCAGGGAACCTGCAACCTTTTTCATCGCTTTAATCTGAGCAGAACCACCGACACGGGATACGGAAATACCTACGTTGATCGCCGGGCGTTGTCCAGCATTGAACAAGTCAGCTTCCAGGAAGATTTGTCCGTCCGTGATGGAGATTACGTTTGTTGGGATGTATGCAGATACGTCGGAAGCTTGTGTTTCAATAAACGGCAGTGCGGTTAAAGAACCACCACCAAGTTCATCATTCAGCTTCGCAGCACGCTCCAGCAAACGGGAGTGCAGGTAGAAGACGTCACCCGGATAAGCCTCACGGCCCGGTGGACGACGAAGCAACAAGGAAAGCTCACGGTATGCAGAGGCTTGTTTGGTCAAGTCATCGTAGATAACCAGAACGTGCTCGCCTTTGTACATGAAGTACTCACCCATCGAACAACCGGAATACGGTGCGATGTACAAGAGTGGTGATGGATCGGAAGCTGCTGCAGTTACAACAATGGTGTACTCCATTGCGCCTTTACGACGAAGAGTTTCCACAACTTGAGCAACCGTAGACTGTTTCTGACCAATAGCCACATAGATACACTTCATGCCGCTACCTTTTTGGTTCAGGATCGCATCAATCGCGATGGATGTTTTACCTGTTTGACGGTCACCGATGATCAACTCACGTTGTCCGCGACCGATTGGAACCATTGCATCAATGGCTTTGATCCCTGTTTGCATCGGCTCATGAACTGATTTACGATCCATTACGCCTGGTGCTTTACCTTCAACCGGACGGAATTCCGTTGTAGCGATTGGCCCTTTGCCATCTACAGGAATACCGAGCGGGTTCACAACGCGTCCAATCAATGCTTCGCCTACAGGCACTTGCATGATTTGACCAGTACGTTTCACTTGGTCACCTTCACGAATATCGTAGTAAGGTCCCAGGATAACGACACCGACATTGCTTTCTTCGACGTTCATGGCGAGTCCCATAACACCGCTTGGGAATTCAACCAACTCGTTGGACATGACGTTCTCAAGTCCGTAAACACGAGCGATACCATCACCAACCTCGATTACCGTTCCGACTTCGACTACATCGATATCGGTCTTGTATTGTTCGATTTGGCTCTTAATTAATGTACTGATTTCTTCTGGTTTGATACTCAAGTGTCCTCACCCCAATCTACTGTACTCGTCTGTTAAAAGACTGCTCAAGACGTTCGAGCTTGCCAGCCAAGCTGCCGTCATAGATCGTATCGCCAATGGCGACTTTCAATCCGCCCAGCAGAGTCGGATCAACAATGTTCTCGATACGAATCTTTTTATTCACACGGCCACCGAATTCACGGGCTACCGCTTCTTTTTCTTCATCATTCAACGCATAAGTCGAGTAGACACGTGCATCAGCGATGCCCAGCGACTCACCTTGGATCTTCCGATAATCATTCAGCAAGTCTCCCAGCAATTCAACGCGTCCGCGCTCAATCAACAACAAGACTGTACGAAGGACTGAATCGGATACCTTGCCATCAAGACTTGAGTGAAGCACGTTCTGCTTGGCTTCATCAGAAATATTAGGGGATACGATAAATTTTTCGATATCTGCATCTCCGGTCAATGCACTGACTACTGCAACCAGTTCCTGTTCAACCTCAAGCACCTGCTGTTGCTGAAGAGCAACTTCGAACAATGCTTTCGCATAACGCTTGGCAACAATCGTATCGCGGCTCATTGTCGGCCTCCTACCTCATTGAGGTATTGGTTCACAAGCTCTTCTTGTGCAGGACCGTTCTCAACTTCTTTTTTGATCAACTTGGATGCAATCTGAACGGAAGCAGTACCCAGTTCGCTGCGAAGTGCTGCGACTGCTTTGTTCTTCTCGCTCTCGATTTCGCGTACTGCATCGTCTTTCAGACGATTAGCTTCAGCTTTTGCATCAGCCAAAATCGATTCAGCTTGTTTACCACCCGTTTGTTTGGACTGTTCAATGATGTCGTAAGCATCTTGGCGTGCTTGCTCAAGAGCTTGTTTTTGTTCCTCCACATAGGCAATGGCCTGTTCCCGAGTCTGTGCAGCCTCATTCATCTGCGTCATCACGAGTTCACGACGTTTTTCCATAATGGAGAACAAAGGCCCGAAGGCATAACGGCTAAGCAGCCAATATAAAATTGCAAATGCAATAATCGCAAGAAGCGTATTTTCCCATATGAAACTCAATCTGTTCACTCCTTCCTGGAGGTATCCTTGAAACATTCATCTGCAAGTAGCAGACATTACCTAAAAAGAAGGCGCGGATGGCTATGGCCTTCCCCGCCAAACCTTTAAAATTTAATTAAGCCGCACCGTAGAACATGAACGCGAGTACCACACCGATGATCGGCAATACCTCGATCAAACCTACACCGATAAACATTGTTGTTTGAAGAGTGGATTTTGCTTCCGGTTGACGGGCAATACCTTCCACCGTTTTGCTGATTACCATACCGTTACCAATACCTGCGCCAAACGCGCCCAGTCCTGCAACAATTGCTGCTGCGATTAATGCCATTGCTCCCATTTGTATATCCTCCTTAAAATGATAAATCGAATTTTTTATTGTTCAGCCTGGTGAAGAAATCTTCGTAGGCTTGAAACTTAATGCTCGTCGTGCGTCTCGATGCTCTGTGAAATGTACACCATCATCAAGATAACAAACACAAATGCCTGGATCGCGCCGATAAAGATACTAAAGCCTTGCCACACCATTAGTAGCGGAATCGCTGCAATAGCACCAAACACTTTGAATGTGGTCAGTTTCAGGATCGTTGCGATCAGTACCTCACCCGCGAAGATATTCGCGAATAGACGCATACCGTGTGTCAACAGCTTGGATGCCGTCTCAATCAAGTTGATTGGCAAGAACAAGGCGAAAGGCTTAAGGTAATGCTGGAGATATCCTCTGGTGTTACGGAACAATCCGAGTCCATGAGATACAAGGAACGCTACAAGAGCAAGTCCCATCGTTACAGACAAATCGGCTGTCGGTGATTTCCACCAGGCCAGTTCAACGTGTGGATGTGCTTCCGGGTCCTTGGCATGCGCTTTTTCAAACGCCTCCACCGCTGTAACAATCGGCTGACCGAACACCTGCGCATGTTCTGCGCTGTCCACTGCAGTTACCGCTTGGAATGGAAGTCCGAGCATGTTTCCTACAAAAATGAACATGATCATGGAAAGAGCGAGAGAGATAAAATGTTTACCTTTCTTCATATCCATTGTACTGGAAATCAGATTGCGGACGAATTCTACTGCCCACTCCATAAAATTTTGCAGCTTGCCGGGGTTTTCAACGGATAGTCTTCGTGTGGCCAGTACAGCAAAAATAAAAACAAGGGCACCTGTAACTACCAGCATCAACACAACCGATAGATCCAGTCGAAATCCGCCAAGCATAATAATTGGAGCTTCATGCATATTTTTCTCACCCCTTTCTCGACTTGAAAGCTGCAGCACCTAACATCATTCTGCTCTGCGGGAATGGACAATCCCTATAATCAGTAAGGAAAATTGTGCAATAACGAGACCGCCTGCAACCGCATATGTATTGAAGTACTGCGGAAAGCGCATCGATATGAATACACCGAGCACAGCGAGTGCCGCTCTTGTCAAAAATCCCAGGTTCACACGCTTCAGGTTACCTTCTGCCGCATCATCAGACATTTTCCTCACTTTGTAGCCCAGGTAAAATGCATTGATCCAGCTAATTCCTGTACCCAGGGCCAGTCCCAAAGCAATTGTCTCCACACGTGGCATAAAGGCCGCTGCGAGAAAACAAATCATAAGAAAGTACATGATGAAAACAGTCATCGATCTGCGGTATCTGGTTAGTTCACTCATCACTTTCCCCCATGACTTTTTTCGCGATAAAGTAGATGCTTACACCGCCTGCCGCAAGAAAAAAGAGAACGCTTACGGCGATCCATATTCCGTTACCTCCGATGGTCTTGTCCAACCAGGAGCCAGCGTAATATCCGGCAACAGCGAGAATGGCAATCTCGATCCCAAAAGCTGTCACGAGTCCCATTGCTTTCCATACGTTATCGTCATGGTTACGGGATGAATTTGGTTTGTTCGAATCGGCCATTTTCCACGCCACCCTTGCAATCCCAGTTAATTTTACTGAATGATGAGAGCCTTTGTCAATTGAATGATTTTAGCGTTTTAAAGGGTAAAACGACGGGAATACAGACCCTCAAAGCCCATAAACCCGCGTAAACCGTACAGTTTAACTGTATACTATGCCCTTTATAAATCCGTCAGAAAAAATGTATTATTTTTTGAATTTTCTGTGAAATGATTCCGGACGCTCACTATTTACACCGAAATGGTGCAAAATCGCATTGACAATTCTTTCCGAAGCATGTCCATCACCGTATGGATTGGCAGCCTGGCTCATGCTTGCATACCGTGTTTCGTCTGTAAGCAGAGCTTTGGTCCGTTCATATACACGTTCCTCTTCTGTACCTATCAACTCCAGCGTTCCAGCTTCAATACCTTCCGGGCGTTCTGTTGTATCGCGCAATACGAGCACAGGCACACCAAACGAAGGCGCTTCTTCCTGCAAACCGCCTGAATCAGTCAAAATCAAGTGAGTGTGCGGGTAAAAGTTATGCAAATCCACCACGTCTAGTGGATCAATTAATTGAATACGGGGATGATTCCCCAAAATCGCGTGAGCCGGCTCCTTCACAGCAGGACTTGGATGCACCGGGTACACGATGGCAATATCTTCGAATTCGTCGGCAATCCGTTTGACGGCCTGGAAAATGTTGCGGTGAGGCTCGCCCTGAGATTCACGGCGATGAGCTGTCATCAGCACAAGGCGTTTGCCTTGGGCCCAATCAAGTACCGGGTGTGTGTAGTCCTCCCGTACTGTATATTGAAACACATCTGTTACCGTGTTGCCTGTGACGTACGTACTAGACTCCGATTTATTTTCTTTGGCAAGATTGGAAGAAGACCAATCCGTAGGCGCAAAGTGTAGATCAGCCAGTACTCCCGTCAGCTGACGGTTCATCTCTTCCGGATATGGAGACAGCTTGTTCCACGTCCGCAGCCCCGCTTCCACATGCCCTACCTGAATCTGTTGCAGGAATGCTGCGTAGCTCGCTACAAAGGTAGTCAATGTATCCCCATGAACCAGTACAATATCCGGTTTAGCTTCAGCTAATACCGGCTCCAGACCACCTAGTACACGAATCGTAATTTCATTCAATGTCTGACGGTCTTTCATCACATCCAGATCATAATCGGGATGAATGTCGAAAACTTCAAGTACCTGATCCAACATCTGGCGATGCTGCGCAGTTACGCAAACAATAGATTCAATAGACTCGGGATGTTTTTGCAATTCCAAAATAAGCGGAGCCATCTTGATGGCTTCCGGACGCACCCCGAAGATCGTCATGACTTTAATTTTGTTGGCCATTCGAGCAAAGCCCCTTTTCTATAAGTTCCGAACCTCTTACAAAGCATGCGATATGCTTATTTAGTGCCGTATAGACGGTCTCCTGCATCTCCAAGCCCTGGAACGATATAACCATGATCATCCAGACGGTCGTCCAATGCTGCTACATAGATGTCCACATCGGGATGTGCATCCTGTACAGCTTTGACGCCTTCCGGTGCTGCCACCAGGTTCATCATTTTAATTTGAGTACAGCCGCGTTTTTTGAGCACGTCAATGGCTGCAATTGCCGAACCGCCAGTTGCCAGCATCGGATCAATTACAATCAATTGACGCTCTGTTACGTCTGTAGGCAGCTTGGTGTAGTATTCTACCGGTTGCAGTGTTTCCGGGTCACGGAACAGACCAACATGTCCAACTTTTGCCGCTGGCAACAATTTCACAACGCCATCCAGCATTCCGAGTCCTGCACGCAGAATCGGCACCAGTCCGAGCATACGTCCAGAGATGACTTTACCTTGTGTTGCAGCTACAGGTGTCTGTACATCAATCGTTTCGAGTTCAACATCTCTTGTAATCTCATAAGCCATCAACGTTGCTACTTCATCCACCAATTCACGAAAATCTTTCGTATTCGTACGCATGTCGCGTATAAACGTCAGTTTGTGTTGAATCAAAGGGTGATCACATATTACTAATTTTCCCATCTAATTTGTCCCTCCGGTAAGTTCTTCATGTTCAGCATTTCCAAATATACCTAGCCACCATTCATGGGCTCGATAAATCCTGTATATTATATCATCACCAACAACGAATTACACCATCAACGGGCACCCAATCATTACAGATTACCGAATCCTATAAAAAACAGGACCGGAAAATGATCCATCCGGTCCTGTTTTGCTCATGTTGTTATGTCGTTGAGATAAGTAAAATGATAAATACAATTGCACTCCGCCACCAGAATGCTCCTTCGATCGCCGTTATCCCCGAATTTTATGAATCACCTTATAAAGGTGAAAATCCGGGGATAAATGCGAACGCTTCGCTTCTACGGCCTCATTCTGTCTGCTTCGTTATTTTGTATTTCATTTTAGAGACCCTCAAATACAAACACCACGAGCAAAGTTTTTAGTAATATTTAGTAATACTAGTATTTAAGGTCGGTATAGAGCGGGAATTGGTCTGTCAGTGCAGTCACTTCTGCACGAGCTTCATCCAGCTTCGCTGTATCTTTTGGATTTTTCAGTGTTTTGGCAATGATCTTACCGATCGCTACCATAGCTTCTTCGTTCATGCCACGGGAAGTTGCAGCAGGTGTACCAATTCGAATACCGCTCGTTACAAATGGGCTCGTAGGGTCGAATGGAATTGCATTTTTGTTCACGGTAATGCCGATGGAATCGAGCACATGCTCAGCTTCCTTACCTGTGATGTTCACACTGCGTGTGTCGATCAGCATCAAGTGGTTATCTGTACCACCAGACACGATGTTCAATCCTTCAGCGATCAGGGTTTCAGCCAGAACCTGTGCGTTTTTCACGACATTCTGTGCATATGTTTTGAACGAAGGTTGCAGTGCTTCTCCGAAGGCTACCGCTTTGGAAGCGATCACGTGCATCAGAGGTCCACCTTGGGAACCAGGGAATACGGCTTTATCAATCGCTGCTGCCCATGCTTTGCGGCACAGAATCATACCACCACGAGGGCCACGCAGCGTTTTGTGTGTTGTTGTTGTTACGAAATGCGCATGTGGAACCGGGTTTGGATGCAAACCTGCAGCAACCAGTCCTGCGATATGAGCCATGTCCACCATGAACAAAGCACCTACATCATTGGCGATGGAAGCCAGCTTTTCAAAATCAATGGTACGCGGATATGCACTTGCACCTGCAACGATCAGACGAGGGCGGTGTTTGAAAGCCGCTTTGCGCACTTCATCATAATCAATCAGGAATGTATCTTCCTGTACGCCGTATGCTACGAAGTTGTACAGCAAACCGGATGCGTTAACCGGGCTACCGTGTGTGAGGTGTCCACCATGGGCAAGGTTCATACCAAGTACAGTATCACCAGGTTTCAACGCTGCAAGATATACCGCCATGTTCGCTTGTGCCCCGGAGTGAGGTTGAACATTCACGTGTTCTGCTCCGAACAATTCTTTTGCACGATCACGCGCAATGTCTTCAACGATGTCCACATGCTCACAGCCACCATAGTAACGTTTGCCTGGATATCCTTCAGCGTACTTGTTGGTCAGAACAGATCCCAATGCTTCGATTACTGCTTCACTTACGATGTTCTCGGATGCAATCAATTCAATGTTGTTCTGTTGACGTTTCAGTTCAAGATTCATCGCTTCCAGTACTGCCGGGTCATTCTTGCGCAATTGTTCCATGATTAAATTCCTCCCAGTTTATAAGTAAAGTTATAAAGCGAAACTACAGTGGTTACACTCCTGACTTCGATTGCATCACCATCTTCCGATCGCTGTTATCCCCGGATTTTTCTGAACTCCCTTATAATAAGGGGAAAATCCGGGGATAGCGTATGCTTCCGATGTAGCTTTCCTTCGGAAAGCTTTCAGGCGAACGCTTTGCTTCTTCAGATTGGTGTTGCACTCTCCGTTTTCGTGTAAAGTCTAATTTAGCTTTATATTGGTTGAAGATATCAGTCACAAAATGTCGAATCTGGTTGTTCTTCCATACGATACACCGCGCGTTCGCCGCCAATCAACTTCGGACGAGTCAACGCTGTGGTCACACGTGCATCTCCAACATAGCGGAGCGCTGTACGATAGGGTACGGCGACATGCCGGAGATGCATGCCAATCATCGTCTCCCCAATGTCCAGTCCCGCATGGGCCTGCACATGTTCAGCCAGGCATGGATCGGTCAGCGAACGATATGCTGCGGATGCCATTGAACCTCCGGCCTTAGGCACGGGTACTGCACCAACCTCAGTCAATCCGAGACGAGTAAGCAGAGAACGTTCCATTACCAGCGCACGGTTCAGATGCTCACAACATTGGAATACCGTGTCAAAACCGAACTCCTCCTGCACCTCGCGTATACCCGCAAGAAGCTGCTGTGCCACTTCAATGGCACCACTCGTACCAATCCGAGCGCCTGCGACTTCACTTGTGCTTGTACCGATCACAACGATCTGTCCAGGCCCAAGCTGTCCGGCAAGCGCCAGTTCATGCAGAATGGACGCGGTCTGTTCCTGCAATCCGGGTTGTTCCGAATCTAACTCTATAGTCATCCTATCATCGCCTCCCGATAAAATCATGCCCGCTGTCTCTTGGCTGTCCTTCGTATTCTTGCACGGCATCTCAGGTACTATTATAGCGAATAATCAGATGAAAGACGAAAAAAAGAGCAGTCTGCGGGTAACGCAGAATTGCTCTTTTGCCCAGGCGACCGGCCGTTTGTTCCGGTGCTCCATCGTGGTTATGCCCACTTCGTCGCCAGTTACACCGGATCCCTGTTTTCCCCTTCATCATAAAACAACCCGCGGTTAAAATCAACGGTTAATTTACATCACGTGTCCTATTTCTATAACCTGCCCCGCAGGATCAGAATTATCCCAGCTTATCCAAAAGCCGGTCCAATGCCGTCCGAATCTCAGCTGCAGCTATATTGTAATCATCACGACTTCCCCCAAACGGATCGGAGATGTCGAAACTTGGAATTCGTTGTCTAATCTCAATGGCTCGCTCACGCTCCGATGCCAGGATCTCTTGCCCAAGGGCACGTTTCATCTCAAGCGTCGCAAACAGGCTGTCCAACTCCTGAACATCACTTAATACCTGTTCATCATCCTCCACATATTCTTTCAATGTATAGGTTTTGTGGACTGAATCGGGAAAAACCTGCATGACATGCTGCTTATGACTCCGTGTTAATGTAAGAACCAGATCGGCCCAACCTACCAGGTTAGAGCTAAGCTGTGTGGAATGAGGTGGTCCTTCAACGTTATGATCTCTCAAAACCGCTTCAGCATGACGGGAAATCGGCATACCCGACGTTGCTGCCACACCTGCGGAACGAACCTCTACTTGAATGCCACGCTCCGATGCCAGTTTTCGCAAAAGCCCCTCTGCCATGGGGCTGCGGCACGTATTTCCTGTACATACGAATAAGATATGTTTCATTGTGTTAGCCTCCCCATTTTACATATGATGCGAATGATATGATTACTCACGTTTTATTCTAAAATATAAACAAAAGTCCAAACGCAAGCAAGATTGCGCCACCAATAGCTTCCCCGTAATCACCGAGATTCTGACTCACCCGGCGGCCTAATAGCAGACCCATAACCGACATCACCCCGCCACACACGCCAAAGGCAAGGACGGTCAATATCAGATCACTGCTAAACATCCCTAGTGAAACGCCAACAGAAAATGAATCCACACTCACACTGAGGGAGAACAAAACAACGCCGAGCAGGGAACGGTGGTTCACCAGCTTGGTATCGCCTTCACGGAATGCATTTAGAATCATATGAGCACCCAGCAAAACAAGTAATCCACCTGCCACATACGTCGTAATGTCACCGAGCAGGGAGCTGACGTATTTGCCCATATACATGCCGATGAGCGGCATGATGATATGAAATAGAGCCGTTACAATACTTATTCGCAATACATCCCGCAGCCGAATGCCCTTCATGCCAATTCCGATTCCAAGCGAGAATGCATCAAGGCCCAGCGCAACAGCCATGATCAAAATGGTTACCAACTGCCCTACATGGGCAGACACATCCCACATCCCCATACCCCCAAGTCACGTCAAGGTTCTTGTACACGATATGCGGACAAGGACCTAAACATGACCCATGAAAGGTATTTTAGAACAGAATATAATCTATTTCTAATAAATCATTCAAACTGATTTAATGCTAGTAATATACGTATTCACTCAACCCATTTAGTAGCTAGATCTTCCCTGGGTTCTTCAAAATCCTCAAAATCTTTGATCTTCTTTATTGGGTCTTGTAATGTAGACTGCGCAGCCAAATTGTTAAAATGCTCAACAGTAGCATGATAAACATTAATATTTTCGAAAGAATCTTCCACTCTGTTACTCATCCAGTAAAAATCGTTTAGACTTATAGCGTTTGTCTTCTTCGCAATTTCCCAAGAGTCATACGTGGACAAGCCCAGCGATTCAAGTATTTGATTCGCTCCTTGACGTTCCTTAGGGAAAACACGCTCACTTAGCCAGAGTTTTATGTCTTCTTGGCTTGGCTGTTTATCCCTGTCAATATAGAGTTCTCCCGAACTAGCGTGGATGAGCTTATACAGTCCGAAGGGGTACCCCGCATCTCCCAATTTTTTAGCTTCCACTGTTGGCGTATATTTTTGTCCATCCAATGAAAATTCTCCAATAATAATATTTTTATATTTGAGAAAATAAACGTTGGACATGTCTATACCTCCTAGCGACAAACTGCTTAATAAATTCTATTCTTTCTATAGACATCAACGGTGCATATCTGTCAATTACAGCAATAACTTCTTCAATTGAAATATTAAGATTAATTGCCTCTAAATTATCTTTATCCACCAATTCCAAAGCTCCGCTTAAACTGGTAAAAGGCTTGCCTATAGAAAACCCTAAAATTTCTTGATCTTCGTTCACGATATCAGAGTCACTAAACTCAGAGCAGAAAGCTAGACCATGATCAAACAAAGGTGCAAAAGACAACTTTCCTGCTTTTCTATCCACTATGAACCCAAAATTTTTCTTATGCCGATCTGTGTTATGAATAATGTAATCAAATATAATCATCTGATCTATATTTTTCTTACCATCCTCCAGACCTTCTGCCGTTAGTTCCTTATATAACTCTTTTCCCTTTTTCCTTGTAATTACATCACAGCTAGCAAATTCCTGATGCGGAAGCTTAAAGGACTGACTAACGCTTACCAGAACTTTGTTCTGATCTGCGAGAAGTCTTTCAAAAGAGTTGCCTTGATATTGTCCTTTTGGCCTTTCAGATAATTGCTCAACCTCTTCCTCTGAGAGAAACAAATGTATATCGACAATCCAAAGTTTATAATGAACCACATTAAAACCTAACAACTCACCTATCTCACACGCTATCTTTTCTGACATAGGTTGATCTATGGAGAAGAATGTACCCCTACTATATCCAGATTTCACATATAGAAGCCCTGATTTATCATGATGTATATTAAACTTCCTTAGACCATAGACCCATAGTTCCAGAATGAATCAGTCTTTAAGCATCGGGGGTTGCTGGTTGCCAACTTGTATGAGTTGGTTACCCGCAGCCTTGAGCAGCCGATTCATGACGGCTGCTCCCAGCCCTTCGCGTGAGCAGGCTTCAGCCACAATATATGTGGCGCCTTGCTCATCGCAGCTGCGCAGCGCGGCGTACAGCCGGCGCGCTGCTTCTTCCAGCTCGCTGGCGTCTCCCAGCGAGAACACGGCATCGGCGCGGTACTGCTCCGCGTGCTCGGCGAACGCCAGCACCGCGGTGCGCTCTCCGCGCTGCGCCGCCTCTGCGAGGGCGGCGCTGATCCAGGCCGCCACCGCTGCGGGCGGCCCCTCCACCACGCACAGCGCCCCTGCGGGTGCGTAGTGCGTGTACTTCATGCCCGGCGAGCGCGGCGCCGGGCTGCCCACGCCATCGGCCCCCTCCGCGAGTAGCGCGGGGTCCGTGGCGACACGGGCGGCAACGGCGGACAGCTGTTCCGCCGTAATGCCGCCAGGGCGCAGGATGGTGACGGTACCGTCGTCACCGACCTGCACCACCGTGGATTCGACGCCCACCCCTGTGGGGCCGCCGTCCACGATGCCGCCGATGCGGCCATCCAGATCCTCGCGCACATGGGCTGCGAGTGTCGGGCTTGGCCGCCCGGAGCGGTTGGCGCTTGGCGCAGCCACAGGGCATGCCGCCGCCGCGATCAACTGCAAGGCCACCGGATGGTCCGGCATGCGCACGGCCACCGTGTCCAGACCGGCGGTGACACGCGGAGACACCGCCCCCGGCCTAATCGGTAGCACCAGCGTCAGTGGTCCCGGCCAGAAGGCCGCCATCAGCGCTTCGGCTGTCTCGTTTACTTCCGTGACCAGAGTATCCAACTGGTCACGGTGCGCGATATGCACAATCAGTGGATTGTCGGAAGGTCGGCCTTTGGCGACAAATACAGCCTCCACAGCTGCTGTGCTACGCGCATCAGCACCCAGACCATAGACCGTCTCGGTCGGAAAGGCCACCGTCTGACCTTGACGAATGCAGGCCGCGGCAGCCTGCAAGTCGGCGAGCGCCTGTTGAGCGGCGCTCCCCTTTTCCAGAGCCAACGTTTCAATATTACCCATTCCATGATCATTCTCAGCGCTCTCCAAGACGCGTACATCCCATATAGCGGTGACCAGCTCTCCCGGAGCTTTCGTATCACGGTCTTCTCTACCATCCCTCATCTCAGAGGTGTGTTGCAATGGTTCGTTTTCTCTGCTCATATATCATCATTCCTAAACTTCAAGTAGGTTAGTTCATATCCATATTCAATATAAGAGGTTGTTCAAAAAGTACGCTTTTGATTACGATAGATGCCTAGCAGCATCATCAACGTCGAATATGAAATTCAGCCGAAATAAGCGGGAGGCTTACGAAGTATGTTTCCGAAGGAAACATTTTGGTTGCTCACGTAGTTTGCCTACGCTCCGCTACTCCATTTCTAGCTTCATTCCATCTTCTTGGTACTGAAAACCAGACTTTTTGAACACGCATTATAAGTAATTATAACATACCTGCCCCGCCTCGGATGCCCTTCACACTTCGCTCCACACATGAGTCTCACTGTAACTTCGCCACCAATCCATATGTAAAGGGCAGCTTCCTGAAACGAAGGTACCCTTATGTATATCATTAGTACATTGTTATGCGAATAATCCAGTAACCCAACTCCATAATTTCACAGCCATGTCCCACAGAAAGAATCTCGCTTCCGGTGTATCTCCCTGCACAGATGCCTCTGCATCTCCTGGTTCAGCCGCTGCGGCTGATACGGTTGAAGGTTTCGCCAGTGCATCCCCGGTCCCTGCATCAATGAAGCACAGCGGCGGGAACAACACACACCACCAGTTCTGACCTTTGCCTTCGCCCAGCGTGATCCGAACCGCTTCATAATCTCCGGCAGGATACACGGTGCCACCATATAGTTTGGTTGGGAACGGAACAGAACCCAGCTCCACCTGATATGCATAATGCAAGCCACGACTCGCCAGCTCTTCTCCTACTCTATTCTCGATCTCGGACAAATGCTCACGAATGACCTTGCGCGCTTCGTCCAGACTTTGCGGATTCTCCAGCTCGGCTACCCACTCACCCATCTGAGCAACGACAGCATCCCGAATCTCACGTTTCACCAATTGATCTCCCGGTGCATCCGAGTTTGCTAGAATACGTAAGCGAATCGATTGTTCAGGAATCGCTGTGGCCGCCACAGCTGCATCCGTTTTTTGACCTTCCCACATCATGATAATCATCATAAGACATACAATAATAAGTCCAATTTGCTTTACAATTCGTCTGCTCATTCCGTTCTCCCCCTCGGCTCTCTGATCACGTTGCCTGCAACTTTCTCATGTCTATCAGTATGCCCCGACGAACCGGAAGTAAACCTAGCATTTGCAATAAATCTACTAAATCAATTCTATGATTTACATTCGCTCACCAGTCAAGTTAAAAAGGCTGATCTGCACCTGGTTACAGGGCAAATCAACCTCTTCATTCCTACGAACGATCACGTTATACGCTCCACCGCTTTACTTCTCACCCACACCGACTTAACAGTTACACAGCACTTTTCTCTTTCTTGAGCATATTCCATAAACGCTCCGACAACCGGGGTTGCTGCTCCCCCATCAGAAGTTCATCCTCCTCTTCTTGCCCGTACAACTTAATGCTCATGACCACCCCAATACAAGCCATATTAATAAGCAAAGAGGTGCCGCCGTAACTGATGAATGGTAACGTTATGCCTGTGAGCGGCATCAGCCCGAGGAACGCCCCCACATTCTCGAACACCTGATACAACAGCATACCAATAATGCCTACAATGATGACGGGTCCTGCGCGGTCTTTGCATGTCAGAGCAATCAGCACCATACGGTGGATCAGGATAAAGTACAACAGAATCAGTATGGATGCACCTACAAACCCAAACTCCTCTGCGATCACGACAAAAATGGAATCAGAATACGTATAGGGGACTCGTCCACTCTGAACGGATGTTCCTTGCAAATAACCTTTGCCGATGATGCCCCCTGAACCGATGGCTAAACCTGCATTTTTCGTATGCCAGGAAGCCTTGGAGGTAGCTTTTTCCGGTACAAGCCAGGGATCAATACGCTCTGCCCAATGCTCACGTTTTATCTTTTCAAGAAAAGTGAATACTTCATCATGGTAGAAGGTATAAGCTTTGACAAAACCAAAGAACGCCACTCCCACAATCGCCAGTGCAATCAATGCGTGCTTCAGTCTCATATTTCCGATCCAGAATACCGCAGCCAGAATCACCACATACCCCAGCGCATTTCCCAGATCATTCTGAGCCATAACAAGAGCAAATGGAATAAACGCCCAGCAGCCAATGGGCAAAATATCTCTCCAGAACTCCAGCGTGCTTCGTTGCCTCTTCACAATTAAATGGGCGAGGAAGAGAATCAGAATCATCTTGAACAGCTCTGCCGGTTGAAACGAAAAGTTCTCGCCCAGCTTCAGCCAACCGTTGGCGTTATTGATCGAACTTCCCAGGACATTCGCAAGGATCAATAATATGATCCCCAAGCCATACAAATAAAACGCATATTTCACGTATAACTTGTAATTCACAAGCCCGATCACGAGCACCGCAATGAACCCGGCCACATAGAAATACAGCGTTTTGACATGATGATTCGCCAGTTTGGCATCTGTCTGCGTTCCGCTATATATCGCAAATATACTAATTATCATGAGCAACAGCATTACAAAAAGAATCACACCGTCCATCTTTTTCAGCATTCTCAACACGACTCCGTTCACCCCCTGAAAACTAGCATTCTATGATTTCCAATTATACTCAATAATACCATTGTATATAATTGGATAATAAAATGGAAATCCGGATCGTTTCAGGTTAAAAAGCAAACTATTCAATGGCCTCAATCCCACCAAAAAAAACAATAAAACCCCAAAACATCCACCCAATGTGACTTGGGTTGGTCTGTTCCAGGGTTCTATAGTTATATATAAGGTAAACTAAGGATTATTTACACTGACACTACGATGACAGAATAACCTTCCAATCGCTGTTATCCCCAGATTTTTTCGATTCCCTTTTTTCAAGTGAAAATCCGGTGATAAAGGCGAACGCTTTGCTTTTTCAGTTTTTTTCTGTCCTCTCCGTTATTGTGTAAAAGATTAGTTCAACTTATATAGCTTATATACATAAATCTGACGTGCTATTTCACGGTTGGATTCAAGAACGTTATTGCTCCTGCTGGGATGGCTTGCGTCTTAGCAACTTCATCACCAGATCTGTAATACTCGGTTGTTCCGCAGAGCCGAGAATATCCTCGTCCTCTTCCGTGTGGACCTTGATACTCATCACAAGACCCATGCTGATCATGTTGATCATAATTGAGGTACCACCTGAACTTATAAACGGCAGCGTAATCCCTGTCAACGGCATCAGACCAATGAATGGGCCAATATTGACAAAGATCTGGTAGAGCAGCATCGCTATAATACCTACAATTAGATATGGCCCAGCACGATCCTTACACTCCAGTGCAATTAACACCAGCCTGTGAATAAGGATAAAGTACAGGAGAAGCAATACCGAGGCACCGATGAAGCCAAATTCCTCCCCGATCTGAACAAAGATCGAGTCGGCATAGGCCAGCGGCACCCGATTCGACTGAATCGTCGTGCCCTCCATATAGCCTTTGCCCGTAATACCGCCAGAACCAATCGCAAGCTTTGCATTATACGTCTGCCAGAGTACATCTCTTGAGGTCAGCTCTGGTACAAGCCAGGGATCAAAGCGATCCGCCCAGTGCGAACGTCCAATGTCATTCAGGAATTTAACAATCTCATCATGATAATGAATGTACGCCTGTGTACCGCCGATAAAAGCAGCTACAGCAATCATAAAGCCAATGAGGGCATGCGTAAATTTAATGTTGCCGATCCATAATAGGCCCACAAGAATAATCACATAACTTAACGCATTTCCCAAGTCATTTTGAAGCAATACGAGTAGTAATGGCGGCAGAACACAGAGTGAGATCGGAATAACATCACGTCCGAAATAGAGCGGACGATTCTTCTTTCGGGCCAAAAAGGCCGATAAAAACACAATCAGGCATAGCTTGAACAACTCAGCAGGCTGCAAACTGACCCCGAAGATGGACAGCCAACCTTTTGCACCGTAATACTCTTTACCAAAGAACATAACGAAAATGAGCAGCAGCATACCCACGCCATAGATATATAAATAATTTTTGATTATGAATTTATAATTGATCATCGACATTCCAAAAAAGACTACGAATCCCAAAATATAAAAGATCACTGCACTTTTCGGGAGTCCCTCCAGCTTCGGACGACCAAACGTTGTACTGTAAATCGACAAAATACTGATAACCATTAGAATAACCAGTATAAACACAATAGAATAGTCTATCTTTTTAAATTTGTGCAGCATGTGATTATGTTCCCCCAAGCATTCAGAAATCTCCGGTATATCTCATTGTAGAGGATTTCACGGCAAAAAGAAAACCCGCGGAACCTTACATTTTCGTCACCTGTTCCGAAGTACGAACACCCAGGACATGCCGCTCGATTCCGGCAAGGTCCGGTACAATGATGATTTCCGGCCAATGTCCCGCCGTTTCAAGCAGAGCCGCGATGTCACGAGCCTGCCCTTGGCCCAGCTCAAAACCAATGATTTGCGGCGGCGCAGGTAACAGCGCCAACTGCTCCAGCATGACACGGTACGGTGCAAGCCCGTCCGGACCGCCGTCCAGTGCCATGCGCGGCTCATGATCGCGCACCTCTTGCTGCAACCCGGCGATATCTGCCGCCGGGATGTATGGCGGGTTGGACACCAGGATGTCCACCCGTGCCCCGGCGAACGGGGCCAGCAGATCGCCTTCACGGAAGTCGATCTGTACCCCGTTCGCGGCCGCGTTCCGCGCGGCCACTTGCAGGGCAGCCGCCGAGAGATCCCCGGCGCCAACCTGCCAGCGCGGGCGCAGTGAAGCCATCGTCACCGCGATGGCACCACTGCCCGTGCCGATATCGACGGCGAGCGGAGCGCCGTCAGGAAACACACGGTCGGCTTCGCGCAGCACAGCCTCGACCAACAGCTCGGTCTCCGGCCGCGGAATCAGCACGGCCGGCGTGACCTCGAACGGCAGCCCATAGAATTCCTGGCTGCCGATAATGTATTGCGCCGGCTCACCCGCAGCCTTGCGCGTGACGGCGTCCTCCCAGCGGCTGCGATGCTCGCTGGGAAAGGGCTCCGGCTGCATCATGTAATACGCGGCGCCATAAACGCCGAGTACATGTTCCAGCAGCAGCCGGGCATTGTTCTGCGGCTCGTACACGCCGCACTTCTCCAAAAAAGAGGAAGCCTCCACGAAGGCTTCCCGACAGCTCTGTTCCGGCGTCATGACAAACTGCGCGCGGGTCACAGATTATTCTCCTCTATCCATCAACTCGGTCTGCTGAGCAATTGTCAATGCAGACAAGATATCTTCAATCTCCCCGTTCATGATCTGATCCAGCTTGTGCATCGTCAGACCGATACGGTGATCCGTCACACGGCTTTGCGGGAAGTTGTACGTACGAATCCGCTCACTGCGATCGCCCGTTCCCACTTTGCTCTTCCGCTCAACAGAGATTTTCGCTTCCTCTTCCATACGTTTCATATCAAAGATACGTGTACGCAGAACCTGCAACGCTTTTTCCTTGTTGGAGTTCTGTGATTTTCCATCCTGACACGTCGCCACGATTCCCGTTGGAACGTGCGTTACCCGTACTGCGGATTTCGTGGTATTAACCGATTGTCCACCGGCACCACTGGAACAGAACGTATCAACACGGATGTCTTTGTCATGAATTTCAATATCGAAATCTTCGGCTTCAGGCATGACCGCAACCGTTGAAGTTGACGTATGAATACGTCCGCCGGATTCAGTTGTTGGAATACGTTGCACACGGTGTGCGCCGCTTTCGTATTTCATTTTACTGTAAGCGCCGCGTCCGTTGATCAGGAACACAACCTCTTTGAATCCACCGAGATCATTTGTGTTAACGTCCATCAGCTCTACACGCCAGCCTTGTGCATCTGCATAACGTGTGTACATCCGATACAGATCTGCTGCAAACAACGCTGCTTCATCTCCACCAGCTGCTCCGCGAATCTCAACAATAACGTTTTTGTCGTCATTCGGATCTTTTGGTAGCATAAGCACACGAATCAATTCGTCCAGTTCCTTCTGGCGAGTGCTCAGTTCGTCAATTTCCATTTTGACCATTTCACGCATCTCATCATCCAGTTTCTCCCCCTGCATTTCCTTCGCAGCTTCGAGATCCTGACTTACCTGTTTGTATTCATTGTACGCTTCATAAGTCGGTTGCAGATCCGATTGTTCTTTGGAGTATTCCCGCAGCTTTTTGTTGTCACTTGCCACATCCGGGTCACACAAAAGCTCGCTCAACTTGTCATAACGGTCGGCTAACGCCTGTAATTTATCCAACATGTATAGTCACCTCACGCATTATTTTGTCCAAGCACATAACATTTTCAGTAATGATTTCAATTCAACATTAATTACATCTATAATCTATATTCCACAACGCACAGGATTCTCACTGAATCCCCTGACCGCAGCATGTATTCACATTCATGTATGATCGACGTATAACATCGCTACAACGTCATCAAATCCTTTACTTTTAAAGTGATATCAAGAAAACGTGTACCCTGTATGAAACCCGCTCCAGCTCATCTGTTACAGCGCGAATTTTAACGTGGTATACGACTCTTAATTATAGCATATTCTTATGGTTCTGAATAGTAACTGTTCCGCAGGCGGATGAACTAATTTTTGTGTTGCAAAATACAAAATGAAATTATTGTTCGATGTTGTTCCGAAATGTTCCTACTGTGGTATAATACAAGTATAGCAAGTGTAAAATAAACAAAAGCCACGATGCGCTAACATCGTGACTTCTCTAACAAAGGCCGGTGGGCGACCACGGCGAATTTCAATCAAACGAATGAAAAACCACCGGATTGCAAGGCGACCAACCTAATCCCGGTGGTTTTTCTTGTTCCGCGCTACTTTCCACGCACTGCATAAGGCTATTAACCCCACTGCAATACTAATTAGCTTGTCGCTAATTTCCAGGAAATGCTGCACTACTGCAAGAAATGACACGGCGTCACCCCCTTTCGGGTAAGCATCGCCATGTCGATAATCCACCGGTTACTTTGTCTCCTCTATTATACCATAATATGCCTATTCACAACTCTATTTCAGCAGATGATTTTGATTATGAAAACAAATAATTCGTTCTCATGGAAGACTATTTTTCAGTTGCATCCTCATCTGCAAAACTCTAAGTCAAAGACCCCACGAACTTCACGAGAAGGTCGCAGGGTCATGTTATTTAATCTACATATAAAGGTGTAACAACTTATACGTTGAAACGGAAGTGCATAACGTCGCCGTCATTTACAACGTACTCTTTACCTTCAAGACGGAGTTGTCCGCGCTCTTTGGCACCGTTCATGGACCCCGCTGCAACCAGATCGTCGTAGGAAACAACCTCTGCCCGGATGAATCCACGCTCGAAGTCGGTGTGAATGACACCCGCTGCGCCAGGCGCTTTTGTACCCTTACGGATTGTCCATGCACGAACTTCCTGTACACCTGCTGTGAAGTATGTGTACAGACCCAGCAATTTGTAAGCCGCTTTGATCAACAGGTTCAGGCCGGAATCCTCGATACCGAGTTCTTCCAGGAACATTTGTTTATCTTCGCCTTCCAGCTCGGAGATCTCTTCTTCAACCTTCGCACTGATTGGCACCACTTCTGCGTTTTCAGCAGCTGCGAATTCTCTTACTTTTTGCACGTAAGCATTGTTCGCCACGTCGCCGATTTCGTCCTCAGCTACATTGGCTGCGTATAGAACAGGCTTCAGGGTCAGCAAGTGCAGATCGCGTACGATCAGAAGCTCGTCATCCGTAAGCTCCATGCTGCGTGCCGGCTTGTCATCGTACAGAACAGCCTTCACTTTCTCCAACACTTCTACTTCTTGAGAGGCAGACTTGTTGCCGCCCTTCATGTTTTTCTTGGAGCGATCGATTTTCTTCTCAACACTCTCGATATCGGCCAGGATCAGCTCCAGATTGATCGTCTGGATGTCGCTCACCGGGTCAATTTTGCCATCGACGTGTGTAATGTTCTCATCTACAAAGCAACGTACCACGTGTACAATTGCATCTACTTCACGAATGTGGGCAAGGAACTTGTTACCAAGACCTTCGCCTTTGCTCGCTCCACGAACAAGACCTGCGATATCCACAAACTCAAACGCCGTTGGTACTGTTTTCTTAGGTACAACGAGTTCTGTCAGTTTGTCCAAACGCTCATCTGGTACTTCAACGATCCCCACGTTAGGGTCAATTGTACAGAACGGATAGTTTGCCGATTCGGCACCTGCTTGTGTAATTGCGTTAAACAATGTAGATTTACCAACGTTAGGCAAACCCACGATTCCAGCTTTCAAAGCCATGTATATGACAACTCCTCATTGATTACTTGTTCGGTATGGATAATCCTATACATTATATATGACAAACCTCAAGGCATCAAGGAACTTCGCCAATTCGACCTGAGTCCCATCCGCTTCCCGAAATCCCCGGTTACTGCGGATAATTCGTTTTGCCCAGATCTTAAGTTCGGCCTAGATTATCCGTTTTTAGATTTACCCTTTGATTTCCTTGTACATCGTCAGATCCGTTACCTCATATCCCATCTTGCGATACAGGCTGCTCGCCCGCACATTATGTCCAAACACATGCAAACCAATGCGATCCACGCCAAGACTCAAGGCCGTCTGTTCAAGCGCCTGCATTGTCTCTGTTCCGTATCCCTTACCACGGTGTGCTTCTTCAACTACAATATCCAGCAAAAAAGCATCTTTTCCACGACGATTATCCGTGATATTAAACCAGATATAACCCACATTGCCGTCCACAGGATGCACCAGATTGTAGAGATACGCTCCGGGTGTGTTCAAGCCTTCTGGCAGATAACGTTCATAAGATTCCTCCGCCAGTTGCTGCGCCTCTTCCTCCGGCCAGGTGCCCGCTTCTACTTTTTCCTGTGCAAAATCCTTAATCGATCGAGTGCGAAAACTCGCATAATCTTCCTGATTCATTGGTACCAATTCCATATGATGTTGCTCCCCTCACACGCTTGAGTCTCTATGTATAAAGTTATTTGAACTTCATCGTATTATACTCTGTTTTAATCAGGTGTGTATGCGGCACTATAGGAAAATAAAATCATACTCAACTTTGGACTCTCTCGTTACGTTTATATCTGTATAGGTTGAACAAATGAGTTTACACTGGACCACTCCCACTGTGCTGCCGAACCGTCTTTCGATAATGATCTAGAAAGAAAGGAGCAATTGTCCTATGCATACACGCCGTCCCATTTCAAAGAGAAAATCGTTTCGCTCCCCTCCGAATCACCATTAACAACCAATGTAAACAAAACCCAATTGTAACTCCTTTTTTGGAAAAAATTTGAATTTTATTGAAACAAAAAAACTTCTTTTACCGTCTAAATAGGAGAGGGAGGAGGTGGATCATCATTTTGAAAAAATATTACTTAGGGATTCTTGCTCTTTTTATCCTTTTTAGTTATTCATTTCAAATAACAAATCAATCCTCCGCATCGAGTGTAGAAGGAGGTACTTCCACAATGGACAGTAAACAAAATCCTTTTGCGGTTACCCTTTCTCTACCACAAAAAGTTAAGGCCAATGAGGAATTTTCAATTAAAGCTAGTTTGAAAAATGAAAGCCTATCCAATTTGGAAATTTTAAGTAGAACGCGGCTGTTTACTTATGTAATTAAGGATGCGAGTGGGAATCAGATCAATTCTTATTCTGTTAAAGATGGAGGAAGTGCTTTTATTTTAAACGGTAAAAACAATATTTCGGAGGGTTACACTTATAAGATCAAGAAATCAGGCACTTACTATGTCTCGGCGGTTGCTGAATTTTCGATTATGGATAATGGAAATAGTAAAGATGTGAAAATTACAGAAACCAAAAAACTGGAGGTTAAGGAAATTTGAAACGGGGTTCTGCGAACGGTCTCGCGGACTGGCCTAACCGGAGCTACTTGATATTTTCGATTCGTACCGGAATTGCGGCCCTATACTAGGTTTAGCCTATTGAACGTGCCGGTTGCAATTTTTTTAGTTCAAGCAACCGACAGTGATGGAGACAAACATCTGTTTCAGTATGGGAATGAAGTAAAAAACATGATTTTTATGGGGGGAAGGATTTCAAGCCACGTACTCCAAACGGAATGCGACGATGGCCGTGATGGGTTATTGTCGCGTATTGATGTATTTCAATCCGTGCCCGCTTCTACTTTTTCCTGTGCAAAATCCTTAATCGATCGAATGCGAAAACTCGCGTAATCATCCTTATTCATTGGAGAAAGTTCCAACTTATTCCCCTCCTTATTTCGAGTGATCTTCATTATGTATGATCTCTGTGCAGTCCTTTTTGCACTACTAATATCTTATTGTATCCTGTTCTCTGGCTTAGCGCATGAAGTTATTCTGACGATTCGGATTTCAATTTTCATATTTATCCATTTTAATTATAACTTTTGATCTCTTCCCATCGTTTATACCTCATGAAGGAAAGGAGTGGATCATAATGAACACACGTCGCCAATTCTCCAAAAAGAAAATTATTATCTTATCCGCTATCATACTCGGAATCGCCATCATCGCTTTTATGAGCTTTCTGAATGCATTCGATCCCTTTCGCCACTTAAGGATCACGATCCACAATCAGTCCGACTATGACCTCACCAATATTCAGACGAGCCTGACTACAGGTGGCAACTCGTTCAACACGAATGAGAAGGGCTCCCTACATTTATTGGAGGAGAATATCCCCAGCGGTGAGAATCTAAAATTCGCTCCACAGCTGCAAGTTTCAGGAGAATCGTCTGTTTACCTTACGTTTAAGAACAGTCGTGGAGAAACATATAACGAGGTGGTATGTGGTTATACGGAATACTTATCCGGCAATTCCTACGTTACTGTAACCAATGAGAATGTCACCGTGAAAGAGGAATGTATGTAATACGATACTTCACTCCGTGGACTTATGTTAAAATATAGGGGCGAGCGACCCGCCAAAGTTTCTCGCCCAAAGTCGATTGAATTATTCCATCGGCTTTTTTATTTTAACCTGATTGTATTGATTAATTAGATCATCCAGGACCATAGATTGCTGTATAACATGAGGATGAAGCAGATCTCCATAGTCCATCTTGAGTTGATAGAGCTTTTGTCTCGCTGCTTCAATCTGCAACTTGAGCTCACCACAATCCATATTCACCCCTCCATGTTGTAACATTCTAGTCCATTCTGCTAATTAGTAGGAAATCAGGCGAACTCCAACACGAAAAAGCTCCCTTCAACGTAGACAATTCACCATTCTACTTGAGGGAGCAGCTCATATTAAATTCAGAAGTGCTGGTTAACTTCCCATGCTATGGCCATTAGTTGTCATGATTACTGGACGGTCTTTTTCAACGGGGGTGGGTTGAGTAGTAGGAACAACTACGCCTACTGCGATAATGCATGTAAATATCAATATTGCCAATTTCATCTTCTTTTATCTTCAAAGCTCCCGAATCAATTTATTGTAACGCAGTTTAACTTCTTCGACTGCACAATACCGAAACTCCTCAAACAAAGATTCGAGAATACCCTCTTTATTCTTAATTTTAATTGCAAAATCCATACCTCTAAGGATCAACTCATATCCTTTGGTAAAATCTTGATGTTGTAGATAGTATCTCCCTAGGCCGACAAGCAAAGTAACATATTGATCATTCGTATACTGCTCGCTGATTTTTCCAATACGACTGCTCTGTTCTTGGTACATAAAATAAGAGTCATACGCTTCAAGAACTGAATCAATGTTGATATCAAACCGATTTGCCGCATTCACAATTGCACATAAAGCAGGAAAGATCTCATTTTCTCTCTCAGAGATGTAGTCTATATAACTTTGGATAACCTCTGTTTTACCTGACATTAGTTCATATAGATATCGGTTGCCTTCTGCCCATTCCTCAAACTGACGAATAACAACGGTTTCCTCTTCGCTCGGATCATTTACCCAACTATAATCGGTATACAAAGAGACATATTGAAGTGCTTTTTCATATTCTTCATAATAGAAACAAGCCTCTCCAAGCACCAAATATGCGTACAAAACGTAAAAAACATACTGCTTTTTAGGTTTCCCCTCCGCTGCTCTCACTGTTTTATACAACTCATAATGGATCATTGCTTTTAACTTTAACTTGTCAGCAAGGCTCCTCACCTTATCCCATCGACGCAACGATGCATACACATTAATCAAATCGTTCAATCCATCTAGCTGGTAGGGCTCATCAAGCCGATCTACAAAAAACTCAAACTGCGTAGCAAGTGTAAGATTGCTTATCTGATCCTTGGAAAGTCCGATAGTGAACAAACGATACTGACTGAGCGCCAAGCGTTCGGAGTGTTGCATTTTTTCACTCTCGGCTACACAACGATACAGGGGCTTGGCCGCTTCCAACTTTCCTTCACGATATAACTGCTCAGCCAACTCGAACAAAAGTGGTGAATAGGAAATATTATCCACAATGAGGTTAACGACTTCTTCCATATAATCGATCTTACCGAGTTCGGCACAACGGTATAAAAAAGGCCCCAGTCTTCGCCAATCCGGGCTTGTATGTACAAAACACTCATGTATGTATAATTCATAGAAGTAACCCTCTGTTAGACCCATCCCGGCAGTAAGTCGATCCAACTGCTTCATGCCTATGGGACGCAGCCCGTTCAGCGTACCGCTCAACGTCCCTGAGTTAATTCCCGATATCTCAGAGAATTGATTGAGTGTCATATGGTTCGTTTTTAAGTAGTCTGCTAAATGATCACGTATTGTGGCTACTGAGTTCAAAGGTACACCACCTTTCCAAGCAAAACTAAGTAATGGTCAATAAAATAATACTATATTTTTGAATTTAATATCAATATTTTACTTGTAAATAATTTACTTTTGTTTAAATTTAACATATCTATTGTCACATTAAAAAAGCCGAACGATATTACGCTCGGCTAGTTAGCATTCTATTATTATTATTATTTGCTGATTAGAAGCATCTGAGACAGAAAGACATCTGTTGTTGAAAGAAAAAAGACATTTGGAAAATACTTAGCCAGCTTCTTCATCTCTGTACTATCCATGACCTCTTCTTCCCTCCAACCCACACAATAACATATAAAATAAGGAGCTAAGGCTAGTTGTAGCTGAACAAATTCAATAAATTTCATTTCTTGTTGAGTAACTTCTAAATCACAGATTTCTGATGTATTCGGCCTATACTGGTAAGTGACATAAGGAGTGTGAATCAATGGTTGCCCTTTTACCCTACTTAAAAAGGACAAAATAAATGGATTTAAGCGCCCCTCCGTATACAACGTATGATAGCCATCGTATACCTTCTTCATCGAATCTGGATTTGATAAAGTAATCTGAATATGAACCTTCCCGTTTTTGTATGCAACTCGTAGAGAGTCGAAAAGCGTAAGTAGCTTCATGACCAGTTTTTCATTTAATTGACCTTCTAACTCTGGATAGTGTAGTTCTCCTACATACTTAGGTTGGTTGGTCCCCGCTTGGAGTTCACCCTGATAGATCATATAGAATTGGAACAACGCAAACTGTATATCCACATTAGACAAAATAACTTCTTTTAAATCCTGCTTTTCGAATACAATTTCGTTAAATGCCACTCCACTATCTAAAATTTTTCTAACGACTATCATGTTTTCTTGAATAGAATAAACCTCTTGCTTCAATACTTCTTCATGCTCTGGATCACTAGTCAAGGTATTGAGTCCACCACTATCTATTTTAAAAAGAGTTTTTTCAATCATATCAATTAACTCCTTACAAAAATATAGTTTTTAAGCAAAAGGCGTGTAGCTATCGCCACACGCCGAAATATATACTACTTGTACTAGAATTAGAAATAATGTTCCCAATCAAAGAATACATCAGCATTCGACCAACCGCCAGTTAATTTCACAGTCGCGTATCCCTCAACCATAATCATGCTAGTGTCAAAATTAATTTCGATATCACTTTCCTCAGTAACATTCACAGTTTTCAGAGGTAAGAAATTGATATAATTAATATTCATTCTTACTCCTTCTGCATTAGCTGTAATTTTCTTCGCTTCCATATCCTGCATCGGCAATGACGGTCTTCGGTCTTTTGCCGAGCCTTTCTTCCAAATGATCGAGATGGGGCTTCAGACATTTCGTGTCAGTGGGTCGCTGGTGCACCGTGTAACCCAAAATAAATTGGTTTTCCGTTCCAATCTGCACATTGTACCCTGGCTTCAATTGACCATTTCGCATATGATCTTCTTTCATTCGCATGAACGTGGCGTCCGGATCGGTTTTGCTATAGCTATTGCGCTCCCCTGCGGTTTGGATCTGGTGCTCATACTTTTGCAGCCGCGGTAGCAAATCTTTGCGTAACTGGCGCACGGCTTTCTTTACGGCTTTGTTTTTCGGTTTTTCTTGTAAAGATTCCTCCAGTTGCTGAACCGCTTTTTCCAGCTTTTCTGCCGTGAGTGCGGAAGCTTCCCCGAGCTCATGGAGGTCTGTACCCGCGTAGAGTGCATCTTCTTCACTTTCGGCCGCTTCGATGGCTTGGAACAGGGTATGTACTTTTTCTTGCAGCTTCGCCTGGTACTTGACGACAGCCTTTTTCCAGACGAAGGTGTACCGATTCGCATTCGCTTCAAGCTTGGTTCCGTCCAGAAAGTAGTGTTCCAAGGATACGTATTGCTCCTGAACCAGCAACTCCAGCACATGGGTAAACACGGTTTCCAACACTTCTTTCATCCGCTCCGAACGGAAGCGATTGATGGTACGGAAATCCGGTTGTTGCCGCCCGGCGAGCCACATGAACATGATATTTTCGCGAACGGCCGTGGCGATTTGCCGGGAAGAATAGATGCGCTGAGTATAGGCGTAGATGATGATTTTGGTGAGCATTTTGGGATGATAACTATGGCGTCCGCCGCCAGGGTATGCGGCGTCGAAAATGGAATCGCTCAGGCGATGGACTGCGTCATTTACCACACGAACGAGGTGATTTTCGGGGATATCTGTCTCCAAATCCATTGGCAAGAAAAGTTGATCCATGGTATATTGAATGTACAAAGAAACCGTCTCCTTTCAAATGGTGGGTCGCACTTCCATTTTACCAAGGAACGGTTTCTTTTTGTTTTACAATTTGGAAAACAAGGCTGTCTCTAGCCATTTTTATGACTTATGGGACAGCCCCTTCTGATTACGATCTATGGTTATACCAAACACTCAATGATTATATTTTGTAATTCGTTGCTTAATAACTGTTATCCGTATAAACCCCTGACATTCCTAAACCATCATAGACATAACTATACTTCGAAAAAACTTCACCTGTCTTTGTACCATTATAAACATAATTCCCTTTATAAATCCCTTCTACGCGAGCATAATTTTTGACTCCATTGTTTGCGATGGAATACGCCAAGCCTCCACTATCACCACCGATTAGTCCACCGTACTCAGTTCTCACTAAATGCATTGGGTTTCCAGGAATACTTAGATCAGAATCTATTACTTTCAAAAGGGAAGTACCAGTGCCACCTTTAGAAGTCGCATGAATTTTAACGTAATCACCGACTTGTCTATACGCCCCGGAATAATCAGTAGTACCAACGGTCATTGTACTTCCGTTAAGGAATACACTTGGCTTCACTCCTGATACATATTTCACAAAACCAGCATCATAGCTCGAACTTGAGCTATTATTTGCATTTGACATTGTACCAATAGAAGCTGATCCATCTGACAAATCATAGTATGTGCCGTTTGAACAGTGTCCTGCAGTCACACCAACATCATTTCCACTCGCTCTTCCATTAAAACCAAGACTACACACTCCCCAGGAATTTCCATCAATGTACCTTTCAATACGTTCACCTGGAAATAAATCATAAGCATTGTCTTTAATTTCAACATCGCCAACTATCCAATTAATCATATCTTCATTTAAATAGTTGCTTACAATCTCGTCCTTTTTGCTATCTAAATTCTCTTGCGTAATATAAACATTGACTTTATTCTGTGTGGTATCGATTCCTACGGCTTCAAGGTCTAAAGATTCCGCATCTTTAAATATTTTTTCCTTTCCCTCGTAAAGTTCATTTTCGCTGTACTTTACATATTTAAATTTCAGTTTATCTGTCTTTTTGCTTTTACTCTTCAGCACTGTTTCGAGGTTATTACCCGCAAGGCTTTTAGCTTTGCTTTCGCTAGTTAGAAGTATTACATTGGTTCCATCTTCTTCGGTATACGCTCCAGCATAAGCATCTTTAAAGTTAGCAGCAATGTATTCCTGCAATTGGACACGATCATTCTGTGCCAGGGAAAACTCCTTACCCTCGGAATCCTGAGCTACCGCTACTGTATTAACTGGAGCAGGTCCGGCATCAATGGGTATTTCAAAATGATTTGAAGCAGGATTCGGAACACCCCCAAGTTCAGGACCATTTGCAAAAGCTGAAGAAGATAAAAGCATTATTGACATGGTAAACGTTGTAGCAATTGAGATCAGCTTTCTTTTCATTCTTAAACCAACTCCTTTTCAACAAAAAATTTCCTGGATATACTGCAGGGGCACAACACATACCTCAACTTTTTTCCAGGTATACTTTTAATAACGTTGCTTTCAACCAAAATGTTCCACAAAAATACAAAAAATAGTATCCAATGTATTTTTATAGACTTTCCGCTCTGACCGTCAGATGGTTAGTAATGAATAAAACAATTGAAGATCTGCGAGATCGTATTGCAACATCCTTACTGAATATAGCGTCAAATATATATCAACTAATCGATCGGAGGCTGTTAAAGATGAAAACTGCGGGTATGCTGAAGTTGATCGCCCCTTTGCTCCTATTCGTTATTTCAGGCTGTTCATTTAACGAAGCGAATAATAAGCCGCTTTTCCTTCTGGATGTAGATGCACCAACTGAGGTCAAATTTAATGAACCGTTTACTGTAGAGGCCTTCTTACGGAATAAAGGTACAGATACGATTCAATTGGAGCATGGAGTAAATATGTTTACCTATACTCTTTTTGATGAAAAAGAGAAGGCTATAGATCTTGGAACAGAAAATTCGATAGTAAATGGTATTGGAATCAGCACATCCATCAAATCGGGGGGCAGTTATAGTTATGATGGTAGTGAGTATATACCTTCGCCACAAAATGTACTAGAGTTAAAAACTCCTGGGACATATACTTTGGTAGTTCGTGCAAAGTTTAGGGCACAAATTGACGGTCAATGGAAAGATATCGAATTAACCTCCGCCCCTGCTTCATTAACTGCAAAGTAAAAAAATACTGACAAAAAGCGGATTCCGCTTTTGCATTCGGCTAGGTCACCCCAATCCTGTCTGATTCCTGTATTTAGTTTTTTGAACAATCTGCAGGCAATGACAGGAAATGACTTTACTCTTTCAGATGTGTTAGCGTACATACCGGATGATGATGAGGGGTAAAAAAACAAACTGGGCTAAACATTGTCAACGGAGCGTAACGCTTTCTCACTTTTAAAGAGAAACATAAAAAAATCCATCCATTTTTCTTTGGACGGATTTTTTTGTATTCTCATAACTTCTAAATTGTGTTAAAACAAAAAGTCTTACGTACTTATCCATGCTAAAGTATGAGATAGACAAGACTTTGTAAGGATTTGATTATATTTGGCACCCCATATACAGAACCAAATATAGATGACACAAACAGCGTTGACCCGAGAGATTTCAATCCACGCACTCCATACGGAATGCGATGAACTGGACTTAACACCGGGTTATCCACAGTATATTTCAATCCACGCACTCCATACGGAATGCGACATGTCATAAGATATTCCAAGCCGAATTCCTTTGGTGATTTCAATCCACGCACTCCATACGGAATGCGACTTTTTTCTAGCACCTTCAATGTTCAAGTCAAGTAAATTTCAATCCACGCACTCCATACGGAATGCGACTTCCTCGTCAATGATGTCAACTGTGTCTCCGAGTTCATTTCAATCCACGCACTCCATACGGAATGCGACCTAAAGTGGTTGGGGTTACGCCTGAAACTATGACACATTTCAATCCACGCACTCCATACGGAATGCGACCTAGTTCGAACCTTTCATCGCCTACAACTTCACAATTTCAATCCACGCACTCCATACGGAATGCGACGCGCTTGCTTGGGTGAAAAAACGCAATGAATGGAGATTTCAATCCACGCACTCCATACGGAATGCGACGGGAGCATCTGCACTGTTTCTGTACTACGCATTCAATTTCAATCCACGCACTCCATACGGAATGCGACTACAAATACCAGGAGTATGCGAAGGCAACCAAGGATTTCAATCCACGCACTCCATACGGAATGCGACACAAAACACCCACGCCCGTTTATCACAAGACGTAATATTTCAATCCACGCACTCCATACGGAATGCGACATAGACACGAGAAAGGATTTCAAAACTTATGATATTTCAATCCACGCACTCCATACGGAATGCGACGGGGGCATTGATAATATCCCGGTAGGCTTAAAAATTTCAATCCACGCACTCCATACGGAATGCGACTTTGTTCTTAGCCAACGACCATCGTGTTGAAAGAATTTCAATCCACGCACTCCATACGGAATGCGACCGCTCCGTCCCTCTAACATGCCAATCTCGTGAATTATTTCAATCCACGCACTCCATACGGAATGCGACAGCGAAAAATAACGTAATAAGTTTAATTATCTGATTATTATTACGCATTCCCGTTAATAGAATCATCATCTATGATGAAAAATCAGTATAAATCCCAAATGAGCATTGCCAAAAGGTCACGAAAAAGACGTTTTCGACAAAGTTCGAGGTGCGAATCCCCCAGGGAAATCATGTGAGCTTGGGGTTCGCACCTTCATTTTAACCCCCGGACTAACGCCGCTCCACCAGACGTGACGTCTGCTTCAGATCCTCAATCCGACCTGCACCAATGCCAAACATCACGGTACGAAGTTCAAACTCGACCTGTTCCAGCCGCTCATTCAGCGCATCATCGGAAGCTACTGCAGATTCCAGCAGAGATCGGCCAAAACCAGCCAGGTCCGCCCCGAGCGCGAGGGCTTTGGCCGCATCCACGCCAGTGTACAGTCCACCACTGCCAATCAGGGCTCCGACAGGATTCAGCGCTCGTACTTCCTGAATACACTCCGCTGTCGGAATGCCCCAGTCGGCAAAAGCTTCAGCTGCCGCCCGGCGTACCGGGTTATTGTTACGATACTTCTCTACCTGCACCCAGCTTGTGCCCCCTGCTCCGGCTACATCGATAAACGCGACACCCGCTTCATATAGCCGCTGCGCCGTCACACCATCTATGCCAAAACCTACTTCTTTCACGCCAACAGGTACGTCTAGCTCACGACACAAGTTCTCAATCCGCTGAAATAATCCACTAAAATTGGTATTGCCTTCTGGCTGAAAGACTTCCTGCAACGTGTTCAGATGAAGCACGAGCATGTCCGCACCCGCAATATCTACGGCACGTTGGAAGTCAGCCGTGGTGAAACCATAGTTCAGCTGCACCGCGCCCAGGTTGGCAATGACCGGGATGTCCGGTGCCCAACGGCGGACATCGAAGGTACTTGCCAGTTCCGGTTGTTCCACGGCAGCCCGGATCGAACCTACGCCGAGCGCCCAGCCTCTGGCGTTTGCTACTCGGGCTAGGCGCTCATTGATGGCGCCCGTTGTTTTGCTTCCACCCGTCATCGAACTGATGAGCAAGGGTGTGCGTACTTTTTTGCCAATAAACGAAGTCTCCAGATGCACCTCTTCAAAATCCAGTTCCGGCAGTGGATGATGGCGAAACGCAAACCGCTCCATACCGCTGGTTACCCCTTCTCCTGCCACATTCTCCTCAAGACAGAGGCGCACGTGTTCCAGCTTCCGTTCTCCCGTAGCCACTTCGGGAAGCAGCCGTTCGCCGGCTCGCTCTTGTTCATTCATGATGAGACCTCCTATGTGAGAATCGTGCGGATCGACAAGATAACCTGCCCGTTCCTTGCTTCTATGTATATAAGTCTTTTGTAAAAAAGACAAAACATTTATTAAATAAGCATTACAGCTCAACTCTATCCAGTATAACGTTCCAAACCATCTATTGAAAGGATGCCCCGACACCAAATGTCTCACTTGAATCACAGGGCATCAATAACTATTTTATGCCTACTCAAAAGCACGGATCATCCGTCTCACCTTCAAGGCTAGTTAGCATGGACAATACGCACGCACATGGATCAACAGAACACATTTCACTCCATCATCCTGCACAACGAACTTATCTCAAAATCTCAGATGCCAACTGCTCACCAACAAGCTGACCGGACAACGTCACAATCGGGGTTCCACCGCCTGGATGTGTCGTTCCGCCGACGTACCAGAGTCCTTGTACATCTTTGCTTCGGTTACCCGGCCGCATGAAGGTCTGCTTCACCGAGTTGGACGAAATGCCGTAGATCGAGCCTTGATGCGCCAAAGTATCCCGTTCGATATCTTGCGGCGTGTACCGGATCAGCACATCGGATTGGTTCAACCCGGTAATTCTCCGCGCTGCCAATCGTTCCAGTACAAACGCACCGTAACGTTCCCTCTGTTGCTCCCAATTCCACGAATCCGACAAGTAGGGGGCATTGACTAGAATGAATAGATTACTGGCTCCCGCCGGAGCCATGCCTTCTTCCGAATAACCGGAATAACAGATGTAGATCGTGGGATCAGCGGGCATTTTACGTTCACGGAAAATATGGTCGAACTCCGGTTCATACCGTTCCGGGAAGAAAACTGTATGGTGCAGCAATGCATCATATTGTCTTCGCACACCCGCCAACGTTACAAATCCCGAAATGGATGGCTCATACTTCCGTATGCGGGCATCGCTCATCTCTTTCCGATGCTCCGGTGCAAGCAATAGTCGATTCACACTGAGTACATCTCCATTGGCAACCACCTGATCGGCTTCCCGGAAGCCTTGATCCGTATCCACACCGGCCACTTTGCCATCCCGGACAACAATCTGCCGGACCTCTGTGCCGGTAATGATCTGTACGCCTTTTTCCTGTGCCAGCCGAGTCATTCCTTCGATCAGTTGATAGGTTCCGCCTTTGACCCCGTAGATGCCGACTTCTGCTTCCACATGACCCATCATGGCAAAGATGGAAGGCGACTGATATGGCGATGATCCCACATAGGTCGCGTACCGTCCGAACATTGCCAGCGTATGCGGATGTTGGAAATACGAGCGCAGCAACTTATCCAGCTTCACCGTTGGCCGCACGCGGAGCAGGCTGCGCAGCATCTGAAGATTGTATTTGTCAGAAGGCGACAGCAGCAACTTACCGAGAAAATGACGATCGGCTTCCGCATACAGTGCAGCAGATTCATCCATAAATGCATCATAACGAGCCGCATCCTCCAGACTGTACGCCGCGATCTGCTCCTTCATCCACCCGCGATTGCCTGACAAATCTACCACAGTGCCATCTGCGAATACATTACGCGTACGCGGCTCTAACTCATATAACTGTACGTAATCTTCCATCGCTACACCCGCGTGGTCGAACACTGAACGAAAGGTGGATGGCATCGTGATTGTGCTTGGTCCCCGGTCAAAATGATACCCGTCCCGCTCAATCTGTTGCAGCTTGCCACCTACGTGCTTCTGCCGTTCCAGAATGGTCACCTGCACACCTTGTGAAGCCAGTCGTATCGCACATGACAGACCTCCGAATCCTACACCGATAATCATGACGTTACCTCTCATCTGTACCGCCTACCTTTCCATACATCCCCCTTGCCGGAGCGGCCTGCCTGCCAGGAAGCGAGTCCGATGGCAATGACACAGGCCATGCTGACCGGTTGCAGAAGGGCAAGCCACCAGGGTTGTCCGCCAGCATGATCCGCTACTCTTTTCACAGCCATACCCAGTAATGTTCCTAACAATCCATACAGAACAGACAGCGAACTACCCGTCATGATTCCAATAATCAAGCTCAGCGGAGGCACAATATACATCAACGTATACATCAACATCGTGCCAAGCAGCAGTACGTCTTTGCGCCCCATACCTTCGTACATGTTTTTCTTGTATCCGTTCCATACTTCTGCACCGTTCTGATACATGCGGGTATTCGTTACGTCATGCACGTCTGTCAGCATCACCGGATGACCTGCACGCTTGACTGCTTTGGCGAGACTCATATCATCCACCAGATGCGCCTGAATGGCAGCATGACCGCCAGATGCTTCGTAACTAGAGCGATGAATTAGCAAAAAAGCCCCCGTAGCGGCCACAAACATCGGACTGGATGATCTGCGTATCATAAAAATGGGCAGATGACTGATGATGGTGAAGACCATCATCGGTACGACAAGCTTTTCCATCCACGTCTTCGTGACCTGATAAGGAAAACCGGTTACCAGCCCCCCGGTCGAACCGATATTCGCCCAGCTGCAATCTAGCAGAACGTCCCCCGATGACTGGCTGTTTCTCATAGACATCTACTTCGTATCCCTGACCGGACAATAGCATGGCTGCTGCAAGTCCACCTGGACCCGCGCCAATGACAGCTGCACGTTTGCGTTGTTGATTCGGTATCATGCCACTCACCTTTCTATGTAGGGAATTCCTGTAGTTCTCTAGCCCCTAACCTATTATTAAACCGCCCAAGAACACTTTAAGCGGGTAACTAGCAAAACATTATACAAATATAATACAAATATTATACGAGCTTGTAAACTAAAAAATGACCCATTGGTCAAAATACAGAGATAATCCATTTATAAACATAAAAAAACCACCCCTTGACCACTTTCGTCAAAGGATGTCCTTTATACCCTAACCTATTCATATCATTTGAGATTATGTTTAATTATTGGCCTGTCCGAACCTTGCACCAGGTGGTCGCTCTGCGAAATACTCCCGCTCCATCCATGACTGCCAATCTGCTGAACTGTCAGGCATGATCCACTGCGGGTAACGAGCATGCTTTGCGCGCTCGTAGCCCTTCCCACCAAGTACAAAGCGCATTTGTGGAAACTCGCTCTTGATTCTCTCTATCAGCTGATCACATTTTTCAAGAAGCCCTGGACTTGTGATCGAAAGGCAGACCAACTTGATCTTCTGCTCCCGGATAATCGGAAAGAGACCTTCCTCTGGGGTGTTGGCACCGAGATACAATACTTCCGCCCCATTTTTACGCATAAACAGAGAGAACAGCAGCAACCCAACCTGATGGTGCTCTCCTTCCGGACACAGCGCCAGAACTTTGGGCAGATGCGGATAGATCGGGAAAAGATGGAAGAACTGATAGAACCGCTGGGAAATCAGCTGTGTCATGAAGTGTTCCTGTGCTACCGAAGCCCTGCCTTGCTCCCACACATCCCCAACCCGAACCAGAATGGGCACCAGCACATGATAGAACATCGAGTCGTAACCGTACATGGTAAAACCAAAATCAATCAAACCATTGGCACGTTCGCCCTGAAAGTTGTAGAGCGAGTCATAGATCTGATCTGCCATGCGTGCATAGGCTTCTTCCATCGTGGGCACCGGAGCCATGATCGGCATGGGTACGGCCGCCTCGGGCGGATTTAATTTGTTTACTTTCAACATCCGCACCGCTTCCGAAATATTGGTCTGATGTAGCTCAACCTGTTCTTTCAACCAGCGCAGATCCGCAACATTCTCTTCGGTATACATTCGATAACCCGATTCCGTCCGCTCAGGGGTGACCGCACTGTACCGATTCTCCCAAGCCCGGATTGTTACCGCCCTGATACCGAGCATGGCTGCGACTTGTTTGATGGAATACACCTTATTACCCACTTTCTTTCCTAAATGTCCAGATTTCACAGGTTATATCATTGGTTCCCCGTCCTTGTCAGGCATATGAAAACCCTAACATTCCACAAAAATAATACACTCATTATACACAACGCTCAGACACCTGTCGATTGCATCCTGTCAATTTTGCCATATGCATTTTACAGATATATTTGCTCTCCTTCGGTCTCTACTGCGTCAACGTTAACATCCGTGTGGTAATAGAAGTCAGCAAGAACAGAAGGGGGAGTCCACCGTTGGTCTCATTACGCCGCCATACATCAGACCGCAAGTCTTCACGCGGCAAATTTCCATACATACGAACAGGGCTCGCCCTATTAGCATTATGGCTCATCGCCGTCATGCTCTATAAGACCTACAAACCATTACCACCGGGCATCTCCTATGAAAGTCCAGAGTACCGTGTAGATCAAGTCGAGTTCCTGCATGACCTCACCTACCCTTCATCTGACGGACAGATGCAGCACGAACAGCAGATCTTCCAGCGCATGATGCAGATTGTGGAGGAAGCAGAGCAGTTTGTCCTGGTGGATATGTTCCTGTTCAATAATTATCAACACAAAGGACAGAACTTCCCACCTGTAAGTGCAGAATTCACCGATGCTCTGGTCGCCAAAAAAAATCAGCATCCTGATATGGACATCTGCTTTATTACAGATGAAGTAAATACCAACTATAACTCAGCACCCAATCCGTTGCTGGAACAAATGACAAGAGCAGGTATTCACGTGGTCATCACCGATGTGAACCCTTTGCGTGATTCAACTCCCGTATACTCTGCGGTCTGGCGAACCTTCTTCCAATGGTTTGGCCAATCCGGGGATGGCTGGATTAAGAACCTGATGGCCACAGATGGTCCTGATGTAACCGTGCGTTCCTATCTCAAGCTGCTCAATGTGAAAGCGAATCATCGCAAAGTTGTTGTTAGTGAAAAGACGGCGATTGTCTCTTCTGGCAATATCCATGATGCGAGCGCCTACCACTCGAACATTGCCTTTGAAGTAACAGGTCCAATCATTGGAGATATTCTTCAGTCAGAGCAAGCTGTACTCGATATCTCAGGCGGGGGCCAGGTTCCTGCCTACACCGTGCCTTCCACGGATTCGAACACGGGAGATTTGCGAATACGCTATCTAACTGAAGGCAAAGTGAATGACACTGTACTCTATGAGATCAATCAGGCTGGCAAAGGTGACACCTTATGGATGGGCATGTTCTATGTGGCCTCTCCTAAAGTATTAGAAGCCCTGCTGGAAGCCGCAAAACGAGGAACCGAGATCCGGCTTGTACTTGATCCAAATGAAAATGCCTTTGGTCAGGAAAAGATCGGCATCCCGAACCGTCCTGTCGCTGCCGAATTGCATGATAAATCCGATGGCAAAATACAGATCCGCTGGTATAACACCACCAAGGAGCAATACCATACCAAGATGATCTATCTTGCCAAAGCAACCGGAGATCATATTGTTCTCGGTGGCTCAACCAACTTCACTCCAAGAAACATGAATGACTACAATCTGGAGAATGATCTATGGGTTGCTGCTCCTCCAGACAATAAGTTCACGCTTGATATCGTGAATTATTTCGAGCGTATTTGGAATAATGATGATGCCGAGTTTACGCTAAACCTGGATGAGTTTCAGGAGAAGACTACGTTTTTGAAAGGTATCCTATATAAGCTGCAGCTGATTCTCGGTTTTACGACCTTTTGATCAGAAACTAAATCCCTATCTATTATATCCGTCTGTACTCTATTGTGCAGGCGGATATTTTTATCTTGACAGGCAATGTGAAGTGTGAAAATATATTACCTAACGACCGTTAGGAAGGTGATCTGATGACTGCACAATCCATTCGGGATGCAGCCCTGTTCCATTTTGCCAGAGATGGCTATGAGGGGGCTTCTCTAAGAGCTATTGCGGATGAAGTCGGGATTAAAAAACCGTCCATATATGCACATTTTAGCTGCAAGGATGACTTGTTTTTGCACACCCTGGCCTTTGCTTTTCACGAAGTAAAACGACACACACTGGAATATTTCCGTGATCATGCGGATCTGCCATTGGAGCAGAGGCTGAAAGGCTTGCTGATCTGGTTCGAACAAGAATACAATGCCCATGCTTCGGCTCGGTTGATGTTGCGCAATTGTTTTTATCCACCACTTTCTCTCTATAGCGAAGTGATGGATCTGGTGTATCCGTTTATCGATGGCATGGAACGTGCACTGACTCGTCTGCTGCAAAGGGCAATGCGTAATGAAGATATACCGCCCCTTCCCGCGGAACAAGCCGCCATTGCATTTATGACGTTTCTCGACGGTATTACCGTGGAGATTATCTATGGAAGCTCACGTCGGTACAAGAGACGATTGGAAGCATCCTGGCCTGTGTTCTGGCATGGCATTCATCATCTGAACGAAGAGGCACAAAGCGTTGTGCCGGAAGGAGATTCAACATCATGAACCGCAACTGGTTATATGTGTTTATCGGTGGAATTATTGAGATTGTCTGGGTAAGCGGGCTGAAACATGCCTCCAATGCCTGGGAGTGGACTTTGACGGGGATTGCCATCGTGATCAGTTTTGGACTGATCATTGCCGCATCCAAAAGGCTGCCTGTCGGTACGGTATATGCCGTCTTTACGGGAATTGGTACGGCGGGTACCGTCCTTACGGAAATGGTACTGTTCGGCGAGCCGTTTCGCTTAGCCAAAGTATTGCTCATTGGACTGCTGCTCTGCGGCGTAATCGGACTGAAGCTGGTTACGGATCAGCAAGAAGCCAAGGGAGGTGCTGTATAATGGCTTGGATGGCAATTGTAGGTGCAGGGATATGTGAAATTTTCGGCGTGATCGGCATTAATGGTGCTTCTACTCGCAAAGGATGGCCTTACATCGTTCTGATGCTGGTATCGTTTGTGTTCAGCTTCTCGCTGTTATCCTATGCCATGACATCCATTCCCATGGGCACAGCATATGCCGTGTGGACCGGGATCGGAACGGTCGGCAGTACGTTAACAGGCATGTTCCTGTTCGGTGAGCGAAAAGAAGCGAAGCGTATCTTGTTTATTGCGATGATTTTGGTGGCAGCCGTTGGGTTGAAACTGATCACATAACGGAACAACTGAATTACACTCTATATCTCCGGTGATAAAGGCGAACACTTCGTTTCTTCAAGTTGGTTCAGACGACTTTCGATCAGGAAGTCGTCTTTTTTTAGATATGATAGAAATAAGGAACTTCCCTATACTCTGCTACGTAAGAAAGGATGTCGTAATCATGAAAAAGATATTATCACGCATGGGTTCTTTTACAGGGTATACCCTTCTGATCGGCATAGCCATCTTCTATCTCATCGCTTTAGTCGCCATTATTATACTCGCCTTGTACGCCTTTACTGGAGTAAACTAGCTTATCCAATCTTGATACCTTATCCATATCGTACATACAAGCTGCCTTGTTACTTGCCGTCTCTCCTTCCCTTTGATCAGCCCCTTTTCTCCATATATATTTTCCAATTTACTCCCATTTGAATTCTTTCAACCAGATCGTTTATACTTAGCTTGACCCTAAAGTCAATTTAAGAACTCACAAGTTCCCTGATGAGGTGAAAGTATCGTTAATGAACCCTATACACGAGATGAATGAGAAGAAAAAACTCATCATTACTACAGCACTCAAGCTATTCTCGGCAAAAGGCAGTGCAGCAACCTCCATGCAGGAGATTGCAGAGATATGCGGGATGTCCAAGGGAAGCCTTTACCTTATATTCAAATCCAAAGAGGAATTGGAAGACAGCACGATGGAGTACTGTTTATTTACGCTCATAGACGAACTATCCCAGATCGAACATGAAGCTGACCTTACTCCGAGAGAACGTTCACACAAACAGATTGAGACACTGCTCGGCCATGTGTCCGAGCTAAAGGAATTTTTACGAGTGCAAATGCAAAGCATGATGATGAATGATGAGCCACATCGCAAGGAAAAATGCAACCCGCAGCATAAAGATCTGGAGATCCTTACGCTACACGGTTTCAAGGACAAACTGGAAGATATGTACGGACCGGAGATTGAACCCTATACGATAGATCTTATTTTGCTCATACAGGGTCTGTTCCTCTCCTACGTTAAGATCTGGTTTACGGAAATGCCTTCCCTTACCGTCTCCAAAATGGCAACCAATATGCTGCAAATGATTGATTATGCAGCTTACGGATTGCTCGATCAGCGCCCTGCGCCTTTGATTTCTTTGGAAGACTGGCCCGCATGGAGTAGTGATCCAAACACAGACTCCACTGTGATGCGTCATCCCATTCACATCATCAAGCAAATGCAGGATATCGCTGGTTCCGATTTGCCCGCAGGGCAAACAAAGAATGATGTGCTCGAAACCATCGCCATTCTCAGACAGGAGATGATGGAATTCACGCCGCGGCGTGCCATCATTCTCGGCATGATGCACAATTTGGAGAGCGTATCTGCCATCAAACCTTTGCACTCTGAGCTTAAGCACAGTCTGGATGCCAAGTATAGCCGGTTTATCCAGGCTGACTCGTCACATATATAAACAGGAGAAACAGAGAGGAGAAGAAACCATCGTATGAAAGGTATTATTAATTTTTCACTGAACAACAAGTTTGCGATCTGGATTCTGACGATCATCATCTCTTTCGCAGGTTTGTACAGCGGACTGACGATGAAACAAGAGACGATTCCGAACATCAACGTACCGTTTCTGAATGTCACTGCCATTGATCCGGGGGCTGCACCGGAGGGAATTGTTGAGGATGTTACGAAGCCGCTGGAAGTAAAACTACGCAATGTGGATGGCGTGAAGACGGTTACCTCCACTTCCATGGAGAATGCAGCATCGATCACACTCGAATTTGATTATGGCACAGATCTGACCAACGCGACGGCAACCATTCGTGAGGCACTGAATGAAGTACAACTGCCTGACAGCGTGCAGAAACCGACCATTTCCAAGTTCAGCATTAACTCTTTCCCGGTTGTATCTCTAAGCCTGTCCGACAAGGACGGTGGTGACCTGGAACAATTGACACGACTGGTTGAATCGGATATCCAGCCTGCACTCGAAGATATTGACGGTGTAGCTCAGGTTCAGGTTTCCGGTCAATATGTGAAAGAAGTTCAATTGAAGTTTGATCAAGCCAAAATGGCTGAGCTGGGCCTAACTGAAGATACGGTAAACGGCATCGTTCAAGGTTCATCCATTCGTGTACCCCTTGGACTGTTCGAACTGGATAAATCCCAGAAGGCCGTTGTCGTAGATGGGAACATTATCGACATCGATGATCTGAAAAACCTTGCCATTCCAGTCGTACCCGGGGGTGTCGGCGCTTCTGCAGGCAATGGTCCAAGCACTGCTCCACAAGGCTCTGGAGCACCAACTGGTGAAGCTGGTCAAGGTACCGCTCCTGGCTCTGCACAAGGAACGGACCAGGCTGCAGGCCAAGCTGCTGGCGGCAATGCCAGTGTAGGTAGTCCTTCAGGCGCTGCCAACGCGCCTGGCATTCCAACTGTAAAACTAAGTGAAATTGCCAAGATCGAAGTCATCGGTCAAGCGGAATCCATTTCCCGGACAGACGGCAAGGAATCGATTGGTATTTCCATTGTAAAATCCAACGATGCCAACACGGTTGATGTTGTTAACGCAGTCAAAGACAAAGCGGAAGAGTTGCAAACGCAGTTCAAAAATGCTTATTTGACTGTCCTGCTCGACCAAGGTAAGCCGATTCAAGACTCGGTGAACACGATGCTGGGCAAAGCCGTTTTTGGCGCTTTGTTTGCCATCCTGATCATCCTGCTATTCCTGCGTAATATTCGTTCAACCATTATCTCCATTATCTCGATCCCGCTCTCCTTGCTCATGGCATTGACTGCGCTCAATATGATGGATATCACCTTGAACATGATGACGCTGGGTGCCATGACGGTTGCCATTGGACGGGTTGTCGATGACTCCATCGTTGTTATCGAGAACATCTACCGCAGATTAACACTCAAAGGTGAGAAACTGAAAGGCCGTGAACTGGTTCGCGAAGCAACTCGCGAGATGTTCGTTCCTATCCTTTCTTCCACGATCGTAACGATTGCGGTATTCCTGCCCCTGGCATTGGTAAGCGGTATGGTGGGTGAGCTGTTCCTGCCATTTGCACTGACCATGGTATTCGCCTTGCTGGCATCCCTGATCGTTGCCATTACCATCGTACCGATGCTCGCGCATACCCTGTTCCGTAAAGGGTTGAAGAACAAGCAGAATCACGAGGAAAAACCAGGCAAGATGGCGGAAGGTTACAAACGCCTGTTGAACTGGACACTGTCACACAAACTCATCACGGTTAGTATTGCAGTGATTCTACTGGTCGGAAGTTTATTCCTGTACCCGTTCATCGGTGCAAGCTTCTTGCCGGAACAACAGGATAAGTATGTGACCATTACGTATAGTCCACAAACCGGGGCTTTGCGTGAAGATGTGGAAAAAGAAGCACTCGTTGCCGAGAAGTGGTTGCTGGAACAACCGGGACTGGAGAAAATGCAATATTCCATCGGCGGCACGAACCCACTGAGCAGCATGGGTGGCGGTGGCGGAAACTCAGCACTCTTCTATATCGAATATAACGAAGATACAAAAGACTTTGCTCAAGTGAAAGAACAGCTTGTCGAAGGTCTGAAGAAGGAAGTTACTGTAGGAACCTGGAATGAGCTCGACATGTCCGGCGGTCTGGGTGGCAGCGGCCTGAGCCTCTCCATCTATGGCGATAATGTAGAGCAACTCAAACCTGTATCGGATGAAATTCTGAAACTGGTTGAAGCGGATACGGATAATTTTGAAAAAGCAGATACTACACTCGCTGACACCTACGGGCAGTATACACTCGTGGCGGATCAAGAGAAACTGAGTTCCCTGGGTCTGACTGCAGGCCAATTGGCTATGACATTAAGCCCAGCACGGGAACGTCCTGTGCTCACAGAAGTCGATATTGATAACAAAACGTATAAAGTATATGTAGAGACAGACAACAAAACATTCAGCAGCATTAAAGAGATTGAGGATGAAACCGTCACTTCACCGCTTGGCATTGAAGTACCGATCAAAGATGTTGCCAAAGTGGAAGAAGGTACATCCCCGAACTCCATCATGCAAATTGATGGTAAGGTTGTTGTACAAGTGACAGCCAACATCCTGGCTTCGGATGTACAGAAAGCTTCGAGCAACTTACAGGCTGAGATCGACAAGCTGGATCTGCCTGATGGCGTTGAAGTGAAATTCGGTGGTACAACCGAACAGATTAATGATACCTTCACTCAACTGGGTCTCGCCATGCTTGCAGCCATCGCCATTGTATACTTCGTGCTCGTTGTTACATTCGGTGGCGGATTGGCACCATTCGCAATCCTGTTCTCCCTGCCATTTACGGTTATTGGTATTATGGTCGGCTTGTTCATCGCGGGTGGTACGCTTGACGTCTCCGCCATGATGGGTGGACTGATGCTCATCGGAATCGTGGTCACCAACGCCATCGTGTTGATCGACCGTGTTATTCACAAGGAAAAAGAGGGTATGCCTACCCGTGAAGCCTTGCTGGAAGCCGGTGCAACACGTCTGCGTCCAATTCTGATGACCGCTCTTGCAACCATCGGTGCCCTGTTGCCACTGGTAACGGGTCTCGAAGAGAGTGCGGGTATCATCTCAAAAGGATTGGGAATCACCGTTATCGGCGGTCTGATCAGCTCCACGCTGCTCACACTGGTTATCGTACCGATTGTGTATGAGTTCCTGATGAAATTTAAAAAGAAAAGAATCGAAGATTAAGAAGTAGAGAGTCGTGCTCATGTAACGGTTCGAGTACAACTTAAATACAGACTATAATATTTAGCTTCTCGCCCCTTAGCGCATATTGGAATGATTGAATTCCGATGTGATGTTAAGGGGCTTTTTTTTATGTAAATTCACACGAGACATAGACTGACATATAAATTCACATTTTAATCAAAATCACAAAAAGCACAGTTCCATTTGTCATTTGAAACAAATGAACGTTAGATTTCAGCCCATCGGCTGTAAATCGAATTATAATATGGATTAATTATGCAAGTTGAAGGATTCCAGACTCCAGATAGATCACATGTATTGCGGAAGGACGGTGGTTGTGTGGGGGAGACCATGCTTCATATTCAAGTCAGAGACATGTTAAAACGTCCCGTATTTCGCAAGGCAGAAGTCCTTGCCAGTGAACGCGCACTGGAGCGGTATGTTCGCTGGGTTCATATCATGGAGGTTCCTGAGGTAGGCGACTTACTCAATGGCGGGGAATTGGTGCTGACGACAGGCATTGGCTGGCAGGAAGGTGAGCAGCAAGGTCTGTCTTTTCTGCGTCAGTTAATTGCACGTGGGGCTGCCGGACTCTGTATGGAACTGGGGGATCACACCAAGTCGCAGCTCGGGGCTATGAAAGAAATTGCAGTCGCAGCAGATTTCCCGCTGATCTGGTTCCGTGAACAAGTCCGTTATATTGATATTACGCAAGACCTGCATTTTACCCTGATTCGCAGTCATCAGCGGATGATTGCCGAACTCGACAGTCTCACCACCTCCTTTAACCAACTTCTTCTGAATGGAGACGGGGTACAACCCCTGCTTCGATTATTGTCACGTACAACCGGATATGCCGTGGCGTTATATCCACTTGAAGGGGAAGCAAGTAGTGTCCCCTATTGCCCTCCAGAGCAGCTGGAGACTCGTCGGCAGGATTGGTTTTTGCAACGAGGACATTCGGAGGGAGAGGATACTACAGCGTTAAAAGCATACATGGATAACACATTGCATGCGTTCAGCATGCCTGTTCGGGCGTTAGACTACACCTTTGCCGATCTTGTACTCATGCATCACAAATTGCCAGAGCACGATTCAAGCATACCGATCAAACCCTCGGATGAATTCGTCATTCAGGCACTTGAACGTTGCGCGGCCGCGATTGCCCAGGACTGGATGCGAACCAAGTACATGGAAGAGAAACGTCGCTACAAAGAAGATATGTGGGTCATTGACTGGCTTAACGGACATCACTCCACGAAGGAAATCCATGAATATGTATCTACCGTTAATCCCCATCTCGCAACGAGCAAAGCCACGATTATCTTATACGACAGTAACCCTGCATACACAGACAGCCTCAAACTTCAGAAATTATTGATCCAACGCAACATCGTCGCCCGTTCCGTTTTTGCTCGGGAAAACTTCACCCTCTACAGTACCGTTCTGAACCACCAGATCATTCTCATCATTCTAGACCCACTATCTGGATCTCAGCGCAAAAGCAGTCTCTGGCGCTGCATCGAACAGCTGCAGCAGCACGAGCAGGAACAGACCCACTGCCTCTTCTCAGGCCTGTTCGGTATCGGTCATAGCTGCGCGGACCTCTCCCGTCTCAAGGATAGTCTGGAATCCGCAAAGGAGACACTGCGAATTCAGAAGGACATTGGTGTGATGCAGCAGCCCTTTTACAGTAACCTTCATTGTTACCGCATCATTGCCAGTATGAAACAGAGCGGTAATCTGGATGATTTCATCGAAGAATATCTGGGGCCGCTCATCCGTTACGATGTAGAGAAAGGAGGTCAGCTGCTACGCACACTCAAGCAATATCTGGTCCTGTGCTGCTCCAAGCAAGAGACGGCCACCGCTCTATTTATTGTTAGACAGACGCTGTATCACCGTTTGGACAAAATCGAAAATTTGCTCGGGGAGGACTACATCCTCCCGGAGAAGCGGGTAGCGATCGAACTTGCACTCTATGCCTATGAGTATGTTCATGGGCCAATCACTTGAAGAGCTGGGCATTGTCTAAGCTCCCCGCTGCTCCTGAAGCTGCCGAATCAGGATGTGACTGAACCACTTCCGCCCAGACGCCGTGCCCACGTATTGCTCTTGTTTCTCTTCGGGAAGATCCGGGTGCCCCCATATCACGTGAGCACCCTCCAGATGTTCCCGTACCGCATAGATCCGATAACCCTGTGCAACCATTCGCTCTATGGCGATTCTCTCCGCTTCAAACACATCATGATCCGACATCAGCTTCTCCCTCCATTCACTGCCGTCACAGGCTGTTTCATCGGTATGGGTGCACCTGCATCATACTTGTTGCGCTTCACATATTGGCCTGCCCCTGCTGTTCCGGCATACTGCCGATCTCGAATGACATATTCCCCGCGGCACAACACCGTCACCGGACACCCCAATACCTGCATGCCTTCAAATGCACTGTAATCCACATTCATATGATGCGTATCTGCCGAGATCACTCTGTTAACAGATGGGTCAAAAATAACGATATCCGCATCCGTCCCTACAGCCAAAGTCCCTTTCTGCGGAAATAACCCAAATAACTTGCTCGCTCTTGTCGAGCATAGATCGACCCACTGATTCAGCGTGATCCGCCCCTTGACTACACCTTCCGAATATAGAATGCTGAGGCGATCTTCGATGACAGGCCCCCCGTTCGGAATTTTGCTGAAATCATCCTTGCCCAGGTCCTTCTGCCCTTTGAAATTAAACGAGCAATGATCGGAGCCAATTGTCTGCAACTGACCGCTTTTTAATGCATTCCACAGTACTTCCTGATGAGCTGCTTCCCGGAGCGGTGGTGACCAGACATACTTTGCACCCTCGAAGTCAGGCTGATCCATGATCGACTGATCCAACGTCAAATACTGCGGACAGGTCTCCCCCCAGATCCGGTAGCCCATTTCACGCATGCGTGCGATCTGCTCCACCGCTTCCGCACAGGTCACGTGCACCACATACAGCTGTGAATCCGCAAGTGCAGCCAGACGCGCCGCACGCCCTGTCGCTTCTCCCTCCAGCATGGATGGACGAGTCAGCGCATGATGAATCGGCTCCGTACGCCCTTCGGCGAGCGCCTGTCGAACCAGCAGGTCAATGACATCCCCGTTCTCGGCATGAACCATGACAAGTGCGCCGTACTCTTTTGCCTTTTGCAACGTCTGGAAGAGAATCCCGTCATCGGCCTGAAACTGGTTTTTATATGCCATGAAAACCTTGAAGGATGACACACCTTCTTCTTCAATGATCTGCGGTAACTCTTCCAGCACCTGATCATTCATCTCCCCGATCATGAGATGGAAACCGTAGTCGATGGCGGCTTTACCCTCGGCTTTGGCATGCCATTCCTGGAGGGATTCGATTAATGGGCGGCCTTTTTGTGTCAGGCAGAAATCAATGATCGTTGTTGTGCCGCCAAAGGCTGCCGCTGTCGTTCCCGTCGCAAAATCATCCGCCGTTACCGTTCCACCAAATGGCATATCCAGATGTGTATGCGGGTCGATACCGCCCGGAATGACGTAACACCCCGCTGCATCCACAATTTCCGTTCGTTCGTCAGGCACCAGTCCGATGCCAATCTGTGTGATTTTACCCTTTTCGATCAAAATATCTGCTTCAAAGGTATCTGACGCTGTGACCAACACACCATTACGAATCAATTTGCGGGTACTCATGATATCGCCTCCTTGGTTGATTGATCTCTAACCGATTGTAGCATCGCAATCGCAGACTGACGTTCATTCCAGGTTACAGCTTCCTGCTCTGGCAAAAGTTCAACCATCTCAATCGCCCCATCCACCGGGCAAACGATCGAACACAGATTGCAGCCAACACAGTCCTCTTCCACCACTTCCAGATAGGAGCCGGACGGGTCGGTCAACATATCAATACACTGATGCGAGGTGTCCTCACAAGCAATATGGCATTTGTTGCAGTTGATGCAGACATCGCGGTTGATGCGGGCGACCACTTTGTAGTTCAGATCCAGATTGCCCCAATCCGAGTAACGTGGAACCGTCTGACCTACCAGTTCTGCTACACTGCTCAGACCCTTTTCATCCAAATAATCGTTCAAGCCATCAATCATGTCCTCCACAATGCGAAATCCGTGATGCATCGCTGCGGTACATACTTGGACCCCTGTAGCACCCATGAGCAAAAACTCTGCTGTGTCCCGCCAGTCGGATATGCCACCTATGCCCGAAATCGGTACACCCACCTCTGGATTACGCGCACACTCGGCAACCATGTTCAGTGCAATAGGTTTCACCGCTGGGCCACAGTATCCGCCATGCGCTCCTTTGCCACCCACATGGGGCACGGTATTCCACGAATCCAGATCCACACCTGCAAGGGAGTTAATCGTGTTGATCAGGGAGATGGCATCTGCGCCGCCGCGGACAGCTGCCCGGGCAGTTGCCGTAATATCCGTGATATTCGGCGTGAGCTTCACGATCACCGGTGTGGTCGCCACTTCCTTAACCCACATCGTCTGTAGCTCCACAAGGTCAGGCTGTTGACCGGAGGCAGCTCCCATGCCGCGTTCAGCCATACCATGCGGGCAGCCAAAGTTCAGCTCCAGACCGTCCACACCGACGGCCTCCACCTTTTTCACAATCTCATGCCACTTCTCCTGCGTAGGCTCCACCATCAGTGAGGCGACAACCGCACGATCCGGGAAGCGCTTCTTGGTCTCGGCAATCTCCCGCAGATTCACTTCCAGCGGACGATCCGATATCAATTCAATATTATTAAACCCCGCCACCCGCTGTCCGCCAAAATGGACTGCCGCGAAACGGGAGGATGTATTGATAATTGGCTCTCCCAGCGTCTTCCACACCGCACCGCCCCAGCCCGCCTCGAACGCACGCTGAACCTGATATCCGGTATTGGTTGGTGGTGCAGAAGCCAGCCAGAATGGATTGGGTGATCGAATACCTGCCAGATTAATGGATAAGTCAGCCATAACCATCCCTCCTTGGTGTTGTTTGAACTTGCAGTCTGCCGCTTACGGCACGGAAGATACTTACACGTACAGTTTGTTGCCCGTGCATTGTATAGCGCCTGCTCACGCCGTCTCTTCCACCTGTCCAGGCAACGCCTTCATAACTGCCGCGGCAGCCAGCTTACCCTGTTGTGCAGCCGAGACAACCATCGCCTCACCCTGACCCTGACCAAAAATAACATCTCCTGCCGCATAGATCTGAGGGTGTGAGGTACGGTACGTATGCGGCTCAATCTCGACCACACCCCAGTGGTGACGCAGCCCAAACGCTTCAATTAATGGTAATAAACGATGCTGTCCTATCGCCCGAATGACCGTATCACATTCAATCATGAACTCCGATCCCTCCACAGGCACGGGCAACGCTCGCCCACCGCCAGGCGGGGTAATCAACTCCATTTTCACGCATTCCACAGCTTGAACCCGACCATTCTCGTCTCCAATGATACGCTGCGGCATCGTAAACCAGCGGAACTCCACACCCTCCTGCTTGGCAAAAGTATATTCAAACGCATACGCCGTCATCTGGCTTTCCCCGCGCCGATATAACATCTGCACCCGCTCGGCACCAAGACGTACCGAACAGGTCGCTGCATCTACCGCCGTATTGCCCGCGCCAATAACGGCGACCTTCAGACCATTCAGCGCGGGCGGAACCCCCTGCTTTGTGGACTCGACCAGTTCAATCGCATCATAGACACCTTCCAGTGTCTCCCCCTCAATGCCCAGCATAGGTACTGAACCCATGCCACATGCCAGAATGACTGCTTCATGCTGCTCCAGCAGCTGCGTAGCAGGGATATCTACACCGATGCGCACCCCATAACGGATCTGCACACCAAGCGCTTCCACCTGCTCGACTTCCCATAGCGCAACCGATTCAGGCAAACGGAAGGATACAATGCCGTACGTATTCAACCCGCCGCCTTTGGGTTTGGCTTCGTAGATCGTCACCTCATAACCTGCGCGCCCCAGTTCACGTGCCGCTGACAAGCCCGCTGGCCCCGCTCCCACAACAGCAACGGTTCTCCCATTGGCGGGCGCTGCCTGGAATAATGGCTCATTCTTCGCCCGCGCCCAGTCTGTGGCGTATCGCTGCAAGTCACCGATCCGAATCGGCTTCGACGATTCGTTCAGCACACATGCGCCTTCACACAGTTCCTCTGTGGGGCAGACGCGTGCGCAGCTGGCTCCAACCGGATTCGCATCCATGATGGTGCGGGCCGATCCTTTCAGGTGCCCTGTTGATATTTTGCTAATAAAAGAAGGGATATTAATGTCGGTTGGACAAGCCTTGATACAAGGTGCATCGTAACAGTACAGACAGCGGTTCGACTCCTCCATCGCTTCCTTGCCTGTCATGGCGGGTTTCATCTCGACAAACCGACTCTCCCACCCATAATCGGATAACGTTGTTCCTGAGCTGTTCATCAATGTCATGCACCTCCTGAAGTTTGATCCGGGCTAGCTTCCAGCTGCTTTTACAGACTTACCAGATGTTCGTACGTTTCCGGTCTGCGATCGCGGTAGAACTGCCACACATTACGCACCTCACGAATCATCTCCGTATCCATCTCACCAATAACGACTTCATCCTGATCCCGACTGCCGATCGCTACCATTCTGCCTCGCGGGTCCACCAAGTACGACTGTCCATAAAATTCACCCATATTCCATGGCGCTTCCACGCCGACCCGGTTGATGGCTGCAACATAATAACCGTTAGCTACCGCGTGAGCAGGCTGTTCCAGTTTCCACAGATATTCCGATGTACCCGCAACCGTAGCGGACGGATTGAATACAATCTCTGCCCCCGCCAGCCCGAGCAATCGTGCGCCTTCCGGAAAATGACGGTCATAACAGATATACACACCCACTCTGGCGTAGGCCGTATCAAATACCGGATAACCGAGATTACCTGGTTTGAAATAATACTTTTCCCAGAACCCATTTGTACCCTCACCCGCTTCCACATGCGGGATATGATGTTTGCGATATTTCCCCAGATATGAACCATCCGCATCAATAACGGCTGCCGTATTGTAATACGAAGCAATGCCCTCCACCTCGTACACGGGTAAAATAATTACCACTGCAAGCTCCTTCGCCAGCTCCTGAAAACGTCTGGTCGTTGGCCCTTCCGGCACAGGTTCAGCGGATGCATACCATTTTGGATTCTGCTCTGTGCAAAAGTACGGGCCATAGAATACTTCCTGCAACCCGATGATCTTGGCGCCTCTTGCAGCAGCTTCACGGACCAGCGCAATGTGCTTATGAACCGCAGCTTCTTTGTGCACCTCAACGGGAGCCGAACCTTCAATCTCATGAGAAGCCTGGATTAATCCGATGCTGATTTTGCCCATAACGTCACAACGCCTCCTCAGGTAAAATGGTTTGTTGGTTCACTCCACTGCACATCCTCCGAATGGTGCGATACAACACTTCCGTGCCGAGTCCAATATCCTCCGGGGAGGAATATTCGCTGGGATGATGACTGATGCCGTCCTTGCTACGAACAAAGATCATGCCATAATCACACACAAGCGAAAGGGCCAACGCATCATGGAACGGACCACTCATCAGTTCTGGCAGAGTAACCCCGATCTCTTCCGCGGATGAACGAATAACCGACATGATCGGCTCTGCACAATACCGCGGCTCACTGTTCGTATCCTCTGTCAGCGAGTAAGTTAGACCATATCGGGAACTCACGTCATCCAAAATGTTCATCAATCGGGCTTCAAGCCGGTTCCTGCGCTCCATCTCCATGTCTCGCAAGTCCACCGTGAAGCTGACTTCCTCCGGAATGATGTTCCGTGAGTCTGGAAACACGCTCAAACTTCCCACTGTACCTACGGTTGGAGCTTCCGGGTCTTCTCTCACCATATCGTCAAAAGCCGCAATGACTTTGGCGCTGCCTACCAAAGCATCATGCCGCATCTCCATGGGAACAGAACCGGCATGACCTGCCATGCCTTTCATCGTCACCGTAAGCCATAGCGGACCCGAGATGCCTGTCACCAGACCCACAGGAGCATTCAGTGCTTCCAGTACCGGCCCCTGCTCAATGTGCAGCTCCAGATAACTACCAATGGAACCTGGCGGATAGATCGCTTCTTCAAAATCCGAAGGAGAACAGCCAAAAGCCTCCAGCGCCTCCCGACGGGTTACTCCATGTTTATCCTGCCGCTCCAGTTCGCCCTCTTCCAATTGACCGGTTATGCCACGTGAGCCGAACAGGCCTTTGTTAAAACGGGAACCCTCTTCATCGCAAAAGGCAATTACCTCAATCGGCATACAGGGCTGAATGCCACTTTCGATCAGGCATTGCACGGCTTCGAGTGCGCCGAGCACACCAATCGCTCCATCATATCGACCGCCATACGGCTGAGAGTCGATATGGGAACCAATCATGAGGATTGGCAGCGCCTGATCCACGCCTTCCAGACGACCAATCAGATTGCCAAAGGGATCAAGTCGAGTCGTCAGACCGGCCTTTTCCATCCAAAGACGAACCTGAATGATACCGTCCATATCTTCCCGTGTCAGGGCAAGTCGACAGACACCCGTCTCTGCGATTCGACCAATGCGTGACAACTGCTCAATTCGCTCATTCAAGCGAAGCTGATTAATGACTTTGCCCGTCGTGGTCTGCATGCTCCCTCGCCTCCTTGCGCATATTTATCGCGTAATGATATGAAAATCTCCATTTTGCTTGCTAAAACGTAAACGTCTGTCGTACCTCTGTGTTAGCATCAATGGCAACTAACCTGCGTCCAGACTACGTAGTGCAATGAGCAAACTTCCAGCGATCAGATCCAACTCTTCCTCGGTGGTGACGAACGGCGGGGAGATCGTCAAAATGTTTGCAAACCCCGGTACGGTATCTCCGTTCTTGCCAATCAGAATGCCGTCCCGTTTACAACTGGCGAGCACCTTCATCACTTTGTCTGCATCCGCAGGAGAACCGTCAGCTTCAATTAATTCAATGCCACAAGCGAATCCGAACGAACGGATATCCCCCACAATGGACAGTTCCAGCAGTGGCTCCAGCTTCTCACGAAGCAGGTATCCCAATTCCTCCGCCCGGCTGACCAAATTCTCTCGTTCCAAAATATCCAGATTCGCCAGTGCCACCCGGCAGGACACGGGATTTCCACCAAAGGTATTCACATGGCGAAAATGGGCATCCGGTCCGGGCTCCCGGAACGTATCATACAGATCAGCTCGCACGGCCGTTGCCGATAGCGGTGAATACGCGCTGGTCATGCCTTTCGCCATCGTCACAATATCTGGCTGTACGCCATAGTTCTGATGACCAAACTTCTGCCCCGAGCGGCCAAAACCGCAGATTACCTCATCTACAATGAGCAGCACGCCATAGCGCTGACAGATCTCTTGCACGGTACGCATATAATCCGGTGGTGGAACAATCATGCCGCCCCCAGTGATCACTGGCTCCATAATCACTGCGGCAACCGTCTCAGGACCTTCCCAACGAATCACCTCTTCATAAATGGTTGCACATTCGAGCCCGCATCCATCCTTGCTTCGTCCAAACGGACAGCGGTAACAATATGGTGGTGGAACATGAGAGAATCCTACGCCGAGCGGCTCGTATTTGATCTTGCGGGCGGCTTGCCCGGTGGCACCCAGCGCTCCCATGGAGTTACCGTGATAGGCACGGTGACGGGAAATGAATTTGTGACGAGCAGGCTCACCATTCTGATGGTGGTACTGGCGGGCTATTTTGAAAGCCACCTCATTCGCATCTGAACCTGAGTTGGAGAAAAATATTCGATACTCCCCCTCTAGCCAGTCATTCAGCTTCTCCGCCAGCAAAATTGCCGGTTCGTGACTCTGCGTCATCGGCACATAAGCGAGTGCTTTCATCTGTTCATAGGCACTTCTCGCAATCTCCTCACGGCCATGCCCCACATTCACACACCACAGTCCGGACATCGCATCCAGATAACGCGTACCATCCTGATCAGTGATCCAGCTGCCCTCCCCGCTTACCGCAATCATTGGATGATCGTTATGAGGCGAGATGTGATGCCATACGTATTTGCGATCCTTCTCCAGCCATTCTTCCTTCGTACCGCCAAGCGGCTGAGGCTGCTGATCTACAGAACTCATTCGTCATCCTCCTCTCTTTAAGCTGGACCTACAGACTTTACACTCGCCCACTCCGATTGCAGTACCATCTTCCGATCGCTGTTATCCCCAGATTTTCTAGATTCATTTTTCCTTAAGGAAAAATCCGGGGATAAGCGTATGCTTCCGATGCAGCTTTCTTTCAAAAAGCTTTTAGCGCACGCTTCGCTTCTTCAGATTGGTTCTGCACTCTTCGTTCTTGTGTAAATGTTCGTCCACACTTATTTCACCGCTTCTTCATAGATGCTTTTCTCCAGCGCTTCATCCAGGTTGGCGGCTTTTTTGATCAGGCCATAATTCAGTGCAATATCCGCAGTCCGGGTGAACGACTCATCCACAAAACTGCCGACTTGCTGCTCCGTAAAACCTTCCGGTCGAATCAGCTTTGCAATCTCTTCCAGCATCGTTACCTGATGTTCGCGGGTGGTGCTGCCATCCGTCACATTACTCATCACGATATCCACCGTCTCATCCTGTTGATCTATGGCGTAGTTCCAGCCTTTCAAAATGGCACGGGTCACTTTGACCGCAAGCTCACGGTTGCTGTCTACCCAATCTTTCTTGGCAATCAGCGTATCCTCCAGCATGCCAACACCGGCATCTTCAATATTAAATACATCCAGCTCGGATTCTTTCATTCCACTTTCCAGCACCACGTGATATTCGTTATAGATCGTTGCCGTCGCCACATCTACCTGATCATTGAAAAACTGATCCATCGTGAACCCCTGCTTCACCAGTTCAATGTCTTTCTTCGGATCCAGGCCGTTCTTCTCCATAAACGCGAGCACCTGAAACTGCTGACTGCCAAACCAGGTACTGACCTTCTTGCCTTTCATCTGAGCCGGATCAGTAATGCCTAGGGACTTCTTGGCAATCAAGCGATAACTGCTCTTCTGTGAGATCTGGGCGAGTGAGACGAGCGGCAGACCGTTATCCCGGCTGACCAGCAGACTGTCTACACCCGTGATCCCCACATCGGCCGCGCCATTGACCACCTGCTGCTCAATCACGATATCCGGCCCACCCGGAATAATCTCGGCATCAATGCCTTCATCTGCAAAAAAACCTTTTTCCTTCGCTGCATAGATCCCGGCAAACTGCGCCTGCGGCACCCATTTGAGTTGAATTTTCACTTTGGTTAACGGTTGATCTGCTTCTCCCGCCCCTCCTGAACTTGCAGCAACAGGTTCAGCCGCCGGCTCGGACTTCGCAGAACATGCGCCCAGCATCGTAACAACCAACAGGACCAATACCAGCAAACCCGGCTTCAACGTTTTGTACATGTACAGAACAACCCCCTGTTTATATACGATTTTTCTATCATCAGTCCGTGTTCAAAAAGTCTGCTTTTCAGTACCGAGAAGATGGAATGAAGCTAGAAATGGAGTAGCGGAGCGTAGGAAAACTACGTGAGCAACGGACATTTCGGCTGAATTTCATATTCGATGCTGATGTATGCTGTTAGGCATGATTCGTAATCAAAAGTGGACTTTTTGAACAACCTCTATTAGGTATTACGATTTATGGATGTATGGTTGGTACCTTGATGTACGTTAGTGATCTGTGCGTGCACGATTCCACGGAATGAGTCGCTTTTCTGCCAGGACAACCGCTTCATACAACACAATGCCGAGCACGGCGGCGATGACAATGCAGGACCAGGCCAAGGGCATGTTCGCCAGTCGAATCTGATCCGAGAGCAAGTACCCCAGCCCCTGGGACGCAATGAAAAATTCACCCACAATGGCCCCAATAATACTGGTCGACATATTGATCTTCAGACCGGCAAAGAGGGAAGGCAGGGCATGGGGCAGTCTCAGCTTCCAAAAAAACTGCATCCTGCTCGCGGCAAGGCCACTCAGCAGATCACCGTACTGCGGCTGAATGGAAGTCAGCCCTTTGAACAGGCTGACAGCCATCGCTGCCATCGTAATCACCGTAACGACAGCAATACGGGACCAGATCCCGTCACCAAACCAATTGTTCATAATTGGGGCAAGAGCCACGATCGGAACAGCGTTCAGTGCAGACAGAACCGTAACCGCCGCCCTGCCGCTTGTTGGGAAGAACGATGCACCTGCCGCTGCCAGAGCGCCGAGCAGTGAGCCGAGCAAGAAACCTCCTAGCATTTCGGTTCCGCTGTACATCGCATAACGAAAGAGCATATTGGCATTTTCCTGAATGGATGCCGCAATCGCGGAAGGCACAGGCAATTGGTAGCTCTCCAGCGAGAACATCCAATGAAACAACCTGAGCTGCCAGAGGGCGAGAAACATCACCCCGGCACCCCAAGGAAGCATGCTCAGTGCAATCGATCGCCCGCGAACGCTGGTGCCCAATCTGGCCTTTTCGGCTTGTCCCTGTTGTCCATGAATTTCCGATCCGGGAGCATTTGTCATCTGTGAACCCGTGAGGGGCGTAGCCGCGCCAGTCACAGCAGCAATTGCCACACCTTCATCACGCTTCCGTTGCAAAACTCTACCTTCACTCATGTGGCATCGCCTCCTTTGGCCCTGAATTCAGGCTGCCAGGGGGTCAGCCAACGTTCAGCCAGACTGATGAGCAGATACGAGATCAGGCCAATGCCAATGCTAAGCATGATGGTAGCCCAGAACATGCCAACTTGGGCATGACCGTAATATAACGAACTGACCATCAGGACGCCGAGTCCGTCGGGAGCCCCCATCAATTCCACAACGATGGAGGAGGTCACCGCGAGCGGAGCAGCTATTTTCAACCCGGAAAATAGTCCCGGCAGTGCTGAGGGCAGCAGACATTTGATATATCGTGCGGTCAGTGAAGCTCCACAGGAACGCATCAGCTCCATGTGCTCTGGTGCTGCACTTTTCAATCCTTTTAACGTATGGATGATGATCGGGAAGAAAGTGACATACGCGGCCATAACAATCCGCGCCCACTCCGCGTTGTGGATGATGCCGTACACGATTGGTGCGAGACCAATAACCGGAACCATCTGTGAGGAGACAACATATGGCGATAAAGTGCGCTCCAGCCAGACAGCCGCGCTCATGAGCAGCGCCAAACTCAGACCCAGCAACGTTCCCCCTGCGAAACCAATGGCTGCATTGCCAAACGTGACAGCCCCCTGCTCTGCCAGCGTACCCGAGTAACGAAACAAGGCTGCAAGGACATCGTGCAGATACGGAAGACGAGACGCCGCCTGCTGAGGTGACAGGAACAGTCGGAGCATCCAGGCAATTCCTTCCCACAGCACCAATACGGCCATAATCCAGATGACGACCCAGGATCGATATCCCGGTTTAAAGAACCTCAGGGACATGAGATTCATCACGCTCCTCGTAGAAGCAATTGCGAATGGTTGTGATCATGTGGTAGAAAGCTTCCGTTTCTCTCAGTTCACTATGGCGTTCAGAAGGCAGATTAACAGAATGAGTGGAATGCACCTGCCCCGGATGCGCCGAGAGTACGATGATCCGGTCGGACAGAAATACGGCTTCAGGGATGCTGTGTGTGACAAAGAGGAAGGTCTTGCCTGTTGAGCGTTTGATCTCAAGCAGCTCCAATTGAAGTTTTTCTTTGGTGAATTCGTCCAAGGCGGAAAAGGGTTCATCCATGAGCAGCAATGGCGGATCAAGTGCAAGGGCACGTGCTATGGATACACGTTGCTGCATCCCACCACTGAGCTGCCATGGATAATGGTCGGCGAAACGGGATAGCCCTACCATTTCAAGCAGTTCACCGCTAATGCGGCGGCACTCCTTTCGGCGGGTACCGAGCAGCTCCAAGGGCAATTCCACATTGTGACGAACGGTGCGCCAATCGAACAAGGCTGGTGTCTGAAATACAATGCCGAACTGCCGCTGTAGCCGGGCCCGTTCCGGCTCCTGACCTGCAATGCGAACAGTGCCTGAGGTGGGCTGAAGTAGATCACCCACCAGCCGGAGCAAGGTTGACTTGCCACAACCGGAAGGGCCCAGCAGGGAGACAAACTCATTGGACTGGATCTGGAATGTAACATCCGACAAGGCAGTGACTTGTTGTGTACCTGTGCCAAAAACAACGGACACATGATCTACATCAATATGGCAAGCTTCGGGGACTGTGACTGAGGGTGCGGAGGACATGGGCATTCTCCTTTGTGGGAAGTTATTTTCATTACACACCAAGGCTGAATGGGAGGTTTATATACACGAACGTAACAGGTTTTGCTTGTTAGATAATACTATATCGCTTTGGGCGGGGATTACATTATACAGTGTGTTTTGAGTATGGGCCTGTTTATGTTACACAATGTAAAATGAGACGGATTCTCAGATACATACATGTGAGTTTCCTTGGTAGATAGCTAACATGGATTTCACCTAACAACAAGCGCACGATCATTTGTATTTATTGAATAAATATTCGGAAAATATGACATATGCTCTCGTATTCTTGTTCGTTTTCTTGTATAAAGATTGAATAGAGAGGGTGGAATCCAGTAGAACAAAGCTTTCAAATCCAGAAATCGGGGTGGTCATGATGTTTGATTGGCTGGGATGGAGAAAAGGATTGCCGCTGTGGCGATCGTATCGGTTGAACGCACATATCCAGGAGGATGTGGAACAGATTTTTGAGGGGATTGCCGAAACGAGGCGGCAGCTTATGATGGACTGGGCAGAGGAGCAATGGAATCACCTGGATCGATTGCTTCATCAAATACAGTCGGTTCGACCACAAGATGTATTGCCAGGTTCATCTCATATAAGCAAACTGGATGCCTGGTTTCAATCCAGTTATAATCGAGCCGTCGATAGCACAGAGCTTTTTATGCTGAACGAACAAAATCAGGTTGTATTCTCTACATATAAGAAACATATTGGACAGATTTATGAAAATTACGAAGCTTTGATTGGACCAGGATTGAAATACTCCAGAGCAGATCGTCATGGCAAAAAATGCTTGTATGGCCCTTATTCCGATCCACTGACGTTGGATATTGGTCCGCGCTCGTCCGCATTTCACGATGATGTCACCTTGCTGTTCATCACTCCAATCCTGCAGGAAGGTCGCTATGTCGGTTCATTATGCAGCCGTGTTCCAGGGGATGTGTTAGGTGATTTGATTCAACGAGAATCAGGACATATCTATCCCGATTCCGGCGACAACTATCTCTTTATGGCTGAGTCAAAATTACGCCCCCATCTGCAGCCCGGTACCGCCTTGTCCCGAAGCCGCTTCGAGGATCGTACCTTTACACATGGGGAAAATCTGAAAGATGGTGTCACCACCGAATGGGGTATCGTTTCCGTTAAGGAGCATACCGAGCTGGAACTCATGTTCACCGATCCATCGACCGGCGAGCTACACCCTGGCGTTGCAAACACCATTCAGAATGGTTCCAATCTGTTCGTAGCTTTTCCCGGCTACTCGGATTACCGCCATATTTCTGTGATCGGCAAAGGCATCACCTTCCAGCTGCCACACTGTCCTGATCGCTGGGGCATGATGTGTGAAGGGGATCTGGAGGAAGTATATCGGATACGAAGCATCGGCTGGCGTCAATTCAAGCAGCACAGTCTCTTCACGCTCTTGTCAGGCGTTGCAGGAGCGGCCCTTGTGTATGCCTTAACTGGCAGTGGGTGGAGTGCGGCAGCTCTGGCTGCTTTTAATGTGTTGTTCGGATTCTTCACTGCATTACAGCTGCATCGCAGCCAATATCGACGGGTTCATGAAGACTTGCGCCGCATCAGCCGATTTATTCGAATTAACGCCGAAGGCAGAGGTGATCTGACCCAGCGCCTGAACACGTCTGCTTTTGCCCAAGACGAATCGGGTGAACTGGCGAAGTGGATCAACAACATGATTGATTCTCTGGAAGGCATTATGCTGAAGGTACAACTTGCCACGGTAGACGTTATGGACAACCAGTATCAGATGCGAACTTCAACAGAGACAACCCAAGGAACGACTGAGCGTGTGAACTACAAGCTTGGTTCGATGATTCAGGCCATTCGCACCCAACTGGAAGATCTCGACCAGGCCAAGATCGCTGCCGATCACATGCGCATAACGCTGCAACAACTGGAGACGTCTGCAACCGAACAGATCGGCGTAGCCCAGCAGGAAGTGGAACGAATCGGCGACAAAATGACCCAAATCTCCGGAGCGGTGTCCGATACCAACCGTACCATCCTGTCCTTCATGGGCACAATGAAAGAAATTTACCGTGCACTGGCTGTTATTGATGAAATTTCAGCTCAGACCAACCTGCTGGCTCTGAATGCTACCATTGAAGCTGCACGCGTGGGCGAACATGGCCAAGGGTTCTCAGTCGTGGCGGGGGAAATCCGTAAGCTGGCCGAGTTATCCCGCTCTTCTACTGAAAATATCCATCAGATTCTGGACCGAATCTCAACTGCAGCAGGAGCTGCATCCCAATTAATCACGGAGGGAGATCAAGTGCTGGCTGAAGGAACTACACTGGTTCAGGCTGCTTCGCAACTTTTGCAAAATGCTACCGCTGAAGAACCTGAGCGCACGCAAGTCGTGGATCAAGTGGTCATGCTGATGGAGAATATTGCTGCAATCAGCCATCAAAATCGGGCTACTTCCGCTGAGGTAGAAGCAGAGATGATGGAGCTGATCCGTGACATGTTGCAGGTTCAGCATTCGTCGCATAACGTGGAAGCCATTACGGTCTTCCTGCAACAACTCGTGGGACAATTCCATCTGAACCACCCCGCCAAAAATGCTGTCATCTGACGTCATCGTTGACGCGGATTGGAGAAATAGCTAAAATTTGATGCAACTGTTCCTTTTGAAATTGTCGTATCATTTATAATAGAAGATTTCCAATCTGAACCGATGAAAGGGTGGTCTGCATGGAACTGCTTCAGGATTCATTTGGCCGGATACATGACTACATCCGTATTTCTGTTACGGACCGCTGTAATCTACGCTGTGTATATTGCATGCCTGCGGAGGGCATGGAGTTTGCTCCACATGATGAGATTATGAGCTACGAAGAGATCGCACAGGTGCTGAAGGTGCTTGCTCCGATGGGCATGCGTAAAGTTCGGCTCACTGGGGGCGAACCGCTGGTGCGCAAGGATCTGCACAAGCTCGTCGGCATGATCTCGGCGATTGACGGGATTGACGATATTGCACTCACAACCAACGCTCTTCTACTAGATAAGCAAGCTCAGGCATTGAAAGACGCTGGATTGAACCGGATTAACATCAGTCTGGACTCCCTGCGAGCTGATCGCTTCTCCATGATTACCCGGGGCGGAGATGTGAACAAGGTACTGAAAGGCATTGAAGCTGCAACAGCCGCTGGCCTTGCTCCGATCAAGCTGAATGTTGTGCTGATGAAGGGTATCAACGATGATGAGATCAAGGATTTTATTGCAATGACGATTGATCAACCTCTTCATGTGCGTTTTATTGAATATATGCCGATTGGACAGGCTTCGGATTCATGGCGCAAATCCTATTTGCCGCTGGAAGCCGTCACAGATGTATGCGCTGAAGCGGGCTGGGCGGTAGAAAATACAACAGGCCCTGCGGGCAATGGCCCATCACGCAATATGAAAATTGTGGGCTCTGAAGGCACATTTGGATTAATTCATCCCGTGAGCGATCACTTCTGTGACAATTGCAACCGGCTTCGACTGACCGCTGACGGACATATCAAGGCCTGCCTCTACTGGTCAGATGAGTATAATGTTCGCCGCTTCGTGGATGATCCGAATGCCATGGCTGCGCTTTTCCTCAAAGCGCTGGGTACGAAACCAAAGAATCACGAGATGGCTCTGGCTTTGGAACAAAAAATGCAATCTCACACGCCGACGGTACGGCGCATGTCCCAGATTGGCGGATAACATGTGTTTCATGGATGATGCATGCTGGTGGTGTATACCTTTACGTGAATCAGCATTCATTGCTGGAAACGTGAAATAGAACGTTGTACTAGGAATACATGGATGACCAAGTTCAGCATCCATTTCTAACTCCCCGTGCGTTACTGCTACGGGGAGTTTTATTTGTCAAATGTTCTACCCTTTGACCGCACCCTCCGCAATGCCCTCCATGATGAACTTCTGGAAGAACGCATAGATCAGAATAACGGGAATCGCAGTCAGTACCAGGGAGGACAGAATCAACGGCCATTCCTTGTTATATTCACCAAACAGCATGTTCGTGGACAGAATCAGCGTATAACGATTCACATCGGTCAACATGAGCAGTGGTAACAAGAAGTCATTCCAGATCCACAGGAAATCCAGAATCGCGATGGTAACGGTGATCGGAAGCAACAACGGGAAGATAATCTGGAAGAACGTCTGGAACTCATTACATCCGTCAATCTGAGCCGACTCCTCCAATTCACGCGGAATGGACTTCACAAACCCGTGATAGAGGAAGATTGCCATGTTCACACCAAGCCCGATATAGATCAGGGCCAATCCGTACGTGCTTCCCTGTACACCCATGCCTTTGGCTACCCGTGTCAGTGGAATCATGATCGAGTGGAACGGTACCAGCATGGAAGCAACAAACAGGAAGAAGATCAGGTTGCTCAAGCGGCCTGACGTACGTGACAACTTGTATCCCGCAAGTGAGGCACAGAAGACAATCCCCCCGATCCCCAGAAAGGATACAATCGCCGAGTTCATCGAACTGCCCAGCAGATTGATTTTGTTAAACGCGTCCGAGTAATTCTCCCAGTGCAACGTTGTTGGCAGCGCGATAAAGGATTGGAACATCTCACCCTGTGTTTTGAAAGAGTTCACCACTGCCATGTAGATCGGCAGCATGGCGACGAGAGAGCCCAGAATAAGCAGCAGTCGAATCAGATAACTGTTCAGTCGTTGCATCCTCATGCTTCCACCTCTTTCTTCTTCATGACGGTGATCTGGATGAGTGTAAAGATGAGTACGATGATGAACAGCACAACCGATTTGGCACTCGCATAGCCGTATCTGAAGTTGTTGGAGAACGCTTCTTCATAGATATTCATCGTGATAACTTGCGTGGCCCGGCCCGGTCCACCACCAGTCAGTCCATACACCACTTCAAACACTTTGAATGCTCCGTTCAGCGTCAGGAAGAAACAGATGGTCACGGCATGAGTAATCATTGGCAACACTACATTGCGCAGAACTTGAAATGCGTTGGCCCCATCAATAACAGCCGCTTCCTTGAGACTTTTTGGCACACCCTGGAGAGCGGCCAGATAGATGATCATCATATACCCTACACCGTTCCAGAGCGATACGATCAGAATGGAGTAAAATGAAAACTTCGGATCACCCAGCCATTGCTGATCCAGGAACGAAAAAGCCAGTTTCTGTGCGAGCTGTGGCAACACCTGAGAGAAAATGAAGGTCCACATGAAAGCACTGATGATTGTACTGATCATGTTAGGCATGAAGAACAGCGTCCGAAAGAGCCCCTTGCTGCGCGTCCGTGACTCAATCAACACTGCGAGCAGCAGGGCAATTCCATTTTGCAGAATCAGCATAAATATTACATATTTCATCGTGAACCACAGGGAGTTCAGAAAGTCGGGATCTTCTTTGAACAATTCCACAAAGTTACCCAGACCGATAAAGCTGTAATCCCGATTGAGTCCGTTCCAATCTGTCAGACTATAGAACATGCCACTAAACGTGGGATACAGCAGGAAAATCGCATAGATGACAAAGGCAGGCGCGGTGAACGCGAGCAGTGACAGATACTTTTTGAACACATTCGTAGCCATTGGTTCTCCCCCTTTTCACTCGAAGCGGATGATCGTAAACGAGGGAACGAAGAACGTTCTGCCTGCCATATCATCTGCTTGGAGACTGCGACGAAATAAAGTACCGCTAATTTGTTGACAAAACTCCAAAACCGTTGAGATTTTGCCAACAAAAGCAGGTACTAAATTTCTCGCAACTCCTTACTTGTTGACTTTGTTGTAGGATTTCCACGCCTTGTCGAGCGCATCGATAACCTGCTGTTGATTTAATTGCCCAGAGTAGTAGCCTTGTAACGCTTTGCCTGACTCGTCTTTCACCGCTTGAGGGAGGGATGGGTCCTCATAAGCTTTACCTTCACTCACATATTTCTGGGCATCGTCTACCCACGGGAAGCTCTTGAAGTCATGGATCTTGGCAATCGGATTGAACTTGAGTGCTTCGAAGAATGCACTTGAATCCTTGTCATCGAGAATGTAGTTCACGAAATCGAGTGCCACTTCTTTGTTTTTGCTAGATGACGATACTGCCAGTGAAGTGGAGGTGCTCAGATTGATTTTGGTATCATCCGGATTGTCATTGATCGGCATTGGTGCTACACCAAAGTTCAAGTCCGGGTTGGACTTCAGAATGGTTTCGGCAAACCATGGTCCCTGAATCCACATCGCGGCGCTTCCTGATGCGAAGGCTGCTGAACCATCATCTCCGCCCACTTCCAGCGCTTTGTCCGTTCCATTGGCATTGACGAGATCAAAGATATCGAACAATGCTTTCATATCGGAGAAGGAGCCCTGATCCTGATTCATCTTCTCCACGAAGTCTTTGTGCTCAGACTGAGTTAATGCACCCACGGTAAGTGGCAGGAATAATTGCGGAATCCAGGCTTCTTTGTAGGACAGTTCAAACGGTGTAATGTTGGCTGCTTTGAGTTTCTCCACGACCGCTTTCATTTCCGTTAACGTCGTTGGCACTTCCAGCCCTTGCTCTTTGAAAATATCTTTATTGTACAGATAGCCCCATGATACTGTTTCCAATGGAACAGCTACGATTTTGCCCTCCGCATCCGTTATGGAAGGTTTAACCGAATCCAGCAGCTTATCGACAAAAGGTTGGCCCGACAAATCTTCCAGATAACCAGCTTTGCTGAATGGTGGAATCTCATTGACGGCATGCAGGGCGAACACATCCGGTGCATCATTGGAGGCGAGGCGAGTCTTCAGAATCTGAGGGGCATTGTCCGCTGGCGGCATCTCCAGTTGCACGTTCACCTCAATGTTTTTCTCTGCTTTCTCCTTGGCTTTGAACTGTTCTATATATTTATCGTAATGTTCTTTCAGCCGAGGTTGTGCAACGAATACTTTGAGTGATACCGTACTGCCTGATGCCGATTCTTCCTGCCCATTGTCCGTTCCTGCATTGGAGCCGCAACCTGCGAGCAGAACACTGACCAGTACCGCACTTGCTACGCTTTTCCATACTTTCATCTCTTATGACCTCCCGGTGTGTAACTGGTTTGTCTTTCATAGGCTCATTATATATCAGAAAATGAAAGCGCTTCATTGGACAAAATTAGACTTGTGTATTGGATTATTTTAAACCTTAATCCAGCCGCAAATGCTCTATCAAACGGCTCATTCCGTGCTACTGCCTGAATTGCCTGACATACGAGGTTGTCCCTTCCGCATCTCCCCCGGAGATACTCCGAAATGCTTCTTGAACACCCGATAGAAATAGGACACATCTTCATAACCCGCCATCTCGGCAATATGCTTGAACGGAATCTGTTCATCCATCACCCATTCCTTTGCTCGCGACATGCGTAACTGGACTACATAGTCGGTCACGTTCACCCCGTACTCTTTCTTGAATGCCTTGCTGAGGTATTCCTTGCTGACAAAAAAGATCTGGGCAAGCTGCTCCAGCGTAATCATCTCCATACAGTGCTGCTCAATGTATTGCTTCACTTCGTCCAGATTTAGCTTGTTCTTGAACTTGCGCTGCGCAATCAGCTGCTCCAAAGCCTGATAGAACGGTACGGATATCCAGTCGATTGTGGATTCGATGGAAGCCAGCGCTGTTGAAGGAGGTAGCGCCGTTGCCACTGACCGCTCGTACAAGCCATTGGAGACGCACAGTTCATCCAGCAGAGCCTGTAATTCATAAGCCACCCGCCCGAGCTGCCTGGGTCTGTTAATCTCGCATCGTTCCAGCTTCTGCTGCAATTGCTGGAACCATTCCCGCAAACTCTGAACGTTCAGGTCATTAAACCGCAGGCGAGCATGCTGCTGAAACAAAGAAAAATCACCAGCAAACGCAGAGGGATACGATTCCCATGATTCAGGCGCAGATTCAGCCTTTTCCAATTCTTTTGCACATTTGGCCAACACACCATTCAGTTCATCCGGATTCACCGGTTTGAGCAGATAATCCGCAGCCCGATGGCGAATCGCATGTTTTGCATAATTGAAGTCATCATACCCGCTCACCACGATCACCTTGATCTGTGGGTACTGTCCGCTCAGCGTCTGTAACAGTTCCACACCGTCTGTACCGGGCATGCGCATGTCCGTAATGATAATGTGAGGCTGATGCTGCTTGACCAGTTGTATGGCCTGCTCACCATCCTCTGCCTCACCTGCAACGGTCATGCCGAGTTCATTCCAATCTCCCAGGTTGCGCAAAATATCCCGGTTCCACGGTTCATCATCTACCAGCAGCACTCTGTACAGTTCTTTGTTCACAAGGCTTCGCCTCCTTTATTGGAGGGGATTCGTACCGTAACACTTGTCCCCTGTCCGTATTCACTTTCCATGCTCATCCCATATTCAGGTCCAAAATGCATCACCATTCGTGAGGCGGCATTGACCAGTCCAATACTCGTGCCTGAACTCCACACCCGATCTGCCTCCCATGTAAGCCGCTCCAGTCTGGACTGCATCTCCGCTAGTTTCTCAGCATCCATACCCACGCCGTTATCACGAATTCGAATGGTTACATCTTTGGATTCGCAGACGACCTCAATGCCCAGTTTCCACTCACCCTGCTTTTTCTCCAAACCATGTAAAAATGCGTTTTCCACAATCGGTTGCAGAGACAACTTGGGAATGTAACATTCCCGAAGTTCCCCGGTAATCTTCAGGGTATATTCAAGCCTGCCGGCAAAACGCTGCTTCTGAATCAGCATATAATGCTCCAACTGGTCCAGTTCAGACTGTAGGGGCACAAGCCCATCCGGCGCTCGCACAATATAACGAAACATCTCGCTCAAGGCTCGAATGACTTTGTAACTGTCTGCCGGTTTTTGCGAGTAGACCATGCCACCAATCATCTGCAGCGTATTTTGCAGGAAATGCGGATGGATCTGGGATTGCAGTGCTTTGAGCTCGGCCGTCTGCTTCTCCAGATTCATCAGGTAGTTGTCGCGAATATGCTCCCGGATACGACTTGCCATGCCGTGCAGGTTTTTCTCCAGCAGGCCAATCTCATCTACCCGGCCGCTTCGTACCACTTCCCTATCCTTGATCAGCTGGATACCCTTCATGGAATTCGCCAGTCTGACAATGGGCTTCGATGTGCGCCAGGCCACGAACGCAGCCAGTCCTACAGAAATGACCGTTGCCAGGCCACCCACAACCAATCCGTATTTCATCGTTTCCAAGGCACTTTCATTAATGACATGGGCAGGCACAATCTTGATCACACGCAATCCTGACGGCTCAATGGAATGAAAGAATACGTATTCCTTGGCTGTACGGATGAAGCCCGAACTTTCTTTTGTGCCTGCCAATTTCTCCAGTGCTTCCGCAGACGGCTGAATCTCTTGGTTTGGCTGATAGACCGGACTGCCCGCGCTGTCAGCAATGTATACCGCATAGTCTCCACGGCTATCCAGCAGCTCCAGCGTCTGATTGAATTCAGCCCACTTGACCTCCAGACTGATGGCACCGATCTGTGCCTGATCCTCGAAGCGGTTCATGCTACGGGTCATGTGAAACTTTTGTGGATCGTCCGGATCATTGATAATCGTAAAATCTTTATGTTGTGCAAAAAGCTCATGATATCCTTCCGGTATTTCCGATACCGCTTTGATGCGAGAATCCATGGAGTTGAAGGTGAACAGGGTGTCCAATTCCTTCAGGTACAGTTCAACGCCAAATACATAATTGCCAGCGGAATAGTATACACTGTTCAGCATATTGAACATGGCCTTCTGTTCATCGAATCGGCTGGCTGCCGGCGCTTCCTGATTCAACGCCAGATATTGATGCAATTCGTCACTGATCTGAATGGAATAGATAATATTGTTCATACGGGCGAACTGTTCACCCAGATAGATGGAGGCCCAGTTCATATTGGCCCGGTTGGTCTCCATAATCTCCTCTTCCATGGAAGAGCGGGTATTCTCGGCTGCCATGGCAGTCATGGCAATGACAGGCAGAACGGCCAGCAGCGTCATGGTAAGGATCAATTTATTGCGAATGCTGCGTTTGAAAGGATCTGTCAGCTTCCGATAACATTCGGTAAACACAGCGCATCCACTCCTGAGCTAAAATAGACAAACGCCCCAGCATGGAAGCCGAGGGCGCTTTGGTCTTTATATTAATTTTTTTATTATTTCCCATTATTGTTCAATAATGCGTATGCCCCATGGCTCCAGTTTGATCTTCTCTCCCGCAGCAATCGGGGTTCCTGCCAGAAGTTCAGTCCCTTCCCCATAAGCATTCACGAAGGATGTTGCCTCATCTGCATAATTGAAATAATAGCGAATCGTGTTCCCTTGATCGTTCACACCTGTCTTCACAATGATAGGAAAAGTCAGTTCCTGATTGGCTCCCCATACGCCCGCTTCCTTCATGACACGCTCCAGCACCTTACGGATCACCGCAGAACTAGTGTAACAGCCGACATAGGTTGCTTTGCCTTTTCCATAGGCATTCTGGGTAATTGCCGCATATTCACCCCAATGCGGATGATCATACCAAGCAAGTACTTCAGCCGTTGTCGGTGTAATCAGTTCCATCCAGGTGTGAATCTGGTTCTGCTCCTGACCAACTCCAAATGGATCATCCCGCAGCGAAACATGTTTTGGCTCTACAAAAAGATTATAGCTGATCCCGCATGCTTCACTGATCAGGCCGGGCTGGCGGGTAGAGCGTACCTTGATATGCTCATTGGTGAATCCGCTTTTGAACGAGTAGACGATATGTCCGCCATCCTCTACGAATTGATTTAATTTTTCCAACAATGCATCCGAAGCTGCATACAGAGCAGGTACAACGAGCACGTCATACTCCGCATAACTCTCAACAGACGGGTCGATGAGGTCACAGCCAATGTTCATTTTATACAATTCATCGTACATCCAACGCACCACGTCATTGTAATTCTTGTCACTGGTGAAGTTAAAACCAAACCACTTGATTGATGTCAGGGCCTCATTGCTGAACAGCACGGCAACGCGATTCGTTTTCTTCAGATTCACGAGCTGCGGACTGAGACGGGCAAAATCCCTGCCAATGGTCTTGGCTTCGTTGTACACCGGATTCGGTTCAAAATCATGACTGAGCAGTCCTTTCCAATAGGTCTCAAACGAATTGTGCAACGAGTGCCAGTGCCAGTAGGCGACCATGTTCGCTCCCGATGCCAGATGGCTGAATGCCTGCAAACGCAACTGGCCCGGGTAGGGAACCCAATGCCAGAACGCCTGCGCTTCAGTCTCCAGTACAAGGTAATTCGATTGTTTGGTCGAACGCGCCACATCCCCGCCGAATGAAATCTCAATGCCGGTCAGATCATCCTGGGAAGGATGGTAGATGTCCACACTGGTGATGTCAAAAGGTTTTGATGCGGCATAATGATCCACATCCCCTTGAATGCCGTACGAATATCCACGCCAATCGAAGTCAAAGTTCTGGGTAACAAACTGGCCTGCCTGTTTGTATTCATTCACAATCCCCACTTGCCAAGCCAAAAAGTGGGTTACCAGCTGCCGCTGGAACTTGGCAAACTCAGCGCCCAGACTACCGTTAATCGTTCCTACCACAGACGGGAAGTCCTCCCAGCTATTGATCCGATTACTCCAGTAGTCGAGGCCAAATTCCTTGTTAAGCTCATCCAGAGAACTGAACTTGTTACGCATATATTTGACGAATTGCAGTTGTACATTATCTCCGGCTGTATTGTAATGCTTCGTCTCGTTATCTGTCTGATAACCGATTACTGCTGGATGTGTGCTTACCCGAGAGATCAGCTTGCGAATGATCCGCTCGGCATAGAATAGATAGGTTGGATGTGTAATATCCATGATCTGTCTTGCGCCGTATTTGCCAGGTCCCTGTGAGGTGGTAGCCAGCACGTCTGGATGTTCCTTCACCATCCATGTAGGAACAGCATACGTTGGTGTCCCAACGATGACCTGAATCCCCGCCTCATGCATGGCATCCAGCACACGATCCACGGAAGAGAAGTCAAATACGCCATTCTGCGGTTCATGAGTACTCCAGGTGGATTCTGCAATGCGGACCACGTTGATCCCTGCGTCCTTCATCATCTGAATGTCCTTGTCCAATCTTTCGTAAGGCATATATTCATCATAGTAAGCTACGCCATATAATAATTTGTCCATGATTTAATCTCCTTTTTGTCGGGAATTGTGGTGCTCTTGCGTTGCATATGAGTTGACATAATCCAATCCATAATGGTAGCGTTTACATTATTATCGGTTGAAAAACTTGGATGGTTCAGTAACCACTACGCTGATGCGTTCCATGGATTTATCCATGCTCGCGTTAAACTGATTATAATGAAGTATACTACGGGTGCCGATTGTACAAGGCGAGTTTTTTTTACCCTTTTCCGAGGTGAATATTATGGATATCCGATCACAGCTCCGAGAAATGCCTCACCATACACTGGCCCACTGGCTGCCTATTATCAACTGTAACATCAAATTCTATGGTGCGCACAGCCAACAAGTTCCATATGGATGGACGATGCCGGAGGAATCACATCCGGGCTTTGAGATCATGTTGATTATTGAAGGCACCCAGGAAAGTGTGATTCATGGTTATACCTATACCGTGGAGGAAGGTTCCATTCTCCTCATTCCGCCCGGGTTCAAACATACGAATCAATGTGTATCCACGGACGGCATGACTTATTTTAGTGCTCATTTTAATGTGGATGATCCTGTCTTCACCCTGAAGCTGATATCACAGCATAGCCGAATCTACGCTGCAGGTACGGCCGATAATAGGAAGATGCGTGTAGTGCTGGAGAGCTGGATGGGGATGATTAACGTATCTGAGGCCTACACGTCCACTGACAAAATGATCATGCAGGCCCGCATGTTTGAACTGTTCGCCCTGTTGTCCCAAGCCGCTGACAATGAACCGGAGTCCACCAATTCCGTTGCTGCTTCACATGCACCAGCCCCAACAGCCATGCATTATGCGGGAGCTATAGCGGAGGCGATCAAGCAGGCATTTCATGCCCAGCTTCGAACCAAGGAAAGCAGTGTATCCACGGTCAAAGTCGAGCAGATTATATCCTCGTTTGGCATCAGCCCAGGATATGGTCTACAGGTCTTTCGCAAGGTGTATGGGCGATCGCCCAGAGCTTACCTGTCCAGTCTGAAGTTGCAGGAGGCCAAAGTGCTGATCGAACAGCCAGAGCTGTCGCTCGGTGAAATAGCGTGGAAGCTCGGCTACACTCATCTGTCCCATTTCAGCAGACAATTCAAACGTTGGACAGGCCAAAGCCCGCTTCAATATCGCAATCATCATGCAGATGCATCAGGTGATCCTGTATCCTACAGATCTGAATCGAGTCCAGAATCTTGATTACGGATACGCTCGTATTCTTCCGGCGTGTTCATATTACTCATTTGCATTGCTAGTTGATGAACGCCCGCTCTCTCAAGCTCTTCCGCTTCGACATAGCGGCAACCGATCTCTTCAAGCCATCGCATGACTCGAAGATGATCCTGCATCAGGCGCTGCTCCAGATCAGGGAGCACTCGCTTATGATAAGCACCTGCAAGTGGATGGACACGTCCATCCACGCGCGGAACGATAGCAGAATAAGAGTTATGCGACTCGGCCAGCTTTTTTATGCCATCCAAAAAGGACGTTTGCAGGAGCGGCATATCGCAAGCGCAGACCAGATTCCAATCTGTATCGGAAGCTTCCAGCGCCGCGTGAAGACCCGCAAGTGGTCCTTTCCCTGGATAGTGATCCTGGACGCAGTCGTAGCCCATTTTACCGTAGGTTGTCACGTTGGGTCCGGCAGCAACGATGATACGGGACACTGCAGGTTTCATAGCATTCGTGACATGTTGCAGTAAGACGGAACCGTTCAGTTCCAGCATGGCCTTGTTGCTTCCCATGCGGCTGGATAGACCTCCTGCCAATATGATGCCTGTCCATTTCCTCGTATTCATGGTGTAATCCTCCTTCAGACAACGATGTGAGCATGTTGTATCATTCAATTTCGAAACGTACGCTATGCATTGAATCCCCTTTCAACAAATGATACATTGAACAATATGCATTTGAAAGGAATGGCTTAATTGGACAGTCCTGTACCTTCAAGAGGCAATCCCTCATTGGTTTCTCTGAAACTATATAACTTTTTCATATATGGCGCCATTTCCATCTTTGCCGGATTCCTTCAGCTTTATCTGCAAGAGATTGGCATGACCAAATTGGAGATTGGCAGTCTGATGGCGATTGGACCCTTCGTATCTTTGTTCGCCAACCCGTTCTGGGGCTTCTGGAGCGATAAATCTCGCAACATTCGCATCATTCTGATGATTATGATGGGAGGCACATTTGTGCTCGCCCAGGGTGTGTTCTATGCGCCCAGTTATACATGGATCTATGTAGCCATGATTTTCTTTTATTTTTTTCAAAGTCCATTATTCGCCCAAACGAACAGTCTGATTCTTGGATATATTGATGGTACAAGCCAGAAATTCGGGTCATTCCGGCTATGGGGTTCACTCGGTTGGGCGCTGACTGCCGTTGCTGCCGGACCGCTCATTGACCGCTTTGGCATCGGCAGTGTATCCATTATTTTTGCGTGCATGATTGCCACCGCCTTTGTATTATCCGTATTTCTGCCCAGACAGCCGATCGCTTCGGATACACCTGTGGTTACTTTTCGGCGGTTTGGCAAAGTTATGTTCAATCCGTATTTTATGACATTTATCGGCCTGGGTGTACTCGTGTCGGTGCCCAATGCGATGAACAGTACATTTATGTCGCTATATATTGTAGAGATGGGTGGAGACAAACAGATGGTCGGCTGGGCCATCTTCACCTCATCCATTCTCGAAGTCGGCGTATTCTTGCTGCTCGACCGCCTGCTCAAACGCAAAATGAGCATGCTCCTGGCATCTCTCATCCTGATCAGTCTGCTGTTTGCACTTCGCTGGCAGCTCATGGCACTGGCTACCAACCCGTTGGAGATTGTGTTTATTCAGCTGATGCACTCCATTACGTTCGGTGGATACTTCTATGTAGGTACACAGCTAACTATGCTGTTTATCCCAAGACCTTATCGTTCTTCCGGTCAAGCTGTTTACACGATGGCATGGGGCGGTCTCTCGGGCGTTATTGCGGGTCTGTTCGGCGGCTGGCTGTTCCAGAGCTTCGGTGCGGAAATCATGTATAGCATCGGCGTATTCTTTTCGCTCATCGGCGCTGTCGGATTCGGCATCATGTGGTTATCGAATCGACGCAACGGCTATCAGCAGGTTGTGTTGACGGAGATGGGTAATATGGATGAGGACGGTTAATCTTTTGTTACAGGAGATATTTACACGATTAAAGTTACACTGGAACACTCCGATGACAGAACAACCTTCTGATCGCTGTTATCTCCGGATTTTCTTGATTCCCTTTTTCAAAGGGTAAAATCCGGAGATAAAGGCGAACGCTCCGCTTCTTCAGGTTATTTCTGTCCTCTCCGTTATGGTGTAACATCAGCGTATAAAAAACCGAAACAAAAGATTAAGAATAGTAGCAGTAAAGAGAAAGGCGTCTCCATGGGCTCGTTGCCCTGGAGACGCCTTTTACGTATTTTAAGATGACAAGTCTACAGCTCAGGTTTTATAAACCTAACTTGTAGCTTGGACCTTAAATCTTATGCATTACCTTATGCTTTCGGCAGTTGGAACGAGCTTTTCAGGGATACAACCCGGTTAAATACCGGACGACCCGGCTCGGAATGTTTTGGATCTACACTGAAGTAACCGTGACGGAAGAATTGGAATTTATCCTGAGCGTTCGCTTCCTTCATCTCTTGCTCCACATACCCATGAACAATCTCAAGGGAGTTCGGGTTCAGTTGATCCAGGAACGTTTTCTCCGGTTGCTCTTCCACAACCTCAGCTTCAGCCCCAGCTACTGCCACTTCCACCTCTGCTTCCGGCGCTTCATCCAAGATCAAAGGCTCATACAGACGGAATTCAGCCGGTACCGCTTGAGTCGCTTCTACCCAGTGGATGGTTCCTTTAACTTTACGGCCTGTGAATCCACTGCCGCTCTTCGTCTCCACATCATAGGTACAATGAATCTCGGTCACATTGCCTTCTGCATCTTTGATTACATCATTACATTTGATGAAGTATGCATGTTTCAGACGAACTTCGTTGCCAGGGAACAAACGGAAGTATTTGTTCGGCGGATTCTCCATAAAATCGTCTTGTTCAATATAAATCTCACGAGAGAACGGAATTTGGCGATTGCCCATCTCCGGGTTCTCCACATTGTTCTCTGCTTCAAGCCATTCCACTTGTCCTTCAGGATAGTTGGTAATGACCACTTTGAGCGGATGCAGGACAGCCATCGTGCGCGGAGCTTTCAGTTTCAAGTCTTCACGTACAAAGTGCTCCAGCGTTTGCAGGTCGATAACCCCTTGGCTCTTGGAGATGCCTGTCTCGAATACGAAATCACGAATGGCTTCCGGTGTATATCCCCGGCGGCGCAGACCCGAAATCGTCGGCATACGTGGATCATCCCATCCATCCACATGACCTTCATCCACGAGCAGTTTCAGCTTCCGCTTGCTTGTCACCATCTGGGACAGGTTCAGGCGGCCAAATTCATATTGACGCGGCTGACTCTCCATCTCACATTCGGCGATCACCCAATCATAGAACGGACGTTGATCTTCAAACTCCAGGGAACAGAGGGAATGCGTTACACCTTCAATCGCATCTTCGAGCGGGTGAGCGAAGGCGTACATTGGATAGATGCACCATTTGTCGCCCGTGTTATGATGGTGTGCATGTGAAATCCGGTAGATCACCGGATCGCGCAGGTTGATATTCGGTGCTGACATATCGATCTTGGCACGCAGCACTTTCTCCCCGTTCTTGAATTCGCCTGCACGCATACGTGTGAACAGGTCGAGATTCTCTTCCACCGAACGATCACGGTACGGGCTGTTCTTGCCCGGCTCCGTCAGCGTTCCGCGCATTTCACGGATTTCGTCGGCGCTTTGGTCGTCGATATAAGCTTTTCCTTTTTCAATTAAAAAGACAGCACGGTTGTACATCTCATCAAAATAATCCGAGGCAAAACGTTTCTCGTTCCACTCGTATCCGAGCCATTTCACGTCTTCCTGAATTGATTGAACGTACTCGACATCTTCCTTGACCGGGTTCGTGTCATCAAAGCGCAGATTCGTTTTGCCGCCAAATTCGCCGCCCAGCGTAAAGTTGATCCAGATCGCCTTGGCATGGCCGATATGCAGATAACCGTTCGGTTCCGGAGGAAAACGGGTAATAACTTCCTGGACTTTCCCTGACCGGAGATCTTCGGTAATAATATTTTTGATAAAGTTAGGTGGGGTTGTACGATTGTCCACAGGTATCAAACCTTTCATGAATTGATTGGAACTTTCAGTAATTGCAACGCGTTTCATTTAAATATACCTTTAACGGGGGAGGAGTTCAATAAAGAACGGCACCAAAGTCAGGATCAGCCGTGCATAAATAGGCCCAAAACCATTTTGACGGGTTCGCTCGAATCATGTAGCATGATAGTAAAAACAAATTAAAGGGAGGGTTTCCCATTGAACTCGCTCAAACTGACCAAAGAACAGCAGGATGAAGCCATTCGTACCATCCAGTCGTATTTCGAAGAGGAACGTGGCGAAGAACTGGGTGATCTAGCCGCTTGGGGTGTCCTCGACCTGTTCATGACACAGCTCGCTCCCTACATATATAATCAGGCACTCCGTGACGCACGTACAACGGTTAATCAACGCATGGCCTCGATGGAAGAAGACCTGTTTGCACTGGAGCAGAAGTTGCCCAAGACTTCCCGTTAATCCACTACAAATACGTGTTCAAAAAATCTGATTTTCAGTACCGAGAAGATGGAATGAAGCTAGAAATGGAGTAGCGGAGCGTAGGAAACTACGTGAGCAACCACAATGTTTCCAAAGGAAACATACTTCGTAAGCCTCCCGCTTATTTCGGCTGAATTTCATATTCGATGCTGATGATGCCGCTAGGCATGATTCGTAATCAAAAGTGGACTTTTTTGAACAACCTATACTATACAAAGAAAGAAGGTTGCATTCATGTTTACCTATTCATTGGATGAATATACCGAACTCCGGCCACTGGCCATGGAACACACCAAACCATTGTTCGAACTAACGGATCGTTCGCGGGATCAACTGAGACATTGGTTGCCGTGGGTGGATCATGTGACAGAAGTGGAACACACCTCGAACTTTATTACCAACGCGTTAAAACAAGGTGCCGAGAATGGCGGATTCACCGCCGGAGTATGGTCAAAAGGGGATCTAGCTGGCGTCATTGGATTCCACGAAATTAACTGGACCAACCGCTCGGTAAGCATCGGATATTGGCTTGGCAAAGGTTTCGAAGGTCAAGGCTTGATGACAAGCGCTTGTCGCGTTCTGGTTGATTATGCACTGGTGACCCTGGATCTGAATCGCGTCGAGATTCGCTCGGCAACCAACAACAAACGGAGTCGCGCTATCCCCGAAAGACTCGGATTTGTTCTCGAAGGTGTCATTCGTCAGGCAGAGAAGCTGCCTAAAGGTTACGTGAACCATGCGGTATACGGCATGCTTCAACATGAATGGGAACTTTTGCGGTAATTAGCTTACATAATAAATAGGGAATAATCCCTCCCAACATATCGAAATAACAGGAATACCCTCCATCTCCACGACATGTGGTGACAGAGGGTATTTTATTGTATCAATGACTTTTATAATGCTCGGACCATGCCACCATCCACGATCAATGAGGTTCCGGTAATGTACGTGTTGGCCCCGGATAACAGGAACACCACCGCTTTGGCGAACTCCTCCGGTTGACCGTAACGTCCTAGTGGAATCTCTTTACGGAACTGGTCAGATACCTCTTCCTCACTGATTCCGTTCTGCTCAGCCCGTGCTGCGTCCAGCTCACGAATTCGGTCTGTTGCAATACGTCCTGGCGCCACTGTATTGATCAAAATACCGTATGGAGCCAGCTCTTGAGACAAGGTCTTCGCCAATCCGAAAACGCCAGTACGGAACGTGTTGGACAGCACCAGACCCGGAATCGGCTGCTTCACCGAAGTTGAAGCGATATTGACAATGTGTCCTCCGCTTTCTTTCATATAAGGAAGAGCGCCGCGAATCAGCCTTACATAACTGAGTACATTTAATTCAAATGCACGTTCCCAATCTTCATCAGTCAGTGACTCAAATGAACCCGATGGTGGGCCACCCGAATTGTTCACCAGAATATCAATCTGCCCGAACAGCTCTGCTGTCTTGTGAATCAGTGCCTCAATATCTTCCTTGCGTGTCACATCGGTTGCACAATATTCCACACGTCCGCCACCACCAAGCGCCAGAAGCTCCTGCTTCACTGCTGCGAGCTTCTCTTCGTTCCGGCTGGCGAGCATGACATCAGCACCTTCTGCTGCCAATTGAGCGGCAACCGCTTTGCCCAGTCCGCGACTGGAAGCCAGCACCAGTGCTTTTTTACCCCGAAGTCCCATATCCATCGTTGTTCCTCCTCCTCAGCTACGTTTCTATTTGGTCTGGATAAAATAACCCATAAGAATATCATCCACATACTTGCCGCCGATATAAAACTCGGATACCAACCTGCCTTCTGTCACAAATCCACACTGTGTATAAAACGTAATCGCTCCCGGATTGCTGGAGAGTACGCGCAGCCTGAGCTTGCGAACGCCTTGTAGGGCCGCATGCTGCTTGATGGCATCCATCAAAGCTGTAGCAATGCCACAACGCCGATCATGAGGATGAACTGCAATATGAATCTCGTAGACATGACGGTTGACAGGCATACCGGTGGCTGGCTGAAAGCCCACATAACCACATACCCGCTCTCCCTGCACCGCAATCAACTGACTGCCTGGCGGACAATGCTGCAGATATTGCTGTCTGGAGCGCCAATGCATCGGTGCAGGAGAGGTGTATTTGTCCCACACCAGGGTGTCCAACTCCATTAGCTGGGCTGCATCTCTAATCTCGGATGGACGAATCGTAAATATATGGCTGGTAAGCATAATGATTCAACCTTTCGTGCGATAGTCGACAACGCTGTACGTTACAACGTCAGGAAGTTAGAAAGTTAAGACACTTAGGAATAGGAAGACATTGTTCGTTTACTTCACTATTTAAGTTTTTTTGTTCTATATATTGTAGCATAGCCTCAGCTTCGACTAAAATTCCACTCGATATTGAACCTTTTAGCAAAATGAAATAAACGCTTAACCTTGCCGTAACGTCATGGTTTATACTGATTCGATAAGGAGGTGGATGCAGGATGAACATCAAAGAGGCAGCAGGCAGGCTTGGTATATCGGCGAGAGCCATCCGCTTTTATGAGGAAAAAGGATTAATTCTACCCGCCAAACAATTCAGTAACGGGTATCGCACATACACTGAGAATGATATCTGGCGGCTTCAGACCATTGCTGCGTTGCGTGAGATTGGCATGTCACTGCAGGATATTACACACGCGCTTGGAGAGATTGATCAAGGGAACCAGCAGCGGCTGGAAGAATATCTGGAGCTGCAACAGGCCGTCATGTATGCCCAGTGGATTGAGTTGAAACGTATGATGGATACTACCCAGCGTATGATTGACCTGAATCGCCAGGACGGCCCATTGGATGTCAGCCATCTGCACGATCTCGCGGACAGTGCGCGTCGCCTGCGCGAAGCACGACAGAACTGGCATGATCGGTGGAACTATGATACGCAGGCAGCCATCCATGATCAGCGAGTGCAGGCAGAAGGCAGAGTCAGTACTGAACAACCCCATTCAGAGGGCAGGCATCATTCGGACAACGCCTCTCCCATAAGCGATGAGTATGAAGTTGCACATCCATACCATAATACAGGTCATTCCGCGCCGAGCGCTTCCAATGAGGTACAGTCTTCCTTTTATCTATACCACAACTATGACGAAGCGCTCGAACAAACAGCTCATTGGATCTCTCCCGCCCATGGTGAGAAAGGACTCGATATTGGTACAGGCACAGGTAATCTGGCTGGGAGACTGCTACAGCACGGCGCAGACATGACTGCAATCGACCAATCCCGGGAGATGCTACGCAGATGTCGTACTAAATATCCCGAGATGCATGTGAAGCTTGGTAATTTTCTGGCGCTGCCTTTTACCGATCATTCCTTCGACTTTGTTGTGTCCAGCTTCGCCTTCCATCATCTGAGTCCAGACCAGCAACTACTGGCCTTACAGGAGATGCAGCGGGTATTAACCTCACGCGGACGTATCGGTTTAACCGATCTGATGTTTGTTGATGCGACTCACCGTGATTCCTATATTCGGCAGGCAGAAACCACAGGACACGAGGAACAGCTGCGCGCCTTGCGCGAGCGTCACTTCCCTCTGCTGGGTGAGCTATGCGTCTGGTTGGAGCAACAGGGGTACGTAACAAAGCATGTGCGGCATAATGAGCTGTTACATACGTTGCTAGCGGTTCCGCTGCGATGACCGATCATGAACATATGCCAAAAAGGCCACCCCGCCTTGAATAAAGGAGGATGACCTTGGTGTACATCATGTTATGAAATTACAAATAAATATCAACAACCGTACGCTCAGTTGCACTGCGTGCTTGTCTGAACTCATCAAGCGAGATGCTTACACCGCCCTGACGGTAACGGTTCGCTGTACGCTCCGTGCGAATGTCTTTGCCGTTCACCGCTACACGGCTCACAGCACCTTCGTTCAAGTGATAGATAAACGTCACCGGCTCACCTGCATACTCGAATTCGAATTGCATGCCGTTCAGCTCAGCTGGCAATACCGGGTCAATGACCAGATCGCCGCCCTCTTGACGAATGCCAAGTGCATTGGAGATCAGCTGGTTCATGTAGATTCCAGGGCCGCTGGAGTAGATTCTCCATCCGCCTTTCACTTGTACAGTCCCTTTACGAAGCTGGTCAAAATGCTCCTGAGCCTCGTAACGCGTATTAAACTTGCCGTCCGAACTACTGAAGTATGAGTTCGCTTGGCGAATCTCCGCGTTAGGTACAACCTCGCCGATACCAACCGGGTTGATCATCGCGAGACCATTCCACACCTGATCTGTCTTACCCAGCTTCGCCATCGCTTCCACGTAACGGATATGAGCGTGTACATATTGCAAACCAATCTCACGTCCGAAGTTGGACGCTTGCTCTGCACGTTTGAAGTGTGTACTTACTCCTCCAGCATATTGAGCCGGACGATTCATCAGACGCACGCCATCCGGGCATAGGAACTGTTCACGGATCAAGGCATAATGTGATTCAGCTTGCTCCGCATTCAGCAATTCACCGATCATGCTGCGCGTCATTGGCAGCAGACGATATTGAATGCCTGTCTCTGTGTCCGTTGGATGAAGCATCAGCTTCGCTTGGTCCGCTTCTTCCATATACACAAAGCCTGGAATCACATCTGTGCCCAGCATGTAACGGTTAAAGTCCTCACGGATGCCTTGAGCCAGCACGTCAAGCTCCTGTGCAAAGTCCGCATCCTTGAATTTTAGCGCTTGCGAGAGCACATTCACGGACTGATACGTCAATGCCACCGTCCAACTGCTCACCATGTATTGCTTCAGCTGTGCATTGGCTGGTTGGAGCGTATCATCCCAGTCGCCATCTCCGTAGGAAGACAGGAACGTATCGTGCAGGAAGTGCGAACGGATATATTCGATCTCTTTTTTCGCGTGATCCAGTACAGTTGCCGTCTCTTCCGTGAACCCGAAGCTATGTTTAACGGTATAAGGTACTTTCTCATCCAGGATTGCATAGTCGCGAGTTGCTGTTAGGTAGTCCGCCAATACTTTCAGCGGCCATACGATGATGTCGCCATGGCTTTCTTCCTGCTGAATCGCAAAGTATTTATCAAACATGAACCATTGCGGCCAGTTGCCATCATCTTCGTATTGGTGAGTGTAGACCATTTTGATGATATCGCGAACCTGCTCATATTTTTGCGTTGCCATAAAGTACTCCACCGGACCTTGGCACACATCCCGTGTACCCCAAGCCGCGCCGCCATACTGCTCCAAACCGTGAGGCACGGAGTAGTGAACCAGCATATTGTGGGTGTACCACCAAGCCAGCGCATTTACTTTGAACAGATCCTCTGCACTCTGACCTTCTCCACGGGACAAACGGAACCCGTTCATCACACCTGCGAAGAACTCGCGGTATGCCTGTACTTCTTCTTCAAACGTGGGACTTGAGTCTGCTGCCACTCCGCCATCCACTTGGCCTTCCAATATCCCTTGTACCTTCAGCGTCCATCCAGCACTTGCTTCCAGACTAAGCGTAACCAGAGATGCGGACCCACTACGGATACCACTTGCCAGCAGTGTTTCGTCACCTACATTTACAGCTGCGCCATCCACCGACATGCGGTATTGCAGATCCGGATACGTTCCGGCACTAATCGCTTGTGGGTCAGCCTTGAAGATCAATGTATCACCATCCTGCGTCATATGCAGCGGATACTCGTATTCATTCACATTCATCGTAATCTGGTTTGTTACCAGGTAACGGTATGCCGTGCCACTTGTGGAGCGCACATTCATGCTTACTTCCGTAGTATGTGCCCCTGTATAGTTCGTCACGATGATCGTATCGGATTCGGTTTTGTAGATCCAACGAACATAGTTGAAGCCAATCTCGAACAGGGAAGGCATCGTCAGCAGACGATATTGTCCATCCATTTCCACATAGATGCGTTGTCCCGCCGTCTTCGGCACGTTCAATGCATTGCGGGCATTACTGATCATTTTATTAAAATTGGTATTACCAATGACGAGCTGTGAGTTGAAAATACCGTACATATACGACGTTGTTGTAATAACCTGTGCTCCAAGCTGCACGTTGCCACCACTCATCAGAATGTGACCGTGCGGACGCTCTACAAGCAATTCTTTCGCTTTCAGAACGATATGTTCATAGCTGCCTGTGAAGAAGGATAACAGTTCCTCACCGCTGTGCTCTTCCTGATGACGATCAGGGAACAGATCATGAATCTCATCTTGCGTCAGATCGAGTGTTACCAGTGGTTCACCCAGGAAAGAGGACAGTTTCACCTGTTCCAACGTGTCGCCATTTTCCACAGTCAGAGCCTGTACTTCATTCCATGCTGCAGTAACTTCATCCCCGAATTCCAGTGCAGAGATTCCTTCGGCATGATTAGGCTTCGCCAGTCCATAAAAGACTACCTGTGCTTCTCCGTTCAGATTCAGCAGTTCAGATTGCAGCGCCGTGTAGGCAAATTCATACTGATACGTCTCATTCGCCAACAGTGAGCGATTCAAGCTCTCTGGTTGATTCGTTTCCTTGTACGACAGACCGAAGAATTGGAATCCGTCTGTGGAGTAACCGACTGCTTTGGTCAGGGAACCTTGTTGCATATACGGAAATGCACCGCCCTGAGGCTGGTTTTGACGGGAACAAACGACATAACCTTTCGCCTCATCTTCAAATACCGTATGGTCAATATATTGTGACAGATAAGCTTCATTGCTGCGTACCGCACCCGGATCAGCAAGCCCTACATCCTGTCCGTACACCACGTCTACGTTCTGTTGTTGCCCTGTGAGCTTCACATCCCAGAACCAGACACCTTGTTGTGTCGCCGTAAATACAACCTGATACCCAATGCCTTGTTCTTTGCCTTCCAGCTGGACTGTACCCTCCCAGATCAACTGGTTGCTTGATTGTGCCTTGCTTGTAATTACCTTGCTATTCGAACGTACACCCAGCAGCGGGAACGAGCTTATTTTCTCTCCCGCATGCACACGCAGGTACAGGTTGTTCAAAGATCCATCAATCTGGTTGCTGAGCAACTGATTCAGCATGGTTGTGCCGGATGTGGCCTGGTACAGATCTCCACTGTTCAAAAAGGTAAAAGATAACTCTCCGGCACTCAACCGGATCGGTTCATTAATCATCGTTGTCATAAGGTTCACTCCTTGAATTAGTTAAAATCGAAACGTTTCGATACATTTGAAAAAGAATAGGGGCCTCTTCAAACCGGCTTTTCACAGCCCGTCCGGACGATAACCCCATCATTAAACTTTCACTTTAGCGTGCAGGCAGTTCTTTGCTTCCAGACCCGTTCTAAACCGAACGTACAGAGCTGCGCTCGATCATATTAATCGTTAACGTATACGATCGATCCACCGCTTCTCCGTTGAGCATCTGGAATAACAGATGTCCTGCAAGCGACCCTGCTTCATGCTTCGGCTGGCGTATCGTTGTCAGGGGTGGACGCACATATTCGGACAACTGAATATCGTCAAAACCGATCACGGAAATATCATTCGGCACCGATACACCACGCTCTTCCAATGCCTTCAGGCCGCCAATCGCCATCTCATCGTTACCGTAAAATACCGCTGAGGGAAGCTCTCCCTGCATAATCATCATTTTGGTCGCACTGTATCCGCCCTCACGCACAAAGTTGCCGTTCAGACGCCATTTGGACTTTTCTTCAAGTCCCGCTTCCCGCATCGCCCGCAGATACCCTTGGTAACGCAGCGCATTATCATACGAGTTGGATGGACCGCTGATATAAGCGATCTTCTGATGGCCTGCCTGAATCAAGTGGTGCGTAGCGAGGTAACCTCCCTGTTCTCCATCCACCAGCACGTTGACCAAATGGTCACTCGACAGCTGACGATCCATCACGATGATGGGAAAGCGAGGCCCTGCAGATTCCACCAAAATATCATCATGGATGTTATGCGCCAAAATGATGGCCCCATCTACTCTTTTTTCACGTAAAAACCTCACCGCCGTTGAATCCCGTCCACCCATGGAGCTGCACGCAATCAGATCATACCCATTCGCGAGCGCTACATCCTGTACACTGCGGATCAATTCCGAGTAATACGGACCTGACAAGTCCGTCAGGATCAAAGCAATCGTGTTCGTCCGGCTCCGCTTCAGGTCCATGGCAAAGCCGTTCTTGCGGTAATTCAGTTCTCGTGCTGCCTCAAGCACTTTAGCCTTCGTCTTGGCACTAACCTTGCTATCCCCGCTCAGCGCATAGGAAGCAGTCGAGAGTGCTACACCTGCCAGCTTTGCCACATCCTTAATCGTTGCCATTCCACGTTCGCTCCTTCTAAACTATATATAAATTGAACTACAGGATATTTACACTGACCACTCCGATGACAGAACAACCTTCCGATCGCTGTTACCCCCAGATTTTTTGATTCCCTTTTTCAAAGGTGAAAATCCGCGGATAAAGGCGAACGCTCCGCTTCTTCGGGTTCTTTCTGTCCTCTCCGTTCTCGTGTAAAAAGTTTAGTTGAACCTATATAGAACAAAATCAAGGTTATCTACATTTTATACGGTACATGGTTAGAACAACCACTAAATCCTTCATTATCGTTTATTAATCTTTATACATATCATAGCGATGGATGTCAATCGAAACGTTTCGAGGTGTTCTCAAAAAAAATCCTCGTTCCCATCCTTATGGGGCCACGGTTGAATGCGTCCCGTTCCAATCCATACCATTAGTGATGGTCATGACACGTCTTTCAATCTGGCGCTCTATAAACAGTTCGTGCCTAATACAATGAAACTGGCAGTTAACGCCAGATTGAAACGTTTCGACATTTTCATTATAGTCGGTGTTGATAGCGATTTCAACCACTTTATCTATTTTTCACAGAAAAAGTTGAATTGTCCAATCTGTCCATCCACGTCACTCGGTTTATAGTATATACTGCATAATAGTCGAGATCCGAGAATTACGCCAGTATACCAAGGGCATGAGACGAATAATGCCCCCTGCTGACTTATATAAGGAGACAGTTATCTAATGAATATTTCCAAGCCTACGTATCCTAAAAAATCGCTGTCCCGCCCCATTTCCTTGCAGAAGATTCAGTCCGTACCTGTTGCTCTGTTCAAGCTGTGCCATCTGGTGCAGCTTCATGACCGCGAGTCGTTCTCCCATATAGATGAAATGTGGAGCACACTTCATGTCCTATACGTCGTTACTGCTGGCCAGGCCAGGCTGATCAGTGCAGAGGGAAAACTGACATTAAATGCGGGCTCTGCAGTGGTCCGTCAAGCCGGAAGTCTGCTTCAGCACGAGAACAACCGCGGCTCTCTGTCGCCAATACAGGGCATTGCTATTGCTTTTGATTCCACTGAAAATGAACAGCTGTTCTGGCCTTTCGGGATACCAGCCCCCGTTGCGAGCCGGACTCTCACCGACAGGGCAGTAGAGCTGATTCAAGCAAGTTCGACAGGCCATGATTCGAGCCCCTTCAGGCCACATATGCTTTTCTATGAATTACTGGATATTTTGCGGGATCATATAGCTCATTCTTCTCATGAAGATCACTCCTGGCTCGATGCTGTGCTCAGACATATCCATCAGATGTATACGCATCCGCTGACTCGTGAACAATTGGCACGCGATGCGAATGTGAGTCCCGAGCATTTTTCAAGAGAGTTCAAGAAGCATACAGGTCTTACGTTTGTTGAATATGTGACCCGTCTCAGAATCAGGATGGCTCAGGAGCATCTGTTGTTCGCGAACCCTACGCTACAGGAAATTGCACAACTGACAGGCTACAGGGACACCTTCTATCTGAGCCGAAAATTCAAACAGCTGGTTGGCTCTGCACCAACACACTATCGGAAAATGCCCAAAAGGATCGTATCTCTAACTTATAACTACACCGCTTCTCTACTGGCACTGGGCCATACTCCTCATATGGGCGCCGTAGCCAGCTGGATGGAAGAAAAATTGGGTGAACATGGTCATGAACATTTTGAGCAGCATTCCGAATATGAGCTGGTTAAGCATACCGATCTGATTACAAATGCTCATCCTGATGTCATTGTCGGTTATGCACCGCATCCCGCTTCCGATGACCTGCGTCTGATCGCACCTACTATTCTGATGCCCTTTGAGGAACTCGATTGGCAGGAGCAGCTTCTTCATCTCGGCCGAATTACTGGGCTTGAGTCCAATGCACAGGCGTTATTAAATCGATATCATCAACTTGAGCAAGAAGCCAATCATACGTTGGACCAACGGATGGAAGGAACACGAGGGTCCGCCGTTTGCATGTTTATGATTGGAGAGGACGGGGCTTATATCTACGGTCATGGCTGGGGCAGAGCTTCTCATGTGCTGTATCAATCGCTCGGCTTCACTCCACCCTCACGTATGGAGCAGGATGGACAGTTACTCACGGGGTATGTTCATGTTCCGTTGTCCGAGATTCACTTGTATGCAGCAGATCACATGTTTGTTGCCTATCCTGAGGAACGCACCGAACGAGAAATGCTGGATAGCCTGCTGAATCAGGAATCATGGGGCAGCCTCTCCGCCGTTCGTGAAGGACGTGTATACGAGATTGATGCCGACATGTTCTATGGATTCGATCCCCTGTCCGTCATGGAGCAGTTGCAGCATATCATGTGTCACCTGACATCATAATTGTCCATGCTGTAGTGATCATAGTTGTCCATGTACAAATATCACATCTTCCTCTATGTTATTAATGAGAATAATAATCATTATTGATTATACACAGGGGGAACAAGAATATGTTTGCTGCAAAAAAACGCTTTTCCGGCTTGCTGCTTATGCTCGCCATCATTATGATTCTGGCTGCTTGTAGCGGCGGAACAGGCTCGACTGCCACTGAACAGACATCGGCAGCGGGAACCGAAACGACAACAGGCTCTTCCGAGACGAATACAGACACGTCTTCCGGTTCGGATAATTCGAATGCTACACGAATCTACAAGTCATTAAGCGGCGATGTTGAGATTCCGGCTGAACCGAAACGGATCGTTACCGATATGTACGTAAGTGATCTGCTTGCACTGGGTGTGAAACCCGTTGGTGCTGTTCAATATTACTTGGAAAACCCGTTCTATGCGGATCAGGTGGCGGGTATAGAAAATATCGGTGATCGGGCGGCGGTATCCATGGAGAAGGTCATTGCCTTGAACCCGGATCTGATCATTACCTACTCTGACCAGGCCAGCGAAATTGAGAGTTATCAAAAAATCGCACCTACCGTGGTCATCCCGTATGGTACATTCACCAATGTACATGACGAAATCCGGGGATTCGGAGAGTTGATGAATAAATCCGAAGAAGCCGAAGCTTGGCTGAAAACGTACGATGAACGGGTTGAAGCCGCTCGCGCTAAGGTGAAAACAGTCATTAAACCAGAGGAAACCTTCTCCATCCTTGAAGTATCCGACAAGAGTTATTATGGATATGGAGACAATTTTGGTCGAGGAGGACAAGCGGTCTACAGTGCTTTGCAACTTGCCCCACTTGAAATCACCAAAAAAGAACTGATGGGTGATACCCAATGGAAAGAAATTTCGCGCGAAGTTGTTGGTGATTATGCAGGGGATCATATCTTCTTAACCGTTGGAGAGAACAATAAAAATTACCAAGGTGATTCCATCTGGCAATCCCTGCCGGCTGTGAAAAACAATCAGGTGTATGAGTTGCTGGAGGACCGTTACTGGTACTTCGACCCGATTGCGATTCAAGGTCAGGCTGAAGAATTCGCCGATATGATCGTAGAACGTGCCGAGCAAAACCGCAAATAACATAAGTATGAATACAGGTGTCCGGACAGGCTAGGGCGCGTCTGAAAACTCCGAAGGAAGCAGATTTTGCCGATTTTTCGTTCCAAGCCAGGAAGTTTTCCGCAGGCGTGCCGGGGCACGTCAAGGGAAAGTGACGCAGCAGGGGGCGAAAAGGCGGTAAAAAATGCACTTCAGCGAGTTTTGAGACTCGCCCTAATCAGCCTGCTCGGGCATTTGTGTCATATCAAGGAGGACTTACATATGCTTCGCCGTTTTATGTCTTATTATCGTCCTTACAAAAGGCTCTTTATCTTGGACTTCTCCTGTGCCATCGCCGCCGCGCTGCTGGAACTGGCCTTTCCACTCGCCGTTAACCGGGTTGTCGACCAACTGCTTCCGGCTGGTAATTGGTCCATGATCTTAGCGGCATGTGTCGGATTACTCGGCATCTACCTGCTTAGTTCCTTTTTCCATTATGCAGTCACCTATTGGGGCCACAAGCTCGGTATTAACATCGAATCCGATATGCGGCGTGAACTGTTCCAGCGTGTACAGAAGCAGTCCTTCCGTTTCTTCGATAACAATAAGACCGGGCATCTAGTCTCCCGCATGACCAACGATCTGATGGATATTGGTGAGATCGCGCATCACGGACCCGAGGACTTATTCATTGCCTTCATGACACTCGCCGGAGCTTTCGGTATTATGCTGGGGATCAACTGGCAGCTCGCTGTGATGACGTTCATCATTGTGCCGCTGATGATCTACCTGTCTCTGTATTTCAGTCGCAAAATGTCCAAGGCATTCAAACGCATGTTTGCAGATATTGCCGATTATAATGCACGGGTAGAGAACAATGTGAGCGGCATCCGTGTGGTACAGGCTTTTGCCAATGAAAAGCATGAAGTAGGACGTTTCGTTGAGAACAACGAACGTTTCCGGCTTACCAAACTAATCACCTACCGCATCATGGCCTGGAACTCTTCACTCAGTTTTATCCTGATGAAATTTGTATCACTGTTTGTACTGGTTTGTGGAACCTGGTTTGTCATTCAAGGAAGTATGACTTACGGGGAGTTTATCGCTTTTGTAATGTTATCCAATGTATTCCTCGGACCAATTGAGAAGATAAACTCCGTCATCGAGACGTATCCCAAAGGCATCGCCGGATTCAGACGTTACCTGGAGCTGCTTGAGGCCGTGCCGGATGTAGAAGATACACCACAGGCAAAACCGATTCCGAATGTCAAAGGCGATATTGCTTTCCATAACGTTACCTTTTCTTATGGAGAACACAAACCTACGCTGTCTCAGGTCAATCTGGATATTCAGGCAGGCCAGACGGTTGCTCTGGTTGGACCTTCGGGCGGGGGTAAAACTACGCTATGCAGTCTGATCCCACGTTTCTACGATGTGGATGCGGGGCATATCTCCATCGATGGAATTCAGGTGAAGGACATGACGCTGGAATCACTGCGCTCCCATATCGGGATTGTGCAGCAGGATATTTTCCTGTTTGACGGAACGATTCGTGAAAATATTGCATATGGCAAACTGAATGCTTCCGATGAAGAAATCTGGCAAGCCATTCGCCGGGCCCAACTGGAAGAGCTGGTACAATCTCAGCCAGATGGACTGGACACCATGATTGGTGAACGTGGTGTGAAATTGTCCGGCGGACAGAAGCAACGTCTATCCATCGCCAGAATGATCCTGAAAAATCCACCAATTCTCATTCTGGATGAAGCCACTTCCGCACTCGATACCGAGACAGAAGCTGGCATTCAGCTGGCCTTATCCGAGCTGGCGCAGGGACGTACGACATTGGTGATCGCCCATCGACTGGCGACCATCAGACACGCCGATCGTATCGTGGTGGTAGAGAACGGTAGCGTAGCTGAACAAGGCAGCCATGAAGAACTGCTCGCGCGTAAAGGCTCGTACAGCCGATTGCATCAAGCCCAGTTTGGTTAAAGGCAGGGCTTAAACGCTATAAGTTCAATATATGAGTTGTACAAAGTCACTACAGCAGCAGAACAGCCTCCCCTCTGTACTAGAGGGAAGGTTGTTTTGTCATCGGAGTGGCAAGTGTAACTAATCTTTAGTTCAATTTATCTAACTTCCCACCCAGGATAGCATTCGCCCGTTCACGAAATTCCACCGCCGCCTGCTCGGGCGTAATTTTGCGAAACAGCAGAAGATCATACAACTCACGTAGCACCGCAGTCACCTCGGCTGCACCTACGGGATCAGGCGGGTCCATCGGGCTGCTGTTATCTGCAACCCAATCAATATAGTCAAACACCTGCGCCAGCTCCGGTTCAACCAGCAACTTCATTCGCTCTTTGACACTGGATGAGACAGGCACCCCCCGCTCCCCTTTGAGCAGCAGATTGGCATCCAAATCATTCACGAAAAAGCTGATGAACTTGGCAGCTTCCTCCTTATGTCTGGAATTGCCCGCCATGGAGAAAAACATGCCTGGCTTCAAGAACAACCCATCCTGGCTGTTTGGCCCAGGCATCGGGGAGATGGTTAATGGTTTACCATAACGCTGAGCGGTGCTGATAAATTGATTGGAATACCCCCAGCTAAACAGCGCCTCTCCCAGATAGAACGGGTCGTTGTCGGGTTTGCCAATGTCTGACGTCCAGATATCCGGTGCAAAAATAAGCTTTTTCTCCGCGAGCTGCTGCATCCTGCCAAAGTAATCAACAAACAGCCCATCATCCTCATAACCCAACCCCTTGCCATCCTCGGCGTATAGCTTGGAACCATATTGTCTCAAGTAATACGCGAAAAACTGTTCCGGCGTGAAATAGGTTCCCAAGTAGATGCCCTTCCCCAGCAGTTGCTCGCCCATTCGATCAAAGTCCGCCCATGTCCACGTATCCGTTGGCAATTCAATATCATTGGCCTTCAACACTTCCGGATCATAGATGCTGAGCATGGCGTTAACACCCAAACTGAGCCCGTAGGTTTTTCCATTCAGGCTACCACTCTGCAGCTGTTCCTTCTCAATATCTGTTGTATCAATCAGTCCGCTCTGCATGTACGGCGTCATATCCTCCAACAGTTGCAGCGAGCTGTACTGGGACAGATAGGAAATGTCCATCTGGATAATGTCGGGCAACGCATTGCCTGCTGCATGTGGGGCAAGTTTTCTCCAGTATTCGTTGAAGCTGCTATATTCGTATTCGATTTTTACATGTGGATTCAACTTCTCATACAGGTCGATAACGGCTATCGTTGCATTGTTGCGGAATTCCCCACCCCACCAAGCGATTCGCAGCGTTATCGGCTCTTCTTCCACAATCATGCCTGGCCTTTGATCCAACTGGTTCACGCAGCCGGGAAGAGTCAGCATAAGACAGAGCATGCCTATGGTTCGCATCCATCTTCCCATAGCTTCTCCTCCTTACCTGGTGATGGGGGTGGCAGCAATACCGTTACTCTCGTTCCAAGCCCCGGCTTGCTCTCCAGCAGAACATCATATTCTTCGCCAAAAGCCAAACGTACCCGCTCCCTGATATTCAGCAAACCAATACCTGTTCCTCTGGTCTTCACTTCACCCCGCAGCACTTGTTCCACATATTCGGGCTCCATGCCAGGACCATGATCCTCCACGACAAGGGCCAGCTTGCAACCTGATATTTCGGCATATACTCGAATCAGACATGATCCAACCTGTGGTTCCAGACCATATTGGATGGCATTCTCCAGTAATGGCTGTAAGGTCAACTTGGGAATGACACACCCCAGATAAAGAGCGGGCACATCCATGCGGAAATCCAGCCTCTGCCGGAAACGGTAGGTTTGAATGGTGATGTAATGGTTAACGATCTCCAGTTCTTCGGCAATGGTAATGATATTTTGTTTGAAGCTGATGGAGGAACGCAGCAAATATCCGAGTGACAGCACCATACTGGAGATTTGCTCCTGCCTGTTCTTTTTGGCGAGCCAATGGATCGAATCCAGCGCATTATACAAAAAGTGGGGATTGATCTGTGCCTGCAGTGCCTTGAACTCCGTTTCTTTAATGACCAGCTGGCTTGCATAATTTTCTTTGATCAATGTATTAATATGTGTAATCATCAGTCGATACGTACGCTGTAACAATCCCAGTTCATCCATGTGCTGGTGTATTGGAATGGACAGATTGGCATCTATGTTCTCCAGATCCCCATACTGAACCTCCTTCATCTGACTGATGAGCTGCCTGATCGGCCTCGTCAGACTGCGTGCGAACACCATGCCGAGCGCAAGCACGACCAGAATGGCGATAAGATAGACGACAATCAGTATATTTTTCAACCATATAATACGTTCAAAAATTTCATCATAAGAGGCCATATTATAGTAAACCCAGCCGGTGTAGGCAGATTTCTTCTGGGAAAGGAATATCTCCCTCCCATCCAGATTTTTGATCTCATATCCCCCACTACCTGGAAGTGGATTCAGTCCCGCGGACACCGCTTCTGGAAGCTGGCGATAAGGATAGACCACCTCACTGCCTGCTTTTAAAATAATGTCACTGTCCTGGCTATCAATGCCCGCATACTCCTCAACGAGTCGCTCGATATTAATACGCAGAAACAGTATACCTACCGGTTCCAGGGTCATCGGTTCATAGGCTCGCACCTGACGTACCATAACCAGCATCGGATCATCGTCATCCGGGTATAACCATCTCACTGCACCATTGGCCTGCTCCGCAGCCGCAATCATCCGATCATATTTTTCCTGGGATACGGTGAGCGTCTCGCCATATTTATTCACTCTTCCCCTGGAATCAATCAGATGAACGGACTGCACATAACGTGCAGCCCCACTAATATGCTCCCATAACCGATCCGTGATCTTCTTACGTTCAATAAAGCTTGAATATGCACTATCGTCATCCAACAACGACTTCAAGGCTCTTTGAATCTGCGTATCGGAAATCATATTCAGTGATAACGCTTCCAACTTCTGAAGTTCAACATCTACTGTAGACGAGGAAAGGTTCAGGAGACGGGACGACTTATCAAATAGCTGTTTGTCATACACCGAGTACGTATAATACAAGGACCCAAACGCCAGGATGATGATAAACGCCATCATGAACATAATCATCAGAAACATTTTCATTTTGATGCTGAGTTTACGGTAGGCTGTCATGACCAAAGCGCTCCTTTGAACCACGTGATACTACTAGGTATATCACATGCAGGAAGGTTTCCCCAAAGTTTTAGCGCTCGATTTCTCACGTGTTATTTGGACTGATATCGGTCATAGGCCGCCTGATGAACCTCAATCGCCCGGTCAATGCCCATGCTCTTGATTGTTTCGGCCATCGTGTCAAATTCGGTGATTGGCTTCTGTCCGCTAATGATGGCAGTCATCGTCTCATTTAAATACGTATTCACCTGGCTCATGATGGACGTACTTGTGGTTACCTCATCTGTTGACAAACGAATTGGCGGAAGTGTTAATACAGAGCTTGCTTTCATCCATTCCGCATTTGCAGCACGCTGTCCATCGTCAAAAAGTAATGCATCCAAGTAACGGCTATCCTGATTGATTGGACCGTCCATAATGGATAAGGCATAAGAAGCCAGTGCCTGGTCATACGTCAGACCGTTCGGATTATCAATGATGGTATCTGTGAATTTGACACCTTCCCCGTCACGAACATAGCTGTCATTTTCAATACCGAAGTTGAACAGATCACTACCCTCTTCGCTATAGTTGTAGTCCATCCACTGTACAATATATTTCAGTTTGTCTTCGTCTGCGGAAGCCGTAATGGCCTCACCATAACTTAGTACCTTATTCTCCAGATTGAAGGTAGCATAAGAAGTTCCATCCGGAGATACGGGCCACGGTACGCCGGTTACGTTAAAGTTCGGATCGGTATCTCTCATCAGATTGAAGTATTTCCCCATGCCACTGAATACACCACCCTGATATGCGCCGGCCAGATTGCTGGTAACCTTATAGTCAAACGCTTTGCCGTCATTGGTCATGATCTCGGGATCAATCAGCCCTTCCTTGTACCACTTGGCCATGGTCTCCAAGAAATCACGGTAGCCCGGCTGAATCGGTCCAAATTCCACCTTGTCTCCATTCATCTGGAAGCCTCCAATTACGCCAAAGGCCGCAGCAAAATCATGGAGCTTGGTCAGGTTGCCCGGCCCCCAGTTTCCGGTGAAAGGAAGCTCATCCGGCTTGCCGTTGCCGTTGGGGTCCTTTTCTTTGAATGCCTTGAGCACCGTATACCACTCATCGATATTGGTAGGTACTTTGAGGTTCAATTTATCGAGCCAATCCTGGCGCATAATTAAACCGGAAGTGGCATTCAGCTTCAGTGCATCCAGCTTGAGCAGCGGGAACATATAGATCGTTCCATCGTCGAGTGCAATCTGCTTCTTCACATCCGGATCGGATTCTATTATTCGCTTCAAGTTCGGTGCATAACTGTCGATCAATTCATTCAACCGGATGATTCGACCGTCCTTGATCATTTTTTCCGGTCCGCCAACGGCATCCGCCCAGTTATAATAAATGACGTCCGGCAGCTCCTTCGTTGAGATCAACAGATTGAATTGGTCACGCTGTTGTCCAAGCGGAGGATGGGTGAACTTCACTTGGATACCCGTCAGCTTCTCCTTTTCCTTGTAAGCCGCCATATCACCAAAATTGTTCAAGGAAGCCGTTAGTTTGGCGTCATTGGCGCGCCAGTAGTCAATGGTAAATGGCTCACTAGTAATCGGTAGCGGAATCTCGGTCAACGCCTGAACCGCAGGTTCTGTTCCTTCTGCTGGCTCTGCGTTACCTGGTTCATTATCACCTGTACAGCCCGCCAGTAAAGACATGGTAAGTAGCGATGACAACAGGATGGACCCCATTCTTTTTTTCACACAATTCGCCTCCATAGATTACATTTTTATTGTTTCACAGCACCGATTAGAGCGCCCTGAACAAAATAACGTTGGATGAACGGATATACCAGCATAATCGGCAGCGTGGAGATAATAATGGTCGCATATTTGATGTTCTCTCCAATGGCGAAGCCGGTATCGGCGCCCGCACCCATGGCCTCTGTACTGCTGCTGATCAGAATATCTCGCATAATAATCTGGATCGGATATAACTCCTGACCGCGCAGGTAGAGCATCGGTCCGACATAATCATTCCAATGGTCAACCGCATAATACAGCATCATGACCGCCAGAATCGGTTTCGACAAGGGCAGCACAATCCGGAACAAAATCAGAAAGTCATTGGCACCATCAAGCTTCGCCGATTCGATCAGACTAATCGGAATGCCCTCAAAGTTTGTTTTCATAATGAGGAAATAGAACGTACTGATGGCACCCGGAATAATAAGTGCAAAACGGGTATCCACCATGCCCAGATTCTGAATCAGCAGAAACGTCGGAATCATGCCCCCGCCAAAAAACATCGTGAACGTAATTAATTTCATCAACGTTTTTCTGCCCATCAGATCACTGCGTGATAACCCATAGGCTGCCAGCGAAGTCATGAGCAGATTGATGGCCGTACCCACCACAACATAGAACAAGGTGTTCATATATCCCGTATAGATGCGAGTATCCTGAAATACCGACTTGTACGCTCCCAGCTGAAAGCCTTCAGGAATGAGCATCAGTGACCGGGAACGTAACATCTGATCCGGATCACTGATTGAAGAATTGAACACGTACAGCATCGGGTATAAGCATAAAATCATGATCACCAAGAGCAGCAGTGTATTGAATACATCAAAAAGTCGTTCCCCTATAGACTGTTTCATCGCTTCACCTTCCAATTACCAGAGACTGGTTGAGTTAAGCTTTCTGCTGATCGCATTCGCGATAATGAGCAGCGCGAAATTAATGACACCGTTAAATAGTCCGATGGCGGTTGAATACGTATAGTTCCCCTCCAAAATACCGGATCGATAAACAAAGGTGGATATGACATCCGATGTCTCATAGGTCGGTGCCGTTTGCATCAACAATATTTTCTGAAAATCAGCGTTCATCACTGCCCCCATGCGCAAAATTAACATAATCACAATCGTTGGCATAATGCCGGGCAGTGTAATATGAAGCAACTGTCTCCAGCGGCCTGCGCCGTCAATTTTGGAAGCCTCGTACAGCTGCGGATCAATCCCGCTGAGCGCCGCCAAAAAGATAATCGAAGCCCAACCTGCGCCCTGCCATATGTTGGACAGGATGTACATCGGACGGAACATATCCTTTTCCGCCAAAAACATGATCGGCTGCAGATCGAAAAAGTCACGAATGACGTTAAATAACCCACCGTCCAGAGATGAGAACGTTTTCAACATTCCAACCACGACGACAACCGAGATGAAATGCGGCATATAACTGATTGTCTGTACTGCGCCTCTGAACCACTTCTTCCGTACTTCATTCAGTAGCAGGGCCAGGATGATCGGAGCCGGGAAACCAAACACAATGCTGTAAAAACTCAAAATCAGTGTATTCTTAATCAGTCGCCAGAAATAATAACTTTCAAAAAACATGGTGAAGTTGTCAAATCCGACCCATTCGCCTGCCAAGATTCCTTTGATCGGGCTGTAGGATTCCTGAAATGCCATCAGTAGCCCGTACATTGGCCCATAGCTGAAAATCAGATAATAGGCTACAACAGGAACGAGCATCAGATACACGTATCTGTTGCGGACAAGCTCCTTTTTCACCGAACTCCATTTGCCAGCTGGCTTCAAACGCCCAGGTTCGATCCCCCGGCTTCGATTCAGCTCCATCCACTCAACCTCCACTCTCGATGTTCATTCATTAACATGACACTTCTAATGATAGAAGCGAGCACCCTTTCTTCCCATGCTCATTTCCGTTAAATGGATGTTCAAAACCGAGTTCCGTCCGACAAAAAAAGACCCTGCTGCCGATGAATGGCAAACAGGGCACGATCGTAGATCAATGTGGATCGGATATACAGGTTACTATCTGTATAAATCGAGCTTAAAAATATTTACACTTGCCACTCCGATGACAGAACAACCCTCTGATCGCTGTTATCGTGTAAATGTTTAGGTCAATTTCTGTATAAGCGACAGCAGCGCTGTCCTACGGTACTTTTTTATACTCGGATGGGGAGAAGCCCGTGTATTTCTTGAACATTTTGCTAAAATACGGCCAGTTGGAGCCAAACCCCGTCTGTTCGGCCAGTGAAGATACAGTGCAGTTCCCGTCCTGCTCCAGAAGCTCCAATGCTCTGCGGATGCGGTAACTTAACACATAGTTCGTAAATTTCTCGCCTGTTTCTTTTTTGAACATTTTGCCAATGTAGTCTGGATTCATGTATATTTCCCCGGCGATGGACTGGAGTGTCAGGGTCTCGTCCCTGTAGCGTTTCTCTACCAACTGTTTCACACTGCCTACCATCTGCGATTGTCTGGAGCGGTGTTGTTCGTAGCGACGCAGTGTGATTTCCTTGGCGACGGCAAGCAGAAACTGTTGAAAAGAATGCAGCGTGCTGGATTCAATCATGCCTGGCAACTGATCCATATACCTTTTCATCTCGGCAGAGCCACTGAGTCGAATCATTTCCATAAACATCTGAATGAGATAGGACTTGGTTTGAGATATATCGTATCGCAAGCTGGCAAGCAGCTGAAACATTCGGTTCAGCTCTGATCCGACTTCCTGCCAGTGTCCAGCCTTGATTGCAGTAACCATCCGCTCCGGATCGTATTCGAATTCGGGAAGGGTGCGCTCCCCGGGTGAGTAAATATCCCGCTCCATAATAAGACTGCCCTCACCGAGGTAAAAGCGGTAATTGAGATAGACCAGCGTCTGCATGTACAAATGGCGTGCCTGCGAAAGATCTCCTGGTTCGCTCAGAGCAATCGTAAGATCATCATGATAATATCGGGTAAATGTCGCACGAATCTCATCGATATTATGGAACAACTGCGTTTCAGACAACTTGTCCTCCATGATTAGTAACACATGTCCCCCAACCGTGGCACTTAAGATTGGATTGTGAAAAATATCCTCGGCAATGTTCTTGACCGCGAACAAGTGCAAATACTCATGATCCCCCTCAATCTCTACCAGCAACAACCGCACACGCTGATCCTGAAACTGTACATCGAATAATTCCTCAAAATATTTCCATTCCTTGACCCCGTATGTTCTGTTCGTGACCAGCTCTTTCAGAAAATATTCCTTGGCATGCGGCAGTACACGCTCCAGATTATATTGGATCGACTGCACAAAACGCTCCTGATCAGTTAACTCCCGCTTCTCACTGACCAATTCACTAATAGCCTGTACGAGATGCTCTTCACTGCAGGGCTTGAGCAAATAGTGCTTCACTCCATAATGCATGGCAGTCTTCGCATATTCGAATTCGGTGAAACCCGTGAGCATGATGAATGAGATATCCTGATACTTCTCCGCCACTGCTTCAACCAGCTGTAATCCATCCATTCCCGGCATGCGAATGTCCGAGATGATAATATCCGGGCGTTGCTTCTCAATAAAAGCAAGCGCTTCCAATCCATCTTGAGCAATGCCAATCAGTTCTGTTCCTAATCGGGGCCAGTTCACGACACTCGAGATCCCGTCCGAGATTATAAATTCATCATCGACCAACAAAACCTTGTACATCGTATGCATCCTCCTGCCTTTAACCAGTTCCATTCTATTATATGGGCATTATGCGTAAATAGAGGGGTGAACGTTGAATGACATGGGATTGAACTATAACAAGTCTGATTTCTGAACATTTGTATCACATGCGAAGTTATTGGCTACCGAATCATGGTTTATGCTGGTCCTTTGTTCAAACCAAACAACCTTCACCCTGCCACAGGGTGAAGGTTGGCCGCTGCTATGCAAATGGGGGCTATATAGGTGACCATACATGCCCGGATCGATTTATTTTTTTACTGCGTGAATGAAATGTATCGTTTCAAAGGCCCTTAGATGATCGGTTCTATCCTGGAAAAACTGTTCCTGAATCGCCTCCGGAGTCAGATGCTCATAAATAAGCAACCCTGCTTCATCAAGCAATGCCTCCATCTCCACATATGCGTAGCCGGATTGCATCGGCTCACCACCCATTGCAGCCAATTTAACCATATTTTCAACCCGATTAAACATTCCTTTTTCCTCAAAAAGATGCTCATCTGCATAATCCAGAACGATAGAGCTTCCGGTTGGCAGGTTCGCAAACACATGACGAATCACGTTAAACAGATCCTTTTTGGGCAAATAATACGAAACACCCAAGAGACTAGCCGACGTCTTCCGTTTCTTCAAACCTTCAAGAGTCAAGCTGTCATTTGAAAGCTCACGCGTAAAATCCATGGGTACAAAGTGAAGATTGTCCGGAATAGTCAGCTCGGCCTGATTCAGCCGCTCCTTCTTGAATTGCTGTGTAGCCGGATAATCCACTTCAATGATATCCAGCGTGTCCTCCAATTCCGGATGCCTCAAAGCAAACGTATCCATCCCGGCGCCAAGAATGACTACCTGCTTCAATCCCAACGCGACTTCATGCAAAAGTACATGCTCACAGTAAGCGGCCCGAGCCAGAGTTATTGGAGATAGCTGTACCTGGGTAATCCATTTTAGAACCTTTTCCGGGTCGTCCTTGAGCTGGTGAGCCATATCCGGGTTGAAAAAATGAATGCCTCTAACCATGTTATTGCTGATATCTACAAACTCTTGAGGAGAGATCAGCAATCTCGCCATAAAATCATCGAAAATGAGGGGTGTGTCATGTTGGCTGTGATAGGCTCGGCCAAAAGTCGAAATCAATGATGTGATACTGGATTCATTTTGCTTCATACTTATTCCTCCCGTACAAACAAAAATAAGATTCCCCTGGCCAGGAGAATCTTATTATATACGGAATATTTTTATATGTAAATTATAGCATAAATACATTTTTTTGTCAACCAAAATTTACGGATGAGCAGACAGATTAAAGTGGATTTACCGTCCACTCCAACCCGTTCTTCCTTCCGCATCATGTCCAACCCGATTAGATCTGTTAGGCGTCCATCCCGTACTCCTTCACTTCACGATTACGGTTCAACACCGCATGCAATACAAACCCCAGCACCGCTATGGCCGCCGTGCCTGTTGCCAGCCACGCTACAGGAATAAGTCCCTGTTTGTCATACATGACCCCCATCGCATATGGCCCGATAACCCGGCCAACCGCACCGATCCCACCTGATATCCCGATGTAAAAAGGTGCCGCCCTGCCTGCGTGCTCCGATATGAAGGCAGGTGTTGCAGGGGAGATCAGCATCTCTCCAAACGTGGCAAGTACCATTGCGAGCACCATGCCTGGATAGCTGTACATGGTAATCATGACGATATAGGCCATGCCATAGAACACGGCACTCGCTGTCATCTGGGCCGTAGAGGTACGGGCCATGGTCCGTTTTACCCAACTGGTAAAGGGTTGGCCCACAAAGATCAGCACCCCGTTCAGGGTCCAGAGCAGACCGTACATTCTTTTTTCCATACCCTCAGAAATGATATACGGGGACACGCCTGTATTCCAGATGGAATTGCCGAATAACAGGAAGAGGACGCCCAAGCTCATAAACAGATATAATCGGGTATTGCCCAGCAGTGCCCAGACGCCCGGCCCATCGGGAACGGTTTTGCGTTTCGTCAGATGTACTTCCCCCTGATCCGGTTCGACTCGCGACAGATAATACCAGAAGAACGTCGCAAACCCGGCTGAGGTCACCCCATTCAGTACAAAACTGAGATGATAGGAAAAGTCAGCCAGAAAACCACTCAGCGCCGTACCAATCGCCACCCCGATATTGTTCGCCACATAGATAATATTGAATAATTCACCGCGTCGCTCCGCAAAACGGAAGCCAATAAAAGCCTGAATCGCTGGCAGCGACAATGAACTGAACAGGCCAATCCAGCCCATCGCACATATAAATATGACCCAATACGCGCTAATCCAGGGCAGCGCAAACAAACCTAACGCATTAAGCGCAAGTGAACCAATGATCAGCTTCTTCACGCCTACCCGGTGATACAACGAACCGCCGAGCAATTGTCCGAAGATGCCACCCAGGGACTGAATGAGGATCACAAAACCCGCGTTTGCCATCGTCCGTCCAAGTTCATCAAACACATACATGGTGGTCAGCGGCCACATCAGTGCACTGCCTGTTGCGTTAACCAGACTTGCCAGCAAAAATATTCTCACTTCTTTTGGATAGTTATCCAGCCATCTCATCATCTCTGATCCATTCTCCTTAGTACCATAAAAACGTATTACCATACCAAAAAAGCCTTTGCCCTGACGGCATACTCTGCCAGAGCGAAGGACTTTGGAAGTGTTATATCTATTTGCTCTTTAGATCCTGCTCAAGTTCGATCCTTTGTTCATCTTACCTCAAAAAATTCATGCTGCAAGCACACTCATTGACGCTTCACTTCGACAGTGGCCGAGAAGAAGGTAGCTCCGTTACCCATGTCCGACAACCGATTGGACGTCAGTGAATTCGCCCGCTGCTTCTTGCCGTCACCATCCCACCATAAGCCTTGGCTGATGACGGTTCCTGGCAACATGGCTTCACTTACCTTGGCGGTAAGTTCAATGCGACCACGATCATTCCATACGACCACTGCATCTCCGTCCTCCACGTTTCTGCGGGTAGCGTCCTCGGGGTGCATTTGCAATAGAGGCATCTTCTCCAAACGCTGATGTTTGGCTGAATTGCCAAAGGTGGAGTTCAGGAAGTTATGGTTTGGCGGAGACAGGAACATCAACGGATACGTATCGGCAGGTCCAGCCGGATTCTCCCCATCATATCCTTCAACCAGAGCGCTATAGGTAGGGAGCGGCGGAAGCCCTCTCTGTTCCATCGTCTCCGAATACAATTCAATTTTGCCTGAAGGCGTGGGCAGCTGATCCAGAAATGCAGCATGTGGCGTCATATCCAGCTTCACGAATCGGTGTTCCTTCAGTCCCTCCAACGTGACTCCATTCATGTAGGGGTTGCCTGTGCCCTGAAGTGCGTCCTCAATCATCTGTTCCGGCGTTTCTCCGAAGATTGCAGGATCGTACCCCATAGCCTGCCCAAGGATTGAGAACAGTTCCACGTTGCTCTTGCTCTCCCCAATCGGTGCAATTACCGGCTCTTGCAGATGAACGTACTGATGCCAATAAGAGGTGTACAGGTCCGTCGCTTCAAATGAAGATGTGGCTGGCAACAAGATATCTGCATATTTCGCCGTATCCGTGATGAACAGATCATGCACAACCGTGAACAGATCTTCCCGTGCAAAACCTCGCTCCACCCGCTCGGTATCCGGTGCCACCACCAGTGGATTGCTGCAGTAGACCATCATGGCCCGAATCGGCTGCTCTGCTTCCAGCAACGCTTCACCAATCCGGTTCATGTTCACCACTCGCGGCTCCGGATTCTGCCGCAGCTCCGGACGTTCCAGCGCGTCGCTATTCGTGCTCGCGTAGCTGTTGGTGCGAACGGCACCGCCGCCTTGCTTCAGCCACTGCCCTGTAATGGCAGGCAGACATGCAACGCTACGCACGTTCATCCCCCCATTATCATGGTGCTGGAGGCCATTGCCGATGTGAATATGGGCTGCCTGTGCGTTGCCGTATAGTTCGGCCAGCTTCACAATGGTTTCCTCCGGCACGCCAGTAATACGTGCAACACGTTCAGGGGTATAACTGCGGACATGATCACGTAGGGCCTCATGACCCACCGTATACTTTTGCATAAATGCTTCATCCGTCAGTCCCCGTTCGAACAGCACATGCATCATTCCCAACGCCAGTGCGCTGTCCGTGCCTGGGTACAAAGGAATAAACCAGTCGCCCCACTGGGCGGTACGATTGCGATGAACGTCGATTACGACGATCTTGGCGCCTTTCTTACGGGCTTTCTCCGCCAAAACGACCTGGTGCATATTTGTACTGACGATATTACCACCCCACACCAGGATGAGATCCGCATGCTCCGTATCTTCCGGCACCGTTCCCCTGTTGGCGCCCATCGTATATTTCCAGCCGGTATTTCCAGCCGCATTACAGATCGTCTGCTCCAGCACACTCGCACCTAGCGCATTGAAGAAACGCCGATCCATGCCGTCTACGCCGAGAATGCCCATGTTGCCGTAGAAGCTGTAGGGCAGGATGCTCTCAGGCCCGTAGGTTTCGGACAATGCAGTGAATTTGGTCGTAATCTCGCGAATCGCTTCATCCCAACTAATACGTTCGAACTTGCCTTCACCTTTGGCTCCTACACGTTTCATCGGATATTGTAGACGCTCGGGGTGATACACCCGCTCAGTCATATTTCTAACTTTATTACAGATGGCTCCCTTGGTGATCGGATGATCCGGATTGCCTGCCACCTTCACAATTTTGCCGTTCTCTTTATGTAGTAACAGACCACAAGTATCCGGACAGTCGAGCGGACACACCGCCGCAAATATACCATTCTCCTGATCGATCATCGTAAGGCTCCCCTCTATAAAAGCTATCCCTATATCATATCTTCTTCGAGGTTATCGCGTAAAGAGAACAGTATGTTTTTGCTTCATATTCGCCGCTATAGCGGCTTCAAAATATTTTCAAAAAAATGTTTTTGAGTTTGATTCAACTTCAGAATTCAGGGGTAAATTAAAAATAAGGCATTAGGCTAGTGTTTCCCCACTTCCTCCTCATGCCATATCATGGACCACTCCCGAAATTCGCCATGAACAGGTTTCGTTCCCCCGAACCTTGTCATGGCGAATTTATTTTGCGTTAAACTCCAACAAGGACCCCATACAAAAAAACGATCCCGTCCTGTTCCGTCACAGCATATGCGCCATGAACCGAGCAAGAATCAGAATCGTCTTGACTTCTAATATACGTGTATACATACCTCGTTGTGCCCGCTATGCTTGTTTGCTCCACATCGCTCTGGCTTCAGTATCCACAGGTTCGATTGATGTCGCTATCTCTGGCTTCACTTTCGGCTCCAACTCACGCAGGTACACCATCCAATAAGCTGCGGCTACAAACAGAGCACCACCAGTCAGATTCCCGAGCCATACCGGAATGAAATTCATCACATATTGGCCCCACGAATAATGTCCTTCGAAGATTGCCGCCGGGATGAGGAACATATTGGCCACAACGTGCTGGAATCCAATCGCCACAAATGCCATCGTTGGAAACCAAATACCTAGTACCTTACCACTCATCGTATCCGAAGCATAAGATAACCACACGGCCAGCGCGACCAGCCAGTTACAGCCGATTCCAGAGGTAAAAGCTTGCAGGAAGCCGTCATGCAACTTATGCCCAGCCATATCCACCACTTTCGCCAGATATACACCCTCTCCGGTCAGACCCAGCACATGTCCAAACGCGTACGCGACAAACAAAGCTCCAACAAAGTTACCAACCGTCACTAAAGTTAGATTCTTCAACATACTGCCCATAGATAGCTTACGAGCAATTGTCGCGAGTGGAACAGCCATCATATTTCCCGTCAGCAACTCTCCCCCACCAATGAGCACCATAATCAATCCAACCGGGAACACCGCTGCTCCAATCAGATTGACCAAACTTCCCCACTCTGCTGGCGCAGAAGCAATTACCCGAATATCCAGTAGAAAACCCAGCGCGATAAAAGCCCCTGCCAGAAAACTGAGCACCAGTACGGAAGATACCGGATATTGAGCCTTCTTCATTCCTGTTTGCGCCGTATATTGTGCAACCTCAAGAGGTGTTTTTGCTGCCATTATGATCCTCCCCTTCACCATTCATGAACAAACGAAATCAGCTTTTCTGTTAATATGTTCATTGTATCGCGAAGGTTTCAAGAGGTTTGTTACTTTTATCACAAAGTTTGAAAATGAATAACAGTGCCGTTTTGCTTCTCGCCGTCATCGGTGTGATATAATACTTTCGTCTAATTTTTTTTGATATTAAAGGAGAACACAATGGACCAGGTTTTAATTTTAAATATCAAATTTGAATATGAAGGAATTACTCATAAGATTCACCCTGTTGTTTTAAAGAATAGTGAAGAAATGGTATTGATCGACTGTGGCTATCCTGATTTTTTCCCTCTTATTTCAGACGAACTTCATAAGCACGGAATATCTGCAAAAGATTTAACAGCTATTTATATCACCCACCAAGATGATGACCATATGGGAACTGCTGCGGAATTCAAGCAAAAATATCCTTCATTAAAAGTAGTAACCTCAACACTGGAAGCACCATATGTGTCAGGAGCTATGAAAAATTTACGCTTACTTCAAGCCGAAAACATGCTTGAACAATTACCTGATGAACAAAAAGATTTTGGACTTGCATTTTGTGAACGTTTAAATATGTTAAACACAGTTCATGTAGATCAGATGGTTGATGATGGCGATTTTCTAAATTGGGCCAGCGGTTGTGAAATTATTTCAACACCAGGGCATACTCCGGGACATACTTCTTTATATCTCAAGGACCAAAAGATTTCTAAGCACGGGCGATGCTGCTGTAATCGACAACAATGAGCTTGTTGTTGCTAATCCACATTTTTGTTTAGATTTAGAGGCTGCTGAAAGATCGCTCGAGAATATTAAGAATATGGATGTTGAGACATATATCTGTTATCATGGCGGCATTTTCAAAAGGTAATTCGACAAAAAAACATCCCAATGTATTTATCATCGGAATGTCTTTTTGGTCACGCGCTTCTGCTCTTCCGGTACCCTCTGGAATTGACGCCAGGAGATGCACCCGGTAGCTAATTTTACCGGCTTACACCATTGCTGGTGCTTTTACCTCTATTGGAGGCAGTGCTTGCAGACCCGCCGTGTTCAGGAAGTTCCACGGTTTGTTGTAATGAGGCTGGAAGAAGAAGTCGATGAAGGCCAGCTCGTCTACGGTCATGTTGTTTTGGATGCAGACCGAGATCGTATTAATCGATTGAGTCAGATCAACCTGTGACATTACTTGTGCTCCGACGATTCGACGAGTAGCCTGCTCGTATACCACTTTGAGCAACAGTTTCTCAGCCGTAGGCATGAATTCCGGACGGTAGCTGTCTTCCAGCACCACGGATTCCACAATCAGACCTTCGTCAGCAGCAGATGTTTCCGTCATCCCGGTACCTGCAATATTTTGCTCATAAATCTTGATACCCGATGTTCCTTGTGTACCCATATACGGTGTCGTAGGGCGAACCAGGTTGCGGGCTACCAGTGTACCCATCCGCACGGCGTTGGTCGCCAGTGGAATGTAAGATGCTTTACCAGTCGGGTTGTAATGAATTGCACAACTGTCACCCGCAGCGAAGACGTCTTTTTGACTGGTTTGCATATATTTATCCACGATAATTGCACCGTTCGGGAGCATATCCACTTGACCTTTGAGCAGCTCGGTATTTGGACGGAAACCAATGCACAGAATAACCAGATCGGTTTCGAACTCCCCTTTGGACGTAATTACCTTGGTCACTTTGCCATTCTCTCCAGTAAACTTCTGTACCGTTTGACCGAGAGCCAGCTTGATGCCGCGTCCAGTCAACGTATCTTCGATCGCATCCGTGAACTCAGGATCCAGGTATTTGTTCAAAATCCGGTCCACACTGTCGATCAGGGTGACTTCCTTGCCGTTCATTTGGAAAGCTTCCACCAGTTCTACGCCGATATATCCTGCACCTACAACGGTAACGCGTTTGGCATCTTTGGCTTTTTCAATAATCGTGTTGGAATGATTGTAGTTTTTGCATAGCAGAATGTTGTCCATCTCAATGCCTTCAAGCTTCGGAACGACAGGCCATGAACCAGTTGTCACAATCAGCTTGTCAAACGTATCTTCAAATTCTTCCCCGGTTTGCAGGTTTTTAGCCCGAAGCGTATGGCCCTTGGCATCGACTGCCGTCACTTCATGAAGCATCTTGGTCACAACACCTAGCTCTGCCAATTGATTGGGCGAAGAATAGAACAAGCCGTCAGGGTCTTTTACAACCCCACCTACGTAAAGCGCAATGCCACAAGATAGGAAGGAGATATTGTCATTGCGCTCATACACCGTGATGGTAGCGTCCGGGTACAATTTGGCGGTGTTTACGATGGCTGCGGTCCCTGCGTGTGTACATCCGATAACTGCGATTTTCATTAAAAGTTCCTCCTCGAAGTATATAAATGAGTTTGAATATAATGTTATTATGGTTGTGAAATATTTCACTTCTTAATCGATACTGTGTATGTGATTTATTTCACTTTATACACTCATTATAATGTGATATTTTTCACATTGCAATAGGTTTTGCAAAAAAAGTTTGTCGAAAGAAGTTATTCCCTTTTATTTAAACCTTTCTTCCCTTCGTTTTATTGATTTCATTGTCCCCGGATCCGGGTCAGTTTATGCTATGCAATGGCTTCCGGATCTCTATATAGATGCTTTCAGTTAGAGCCTCTTCCCCATTCATGTTTTACTTGTACAAAAAATAAATGGCTTCAATTTTCATGACAGGGTTGATTTTTAAATTGGTAAGCGCTTACAATAATAACAATCCTTTAAATGGCTTTTATGTAAATTAAACACCAAATCTCACTTCGTTCAGGAGGCGTTCATTTGAAGAAACGTTCAATGCCTGTCGTATTCCGCATGGTTCCTGTTACGCTTGTCATCACCATGATGACAGCTGGAGTAGCGATCCCCTTCGCTGCTGCTTCTGCCGATTCTCCACCCGTTACAATTAAAACGGAGGTTCTGTCCTCCAAACTTCCAGCAGCTGCCGATGTATCTTCCCTGTTTCAGAAGTTCAGGGATTACAGCAATTTTGCAACTGGCGATCTGGCTAAAGATACGGCCTATGCCCTCAATATCGTTTCGTGGCAGATGCCGCACGGTGGATTTTACAAAGACATGAAAGAGCAGTACGCAGCACCCTGGGATGGTGTAACAGCACGATCAGGCTGGAAAGACCCGAATGGGATTGAACTTGGCACCTTCGATAATGATGCAACAACTTCCGAGATCCGCTTTCTGGCTGACATGTATGAAAAAACCGACAATCTGGCCTTTAAGAACAGTGTTCGCAAAGCGGTGGACTTTATCCTGATCTCCCAATATCCATCTGGAGGTTGGCCACAGGTCTATCCCAAACGAAGTAATTACTCTGACGCGGTGACTTACAACGACAATGCGATGGTACAAACGATGGTTTTGTTAGACGATATTGTTGAGCGAAGAAATGGGTTTAACAACGATATATGGACCTCCAATGACCGCAGCAAGCTGAAGAAAGCTTTGGACAAAGGGATTGATTATACGCTGAAAGCGCAAATTATCAATAATGGCTTGCCCACCGTTTGGGGTGCGCAGCATGATCCTGTGACCTATGCTCCTGTGACGGGCAGAGCGTATGAATTAGCTTCCAAATCGGGATCAGAGTCGGTGGCAATTGCTGCTTTTCTCATGTCCAGGCCTCAGACTCCCGAGATTAAACAAGCCGCTAAAGGGGCTCTGCGATGGTTCGATACGGTGCGAGAGAATGGAACCAAGTATAACCGGCAAGGACCCGTATATTTTGAACCGGATGCAGGAAGTGTGATCTGGTACCGTTTCTATAACGTGGATGAAGATGTGCCTTTCTACGCGGATCGGGATGGAATGAAGTACATGAACATTCTGGACATCAGTGAGGAACGGAGACACGGCTACTCCTGGGCCGGAAGCTATGCTCGTAACCTGCTTAAGCTGGCCTCGGATCAAGGCTATTACACACTAAGTAAGCCCTTGCCTTGATCCTGGAGCTACATCTACCTGATGAGAAGCTAAACCTACGTCGTATATAAAGTCATCTAAAAAGCCTATCCTCGCATAAGCAAGGATAGGCTTCTCTACAACCTTGTATTAACCGAGTAATTTCTCGATTTCTGCACTCATGGCTTCCGGGGATTCTTTCGGTTCAACGCGACCTACCACTTCACCTTCACGGTTAACAAGGAACTTGGTGAAGTTCCATTGGATGTCGCTGGTTTCACCTGCGCCGGGTTGTTGCTCTTTAAGGTATTGGAACAGGGGATGTGCTTCCTCACCATTCACATCTACCTTGGCAAACACCGGGAAATTCACACCATAGTTAATCTGGCAAAATGATTCCGCTTCCTCACTTGTACCTGGCTCTTGCCCTCCAAACTGGTTACAAGGGAACCCCAGTACAACCAAGCCTTGATCGCGATAACGATCGTATAGCTTTTGCAATTCACCGTATTGCGGGGTCAGTCCACACTTGCTGGCTGTATTGGCAATGACCAATACCTTACCTTGATACAGATCCAGTGAGACTTCTTGGTTCGCGGTGGTTACCGCCTGATATGAATATACGGACATGACTGATTCCTCCCATGACATATGTTAGTTTGGGCTGTTGCGAGCACGTTGGCATAACCATTGAACCTACAGCCTGTCCTATTATTATAGACCTGATCCGATGCGATTACCAAATCCCGGTATACTCATACCACTGCTCCGGGTTACTTTAACCTGACTTGGCAGCCACAATCGCATCATACCGCTCTTGCCGCTCTGCCTTGGTTAGTTTGGGACAGCTGTAACAGTAGTTCTGCCCACCATACACTTGATAGTGCAGACAGCATGTCGGCTTCATCAGCATGGTCTCTCCAGGTTGATGCGGATTAGCAATCTCGACCGGTTTGAATGACAGCAAGTTCTTCCGTAACCCCAGAATTTCCGGTGGCATGGCGATGACATGCTCATATCCCTGAATCACCGCTTCTCGTTCTGATTCTGTAATGTCCATCTTCACTACGGTCGTCTTGAACCATCTCAGAATGGATGCGAGCTGTGCCCACATCTGACCGGTGTTCGCTTCTCCGGCAAGCGCCACGCCTTCAATCATGGGACGTAGTTGTTCACCGTAATATGCTGTAAGCAACTTATTCCGCCAGTGGGATGCATCTCCACCACCGTTGAAGACTGAACCAGGATGGGCATGCTCAGTTGTATCTACAAGTTGAAAATGGAGTACGGGACGCCCCTCTTGAACCTCCAACTGTAGTTGGATATTCTCCAGCGAAATATTCAGCGACGTGTCACACATGGACGTCATGTAATGAATACCAAGCAATAGACCACGAACAGAATGCATGAAATATACAGCAGCAGAGCGAAGAGAATCTGCACGCAGATGCTCATTATAGGCTTCGAGCATACGCTTTGCGTTCTCCGGATGTCTTAACCATGTCAGAGGCATGCCAAAAACCGGTTCGTTAACCGGACTGGTCGTTATACGTCCATATTGCTCTAACCACGTGTAGTTAATTGCTCCCATCGGTTGCAAACCTCCCATGAATGCGAATGAGCCGCGTGCGTTACGCACAGCGGCTTCATTCTATAGTGTAAGGACCACGTATGGCCCATTTCGTTAACTTCCTGTCGCTTGAACGCGTTGTTCTGCCCGTCCTCCTGCATGAACCATCGCGCTGTTCATGACCATCTGGTCTGGTGTTTTCGATTGTTGACGTTCACCTGCAAGAGCATATGGCAAGCAAAGCGGTACACCGGAACGCGGGTCAATCACGATATCTGCTTCAATGTTAAATACTTCACGAAGTACATCCGAATTCATAACTTCTACAGGTGAACCATGAGCGATTGCTTTACCTTTTTTGATACCAATCATGTGATGTGCGTAGCGGGAAGCATGATTCAAGTCATGCACAACCATAACAATGGTACGGTTGGCTGTGGCATTCAGCTGCTCCAGTAATTGCAATACTTCGAGCTGATGAGCCATATCCAGGAACGTTGTCGGCTCGTCCAGGAAAAGGATATCCGTTTCTTGGGCAAGTGCCATCGCAATCCAGGCACGTTGACGCTGTCCACCGGACAGTTGATCAATCGGACGATCATGGAATTCAGTCATGGCTGTCACTTCGATAGCCCATTCAATCATGCGTTTGTCTTCAGAACGCATGGAACCAAATCCTTTTTGATAAGGAAAACGTCCGTAGGATACCAGTTCAGTAACCGTAAGTCCTTCAGGGGCTGTCGGGTTCTGTGGCAAAATCGCAAGTTGCTTGGCAACTTCACGCGTGGACTGCTTATGGATGGACTTCCCGTCGAGCAATACACTACCTGCTTTTGGAGCCATAATACGTGCCATCGTTTTCAGGATGGTTGACTTCCCTGAACCATTGGCTCCAACAAGTGCTGTAATTTTTCCTTGGGGAATCTGAATGTTCAGATCCTCTACAATTAGTCTTTCCTCATAAGCGATATCCAGTTTGGTCGTCTCCAGACGAAACATGCGATCATCCCTCTCTCATTTATCCCGGTTATGTAAATCCGGCTATAGACAACGAAAACGAAATTGTAATTAAGTGTATTTCCGGCGCAAATATCTTCTACATTAAAGATACTGATAATCATTATCATTTGTCAACATAAAAAACCAATTTTTCTTCTTTTTCCGAGCTTTATTCGGTCTTTCTGAAGCAAATTGCAGCTCCTCTTCCAGAATAGATATGAGAGCTTTTCTCATTCATCATGCGCACTTCATCACTTCTCCCTGTCTCTCGAAATCTTGAATCGTGAATTTTGTGTCCGAGTTGTGAACAAATAATTTTGTTTTCATGCAATGGCTGTATAAATTGAACTAAAGGATAGTTACACTGGCCACTCCGATGACAGAACAACCTTCTGCTCGCTGTTATCCCCAGATTTTTTGATCCTTTTTTAAAGGGTAAATCCGGGGATAGCATATGCTTCCGATGTAGCTTTCTTTTAGAAAGCTTTTAGGCGAACGTTTCACTTCTTCAGGTTATTTCTGTCCTCTCCATTTTTTGTGTAAATGTTAGTTCAATATATTCATCCGCGATATAAAATAAATAAAGATGACCTTGAAATCTAAAGTTCAAGGTCATCTCACATACGCTCGTTTAATAAGGTATGAAGTCAGCAATTTTCATTATATGATCAAAAAATACTTAATATATTTATGCAACATGCTCTAGTAATATGACTTACAGCTTAGTTAGGCTGCGGCATCAATTGGATTACGACCATCTCGCCCTGCGTGCTCTGCACACTGGCAATGCTCTCAGCATCAAGATCTGCTGGAAGATCGATCTGCAATCCATACGGATAGAGACGATCTACCTCTCCAATAGACATCTGTGCAGGAGTGGTCGCATCCTCTTCATTGGATACTGATGTGTCAGGCGATGTCGAACCTGTACCCGTTGTTGTATCGGTAGCAGGATCTGAAGAAGAATCACCCGATGTTGAAGGATCTGCCTGCTGATCGCCATCCTCCGTCTGCTCTGTGTTCCCCGCGTTTCCCGCTGACGATCCATCCGTGCTTCCTTCGGAAGTACTTCCTGAACTACCATCAGAAGGATCTTGGGTATCCGGCTCTTCATTCCGATTAAAGCTCTCCCACTTGCCAGTTGAATCAAAATCCTGCGTGCTGCCATCTTTCATCATCAATTGGAGTGAACCTTGCTCAAACTCATCACTTCCCGTATCATTCCTGAAACGGATCACCAGTTGAGCAACGGTTTGCGTACCCTCCTGTTCACTCGCAGGAATCATATAAGCAATCTGCTCCGCGAGCTGTACCTCAGGTTCAGCCGGAATGACAGGCTCTTGGGTAGATGGAGGTGATGCCGCTGGCGGCTCTTCAGAATCATTCATCCATGCATATGTACCGCCAGCAATACCCAAAACCAGGATCAAGAGGATTAATCCGAACAGATTCTTCCTTTTACCCGTTAGCATCCGCACCAGTGGAGAGGACAATTCGGTCTTGGCACGGTCATAGGCCGGCTTCATCGCCTTGTTTGCTCTCGCATAATACGATTTGAAAGCCGACTTCGACTTGAAAGCTTCACGGTCATGGGACTTGAAATAGGCCACAAGGGCATCCGCATATCCTTTATGCGCATTGGAACCCCGGACAAACATTCGATGATCTCCTGACCATTCGAAGAATGGATACAGCCCTTCAGCACGACTTGCATTGGTGCGGATGAATTCAATCAGGCCAGGATAATCCAACCGATTGCTGCCGCTTCCTCCCCGATAAAAAGCCATCGGCAAAGCTTCATATGCCGCGATCCCCGGATGAGCCTGCAGCTCTCCGGCAAGCCAGCGACGCGTCCAGCGTTGAAGTTCATTGCGCTCTACAAGAGAGAGTGCCTCCAGCTCTTCTTCGTCACTGCTTTCACCACTAAGCCACGCTCTTGCAGCCAGCATCATGTTCGTTCGAGCGGATACATCGGAGCCCTGACGTGCCGCCCAATCCCGAACCTCATTGCCATGCTGCAAAATATCGATGCTTAATAGCTGTTCACGGTTAACCCGATCCAGATCCAGATCCTGAATCATAAACAGGTTAATGACATAAGCGAGCTTGTCTGCAAGCCGGGTTAGTTCCTCCTGATATGTCGGGTCTTGACTGGCAGAGGAAAATCCCCCTTTTCGATTAGAGCGAGCTGTAGCTTCAGATTGGCCAATTCGTGCTGTAATGCCTGTATCATAAGAATCTTCAGCTGATACCCGGTCGAGCACACTAACACGCTGGAGAGCTTCATTTGCAGACTGTACCGGATCAGGCGCAGAACATAATCGTTCACGCAGCTCATTGGCTGTCCGCTCCAGCAAGTAGTTGTAGTGAATCGCAGACGGATGAGATGTAACCCATCTTCGGATCACTTCCACGACGTTTGCTGCTGATTCGGTGCGTTTCAACTGATTGTCCAGATAAGGCTCGAACAATAACTTGGTGAGTGATTCATTGGCCAGCACTTTATCAAAGAAAGCCCGATTCAGCTGCGGATCCCGATCCAGCACAGCATACAATTCCTGCACAGCACGCATACGCTTCTGGGCGCGGGCATTATTCACACCGTAGATGAAATAGTCCACAATCCGGGATTGCACCACGGGCGCGGCAACACTGAAATATTCTCCAATGCGAGCTGCGACGTCTTCTTCGGGTACGTTCTCACGCTTCACGCTGTCCAGTTCCCTGCTGAGCAAGGTCAGGAACAGCTCGTTCAGACGGGAACGTTGCTGTAATCCACCATCCGGCTTCAAATAGGTCAGCAAGCCACTCAGGACATGACTTTTGTTATCCAGATAGAGGTCTTCCATGCCTTGTTCAAGACCATAGAACACCGCAAGTTCGCCATATGCTTCAATGGAAAGTTCCCGCCCAGGTTCCATGCCGGACATCATTTCATCCGCAAACGTATAGAACGCATCCGCCCCACCAGGTTCCTGTAATAAGGCCCAGGCGAACTCAGCATAAGGTAACTTCGCCACAGATGCATCCGCATGTGTCACTCTGCCGGATACGAGATCAAAGGTGAAATCCTTCTCCGTATTCCGGTCTTTCGGACGTAACGTTCCTCGCTCTACAAACTGGACGTGAATGCCCTTTTTGGCCTGTGGCTCCTTGGCAAACGTCATGAATCCCAGCTGCCGCCGGAATGCGTATGGTAAAACCGTGTACAGCAAACGTAACAATCCTTTGGCCCCTGCGGTCACTTCCTCTGCGGGAAGGTCTAGTGCAATATATACTTTTCTGCGTGTCGCTACGGATTGCATCACCGCGTACAGCAAGCGCTTGAACAGCACTTCGTTCATTTTCAAGGCACTTAGCATCTGACTTGGCGACGAATCAGGACCACTTCCCGACGATGTGGGCAATTCAGCAAGCGCAGGCAGTACTGTGCCTTGTTCGATGTCATAGGACGTGACGAACAAGGCATCCAGCCAGTCGCCTTGCTTCATCTGCTCTTCCGAGCGGTCGGGAGACAAGACGTAATTATGAGCGAAAAAGGCGCTACGCAGCCCGGTGAAATCCGCAGCTTGGTACACATTTTGCCCAAGGATCGTCTCTCCACTCTCCAGATGAAGCAGGTGAATGGAAGCCGGAAACTTCGTTTCGTCCTTCTCGCTACGGCCTGTTAACTCCGCTGGAGCGTCATAGACACAGTAGGGGTGAAGCACTTTTTTGATAAAAGAAGGGTCCAGTCCCGGCGATGCCGCAACCGTATCAAACCCCTCTGTTGTGCGAAACACCCCGCGCCGCTCTCGGGTATACAACTGTTGTTCAATGGGCGGGGTTACGGAAGAACGCATTATCCCACTCTCCCCTCAATGTACTTCAGCTTGTACAGCAGCCACAGGAAAGGTTCATCCACACGGATCGGACTAACCACACCCTGCAATTTCATATCCACCGGATTGCTGCCCAGCGCAGATACTGCGAAATAAGCTGTATCCTTGAAGTACACATCCATCGTACCCTTGAACGGACGGTCCACCTTCTCGATAAAACGCCGGATCTCCCCGTCGATATTCTCGAACTCAGTTAGGTCGAACCAATCGCGGTGCACCATGTTGCGGAAGACATTGCTGTTGGATTTGATATAATCGCCCTCTTCATTCTTGAGGGAATGCAGCATGTCGCTTTTCGTGAGCACAACGGCCGTTGGAATATTGGTCTTGGCTTTGTCCTGATACGCGATAAAATCTCCAAACATCGTCAGCACCACATCGCGCGGCTCATCGTATCGCGGTGTCCACTCTCCTGGCTCATTGCCGAGGTTAATGCGGATTTTGTCCCGAATCGAACGAATCTGAAGCGGGTCCACCATGAACAGGATACCTGCAGAGTTCTTGATGTGCTGCCCGTGAAGTCCGAGATAATCCTGCTCCACCATACCTTCACCCGCGACGTCAAAGAACACCAAAGTCAGAGGCGCTTTATCTTCGTCCTTGAACACAAACTGGAAGATAAACGGCTCCTGCAGCTTCTCCTTCTGCGTGGAATCCAGCAGATCGCCCCGCTCGAACAACGGCTCTTCATAATCCGCACGGAACCGGCGGCTGATTTCCGCATTCAATGGCATGCAAGCCGCGTCAAAATGATCCGCCGTATAATGCTGCAATGTATGAATTAATGAAGTCATGTAGACGGATTTCCCCACCTGGGATGCACCAATGATGGAAATGATATTGCTCGGTGCTTTGCCTGCTGTAACAGGCAGTTCGTTATGACACTGCGGACACAACCGGCGGCGTGTAACGACACCATATCGATCGTTCAGTCCCATCACGATGTTATCCGAATAAATCCGATGTTCCTCGGGTACATCATGTGGAGCCAATACGGCCTCCATATCAAATACCGTATCGAGTCCGAACCTTTCGCGATACCGATTCAACTTCGCATCTTCCCCGAGTGCGTAGTCCTCATCATCATCGCGGTGATGGGCGGCACGGAACACCACCTCTTCTGGTGAAAACTTGCTGAAACAATAAGGGCATACAATATCGTAAAACAGCGGACGTTCCTCCGGCTGTTGTCTCTTCAAAAACCGACTAAAAAAGCTCATAGCCACTCCCCTCCCCTGATCAGTCAGACTAAAGATGTACACTTAGCCTAACTATCTAGTCTGATATAAGCCGATAGGCGGCTCCATATTTCGGTCCGTCCGTGAAGAATAACCTCACATAATCATCCTTGGCAACTTCAACGGGCGGCATCTCATTTCTTCCGGGAGCAAAATCACTCACAAAAGGATACACCGTACCATCTTCCTTATTCAGCGGAACCCCGCCCTGCTTGCGAACATAACAGAGAGCTTCCTTTGGAACAGATACTTCCGCTGTGACAGTGATCAGTACACTTTTTCGTTTCTGAAAAAAACCGCTCTTGTATCGAATGGAAAAACGGATATCCGCCTTTCCTGCGCTTGCAATCACCATATTGTCCTCATCTCGTTGACGGATCAGCACAGGCCCGTCTTCCTGCATCTGACACACATACACCGTGTATTTGATGGCCCCAAAGCCCGTGATCCGATCCATGTAACCATTGCTCGCCTTATATTCCTCTCTCGTGTACAGCTTCAGCTTGCCCTGTGCTGGCTCTTCCCCGGTATGATCATCACCCATCATATCCAGCTCCAGCCGTTCCACATAGACAGCTTCTACCCGTTCCGGCCAGAGCCAGCGAAGTGTACAACGCCCTTCGTCCACCGCAAGTGTCAGTTTTCGAATCAAGGGTGTCGAAGGGTCTGCATCCGTAAACCGCATTTCCATTGACCTCCCGACGTTAGAATCCTTTGCTGCGTGTATCTCTTGGTCTCTGACCAAACCCTTTGGCAGAAGAAGTTCCGCCGCCAGCTTCACGACGACCTCGGCTCTTCCGCGGCGTGTTCTCCTTGATCGGAACAATCCAGGAGAACAGGGTCAGTACGCCAGATAAGATGAGCATCGCACCAAGACGTACGAAGGTATCACCCACATTCGAACCGTCGAGGCCCCATTCCAGCAGAAGCCCTGCCAGTAGACCCGACACCGCACCACCAATACCAAAACTGAGCGCGAGATGACGATTATCAAACACAAGTCCGAGTGACACACCCAGCGCCACGCCAATTAGTAACACGGCTGCTACACGGAAAATCGCCAGATAAACGCTATGCTCCATCATGCCTGTACGCTCCGTTACCAGCGTCCGTTCATCAATCGTATCGTAGATCTGCTGGAATGCCAGATTCAAACCACCGGAATCCGGTACATCATAGTACATGCCACCCGTTTGCTGGGCAATATTACGCAGCAAATCCGTTCCTGATGGATCCACCAGACTGAGGCCGACTGTATTAATGGAAATCTGTTCGTTGTTATATTGGGACAAAATATCGGTCGTGTCCGCTTCACTGAAGCCATCGGATAACAAGATGACGACGGTACCTCGTTTCGGGTCCTGTTTGCCCTGAATCTGTTCCATGCCTTCCCGCAGCACGGCATCAAAATTGGTGCCGCCCGAAGTCGTGACAATGCCATCGATTTTGCTATAAACCTCATTCTTGGCCGCTTCACTATCCAGCGCAATAAACGGCTGCAACAACTGCGGTTGGTCATCAAACGTAATGACAGCTACCTGTTTGTCGCTCTCCATTTGGCTGATCAGTGTCTTGGCTGCTTCAAAGCGTCCGTTATCCGGATCTGTATCATTCATGCTGCCCGAGTTATCAATCATCAGTACGATGTCTTTCACTTGCTTCACACCGCCTGGATTGATCTGGTACAACAATTGCAGGGCGAGTCCAACAACAAACAACAGAGCCAGTGTTGCCGGAACAAGCAATTTCCACGACAGTCCCAGATACCGGAGCTTCCATGAAGCACCATTCAGCTTGGGTGAGATCATCTCTGCGATCAAACAGAACAATCCCACACTCAGCGCCAGTACGCCAAAGTATAATCCCATCAGCAACAGACGTGGCATCTCCCCAAGCCATTGATGCAGCATGATTTCTCCTGCCGCAAAGCCCACTGCCCCGCCAATCAGGCTGAACAGGACCAGGAGAAGATTGATTTTTCGCTGCATGTCCACATGCATCCTTTCCATACCAGCCGTAAGCAGGCTGAGTTAATACAAAATTGTAGCAAGGTGTATTCGGTGTCCTGAATGGAAAACAGATCAACATCCAATCTGTGCCTCCCTTCCATCCATAATACCGCCAGACGTCTTAACGGATGGGCGACAACTTCTCCACCAGACCTGCGGGGTGAAGTTCATAACCATTCTCTGTGTACGAGTCGTAATATACCTTGCCGTTCCGATATACCATGAGATCCTCCAGATGGAAGCCGCCCATCAGATTGAGCTTCTCCACACCACTGCTGCGTTCTTCGTACACCACACCCAGCTTGTAGATGCGTGACGTCTCTTCGGCATGCGCCGCGTAGTCCATGAAAGCACTATGATGGTCACCAAAGAAATACTTCTCTTCATACCGATGTTCCTGCGTATAATCGAAGACCCGCACCCGAACGACCGCCTGATCCTCCAGTGTGTGATACAACCTGCGGAACAGATCATCCCGGGTTAATACGTCTTTGTCTCCGTAGGCAATCGTTACATTCGCCCGTTGCAACAGCTCTTCTTCAAATGGCAATTGCAACGGCTCAGCCGTAAGCAGCAACGAGTGACATACCTCCATCAGACGTTTCAGCAGACGGTCATCGCCTGCCGTTGCGAGCTGGTTCATGTCTCCCATGTAACGGTCCTCAAACCATACGTCCCGTCCGCGCTTGGCTTCCAGATCGATAATTAGCTCTTCCGTCACTTTGCCGTAGTACTCCATCACGTTCTGGCCGATGTATTCGTCCGCAGCGGCGATACTTTGGGCAGCTGTCTCGCGCAGTGTGCGTTCCAGCGCTTCAAGTGCTGCTGTGACGTGGCGACTAAAACGGTGAAATTCTTCCATCTCCGTATCGTAGATGCGCAGCAGATGTAATTCATTTTCCAGTCGCAGTAATTCTACTTTCGGTACATACACCCGCCCCAGCATGCAGTCAATCAGATTGCGCACATTCTGTTTATCACGGAACAACGCTCGTTTGAACGACTGATCTTCCACTCGCTCTTGCAGACGTTGCTCCAACAGAGCACGTGCAGATTCAAGCTGCATCGACTTATCCCGAATCAGTCCAAGCAGCGCTTCGCGTACACTGCCAGGCTCACTGTCACTCCAGGCTGCCCACTGGAAGTAACCAACCTCTGGATGTTCCGCGCGGGATTGTTCGGCCTGACGTCGCAGAGAGCCGCCAGAGCTGCGCTCGCGCACACGCTCTTCGACAAGACGGACGACGTTATCGCGGAAGTACGCTTCGGCTCCTTGTCCGAACAATGCTCTCTCCGCTTCACGAAGTGAGAGCGGCTTCAGATCAGAGAAACTGACGTTATGCGTCATGATGCCACTCATGCCACTAACCAGATCTTCATTGGGCAGCAGACCTTCGACTTTGCGCTCCACCGAGGCCGCGTCCAGTCCGAAGAAGGCGAGCTTGTCCTTGATGCTCCAATCCGGCTCCTGCCGCATGCGCGCGAGCAGATACCGATACATGTGATATAACACCGCCAGTGCAATCGGCTTGTTTGGCCGCCTGATCTCGGCAAAACCCGCACTTGCATAACCATGCTGATCAGAGGTGGTACGAATATTGTTTTTAAAGGATGTATTGTTGTACGTGTTCGCGCCCGTGCTTGAAACGGTACCCGAGTGATTTGCATCCTGCTTCCGGTTCTTCAGCAGGCAGATTCGGCAGATGATCTCAGCATTCTCCATCCAGCCACCAGGGACACCAGTTCCACGCTCATTTTTATCAGACAATATATAGACGAGATCGAATAAAGGTGACGCAGGATGAGTAACCGGAATGGAGATCCCATCCTCCGTCACCAGCAGTTTACCGCTGAACGTGTAATCCAAGGATTGCATATAATCCAGTTCCCGCAGAAAAGCTAGACCTGCTGCGCTGGCATACCCGAAGGAATCCACCTGTTCCATCTCACTGACCAATACATGCAGATCCGTCTGAACCGACTTGAAGGCTTGGGACAAAATGGTCTCCGTCAGCTTGGTGAGCTCTGGCAACAATACATTCAGCGGATCATCCGCTCTGGTTACCACCGTAACGTAAATCCGATCAAATGACGAGTATAACCGTCCATATTCGGCAATTCGGTTACTGACCCGGCGAAGTGTACGATTCAGATCGTAGAGCGCCTGATCCGATTCATGGAAACTGCGGTGCACATCCTTACGCCGTGTTTTGGATGGTCGTTCCTTCTGTCCAGCGGACAGAGGCAAGCGATGAAGAGTTACCTGACCGTCTTTATCGGATGAGCTATCACTCATCGTTGCTTCCGGACGTTCCACACGTGAATTCGTTGATGCATTATCATGACGACTCGCTTCCTGATCTTCTGTCCCGATCTGAACGTAGACCACACCGTCTCCATTATCCCATTTCAACTGGTTAATCTCCCTCACGGCAGACACAGCAGGTGCAACTTGATCACCTACGAACAGAAACAAGGCCGGGTAATGGATACTGCTGCGTCCATCACCCAGGCTGCCTTGGCGCTCCTGCTCTGTTGCGTACTGTACCGCGTACTTCTCCAGATCGCGCTTCAGGGTATTGTTCGAGCCTAACTCCATCCCGGCCGCCATCTTACTTCAGCCTTCTGCGAATGTCGTTCAGCTTCGACGACATCGTTCTGTAGAACTGATAGATGTCTTCTCCGTTAGCCAGTTCTACCCGCTCATATTCCAGACGATCACGTGATTCCATGAACAGTGCAGCCAGATCATCCAGCTTCGTCAGCAATGGGGTAATATCTTCTGAAGCCGTCAGATCATTATCCCGACGGGAGGCTTTACGCAGCAGTGTACTGCGGTCTTTTTCTGCCAGGCCGCGGAAGTTGCCAAACACTTCATACTCGGCAAAGTTACGGCTCTTCATCAGGTTTGCGAACGGCTCCCACGCATCTTCTTCAGGATCACGGTCATAGACGTAGAGCGCACCTTTTTTGACGATAGTGTCGGTATATAACGCTTCGATGAAGCGGTCATACCACTGTTCTTCGTCCTGATACTGGGCAAGAATGCCTTCGAGTTCGGCGACTTTAGCCGAGATGGCATTCATCTTCGCCAGTTCCTCACGTACCCGTGCGATCAGCTGCGGGGAGCGTACCAGGTTTTCTTTGGCCATATCTTCATTAATACTGCCGAAAATATCCTTAACCCCTACACGCGGCAACCCTTCGGATTGCAGACGCTTCAGTTCGATCACGGCCCGCTTCACTTCGCCGAGGTTCGGCGTGGTGGACGTCAGACGCATGTCGTAGGCTCCCAGTTTGGCAGACAAGTCAAACGCTTCTGTCGTCACAATCGCATACCGGTTGCTTGTATTCTCATCAATGGATTTGGCTGTCACGATGTTGTATCCAAGCGCCTGCTCGAATTCGCTACGTACACGGGCATTATACTGCTTCACGCGGGCGTTCTCGTACACATCTCCCCATGATTTCTCCGGAATTGGTGACGGCAGATAGGTCCAGTTGTTTTTCTCCGTTTGCACCAGGTGTCGACCAATGCCTTCTTTATCCAAAATGGTACGTTCATAACTTTCCTCATATACCTTAAGCGGTGTATACACAAAGAGTGGTACCCCGTTGCGGGTATTCAGCCAGAATATCCGGTTACGCACTTCACTTTCCTTAACGGTAAAATGAGATTTGCCTACCGCATTGTTCTGATAATTGCGAATCCCTTTCAGAATGCCCGGCGCCTGTGCCGGTACCGATACAAATCCCCATGAAGGGAAATGCAGACTGCCCGTGCTGTTGCTCAGATTGAACACCGGAACAGCTTCATCATCCAGCTTGCCAGCAATGAAACGTTCCACGAACTTCTCGACCGACTCATCCTGACCATATTTGATCACCAGGAAATCTTCCATGGAACGAGTAATCAGATCACCGAATTTCTCACTCAGGAAGTCGGAGATGGAGCTGACGATATCAATCTCGTTTTCTTTCACCCACTGGCTGGAGTTTTCCAGCAATTCACGAGAGAAGTCACGGATCAGATCATCCGTATCTCGCTTGTCCAACAACCCGTCCACCACACTGACGATATCCGGTACACTTACGACGTTCCAGTAATAAGTCTTGTTGCCTTTGTGATCGGCTTGTTCCTCGCCACGTGTCAACAGATCACCATTCTTCGCGAATATCGAGCTAAGAGCATTCAGCGTCTCGGTAAATACGTTATAAATGCGGCTGTTTTCCTGGTTCAGCAACTCATACAGATCTTCATAGAACTCGATCATCTGATCGTTGCGTTCCACGTCGGCGTGCAGCCAGTACTCATGAATTTTTGCTTCAATATAAGCATTCTTTTTCTTCTCTTTGGAGACAAAAGCACTCTTCGCATCGCCCAGCTTCTCTTCGGACTGCTCCTGAGCTGCTTCAATATCACGCGGAATGCGGAAGGCATTCTCACGCAGGGTTTCGATGTACGACTGAATCATCTTCAGTACACAGAAACCTTTTTCCGTATAAATCAGACGAGAGACATAGAACGGACCTTGTTCGGGATGCAAAAACATACGCCGGATCTGTTCGGTGAACTGACCCGCAATCTCGCCCGGCAGTTGTTTCTTCGCCTTGATATATTCCTCGCGGGCACGAGCCAGGAAGTTCTGCTCCAGTTCGGTGTCCATATTCACAACCTGTGATTTCACCACATTGCCATAGGATAGGCGCTCACTGTTCTGATAACCAGGTAGCGGCTCTGGCACACGCGCTTCAAAGGACTTGACCACACTTTCGAGATCAATGCCTAGCTTACGGGCAAACTTCTCGGTATCCTCCTGGTTCGGCGCTTTGGAGAACATGGTGTTCATTTTGTCGAACATCCGGTAAGCCAGATACGTGGTCATCTCTTCGATCGGCAGTACAGCCGAAGATGCACCGATGATGTTGTAATCATAGTTGGCCGGGTACACTTTGTTCATTTGTGCAATGTTGGTCCGAATGTTGCTGATATAGTCATGGATCGCGAACTCCTCACCAGACTGCTTCTCCTCACTTGCCATGAAGTTGGTAATGTTCTCAGCCGTGACGTTCATGCAGTAATCGTAGGCGTTCTCCAGCAATTTTCCTTCGGTATTCGTCGCAGAGATCAGGTGACACAGGTTAAATGGCGGCAGTGGTGAGTTAACCGTTAAAATATTGCCGTATTTCTGTGTAAACCGCTCACCGCGGCTATCCACGTTCATCCAGTAGTCCAGCTCTTTGAGCGCAGCATATCCGTTCTTGCGAATGTATTCGCGAGTGTGTTCGCTCAAGCTTTTGTTGGACAGGTTCACGTCTGGCGTGAACAGATATCCAAGCGTATTCACGCGGTCAATCCCGGCAGAGCCGTGATCCCGTTCGATAATGCCGCGCACGATATAGGAAATATCGAGGAAACAGCCGCTGCCTGTACCGCCGGACAGACCTGTCAGCAGGAACACCATCAGTTTTTTGTTGGTGCCTACGGATAAGGTTTTGATCTTTTTGTCGATGGCCTGCACGACCTGATTAATCTTCGTGAACAGGAGCAGACGTCCAGCCTGACGCACACCTGCGGCGCCGTTCATGCCGTCCGTGATGCTCAGTTCGGGAGACAGCCAGTCTGTAATGTACGGCTCCAGCACGCTGCGGTTCTGTAGAAGTCCGCCAATCTCGGCATTGGACAGCAATACGAATTCATTGATCGGATCAAGTCCGATCCCTTTATACTTTTTGGCACGATCCTGTTCGTTTGTCTCAAAAGCCAAGAACTCCACATTGTCCGGCTTGTCCATTTTTTTCTTGGATACCGGGTCCTGTGGCAGCTTGAAACGACGGTTGATCTGATATTTGAGGCGCAGCAGCGCATCAATTCCCGTTCCTCCCAGACCAATAATCAGAATGGGGTTATCAATCGTATCAACTCTGATTTTCTCACTGACAATACCTCCGCCAAGTGATACATCCAGTTGCTGAATATGTTCTCTAACAATCGGTTTCATTCCATGTCCTCCTTAGATTAACGCACGTATGCTTCAATCTATATAATTCAAACTAAAGAATATTTACACTTGCCACTCCGATGACAGAACAACCTTCCGATCGCTGTTATCCCCAGATTTTTTGATTCTCTTTTTCAATGGTGAAAATCTGGGGATAAAGGCGAGCGCTTCGCTTCTCCAGCTTTTTTCTGTCCTCTGCGTTCGCGTGTAAATGATTAGTTCAACTTATATAGCTTACATTCACTTAGCTATAATGCTTCACACCAAATACTCGATCAAAATTGTTTTGTCCGCCTGTTGCAGCGGGATGCTCAGTCGGTCACCGTTCTTCAGTTCAACGCCTGAGCTTGCATCGACTGCACGACCGGATTTCTCCAACGTACCGCCTGCGGTGTTACGAATTATAATTCGATCCCCATTGCTGGGCGTAAATACATATTTTTCGGTTTCCTTCAGCTCAGGGTCCAGTTGCAACAACTGATGCAGATGGAATCTGCCCCGGAAAGATACCAGCTTTTTATATTGTGGATACGACTTGTCTCCCGTGTTCTCATCACGAATCTCAACAATCATCTGACCTACAAATCCCCGGTTTTTGCGTTTCAGCCAGCCCATCAGGAACCAGGCACCAACACCGACCACAATCAGAGCTATAACACCCAGGATGACAGGTAACCAAGGAAACGGCTTGTCCTGTTCACCGCCTGACGTTGTCGGTTGAGTTCCACTTCCGGCTGCTCCGCTCACGTTGATCGTGATGGGCGCACTTTCACGGTAGAAGCTGTCTTCTTCCGCACGGATGACTAATTCATAATTATGATTGTCCGGTACTTCAAACGTTCCGGCAAAACCGGAACCTGTGTTTTCCAGCGGTTGCTCCTCGCTTTTACCTGTATCCACATCTTTCACAACCAGCGTGGCCTTCATATCCGTATACAGGTCATTATCCTGAAGTGGCTGACCGCCATTCTCCAGTTTAGCTGCAAGATCAACCTTATCCCCTTTGGTATAGGACTTGGTCTTAATTGGGTCCACAACGAGCTGAAGATCATAGTTGAACAACAGGTTGATATCGATGCTGTCTTTCGGAGCCCCTTTTACCCGAAGTTTCCAGTCTCCTTCTTGGGGTTGCAACAGCTTCACGAGCGAATAACTCTTCGAAGTCGAGAGCTTGGCTGCGTCCGAGTTGAGATCCACGGCTTGTCCGGAAGGATCCGTCAATTGCACTTCCACCGGCTTCGAGGACATGATCGAAATATTTGCTTCCAATACACTGTCGTTCGGCACGTTCACGGTAACTTCCTGATAACTGCCGTTTCCCGTTACAGAGGGCAGCTTCACAACATTCAGTTTGGCATGATCGGCGAAAATCTCACTCAGAATCTGCGGCAGATCATCCGGCGTATCGGTAATGAATGACTTGCCTCCGGTCTGCTGGGCCAGGTCTGCGAGTGCATCCTTATTCAGCTTGCCATCCGCGTTCAGTCCAATCGTATACACCGGAATACCTTGATCCTGTGCTTCCTTCACGGCTTTTGCCAGATCAGCGTCGGATTGTGCCTGTGTACGACCTTTGGTTTTGTTAAAGTCATTGTTGCCATCCGCCAGCAGCACGATCATCGGCGAGTGGGATGGGTCTGCACCATGATTCAGTATATTTACGGCTTCGGTGACACCTACAGAAACATCGGTATATGGCCCCCGGCCGAGCTGATCAATAAAATCCTTCAAGCTGCTCTTGTCCGCATCGGACTGAATCTCCAGCATAGCCTTTTCCCGCTCCACCTGATCGGTATAAGCAACAATTCCTACCTTGTCCCCCTGGACGGGCAGCATATCAATAAACATTTTCATGGCTTCATTACTAATCTTGTCACGGTCACTTGTATTCATCGAGTTACTTACATCGGCTACAAGTACCGCATCGATTCCGCTCGTCTGTGCCTGAGCCGCTGCAGCTTGTGGCAGCAACGCTTGAGGTAGCAGTAGCGTTAGAATGGCCAGCAGAACCATCGTTCCACTGAGCCAGCGTATTTTGCGTGTCCGCAGCATTGGGTGTACTCCTTCACGTTTGAGATTAAAATGGGAATAGTTTATTATAGGCGTCAAGCCTTAAGGAAATCTTAACAGTCTACTAATAAATTCTGAAAAGCACCCCTATCTTGAGTTACAGTTTTGTAATGACTGACAAAAATCGACGATTTCATGCCTTGAACTGGCACAAAAGTACCAACTATGGAAATATGATATAGTTATTGCCAGCAAACTGCAATATAACAGCGCTTGTTCACCAAGCCATAGAAGGGAACGGATTATGGTTACATACGGATGCCTCGCCATATTGTTTCTTTTTGTCATCATAAAGGGTTTTGCACTCCAGCTTCATCGGCGGAAACCGGTCTCCCGCGAAGACACGGATCGTACCCTCTACACTATTCTGAATGGTGAGCGTGATTGAGCATGAGTACTAAACTAGTTGTATCCATACGACCATTTCATCGAACGACCTATGCCTATGAAAAGTTGCAAGTCTGCTCCCGTTGTGGACAGTATACCTGCCTGTGGGAAGAGGAGTGCACGGCCTGTGGCCGGGGTACCCTGAATTCCGTTCAGGCGAAGGCAACTTCCCGTGTGAAACGCCGAATTGCCCGTGACTTGTTCATTACGATATTGTTCGGTGCAGCTGCTACCTATTTCGGTGAGACCATAGATCAGACCATGGCAGCAGCCAGCGTCTCCCTGCTGCTTCTGGCATTACTGATCTTCATGCAGAGACGTTCGTTCGAGGTAGAACAGCAGCGCGAGTTGAAGCGCACGTTGCAACAGGATGAGGAAATCATCCGACAGGGCATCAACCGCAACTGGGCTCTGGTCGCCGAAGCCCGAAAGCAGGATGAAGCATTGGCCTATGAGATGCTCCGCGAGATCGGCTCACTTGTCTACAACGACCGAATTCGACTGCAACAGGTTGCATTGTTACAATCCTTTGTCCTGCGTAGTGATATGGACCTGCAGCTCAAGCCCTTGCTGCTACGCAGCTTCGAGCGGCTGCTCGCTGAATATATCGGTGAGATTGCACGACTTAAGCCGGAATTAATTCGTGAAGATGCGCTTCGTTATATCGCTACCTATGAAGTGAACATTTTACAGCTCCACAACGGAATTCAGATTCTCACAGCTGTAGCTGCTGCTGCTGTGCGCAAGAGCAAATATATTGAGTTATTCCCTAGTCTTATTACCCGCTACGCCCGCTTTATGCCCAAGGATCGGTTCATGCGGCTGTATCACACGATTGAACGCTATCCGAGCAAGGCACGAGGGGGACTGGCAGAGTCGGTGGGCCGGGTGTATAACGAGAAATATCGGGATCAGTACGCAGACGTTCACGTGTAGCAAGGATATATTGGGAATGAAAAACGTAGTTTAGTGCAAACTCACTCCGTGTATATAGACGAATGGAATTTCAACCACCCCTGCATACACATCGGCAACAGGTATCGAATATTATGATTCTAATGATATAAGAATTGATTAGAAAACACCCCATCCTTAGGTCTAGGATGAGGTGTTTTGAAGTTTATGGCAGAGCAATAAGCAGTAACCATAATTCTATTCTGGTGAAAAAGGGCCGCGACGTGGTTCCGTCGCGGCCCTTGATCTGAGGGTTCGGTACATGTGTACCCGAACCCTCTCATATGTGCCATGCCAATCTCTGTGGCATGGCATGGTGTGGTGCAATTGCGGCTGCATCGCCGCTTGCGCCAAAAGCTTTACCGTCCGCGACGAGAATCGCGACGGTCGCCCTTCGCCGGTCCGCGTCCTGCGGAATCCGGACGGCGAGAGCCTTCACTGCTGCGCCCGGAGCTGCGCTTGTCGGCGCTACGTCCAGCCCAGCCGCTGCTAGCTTCACCGCGTCCGCTTTGGCCCGCTGCACCGCGACTGCTGTCGCTGCTGCGCGCGGAACCACGACCTGCGCTGCGCTCGTCGCCACTGCGACCTGCACCGCGTCCACCTTGACCTGCTGCGCCGCGACTACTGTCGCTGGTGCGTGCAGAACCACGTCCTGCGCTGCGCTCGTCGCTACTGCGGCCACCGCTACGCCCACCACTGCGTCCGCCTTCGCCGCCGCGGGAACCACGACCCCCACGTCCGCCATCTCTGCGATCGTTACGGCCTGCACCGCGACGGGCACTGCCTGTTCCGGAAGAGCGTCCGCCTGAACGTTCGTCATCTCCCTGGCTGTTGATGGAACGTCTAGCTGCTCCAGTCGAAGCAATTGGACCTTCACTCGTCCACTGGATGCGGGACAGCTTCTGGTCGATACCTTGTTCAATTCGTGCAAGCTCCGGTCTGTCGTGCTCTGTTGCAAACGTTACAGCAAGACCCGTACCGCCTGCACGGCCTGTACGACCGATCCGGTGGATATAACTTTCCGCATCATGCGGCATATCGTAGTTAAATACATGCGTTACGCCTTCTACATCAAGTCCACGTGCAGCTACATCTGTAGCAACCAGCACTTGCAGTTTGGCATCGCGGAACGCTTTCATTACGTTCTCACGCTTGGATTGGGACAGATCTCCATGAAGTTCATCACTTGCATAACCTGCTTCACGCAGATCTTCGTTCAGTTTGGATGCACGACGCTTGGTCCGGCAGAAAATAATCGCCAAGTATGGGCGATACGTATCAATCATCCCGCGAAGCGCTTCGAGCTTACCACGATCCGTACATTCCAGCACCTGCTGGCGAATCTGCTTGATTGGAATAACGGATTGGGAAGATACCTTCACATCTTCCGGATCTTTCATGTAGGTCTTCGCCAGGTTACGAATGCCCTTTGGCATCGTTGCTGAGAACAGCATGGTCTGACGTTTGTGTGGCAGCTCGCTAAGAATCGTTTCCACATCGTCCAGGAAGCCCATGTGCAGCATCTGGTCGGCTTCATCCAGCACCAGTTTCTTCACATTATCAAGCTTCAACGTGCCACGGCGCAGGTGATCCAGGAGACGCCCTGGTGTACCAATAACGATCTGGGTACCGTTCTGCAATTTACGCAGTTGCTTGTCCACATCCTGCCCGCCATATACGGCAAGCACATGCAGTTTATCGTCGTTTGCAGTGAGCTTCTTCGCTTCTTCCGTAATTTGCAGCGCAAGCTCACGCGTAGGCGCGATAATCAGTGCTTGCGGCGAACGGTCGGATACGTTAATTTTCTGAATAATCGGCAGCAAAAAAGCCAGCGTTTTCCCTGTGCCTGTCTGTGCCTCGGCGATAATATCACGTCCACCCAGCAGTACCGGAATCGAACGCTCCTGTACCGGAGTCGGCACGGCGATGCCCTGATGTTTCAGGATCTCGCACCATTCCGGGCGAATGCCCAGTTGTTCAAAGTTTGCCAATCGTTACACCTCTGTATATTCATTTAGATAAGTCCATTTCATAAAGACTTCAGTATCTGCAATCAAGACTAGCTTTCCTTATATCAATCATGATTATGAAATGAATTTTTTAAAAAGCAATCCACTCGTTGCTCTTCTTCTCCATACCCTGTAGTTTACACGTTAGTCAAGCAAAACAAAAGGGGATACAGCGTTACACCCTAACTTGTAGCATAAAATTCCAAGATCAGCGTAACTTGTATCGACCAAGTGACTTTAAGTCGGTTTAGTAACCTAGCATGCCTCAGGCTCTAATAAAAAACAGCGACGCCCTCACCCCGATTTCCGGAAAAAGTGCGCCGCTGATTAAAAAGTATCTTTTTATGTTATCTATTCGTTGTTTACTTCGTTCCAACCAAGTTACGAACCGTGCCCTCCAGCTGTGGCAAAACCACTCCGTTCAAGAATACGAGAGCTCTCCTCGTTCAACCCGCGCAGGTGCACGGTTTTGCCCAGCTTCGCGTATTTGAATTTCACTTTGCCAATAGCCACAACCGCGGTATTATCCCAGATATGTGAGCCTCCAAAATCAATCGTGATTTCCTTCGGATCAGCTTCTGCATCGAACTCATCCACAAAGCGGGACGAAGAACCAAAGAAGAATGGTCCGTGAATCCGGTATACCTTCTGCCCTTGTTCTTGGCTCGCCTGTACGCGAATCTTGGTCTGTTTCCAGCCAAAATGCAGCACACTGAGCACAACGCCGACCATAACCCCGATCGACAGATCGTGGGTATAGACCACAATCGCCACCGTAACGATCATGACAAAGGCTTCCGCCCGTGGCACGCGAGCAATATTTTTAATGGAACTCCAGTCGAATGTCCCGATACACACCATAAACATTACACCAACGAGCGCCCCCATCGGTACCTGTTTCACCACTCCGCTGAGCAGCAACAACAGAATCGCGAGAAACGCACCTGCGGTAAACGTGGATAATCTTCCGCGTCCGCCAGACTTCACATTAATCACCGATTGCCCAATCATGGCACAGCCAGCCATACCGCCGAACAAACCGTTAATGAAGTTGGCAATCCCTTGACCACGTACTTCGCGGTTTTTACTACTCTTGGTCTCCGTCATCTCATCCACAATGGTAGCGGTCAGTAGAGATTCCAGTAAACCGACCATTGCCAAGGTGAATGAATAAGGCAGCAGGATCATCAGTGTTTCCCATGTCCATGCAATATTAGGCAAGTGGAACATGGGCAACGTACTTGTGAGATTACCCATCTGACCTACGGTTTTCACATCCAGATGGAAAACTACAGTAATAATGGTCATTACGATAATCGCAATGAGCGGAGCCGGAACACCTTTGAAAAAACGTGGCAATATGTAAATAATCGCCAACGTGCCTGCTACCATTGCGTACATAATCCAGTTAGCCCCTGTGAAATGGGTCAGTTGCGCCATAAAAATCAGAATAGCCAATGCATTCACAAATCCGGTCAGTACCGAATGAGGCACAAACGTAATGAATCGCCCCACCTTGAAAACACCCAAAATAAACTGAATAACTCCCGTCAAAATCGTAGCTGCAAAAAGATATTCCACGCCATGATCCTTGACGAGTCCAACCATCAGTACCGCCATGGCACCCGTTGCTGCCGAGATCATGCCTGGTCTTCCACCGGCAATGGAGATCACAATCGCAATTGTAATTGAAGCATACAATCCCACCATCGGATCAACGCCTGCAATGATGGAGAAGGCAATAGCTTCCGGAATTAACGCCAGCGCTACCGTAATGCCTGCCAGCACATCTCCGCGAATGTTGCCAAACCATTGTTGTTTTAAAGTATTCATATGTTCTTTGCCGTTCCTCCTACGTGTATTCCTCATATTGGACAATCCTGCTGAAGAGTAACGGAAGCCGCTCACCACTATCCAACTACACAAGACAGCACAAAACAACGGACCCCTCTCCGTATCATTCACCTATGCTCTTGCCTGAATTGCATCATTAACCATCTGTATAACCTTGGCGGGTTCATGAGCAATCACGTCTTTTCCGTTCCAGTGTGTGCCACTCAAAATTCCGATACTCCATTCAGTTGTCTTACTTGTGCGACATCACGATCTGATCCTGATGCCAATGGGTTTTCCCCTCTCAGAAAAACCGGGTCCGTTAATGTACTGACCTATTATTATAGTCACAGGCTCGAATATGTACTAATACAGTTAAGCCGAAAAAATAGAACCTTATCTACTATTATCTTAGTATTTCTATAAATTACTCGCCAATGCTCATTCACAAAAAATAACCCGCAAAGATCCTTTGAAGAAAGTCTCTTTACGGGTATTCTCGCGATACTATGCTAGAATCTTCCTGATTTGAATATCGAATAGAGCAGGAAAGCCACCATCAGGATGGCGACCAGAAAACCAATCTCAATAACCGGAATATCCCACAGCATCGTGGACTGATGACTGATCGATGAACCGATAATCAAGCCCACCATAATGATACAGAAGGCAAGTAACACAATACTGAAGGACAGCCGATTACTAATCTGGTCCATTCTGCGCATCAGTGCGTCCAGTTCAGGGACACTGATCTCCAGTCTCAGCTTGCCTTTGCTAATAATGGATGATAACTGCCTCAACTGCCCTGGCAGACCGATGACACTCTCGGCCATATCAGCAGCACTGCGGAACAACCGATTCTTGATTCTTCCTGGACTGAAACGCTCCTTGATCAGCTTCCGACCAAAGGGCTCGGCCATATCTACGATACTCAGGGAAGGGTCGAGATGTTCAATTACTCCTTCCATCGTCAGCAACGACTTACCGAGCAGCAGAATATCGGCAGGCATGACAACCCCGTGCCTCTGAGCTACGCCGAACAAGTCATTTAACGCCTGACCCACACTAATCTTGGAAAAGGGAATATCGTAATATTTGGTACGTAACTTGTCCAAGTCCACATGAAGTCCACGCAGATCCATGTCATCTGGCATCATGCCCAATTTCTCAATCGCCCGGATCATACTGTCCGTATCTTTGCGCATTAACCCAATAATAAGCGAAGCGAGCTGCTGTTTCATCTCATCACTCAGACTGCCCACCATCCCGAAGTCTATAAAGGCAAGACGACCATCCTTCAGTACCATCAGATTGCCCGGATGTGGGTCAGCGTGAAAGAATCCCTGAATAAAGATCTGATTCAATAATGAATCCACAAGCCGCTCGGCAATGTTATTCAGATCATGACCGCGTCTCACCAGTTCTTCACGATCATTGAGTTTGATGCCTTCGATATACTCCATAGTGAGCACACGTGACGAAGTCTGATCCCAGTAGATGGCCGGGATTTTCACCTTGTTGTCCTGTTGGTATTGCTGTGCAATCTTTTCCGTATTCCGGCCTTCGACCGTATAATCCAGCTCGGCCATCAATGCCTGAGCGTATTCTTCTACCATCTGGGGGATCTGATATTGCTTAACCCAATCCCAGCGCTTCTCGGCCATAGCTGTCAGCTCACGCAAGATGTCCAGGTCACGCTGCACAATACGCGATATACCCGGCCGCTGAATCTTGATGGCTACCGACTCACCGCTTCGAAGTTTGCCCAGATGCACCTGTCCAATGCTGGCCGCAGCTACAGGGGTATCCTCGAACCGGGAAAAGATCTCCTCCAGCGGTGTATCCAATTCCTGTTCCAAAATACCCCGTGCCGTCTCGGAAGAGAACGGCGGGACCTGATCCTGCAACTTCACCAGCTCACGAATGACAGACTCAGGCAACAGATCTGCCCTTGTGCTTGCGAGTTGCCCCAGCTTGACAAAAGCTGGCCCCAGCTCCTGCAGCACAAGCCTGATGCGTTCACTCAGCGTTTTGGTGGTGTGTGCTTCACGCGACATCCACCGTCTGGGCAGAGCCAGCAACTGGAACAACCCCAGCTCCTCGACCATATAACCGAAGCCATGACGCACTAGCGCCATGGCAATTTCACGGTATCTGCCGACATGTTTGATTCGCACTGCCATCTACTCGATCTCGTTTCCTTTGAGAGGAGGAGGAACTTCAAGTGGAGCTGGGGATTCATCAGGTTGAAGCTGTGGTGAGTGGCCCAGTTCGGCAAGTTTTTTCTCCAGAACGGCAACGCGCTGTTCCAGACTGGTTACATCACTTTCGGATGCCACACCAGCTTCCTGAAGCACGCGCTTGACCTGCTCCTGAATCACTCTCTTGAACTGGCCTTGCTCTTCATCGCCCCGTTCCATCAGGCGTTCAACCAAAGCTTTGGATTCACCGGGCGCAAGTTCCCCGCGCTTGACCAAATCATCCACGGTTTTCTCAATTTTTTCTTTGCTTACGACAGTAAGACCAAGCCCTAACGAGATCGCCTTTTTGAACAAATCGCTCATTTTTGTCATCCTCCTCTTCGCTCTTCTCTATATTATACCCCTTATACTCCGCATGCAAAAATGTCAGTCCGATCAGACGTAACGTGCAGCCCATTTGCCTGCTTGCAGGAGTAACTTGCGGTACGTTTCGTGCGCAAAAGACGGTACATGGTGACCCGGCATAAGATAAACAATACGTCCAACACCATATCGATGCGCCCAAACCGCAGGCTTTGGTCCATCTTCGGATTGATATTCCAGCAATATCTTCGTTTCGGCAAAAGAACCAAACTCGAACTGATAAGGTTCTTCTTCCATTGTGAAATTCGAAATGCCCTCCGTCACTGGATGGCTTTCCTCCGTTACAGTGAATTCAAGCGGTGCATACGCCGGATGATGCAGGAACTTGGCACCGATCATCTGTTTGAGTTCATAACGATTTTGGAGCGAAATGCCGTTATGTATAATGACCAGTCCACCTCCATTACTCACATAGGACAACAAACCTGCTGTCTGCTGTGGAGAGACTTTCCCCTTCCAATCGTCCATGTATGAGATACACACATCAAACCCGGTTATATTTTCTTGCAGCAACATATTTCGATTCTCACTGCATTGCACAGTCATAGTATCATGGAAAATTCGGCTGATCTCCGCATCCACACCCTGAAGCGGGTGCCAGTCCGGATGTGTATAATCGCCAAGTAGTAATGCTTTTTTACGTTGATCCATTCAATCAATCTCCTTTCTTGTTCACCTCACTGTATAAAACCAACTACCAGGGGAGCTTCTCTCCCTTGTAGTCCACATATGCGGGCTGATCTCCTTTAAACTGCTCATGGCGGTCGATAAGTACTGCGATATGCTGTGCAGATTGCTCGGGCGTGAGATCCGCAGAAGCATCCAATTCACCCCGCATATAACTCTGTACCCAACCGGGATGCACAAGCATCACTTGTCCGCCTTCATCCTTCAGACCATTGTGCACAAGACAGGCCTGCATGTTCAAAGCAGCTTTGGACATACAATAGGCAAACCATCCATCCCGACTGCATTGCTCTATACTTCCAGCCTCGGAAGAGATATCAACAATCAGTTTGGTCTGTCCTTGAAGAAGGAGGGGCAACAGGGAATGAGTCACACGCAGTGTACCTAGAGTATTTACATTAAATACTTCAGCCATCTCCGTCATATTCAACGGGCCGCGGATATGATCCGTAATACTTCCTAGTATAGCCGCATTATTGATCAGCATATCCAGATGATTCGTATCCAGCTTCAATGTCTCTGTGAACAGAGCTACCGACAAGTCATCTTCGATATCCAATTCGATGGCGCGCAGATGGTCAGGATATCCTTCTGCAAGCCTACGAATTCCCTCGGAATCTTCCACGTCCAGACCGGCCGCATACACAAGATACCCTCTCTTCAGCATCTGTGCCGTCAAAGCCAATCCCAATCCCCGGGCGGCTCCCGTTACACATACGGTTCTCATCATGATGTCCCTCCCTCGCAAAATGATTCTGTCTTTTATTCATTCCACATATTCATCTGAAAACCTTTAATTCAGAATGGGATCGCCAACTTCACGACCAAAGTCTCAGGAGGTAAAAGCGAGATTAGAGCCATTCTGCTTATTGAATTGAGCTGTTTATTGCTCTGTTATTATTCCTGACCCATATCGCTCCTGCCGATAGGCTAGACAATGCTCCACCCATCTTCGAGCGGCCGCCGGGTAAGAGCCCAGATGAACGTGTGTATACCCCGCTACGATGTTTCCTGCCGCATACCCCTCTTGCTTCAAGCCGCGTAACCCCTTGGTCTCATAAGCATAAGGAATCGTTTTGTCTTCACGATAGGTCATCGTGGAGTAATGAAATTCATGACCCCGAAGCACTTCACCCTTTTTCAGCAAAAAGGAATCCTGAACGCTACTCGCTTCACGATAGCCAAGCGCAGCTCGCTTCTTCTGCATCTGCACCTGTGCGGGGATAATGCCCGCCATGTTGAAAGTAACGCCCTCACGGTCGGTCAACGTTTCCCCAAGTACCATGTAGCCGCCACACTCGGCAAATAAAGGCATGTTGGATTGTGCCGCCTGTCGAAGTCCTTCCAAGAACCCTTGGTTACCGGCAATCTCTGCTGCAAATTCTTCAGGAAATCCACCGCCCAAATAGATGCCGTCTGACTCGGCCGGAATGCCTTCACCAGCCAGCGGACTGAAATATTGCAGCTCAGCTCCTGCAGCTTCAAGCAGTTCGAGATTATCCGGATAATAGAAATTGAATGCTGCGTCCCGCGCAACTGCAATGACAGGACGTGAATCCTCAGCAACATGTGCATCATAAGCGATTGTCTCTGCATCTGAATGGGGATCGGATTGTGAGTCTTGATCCGCAGGAGATGAAGTATATGCTGTACTCATCGCCTGGGCAACACCTTCAACTGTTGTAGCTTCTGGTCCGCCAAACGAATGGGCAGAATCTGTGTTTGCCTCTGCAAAGCTCACATCTTGTCGTTTGAAAGGTGGGGCGCTTGCTGCCAGCTCCAGCAGAAGATCCAGATCGGTGCCTTCCATGATCACATCGGCAGCCCGCTGAAATAATGGTTCCAGTTCACCGCGCTCGATGGCAGGCACCAGTCCCAGATGTCTCTCCGGAATGGACATGTCCTCGTCCCGCTTCAGCCAGCCAACCACCGGAATGCCGCACATCTGCTCAATGGCTTTTTTTACAATGGTATAATGCCCCGCACTTCCACAACGGTTGACAATCACTCCGGCCATATTTAATTCAGGCTCCAACTGTTGAAAACCCAGTACAATCGCGGCCGCACTGCGAGCCATGCTGCGTACGTCCACGACCAGGATCACAGGGGTCTGCGTGACCAGAGCAATCTCTGCAGTTGAGCCTGTATTACTGAGCGGATCTTTGCCATCGTAGAGGCCCATTACACCCTCGATAATGGAAATATCATGTCCCGCCGATGCCTTCTCGAACGTATCTCTCACATACTCAGGCGATGTCATCCATGCATCCAGATTACGTGACGGTCTGCCCGTGACTGCGGTATGGTATGTCGGATCAATATAATCCGGGCCACATTTGAACCCTTGTACACTCAAACCACGCTGAGCGAGTGCTCTCATCAGCCCCAAGGTTACTGTTGTTTTCCCTGCACCACTTCCGGTCCCTGCAATGATCAGTCGGGGTCTGGCGTTACGATCTGAAATGGTCATCATCATTTCCACCTTTTCTTCTTTTCTTCTATATAACAAAAGCTTCTGATCGAAGCACTATCAAGGATGAACCATTCGTGTTTTAGTTGTTGCTTTTCTTGCGATTATCGAATCCTTCAGCTCCGCTGAAAACGTATAAATTCTATAATCTAAACAAAACCGCATCATATAGCGATGCGGTTAAGCTTAATGCACATTTCTCAATAGATGAATGAATCTTAGGTTGTTCTGTCATCGCAGTACCGTGTAAAGTAGATTTACTTCATGCATATCTCTACTCAAATGAAACGCGTGCTACGGAGATTGTCAGATTACCGCTCTTTTTCTTCTCTAGCAGCCAATGATCAGCTCCGGAGGAGAGCAACGCCGCAGGTTCACTTACGCCATATGCTCCGGTATATTTGAATACCGTCTCGGATGGATTCGCAAGCTTCACCGTATTGAGTTCCGCAGGGGTGTGGGTCACGAGTTCCCAGCCGTATTTGGCGCAAAGGGCCAGCAGGCCTTCTTCATCCTTTTTCAGATCAATCGTGGCAATGTTACGCACGCTTTTCACGGAAAGGGATAACTCCTCCAAGGTAGCGAGGACTTCCTGCTCCAATTCCTCTACGGATGTGCCGCGATTGCAGCCCATGCCAAGGACGAGGCTTTTTGGACGATACAGTACGCCATTGGTGAGAAAACGTTCCTCTTCTTTTGCCGAAAGCAGACGGTCGCTAACGACCAGCGCAGCGTTGAACGAGAATGATTCCGTTTCCTCCAGGCTGTTGAAGACGCGGATGTGATCCGGCACTGGTTTGTTATATCTCCACCAGTTCCGCTCCCCTGTCTCCTGAATGAGTGCAACGGGCTCTTCGTTCACAACAGCCGCACTGACAGGTGTCGCCTTGTCGAAGCTCTCTACGATCCAACCGAGCTCCCGTCCGAACATGTCCACCGGAATGGTGCCTTGCACGTCTGAAGCTGTCGTAATGACCGCACGTGCGCCGAGTACTTCCGCGACCTGACGAGTCAATTCATTCGCGCCGCCAAGATGACCAGACAGCACGCTGATCACATTTTCACCGCGGTCATCAATAACCAGCACAGCGGGATCGACCTTTTTGTCTACCAGGATCGGAGCGATCATACGCACAACTGCACCCAGGGAGATGAATAGAATAATGCCATTATATCGTTTGAACAAATCAGGCAAAATCAGCTTCACTGAGCCTTCGAACAGCTCATAACCCAACTGTTCTTCATCCCCACGAGCAAACTTGCTCATATAATACACGTCGGTGCCCTGGAACTGCCCTGCCAGATTACGCACCATTTCCACGCCATGCTTCGTAATGGCAACGGCTGCAAACGGATTACTCACCAGACTTCACTCCCTTGCGGTAGCCATGGGTAAAGGATTTATCATACAGCTTGGAACGGTGGGCATCCCGGTTCACAAGATCCGGGTCAAGTGCCCAGCCTGCCAGAATCATCGCATGCATTGTAATACCAGCGGCACGCAGATCCGCTGCCAGATTGGCAAGCGTGGTCCGTACAATTTTCTGGTCAGGCCATGTCGCACGTTGCACAACTGCAACCGGCGTATCTTCGCTCCAGCCTGCGGCGAGGAATTCAACCACGACCTTTTTCGCCAGAGTTGCACTCAGGAAGAGCGCTACCGTACAGTGATGGGATGCGAGATCACGCAGCTTCTCCCGTTCAGGTACAGGTGTACGACCTTCTGCACGCGTCAGAATTACGGTCTGCGTTAGTTCTGGTACAGTAAGTTCAGCACCCAGCGCAGCGGCCGAAGCAAAGACCGAACTCACACCCGGAATGATCTCATATTCCACGCCCTGCTGTTTCAGCAGTACCATTTGTTCCAGAATTGCGCCGTACATCGCTGGATCACCCGTGTGCACACGAGCTACACTGCGACCCGCACGAGTGGCTTCACACATCAGCTCAACCTGACGCTCCAGATCCATGCCAGAGCTTTGCAGCACTTCTGCTTCGGGCTTCGCGGTGGCAATCAGTTCATCGTTCACGAGGGAATCCGTATACAGGACCATATCCGCACTCTTTAAAATGTTCGAACCCTTCACCGTAATCAGTTCCGGGTCACCAGGGCCTGCGCCTACGATATAAACTTTTGCTTCCAATGTCTTCATTTGCTCACCACCATCAGGCTTAAATATTCCAGCTCCTGCCCCTTCAGTTCACGGGCATCACGCCAGACCAGTTCATATGGAGAAGTAACTTTGGTAACGACCGAAGCTTTGCCGCCGAGTCCCATCTCGTCGAGCAATTCAAGCATCGGGTCAAGCACCTTCGCCACTTTGATAAATACAATCGTATCGTGGTGCTCAATCGCCTGCCGCATCGCTTCTTTATCTGCCGTAGCCGGAATAATGCCCACCTGCTCGTCTCCGTCTGCCAGATGAATATCCAGCGCTGCCGCTGCACCCAATACGGATGAGATGCCTGGAATTGAACTAATCGGTACTTCAGGATGCAGCTCTCGCATCAGCCGTGCCAGATGAATAAATGTGCTATACAGGTTCGGGTCGCCCTCGGTTACAAAGGCCACATCCTTGCCTTCCTTGAGCGCACCCCAGCATGCTTCAACCGTCTTGCCCCACTCGCGTTCAAGCACAACCGGGTCCTTGGTCATCGGGAAGATCAGGCCGAGCATCTCTTTCTCTTCCGGGTTCACATACAGTTCCACGATCTCGTGGGCGTACGATTTACCGCCTTTACGTTTCTTCGGGTAAGCGACCACGGGACATTCCCGGATCATCCGGTACGCCTTCACGGTAATCAGCTCCGGGTCTCCCGGCCCGACACCCACGCCATACAGCGTACCTACTGTTTTATCCTTCAACGACACATCTGTATCTGTAATATCCCTTGTAGTACTTCCTGTTGTTGTACTGATGCTATTCTCCCCCTTGTTCGCTCACTGAAAAATCACTCTGCTCCGTCTGCGGATTCCGCTTCTTCGGTTACTGTGTGCTGTCCTGTGATGACGTAAATTGGATTCAATCCGTCAAAACGGGTCATGTTCAGGATTGGCTTGCTGCGCGCCGTCTGAAGTAACGTCACGGAGGCAATCAGGCCCGCTTCGCGCATGGCCTTCATGCTGTCATGCAGCGTCTCGATGGTCGCTGCATTCACCACAATGCGTCCCTCCGGGCGCAGCCGGGACGCACACAAGGCGATCAGCTGAGCGAGTTCACCGCCGCTGCCGCCAATGAACACCGCATCCGGATTCGGTAGTTCGTCCAGCCCTGCTGGTGCTTTGGCATGAAGGACGGTGAAGTCTGTCCGGAATTTGATCCGGTTGGCCTCGATGTTCACGAGGTCCCCTTCGTTTTTTTCTATGGCGAAGACTTGTCCCTGCGGCGCGAGCCGCGTGCATTCTACCGCCACTGAGCCTGAGCCTGCGCCGATATCCCACACGATGCTGTCCACGCCAAGTCGCAGTTCAGCCAAGCTGAATGCGCGGACCTCGCGTTTGGTGATCAGGCCTTTCTCCGGTTTGCGCTGATGGAATTCCTCATCCGCAAACCCGAATCCCCGGCGCGGCGCCGGTGCATCCTTGCGGCGCAGCAAAATCACGACGTTCAGCGGGCTGCATTCTGCTGCCGCCAGCTCGCCCAGGGTGTAATGGCGGGCACGTTCGTCTGCCCCGCCCAGGTTCTCGGCAACGTAGGCATCATACTCGGTCATGCCGAACTGTTGCAGATAAGCCCCGATCGCAGCGGGGCTGTTGTGCTCGTCCGTGAGCAGCGCAATTTTGGCTTTGCCATCAATGCGCTGTGCGAGGCCCTTGAGCGGGCGTCCGTGCACGCTTTCGAGCACGGCATCGTGCCAGCTCTCGCCAAGCTGGGCAAATGCCAGCTGCAGCGAACTGAGATTAGGCCGGATCTCCAGTAGATCCGGGCCTAATTTGCGCGCTAAATACCCGGCGATGCCGTAGAACAGCGGGTCTCCCGAGGCAAGCACAACGACGTTGTGTGTGGCCTGCAACGCTTTTATTTTCACAACGAGATCGCTTAAACCGCTCTTAATCGCTAACTTCTCACCCGCAAATGCCGGGAAATATTGCAGCTGGCGCTCTCCGCCCACGAGTACATCTGCCTCCTGAATGAGATTCAGGCTATCCGTTGTCAATCCTGCAGCGCCTTCTTCACCCACGCCGATAATGCGGATTTTACGATTCTTTGCTCCAGTTGCTGTCTTCGAGTTCACTGATTTCCGCCCTCCCCAGTTCCATTCCTTTCATCGTGACCAATACCACTTCCACCGTCACGCCGCCTCCCGCATGTTCCAAACAGTGCCGACAGGCGTATGTACATAACTTTTCAAAATAGGGCAAGTACCCCGCCTCGGTCATCATATCTGCCACCTGAGTCGCCGTGTTGGCTTCCTCGATCGCTTGCGCCAGTTCATCTCCGGCTCCGGTCTCCCGGGCCACGGACGCAAGAAATCCAAAATCCACCGGCGCACTCTTGGAGTGCACCATCATGACGCCTTGAGCCACTTTGGCAAATTTGCCTGGCATCCCGACCAGAGTTATTCGTTTCATGCCCAACCGTTTACCATGTTTGATGGCAAAGCCGACAAAGTCACCCATCTGAATAAAGGCTTCCTCCGGCAGTTCGGGCATCATTTTCATCGCATATTTCTCACTACTGCCGCCCGTGGTCAGCACAATATGTTCACAGCCGGATGCCTGAGCAACCGAGATCGCCTGCACTACACTGGCTCTGTAAGCAGAGGTGGAGAACGGAACGACCACGCCGCGTGTACCTAAAATGGAGATGCCGCCCAGAATGCCCAGACGGGAATTCAGTGTCTTCTTGGCGATCTCTTCGCCGTCCGGCACGCTGATCACAACCCGCACCCCTCTGGCTGTGCCGTGTTCGGCGAGCACCTGGGTGACGGCTTCGGTAATCATACGGCGAGGTACGGGATTAATTGCTGCTTCGCCTACAGGCACGGGCAGTCCAGGCTTCGTGACCCGGCCTACGCCGATGCCCCCATCCAGCTCCATACCCGGCTCGTCCCGCCAGGACACATGCGCGATGATCTTCGCCCGATGCGTGGCGTCCGGGTCATCCCCGGCGTCTTTGATGGTGGCACAGGTCGCTACGCCATCGGTCAATTCCTGCTCGATCAGTTCGAACGAGTGGTCAAAGCCCGCGGGCAATGAAACCACGGCCTGTACCGGAATAACACCTGTTAACAGGAGCTGCGTCGCTCCCTTGGCAACGGCTGTGGCGCACGCTCCTGTGGTGAAGCCGGAACGCATTGGTTTGTCGGGGTCTGTATTGCCGCCTATCATGGGGTTTGAACCTCCCGTCCTTTGTTAGTTAGGTTGCATTACGCTGCGTAGGTGGCTTTTGGCGCTTGGGTGACCGCTACGGGAACGGATCGTTCTTATGATCGCTGTTGTCTCCAGATTTCTTTGATTCCCTTTTCCAAAAGGGAGAAATCCGGAGACGGCTTATGCTTCCGAAGTAGCTTTCTTGCAGAAAGCTTTTAGGCGACCGCTCCGCTTCTTCAGAATCGATTCCGTCCCCTTCGCTGCTACCTGCTTCTGTATCCACCTGGCACAGTGCGCAGTGCCACCTCTTGGGCTAAACAATGCCCTGAGGTTTATTTGGGTAACTGATCATTCCATGCCACTAGAAGATGGCATGGAATGTAGTTACCAAGATACATTTTAACGAACCGAGGAGACGCTATTGGGGCCAAATACCACAAACAAAAATTGTAACGTATCGTAGTGGCGTTATTTCATTAAAAAGATGATGTTTTCAACACTTTTTGGCGTTTTTCACCGGAATAGCGTTACTCTGATTCGTAAAAATATGAAATGGATGATAATCCGTAATATAAGGCCTTTGGAGTTCGTTAACGCTTTCCAATATCCTGTGGCGTTTACTTAAAAACAACTACGCCTTAACTGCCATCAGGGAGATGGCGTTCAGGGCAGCTACGACGATGGTGCTTCCGCCTTTGCGGCCGATGTTGGTGATAAACGGGATGTCGAGCTTGCGTAGCTCGTCTTTGGACTCAGCTGCGGATACGAATCCAACCGGCATACCGATGATCAGGCCTGGTTTGGCTTCGCCTTCTTTGACCAAACGGATCAGTTCCAGCAGTGCTGTTGGTGCGTTTCCAATGGCGTAAATTCCGCCTTCGTATAATTGGTTCGCTTTACGCGTCGAGATAATTGCCCGAGTGGTGTTCAAGCGTTTGGCTTCCTCCATCACATCCGGATCGGAAATATGTACGTGCACATCTCCGCCGAAACCGCGAATGCGATCCTTGCTCACGCCAGCCTGAATCATCTGTACGTCAGCGATGACGGATTGGCCGGCGCGGAGTGCTGCAATCCCTGCTTGAATGGCATCCGGATGGAACACCATGCTACGGCCCAGTTCGAAGTCAGCCGAGGCGTGAATAACACGCTGTACCACGGGATATTGCTCATCCGTGAAAGGATGCTCACCCAGTTCCTCCGTGATCATCTCAAAGCTTTTGCCCTCAATCTCCTGTGGTTGTACGGTCAACGGTTTAAATTCCGTTTTGAAATCCATATGCATTTCACTCCTTCAAGTAGTGGTGTCATTCAAAAATTCATTATTCAAATTAAGACTATTGGGGTGTTCTACTGCACCAATACGCGCTTCAACTCATCCAGTACACCTTCAAAATGATCAAACACCGTCCCAAATTCAGCCTCAGGGCGTGAAATCAGCACAACATGAATGCCCAGCTCCAGTGCAGATTGGATTTTCTCATCCACTGCTCCGGTCTTGCCGCTCTCCTTAGTGACCATTACGGTCGTCGCATAGTGCTTGTACAAGGCTTCATTCATTTCACGGGAAAAAGGTCCCTGCATCGCAATAATATTGCGTTGTTCAACGCCAAGCTCACCGCATTTCTCCATATTGTCGAGACGTGGGAGCATGCGGGCAACGAGACGAATGTCCGGATCACCGAGCAGATACTTGGTGAAGATCTGTAACGTTTTGCTACCTGTGGTGAGCATGACGGAGCCCTTCAGCTCTTTGGCCTTGAGTGCCGCTTCATCGTAGGAAGATACAACATGCAGCAACGCATGATCATCGTACGCCAAACCCGTGCGCTCATAACGAATGTATGGAATACCCGCCTGTTTCGCTGCTTCCATCGCATTGGCATGTGCTTCTTCGGCAAACGGATGACTTGCATCCACAATGGCACGGCTACCTTTTTCACGCACCAGTTCCACCATGGCTTCCACAGTCAAACGGCCTGTCCGAACAGGTAATCCGGTATCGGTCAGACTATTCGCCGCACTGTCGGTTACAACAGAAGTCAGCACGTCTGCACCTTGCTGCTGGATCTGTAGAGCCAGTTCCCTTGCATCACTCGTACCACACAACATAAAGATCATGGACGATTCACCTGCTCCGAAGTTGCTGCAACCTGTGCCTGATCGGGAGAAGCATCTTCTTGTGCGGTTCCTACTTCGTCATCATGGTTGTTCCGATTGACTTCGTGCTCATGATGCGTATGGTGCAATTCTCCATCATGATCATGATGATAATCGAGCGAAGCTTGATGATCGATGGCAGTCTGATTGTGATCATGATCGTGGTCATGCTTATGCGCGTGATCCTCGTGTGTATGTACGTGCTGATGGTCATGCTCATCATGATGATGCGAGTGATCATGATCCGAATGATCGTGGTTGTGCGGATTGCTGTGTTCATGATGGTGGTCGTGACTATGCTCGTGATCGTGATGATGGTGATCATGATGATGATCGTGGTCGTGATCATGGTCGTGATCATGATGGTGATGATGATGTTTGGCTGCTTCCAATCTGAATTGACAGTTGTCACAATTGGCTGTTACACGTCCGTATAAACCCTCATGGGCTCGCTCCAGTACCAGTTCAACCAGCTTCGGGTGGAAGCCAAAATATCCGCCAATCTCAACCTGAATGTCTGGATGTGCCGCTGCAAATTCCGCAGTCATTTCATCAATGCGCTTGATCAGTACACCTGTGAACAGGAAGTAAGGCATGATGATGATTTTTTTTGCACCCAGCAAGAGACAGCGCTCTAATCCATCCGGGAATGAGGGCTGAGTCACGCCGATAAAGCTGCTTTCCGTCCACTTGTAGGGCAGTTTCTCCCATAACATCCGGGTCATTTTGAAAAAGTCACTGTTGGCATCCGGGTCACTGCTTCCCCGTCCAAGCACCAGTACGGCGGTCTCTTCATCCGTCACCGGAGCAGGTGGAGCCGCTACTGCTGTACCACCTTGGGATGCGACAAGTACAGGTTGTGCTTCTTGCAGACGGGTCTGCATAATCTGAACAACTTTCTCATGGACACCGATGGGACGACCATATACAAACTCCACCTGCGGATAACGTGCCTTCGCGCGGTCAATGGCGTTAGGAATATCAATCTTGGCATGACCGGCAGCAAACAGAATGATTGGTACCAACACAACACGTGTTGCCCCTCGATCCACACAAGCGGTAACGCCTTCAGCAATACTTGGTCTCGTTAACTCCAGAAAACAAGTTTCCACCAGCGTATTTTCCGGTGCCTTTGCTGCTACCTCATTTGCAAACTCCTTCAGTTCCCGGTTCCCCTCGGGATCACGACTCCCGTGTCCCACCAACAATATTGCATCCATCTTTGTTATTCCTCCCCCGTCTGACCCGCAGATCAGACTTTTCATAATCAATCCATCTATGTCAGCTGAAATTCAGCGAATATTGCAAACGACTAGATACGTTCTGACAAGTTACTCACCACGCCTCCCCGAAGAAGATGACTCAGTCAAGGACATAATTATTGCTTATTCAAAGCTTAGTCAGGCATTAGTACGGAATTAGTATGGAATTAGTCACCACATATCGGGTTTACTTCCACCGTGACCGGTGCGTCCACATGGCGGAAGCCCTGAATTATGCCGACTCGTTTGAAAAACTTGTGGAATCGCTCATTCGGATGGCCCTTTTCCTTGTAATCCGCCACAATTCGTTCCACAATTCCACCTATCTGGTCACCCGGAATTCCCTCTGCTACGGGCTGTGCAGGATGAGCATTGCGGCCGAATTTCTTGCCCCCGAGGAAAAGGTCGTATGCGCCTTTGCGATACACGATGCCGATATCCTCCAGCACGGCCCCGTAACATGCCATACCGCAGCCATTCAGCGCCACACTCGTTTCTTTCGGTGCACCCAGTCCGCCAATCACGGCCTGTAAATGGTTAGCCATCGGAACAGCATCGTCCTTCTCCATGTTGCAGAAGTCACAGGCCTTCACCTTGATGACATCGCCAATCGGTACAACGATAAAATTCGCTGCACGCAGCTCTTCAACCAGCGAGTCCGGTTCAAATGTCGGCACTCTCAGAATAATCTGGTGTTCCGGCGTGTACTCCAGTTCGCCGTCTTCACTTGCACACTGCGCCAGCAGCGCCATCTGGGCTGCGGTGAATTTTTTGTTGCCCACGCCGGGCGACACGCCGACTTCGAACAGCGGCGCCTTGCGCCCAGGCTCGGGCGCAGTGCGTACCGCTGCTGCGGTCGCAGCCTGCGGCGCACTTGCCGCTTCGCTCGGCGCTGTTGCGTCCAGCCAGCGGCTCGCCGATTCGCCCGCGAGCGCGCCGCCTGCCGCGAGCCGTGTCAGCGCCTCGGCGGCGAGCTCAGCTGCGCCAGCGCGGGGCGCTTCTGCGACCCGGCCCGGAGCGACCTCTGCCGCAACGGGTGCAGGTCGCTCGCCGGCAAGCACGGCGGTGCCAGCGCCACTCGCCGGGCTTGCCGCAGGCATAGCGGCAGCCGCCCCTGCGCCAGCGGGCAGCTGCCCTTGCGGAGCCGTGCCCGCTCCGGCGCTTGCGCCGCGCAGGGCTGGCTCCGCCTGTGGCTGCGCGGCCGATGCATGGCTGGCCGCGCTCTCGCCCGCTGCCTCGCCGGAGGCGGCAGCGCGGGCTTCCATTGCGCCGAGCGACCATGGCTCGGCTTCCGTGCGCAGTCGCTCATGGGGTCTGAGCAACTGTTCCGCGGTGCTCAGCGTATATTTCCGCTGATACCCACGCGGGGTGACCATGAGTCCTTCGTACATCATGGTCGAGGAGTTGCCGATAATCACAGTCGTCAGCATGCCGATATCATGATTCAGCATATCCTCCAGTGTGGTCATGACAACGCCCTGACGCTCACGATATGCACTTTTCACCAGACCTACCGGGGTCTGTGGGTCACGGTAACGCAGAATCATTTCCTGTGTCTCCACGATCTGGCGTGTGCGCCGTCCACTGCGTGGATTGTACAGGGCAATGACAAAATCAGCGGACGCTGCGGCTTCGACCCTGCGAATAATGGTCTCCCACGGCGTGAGGTGATCACTGAGGCTGATCGTACATGCATCATGCATGACAGGGGCACCCAGCAGTGATGCACAAGACTGAATGGCCGACACGCCCGGAATAACTTCGACAGCAACACCGGTATCGGGCTTCCATCCTTGCTCCATCAGCACCTCGTACACCAGACCTGCCATACCATATACGCCTGCGTCACCACTGGAAATGACGGCAACAATTTTGCCCATCTCCGCCTGTCTGACCGCTTCTTGTGCACGACTTACTTCCTCCGTCATACCCGTGCGCACAATCGCTTGCCCGCTCAACAGAGGGCGAATCAGATCCACATAGGTGTTGTATCCGATAATAACCTCGCTCTCCTGAAGTGCTTCGAGTGCCCGCTTCGTGATATGTTCCATTGCTCCCGGACCAAACCCGATAATTAGCAGCTTGCCTTGACCTTGCATTGCTTCTCCTCCTTCATCACACTTGTCGTACGGATTAAACAGTGAAGAAGGACGGCTATGCCGACCTTCTCCCCAACTGTTAAGCGTGTTCAATTCATAACTCTGTTAACTCAGATCATCCAACCCGGTTCTTATAAACCAACTGCATGATCAATCTGATCTATTCCTCTACCTTCAATTTCCCGACACAACACTGGGGATCGTAGGGATATATCGTTCATATAAAAACAAAAAAATCCCATCCTTATAACGGATGGGATACGCATGTACGTACACTCAAGAACACAGCCCCAGACTCCCGGAGGGTAATCCTGTGACTATGTGGCCAAGGGGGCCAGCCGGGCGAACCGCTTGTTCGCCCAATTCCTGATTCTTCGTACACCATTCCTTTCCGCGAAGGGTTCGGTGACACATGCAAGGTAGGTCTCCTGGCTCTGGATCATCAGCTTCCTTTTCTGTCTTCCCCGGCTATGCGAGTGACTTGGATCAAAAAGGGCTTCACCATTACAGTGGCGGGACCGCTCGGGACTTTCACCCGATTCCCTGTTACCTCTCGCTTTACGCAAGAGCACCTTGCTTGTTTTCATTCAATTATTGTTTTCATAATAACACCGTGCAGGAAATAATGTCCATGCTTATGATACTTATCCATTCTTCTATTTTCAGACATAACAGAAAAAAGTCCTGATCCTAAAATCGGATCAGAACCCGGAATAACCTAAGCTTATCCCATTCGTTATAAACATCCAACAACCAACGAATTGAGTTCGTTTCTGCTCACTTATCAACCTTTATTGACGGCCACGAACCTTATCCGCATGACCCGCGGCAAAGTAACGCCCAAGTTCAACGATAAGTGCCCCCATCTTTTCTTCCTCCGGAATCACCAATGCCTCAATGCCCTCTTCACGCATCGCATTTGCAGTCACTTTGCCTACGGATGCAGGGATTACACCTTGTCTGAACGCTTCGAGCATCGGTTCAAGCTTGTCCTGAGATGCTGCATATTGCGCCAGGAATCGGACCTGCGGTCCACTTGTAAAAGCAACAGCATCTACCTCGTGCTGTACAATCTCAGTCAAAAGCTGTTCCAGCTCCGTCTCTTCTGGCGGTACATGGCGGTAAGGAAGCACTTGTCTGACGATCGCACCTTGTTCTTCCAACCATGCAACGAGTTTGGGAGCTGTCTCCCCGTGAAGCTGCAACATGACCTTTTTCCCTGTGAGATCATGCGGGGCAAATTCACGAATAAGCCCGTCCGTACTGCCATCATCGTCCCGTACTAGCGGTGTTAACTTGCGCTTTTTCAGTGCATTCACTGTCTTGTAACCTCTCGCCGCAATCGAGGACTCCGACAGCGCATCCAGCAACTGTCCCGCCACTTCCATATCCTCGGCCATCTCAAATAACGCGTCCAATCCCATGCCCGTGGTCAATACCGCCCAGTCCGGCGGGTCCGAGATCCAGGACACAAGTCCATCCCTGATATTCCGATCATCCAGAAATACCGTTCCCTGTGCCGGTCGCACAAGCGGAATTCCACCCATCTTTTCAACCAGCAAGGACATCTCTTTCGATTTTCGTGGTCCTGTCAATGCTACACGTACACCTGCCAAATGTTGAGCCATTCATGTTCCCCCCGTTAGTTCAGCCGAATGTTCATCAGTCTGACTACAGTATACAGGGTACTTCTGCGAAGGGAAACTGTACTGCCTCTCTTTTTGCCCGTTCATCTATAACGATTTTTGATGGAATGCATCAGGAAGGCTGCAGTTCTCCACCATGAGAGTCCTTCCGTCTTTTCTCTCCGTCCTTCTCCGAATCAGCCGATTCTTGTTCCGGCTCATGCTTCTCTTTCCTTGAATGTTCTCCAGATCTCTGACGAGGAGATTTTTGTTTATCCTTTTTACGTGGACGAAGGAACAGGAACAGCACAATGGGGAACAGCGCTTCAAAAACAATGGCGACCCATGTCCATTCCCGGGTAAACCGATTGAGCTGAATGGCATTTTTGAAGAACCAGAAAGCACATACAAATCCAACCAGGGCCACAGGGCCAGTCATGACCTTTCCCGATACGTTCGGAATCATTCGTTTCAGCCCCCAGCAGACAAAGTACAGGTCAAATGCAATCTTCGTGATCATCGTAGGCAAGGTTGCCGCTGCCAGTGCCAGGTCAAACCGGTCCAGGAAATCGCTGATTTGCAGTTGTCTTGCCAGTTCATAAGAGGGATACACCAATCTTGAAGCGATAGGAACTCCAATGGAGGTGATGGTCTCAACAAGGATTAGCATCATCAACAAGGCAGACAGGATAATGCCTGACAGGACCGACTTAAATCGAAAATCACTACCTTTGATGACAAAAGGTAATGCAATTATCTCTCCATAAAAAGAAAATATGTACCAACTTCCTTTGCCTACACCCGCAACATCAACGTGAAAATACGGCATCAGGTTATCCAGATTGATCTGTTGAATAAGCATGAAAGGCACAATCACGGAGTTTAACAGAAACAGCGTCACATACAACTCCGCCATGCCGATTAACGAACCGAGTCCTCCTCTGACAATAAAGACCCCCATAACAATAAGTGACAATACAACGATGGAGACGGGCGTGGTTTCTAACAGCGTCATGCTTATATAATCACCCGTTAACCGAAGATCTCTCGCTAGCACGAAGAAAAAGAACAAAATGTACAGCAATCCGGTCACTCTTCCAAGGAAGGGAAACCGTTCAACCAGAGATTGGAACAGATCCTTATCGGGAAATCTTCGCTGAACCCGGCTTAACATCCACAGCGATGCGGTCATTACGAGCACCACTGGCACATACGAGAGATAAGCGTGCTGCTTTGCGTGGTAAATGGCCTGGGCATGGGGCTGAATTAACGTTCCTGTAATGCTGAGCAGCAGCACGAGCAGTACCATCTGACGGTGAGTCACTTTCTGATTCATGAACTACCTCCTTTCTCTCCTGTGAACCGTAACGGCATGATCCCTCCATCCACCGTCTAGGGCAATGGCAATAGCCGCTGGATGACATGGCTGATCCATACCGACACAAATACGGTTTTGCTCAAATAGGCAACATAGAAACAAAGGCCTGTACCCAACGCAATCAAACTATAGGATAGCCAGCGATTGATATTGGCCGCCTGCTTCAAATGTCTGAAATCCATCAAAACCACTATGATTACCATGGCCAGATAGGTAAATAAAAGCGGTTTAATCATGTATGATATCCTCCTCCATGACACCGATCGGTTTATTAATCACCCCTACATTTTCGATAATGACGTGGGGAGTGACTTTCACCTCGACATCAGGATAAATGGCATCCCAGCGATCCTTCAATTTCTCCCACTCCGCCGGCAAATGTTGATGGATCGACCGACCGATACCCAGAATGTCGGCATGATATTTTTTCTGAACCAATCGGACACCTTCTTCAATGTCCGATTTAATTTTTTCAAGAGTCGCTTCATTTATGTTCAGCATCTCGTTCTCACGCCGATCACCATAATTGGATTCGTTATCTACGAGAACGCCCTTGGCATACAATTCAATGTTCACAGTTACCTTGCCATTCTTGATGCTCGGGTGCAGGGAAGAATTGTTCTCGTTCAGCTTGATGAACATATCTCCCTCACCGCCAGGAGCTTTAACCATAACTTCTGGCGCATTAGCCTCGCCCATGGCCAGAATCAACGCATCGGCTGGTGCCTTATCAATCATGCCAACCAACTTGTCTTTCTTGAAGATGGCTAACCCATCCAACTTGATATTGGTTTTAACATCCTTCCAGTTCTTCGGTACATTGTCTTCAACCGAGGCTACGGGCAAATAGGGATCTATACCTTCACCCAGAATGGCATCGATGAATGTTTTGAGTGAGCGTGGGTTACGCATGTTCAGTAAACACAGTTCCCGCACCATCTCGGAGGGGAATTTCTCTATTGGTGCATCCGTGTCCAATACCTTGTATGCTTCTCCTCTTGTAATGACGGGAAGTGCGGAGAAACGATTGAGCGGATACCGTGTCAATAAATCCAGCATGGGAGCAACCCCCTTCTTCGCCAATTCCTCACCAATCAGCAGCGTACGGCGATGAGCGTAATACAACCTGCGGGACAAGGCTTTTTGCCCTTCAAGGGATGTTCCACGAAAGGTTTTGGCTGTATTGGACAGCATGAACCAGGATTTATCACCGCTTGTGCCCCCTCCGCCTCCTTCACTACCTGAGAAACCGGCTTGTCCCGGAAGAGCAATCTGCAGACTGGTTCTGTAGTTCTCACTATCCTTATCGACAGCGATACCAATTACAAAGGCAATATCGTTAATTTCCTCTCGATCCCAGCAACCGGAAATGAGCGAGGTACATAACAACAGAGCTATAACTGGCCGGTATTTGTATAAGAACTGCATGGGTTCACCACCCTTTCTCTGCTTCAGGGGAACCGTTGATCTTTTCGGCCATCCGTTTCTGGTCCCGATGCACCGTGGAGGGACGATTGATCATTTTCCACCACGGCACACGAATGATTATGTCCTTGGTATCTGTCTTACTATACGGGCTAAGACCTGACAGATAAGGCACACCGAACGAAGTCATCTGTGTCAGATGCACCGAGATCAGGACCAAACCAATCACGATACCGTACAACCCAAGCATGCCTGCCAGCAACATGATCGGGAATCGCAGCAGACGCACGGTAATCGCGAAGTTAAATCGCGGGATCGTGAAGGAAGCTATCCCTGTCATGGATACGATAATAACCATCGGTGCGGACACAATACCCGCCTGAACAGCCGCCTGCCCAATCACAAGTGCACCGAGGATACTGACGGCCTGACCCACCGTTTTGGGTAACCTGACCCCCGCTTCTCGGAGCGCTTCGAAGGATAGCTCCATAATGAGCGCTTCAATCAATGCCGGAAAAGGGATTGCTTCCCGTGCACCGGCAATACTTAGAATCAGCGTGGTTGGCAACATATCCTGATGAAATGTTGTGATAGCGATATACAGAGCTGGCAGGAATAGAGCGATGGCGACGAACAAAAACCGAATCCAGCGCAACAGATTACTGATGAAGAATCGTTCATAATAATCCTCGCTGGCTTGCAGCATCTGCCACATCGTGACTGGAGCAATCAAGGCAAAGGGAGTGCCATCCACTAGAATGGCAAAGCGCCCCTCCAACAGATTTCCTGCAACCGTATCCGGCCGCTCCGAGTAGTGCATCTGTGGAAAAGGAGAGTATGGATGATCTTCAATCAGTTCCTCGATATATCCCGTTTCCAGGATGCCGTCTATTTTGATTTTTTCCAGGCGTTTCTTGACGTCCCGGATCAACTCCGGATCAGCAATATCGTCCAGATAGGTCAGAACGATATCGGTCTTGGTTTCTGTGCCGAGTGTCATACTCACCATCTTGAGAGAGGGGGTTTTCAGCTTGAACCGCAGTAAAGCTGTATTCAAACGGAGCGTTTCGGTAAATCCCTCCCGTGGTCCCCGAATCACGGATTCCGTCTGAGGTTCCTCCACACCACGTCTGACGCCGCCTTTGACGTTGAACATCCAGGCTTGCCGATTTCCATCGACCAACAGAAGTGCGGAGGATGCGAGCACCCCTTCTGCTGCTGCAGCCCAGGTTTCAACCCTTTTCACCTGTGTCAACTCAACGCGCGTATCATCCAGTGGAACATCAGGTTCATCTGTACGCTGCTCGACCAGCCCTCGAATAATCGGACGCAGCATGTGTTCCTGGATATCAGCCGAATTGACAATACCTTCAATATAGACCAGAAGCCCTTTCACTTCCGGCGTAATCATGACATTACGAAAAACCACATCCGAGCAATCGGAAAAGATCTCCTTTACCGCCTGAATCTGAGTTTCATGTAATGCACTAATCGGCTGCCGCAGAAAAGGCGGGGACGGCAGTCCCAGAGGGATATGCTTTTTTTCTTCTGACGCTCGTCCCGGTTGTCGGGACTTGTCTTTCCCAGATGTTTTGTCTGCCATATGCCGCCCCTCCGTTCTTGTTTTTATACAAGGTAGCTTGTGCCAGACAGCTGGGAATTATGTGGTCCTTTTTGCAAAAATAAGAGTGAATTCTCTGAATCCAGACAGCAAAAAGGCCTCCGTATTTAACAGAGACCTTCTGGGATGTTCCAAATTCTATAGTTACTTATAAGTTAATCGGCAAAATAATCATCAGGCACATAGCGAATCTCCGACTTCGCATAGATGCATAGCGTGTGACGCTCCCTGTCATACTCTACCCGCTCACCCTCTACGTAGTACCAGTGTTTCAAGAGGGGCTGATCCTTGCGTTGGACGAAGCGAAATACGTTCAGTTCCTGTCTGAGCTCCATAATCTGTTCCACAGTCTGCTCGTCCAGGCCCGTAACGGTAAATATGAAGCCTGTACCCTCCTGCTGGAATCGATAGGACAGCGAATCTGTTTTGCTATTAGCTAGTCCTCGCCCGGTCACCGCATGTTTAACCATAAACCATTCCTGTTGCGCCATATGTGTATATCCTCCTTCATCTTGGAGTTCATTTCATCAGCCATCTACGGTAAATCAATAATCATATAGAACGTATCTTCGTTTGCTTTCAGTTCCATTGAATTCCGCTGTTCCACACGAGCCGTGTCTCCTTCGTTCAACAGGTACTCTCCATCCAATCCCAGCTTGCCTTCGATGGAGAAAATGTACATCCGGCGGCCCGTATCCTGATTAAAGGTTAACGTTTCGTCTTTGGCTAGTCGGCCAAGGTAGATTGTCATATCCTGATGAATAGTCGCAACTCTTGGTCCCCCATCTGGGGATACAATAGGCACGAGTGCTCCTGCCAGTGCGGCTGGATCAAATGATGTGGTTTCATAGGAGGGTTGCAATCCTTTTGTATGCGGCATGAACCAGAGCTGTAGCAAACGTACCTCTTCGGTATCGGATGCATTATGCTCGGTATGAATCATGCCACTGCCTGCTGACATTCGCTGAATACCACCAAAGCCTGTAACGGCTACATTACCCAGGTTATCTTCATGTCGCAACTTGCCGTTCAGTACGATGGATACAATCTCCATGTCACTATGCGGGTGAGCCCCAAAACCGCGGCCAGGCGCGATCACATCGTCGTTCGCTACCCGCATTGGTCCAAACGAGGTATTATCCGGGTCTTGGTATTCTCCAAAGGAAAAGCTGTGACTGCCACGAAGCCAGCCTCGATCAAAGCTGGAGCGGGCATCGGATGGAATGACGTTAATCATAAAATGCATCCTCCTTATTTTTTCTTAGTAGCATACTTATTCTCATTGTATCAAACCATAGGCTTGTCGTCCAAACCAAAAAGCTCCCACCGATCAGCCCGGTTCGTGAATACAGCTTCGGAACCGGGCTGGCCAATAGAAAGCCTCGTTGCAGGATTAATCCCGCACTTCAATATTCTTTAAGCAATGGTTATTGGATTCAAGCACTCACATTTTGGCGAGCGTTCCCCTGTCTGGAGATAAGATAATCCACAGCCAGGAAGCGGCTTCCTGTGAAGAGCAGTGTCAGGGAACCAGCCAGCAGCAGGTAATCTAACTCGGTACCACTCAGGAACGGCTCACCCATTTTGGCTGTAAACAGAACTCCAACCATCACGATGACAAACAGGGCTGCAAACACGCGTGTTCCCAGACCCAGAATCATCGCCGCACCACCTACCAACTCAATGATGGCTACAACCGATGCAAGAAATCCGGGAATACCGATACTTTCGAAGAAACCTACTGTACCACTGATTCCACCTTCGAATTTACTCCAGCCGTGCAATACAAAGATCAAACCGATCATAATCCTTGAGAAAAGTAATCCAATCTCTACACTTTTATTATTCATGTTCATCTTCCTTCCTAGTGTTATACTCGACCTCACGTTTTAGCCAAGTTGATTTATCCAATGGACCAAACAAACAAGATAGACAGCAACAGAAAAACGGTAGCCGACATCAGAACAGCATAACGTGGCAATCTCAGCGTGACGTCCTGTTCCGGGTCCAGCAGACGCGAAATTCGGACATTTACCGACGTATCCGCAAATGACGATTGTACAGTCAGTTCTTTTGCTCCCCAAGGTTCAGGACAAGCCCGGAGCAGCTTGAGCAAAGCACTGCCGATACCTGCCACATTTCCTGTACGCTCAATGGCCTCATTGTCCGCCAGAATCTCTCTAACGATATTGTAATGTTTCGACGTATGCTTCAATACGGGTATATACGGCATCATAATTGCAAATACCGATAGCAGTGTCGTCTTCAGTGGGTCACGGTGCCGCAGATGATGGACTTCGTGGTACACCACTGCAGTCTCCTCCTCTGCATCCAGCATCGTCAGAAGTCCTGTGGAGAGTACAATGCAAGGTCTCCATAAACCAATTGTAAATGCAACCGGAGATGGCTTGTCCACCACAATGAATCCGGGCTGTCCGAGATGGTGATACCTGAACTCCAGTTCGCGGGACAATGCTCGAACCTCCATGGAGCGGAGTTTACGTACGGCTGCCCTGGTTTTCATCATGCGAACCGTAAGTAACCAGCCTGTTCCGGTGAATGTCAGCAAGACGAGTGCGAGCAGAAAATGCCCCACGGATAACCAGCCCAGTCGGCTCATCCAATGATTGCAGAGCCAGAGCAGATTAAACGGGATATCCCAGCCAAAAATCTTGTACATCGCGTACATGAACATCTGCACGAACACGAGTAACGGAATGCCAAACCCGACGGTAAACAACAGCTTCGAGCGGGCCTTCCACATCTTAATCACTATCCTTTTTCCACTGCTTGATCTTCTGTTCCAGGCGTTCAATCAGACCCGCATCTGCTTCATCCAGGGCATCCAGCATATGATTCAATGCCAGCGCTCCGAATTCATCCACCAACTCATGTGACAGTTCCTTGGATTGGTCGTTCATAAACTCCTCCTTGCTCTGTACCGGTTGGTACAAAGATGTTCTGCCCTTTTGAGACTTGCCAAGCAATCCTTTGTCTACGAGTCGGTTCATCACGGTCATAACTGTATTAAAATTGACGTCTTTATCTTGTTCAAGTGCGGTCTGCACTTCACGGATGCTGCTGCCAGGACGTGCCCATAAAATGTCCATGATCTTGGCCTCCAGCGGACCGAAAAATCGGTTGAGCCCCCGCTCACCCACTTTGAAATTGTGTATTCTCATATTCTGACACCCCTCACACTACCCATTGTAGTGCCATCAAATGAGAAGTCAACCTCTATGTCAGCTATTTTATGTAAATGATTTGTAAATTTGTTTTCCATTTCACCAAAAAAAAAGCGAAAGACCGGGAAATTCCGCACGTTCACGGTTTGCCCGGTCTTCACCGAATATCAGTTGATATTATGTTCTGACTATATAGTCAAACTCTGTTTTATTTTCCATCCTGTGACGGCATATGTGCAGAAATATCCACGCCAAGTCCATGAGCCAAACGACCGCCAAGCTGTCCATCTGCCCGGAAGAAATGGCACAGGGCACGCATTTGAATATCAACAGATACCCCCTTAAGGTCATTGATCAGATTATCCAGCAAGTGCTGCTGCTCTACAGGAGTAAATGAACGGAAAAGCTCCCCTGCCTGCGTATAATCATCCGTTTTCTCAATTTTCTCGCGTGTAACGTGCCCTTGCAATGGAACCTGACTGTCCCGGTATGCCGGATCTTCCTGCGGGCTGTTCCCGGAACTGTTGGGTTCATAGTTCACCGGAGATGGGTCCTGATTCACATTCATGAGTCCATCACGCTGATGATTACGAACGGGTGCGTACGGGCAATTCACCGGAATTTGCAAATAGTTTGTTCCAAGCCGGTGACGCTGTGTATCTGGATAAGAGAATAAGCGTCCTTGCAGCAATTTGTCTTCGGAAGGCTCAATTCCAGGTACCAGCGCACTAGGAGAAAAGGCAGCCTGCTCCACTTCAGCAAAGAAGTTTTGCGGATTCCGGTTCAAGGTCATGGTTCCCACCGTTTGGAACGGTAATACATCTTCAGGCCATGTTTTGGTTGGGTCGAGTGGATCAAAAGCAAAATCATCCATCTGTTCAGGCTTCAACAGCTGTACCTGAAGCTTCCACTGCGGGTATTGCCCGTTTTTGATATGTTCACGCAGGTCACGGGTAGCATGGTTAAAGTCCTGGCCCTGTACCTCGGCAGCTTCCTGACGAGAGAAGCCTCGAACCCCTTGTGCAGACTCCCACTTATACTTCACATAGTGGACCTGGCCCTGTGCATTGATCCATTTGAAAGCATGTACGCCGAATCCATCCATCTCCCGATAATTCGCCGGTGTACCCAGGTCAGAGAACAACCAGGTCATCATGTGGGTTGATTCCGGCGAGAGGGTCATAAAGTCCCAATAGCGAGCTGGGTCCTGAATGTTGGTATCTGGAGCTGGCTTCAGGGAGTGAACCATGTCAGGGAACTTCATGGCATCACGAATGAAGAAGACGGGGAGATGGTTGCCTACGATATCATAGTTGCCTTCGCGCGTGTAGAATTTGACGGCAAATCCACGCGGATCTCGTGCAGTCTCTGGTGATCCCGTACCGTGAATAACGGTCGAAAAACGAACCAGAACATCGGTCTCCGTACCTGGATCTTGCAGGAAGTCCGCTGTTGTAAAAGCCTTCATACTCTGCTCCAGTGTGAATACGCCGTGGGCTCCGGCACCTCTCGCATGTACAACTCTTTCGGGAATACGTTCACGGTCAAAGTGGGCCATTTTCTCAATAAGATGGTAGTCTTCAAGCAGTGTCGGTCCTCTTCTGCCTGCTGTGCGGGAATTCTGATTATCACCTACAGGTGCACCTTGATTGGTTGTCATACGTTCTGTCATCATGTCGTCCTCCTCTAATGGGTCTCACGCCTGCTATATATCCACTATTAAAATCATATTCGGCTTCGGTTTAAATATACATTTAGACTTGATCTAACTGTTAAATTGATTCTAACATGTCCCATTCATCTGTTGCATGAGGTTCACATGAGATTACGATGAGGTTCTTGATCCAATCATGAATGACGTATGAACATACGTGAGCGATAGATATAAAAAAAAGCGGACTAATCCGCCAGGCGGTAGCCCACTCCTCTTACTGTTACGATATATTGCGGCGAAGACGCGTTATCGCCCAATTTTTTGCGCAAACTTTTGATATGAACATCGACCACATTACTTCCACCCGTAAAATCTGTCTCCCAGATATCGCTGAGCATCTCCTCACGGGAAATGACTGCACCTTTGGCATCAATCAGCTTGAGCAACAGATCATACTCGGTCTTGGTCAGATGAATCCGGTTATTGTCGCGCTGCACACTCATCCGTTCACGATCCAGCCATAGATCCTTGAATCCGATACGCTGCCCTTCCTCAGGCAAAAATCCACGTTTGGGCATAGCAGGACTGTTGCCAATCATACGTTGCACCCGGTAAAGAGCTTCCTGCGGACGTGCAGGCCACACCAACAACTCTTCCTGAAGCATCGGTCCACTCGCGCTGCCGATCATCTTCTCGCCGACCAGATACAGACATGGCGTTGTGTGTTCTGCCTCCCGGTTCAATCGGCTGCTGATCCCAGCGAATGCATCGATGGTTCCGGCAACCGACAGATCATAGATCAACAGATCGAAGACAAGGCGTTCATGCAGATCCGGTTCCCAGCGGTGAAAGACCAGCACATCGAAGCAACTATCCGTCAAGGCCTTAACCAGTTCGTGTACCTGCCCAGGCATCGGGCTGATCAGAATAACACGTCGTGTAACAGGACAATTGTCCACAAGAGGTGTTGAATCGGACAAGGCGGGTTTAACCCGAATGGGTAAACGGCGGCCAGGCAGCTTTATTTTTACTTGATCCGTTTGTTTCTGCATTCCCCGCAGACACCTCCAAAGACCACATGAGCATGGTCGATTGCATATCCGGTTTCTTCAGCTACCTGTTTCATCCATTGTGGAGGAACCTCCGTCATTACCTCGTCCACTTTGCCGCACACTTCACACATAATGTGCTGGTGATCATCCATGCGGGCATCATATCGGCTTGCTGTCTCTCCGAGTTTAAGCTCCCGTATCAATTCTTTGTCCGTCAGATAACGAAGGGAATTATATACCGTACCATAGGCCAGGTTATATCCTTGTTCCACGAGTCGATTCATTACTTCAGCAGCTGTCGGGTGATCTTCCGAATGGCGCACCACATCGTATACTGCTTGCCGTTGTATCGTCAGATTTAAAGTTCTCACAACCATTTCTCCTTTATCATTAATGCATTTTATATGAAATCAGACGCTGATCTTCTACTTACAATAGTCTTCCCAGTTAAAGGGGATGAATTTTGATTTAGATTAAGTATAAATCTCATTGTATAATCAAGTCAATATCCACGCCAACAACCCGGGTATGGAATTAAAAACAAGTTTCCCAGCAATCCCCTCAAAAATTTGGGATAATATGGTTCGCTACAGCACCATTTTTCAGATAAAATATAGGGATGTGCGTAAAAAGGGGGAATGTCGGTTGTTTAGCACTTTTTTCATTAATATCTGTGTCATGATTACGTTTATGTATGTGTCCGGAATCATCGCCAAGTTCTATAGTATCCGATTGCCTTTTCCCTCGCTACGTGTTCAGATGATCGGCGGCTTATTATTCGGCATATATGGCACAGTACTCATGAACTATTCCTTCCCTCTGAACGAAAGTACTATTGTAGATCTACGGCATCTGGCCATCGTTACCGCAGCGGTATATCTTGGAGGACTGGCTTCGGTCGTTGCGGGGCTCGTTATCTCGATGCTTCGTATTCTGATGTTTGGCATATCTTCCTCTGCCATTGATGCAGGTTTTGTTATGACTTTGATCGGGCTGTCCGGTGTGTATTTCGCTTATGCTTCCTGGTCCAGATTGACCAAAATTATTACGATGAATCTGTTGGGCATGACCTTGATCTTTATCATCCTTATGCTGAACACGGACAGCATGAATTCATTAATGAAGGTATATCCGTTACAGATGACGATTTCCTTTGTCGGTGGGATCTTTATCTATTTCATCGCAGAATTTATTAATAAATCGAATGAAATGTTATTTCTTTTGGAGAGAAGAGCATCTACCGACCATCTTACCAACCTGAGCAATCGAAGACAGTTCGAAAAATCACTTCAATCAGAGCTTCAGCATGCGCGGGAATACCAACAAAAGCTGTCCTTGCTTGCCATCGATATTGACCGATTCAAAAAGGTAAACGACACCTTCGGTCATTCCGCCGGAGATGCGGTTCTGAAGCAGCTCGGACAACTGTTCGTTGAGCATGCGCGTTCCACTGATATCGTGTCTCGAAACGGTGGTGAAGAATTCGCCATTCTCTTGCTCGATTGTGGACACCGACAGGCCATGGCTATTGCCGAATCGATCCGGCAAGGGGTAGAGAAATATCAATTTGCCCTGCCTGACGGGTACACGATACGTCTAACCATCTCCATCGGTGTAGCCGTATATCCGGATCATTGTGATGACCACGATGATAACGACTTCTTCGAACAGGCTGACCGTGCACTATATGAAGCTAAGAATACAGGGCGTAACCGCGTATGTGCCTTACCACTTCGCTCTCTGCCTCTTACGTTTTAAAGAAGGTTATAACCTTTCATGCTCCACTTAACAAAAAGGGATGTCACGTTCGCCATTCAGGCGTACAGGACATCCCTTTGCTTATGGATTATTTTATATCATCCGAGCTTGTGTGCTGTCAGGAGATTAAGCAAGTATACGCTCAATCTCCTCGACAATGGCAGCATCCAGCTTCACGCCGGATGCAGCTGCATTCTCTTTTACCTGCTCGGGACGACTCGCCCCTACAAGTGCACTGGATACGTTGTTCTGGCGCAGAATCCACGCCAGGGCCAGTTGACCAACCTTCAGATCCAGCTTGTCCGCCACCTCCATCAGTTGACGAACTTTTCCGATGCGATCTGCATTGATCTTTCCTTCGTCCCAGCCCAGCTTGGCAGCACGGCTGTTCTCCGGAATATCGGAAATGGACGTATATTTCCCAGTCAATAGACCTTGAGCAAGCGGGGAGTATACGACTTGTCCGATGCCTTTGCGCTCACCCAGCGGAATAATCTCATTTTCGATATATCGGTCGAACATGTTATACACCGGCTGATTGACCACGATATGATCCAAGAGCAGGCGGTCTGCTGTACCCAAAGCAGCTTCCATCTGAGCCGCAGTCCACTGGCTGACGCCAACATACAATACTTTGCCCTGACGCACCAGGTCATCAAGCGCGCGCAGTGTTTCTTCGATCGGTGTTTCTGTATGATAACGGTGGCAGTAATAGATATCCACATATTCAGCGCCTAGGCGCTTCAAGCTGGCTTCACATTGCTCCATGATATGTTTGCGAGACAACCCCTGGTCATTCGGACCATCACCCATTTTGCCAAATACTTTGGTTGCAAGTACATAGGAGTCACGGGAGTAGGCTTTAAGCGTCTGCCCAAGCAGTTCTTCTGCTGCACCCCGTTCGTATACGTTGGCTGTGTCAAAAAAGTTAATGCCTTCATCGAATGCAGTTTCAATTGATTTCACCGCATTTTCACGTTCCACATACCCTCCGTACGTCAGCCAGCTTCCCAGACTGATCTCGCTTACTTTCAGTCCGCTTCCACCTAATCTACGATAATCCATTGATTGCATATCCTCCTCTATTGGTTATAAAGATGAAGTTCACATTCTATTGTAACGTAACCAGCTCGGAATAAAAGGGCTTAGGCTCAGAAAATGGAAAATTCAAAAGCAGAAACCAAAGAAGCGCACCTATAGCAGGTGCGCCAATTAAGATATTCCTTCATCTATCTGCTCATTTAAGGCAGCGTAATACTCAATGCATTCAACAGATCAGTTGTCTGACCGGCTTCGTCAGAACAGCATCAAAGGCTTCCGCTTCATGCAGTTCAATATGCATGCCATAGGGAACCAGGAGATGTATCCTATCCTGGATGGTAAGGTTTTCATGTCTATCTCTTAATACCAAGCTGCAGTAAGAATCTTCAAATGGAAGTTCGCTACCTTTTACAATCAATTCTTCCTTGCGATTGAATGCCTCCAGAATGACATTCGTCAAACCGTCATTCGTAGCAACAAAGATGGTATTGACCTTCAATATACCACTTAATACGTCTACAATATGGGCCGCAGCTTCCTTTATATCTTCATGGAAGCCTCTCGTAATGCCTTCTGCCGTCCCCATGATCCACCCCTCTTGTCTTAGCTGCACTATCAAATCTGTAGATCATATTGTTTAATCACGTACAAGGGTTCATCAAAAATCCGAATAGCTGTCACAATCTATACTTATATGATTAACACCGTAGCTGTATAAGAGAATCATACTTCCTACTTGTTGCCCATTTGCGGTCAAAAACAGGTCTTAAACGGATGGTTGAACAAACGAAAAATTATGGCAAATCGCCTTTTCAGATTGATCAAAGTCCATCTTGTCCGACTTCGGATATTATACTTGCAGAATAACTAGAAATTATACGCTTCCGCTCAGACTTTGGGAACCTTTATCCACAGCAATTAAAGGAAAGTCCACTTTGCCCAGTAAGTTGTGTGACCATTATCACACCCAAAAAACCACATATAGTTTATAAATGGATAATACGAATCTACATATAGTATTTAACGTGAATTGAATGATAACCAAAATCATTTTAGGAGGAACCTTACATGAACATGCTTGAGTATGCCACTCCACCGGCATCCGATCTATTATCCGACCTGGGAAGACGAATTATTGGCGCAGAAGACGCCGATACGCTGAGGGAAAATGCCAATCTGAACGGAGACTCCTTCAGCGGCAAGATGAGCAGGCTCGGTTCGGAGACCGCCAAGTGGCATGCTCTGCGTCATGTGTTGCCGGAAGAGCTTGCTCAAGCTGTGGAGAACGGGGATCTGTACGTGCACGATCTGGATCAGTATGCACTTGGAACGACCAACTGCATCTTTATCCCGTTTGACCGTCTTCTGGCTGCAGGTTTCAATACAGGTAACGGATCGGTTCGCACACCTCAGACAATCATGTCTGCCATGGCCTTGGTTGCGATCATCTTCCAGTCCCAACAGAACAGTCAATACGGCGGTGTGTCAGCCAACAAGATTGACTGGGACCTGGCTCCCTATGTACAGCGATCGTTCCGCAAACATTACCGCAAAGGCCAACGTCTCTTCGGTGAGAATGTCCTGATCGGGGATGAACAGCTTTATCTGGACAGTATCGAAGCGAAGAATCAGTGCCCGCGCGCATATGCTTTCGCCTATGAAGAGACTGAACTGGAGACAGGACAAGCTGCTGAATCACTGATTCATAACCTGAATACAATGAGCAGCCGGGCAGGTGGTCAGATTCCATTTACTTCACTGAACTATGGATTATGTACATCAGCGGAAGGTCGGTTGGTATCACGCTCGTTGCTCGAAGCAACCATCCGCGGTCTGGGTAACGGGGAGACTCCCGTGTTCCCTCAACATATTTTCCAATGTAAACAGGGGATCAATCAGGCTCAAGGCGAGCCGAACTATGATTTGTTCCGCCTCGCAGTCACCTGTTCATCCCGGCGGATGTATCCCAACTTTGTCAATGTGGATGCCTCCTTCAATCTGCCCTTCTATCATCCGGAAGATCCGGATACGATCATCGCCACCATGGGATGCCGTACACGTACACTGGCTGATCGGTTTGGACGCAATCGTCAGAGTGGTAAGGGGAATCTGTCCTTCAACACCATTAACCTGGTTAAGCTCGGCATCCGGTTTGGCATCTGCCAAGGCAGCAGAGCCGTTGCGGATCGGGCAGGATTCTACACCGCACTGGAATCCGTGATGCATAATGCTGCTAACGGTCTGTTACATCGCTACCGAATCCAGACCACGCAACCTGCCAAAGCATCCGATTTCATGATGCGGGAGGGTGTATGGGAAGGTGGAGAGCAGCTCGCTCCCAATGAACCCGTTGCGAATCTGCTGAAACACGGCACGTTATCCCTTGGTTTTATCGGTCTCGCTGAATGTATGACAGCTCTCTATGGGCGTCATCATGGGCAGGACACTCATGTACATCGCGAAGCGCTGAACATTATTCGGACCATGCGAGAGTTCTGTGATCGGATGAGCGAGCAGCATAACCTGAACATCACACTGTTTGCCACACCTGCTGAAGGGTTGTCCGGCAAATTCACGAAGATCGACAGAGAGCGTTATGGCCTCATTCCTGGAGTTAATGATCGGGAGTATTATACGAATTCATTCCATATCCCGGTCTATCATACCCTTCCGGCTTATCGGAAGATTGAACTGGAGGCCCCGTTCCATACGTTATGCAATGCGGGTGCAATCTCCTATGTGGAGCTTGACGGGAACGTTCGAGCCAACACCGCAGCTTTCCTGCGGATCGTGCAATATGCACTGGCACAGGATATCGGATATTTCTCCATTAATCACCCAATTGATCGCTGCCCTGCATGTGGTTATGAAGGGGTCATCGGGGATGTATGTCCAGGCTGCGAAGCCCACGAGAACCATGTCCACTTCCAGCGTTTGCGCCGCGTAACGGGTTATCTGACCGGAGATTACAAAGTACGCTTCAATGCTGCGAAGCAGGCCGAAGTGCGGGATCGGGTGAAGCACCGGTGAATCTGTATGGTTACATCCCGGAATCGGTGAATGAAGGGACAGGCCTGCGCGCCGTGTTGTTCATCAGCGGATGTCGTCACGCCTGTCCGGGCTGCTTCAGTCCGGATTCATGGAGCTTTCGAGCGGGTGAGCCCTTTACAGAGGAGCGGCAGCAGCAGATTCTGCATGAAGTGACGACCCATCCCTTGCTGGATGGCGTTACGCTGTGTGGTGGTGATCCCTTTTTCTCGGCAGCAGAATGTACGTCCTGGGTTCAGCAGCTTCGCGCTGCACGTCCTGATCTGACGGTGTGGGCTTACACGGGATTCGAATATGAAGAGCTGGTCACCGACCCTGTGAGAGCGGAGCTTGCCCGGTTATGCGACGTCATTATCGACGGACGATATGTTGAAGCTGAACGTGATGTCTCCCTGCCCTTCCGCGGCAGCCGGAATCAGCGTTTGATTGATGTCCGTGCGACAATAGCCTCTCAGACCATCGTTACAATACAGATCAGTATGCTATAACATTGATTTTATTCCCCTTCACCAGCTAGCAAGGCATGGGTCCCCGCGGACTCGTGTCTTTTTGGCGTATAGCCGCCTTTTTTTAAAGAAATAAGTTTTATCCATTCTCTCTATTTTCTTCTCTATTGCATGACGATATATTATATAGGTAGTTAGTAATTTAGCATTTTAAAATTTAACCGTTTACATAAGGTAGCCAAGGAGGATTAACCTTTAATATGGATATTGTTCAAGCATTAATTACATGTATGCCGTTCTTTCGAGACACCATCCGTCAGGATGTAACCCTGTCCATTATTGATCATGAGAAATTCCTATATTTCTCAGCAGGGGAATCGTTAAAACAACTGAATTATCAACCCGGAGACCCTCTGTTGGATGGAAATCGAAATTTTGCAGATCTGAACGGGGGTACAGTCAAACGATTCGATCACTACCCTAAAGATTTATTCGGCATTCCTTTTGACGTGGCTTTTATTCCAATCAAAAATGAACAAGGTGAAGTCATCGCCCTGTTTAACCTGCTCTACAGTATGGATGACCAGGAGCAACTGCAACAACTCATGGATGCTACCGAAAATCTGACCAACCAGTTAATTGACAGTGTACAGCACGTAGCCGCACACTCCGAGGAACTCAGTGCCACAACCGAAGAGATCCGGAACAACTCCAAACAGGCCGTACAGAAATCAGGCAATGTAACTCAAGTCGCCAGCTTCATTCGTGAAATCTCCGAACAGACCAATCTGCTCGGCTTGAATGCAGCTATAGAAGCTGCACGTGTAGGGGAAGCCGGTGCAGGTTTCGGCGTTGTTGCCAAAGAAATTCGCAAACTGTCTGTCGATACCAAGGAAGCGACGGCCCGTATTGAGGACTCTCTTCTCTCGGTCCGGCAATCCATTCAGGGCATGGAGAATGAACTCGGTGAGATTACTGCAAGCTCCCAAGAGCAGGCTGAACTCGTAAACAATTTCATGAGCACAATTGAACAATTGAATGAAACCAACAAACAATTGAAGCAATTTGTACAAAAAATGATTTCGTTTGACGGAAAATAAAAACACGATTCATATCACAGCATTTTGCATAATTCGAATCCTACCGCTCAGGGGATTTATGCAAATGCTCATCAAACAACAAGAAAAAGCCTCCGAATGCATTCGGAGGCTTTTTCTTGTTGTTTGAATTAGCGAATCTCGAAGTGACTGATGCGTATGCCTGCGGACAGCACAATGTATACATCCTGCGCACCTGCTACATCTGTGAGTTCAGCCTTAACGGTAGACCACTGCTGAGCTTCACCTTGCGCCAGTTCCGCACGTCCTGCGAGCGTACCTTCTGGTGAACCGAATCGCACTTCCAATACAGCGCCTGCTTGTTCTGCGGATACACGAGCTTCAATTGCTGCTGCCCCACTACCCAGATCGGCATCCTTGAAGGCAATCCATCCCTGCTCTCCAACTACATGGACAGCACTTCCGCCCTCTTTGCTCTCATCCAGATCAACACCCAGGTAAGCATCATAATTCTCGGCACGAGTAGCCACAGCCAGATTACGAGCAGGGATTGTCTCTCCTTCTACCGTCAAGTCTGCAACCAGCTGAACATCGGAGGATGACTTGGCAACCATAATAGAGTAAGTTCCACTTTCCACGACATACCGATCACGAGTTACATCCCAGATGGCCAGTTCCTGAACAGGCAAGGTGAAGCTGACTTTTGCTGTAGCTCCCGCTTCGATATGAAGACGACGGAATCCTTTTAACGTTTTGAGTGGACGTTTCACCCGGGATTTGCCTGCACGAACGTACAACTGTACAACCTCATCACTGGCAATTGAACCCGTATTGGTTACATCTACAGTTACCGTAACGCTGCCCTCTGTACCCACTTGAGTTGGGCTAAGTTCCAAATTGCTGTATTTAAACGTTGCATACGTCAGACCATGTCCAAACGGGTACAATACATTACCTTCAAAATATTGATATGTCCGACCGGATTGAATGATATCGTAATCCTTAATGTCGGTCAGTTGATCTGCTGATTGTACCCATGTCATGTTCAAACGGCCTGCTGGCGCATAGTCGCCATAGAGTACGTCTGCTACTGCGTTACCCAGTTCCTGTCCTGCGTGTGAAGTGTACAATACCGCCGGGATGTTCTCCTGAACCCAATTCGATGTGAATGGATAGCTACCCACGATGACCACAACCGTATTCGGGTTCGCGGCATAGACCGCCTCAACCAGACGTTGCTGGGATTCGGCCAGATCCAGACTTGGACGATCGATCTCTTCTTTACCATTTACAAGCGGATTATTACCCACAAAGACAATTGCCGTTTCCGCAGCCTTGGCAGCTGCTACTGCTTCCTCAAGTCCATTCACAATAATATCCTGCTTGAACGTCTCTGTGGCACCGAAGGTTTTCAGTTCTTCGGACACCGCAAATGCATCGTTTCCACCATTAGGTGCAGTCACCGTTTTGCCATTCCAAGTGGTCAGACCTACACTGCCGTCCTCTTGTGGCAACAGGTGGAATACTTCCTTCACGAACCAGCCGTACACTTCATCTGCGGAAGCCGTTACGGTCTCTTCATCTGTGGTCAGATATTTGCCGTTGCTTTCCGCCTGCAAGGTATAACTTCCGAAGCCCCAGTCGGACACCATAAACGTCTCCGCTTTTCCCGAAGCAATAACAGATGACTTCTCACCAGCCGCCAGTCCAATCTTCTTCCCATTGGCTACGGAAGTTAACGTAATGCGGTCATTTCCATCCTTGAACGCTACTTTATCGCTGCCTACTTTACCACGGATTGCTTCAAGCGGAGATACGTTATACGGCATGGTGCCTGCATACCAGTCACGATAGACGGTTCCTCCCAATTGACCAATGACAGCCACTTTACCTGCTTTTGTTTTGTCCAACGGGAGTGTGCCTTTGTCATTCTTGAGCAGTACCACTTGTTCTCTCGCGGCTCTGAGCGACAGTTCTTTTGCTTTCTCCGTCATCATGGACTCTTCACCAATAGCAGCGTAAGGATTACCCTCTTCCGGATCGAACTCGCCCAGACGGAAACGCACACGGAACGTATTAAACAATGCTTTGTCGATGTCATCCATCGTGAGTGTACCTTGTTCCAATCCTTCACGCAGCGCCTGCTTGGACAGATCAGCATCATCGGTGATGCTGTCAATTCCGGCTTTCACGGACTCGACCGTACCCGGTGTATGGGAATCATAGTATTTATGATCGTTCTTGATGCCCATCACATCGCCTGCGTCACTAACAATGAAACCATCCATGCCCCATTCGCCTTTGACAATCTCGTTTACAAAAGGATGCAACAACGCTGGTGTACCGTTAATGGAGTTGTACGCCGTCATCATGGACTGTGCGCCGCCTTCCTTAAATGGCTTCTCAAACGCTTTCAGATAATATTCACGCATGTTGCGCGGATCAATGCTGGACGAACCGCTTCCACGATCGACTTCGTTATTGTTTGCAAGAAAATGCTTCAAGGTAGCTACCGCTTTGTAATACTTGGGATGGTCGCCCTGAATCCCTTTGACCAATGCTGTCGTCAGCTCGGCTGTCAGTTCCGGGTCTTCACCATAAGCTTCTTCATTCCGTCCCCAGCGCGGGTCACGTTCCATATCCACTGTAGGTGCCCACAACGTAAGACCGTTCACTGCCGGATTGCGTTTATAAAATACACGTGCCTCGTCTCCGAGCACGGAGCCGATCTCCTTCATCAGATCTGCATCCCATGTGCAGGCTAGCCCCACCGGTTGTGGGAAAGATGTTGCTTCTCCAAGCCAGGCCAAGCCGTGGGCCGCTTCTGTTCCGTGTTTGTATGCAGGCACACCCAAGCGATCTACTGCTGGCTGATATTGCAGCATGGATTCAATTTTTTCATCTTCAGTCAAGCGGGATACAAGGTCCTTCACACGGGTGTCTAACTCTAGTGCTGTATCTTGAAACGGATATTTCGTTTGGTTGGTCGTCATATGGAATCTCCTTTGGTGATCGGTAGTTGATTGAAATGATAGCGAATACATATCTTATGAAAAAACGGGGGTTAATTCGGATGAATTCGTTCTTCCGATGGATCGATTAATCCTTTTATAATCAACGTTTACAAGTGTAAAACTCTATCTCCTTTTCAAAATCTAAAACGATTTCGGTAATTCTATCATATAGCATGTTTAACAAAAAAAACAGAGGTTCTGTGCAGGAAATTGTGAACATCCCCCTGCAAAATCTGAATCGTATCGTTTTTTTCTGGAACAGTCTGGCAATCATGAATAAGAGTATTACGACTTGTGATGAACAATATCCCATTCGATAGATTGAAGATAATCAAGGAGGAAGAAAAATGAGCGACAACCAGCAGCCCAAGACGGGTTTGCCCCCGGTCCCGGAATCACTGTGGCGTGCGACGCATGAATTCGATAGCTATCCGAAACTGACAGAAGATATTACCGCTGATGTGGCCATTATCGGTGCAGGTATTGCCGGCATTACTACAGCCTATTTGCTGGCGCAGACGGATATGCGTGTGGTCGTGCTGGAGGCCGGAAAAGTACTGGATGGTACGACCGGCCATACCACGGCCAAGGTATCTGCCCAGCATGGTGTCATATTTGATGAAATTATGCATCATTTCGGACAAGAACAGGCTCGGATGTACTATGAAGGTAATGCCGATGCCGCGAAGTGGATGCGCAATCTGGTGAAGGAAAAACAGATTGATTGCCAGTGGGCAGAGGAAGATGCCTACGTCTACATTCAATCAGAGGAAAACATTAAAAAACTGGAGATCGAGCTGACCGCGTATGGCAAACTCAATATTCCTGGTGATTGGGTCGATCCCCTTCCCATTCCAGTTCCCGCCAGAGCAGGCATTCGCATGCCGGGTCAGGCACGATTTGATCCGCTGGCCTATCTTCACTACTTGCTCGATTCAGCTGTGAAACAAGGGGTACAGATCTACGAGCATACGACAGTTACGGATGTAGAGGAAGACGCTTCACTGCATGTACGAACCTATGGCGATGGCCCATCCGTAACCGCGGAACATGTTGTCGTGGCTTCTCATTTCCCCGTCTATGATCCCGGATTTTATTTCACGCGATTACACGCGGAACGATCCTACGCCGTATTAGTCGAACCGGAGAAACCCTATGATGGCGGTATGTACATCTCGGACGATAAACCGTACCGCTCCTTGCGTACCGTCTTACATAACGGAAAGGAACTTATTCTTTTTGGCGGCGAAAATCACAAAACCGGACAAGGCATCTGCACCTTCGGTCATTATGAACGCCTGGAGCAGTTCGCAGCGGAGACATTTGGCATTCGCAACATTCCTTATCGCTGGTCAGCCCAAGATCTGATCTCCATTGACAAGGTGCCCTACATCGGACCGATTACCGGAAGACATGAACGCGTCTATGTCGCGACTGGATTTGCCAAATGGGGTATGACAACGGGTACCATGGCCGGTCACATTCTCGCAGATCGCATCACCGGACGTGATAATCCACATGCTGAAGTATTTGATCCAGCAAGATTCAAGGCAGATCCTGGCATGAAGAACTTTATTGTGGAGAACGCCAATGTAGCCAAGGAATTAATCTCTGGTAAAGTAGGCATTGTGCACAAAAAGGTTAGTGATATTGGCGAAGACGAAGGAGCTGTCGTTCGTCATAATGGCAAACGGGCTGGCGCCTATAAGGACACTAGTGGCAAGCTGTTTCTAGTGGATACCACCTGCACCCATCTGGGGTGCGAAGTGGAATGGAACGAGGGCGAGCGTTCATGGGATTGCCCATGCCATGGTTCCCGCTTCGATTATGCAGGCCATGTCATTGAGGGCCCTGCTGTGGAAGACCTTAAAGTTCTGGACGCCCAGGATTAACCGACATTTAGGAGTTAATACGTAAACCGCAGATACAAAAATTCATCTCACAGACCGGATCGGAATCCGCCTCCAGACGGAAGTAACCGATCCGGTTTTTGCGTATGCTGAATTATAGCTAAACAAACTGTTTCGGCTGCGCATCAACATCAAACAAATAGATATGGGGTAAATCGTGACATGGAACTATTTTAAAATCACTACCTTGCATTAAACAGTACTGAATGCTATGATGAATCCACCACTACTGAACAATACACACTAGTGATAAATGAAGCTATTAAGGAGGAACCTGTGTGAATGTGAACATCCAGTTCAAAAAAGGAGTATTGGAGCTGTGCGTCCTGGTATTAATTAACCGCCAGGATCGGTATGGCTACGAACTGGCTCAGGCGGTCTCCAAACATATTGAAGTTGCTGAAGGTGCACTGTATCCCTTGCTTCGCCGGCTTGTGAATGACGGTTACTGCACCACCTACCTGCAAGAATCAAGCGAAGGACCGCCGCGCAAGTATTACCGACTATCCGATACAGGTCGCGACTACATGACGGCACTGACGACAGAATGGAATGAATTTGTGCGCAATGTCGCAAATCTGATTGAGGAAGGAACCCCTAATGAATAGACAACAATTTATGAAAGCCATGGAAGTTCATCTACGGCCGATGGACCCATTCGAACGGGCTGAGTTGCTCGCCGACTATGATCAACATTTCGAGCTTGGACTACGAGAAGGCAGGCTGGAAGAAGAGATCGCTCGGGAACTCGGACAGCCGGAAGAGATCGCCAAGGAAGCACTCGGTGATCGGTATGACATCCATACACCGGGTTCAGATGCGTTCTATGCACCAACGTATCAAGAAATGCGGTCACCTAGAAACAGCACCAGAGCCACTCGCAAATTTTTCACAGCCATCGGCCTGTTATTCCTGAATCTGATTCTTGGCATTCCTCTTGGTCTCATGATGTGGTCGGTATGGCTTGTTATTGCCAGCCTATCCTTGCTGGTATTGGCTCCTGTGGCAGCGGTTGTGGATTTCGTATTCCTGAGCCAACTCGATAAAGCAGAGATCTTCGTTGCGATTGGCGCATTCGGTGTCGGCATTTTGTTTGCCATCGCATCCAAGTACGTTTTTAAAGCCTTCAAAATTGTCACTCTTCAATACGTTAGATGGAATAAAAACACGATGAAAGGAGATGTTTCCGCATGAGTACCAAAAAATGGATTGCTTTGGCCGTGATATGTATTGGAATCGGTTTGCTCGGAACATCTATCTATGGAGTTCAGTTCGGAGATGAGCGGGAGAACTACTCCAAACGATGGGATTTCAAAGAGGATGAACTGCAGAACATTATCATGAATGCTAATTTCAGTGCGAATATTGAATTTGTCGTAAGCCCGGATTCGAACGGTTATATCGAAGTGGATGGCAAATGGGACCCTGCCGTAGTTAAAAGCTTCGAACAAGCCACCTTATCCAACGGCACATTCCAACTGTCTCAGACAGAACGTGATCGTTTGCAATTTTTCACCCTGTATTGGAATGATCAAGACTCCACAATAACCGTTGCCCTGCCTGAAGGACACCAATTAAATGAGGTTAAGCTGGACTCCTCTTCAAGTGACTGGGATCTGACAGGTCTAAATGCCAATCAGCTTGAGCTGAATAATACCTCAGGTTCCATACGTCTGGAAAACATCAAGGCGCCCAATATTGAATTGGTTCTAACTTCTGGCGACATTAACGCTTCCATGATTGATGGAGACATGACCGTGAAACAGACATCCGGAAGTCTCACTGCTGATCAGGTAGTAGGTCATGTAAACAGTGAGATTAAATCAGGAGATATTGAGATCACTGAATTAAACGGCGCAGCCGATGTTCAATTCACTTCGGGTAGTATTCATATTGAACAGTCCCATTCCGGCCCGATTAATGCGTCTGGAACATCAGGAGATATTTTCATTCAAGTTGCACCTGATTTTGACGGAATCTATGACGCTAAGGCTACTTCCGGAAGTGTAGATGTACCTGAATCCCCAATGGTGAGCCGGGAATTAATCAAAGCTCGTACCTCTTCCGGGAGCATCGAGATTACCAAATAGTGATGAAGCAAATTTCCGAACTGTGGGTAATATAGTATAATTAAATGCTAGTCCAAAATCTAAGGAGGAATAAGCCACATGGAACTTAAAAATAAAACAGCAATCATTACGGGTGCCGGTAAAGGTATCGGCCGTGCCATCGCCGAAGCACTTGCCAAAGAAGGGGTGCACCTCGGGCTTATTGCACGTACCGCTTCCGATCTGGAGGCCCTTCAACAGTCCCTCAGTCAGGAATACGGCGTGAAAGTAACCAGTGCTGCAGCAGACATCTCGGATCGTACGCAGGCTGAAGCCGCTGTAGCAGCCATCGAGATGGAACTCGGTGCGGTGGATATCCTCATCAATAACGCAGGAATAGGGAAGTTCGGTTCGTTCTTGGAAATGGAGCCAGAGGAATGGGAACGCATTCTGCATGTTAACGTTATGGGTACATATTACGTCACACGTGCTGTCCTTCCAAGCATGATCAAGGAAAGTAGCGGCAGCATTATCAATATTGCTTCCACTGCAGGTGAGCGCGGATTCGCTACAGGTTCGGCATACTGTGCATCCAAGTTTGCGCTACTCGGCATGACTGAATCTCTGATGCAGGAAGTGCGCAAGTCCAACATTCGTGTAACGGCGCTGACACCAAGTACAGTGAATACGGAACTCGCGACCAATGCAGGACTGAAAATCGGGGACGAAGATCGCATGATGCAAGCGGAAGATGTAGCTGAACTTGCACTGGCAACGCTCAAGCTGTCCGACCGTGTATTCGTCAAAGCCGCAGGCATCTGGACGACCAATCCGCAATAGGCCGCATGAGATAGATAAAGGTGGGAGGGGGCATAGGCTCCCTCCTCTTTATGTATCCCACAGATGATCCAAACCCAACTCCTTGGACACAGCAATCAGTACGACCGCAGGTTCTTCACCGATATTGGTCACTTCGTGGGGAACGATGGCATTCCAGGTAAACGAATCACCCGCTTCGAGAATTTCCACATCTTCGCATTGCTCCGCACGAATCTTGCCCTGCAAGACCAGGTGGCTCTCCTCTCCTGCATGTTTGCTAACCCCGGTCGAAGCACCTGGCGGTAACTCCACAATGGACATACGCATCGCACCTTTGGCTGTAAGCTGCTGCACTTTGATCTGTCCGCTTCCCGCCGTCGTTTCCTTGCGCTCGTTCTTACGCACCACGTTCATCCGTTGCTCCGGTGTCAGCAGCAAATAGGGAAGTGGCACTTCCAGATAATCCGCAATACTTTCAAGCGTAGCAATGGAAGGTGACGTTTTGTTATTTTCCACGTTGCTGATAAAACCTTTGGACAACCCGGTTCCCTCGCACATCTGCATGATGGTAATCTGTTTCTGTTTACGGATCGTACGAATAGCCAAGCCGATATCCATATCGCGTCCCTCCCCTTCTATTGATTTATTCGGCGCGTGCCTCAGCAAATATAATCCGATTGCCGAACGGATCCGTCACGGTCAACTCCCTTGAATTCCAAGGCGTCTCCTCTATACCGGGCCTCGCATGTTTGTACTCTTTCTGACGCAGTGCACCATGTAAGGCATCCAAGTTATCCGTCTCCACACGCAAGGCAGCTCCAGGTGTACAATCTCCATGATGTTCGGACAGATGGATCACGATAGAATCGAGCGAAACCTGCATATATAAGGGCATATCTTGCTCAAATCGATGTTCCCAATCCAAATGGAACCCCAAATATTCAAGGTAGAATTCTCTGGCCTTGTTTTCATCAAATATCCTCAGAATAGGCACGATACGCTTTAACATCCTGATCACGTCCTTGGGAATAAGATATGAATCCTTCGCAGTCGCTTATCTATTAACTGTTTTTAACTTTTCTTATAAATAACATATATTCATCATACAAAAAAAGTATTGACCCTACAATCAAACCATGATAAATTTTGTTCATAAATAAGAATATTTATTTCATATTAGCAAACTTTATTGTCAGAGCGATATATTAACTCAATCCTCATCAGGTGGGTGTTTTCAATGAATTCTCCTTATATACATGAAGTCCGATTACCGTCTCATTACAATCCAGATCAACGTTATCCCGTAATTTTCTCCTTACATGGCATGGGATCAGATGAACAGGATATGCTTCGTTTAATGGAGCCCCTGCAGTCTGATTTTATTATTGTCGCTATCCGTGGGCCTATCGTTCAGGGTGGAGGTTATGCTTATTTTCAGATCAAAAGCATTGGCAATCCCATCCGCGAATTATATGATGCCTCCGTGTTGGGACTGCAACAATTGATTGTTGATCTTTCCGCCCAATATGCTATTGATCCTACGCGGCGTTATATCGCCGGATTCAGCCAGGGCGCCATTATGGCGATGACCCTATCGCTGGTGATGGGAGATGCAATTAAAGGTATTGTAGCCATGAGTGGATACATCCCGCAATTTGTAAAAGACGAGTACACGCTGCAACCCGATTCGGAGCTATCTGTGTTCATCTCGCATGGAGATCAAGATCATCTATTCCCGCTCCAACTGGGTGAAGATAACGCCGATTTCTTCCGTCAACATACCGATCACGTCACATATGTACCTTACAACGGTGGGCACCAGGTGACCCCTGATCTATACCAACAATTCCAACACTGGCTTCGGACGGATGCAAATCTGACTGCCGAAGACCCGAAAGGACTGAATGCATAATGATGCCATCCCTGTTTATTGCTCACGGTGCCCCATCACTGGCACTGGAGGAGAATGCCTATACTGAGTTTGTGCAAAAACTCGGACAAGAACTGCCGAAACCCAAAGCAATCGTATTGTTCTCTGCTCACTGGGAATCCACAACCCAGCTTGTATCCTCGGTAGCCAATTACGAAACCATTTATGACTTCGGCGGTTTCCAGCCTGAACTGTATCAGATCAAGTACCCGGCTCAAGGACAGGCAGAGACTACTGCCGAAGTGGAGCGTTTATTTGCAGAAGCCGGGATTCCGGTACAAACGGATGATGTTCGTGGCCTGGATCACGGCGCTTGGGTCGTTCTGCGCCTGCTCTACCCGGATGCGGATATTCCCGTAATTGCCTTGTCCGTGAATCGCTATCTGACAGGTGAGCAGCAATATCAGGTCGGACAAGCGCTCGCTTCCTTGCGTGAGCAAGACATTCTTGTCATTGGCAGCGGCGGAACCGTCCACAATCTACGTCGATTGAACTGGGAAAGTAACGGCGTTGACCCGTGGGCATCAGAGTTCGACAACTGGCTGTATGACAAGCTGGTGAGTTGGGATACGGAGTCCCTTTTTGCCTATGACAAGCTGGCCCCTTCAGCTCCAGCCGCGGTGCCTACCCCGGAGCATTTTGTACCGCTGTTACTCGCCATGGGTGCGGGAGATCAGAACAAGCGGGCTTCACTACTGTTCAAAGCCTATCAGTATGGCAACCTCAGTTTGTCCTGCTGGAAGTTTGATTAAAGAGGACTATATAAAAGGTTAGTACTACTTATATAGTAGATAAATAATTAGCGTGGGTTACAGGGATTGTCCCTGTAAACCACGCTTTATTTGTTGTTAGGAGCGACTTTCATGAAGGTTGTAGAAAGTGGTTTGGGATGGAGCCAGGTGTGCTGATTATGCAACAACCGCCTTTGAATAATGGGACCATTGTAGTACGTAAGCAAGGACTCCGGTTTCTTGTGTGCTTTTCCGGATTATAACTATAATATGAGGTGAAATCAGGCACAGATTGCTCGCATATCACTCACCATGTTATCTCAATAGCTCATACGGAGGGGATTTGGATGTCAGAACAGCGTATATATGAATTGATGGATGAATTGGATGAATTGCTAGAGGAAAAGGTACAGGATGAGGAAAACCGGGAGCTCTTAGAGGCATATCGCGAGTTTGAAGGCGTAACGGATGAGAAGCTCGACGCATTCGAGCGTGAACAAGGTATTCGATTGCCTGCTGATTTTCGTGCGTTTTATAAACGTAAAAATGGGAGCGGTTATGCCTTTCACGTCTTGTACCCAAGCCTTGAGGAAGGACGGGAATCCGAGCCATTTTACCTGTTATCCCTGGAAAAGATTCAAAAGGAGCAGTCCACGCTGGTGGAGAACCGCATGGATAATTATTATACCGAAGAAGAGATCCGTGAGCTTGATCCCCGAATCAAACCCTACCTTTTTCAAAAAAAATGGGTTACGTTTGGCATGCTTGGAGGAGGCTCACTGTATCTGATGTTCGACTTTGATCCTACAGAGCAAGGAACATATGGGCAGATTATTATGTACGTGCACGATCCGGATTTTATATACTACGTGGCCGGGACGTTTACAGAACTCTTGGAGCAATCCAACCGGAACTTACGTGCTTTGGAGGCCATTGAGTACTGAGATACATATGATGATATGACCTTTTTTGCATAATGCTGGGATATGTCAAAGCGGTTATAATAACATTTAGTGGAAATGCACAACCTATGTAGATGAGGACTACCTTTTCTACACATCACATTGATCTGGGAGGAACATACGAAGTGGCTGAACAACCGAAGTCTGAGAGCTTTATGTCTCTCGTCAAAAAGGGAAATACATCCTCCGCCGTAGCGATGGCAGGTAATGCTGTACTTGCCGTATGCAAAGGAGGAGCTTTCCTATTCAGTGGCAGTGGTGCCATGTTCGCTTCGGCGATGCATTCATTTGCTGATGCCATTAACCAAGGGTTTGTTTTTGTCGGAAGTGTGCTTTCCGAGAAAAAACCTACACGCCGCTTCCCGACCGGATTCGGACGGGTCATTAACATTTTCTGCATGATCGCGGTTATTGTCGTGACGATTATGGCCTATGAAACCATCCATGAGGGTATCCACCTGCTCCAGCATCCGGCCGGCCATTCCGGGGGTCTCTGGATTAACATCGGTGTGCTCGTTTTGAACATTCTGATCGACGGTGCGATTCTGATCAAAGCCATGAAGGAAATTCTCAAAGAAGCACGCGCACCCAAAGCCGCCGGATTTGCCCTGGTCCCCGCTGCCATCAAAAATGTAGGCCGTGCTGCACCGCCAACCCGTCTCGTATTCTACGAAGATGTTGTGGCTGTACTTGGTGCCCTTCTAGCGTTGATCTCCGTCGTGGTCATTGCCTTAACCAATTTTGCATTGCTTGATGGTATTGTAACGACGATTATTGGATGTTTGATGATCGCTGTAGCCTTCCGTGTCGGTTATGATAATATGATCGGATTGATTGGAGTAGCGGCTCCGCAGGATATTGAGGACAAAGTGTCCCAGACCATTCTGGCAGATACGCACGTTGCTGACATTCAGATGATGCGTATCATTCAGGAAGGTCGTTATTATCATGTGGAAGGTCTGATTGAGTTAACCAAAGGACTCAGTCTTGCCGATGCAGATGACATCAAGTTCCGTATTCAGGAGAAGTTGATGACCGATCCCGACATCGCAGACGCAGCTATCTCCATTATTGAGGATGACGGTGTGAACAGCTGGGACAAGAAACATTCAGATGTAGTGAAATAACGAGCTTCTCATTTTATAAAAAGAATGACAGGACCCACTCTTCAACAGAGTGGGTTTTCAGCATGTTCAAACCACACTCTCATCTAGGGAGTATAGTTTCTCAAACATGCCTACCTAGACTTTGGTCTAGGTTCACTTTAACTCCAAAGACGGAGGATAGACTTTTCCAGTTCATGGTATGCTGTGAATAACGAAAGTAATTGCTTTACACCAACCGTTCGGAAATTGATCTTGTATTGAGAAGGAGAGATATTATGGCTAAACGTACGATCCTTGCGCCTGTTCTCATTTTGCTGGGCGTGTATCTGATTCTGAATCAGGGAGGTTCACTCGGTCCGGGTACGATCTTTGCGACCTTCTGGCCCACGTTATTCGTGATTCCACTCGGTCTGTTCTTCCACTGGCTCTACTTCTCCATGATTGGCAGAGGGGTTGGACTGCTGGTTCCTGGTGGGTTGCTGCTCACCGTTGGTATCGTGTGTCAAATCGCCATGCTGTTCAACAACTGGAGTACGATGTGGCCGGGCTTCATTCTGGCTGTAGCTGTTGGTTTGTTCGAATTGTACTGGTTCGGTGGTCGGAACAAATGGTTGCTGATCCCTATCAACATTCTGACGGTTATATCGCTGTTGTTCTTCGCCGTAATGTCAATTGGCACGATGCTGAGCAGCTTGAGCTTTATCCAGCCGTTCGTGGCCATTGTGCTGATTATGGGTGGGGCGTGGATCATGGTGGGTCGCAAAAAACGCATGTAATCCTTTATTCGTTTCCACTTGATCACTGCGGTGACAGAACAACTTCGGATCGCTGTTATCCCCGGATTTTTTTGAATCCCATCTAGCAATGGGAAAATCCGTTGATAAAGGCGGCCGCTTCGCTTCCTTCGTTTGTTCTGTCCCCTCCGTTAACGTGTACACGAAAAAAATATGACCTTAGCTTTTTGCTCTGAAGCGGGTAACAAAAAAGGGGTGGTGCTCGTCATTTCAGTTGAATGACGAGCACCACCCCTTTTTGTCTTTTTTCCAAATCTAACGAACTGCACACACGCTATTGGGGTTTTTTTTACCCGGTGCATCTCACTCGAACCTCTTATTTGCTGTGCATTTTAAACTCCAGGAACAGGTCGTTATAATGCGATAGCATTTTTTTGCCCAGATTATCGTAGACCTCCAGCTTGCCTGTCAGTGTCTCGTCTGGATAGAAACGTTCATCCTCGGAGATGTCCTCCGGCAGCAGCTTAAGGGCCTCGGCGTTCGGGGTGGAATACCCGACATACTCCGCATTGCGAGCGGCATGATCCGGGTCCAGCATGAAGTTGATAAACTGGTGTGCTCCTTCAATATTAGTCGCCGTCTTTGGAATAACCATATTATCGAACCAGAGGTTCGAACCTTCTTCCGGCACCATGTAATCCAGCTTGTCGTTCTCATCCATAATCTCGGACGCATCCCCGGACCATACAAGTCCAACTGCCGCTTCCTCGTTCGCAAGCAACATCTTGATCTCGTCACCAACAATCGCTCTGACGTTTGGTGTCAGTGTAGACAGCTTCTTCAGGGCTTCTTGCAGATGGTCTTCGTTGGTATCGTTCAGGGAATACCCGAGACTGTTCAGCCCCATGCCAATGACTTCGCGTGCACCGTCAAGAAGCAGGATTTGGTTTTTCAGACGTGGGTCCCACAGGTCATTCCAGCTATCAAATGTCAATCCATCCACCAGCTCAGGATTGTACACAACCCCCACCGTTCCCCAGAAATACGGGATGGAATACTTGTTGCCTTCATCAAAGGACAAGTCCATGAACCGTGGATCTATGTTGTCCAGATGGGTTAATTTGCTATGATCGAGTGGAACGAGCAGGTCTTCCTCTTTCATTTTGCTAATCGCATATTCAGAAGGAATCGCCACATCAAACGTGGTTCCGCCCTGCTCAATCTTGGTCAGCATCGCTTCATTGGAATCAAACGTCTGATAGATGACCTTCATGCCTGTCTCATCCTCAAATTCCTTGAGCAGATCCGGGTCGATATAATCGCCCCAGTTATAGATGGTCAGCGTGTTGCCGCCAGAATACCCCTGACTCTTGTTCAGATACGAAGCCAGAATCATCAGGGCAAACGCGGCCACAAAAACAAGCGCAAATGTCCTTACCAGTTGCTTCATGGACGCAGCCCCTTTCCTCCGGGTGGTATCCGTGTTGCACGGCGGTTAATGAAGTAATATCCAACCACCAGCAGCACCGTGAGCAGGAATAACAGGGTAGACAAAGCATTGATGGACAACGAAACGCCCTGCCTTGCTCTGGAGTATATCTCTACCGAGAGTGTGGAGTATCCATTACCCGTGACAAAGAATGTTACTGCAAAATCATCGAGCGAGTACGTCAACGCCATGAAGAATCCGGCAAAAATACCTGGTTTCACGTATGGTAGCACCACACGCGTCAGAATCTGCCATGATCCAGCGCCCAGATCGCGTGCCGCATCCATCAGTGTTGGACTCATCTCCTGCAGCTTTGGCAGTACCATAATAACGACAATTGGCACACTGAATGCAATATGAGACAGCAGGACCGAAGTGAAACCCAGTTTGATGCCAATCATGGTGAACAGAATCAGGAATGACGCACCAATGATGACATCCGGGCTGACGATCAGCACGTTATTAAGTGACAGCAACGTATTCCTGGTTCGTTTGCGACGCACATGGTAGATCGCCAGTGCCCCTGCTACACCAAGGATCGTTGAGATCGCGGATGACAGCAGTGCAATGATGAATGTATTCAGTACAATGATGAGCAGCCGTGTATCGGCGAACACCTCTCTGTACCATTCAAGCGTGAATCCTTCAAAGCTGCGCATGTGACCGCCACTATTGAAGGAATAGAAGATCAGATACGCAATCGGTGCGTACAAAATGGCGAATACAACGGCCAGATAGACGTTAGACAGCTTTCCGTTTCTTCCCATTACGCACCTCCTTCTTGCCTGATCCGGTCAGGAACATAATAATCGCCATCGCAATAATCAAAAAGACGGCAATCGTTGAACCCATCCCCCAGTCCTGGGTGACGAGAAAATGCTGTTCAATCGCTGTTCCCAGCGTAATTACACGGTTCCCCGCAATGAGGCGGGTAATCATGAACAGAGACAGCGCAGGAATAAAAACAGCCTGACAGCCTGATTTCACCCCGCTAATCGTCAGCGGAAAGATAACCCGGCGGAACGTCAGCCACGATGAGGCCCCCAGATCACGCGCCGCGTAGATCAATGATGGATTCATCTCTTCCAGCGCATTGAAGATCGGCAGGATCATGAATGGAATGAAGATGTACACCGAGACAAAGATAAAACTAAAATCGGTGAACAAAATCTGCTGTGTACCAATACCCACCACTTCTAGCAGGGAGTTGGTCAAGCCGTACGTTCCGAACAGGCCAATGAAGGCATACGCTTTTAGCAAAAGATTGATCCAGCTTGGCAGAATGATCAGCAGCAGCCATAGCTGCTTGTGCTTCGTCCGGGTCAGCATATACGCCGTCGGGTAGGAGATTAGCAGTGAGAACGCCGTAATCAGAAATGCATACCAGAACGAACTGAGCGTCATCTGCAAGTATACCGGCGTGAAGAACCGGGCGTAGTTGCCAAACGTGAAGTTGCCCTCTACATCGAAGAACGAATAATAGATGACCAGCAGAACCGGCGCCACAACGAACAACACCATCCATAATACATATGGAATCAGATACGCATTGCGTGTGCTGGCCTTAGTCTGCATGAGCGGCCTCTTGGTAGGCTTCGAGTCGTTTGTCGAACTCTTCCTCGGTCTCGTTAAAGCGCATGACGTGTACCGCTTCCGGGTCAAAATACAGTCCAATCCGCGCGCCGACAACGGCTTTCTTCGTTGAATGAACAAGCCACTCATTGCCCGCATCATCGTATGTGGATATTTCGTAATGCACCCCACGGAATAACTGGGAGTCTACATTGACCTTGAGCTTGCCCTGTTCTTCGGTTGTAATCTCCAGATCCTCTGGGCGAATGACAATCTCTACCGGCTCGTCCGGCTGGAGACCCTGATCGACACACTCGTGCTGTGCGCCAGCAAATTCCACCACAAAGTCCTGCTTCATTTTGCCTGATACAATGTTCGATTCTCCGATAAAGTCCGCCACAAAGCGGTTAATCGGCTCATCATAGATATCATTCGGTGTACCGCTCTGTTGAATCACGCCGCCATTGAGAACAAAGATCTCATCCGACATCGCCAAGGCCTCTTCCTGATCATGCGTAACAAAAATAAACGTAATACCCAGTCGCTGTTGCAACTCGCGCAGCTCGTACTGCATCTCAGTCCGTAGCTTCAGATCGAGTGCCGAGAGCGGCTCGTCCAGCAGCAGAATCTCGGGTTCGTTTACAATTGCGCGTGCAATCGCAACACGTTGTCGTTGTCCGCCAGACATTTCACCAATTTCACGGTTTTCATAACCGGACAGATTGACGAATTTGAGTGCTTCCAACACTTTGCTGCGAATTTCAGCCGTTTTCATTTTTTTGATCCGCAAACCAAAAGCTACGTTCTCAAACACATTCAAATGTGGAAATAACGCATAATCCTGAAATACGGTATTCACCTGCCGCTGGTGGGCAGGCACTCGGTTGATGAGCGCACCGTTAAAATAAATACTGCCCTGTGTCGGCTCCGCAAAGCCGGCAATCAGCCGCAATATCGTTGTTTTCCCGCAGCCCGATGGGCCAAGAAGCGTATAAAATTTACCCCGCTCAATCTCAAAGCTGACCGCCTTCAATACGGCTTCATCCTGATCGTATTGCTGGGTCACCGCTTCGAAGCGGATAATCGGTTGTTGTTCTGACATGCTTCACATCGCCCCCTTATACTTGAGGTATCCCCCTAATGCCTATTCATTTCACAAGTTACCTTCACTACAAATCCAACCTATTATACACGACTTTATTTGAGTCATGTTTCGGATAACGTAAATTCATACTTTTTTCAGATCAAGAATCTAATTGGAATCTATAATATGTGCAATTTTATATTCTTAAAGAGTCTAGGATACCCCATAGCAACAAAAAGCAACCCTTTATGTAGTTCACCTTCAAATATACTCTATTAAATAACTTTAAACTACAAAAGAACGTCCCATAGGGCGAATCTATCAGGCAATCTATCTGTTTTTTTAAAAGGTAGTCTTATGTACAAGCTAATTATTGATTTGAGAATAGTATAGAGTAGATTGAAAAGAAGGAGGTGTTCAAAATGGCCAATTTCTTATCTCCTCTCTCCCCCAAAAGTAATGCTAAAAACAAAACAAAGGTCGTATCTAAAAACAAAGCAAAAAACAGATCAAGAAACGATGCTGACAACACGACCAAGTCGCGCAACATTCAAAAAACAGTTGTTAACGTAATTGTTCCAGATCATGACAGCAAGGATAAGCATCATCAACATGATTGCAAACGTTTCTGGTAATAGGTGTAATTGACATTACCCGCAGATTATTCTGCGGGTTTTGTTTGCACAGAACTGAAAAACGTGAGCTTTCATTCATCTCATGGGGCGAATCTATCAGGCAATCTATCTGTTTTTTAAAAGGTAGTCTTATGTACAAGCTAATTATTGATTTGAGAATAGTATAGAGTAGATTGAAAAGAAGGAGGTGTTCAAAATGGCCAATTTCTTATCTCCTCTCTCCCCCAAAAGTAATGCTAAAAACAAAACAAAGGTCGTATCTAAAAACAAAGCAAAAAACAGATCAAGAAACGATGCTGACAACACGACCAAGTCGCGCAACATTCAAAAAACAGTTGTTAACGTAATTGTTCCAGATCATGACAGCAAGGATAAGCATCATCAACATGATTGCAAACGTTTCTGGTAATAGGTGTGATTGACATTACCCGCAGATTACTCTGCGGGTTTTTTTTCACAGAACTGAAAAACGTGAGCTTTCATTCATCTCATGAGGCGAATCTATCAGGCAATCTATCTGTTTTTTAAAAGGTAGTCTTATGTACAAGCTAATTATTGATTTGAGAATAGTATAGAGTAGATTGATATTAAGGAGGTGTTCAAAATGGCCAATTTCTTATCTCCTCTCTCCCCCAAAAGTAATGCTAAAAACAAAACAAAGGTCGTATCTAAAAACAAAGCAAAAAACAGATCAAGAAACGATGCTGACAATAAGACCAAGTCGCGCAACATTCAAAAAACAGTTGTTAACGTAATTGTTCCAGATCATGACAGCAAGAATAAGCATCATCAACATGATTGCAGACGTTTCTGGTAATAGGTGTGATTTAACATCGGGGCTGTCCCACAAGTCATAAAAATGACTAGGGACAGCCCCGTTCTTATTATTAGCTCAACCAGATATTACTGGTTGGCCTATATTTATGTTCATTCTAAGAAGGCGGTAGTCGGGAAAACGTCACAGCCTCACCTCTGTATGATTCAGGTATATCCGCAATGGTTTTGATGTAAACGCCATGTGTCATTTCTTCTTATTTTCAAAAATCCTGCATACATTACGGGTATATGTCGATATCTACGCATTTCTTTGGGAAAATGAAGCACATTTGGGATTCCATTTTATGGTGAGAGGAGTCTTGGCTCTTGGATATTCGTCGTAATCTGCCTTTGCTGATGACTGTTTGTTTCCTAAGTCAGATGGGCGGTTTCATGATCCTGCCCCTGTTTCCTTTATTTATTGAGGAATTCGGCCTGTCCGGATGGATGATGGGGGTTATTTTTGCACTCTTTTATGTGGGTAAAGCCCTTGGGGGTATTCCAGCAGCAGCAATTTATAAGAAACTCGGGGGTAAAAGTGCTCTCATCCTCATGCTGTTACTGCTCGCTGTCTGTATGGGTGGCTTCGCGCTGTCTTCTGCTGCGATATTATTCGGTCTGCTCCGGCTGCTGCAAGGGCTCGCTTCCACCGGGCTTACCGTGGTCGTGCGTTCCATCATCGGGGATGGGGGAAGTGTGGACAACCGCGGACTGTACAATGGATATATCAGCAGTAGTGAGGGTGGCGGTATGGTTCTCGGTCCTGTGATTAGTGGCTGGCTCGCATTGCACTGGCCCTTGTCGGTTCCTTTTCTGCTCGTTACAGTATGTTGTCTGATGGCTGTGATCGCTGCGATGGGGATGAAGACGACACATTCGCTATTCTCAACGGATAACATTGCAAGTCATGACACTACCAGTGACTCCCACCCTTTTGCTACATCCACTGCACCTCCTTTATCTTCATCACCGTCTGTTGCAAAGCTTACTCAGGAGGTGTATACAAGGCTCACCCGGCGGCAACAGCTGATTGGCTACGGTACGGTGCATTTTCTGGAGATGAGTGCCTATGCGGTATTCCTCACCTATTTCGCACTGTATGCAGCTCACATCATGCACTGGGACCCCTTTGCAACCAGTCTCGCCTTCACCGTCTCCGGGATCTCTACCCTTGCCGCTGCCCCCTTTGTCGGTTATCTCTCTGACCGGTTAGGCGATCGTCTGTTGCTTTGCATGCTCGGTATGTTCCTAATTGGAATTGAAGTCGTTGTATTTCTAGGCACGTCCTCCCATCTATGGGTCTACGTTGGCATGCTGATTGGCGGGGTTGGCGGTGCATGTTACATGGATTCGTTCTTTGCCCATATTGGTGATCATATCCCGGACGAGAGTCGAAGCTCCGTCATAGGCAAAATTGTCTCTGCGGCTGAGATCGGCTCCATCGTATCTCCATTGGTTGCAGCACTATTGATGGAGGTTGGCTCGCTGTACTCCGTGTTTGTGTTCAATCTTGTGCTGATTGCTGCTGCCATTGTAGTTCAGGCTGTAATGCGCAGTCGGTATCGATTGAAACAGGGGTAGTCCTTCTTTTCGGATAAAAAAGGATCACAAAAAATAACCCGCCTGCACAACTCAGTGTGCAAACGGGCATTTCATTAATGTATCTCTGGCCTGTGGTTGGTGATTCTCTACCTGTGCATTCTGCTGCTCGCTGCTTTGCGACTCTGCAGCAGATGCCACGCCATCTTTCAGGGTATACGCCTGATCCTGACGGAAAAAGTTCGGCTTCACGATCTCATTGCGATAAGAGCTGTGGAAAATATGCGTTGTCGCCGGGGACACTGGCGGAATCAGCCACACCCAATCCCCGGTCAGTTCACGCCCAGCCTTCTCTTCCCGCTGTTCAAACATAGCAAATTGCGCTGCCGCCGTGTGGTGATCCACAATGCTCACGCCTGCCTTCTTGAACGAATGCAGCACAGCCACATTCAGCTCAACCAACGCCCGGTCCTTCCACAATGTCGTTTCACTCGACGTATTCAATCCAAATGCTGCCGCCACCGCAGGCAGCTTGTTATACCGGAACGTGTCCGCCAGATTACGGGCGCCAATCTCGGTACCCATATACCAACCATTGAACGGTGCTGCCGGATAGGATATACCGCCAATCTCCAGTCGCATATCGGCGATCATCGGCACACCATACCAACGCATACCCAGCTCAGCAATCTCCTTCTGCTCCGGGTGCTCAATCATCACTTCCACAATCTCTTCTGCTGGCACAACATACCACTCTGGGGCTTGTCCTTGTGCCTGAATAATAAGCGGTAACACATCATAGGGGCTACCTGCCCCCTGCCAGCCAAGTGACATCGCCGCCTTGGTCAGTTCCACGGAAGCAGGATCTCCAACAATGCCTTGCTCTGTCTCATATCCTGCATAACGAATGAGCTGATGATTCCAAAGTCGTACCGGAGTTCCATTCGGCCCATCGGGTGGAAGAATGGTAATCATCGGAATCACTTTGCCTCCGTTGGATGCCACATGAATATGATTCAACACAGCTTCTGCTGCCGTCCCTGCCGTATCTGCATGACGGGCGTCCACGATTCGCAATTTGTCCCAGAACAGCCGCCCGATGCAACGATTACTGTTCCGCCAAGCCATTTTGCAACCCTGCTCCAATTCATCTGTGGTGTGCACATAGGTACCCGTTACTTCGATTTCTCCCATAACGGCAACAAGCCGGGCCTGCGCGTCTTCACGCGAATAGCCCAGCTCTTCATAACATGTATATATAAACCGTTCAGCTTCCCCCTGCAATTGTTCCAGGTCTGACCGCATTGTTCATTCCACCATTCTGTACATCTTGGATGCCATCATTATACGGCAAGCACACCGGATTTGTAAGCGAACGGACACTTTGTTCACGGACTCTACATATCGTTGTCAGGATGTAGGGTGACCTTGCTTATTTGCCCAGAAATGCGTTTAACATCCAGACCTCTTTATCCATCGCAGCGGTGAATCCAATCAACATATCTTCTGTTGCATTATCTTCCGCTTCTCCTGCTTCGTGAATGCCTTGACGAATCACTTCCACCATCGTGCGCAGATCAGCAACTACCGACTCTACCATACGCTCAGCAGACAGCTGTCCTTGTGCCTCTTCAATCGGAGACAGACGTAGCTGTTCGGCCATGGTTGCTACCGGACGTCCACCAATAGCAAGCAGGCGTTCAGCAACCTCATCCATATTCGCTGTAGCCAAGTTGTACAGTTCTTCGAATTTGGCGTGCAGTGTGAAGAAATGAGGTCCTTGAACATACCAGTGGAAGTTATGCAGTTTCGTGTACAGTACGGACCAGCCTGCAATCTGACGGTTCAGGACATCTTGAAGTGCTGTGGCGTTGTTAGCAAAAGTGTTGTTTCTAGTTTGAATTGTGCTCATGGAATTTATCCCCTCTCGAATATAAAAATAGAATTTGAATGATTGTTATGGATTGCTTTGATTTGTTTATTTTAATTTAGACTTAATCTAAATCTTGTTTTAATTATAACACTGCATTTACTGTTTGGGAAGGCTTTTGCACTATCTTGAAAATGAAGATTCCATGAAGCACAGCTTCATAGAAACGTTGGCACATACAACTAACAAAATGATGAATGTAAGCAAACTGTTCCTAAATTATTGGAGCTATGATAGACTCATCTGATTGGATTATCCATAAATTAGTGAAATAGGATGATACCCATCATAAAGATAGTTACCATTATAGGAAGTTAACTTAGTCACTGTTGCGGAGGTAAACATGAGGATATTTCAATTTAAACAAGAGTCAGGAAAAAAGATTACCAAATTCGAATCTAATTTTGTAATGTCACGTATTACGCAGACCCATAAAGAAGCCCATATAGGATGCATGCACTTGGCTGAGGGTGGAGTAGTAGGTTATCACCAAACTGTGGTTCCTCAACTCCTTTTGATCGTAAGCGGAGAGGGCTGGGTAAGAGGTGAAGCAAATGAATACATCAAAGTGCATTGTGGCGAGGCCGTACTCTGGGATAAAGATGAATGGCACGAAACCAAAACAGAAGCTGGACTCATGGCAATTGTAATTGAAAGCGAAGAGTTAGACACTTCATTATTGATGCCTTTAGAAGTTATTGTATAAAAAAAAGCAGACCTGCACCTAAACCGGTAACAGGACTGCTCCTTTAAACATAAATCTCCTTAAACTCGAACATATTCAAAAGTCAGAATACGGCTGATCTCTTCATAGCTCGATGCTACAAAATGGGGTTGATGATCGGACTCCGGCAGCGCCGCCCGATGGTTGAACCAGATTACTGTCCAGCCTGCATCCACTGCACCTACCACATCGTTACGCCACGAGTCTCCAATGTAATAGCTGGAACGGGCATCTGTCCCGGACTGCTTACTCACATATTCAAACAACCTGCGATCCGGTTTCGCATAACCAGTCATACCGGAGATGAAAATCAGATGCTCGTCCACGAGACTGAGCACATCCAGTGCTTCAAGCTTACGGCGCTGATGCTCTCCTTCTCCATTAGTGATTAGACCAACGGTATGGCCTTCTGCCTGAAGCCTTCTAATCAACTCGTATGCTCCTTCAAAAGGCACAATCTCAAACTGTCTGCTCAAATACTGAGCTTGCAGTTCTTCAGCCTGTCCTGATTGTAGGGGAAGTCCAAACTCCTCCATCGTCAACTCAAACCTCCGACGGCGCATTCGCTCCACCGCATCCGGCTCCGGTACAGCAGACAGATCTTCTTGTGCAGACAACCAGTCACTGTAATAACGAAAACGATGATAGGCCTCATCATAAGCGAAATCATCAGCCAATCCGAGAACGTCCTGCAACGCGCCACGAAGTGGTTGCAAGTGATCATATAAGGTATCATCCACGTCGAAAAATATGGTTTTAGCATCATTCATTTTATCCATAATGGTTGTCTATCCTCCTGCTTTTGCGTCCAAACATTCTCTTCTTACTATATATGTATTCATTTGTCCCGTCCAAAAGAGGATTTCTTGCAGCCCTCTCTAGGTTAAACCATAGCCAAAGACCTCTGTCTGGCAAAGAAGCATTAACAGTCATTCTTATACATAAAAAACACCCCATTTCACAACTCATGGTCATGAAATGGGGTGACGCTCTTTTTTTAATAAACTCTATTCTACAATCAACGATACAACCTTACCTGCATTCACATCAATCAGACCGTGGTCCGTAATTTTCAGCGCTGGACTTACCGCAAGTGAATGGGTGCTGATCGACATGATCGGGTTGTAATGTACATACCCAAGAGACAACATCGCTGCTCTCAGTTCCTTCACTTGATGGGACACCACTGCCAGTGGTTCTTCCGTCAAAATGCCACCTACGGGAAGTTCCAGATGGGACAGCACCTTGCCGTCTTCCACCACACAGAAGCCACCCTGGCTCGAAATTACTGTGTTAGCTGCCAATATCATATCTTCACGATTACGTCCTACAACCAGCAGGTTGTGATTATCGTGCGAATATGTCGTTGCAATGGCGCCGCGTTTGATGGTGTCTCCACCGATCAGACCGTGTGCTCGATTGCCGTTCACGCCATAGCGTTCAAAGGTCGCGATCTGCGCATATCCACTTTCTTCCCACAACAATTCACCATCCGAAGACTGAACCGGTGCAATATGTTCTTCCACAAAAGTAGAACCATCCTTGACCATCATGACACGGCATTGGTGCTCACCTTCATTAGCGAAATCAACCCCTGATCCACTGACTTTTGGATCTGACAACTGAATTGCAAAATCTGCTTGGCCCAGCTTCTCCAACTGCACACTCTTATAGAAGTGAGGTGGGAATTGCCCGATGATCCGTTCCTGCTTATACGGTTCGTAATCGTCATAAGCTTTGCGGCCATTTTTGTACACCTGATCAATAGAGAGATCATGCAAGTTGGATACCAACACATAATCGGCCACTTTACCTGGGGCCACGCTGCCACGATCGGTCATTTTCATCCGGGAAGCAGGGGTAGATGTTGCAGCGTAGATCGCATCTTCCGGACGCATCCCCATCTGAATTGCTTTACGTACGATATGATCCAGATGACCACGCTCCACCAGTGAATCCGGCATCACATCATCCGTAACAAAGCAGAAATGCTGCGCCACATCATGTTGAATCAGGTACTCCATGACTTCCGGGGTCATCGATTTCTCCTGAATTTCAATAAACATACCTGCCGCAATCCGCGCCTGTAACCCCTCAATGCTCTGATGGGTATGATCGGAATCGATACCTGCGTAGATCAGTCGATGCAGATCGAGTCCAAGCAGTTTCGGTGTATGACCTTCTATCACCAGATCGGGATAGTTTTTGCGGATATGCTGTAGAATCTGGTTTGTCTTGCATTCCGGATCACGGATGACATCGACATAGTTCATGATCTCGCCCAGACAGATGATCTCGCCAGTGGCGAGCAACACGTCCATATCTTCGATCTCAATCGAACCACCTGTTGTCTCCATCGGGGTTGCCGGAACGGAGCTTGGGATCGCATAGAACATGTCCACCGTCGTCTCTCGACTCACAGCCATCATCTCCTGCACACCTTCCAGCCCAAACACATTTGCCATCTCATGCGGTTCAGCTACAATGGACGTTACTCCACAGCCAATCAGACCATGGGAAAAGGTTTCCGGTGTCACCATTGTACTTTCGATATGCAGATGGATATCGATCAAGCCAGGAATCATGTATCTTCCTCGCGCATCGATGACTTCATCTGCTTGAATCATCTCCGGTCCGCCGGGTCCAACATACAGGAATTTGCCGCCCAATACAGCGACGTTGTTCATTTCAAACCGTTTATAATAACTGTTATACACATGTACATTCACAATCAGTTGATCTGCACGCATGGGGCATAATCTCCTTCTTCACAAGCATTTCACCGCGATCCGGGCTGGACAATGAACCTGAACTTTAATCAGATATACTGCACTTGATTGCTTACCACTGCCTCGCCCGAAATCATCGCATGAAATGCCTTCTTTGCTGCTTTTATTTCTTAATGCTACTCCCTACATTCACGACTACTCTACCAATACAAGCTTGTCCTGTGGGAAAATCAGGCTGACACGTTGCCCACTAAGGTACGGGGTTTCCATCTCCTGATTTGCTGTAAAATCACCCAGCTCCGTCTCGATTACATATTGATAGCTGCGTCCCAGATACGTGCTGACTTTGATGATCCCCGGCAAAGCGTTCACCACATCCGCAGAAGTATCTCCACTAACGATCAGATCATCCGGGCGAATCGCGCCTTTGCGTGCACCGGGACGTGCTGTTCCAGGATGAGCTGTTGCTGTAAATGTACGTCCACCTGCGCTCAGTGTGATTAATTCACCTGCATCACTACGCTCCGCAAATTCAATGAAATTATGGAACCCGATGAATCGTGCTACAAACTCCGTTGCCGGATATTTGAAAATGGTTTCCGGGCGGTCGAGCTGCTCGACCACGCCTTTGTTCATAATCGCTACCTGATCCGAGATGGAGAAGCACTCTTCCTGGTCATGAGAGACATACAGCGTTGTAATGCCCAGCTCTTGCTGAATCCGGCGAATCTCCACCCGCATGTTGAGGCGCAGGTTGGCATCCAGGTTACTGAGCGGTTCGTCGAATAATAGCAGGTCAGGTTCAATCACCAATGCACGGGCAATCGCCACACGTTGACGCTGTCCACCGGACAGTTCTTGTGGAAAACGTTTCTCAAATCCATTCAGGTTAACGACTTCCAGGATTCGCATCACACGGGAAGAGATATCCTTGTCTTTCACCTTGCGCATCCGCAGGCCAAAGGCCACGTTGTCATAGACAGACAGATGCGGGAATAACGCATAACTCTGAAATACAAATCCGAAGTTCCGCTTGTTCGCTGGAACCTTCGTATAATCCTTGCCGCCGAACATAAACTTGCCCTGCGATGCTTCCAGGAATCCGGCGATGAGGCGCAGCGTAGTTGTTTTGCCGCAACCGCTCGGTCCGAGCAGGGAGAGCAGCTTACCTTTTTCCAGATCCAACTGAAAATCCTTCAGGATTGTCTGCTTATCGTATGCCACGGATACGTGGTCTAATGTCAGCAATGCCATAGCGTTCTGCGCCTCCAATTAACGTTTAGTAAAGTATGAAAATCCGCCCATGATCCGTTCGATCACGAACATTAAGAGTCCGGTCAGTACCATCAACAGCACGGAAATCGCTGCAATCGTTGGGTCAAAGTAATTCTCCACATACGTCAGCATCTGGATCGGTAATGTGCTTACCCCTGGTCCGGTCATAAACACCGAGATGTCCACGTTGTTGAAGGACTCCAGGAAGGCAATCAGCACCGCCGCTAGAATACCGGAACGAATGTTAGGTAGCACGATCGTGAAGAACGTTCTTACGCGTCCCGCGCCAAGACTCAGCGCAGCTTCTTCCACGGCAAAGTCAAAGCTCGACAGACTCGATGCAATAACCCGAATGATAAATGGAAGCATGATAATCGTATGACCGATCAACAGTCCAAGATACATTGGCAGATGGTAGATTACGATCAGGTACTTCATTAATGTAAAACCAAGCACGATTCCCGGGATCAGTACCGGGGACAGGAACAGTGCGTTCAGCACAGACTTGCCTTTGAAATCGTAACGACTGAGTGCATACGCAGCCGGAACTCCGAGCACCAGCGCCAGCAAGTTCCCAAGCAGGGAAATGATGATGGACGTCTGGAATGTGCGGAGGAAACCGCCCGTGTTGAAAATATTCTCATACCAGCGGAAGGAGAACCCTTCCGGCGGAAATTTGAGTACCGTTCCCGGTTCAAACGAAGTGACCGATATGATCAGAAGCGGGCCCAGCAGAAAGATAAAGACCAGCAGACTGAACAGGCCCAGCCCGATATGTTTCTCCCGCATATGTCTACCCCTTCGGATTTAAAGTTTTGGCCATTTTGTTCATGACACCAACCACGACAAATGTAATCACAATCATAATCGCGGCAACAACCGAGGCCAGATACCAGTCGTTGAGGGTCATGGCGTTCTGATACAGGAACGTAGCAATTACACGCTGCTTGCCTCCAAGGAGGGCAGGTGTCGTATACGCCGTGAGGCTTCCTACAAAGACAAGCACGGCTCCGATCACAAGTCCTGGCACAGCCAGTGGGAACACGACCCGGCGGAATGCCGTAATGCGCGATGCGCCCAGACTTTGTGCTGCTTTGAGCAGGTCACCGTCAATGTTCTCAAGCACACCCACCAGAGAGATAATCATCAATGGCAGGAACAGGTGAGTCAGACCGATCATCATCGCTGCCGGTGTGTACAGAATATCCAGCGGCTTGTCCACGATGCCCAGGCCCACAAGGGTGTTGTTGATCAGCCCTTTGCGTCCAAGGATAATCATCCAGCTGAACGAGCGCACGACCGGGCTCGTGAGCAGCGGAAAGATCGCCAGTGCCAGCAAAATGCCTTTGCGGCGCGGCGCTTTCTGCGAGATATAATAAGCTGTCGGGAATCCGAGCACCACACAGACGATGGTGGTGACCACGCTGACTTGCAGCGTCGTAAGCAATATTTTCAAAAAGTATGGGTCTCTGAAAAAATGCATGTATCCTTCAAACGTGAAGGCGTTTTCTTGGAAAAACGTCGACCCGATCGTCAGGACAATCGGAATGATCATAAATGCCGCCAAAAACACGAATCCCGGCAGCAATAGCCAGTAGATTACTGATTTCTTCATCGCGATACTCCTGACTTGTAAATTTAATTCGAGATTGATACTTGAGTACTCCGACTGCAGTACCGTCCTTCGATCCCTGTTATCCCCCGATTTTTTGATTCATTTCCATAGGTGAAAATCGGGGGATAAAGGGGAACGCTTCGCTTCTCCAGATCGGTTCTGCACTCTCCGCAATCGTATAAATATCTTATTGGGCAGAGCAACTACGCGTTTAACGCGTTGATAAACAGTTCAAGGAATGCCTCCGCGTCTACGGTTTCGCAAACGAGGGTGTTGGGTTGCTCGCCCAACCGGTTTTGGAAGTCACATACCATCTGGCCATCGCACAGGCGGCTGGCGGTTTCCACATCGACGTAATACGAATTACGTCCTACCAGTTCAGGGGCAAGGGCTACGCCCACGGCTAGTGGATCATGCAACGCGCAAGCGCGGACGCCGTTCATTTGTTCATAACGGTTGATGTAAATCTCCGTGCTTTGAGCAACGTACGCGCGCAGTGCAGGATCTGTGAGACGCTCAATCGTTGCTTCATTCAGCAACGTTTGACGCGTCACATCCAGCCCGACTTGAGTAAGCTTCTCGATGCCTGCGTGCAATACGATGCGAGCTGCTTCTGGATCAGCGTAGGTGTTGTACTCGGCTGTTGGTGTAATATTGCCATGTCCGCGAACAACACCACCCATGAAGATGACTTCCTTCAATAAAGAAGGCAATTCAGGACGCTTCATCAGCGCGAGGGCCAGGTTCGTTAATGGGGCCGTCATGATCAATGTTAGTTCGCCCGGAAATAGCTTGGCTTGCTCCACGATAAAGTCTGGCGCAAAACCTTTCTCGGCTTGCTTGGACTCCGCAGGATCAGGCAGCGCACCGCCTAATCCGTCCTGTCCATGTACCCGATGTTCATAATGAGACTTGCGAGTAAGGGGTCCTGCCGCTCCAGCAATCACCGGAATTTCAGGTGCACCCGCAAGTTCAAGAATTTTACACGTATTCTCTGTTGCCTGCTGGAGTGATACGTTCCCACAGACTGTGGTGATGCCGAGAATGTCCAACTTCCGGCTTTTGACGGCCAGCAAAATCGCCAGTGCATCGTCAATCCCCGTGTCCACGTCCAGAATGATGCGATTCTGCGCTTCACTCATCCGTTCTCAACTCCTATGCGGTGTTATGGTTGCTTGCTGCAAATGATATAAGTTCAACTAAAGAATATTTACACTTACCACTCCGATGACAGAATAACCTTCCGATCGCTGTTATCCCCAGATTTTTTTTAATTCCCTTCTTCAAAGGGAAAATCCGGGGATAGCGTATGCTTCCGAAGCAGCTTTCTTTCAGAAAGCTTTTAGGCGAACGCTTCGCTTCTTCACATTATTTCTGTCCTCTCCGTTCTCGTGTAAAAAGTTTAGTTGAACCTATATAGATCAAAGATAACTTTTAACACATCCGATTACGTGTTTTATTGTGCAATCTCACGGTTCCAGCGATCTGTCCAGCCTTTAACCTGTTGATTCACGAATTCCATATCCAGCTTGTTCAACTTCTCAACAACTTCAGCACCATATGTTACGCCTTCTGCTTCTTCAGCAGTCAGTTCAACCTTGGTGTTTACCGGGGAATCGACTTTGGCTTTGGCGGATTTCGCTTGTACATCCTGGCTGAGCTGCCAGTTGATGAACTCTTCAGCAAGCTCTTTGTTTTTGCTACCCTTCACGACATTGATCGTGTTCATCACGGCATATGCACCTTCGCTAGGTGTAACAAACTTCGCATTAGGCACGGCTGCTTTCAGATCTTTGAAATACATTTCCATGATTGGTCCGCCCGCAATCTCTTCTTGGGAGAACATGTTCACGAATTCAGACGTTTGGCTGTAGAATTTCACCACATTGCCGCTCAGTTTTTTCAGTTCAGCAAATGCCGCATCTTCATTAAACGTTTCGTTTCCGGCTACTCGGGAAGCTGCATCCACAACCATTGGCCCTGCGGTTGCCGTAATATTCGGGATGGTCAGGTTGCCCTCAAATGCCGGGTCCCACAGATCACTCCATGAAGTCACTTCTTTGGAGATGAGGTCCGGGTTATAAGCGATACCGAGCTGTCCAACCGTGTAGGCCGGGCCATAATCTTCACCAAGTGGTGCTTTGGCAATATCATAAATGTCATTTACATTTGGAATTTTGGAGCGGTCGATTTTCTCAAACAGACCTTCATCGATACCTTGTTGTGCATAGTAGTCAGACAGGTAGATGACATCGACATTCGATGTTCCCTGACGGATTTTGTTCAGACGCTCAGCGTTATTGCCGACTTCGAGCACGATGTCTACATTATGTTCTTTTTCAAAGGGGCCAAATACCGATTCATTGAAGAAATCTTCCGAGAAGCCCCAAGTGGAGATAACCAATTTGGTAGCTGCTGTTCCCCCACTGCCTGATCCGCCTGTTGCATCCTCTGTGCTACCACAACCTGCAAGTAATACCGATGTCATTGCCACTGCTGCCAAACCGCTAATCCACTTTTTCATCATGATCCTGATTCCCCCTGATATGTGTGATTTAACAACCCAACCATTAAGTTGAACTAGCTTGATATTCTCAACTAAAAATTTTACACAATAACGTAGAGGACAGAAAAAAACCTGAAGAAGCGGAGCGTTCGCCTTTATTCCCGGATTTCACCTTTTCTAAATGCAATCAAAGAAATCTGGGAATAACAGCGATCGGAAGGTTGTTCTGTCATCGGAGTGCCAGTGTGAATATTTGTTAGTTGGGCTTATATAGTTCGACTTAAAAAACAAAAAGAAAAGCATTCTTGTATAAACAAGAACACTTTTCTTCGTAAACAAAGGAAAGCGACACCCGCTGCCGGTACATCATCGGTTTCTGCTTCAGAATCAATCCAAAGACAGACGCCATCATATGAAATTGTACGGAACCTGATCATGAATCCGGGCCATAACCTCTGTATACATCAACAAGAATTAATCCTGCCGATCCATCCTTAGGCTTGTTCCAGAATCACATTCGTGATCGCCCACTGTGTGGACGCATCATAATCCCGCAATATAGCTTCAATTGGCAAACCCATGTGTTGCTCGAGCTTCTCCCGGAATTTCTTCTTATATAAGACAGACATGCGGAAGTCCACTTCCAGCTTTAAGCCGGGGGCCTCCCCTTCCAGGGCGTCAGAGCGCGGTGAACGTCGGTGCTTCGCGTAGAAGGTAACAATATTCTGATCAATGGTCACTCTCAGGAGAGTGGTGCCAAATCCGAACAGTTCCTTCGAGATTTCGTTATAATACTGGCACATCTTCTTCTTGCTCTCATTGCTGTCCAGTAGTTCCATGAACTCACCCACATCTCTTACTACCGTACATTCGACGTGTTAACACGATTGATTATACATAAATATACGATTATAGGCAACCCAAAAGATATAGTTAACATGAGAATAACATACAAAAGCGAACGATAAGACATTTACCCTCAAATACATTTTGTCTTTTAGCCGTAGTGAATTTACATTAATATGCCGACATGCCATTCCTATACTATTGTTACTTGTAAACTCTGTTTTAATACACAGCATTCGAGTCTTCGTTTCAACTTTCCCTATAGGGGTATTAATTCCTGCGAAACATAGACAAACTTCGTCACCAACCGTTAAAATTAGACACAATGTCAACATGTTTATCATTTCTAGAAATTGGAGGCTCATGCCATGAAATGTCCAGTATGTAATCATGAAAATGGAGATGCCCATTTTTGCGAGAGGTGCGGCTCTAATCTGACGCAAACAACCTCTTCACCCACTCCTGTACCGAAACCGGAATCTGCTGCTTCCGAACCCGAATATACCCGTTGGTCCAGCACGCAGGCTACATCTTCCCAGGCATCCGTTCCATCCAACACACCATCCTTCTCTATTCACAAGGAACAGACAAGAGAATCAACAAGCACCACTGACCATGCTTCTGCAGGAGACAATAGCTCCAATCAATGGAATAATATTGTGCAGAATGAGAAAGTTCAGCAAGCCAAAGAAGTAAGCAAACAGTATCTATCCTATTTCCTCAGTGTATTGGCCCGTCCTTATCAGACGATGAAAACCGTTGGTGACCAGCATTCACTAAACGGATGGCTAACGATGGCGCTGATTGCAGTCCTGTCTTCTACATACTTCTTAATTACCTTTAGTCGCATAGGCATGGACGGCTTGTTCATTGGTGGATTCATCCGGCCGCTATTGTTCACCGTCATTATCCTGATTGCCTCAATTGCACTGATGTACGCTGTTCTGAAGATTGAAAAAATTACATTCCGTCCCAAAACAATGGTTGCCCAGTTCGGTACATTGCTTGTTCCTTCTGTCGTATCCCTTGTTCTGGCCAATCTGTTTATTATCATCTCGTATTCCATCGCGATCTCATTGCTCGCTGTCTCGTATATCATTATCTTTGTTGCTCTGAACTCGGTGCTGTTCCAATATCCACTGAATCGTACCAAAGCAGCCATCGACAGCATGTACAGTGTGCTGATCGCCAATGTGGTCGTGTTCTTTATTCTGTATAAATTGTTAGGTGAAGTTGTTATTGGACTGATCGGCATGATGCTTTCGCCATTTGGTCGTCTGTGAATTATATAAGTTGAAATAAAGCTTATTTACACTTGTTACTTCGATGACAGAACAACCTTCTGATTGCCGTTATCCCCAGATTTATATGAAGGCTTTCCCTGCTCACGCGGAGAAAATTCCTGCCTCGATTCGCCAAGGTGGCGGAACGATGTAGCTATACTGCCCCGAATCAATGGATCGGGAGAACAACAAAAACCAGCTAATGTTTGTCAAGCATTTGTGGTTGGAGATTTCCTTTTTCAGTTATACTTTTTTCGACTAATCCGAATAACCTCCACGCCTAGGAAGTTTTAGTTAAATATGGTTTACGCTTGGTAGGGCTGCCCCATCTTCAAGATGGCAAAAATGTGATGCAACAGCTTGTTCGCGCAGGCAATCACGACCACCGAGCTGGCAGACTTCTTACTTATGTATTCGGCCTAGTATCATTATTCATACGATACATGCGTTGGTGGTTGCGGGTCTCGCTCATATCGTGGCAAGGGATACGTTTGGGAAAGCAATGCCAGCTTTCTCGCTTGCTCTCATTGCCGTTGTTCTTCTATTAGTGAATGCTTCTGAATTTTAAACACATCATTTCCCGAGCCATCGACCGCTGCAATGTGATTAAACTATTGCAGACGGTCGATTAGCCATGCGATCATGTCATTCAAGTCAAGCGGATGTTGCATGATGATACTTCCCCAGAGAACCGCACCTATGGTTGTGACTCCTACAAAGGTTAATGTTTCTTTCCCCTTCATTTTGTTTCTTTTGTTGAACAGAAGCAGACCTCCCGCAATAAATGCTGCGTACAATATGATCATGTAGATCACGTTAGCGTCCTCCCTCTCAACAGCTTCCGGAGCCAAAAACAAAAGATCAATAAAACCGGAGCGAAAACAGCGTAAAACAAATAGTACTCGAATAAATACTTTTGCACCCATTCCATGTTCTCGACCACATTGGCGAACAAAAGCGAATACGCGGAGATAACCCACACTAGCGGATAAGCGACGATGCTGCGTCGCTCTATTTGGAACAATTGACAAATGGCCAACACAGCGCAATAAAACAGCAAGCTTAACTTCAGATAAACCAGCAGAAATATATTAATCGACAATATTGACTCCAAGTGTTCCAGGAATCCGATGAATTTCATCTCGCGAAAAATGGTAAACACCGGATAGATGTGATTAGAGCCCCGCTCCAGTCCTAAAATTCCGATCGTCATATAGACGCACACTGTAAGGATAACGCCGGCGGATATAATTCCCAACATAAAGGATTTTTTCATATTCCTTTTGACAAAGGGAAATAACATCATAAACATGACCAGCTCCATAAACGGAAACGCGAGCGCATATTTCGTCTGTACTAAAGTCTCCCATAATCGAAAAGCCTCGGCATTGCCGAACGCCCGCCAGTCCCATACCCTCAACATCACCGTGAAAGGCGTCCAGAAAGCAATTACAATATAAGGCGTTACCAGTTCGCACACCATCGCGATAGACTCAATCCCTTTCACAACGGCGTACGCGCATACGATCAGTACCACGATGTTAAAAATGGATATTGGAGTGCGCGGCATAAAGATCGTATGCATAAAATCGCCTAAATTACCCGTCACCCATGATGCGACCTGGACGAAATATAGAATGTACAGGGACGCGACTACCCCCCCTGCCCATTTTCCGAGTGCCTTGATCGCGATTTGCACGATGCTTTGGCCAGGGTATAACTTGGACAGATATAGCCAGAGCATCGCTAACAGCACCCCATATATGAACGACCAAACACTAACGAGCCATCCGTATTGCTTGGCGTGTTCAATGATTTGCCCCGGCAACAATAAAAACGTGGTCGCGCAAACGAAACAAAATGTTAACGTCAGGATCTGCCATCCGCTAAGCCGGGCATTTTCCATTGATCATTCACCCTTTTCCACCTTGTATGGGGACCCCGTGTTCCCGATCGTCGTCACTTTCGATATCACGTTAACTTCGACCTTCGTTTGATGCCAAGTTTCGTGATCGACGCCTTCGTCTTGTATGCCAAGCAAATCCCAGCCTTTGTTTTTACAAAACTCGTCAAATACCTTCGTCTTTTCCTGCAAGGTTGAATTAAACGCCGCTTCAATATCATGCAAATTACGGACGGTCAAATCTGAATTTTGATTGTTGCTTAGAATGCGAAGATCGGCGCGCAAGTGCAGGATAAAGCGGTTAGACTTACGATCGAATTCCCTCTTCATCTTTACGTTTTGGGCTTCAATATCGACTTTTAAGCCGTTAATAACGACCGGCTCAACAAACTTCATGATTTGTCCATTCAAGATGTAGAATAGCGTTTTATACTCCACTCCGATTCGCCCAACCATGCGGGCATTCTTAAATACGGCGCCTTCGGAGAAGCTGATTGAATTTTTGCTGGCATCGATGTTCTCTAATTTATCCGTTTTGTTTTCTGGCATTTGTCCGCTGTAGTCAAGGATCGGTATGATGGTTGGTTGAATGAGATTGATCCCTTTTGCCAACTCGTTGAGCCTTGCGGGAAATACGCCGTTATGGAAATTACGTGCGTGCAGCTCAAATAAAGAACGTATATACCGTCCCGGCACCCGTTCTAACGTGGTAAAGCTGTTCATGATGATAGATAACGGCGCATCGGAGACGACAATATCCACATTCGTCCGATGCTCGGGATCATGCTCCAGAAAATTAATGAGATCGATCAATCCTTGTTTAGCGTAACGCTCCGAAACGATATAGCATTGAATCTGGGGCGTATAAAACTGCCTTGGCATCACCTGGGTCGTCTTATTCGCGAATCTTCCGGCGCTGTACTCCGTAAATTCGTACGTATAGACGGCTGCACCTCCCGAAGCTCCGCTTCTCGTTGAAACACCGGAGGGATTTATCACTTGATAGTAGGCGGTAATCTTGCCCGTTTCCGGATCCTTGTCGGATGCCGCGATATTCACAATGGCTAATTGATTGATTTCTTTCATGTCCCAGCACCCGGAGCAAATCATAACCAAAGACAAGACAAAGCCCACTAGTCTCACTATTCTCACGAGAATCTCCATCCCATCTTATTTCTTCGAATAAAACGCTCGCGGAATTCGGTTCATCCAATAGCGCGGAACTCTAACGAGCGTATCTTTCCAGGCTGACAGTTGCACAGGGGCTAACGGACTCATGTATTTGACGCCAAACGAGCGTAGCGATACCAGGTGAATCAGCAAAAAAAAGACACCGGACATGATTCCAAAAATACCGAGGAAGCCCGCTAACAGCATAAAGGCGTATTGGATGATTCGTTGAGCGATCCCGAAGCCGTAGCTAGGCGAAGCGAAATTAGATATCGCGGTAAGCGACACGACAATAACCATGGCAGCTGATACAAGCCCAGCTTCTACCGCGGCTTGTCCCAATACGAGCGCCCCCACGATCGAAATGGATTGGCCGGCGATGCGAGGCATGCGCAATCCGGCTTCTCGTAATATTTCAAATGTCATCGTCATGATAATGGCTTCAATAAAAACCGGAAAAGGCACCTCCTCGCGTTGCGCCGCCAAACTAATCAAAAGCGAAGTAGGCAGCAGCTCTTGATGATAGCTGGTTACGGCAATATAGAGGGCGGGTATGAATACAGACAGAAGGAAGGCGACCATGCGCAGCCAACGCGTTACCGTAGCAATATCGGCCCTCTGAAAATAATCTTCCGAAGACGAGAACATCTGAAAGAAGGTGACTGGACCGAGCAGCATGTTAGGCGTCCCGTCCGTCAGAACGGCGACTTGTCCTTCGAGCAGCTTCGCAACGGTAATGTCCGGGCGTTCGGAGCTTAGCAGCTGCGGGAATGGCGATAATGTTTGATCTTGAATCCATTCCTCGATGTAGGCGCTCTCCAGTATACCGTCCGCTTGGATCTTTTTAAGACGACGCCTGAATTCTCCTACGACTTCATTAGAAGCAGTATGGTTCATATAGGTGAGATAAACCTTCGTTTTGGTTGCCATTCCAATGATCATTTCTTCAAACATCAGATCTTCGGTCTTTAATCGTTTGCGAATTAGCGCAATATTCCTCGCGACGTCCTCGACGAAGCCTTCTCTCGAACCGCGTACGGAAGACTCGGTGGTTGGCTCGCTTACGCTTCGGAAGTCTCCATTCGTCACATCGTAACTAAGAAAGGTATCTCCAGTTGACGGAATTAGCAGGCAATGCCCTTCCAACAACTCTTGAATACCATCTTCATGCCCTGCTAACTCCTTGCGTCGTACGAGGGGAATTCGTTGGATCAACCACTCTACCGGTTGATGAATCTTGGTTTCGCTTTTGGGTTGACCTTCGAATAAAGGCTTCAGGATCATCTCGTCAACCTGATTCGTCGTAACGATCGAGGCCAAATACACGCAATGCAAACCCCACTCCTCATACCCTTCCAACTTTTGGCAAACAAAATCAGGTGATTGACCCAGCTTCGCCACAATAAGTTTTGTCTGTTCCACAGAAATCCCTACTTCCCACAAAGGCTAGCCCTATTGTGCGCGGCCACGGAAAATTTTATGCATATCCCGCTATTGTTTAACATACGGAGTAACCGTACTAAAAAGCAGCCGAGACGGCTGCTTTTCGTATTATCAGGTTAGCCAGTAATTACTGGTTGGCCTTTTTTTGTGGTCGTTTTACGATGGGGGGAGCCGGGAGAACGTGGCGGCTTTAGGGGCTTGGACCTCGTAACAAAAACAGTTCTCCCACGACCTCCAAAAGCCATGTTTGGGCTGGTAGGGGCAGTTGACCCCGTATAACAAGCGAAGCTATGGGTTTGGAACCATCGTGGAAAGGACCGGCGAAACGAAAGATAGGGAGTGAGGACATGGAACCTGTTGTTGGTGTAGATGTCGCTAAAGGTTCAAGTGTGGTACAGGCATTTCGAAAACGAAATGAGCCCGTTGGCACAGCAATAGTCATTGCGCACGGAGCGAGTGGGTTCGAACAATTCACGGAGATGTTAGGCGCACTTCAAGTCGAAACGGGTGTTGCTACAGTGGTCGTTTTGGAAGCGACGGGGCATTATCATCGTGCCTTGGTATCCTGTCTGAATCGGAGTGGCTACACCCACTACATTGTGAATCCCTTGCAATCCAAGCGAGCGAAGGGAGCGCAGTTACGCAAAGTTAAAACAGACGCTGCAGATGCTTGGCATCTGGCAGAGATGTACTATCGTGGCGACGTGAAGCCGCATCGAACTTGGGATGAGACGTTTACGGAGCTACAGCATTTGACTCGGCAGCATGAGTTTGTCACGGGAATCTTTGTACAGGCGAAGCTGAACAGCAGAGCCTTACTTGTGCAAGTGTTTCCAGGGTATGAGCAGGTATTCTACAATGTGTTTTCAACAACATCATTGACAGTGCTGTCTCATTGTTTGGAGGGAAGTGTGGCGAATTGGAATGAAGTCATTCAGGAAAATTCGGGACGATCCCATTCCAAGCGATGGGCCTATGAAAAAGCCAGAAAACTGGAGGAAATACTGGGTGAATGGGGAGAAACTCGGCGTAGCTCTAAAAGGCTTAGACGTTCGCTGTATTTAGCGGTGCAATGCGGAATGCGAAAGAATGTCAATGCAAGAATCCGTTCGTACTACGAGAAAAAAAGAAAAGAGGGCAAGCCCTACAAGGTGGCCGTGATTGCCTGCGCGAACAAGCTGTTGCATCACATTTTCGCCATCTTGCAGAAGGGACAGCCCTACCAAGCTTAAACCATATTTAACCAAAACCTCCATAGCCGTGGAGGTTATTCGTGTTGGTCGGAAAAAGTATACCACGAAAAGAGAACTCATCCAACCAGAAATGCTTGACAAACATTAGCTGGTTTTTGTTTCCTGCTTATTTCTTGTTTTTTGCTATCGCATCTAGATGCGCGGCTAACACATCGGGTTGCGATATAAACGGAGAATGGTCTGAGTCTAAAGTAATGACTTGCTGGCACGGGGACTCCTAATGCATTTGCCTTTGCAGGCGAATCGAAATCGCCTTATCCTTTAAAGTCTGGGAATAAACGCGGGGAATTCTTCCGAAATTCTTATCGGTCATCGAAACCGGCGTTGCGAAAGGAGACAACGGCTCAAGACAGAGCCTCTCTTTCGCTTTCGCAACGTCTTCTTCCGAGCAATCGCCATAAAAGGAATCCTTAATGAGTTCGTCGTTAAGTGCCATGTAGATTTGATCTTCGCTAAAAAAAACGACGGAGGGCGAAGCCGTGTCCCTTTTCTCGCTTTGAGCGATATCCATCAAGGATTGCCCGTATTTCGGGAGGTAAGCGCAAAGATAGACCAGTGTCTGAATCTTCTCGGCACGGTATTCCGCTGTCTGCGTGATGACAAGACCAGCCATGCTGTGCCCAACCAAAATCACTTTTTCGTTTTCGTCATCTAATATACGGTCTAATCGATCGGTGTAATCCTTCAAAGTGACCGTGGACACCGGCGCTTTATCCAATCCATGACCAGGCAAATCAAAAGTTACTACGCGATGCCCTGCTTCTTGCAAAGGATGAATCATTTTCTCCCAGCACCAAGATCCGTGTACAAAAAAACGTACTCATCAAATCACTCCTAATTCATTTTCTTTTATTTTTTAGCCGTGTATTTTCGAATGACCGGCGCGATATGTGTTGCAACCAGCTCAATGTTGCTTGCTAACTTGTCGTACGGCACTCCGCCAAGATCCATTTCCAGCAGCACGCGTTGATGACCATACAAATCATATTATGCAGGATTTTTTTAACGATTGTTCGAACCTCTGCCGGCGATGAGTTCGTCGCGCCCGTTCGAAATCAGATCGATCGTTGCAAAGTCCTCAAACATGCGAACCGGATCATGCACGCTAAGCACCGTCGCCGAACTAGCTACTTTGATCTTTTGGGTTGCCTGCGCGATTGCGCCTAAAATGCCGAATGCGCCTGAGTTGCCGTGTCATCCTGATGTCTTTCGCCAACGGCAAATTCGTCCAGCCCCGCTTCATCGGCAAGTTTACTTGCCTCGCTTAATTCTAAAATTCGTTGCTAAGTACTGATCTTGCGGCCAGTGTGCGGGTTTTCCACATGATCTCCAACCGTATAGAAACCAATTTCCATTCCTTTATCAGCATCGATTATATATTTTTTCACAAAAAGGTAACCATAATCCGCATTTTGGGACAGGAAGCATAAAAAATTAATGGATCAGAACCTTTTGTTCCATAGACGATATCTATATCAAACCTTAAATATATCAATTACGTGTATGACGCGTTTATGTATTAAACTGAGGTTACAAAAAAAAGACATAACTTTTGCTGTAAAGGAGAGAATCATAATGGATTATAACTATAATTATAATAAAGCACACATTTTTTGGGATGATGTAATCGAGACAGTTGTGATACGTTGGCATTCCTTTGCTTCGGGTGAAGAGTTCCGCAAACCTTTAGACAAGTTGATTGAAATGGCCGCCAGCAGGAAGGCCAAGAAAGCCTTGTTTGATAATAGTCACGTATTGGTTCTAAAGGATGACATGAAATGGTTTACTGATGAGTGGCTTCCAAGACTATTGCAGTCAGGAATTCAATTCACGGCTACTGTTAATCCAAAGACTTCGGATACCGTTAATGATGTAAACCCTGAGGCGACCGACATAGAATCAACACCATTCATCCATCATGAATTTCATGGCGTGCACAGCGCAGTCGTGTGGTTATCAGAAGTAGCCGTGTAATATAGATTCGCATCGGGTCGAGGTTGGAAGCTGAGGAATAGGAGAGATGATACATGTACACACTACTAGGATCCGTTATTGCTATTGTACTCATTGGAGTGTTTACGTACTTTAAAGATGGAAGAGGACAAAGGGAAAGCTATCAAAAGAAGTATTCCGCTTCTAAGCATTAATCCCGCTGCAAGCCACTGTCTGCTCATCGAAGGCGATTTACGTCGATCCGCATTCGCCACGGAAATCGTAAAGAAAACGCTTGAGCAATTCGGTAGAATTGATACCCTGATCCATAATCAAGCTGTTGCCTTCTATAAGGACAGTATGGATATCTCTGATGAGCAGATGGAAGATACCTTCCGAACCAATACGTTTCCTCTCTTTTATCTAACGAAGGCCGCGCTGACTTATATGAAACCCGATAGCACGATCATTAGCACAGCATCAATTACCGCTTATGAAGGATGGCCGTTTTTCCTAGACTATGCGGCATCAAAAGGAGCCTTGATTTCTTTCACTAGAGCCTTATCGAAGCAGTTGGTGGATCGGGGCATTCGGGTAAACACAGTAGCTCCCGGACCCGTTTGGACTCCTCTCATTGTGGCCAGTTACCCCGCAGACCAAGTCAAGATTTTCGGACTTCGAGGTGCCCATGAAAAGAGCTGCTCAAACGTTCGAACTTGCACCTACTTCCGATGACTCTTCGTATGTAACCGGTCAGGTTCTTCATGTTAACGGTGGTGTGAGCACGGAAAGTTAGTACATCGAAAAAGGCACTACCTGTCCAAGAAATGCAGGACAGGTAGTGCCTTTTTTTCAAACCTCAACATTTAAACCATTCAATTGCTCTGTAATTTTGTAAAAGAAGTAGATCTTACTGCATAGTGTTCATTCATACAAAGTATTTACAATTGACTTTGGTTTCAATCGCCATTTAATTGAGTTATTGCTCGGTTGTTTGGGGTTTAGCATAGGCAGGCTATTATAACGATTAGAACTACTTAACATAATCTCTCTCATGATACCATCAACATCGTTGAACCGAGCAGCCTCAGGTAGAAATTGAATCACCGCGCGAAAATTTTCTAAAAAGGTGATGCTGTTGTTGCATTGTACGACTTCCTGTATTCTGCAAATTGGTCTAAACATCTTTAATCACATAACGACCTACATCAGCATGAGCAACATTTTTTCCACCAAAGTCAGATGTAATAACACCAGTTACTACAACTACAAAAGACAAGACAGCTAATACAAGTTTGTGAACGTTAAAAATAGAATTCATTATTCTACTCTTTCAATTTTATATTTTCTACTTTTTTATGGATTTTGATCAATGAATTTACATCAGGGAAACGCAGAAAGCAGCCCACCCTCGTCGATGAGGATGGACTGCTTTCTTCTAGAAATTCTTATTGGCGCCATTTAACCAAAATTTTGATACTTTTGGAGGCAGTCATTTCCTAATGGAAGGTGAACGGGAGGATGCTCGGAATCCGCCAACGCAATAAATGCTTGAGCCAGCTTTTTTGGATTACTCGGCTGTTTTTTATTCACATCGGTTGCAAAGCTCCTCATGGACCCCTACGTTTCCTCATAGTCCAAGATAATTTGCTTTGAACGAGTTAGCGATGTGGCATCCAAAAAAAACCGTTCTAAAGAAACCAGGAGCGACAATTGTAGCATGAATGCCCTGTGGCGCCAATTCCAAGGCAAGCGATTCTGTTAATCCTGGATAGCTTGTTCTTCATTGTTGATGTCCAGTTGGACAACTTTAAGGTTATCGGTATCTCCTAATTTCACGGTCAAATCATGAATCGAGCCTCGTACAGTTCCCACAACTTTATCCCCGGATTCCAGTACGGCTTTTGCGCCAACCCGATTTCTCTTGATGTCCGGTAATAAACCATACATTCTGCTTTCTAATACGTATTCCCCGCCTCCTGATTAAAATACGTGCTTATTATGACCATTAATGTTTTTTTCTATTCCAAACATGCCTCTGGAGAGAACCTTTAACAAAAAAAGGGACAGCACAGCAGTTCCTGTACTGACCCGTAAGTCCAACTTATATTTTGACGAATTACAAATTCTTTAGTTGTAGCAACGGCGGCCCGATAATCCAAGTGTCATACCGTTCAGCCAATTGCACAATATCCTCCAGGGAGTGCTGGCTGATTTGAGGGAAGAAGTCATCGACTCCACCCGGCGCGAAGGTAAAGAGAAGTCTGCCTGCTTCCGTTCCGACGTTGGCCCAAGCATGCGGGACGCCGCGAGGCACTACTACGCTTGTGCCAGGCGTGGCATCAAATTCTTCATCGCCGCATTGAAAACGAAAGGTCCCTTCAAGAATCTCGAATATTTCTTCCCGTTCCTTATGAATATGCTTCGGCGGGCCCATCAAGGATGGTACTCTCGCTTCTATTACTGTAACTGCGCCGTTGACTTGATTGCTATGGATGCGAATGGCCATCTGTTCGCCTGGCATCGTGTTAAACCATTTTAGATCCGTTGCGTATGTAACTACTCCTGCTGTTTGTTTCAATGCGTTCTCTCCTTCATGTGTTCATCCAGTTTCAGATCCAAGATTATTTATTGGGATCCTATCATTAATAATAGGCACATATGCGGAAAGATACTTTTCCATGAAGCTCATTTTATTTGTCTATTTAGTTCAACCCAACTCGTTCTGCCAAGAAATACTGAGCTCCAAGTCCTCCTCTAATGGAAAATGTCCCGTATTTAACAAATGGATTTCTATATTCTTCAGATCTTTGGGGACAGATGGGTCACCATATTCAGCTTCATCTGGTGGATCATTTGTTGCTTGGCGATGGTATCGAGTATGCCATTCACGCTCTCGTTCACGGCAAAGTATGTCCCCCATCGTTGGCCGGGGACCGTTTAACCCAGGTAAGGTGCCCAACGCATACTGGATTTTTTCCCCTTCCGCATTGATGATGTGGGACAGGCCTAGTTCGCTCATCGCCAAGGAAGAGATCAGCAGGTTGATGACCTCATCCCGGCTTAACGATATACTGGGTGTAATATTCGGCAAATGAGGTTGAGACATCCGTGATACCCTCCTTCTTGAACACGCACTTTAAGGTAAAATCCAAAAAGTGGTTACATTGGCTGAAACCACCGCCCCATTCTGGATGTTGCTTGTGACCAGTTGCAACCGGGCAGTGGATGCGGCTGTGGTGACATCGACAAGCACCGAGCCGTTCAAAACGTATCGGTTGTCGAATGGGTGACTTGAATTCGACTGTAATCGAGATTGGAAAAAGAACCGCCATCCAGTGAAAGGGGTAATACAACGGAGTAAACATCGTTGGTGGCGGGACTGTTGATCACTTTTACAGAATAACCGAAATGATACAAATATCCGACCTCCAGCTTGACCGTGTCGCTCCCATCCAGGGGGATGACTCCGTCGGAGATCACTGAATCGAGGCATTGATTACCATGTTAATGAACGTTCCATCGACTTTCATATTACGAATCTACGGAAGAAGATCGAGAGAGACCCCAAAAAGCCGAAAATATATCCAAACGATATGGGGTCTAGGCTATCGATTTGCAAAACCTTAAAAATTGTGTCATAAGTGGGGAAGCTTGGGGGATGGGGAGAACGGGATAGTCCGTGATTGCCATCCGCTACGTCTTCGTCAAAAGATTTGAATCAGATTTTAAGGGGAGGCCCATGATTGGGCTTTTGCTTGGGCTTTTGCTTGGGGTGCTTGCATGTGGATGGAGCCACGCCAAACCTCTCTTTAAACACCTTGGAAAAATGAGCAGCACTCTCAAATCCTGTCGAAAAACAAACATCCGTAACGGATAAAGAGGTGTGAAGCAGCATTTCTTTCGCGATATCCAATCGGCGATTACGGATCCAGCGTACAGGTGATGTTGTATTATAGATCGCTTGGAAATCTCGTTTAAAAGCTGATAAACTTCTGCCTGATAAGTAAGCAAGATCATTTAGCGAGACAGGGTTGGTTAGATTCTGCTCCACCACCTCCGTGATGCTCTTCCTCTTTGTACGTTTGAGCTGTAAAAACTGGTATAAAAACTGTTCGTCAGCATCCGCAACATCAAACAATAATTCCAACAATTTCACTTTAATTAATCCATCCCTAATGTTATCAGTTTCCTTGAAATACGGTTTCAACGAATAGATATAATTAATTAATCGTTCATTGACCGCTTTGACAGATACCGGTACTAACGCTGATGGATAGATACTTTCGAGATATACCATTTTGATAAATTCGGTGAGTAGCTCTTCTTTAAGAAAGAACATCATATAGTCCAAAACATAGTCAGAACCTTCTTCTCCCGATTTCTCATATTCAACCATGATCGATTTCTGCAGCAGAACCATTTCATTCTTCCGTACGATATATTCCTGACTGCCGAATCTTACCGTATAGGTTCCCTCTAGTACAAACAAAAGCAGATGATCCTCCAAAAACATGGTTCCCTTTAAACCTTTTGTAAAGGTACAAGACTCGACAACTGTAAGACCTTTCATCTTCAAGATCCCTTGATTAAGAGGTTCTCTGGCCAGACCGTGAGGAACCTTTATTACTTTTTCGGCTCGTAAAGACAACTGTATTTCCTCCTTATTGTTCAACTGCTAGGAGCGCCTCGTTAGTAACAAGGACCATACTTAAAAGTAGTATGATCCTACCGACCCTGGTGATTGGTGGCGAACTGCAGTACATATCCTCTGCGATTGCTCTGTTCCGGTATGGCCATGATCTCCGCACAGTTCACGAGAATGTGAAGGAGACGGCGGCTTGTTCCATCCAACGGTAAAGTATCTTTGGATTTATATTTCCCGACCTCTTGGCTTCTTGTACTACTTGTTGCTTTTACTCGATCGTAAACTGTCTTCGTTGCATAGTAAATCCCCTCCATTGGCTCTGACATCTAGCTTTCCCGATTGAGTACCTGGACTCAAATCCAATTTCGGGGCTTAAGAGATATTAATAAAGACCTATCGAATCGATCCTAGGCGAAAAGCAGAATGAAGGTACCAAACTTAAGCGCCATCCACAGGTGAAGTTGTTCGGTGTATAACGATCGGAATTGAAAAACCGGAGTGCGAACGCCCCCGGTTCAATTGAATGTATTCGACTTAGAAATTAGACATCATCATGATCTGTACCTGTAATAACGTCATGCCATGCATGTATATCTTTTTCAAAATTAGCCGTCTTTTCCCGGTATCTTTGCAGCGAATCCTTGCCAAGCGGCAAGTGGACCGGCGGCTTCTCCGCGTTTGCAACCTGTACGATTGCCTTGGCCAACTTGACGGGATCGCCCGGTTGTTTCTTATTCGCTTGGGTAGCAAATTTTCTCATTTCTCCTACCGTTTCCGCATAATCCGGAATGATGTTACCAGACCGCGTTAGCGACGCAGCATCCAGAAATTCCGTACGGAAGAAGCCCGGGGCTACCACCGTCGCATGAATCCCAAGCGGAGCCAATTCCAATGCAAGTGACTCCGTCAATCCTTCAACAGCGAACTTCGTTGCACCATACACGCCCCATCCAATATAACCGCTCAATCCGCCAACTGATGAGATATTGATGATATGTCCAGAACGTCTTTGACGCATATGAGGCAGGACCGCCCGGGTCACATTCAACAAGCCAAAAACGTTGGTTTCGAAGTTTTTCCTCACCTCTTCAGCAGTGGCTTCTTCAACAGCACTCAACAACCCAAATCCTGCATTATTGACAAGGACATCAATTTTGCCGAATTTCTGTACGGTTTGATTCGCAGCCGCTATCGCTTGTTGTTCATCGTTAATATCTAGAAGAACAACTTGAAGATTCTCCGGATTTCCTAATTTATCAGCTAATGACTCCGCCGAACTCCGGACCGTTGCAACAACATTATCCCCGGTTTCCAACACAGCCTTCAGGATTTCAAAACCAATACCTCTTGCTGCCCCGGTGATAAACCAAGCTTTTTGATTTTTCATATTACTTCCTTCTTCCTTAGTCTTATTTTTGTAGTACGTTATCTGCTTGGAACCTCATAATCTCATCAGCAAGCAGATATTCTGCATATTGCCGAGAGCTCGATATTAATTCTTCCTCGCTTTTATCATCTGTATCAAAGATCGTGAAAGGCCTCAAGAAGTCGGTTTCGATTAAATTACTGGTAGCATGGAAAGGGCTAAGGAGCTCATGAATCGTATAAAGATCACCGCCTCCAGGCTGATAATCAATTTCTGAGCCACCTATAGAAATTGCCAACCCAAGTTCCTTCCCTCGCAGCTTTCCACCTTTCGATGTATAGCCCCAACCGTAAGTCAGGACATCATCCAACCACTTCTTGAGAAGCGGAGGTGAACTATACCAATAAAACGGAAACTGGAAAATGATCCGATCATGCTTTTCCGCAAGTTCTTGTTCTGTTTGAACATCAATCCGCCAATCTGGATAGGATGCATATAAATCATGCACGGTAATCTGATCCGGATACTTCTTTACTTCCTCAATCCAAGCCTTGTTCACTCGAGATTTGCCCATATTAGGATGAGCGACTAGTACCAAAGTCTTCACGATTACCCCCCTCCTATTCTCGGAATTCGTATTTTTACTTCCTTCAGTATTTGCCTTGTACATATTGTTTATGAATCTCGGATGATGTATTAACTTTAACGTATATTTGGGCTTTTCGCTTTTCTGTAAGGTCCGATATATTTGTTCATTTAGCTCATGCCCGTTTTTAGAAAAGAAAAATGTACCCACTAGAATTTCATTGGAAAAACCAGGGTGGTTATTCCAATGTCCCTTCTAGGGGTACACTGGGTTACGATTCATCCTTTGGTGAAATCCTGCGAATAAGCGAGCATTCGTGAGAAAACTGCATCGTACCGAGGGAGTTTAACTTGGAAACTATTTAAATAAATACCTAATCCGAAATGACACAATGTTCTTGTCCTCAGCTAAGGACAAGAACTTGGTTCCCTAAAACAAAAAAGCCGCACGGCAGGGAAGGGATCATGGGGTCAACCCCATTTCCGGACACTGCCTACGGCTTTATTTTTGTTGTACCTTTAAGGATGGCAAGCCTAACGGTTGCCTGAATTAGTAACGCTGTGGAGCAGCTTTTTTACCTAAATCCGTCATGTACGTAAAGAATGCTTCCGGATCGGTATCATACACCAGTTGTACGGGACGTCCATCTGCTTGCTCCACCGTGCGGCCCTGGCTAGGACCATCCGGGATAACAATACAGTTTACGGTTTTCTTCTTCACGATGTCCTCGCGTCCAACGGAAGCCGTTGTCAACACATCCCACAGATAGTATGTGGAATTTGTCTCACTGTACACCAGTGGCGGACAGCCTGCGTAACAGTTCCCCAGGAAATCAACGCCTTCGAAGCGACGTTCTGCTGCCCAGCGGTTACGAACGGCTGGAGTCAGAGGTACTTTGTTCGTGCTTTCCAGTGCAACCAGATCAATCTGGATGCCGCTCTGCCACACACGGTAAGCCGCTTCCGGGTCCCAGAATACGTTCCATTCAGCTGTGCCGTCATGCTCAGGCTCTTCTACGTTACCGCGCTCAAATGTGCCACCCATCCATACCAGCTTGTCGATTTTCTCTTCAATGTCTGGTGCTTCGTCGAGTGCACGCGCAAGGTCAGTCAGTGGGCCTGTGAACAGGAGCAACGTTTTGCCTTCGGTATTGCGCACTTTCTCGATCAGATGCTGGTGTGCCGGAACGGCAGAGAGTGGTGCTTCCATTTTACCGGATTCGTTCAGTACAGGAAGTGCATCTACATAGAAGGAATGCAGTCTCCACGCTGGAGGAAATGGATTTTTCCCTCTGGAGTTGGATTTGGATACCTCTACGGAATATGTACCGAAACGATCGATAATTTTGCGGCTGGCATCTGTTGCTGGCTCCAGATATCCGTCTGCCGGAATAACCGATACGCCGGTTACATGTACATTGTCCATTTGCAGAAGCATGAACAGCGATACGAGATCATCTACGCCGCCGTCATGGTTAAAATACACATTAAGTTGGTTCGTCATGCTTGCTTTCATCCTTCCCCTGGTTGTCCCATTGATGTTGATCATCCGTCTGCCCAAGGCCGACGCTCTCTCTATTATGTCCCATAACCCTTGGCTACGTAAACCTTCCCCATACAAAGAAAACAAGGATCACACCTCATCCTGCGGATATTTTACAGTTCCACCATTCCATCTCAGGAGAACACACAGTTCTACTCTCATTGCTCTAAAAATAAAGAAAAGGACAGCAGGCTTGAAGCACCGCTGTCATTGTCACCCAATCCATGCATTACATGGACTGGTTCTGTTTCTCCTCATTCTTCTCAGCAATCGGAACATACTTGCCTGGCCAGAAGGCCCATTTGCCCAGTAATGTTGTGATCGCTGGCACCATGAACGGACGAACAAGGAAGGTATCCAGCATCACACCTACAGCTGTGATAATCCCGAACTGCACCAACACCTGAATTGGCAATGTAGCAAGTACCGCAAATGTTCCTGCCAAGATCAGACCGGCAGAGGTAATAACGGAACCTGTCTCGCCTACCCCTTCCTTGATGGCTTGACGGAGCGGCATCGTTTTGCGTTTCTGCCAGATGCTTGAGATCATGAAGATGTTGTAGTCTTCACCCAGTGCCACGAGGAATACGAAGGAATACAGCGGAATTGCTCCCTGAATGGCATCTGCGCCAAGTCCATAATGAATGATGATCCAACCGAGACCCAGTGCAGAGAAATACGATAGAACAACCGTTGTGATCAGGTACGCTGTGGCTACGATTGAACGCAAGTACAATAACAGTAACAATGTAATTATGCCGATGACTACCGGAATAATGATCTTGGCATCGCGTTCTCCCGTCACTTCAATATCATACTGTTCAGCCGTCTGACCATCGATCCAGACCTGACTGGCCACATTGGTTACTCCAGCAGCTTGAAGCGCCTGTTCCGCAGTAGCCCGTAGATCCGGAATATGCTGCATTGCCTCCATGGAATATGGATTCAGATTAAATTCCACGTCATAAGCGGTAATGTTGGCATTCTCAGTACCCTGCTGAGCATCGCCTACTTTGCTAATGTAATCCAGCGATTCGAGACGCTGCTTCAGATCAGTTTCTTTGCCTTCGGCATCAATGATCACTTTGACTGGAGCCAGCTCCCCTTGGGAGAACTGTTCGCCGATGACGGTGAAACCTTCGCGGGAAGGCACATCCTCCGGGAAGGAAGACAACAGATCATACGTGAATTTAACCTGAGTAGAGAACGCCGCCAGTCCTCCCAGCAATACCAAGGTAATTGCAAGAACGGCCCATGGTTTGGTGACTACAACACGGCCAATCCAGCTTTCCTTGATTTTACGCGGAGCCGGGGCTGGTTTGCCTTTTTCTTTGGCACGTTCCACTTCCATCTCGTGTGTACGTGGTACGAATGGATAGAATGAACCCCGACCGAAGATCGCCAGCAGCGCCGGAACCAGCGTCAGACTTGCAATAAACATAATAAAGATGGACAGACTGAATGGTACGGCAAAACGATGATATGCACCATATTCAGCCAGCAAAAGCACAAGCAGTGCTGCAACGACCGTGAATCCACTCATGGCAATGGCGCCGGATGATCCGGTTATTGCCTGGAAGATGGCTTTCTTTTTGTCCGGCTCATGATAGAGAATTTGGCGGTATCTGGAGATCATAAACAGGCAGTAATCCGTTCCTGCTCCAAATAACAATACCGTCATGATCGAGATCGACTGTGCGTCCACCGTAATCCAGCCCTGATCCGCCATGAATCCGAGAATTGGGCTGGTCACCATATACGCGAATCCAACCGCAATAATCGGGATAATTGCCAATACCGGCGAGCGGTAGATCAACAGTAACAGTACTAATACCAGTACAACCGTAGCGATAAGCAAGGATACATCGGCAGAGGAGAACAGTCCGCTCGCATCAATGGATATTCCTACAGGTCCTGTTACACGGGCAATCAGTATATTGGTATCATCTATAGCTACATCGAACGGGTTTGCCCCGAAGATGTCTTGTGTTTTTTGCTCAAGCGCTTCAATGCCTTCCTTCAATTGTTCCGAATCAGCACCTTCATTGAAGAAAAGTGGCATAACCAAGGTGCTTCCGTCTTCCGATAGCTGGCCTTTCAATGCCTGTGGAGGCAATTGATAGAGTGGCACAACGGACTGCTGTTGTTCTACCGGATCTTGATCCAGTCGCTCCGTTAATGCCTGAATGTTCTGAATCTGCTCATCTGTCAGACCGCCGGCTTGACGCCATACGATCAGCGCGGGCAGTCCTTCACCACCAGGGAATTCCTTCTCGGCAAGTGCAGCTGCCTGAACCGATGGTTTGGACTCACTTAGATCCTGCGCGTTATTGGTTTCACGATCACCTACAGCGGGCCACACCATGCCAAGTACAACGGCAATAATGATCCATACCAACAGCGTAATCCATTTGCTTCGTTTGCCCGCAACCCAGCGGCCGTAACCCGAACCTTCCTGCATTGTTTCTTCATCTCCCTATTCTGTTTCTATGAAGCCCTGATATATTGCGTGTTCAAAAAGACGGTTTTCAGTACCGAGAAGATGGAATTTTTGAATAACCTCTATATGTGATGGTGTAGTAATGAACCACGGGTCATAGTATAATCAAGTTAATTATATATACCGGAAGGTTAATTTTGCAATGCCTAATTTTGTGAACACGTCTAACAACCGATTAAATATGTAAAGAGGTATGCACCTATGAGCAAAAAAACAAACATTTCCCGTTCACCGGGTAGACCCAAAACGGGGGCGGATCAAGCATCTGTGCAATCCAACATATTGATGACCGCTTCACGTCTGTTTATGGAATACGGGTATGAACCCGTCTCTCTCCAGCAGATTGCTTCGTTATGCAATGTAACCAAGGCATCGATCTATTATCACTTCTCCAGCAAAGCCGATCTGTTCACCGTTGCCATTACCCGCATGATGGCGATGGGCATGCAACAGACTTCTCTTCGTCTGGATGAACCCGGTCCATTGCAAGAACGTCTGGTTAAGGTTGCCGAAGCGAAGATGCAGCACTCCCATATTGAAACGGAGACCATGATGCGAGAAGCCGAGAAACATCTGGACATGGAGCAACTCGCTCAGATTCGGGAAGCAGAGGTTCGCATCTTTGAAGTGCTAGCCACCCACTTTCAGCAGGAGATGGACAACGGTTATTTGCGGACTACTAATCCCATGCTGCTCGCCCATGCGTTTACGTCACTGCTAATGCTCGCGAACCGCGAAGATGTACGCAACATGAATGGCGGCAGTATAGAGGAACTTGCACAGGAACTGGTGGCCCTGTTTCTGGATGGAGCGGTTAAGCGGAACTAAAGACCCTTCTATACGACTGTCAATGAGCAGCACACGATGAAGTTCGGAATGTTGACCCCTTATTCCAATCACATTTTAGGAGGAAACAACCATGTCACCACCAAAATCATCCCAACGTATCCCCCGTCTGCTGGAAACGCAGCGCATATACCTGCGTCCTTTCGAGATTACAGATGTGGATGTTTATTTCCCAGGTTTGTTTGACACCGAGATGCGTAGGCTGACGGGAACACAGAACAGTTTCACTCGCACTCAGGTTGAACGCTATGTTGAAAACGCCGCTCAGGATGACTCCAGACTCATGTTGCTTATTGCTTTGCAGGAAAATGATCAGATCATTGGAGATGTCGTCCTGATGGACATGCATGCCAAGAATCGCAGTGCACACATACGGATTGCCATCGATCAGGCGGAGCATCAAGGCAAAGGCTACGGCAGCGAATCATTGCTGCTTATGCTGGACTACGGCTTCGGCATCTGTAACTTGCATCGAGTCGAGCTTGAGGTTTACGCCTTCAACGAGCGAGCCATTCGCACGTATGAGAAACTCGGATTCCAGCGCGAGGGTGTGAAGCGGGATGTCTTGTTCTACAACCATCAATATCATGATGCGATTCAGATGAGCATGCTTGAGGAGGAGTTCAGGCAACATCATATGAGAGATCAGCCAGGGAATGATTGAGTTTACGATTAGCCAAAATCAAACCAAAAAACCGGGGGATTTAATAACCCTCCCCGGTTAGAAACTTCAGATGACCCGTCAGCACCGAAAGCTCGGCGGGTGTCTTCATATACAATTCGCCGTCCGTGTCAGCTGGCATCGGCGCATCTGTCTTCACTTTTAACGTAGATGCCTTGAAGTATGAAATGCTCTCACTCTGAGGTTGCCAATCTCCCTCCGGCTTGTGTGACAGAATCTCTCGCAGCAGCGGAATGCCTGTCTCATGAATAATGAGCACGTCCAGTTCGCCATCCTGCAACGCATCCGGTGCAAAGGGCAGGGCATTCGTTCCCAGAAAACGGCCATTGGCTGCATAGATCATCACAGCTTCGCCTTCCATCTTTTTCCCATCCGCCTCTATTTGATAACGAAACGGTTCCGTATGACTGATCGTCTGCAACGTGCTGATGAAATAACTGAGCTTACCCAGCGCGCCTTTCAGATTCTCGTTAATATTCTGCGAAGCATCACTGATCAAGCCAATACCAAAAAAGTTTGTGAACACCCGATCATTAGCCCGTCCAACATCAATGGATACCACCCGACCTGCCAGCATTTCTTGTGCCGCCGTCTCTGCATCCGGTGAAATGCCGAGCGAACGCGCGAAGTCATTACAGGTGCCTCCAGGCAACATACCAATCAACGGAGGATTCTGCAGATTGGCCAGTCCATTCACGCATTCATGCACCGTGCCATCCCCACCCAGGATAAACACTACATCGAATTGTTCCCCGCGCTCACGGCACAGCTTCTCTCCTTCACCCGGTTCATCCGTACGCACAATAACGAGTTCATGGACAGCGAGAGCCAGTACACCAGCCACAAGACCCACTGTATTCTCACGATTGGCCTTGCCCGAATGATGATGATGAATGAACAAGGCTTTGTTAAACTCCATCCTCTCTTCCTCCATTCCAATGCTTGTTAACCTTTACCCACAAAGGTTGAAGCCTTAAACAAGCCTTTCGCTAAGCACTCATCATGATTCCGAATAGGTTCCCCAACCAGAAATGCATCCTAATCCTCATTCATTCGTAATAGCTAGATGGCCCGTTTATCCATAAACCATTTCCTTGTTTAACCAGATGTATGCATGAGAAAAAGGGTTTCTCCACACCTTATGTCATAAGGAAGCAAATTTTGCTGGTGAGAACCCATTCAAATGAAGTCAAAACGGTTATATCTATACCATATACGAATGGAGGGATTCCCTATGATTCCGGCAACGTTGGAACAATTGGAGCAAGTTCGCAAGGAATGCCGCACCATGGTTCGCAAAAGAGCTACTGCTTCCGCAGGTACAACACTCGTTCCGTTACCAGGTACAGACGTACTGGCTGATGTGGGGATGCTGATGCAGCTGTTGCCTGCCATTAACAATAAATTCGGATTATCACAAAAACAGCTGGACGGCATGGACCCCGAGACCAAATCCATGATCTATGGATTCGTCATGTCCATCGGAAGCAAAGTCATCGGACGTATGGTGACGAAAGAGCTAATTGTTCAGGTTCTGAAAAGAGTCGGAGTACGCGTAGCCACCAAATCAGTCGCCAAATTTGTCCCCTTTGCAGGACAGGGATTGGCTGCCGCACTCAGCTTCACTGCCATGCGCTATGTGGGTAACAAACATGTGGATGACTGTTATGAGGTTGTGAAACGTATGATTGAGCAACGCGAATTGATCCCGGGTGAACCCGCTCCGTCTGCACTTGGGAAAATCGACCCTGTTGAAGAGAACCTTGATTTGAACGTATGAACAACAAGAATCATGTAAATAACATTTAGGTTTAAATAACTTCCTAATGCTAAAAGTGAGTCTCAAAATTTTTTTGAGGCTCACTTTCTTTATAATTTCTTTTGTTCAAAGTACGATTAGTAGATTATTACTAATGATCTACGTTTTCTCGCCTCCAATTTTATAAATAACATTATTTTTGTTACATAGATCAATATATGGTAGATTAAAACAATAAAATACTATATAATATCCAAGAAAGACCATTTTTAGTATTAGAAAAGGAGATGGATTTATTATGAAAAGAAAAAGAATTATAGTTACCTCTATGCTTGCACTTAGTATTTTCAGCCTTAGCGCTGTTACAAATGCTGCAGAGATTGATTACACGTCAAAAAAGACAGACTTGCAGGGAGTATATGGTGGATGGAGTGAAGATGGAGGATATTTCACTGTTAATACTGTGTTAAATCGCTCTGCTATTTCTGCTGTTTTACCTAGTGCAGCACCAAAGTCGCACAAGGCTGAAAAAAGGACTTTTCGTCAAGGATCTACAGTTATTAGGGAGTATATAGTGGCGACAACAGAATGGCCAGATGCATACCATTACACTGTTGCACAATATGAAAATAGGTTTAATGGAAGTGTAAGTGCTAGTAGTGGACGTGTCTATGGTATGGATCAGACTACTGCTGAGAGCGGAGACATTGATGGAGAATTCACTTTTTCGGTAGTCGCAAAATCTTATTATGGAAGATAGGAACTACTCTTCAACAATAATCGTCTTTACACGGTTTTCTACGAATTGAGTTTATAATAATTTATTTCCTTAGTTTCATTATGTAATATATTTCAATCAAAAAAAGGATAAAAAGCTATATTACTTAAAACAATATTAAATACAGAATTCTAAATTGATTATCTTCTTAAGCTGTTATTATAAAAAATTAAATTAGTGGTAGATTTCGTAAGAGAATTTGTAGTAATATAACCAATAAAGACCATTTTATGAACAAAGAAACGGAGATGGAATTTAATGAAATTAACAAAAATTTTAGCTTCATCTATGCTTGCACTTAGTATTTTTAGTCTTAGTGCTGTCACTAACGCTGCTGAGGACAATTATTCTGTCCAAAAAACAGAATTGCAGGGTGTATATGGCGGATGGAGTGAAGAGGCAGGCTATTTTACTATTAACTCACCTTTAAATCGCTCTGCTGTTGCTGCTTTTGCACCTAGTGCAGCACCAAAATGGCATAAAGCTGATATCAGAACTTATCCCAATGGAGGTGGTTCATACTGGGAGTATATAGTTGCGACAACAGAATGGCCAGATGCATACCACTACACTGTTGCACAATACGAAAATAAGATTACTGGAAGTGTTAGTAAAAGTAGTGGACGTGTATACGGCATGGATCAAACTACTGCTACAAGCGGTGAAGTGACTAACGATAATAAAGTTTTTGTGATGGCAAAATCATATTACGGCAGATAATTACGAGTCTTACTTTTAATTAGGTTTAGGTTAGAAGAAAGTTCGTATGTAATCTTAATACTTAAGTTGATTTATAAAAGATAATTTCCATATCATTTTAGAAAAATAATGAATATCTTTATACCCCTTCATTTTTATGAAGGGGTAGGTTTATTAACTAAAGCAAACACTATCCCCAAGATATTAAAATAAATAGTTTAACCTAAGCAAGGATGCGATAAATTGTCGACACCTCAACATTATCAACGACGTTTTTTTCGTCTTAAACATGAATCTCGCTTCTACATCGGACTGCTAGTTCTTCAAATGTTATCAGTAGGAATATTATATTTTCTTTCATATGTAGATAATCTTAATATGATAAATAATGGATATGTAAATAAGCAATCTATTACATTTAGAATCGCAGAAGCTAATACGCCTTTAAAACTTCCAGACCAGGATTATTTGCTGATGCAGTATAACAGTGTACGACCTTCTGTCAAAACCGTGTACCTTAATGGGGATGTTAAGCTTCCCCCTCTAAAAAATCAAAATAAGCTATTAGATAATTTGCGGAGCTCTGGTCTATCGACAAATCTTGCGTTTATAGGCGATCAGGTAGACCCTCAAGATATCCCAAAGGGTTATTCACTTTCGGCACAATTCGATGTTCCAGAACACTATCAGTTAAGTACTGATCAGTGGCTCATACCCTCTTCTAATGAGATTTCACTGGCAGATGGTGATGTGTTTGTACTTAGTACGCCTAACTCTAAAGCGGAAAGTATAGTTCGTATATTGGCCAACCATAGTACTCTTGAAATCATTCATACTGAATATAAAGGAACCTATGCCTTGTTATCCAATCAGTTGCTAGTACTCTTATTATGGGGAGCATTAGTGTTTGCAGGATTTGCAATATTGTTGGCATCGCTATACTGGCTTAAACAGGAAAAAGCTTTCATTCGTATTTGCTGTGAGCATGGGTTTACTGTCTGGCAGATTTATTCTCACATATTTGTTTATAAAATAACTCTTTTTCTTGTGTTGAGCTTTTTCACTCTCTTTATTAGCATTTCATTGTTACAAGAATTTATCCCTCTATGGAGTGTATTTTGGCAAATGGATTCCTGGTATCTAATTAGCATACTGAATCTACTGCTTATCCTATTAAGCTACCTTACATCATTTTGGTATGGCTCAGGCCCAAGGAGAAAACATTAATGAAAATAGTCTATTTATTATGGAAAAACAATCGCGGATTTCACTTGCTTCATATATTTTTATCAGCAGTATTCTGTCTTCTATTGTTCTTTATGACATTGAATATATTTCAATCTCAGGTAGAATTGAAGGCAACAGCAAGTTTTAAAGGAAAAAATTTATACCAGTTAGCGGATAATTTATACAATGAAAAAGAGCAGCAATTTTTCCAAAAAAAAGATAGTTATGACATTCTTAAAAAATTTGGATCTCAGTTGGAACGTGAAGAACAGTTTCAATATGCAGTTGTTAACTGGCAACCAATTCAAGCCTTGAATTTTAAGGGTGATGAGGTGTTTGGTGCTTATTACGAGTTAGGTCGAAAAGTTGAGCCTAAGACTAGCAGTAAATCGACCTATAGTGAAGTTAAGGCTCTACAAATGAATGAGGGTGCCTTTGAAGTCTTTCAAATCAGACTAAGCAGTGGGCAAGGCTTCAAAAATAGTGATTATTTATATACAGGTAGTCCTGAAAACAAGATTCCTTTAATTTTAGGTTCAGCATTGGAACCTTATTATAATTTAGGAGATATAATATCTTTAAGACTGTATAATCGCGCTTTCACTGGAGAAGTTATTGGTTTTACTTCTTCTTCGCAAACCGTAATAACCGCTAGATCAAATGATACCTTACTTGATCGCTATATAATGATGCCTGCACATACTTTTAATGAAATCACTCCGGATTTATTACAAAGTCAAAATGATAGCCCTTTTCTCCGAGCCTCCCTATACAGCAGAATTAATGGTTTTATGTTTTCTCCTGCTGAGCCACAGGAAATGCGTCGGATTATGTCAGATGTTTCTGAAAAGACTGATTTTTATGACTATTCAATTATCGGTGCTGATGGAGGAATTCTGGGAATGCTTATCCAGATTACAGACCAGAATCAAAAATTGTTGTATTGGACTGTGTCTATTGCTCTCGTTGTTATACTCTCATTATATTTGTGGACAATCTCCATGCATATACGTAACAGTTTAAAGAGTTATGCTGTTCTTCTAATCAGTGGATATCATATGAAACAAATTCCTTGGTTAATTGCTATTCAAACTGCGATATCTATATTATTAGGAAGTATACTTCCTGTTATACTTTTCTCATATTTTTGGGAACAGGCTTGGTTGTTAGTACTTTATTACACTGTGATTGTGCTTTCGGTGACCACTTTGTTAACATTCATTATTTATTTCAGCTCAAGAAGAATTATGGATCGAACAGACTTAGTTAAAGAATTGAAGGGGTGAACACATCTCGTGGCAACGATTGAATTGGAACAGATTCATATGGCATTCGGTAACAAGATCATATTTGAACAAGTAGATCTGACTGCGAGAGCTGGCGACTTCATAGCTCTTCTAGGAAAAAGCGGTGTCGGTAAGAGTACACTATTAAATATACTAGTTGGCTTAGAACGAGCCACTTCAGGATCCTACCAGTTCAATCAAATAGATATAACACAGAAAACGAATCAGGAATTAGCCCGCATACGCAGTGAGCATTTTGGTTACATTGCCCAGCACAGTCCAATAATACCTGGACTTACTGTACAGGATAATATCTGTATCCCCCTATGGGTAGGTAATCGTAAATTACACAATGAACAGTTGGAGTTTATGATGGAACTGTGTGAAAGACTTGGAATCATGAAGCTGTTACGTCAAAAAGCAGGTAGGCTTTCAGGGGGAGAACTGCAACGAGTAGGTTTGATTAGGGCATTACTAAAAAAACCACCTTTAATTGTTGCTGATGAGCCGACGGGTGCACTAGATGATGAGACTGCTGAAAGTGTGATCTTGCTGCTACGTGAGATGTGCCAAAAAGGAGCAACTATCGTAGTAGCTACTCACAGTCAGCAGGTTGCTAACCATTGTGATAAAAAATTTGAACTCACTCGTACCGGATTACACGTATTGGATGCGAGCAAGGTGTAGGCTTGTAGTTGTAAAAAATTTTTTTCCCTCATACTTGTACACAAAAGGTGAAATCAGTCGGGAGATACAGAATATCTTTAGATTCAGAAATACTTACTTTCTGTTAGAGAACCGCACAAAACAGAGTGGTAGCACGAAACTCTCCGAACAGAGATTGACTTAACTCTTTACCGTGTCGGTAAAGAGTCTAAAATTAGGGGAATTTTTCTCTATAAAAACAGTGATAATTGACACCTGATCTAGTACCTGTAATCAAACAGTAATCAAAAAAGAAAGCGAGTAAACTGATCCAGTTCTCTCGCTTTCTTTTTAATCATTAGTTCATTTGTAAATGAATTTCGTAATCTAAGGTCATCTAAGGGCAAATCGATTAAATCGCCTGCGGTTGTTGCTCCGTAAACTGACTATTGTACAGATCCGCATAGAAGCCCTGACTTGCCATCAGTTCCTCATGATTGCCTTGTTCAATCAGGTTACCATGATCCATCACCAGAATCAGATCGGCGCCGCGAATGGTGGACAAACGGTGTGCAATGACAAAGCTCGTGCGATCCTTCATCAGATCATTCATTGCTTTCTGGATAAACACTTCGGTCCGTGTATCCACGCTACTCGTCGCTTCATCCAGAATGAGAATGGCTGGATTCGCCAGAATCGCTCTTGCAATTGTCAGCAACTGTTTCTGCCCTTGAGAGATGTTCGATGCCTCTTCATTCAGCACCGTGTCATATCCATCAGGCAGTGTACGGATAAAGTGATCCGCATGTGCCGCAACGGCAGCTTTGACTACTTCCTCTTCCGTAGAACCTTCTCGACCATAGGCGATGTTGTCCCGAATCGTTCCGTTGAACAACCAGGTATCCTGAAGCACCATGCCGAACAAACTGCGCAGCTTGCCACGCTCCATGTCCTTAATGTCAGCACCGTCAATCGTAATCCGACCATCCTGAATTTCGTAGAAACGCATTAACAGGTTGATCAGGGTGGTTTTACCGGCTCCTGTTGGCCCAACAATGGCTACCGTCTGTCCCGGTTTTACATCAATGTTCATGTTATGAATGAGCAGTTCATTTTCTTTATATCCAAAATTAACACCTTGGAACGTTACCGCACCTTTAGGCTGTTGTAATTGCACGGGTTGTTTGGACTCCGGAACTTCTTCCTCTTCATCCAGCAACTCGAATACCCGTTCTGCCGAAGCAATCGTCGATTGAATAATATTAGAGATATTCGCAATCTGGTTAATCGGTTGTGTGAATTGACGGGAGTACTGTGTGAAGGCCAGAATATCCCCGATAGAGATAGATCCGCGTGTAACGAAAATCCCACCAACCACACAGATCAGTACATAACCCAGGTTACCGACAAAACTCATAAGCGGCATAATAATACCGGAGATAAACTGGGCTTTCCAGCCGGATTCATACAGTTCTTCATTGACCTTCTCGAATTGCTGTACGGATTGTTCTTCACGTCCAAATGCTTTGACGACCTTATGTCCCGTGTACATCTCTTCGACATGACCATTCAGTTCCCCAAGGGATTTCTGTTGACCCGCAAAGTGTTTTTGCGAACGGGATGCGACCAGCATGACAACAACCACACTGAGTGGCAGCGTCAAAATCGTAATCAGCGTCATCCATGGACTAATCGTCAACATCATGATTATTACGCCGACAATGGTTACGATAGACGTAATGAACTGTGCCAAACTTTGCTGGAGTGTATTACTGATATTATCCACGTCATTCGTGGCACGGCTAAGTGTCTCCCCAGTCGTGCGGGAGTCAAAATATTTCAAAGGAAGGCGTCCGACCTTCGCACTGATCTGCTCACGCATGTCATAGACAACACGTTGGGCTACACCAGCCATCAGGTATTGCTGAATATACATAAATGCAGCACTGAACAGATAGAGTCCGCCAAGCAGGTATAATACTTTCATCAATGCAGGAAAATCAATCCCGGCACCCTGTACACCCTGAAGGATGGCAATGGCGCCTTTACTGAGAATATCCGTTCCTTCTGCCATAACTTTAGGACTGATGATACTGAATACGGTACTTAAAATGGCTGCGACCAGCACACCTAACAGACGAGAACTATGGGGCTGGAGATAACGAATCAAGCGCCGCAGTGTGCCTTTGAAATCTTTTGCTTTCTCAGCGGGAGGTCGCATGCCCATTCCGGGACCTGGTCCCGGCCCACCAGGGGGACGAGGCGACTTGTGTTCTGTACGTTCACTCATGCGATCTCCTCCTCTGTCAGCTGGGAGGATACAATCTCGCGATACACTTCATTGTGCTCCAGCAGCTCTTTATGTGTTCCTGAACCAACAATTCGGCCCTCATCCATAACCAGAATGCGATCGGCATCCATTACTGTACTTACGCGTTGGGCAACAATCAGCACAGCCGCTTCTCTCGTTTCGGACTTCAGCGCAGCACGAAGTTTAGCATCCGTTTTGAAATCGAGGGCAGAGAAACTGTCATCAAAGATATAGACTTCCGGACGGCGAACAAGTGCGCGAGCGATGGACAGACGTTGCTTTTGTCCACCAGACACGTTGTTACCACCTTGTGCGATAAGGCTGTCATATCCTTCTTTCATCTCGCTAATGAAGTTCTCTGCCTGAGCCGTACGGGCCGCATGAACAACTTCATCCATTGTGGCATCTTCTTTCCCGTGACGAATATTTTCCGTAATCGTACCTGTGAAGAGGACTGCCTTTTGTGGTACAAAGCCAATTTTGGCACGCAGATCTTCCTGCCGAATTTCACGCACATCCGTACCATTTACCCGAACACTGCCTTCGGTCACATCATAGAATCGTGGAATAAGACTGAGCAATGTCGATTTCCCTGAACCCGTACCGCCGATAATGGCTGTCGTCTCACCTGAGCGAGCTGTGAAGGATATATCGGACAAAGCTGGATTCTCTGCGCCCGGATAACGGAAGGTTACATGTTCGAACTCAATCATGCCCTGCATCGATTTCATGCCACGCGGCTGCTCGGGATTGCTAAGATCCGGCTGCATATCAAGCACTTCGTTGATTCGTTCTGCCGATGCTGAAGCTCTTGGAATCATGACAAAAATCATGGAAACCATAATCAGCGAGAACATGATTTGCATTGCATACTGAATGAAAGCAATCAGTGAACCGATGTTCATATTGCCGCTGTCGATCCGCATTCCACCAAAATAGAGGATGGCAATCATCGAAAAGTTCATAACCAGCATCATAACAGGCATGATGGTCGCCATGAGCACATTGACTTTGATCGAAGAATCTCTCAGTTCCGTATTGGCCCCGTTGAAGCGTACACGCTCATGCTTACCGCGGTTAAAGGAACGAACGACCCGAATCCCTGTTAACTGCTCCCGCAGCACCAGGTTGAGTCGGTCCAGCTTTTTCTGAATGGTTTTGAACAAAGGTAAACCCTTGGCACCAATCAGCGCAATGGCTCCACCCAGTACAGGAAGCACAACCAGGAAGATCGTAGATAATTTGGCGTCCTGGGATACCGCCATGAAGATACCCCCGATACACATGAGCGGAGCCATAATCATCATGCGCAGCATCATCGTAAGTACGTTCTGTACCTGCGTAATATCATTCGTTGTACGCGTAATCAGTGAAGCCGTACCCATCTTATCGAACTCTTGGAGCGAGAAGTTCTCCACATGGCGGAATACTCTGCTGCGCAGTTGTTTGGCAAACCCACCCGCTGTACGGGATGAGAGGTAACTGGCAATCACCGAACATGCTGTTCCGCCAATTGCGATAACCAGCATCCATCCACCAATCTGCCAAATATAAGGTATATCTCCTTTAATGATGCCGTCATTCACGATATCTGCCATGAGCGTAGGCAGGTACAGTTCAGCAAGCGACTGAAACAGTACCAAAACCAGAATGAAGATAATGGGAATTCGGTATGGCTTCAGCATGCGAAACAGTTTCATCATGGCGTATCATCTCCTTGTGTCGAATCATCCTTTTGCAAGGAAGTCAGTGTATCAAAAAAGGTGTATACCTTTGTCAACAACTCAGCCAGCTGAGTGCTGTCTTCTTCTCCCAGGTGTTTAACGAGTTTGTTGAAAATCTCCATGCGCTCTTCATGAGCAGCCCGAATGACTTCACGGCCTGCTTCAGTAATCGTAATGCGGACAGCACGTCGATCCTCCGGGTCCATGGTCCGCTTGACCAACCCCTCATCTTCAAGACCCCGAATAACCGGTGTAATAGTCGGTGACTTCACTCGTAGCAAAGCACTAATTTCGGATACTTTCATCCCTGGATGATTGGACTGGATGGTGTCATTGAAATTAGGCGGATTGTCCTGCCAGTTCAATTGTTCTCCCGGATGCATCCCGTGGAGCAAACAACCCAGCACCATAATTTCATTGTGATTGCGCCCATGAGGTTTATGTTGCCTCCATTTGCCTTTATTGAACTGCATGATGGAGTATAAAAGCTTCTGAGCGACCGGATCTATACCCGTCATATTGGGACCCTCCTTGCTTCTTTATCATTTCACAGATATCCAACATCATAGGACATCTATTAAATAGCATTACGATTAAATAGATTTACAATTAATTAGGTGTACTAAGTATATTATCGTGAGAAGCGAAAGTCAAACATCTAAAAACAACCAATATAAACCCGTAACCAAGAGCCTAAATGCGCTTGATTATGGGTTTTGTCATTTTGCCGTCATTGGAGCCTATTATACTTATTGTGTGCAATCCATGAATCCAACTCTCAAAAAAAGCTCCCATTCTATACACCGGTGGATGATGAACCGGAGTAAGAAATGGGAGCTTTTTTATTACGATGTATATAGAAGGTATATAGAAGAAACAAGAGAGCCCTCTTATGACATTATTAGATGTTCTTGTTATACATCAGGACTGTGAAGCAGAGACCGTTTTGAGCACTGACGCAAACGGAAAATATTCTTTCGCATTATTGTAGGCGATGCCTTGAACGATCTGACCGAGCAGTTCAAGATCCTGCGGTGCTTCGCCCTGTTCAGCCCATTCACCAATGAGATTGCAGACCAGACGACGGAAATACTCATGCCGAGTGTAGGAAAGGAAACTGCGTGAATCGGTCAGCATGCCGACAAATCGGCTGAGCAGACCAACATTTGCCAGTGCCTTCATCTGAGCGAGCATGCCGTCCTTCGTATCATTGAACCACCATGCTGCACCAAGCTGAATTTTGCCAGGAATGCCCCCGCCTTGGAAGCTACCGATAATCGCTGCCAGCACTTCATTATCCCTTGGATTCAAAGAATACAGAATCGTTTTGGGTAACGCTTGCTGCTGCTCCAACGCATCGAGTAATCCGATCATCGCTGAGGATAACGGCGTATCATTCACGGCGTCATAACCGGTATCCGGCCCGAGCTTGGCAAACATGCGAGTGTTATTGTTGCGTGCTGCATTGATGTGGAACTGCATCACCCAGCCCCGCTCTGCATACAGTTTGCCAAGGAACGTCAGCGTTACCGTCTTGTACTTGTCTTCTTCCTCACGGGTTACCTTGTGACCCGCAAGTGCCTTTGCAAAGATCGCAGCCGCTTCTTCTCGTGTAGCCACGCCGTAAGGGACATAATCGAGTGCATGGTCAGAGACTCTGCCGCCTACGGAATGGAAGAATTCCACCCGGGACTCCAGCGCAGAAAGGAAGGATTCATAATCGGAAATCGGGGTGCCGGATGCCTGTGACAGCTTGCCCACCCATTCCGTGAAGGTATCCCGGTTCAATTCCAGTCCTTTATCCGGACGGAAAGATGGCAATACGGCGGTATCAAAGCCTTCGATCTCCTGAATCTTCAGATGATACTCCAGAGAATCGATAGGATCATCAGTTGTGCAGACCACGGTCACATTGGATTTGGTAATCAGATCACGTGCACCGAATCCGTCACTGTTCAGTTTGGCATTTACTTTTTCCCAGACGTCCGGTGCGCTTGTCTCATTAAGTACTTCGTAGACGCCGAAATATCGCTGTAATTCCAGATGAGACCAGGCGTACAGCGGATTTCCAATCATCATGGGTACCGTTTTGGCGTAAGCCAGGAAACGATCGTAATCGGTCACTCCTTCGCCGCCGGTCACATATTGCTCTTCAATTCCGTTTGCACGCATGAGCCGCCACTTATAGTGATCACCGTATAACCACGCCTCTGTAAGATTGCCAAAGGTTTTGTTCTCGTAGATTTCCTGAGGACTGAGGTGGCAATGATAATCAATAATCGGCATGTCTTTGGCATAATCCTCATATAACTTGATCGCCGTTTCATTGTGCAGCAGAAATTGTTCATCCAAAAAAGATTTCATTCGCCTCGCACGCTCCCTTTAGGTGAGTTTACGTTCATATGGGTTCACTTCCCATCTTTACGCTACACTGTTTAACCCCAAAGTTCAATATAAAATGATAGCGTTATCAAAAAAGGTTGATTTAGGCATACATCCTTAAACAAGGTATACTGTTTTTAACGTAAGAATGCTGATCTGAAGATGACACAAGGAGATGAACTTGAATGAAAATTACATTTCTCGGCACAGGAGATATGTTCAGCGTGGAGCAGCACCACAATAGTATGCTGGCTGAATTTGGAGGCACACATCTGGTCATTGATTTTCCGGAATCGAATGCCAAAGCGCTTAAGGAGTACGGTTTTCCAATGACCGATATTCACAACGTCTTTGTTACCCATCTGCATGAGGATCATATTAACGGTGTACAGATGCTCGGATACTACTCTCAGATTGTCGGTGATCGCAAGCCCCGCCTGTTCATCCATGAACAATTGGTAGATCCACTATGGAGCATTCTATCTCCGGGTATGCGCTACACAACAGATGGTGAACGTACCATGAGCGATTACTACGATGTAGTTCCACTTCCAGATGGGGGCACATTTGAAGTAGGCGGCGTGACGTTTGAGACGTTTCGAACGCAGCATGTTCCCGGCATGGTAAGCAATGGGCTACTCGCCAAGCCTTACTTCTATTACAGTGCAGACAGTACACTCGACCAGGAACGGGTGGAGCAGATCGCCACTGATGTGCAGCTGATTTTCCATGAATGTCATATGCATGATCTGGTGATCAAATCCCATACCTCATTGAAGGATCTGGAGCAGTTACCCGCAGAAGTGAGACAGAAGACGGTGTTGATGCATTATCATGACGAGTACGCCGATGCGGACAGACGGAAACAGTTCAACCGCGAGCATGATCTGCGAATGGTTGGCACGCTGGAATCATTTGAGCTGGGTAGGTAAACGGTGAATATTAGATAAGTAATCGATCAGTACCGTAATCGTTCTGTATTCTAATGGAGGTAAGTGCTGTGGAATATCGATTTGAACAAGGTTACTTTTTGATATATTATCCTGCAAGAAGCGCTAGCAGTGGAGACATCATGGTGGTTAAATTACTGGACAGACCTTTTAAAGATAGAATTGAATTCCTTGTTAACAGCAAAAACTATGAGTGCACTACACACAATGAATACTTAAGTTTTGAGCCGACTGCTCATCATAAGCCTGAAAAGCCTGGAGCATTTTCAATGGTACGTAGTGAGTTCAATCAAATGTGGGATACGATGAATCAGTATTTTGAAAAGTGATAACCTTATCCTGCTGTTAAATCTAAGCTGATTCCTTTCTCATTTCATGTTTTTACTTGCAGCAATGATTCGTTTACGTATGATGAGCCTTAACCCACGTTAAGCTAACGAATCTGAGTGGCCTTATTCGGCTAAAATCCGAGTTTTCAATATTCTAACGAATCTCAGACGCGTTAATCTGGTAATATTGCTCCAATTGGCGCTATTTCAATCATTTTTGAGAGTAATAAGGTTACTGAGATTCGTTAGAATTCCAATAACGCTAATTCAGTGCAAATAAGGCGCGCTAGGTTCGTTAGGATGGAGTTTTTTTAGTTGTACATAGAAATGCAAAAAAACCACCTGAACACAGGAGTACTAGCTCGCTTGTTCAGGTGATTTAACGATCTGTACACTGTTTTCATATCAATTGGTGTACCTTTTCTTATACTGCCTGGCATATGCCGTTACTCAGCGTCAGCACAGTCCTCATTCTGCTCTGGAAGGGCCCATACAGAGACACCTCCACCGCACACATGGAAAGTAGCCCAGCCGTCTTCTTCAATGGTTATCTGATCCTCACAGCTATGGGTCAGATCTACCCAGACTTCACCAGCACGATGCTCACCGATGAACATTCTTTTCTCACCGTCATCCCCGTTGGAGATAACTACCGCACAACCAGAGCCTTCGATTTCCTCTACGCCACGACGTACCCAGCCAATCGTATTCGCGTGATCGAAGTAATCTTCCTGCTCCCCATACGCCTTGTTGCAACGGGCAGATAGCAGAATGTCCAGAATTTCTTTTTTGCCATCCACAGGTTCAGGTCCACCAATGCCATAATAATCACCGTAGAACACAACCGGATAACCATCTCGACGTAATAACGTCAAGGCATATGCGCTTGGCTTAAACCAGTCTCCAATCCAAGATTCCAAAGCTTCATGGGGCTGGGAGTCATGATTATCTACAAAGGTTACCGCATGGATAGGATGGGTCTGAACCAGTGTATCCTCAAAAATTTTGGAAAGATCAAAGTCTCTGCCTGCAAGTGAAGCCTCATGCAACTTGTAGTGAAGAGAAACATCAAACAGATCGATCTGATAGTCTACCGTATCGAGGAATTCACGACATGCATCCAGGTTCGAATTCCAGAACTCGCCTACGATGTAGAAATCCTGACCGCGTTTGCGGATCATCTCTGCTGCAAATTCCTTAATGAATTCGTGGTTGATATGCTTAATGGCGTCAAGCCGGAAACCACCACACTGGAGGGTATCAATAAGCCATTTCCCCCAGTCGATCATCTCACGCCTTACATCCGGGTGGTTATAATCTATATTGGCGAACATCAGATAGTCATAGTTGCCAAACTCATCATCGACATTCTCATTCCATTTTTTGTTCTCTCCTGCGATGCGGAATACACCGGTTCGTTCTTCCCTGGCATCAAAGTCCGTGCCATTAAAGTGTTCAGAAGTCCACTTAAAAGAGGAGTATTGATCCCCCCGACCCGGGAATGTGAATTTGGTCCAGCCCTCAATCTCGAACGGTTTGGATATTTCCTTCGTCCGATCATTCGGATCAACCTCAATCACTTTGAAGACTTCCGTCTCATCTGCTCCGGCCTTATGGTTCATGACCAGATCCACATAGACGGCGATTCCGTTCTTCTGACACTCGGCAATGGCCTCCACCAGTTCCTGCTTGGTGCCATATTTGGTGCGTACGGTACCCTTTTGGTCAAATTCACCTAAATCATACAGATCATATACACCATAGCCTGTATCTTCAGCGGACACCGCTTTGGTTACGGGAGGGACCCATATCGAATCAATGCCTTTGGCTTTAAGTTCCGGGGCCATTTCAGCCAGTCGCTTCCAATGATCTCCGTCTGCAGCCAGGTGCCATTCAAAAAACTGCATCATGGTATGATTTCTCTTCATTATAAACCGACCTCCTTGATTGCTTTCGAAGCGGACCGCGGAACAGATAGGGTATTCGCCGTTGTTCGTTCGTTGCTAACCAAGTTATAACCCTTTCACCCTACCTTTCAATCATGTTAAAGAGACAAAATCGAAAAATAAATGTTACATCGGTCATTTCATCATGGTTGGACCCTCAAATTCGCTTATAATCCTGCCACTCCTCGGGTAGAAGGGAACGATAGGGTTCCTGCGTGAACCGATCATCAACCAGCACCAGCACCCCCCGGTCCTCTTCCGTTCGAATCAGCCGTCCACCTGCCTGCAACACCTTGTTCATACCTGGGAAAATATAGGCATAATTGAACCCGTTGCGGCCTGTACGGTCATAATAATCACGAAGTACATTGTTCTCAAGACCAATCTGCGGAAGCCCCGCGCCTACCACAACGACGCCATTCAAGCGGTCTCCCGGCAGATCGACACCTTCCGAGAATACGCCACCCATGACGGCAAATACCAATCGTGTTCGTTCAGGGTTTGGCTGGAATCCATCCAAAAACTGCTCCCGTTCCAGTTCGTTCATGCCCTGCTTCTGTATGACCGTATCTGCTTCATTCGGAAGCTGTGCATAAGTTTCATATATTTCTCGCATATAAGGGTAAGAAGGGAAGAACACCATCAGATTACTGCGCGGCCATTCGGCCACCAGCTGTTGCAGCATCTCGGCAATGGGTCGCCGGGATTGCTCCCGGTCCTTATATCGCACAGATAATGGCAGTAGTCTTACATCCAGTTGTTCACGCTGAAATGGCGATGGAATCTGCAATGTATAATCCTCTTCCTCTGCACCCAGCATATCCCGATAATAGCGAAGAGGTGACAAGGTTGCCGAGAAATGAATGAGCGAGCGGAATCCTTTGGCCGTCTGACGAAGCAGCACGGAGGGATCGAGACAGAACAACTTCACTCTCACTTCACTTCGAACACACTCTGCATAAGTAATAAAACGTTCATCATACAGCTTGGCAATGCGTAGGAAATTCTGTGCCGTGAAGTAGGCATCGAGCAGCAACTGATCCGTCTCTGCATTCCCCGAACCACCTTCGACCAGGCATTGCTCTGCAACCATGACAAAAGGCTCAAGCAGTTCAATCAGTTCCTCCGGTGCCTCCTGCTGTATGATCTTTCCTTCATCTCCACCATTTTTGCGAAGGGTAATCAGATACTTATCAATGGCTCCAGTGTAGTCAACAATGGCTTTGGCAGCCGACACACTGCTGTTCAGCGGCTGGAACTCCCTTTTCACATCCAGGAACACCGCTTTCTCCAACTCTGCGGAAAACATCGTTCGGCCACGATCGACCAGATTATGTGCCTCGTCCACCAATAACACCGTCTTGCGCTTCTGCTCCTCCAACATTCGTTTCAGAGAAATACGCGGATCAAAAATATAGTTATAATCGCAGATGACCGCATCGGCAGCATATGCCGCATCCAGTGAAAACTCAAACGGACACACCCGATGTTTGCGCGCATACTGCTCGATGACCGGACGTGTCATTAATGTCTCATGTTCCAGCATATCCAGCACAGCCCCGTTAATACGGTCATAATATCCTTCACACATGCCGCATTGTCCCGTATCACAAGCTTCCTCTTCCTTAAAACAGATCTTGTCCTTCGCGGTCAGACTGATCACATGCATCTTCAATCCTTCCGATTGCATCCGGGCAAAAGCTTCTTCTGCCGCCACCCGTGTTGTCGTCCTCGCGGTCAGATAGAACAAGCGGCTCGCTTCGCCTTCGCCAATGGCTTTGACCGTGGGGAACAGCACGGACATCGTTTTACCAATGCCTGTTGGTGCTTTGGCCATCAATCCCTGGCCTTCACGAATGGTCTTGTACACGGCTCCTGCCAGCTTCCGCTGTCCCTCCCGGTATTTGCGAAAAGGAAACGGCAGCTCTCGCACACTGACATCACGCTCTTCTTCATATGCAGCGATCATCTCTGCATACGGGGCATAGCCGGCAATCACTTCTGCCGCAAACTGTTCCAGTTCCTGTCGCTCTGCCATTCGGCGGAACCGTCTTTCTTCATGGGTTACCGAATGCACATACGTAAGTTGGACCTGCATCCGCGGTTCATCCTGCTGAACGGCGTACATGTAGGCATACATCATGGCCTGCGCCCAATGCACGGGAAGTCCGTCACCCAGGTCGTCCAGATTGCCAGCCGTGGATTTGATCTCATCCACCGTTAACTGACCCTCCAACCGGATCAAGCCATCACATCGCCCTTCCACCACATAGGTCAGATCGCCATGTTGAATTTCAGCTTCGAGTACGATCTCTTTCAGATCTTCTTCGGTGTATCCCTTCTGTACCCGCTGATGGATTCGAGTCCCCTCCTGCATCGATGCATTGGTACGAAACCCTGGACGTATGCTGCCACTGCGGTACACATACTCCACCAAAGGTCTAACCGATATCCGAATTGTTGTTGTCATACGATCACCCGTTCTGTTTGTAGTGACTATACTTTATCATGAAAAGACGTGCTCAAACCAGTTGATCCGCCGATTGGACTCGCACAATCCCATGTGCTATGTTGAAGTGGATTGTATTTATATAAGGAGGCAGCTTCTATGTATATCTATTTGGTTCCTTCACCGATTCCGGATGCACTTGCTGCATACCCGCATCTAACTTTGCGAAGCGAAGAGCAGGTGCGACTGGCTATTGAATCCGCAGAACGTCTGATGAATATCGAGTCTGATGATAAAGTAGCCGCATACGAAGCTTTCGATGCCGCAGGCTCCTGGACTGGAGGAGGTTTTGCTGTTTTGAACAATATCCCTGTCACAGAGGATGGTCGTAACGACTTCGAAGAACGGTTCAAGAACCGTGCCCGCAAAGTCGAAGACGAGCCTGGTTTTGTCGGTATTCGTGTGCTTCGTCCATTGAAGGATGACACGTATGTTGTACTTACACTCTGGCAGTCCGAGGAACATTTCAAAGGCTGGCAGGAATCCCAAGCCTATAGTCACGCTCACCGAAACCGTAGTACAAGCGAAGGCCTGACCGCACAGAAACCCACCATGTTCCCCAGACCTTCCTACGTTACAACGTACACTATAGAATAACGATCGGGTTAAATCTGGCTCTCATTGCAGCAACCCGGGACTGCCACACCTCTTCCAGCAGGGAAGAGGTTTTTTGTAGTCGATTAATGGCGGCTTTCATTTTTTGACACGGACATGCTGAGATAGGATAATACTTGTTAAATGAAACTTCGGAAGGGAGGGCGGTACCTTGTCACGCAGTTCACTCACCCGGTTTCTAAGCGGACCGTTTATATTCTTTACCATCATCATGATGATCAAAAGCTCACTGGCCTGGATCGTTATCTTCGATGACATCCCTGTCTGGAAACCACTGCTGACCGAATTGCCGCTCATCTGGATCGGCTTCTGTCTAATTGAGTGGTTTGCCGCCAAGCGACGGATGTGGATGTACCTTGCCGTGAATCTGCTGCTCTCAGGGATTTTCTTTGCAGCCATCATGTACTACAAATACTATGGCGTAATCGTTAACTATCACGCGCTGGCACAGGTGAATCAGGTGACCTCGGTCAAGAGTAGCATGTTCTCTTTGCTAGACCCCTATTATTTGTTTATTTTTGCAGACGTTCTGATCATTGGAGGGGTACTCGTTCGTCGTCGGATCAAACTCGGGAGTACAGAACGCCCGAATCGTATTCCGCTTGAACGACGTGCCAGAAGACGTGTTGCTTCGGTCATTCTGACCCTGTCCATGATCCTGTGCATGCTCAACATCTATCCCAATCGGGCCAGCATGAGTGAGATTACACAAGCAGAACAGATGGGCATCCTCGGTTACGAGGCGTATACCATCCTCGATCGACCTGATAAACCTGTACCCATCGCTCACATTGATCAGGCTGACATCGACCAGTTGAAGCAAACGACTGAACTTCCTGCGATTGTGGAGCAAGGTGCAGCGAGCGGACGTAACGTGATTATGCTCCAGTTGGAATCGTTCCAGAACTTCCTGATTGGATTAGAGGTAGATGGACAGGAGATCACGCCCAACCTGAATGAATTGGCTGAACAGAGCCTGTATTTTCCGAACTTCTATCAGCAAGTGGGGCAAGGAAATACCTCAGATGCAGAATTTGTTGTGAATACATCGTTTTACACCCCGCCGAACGGGGCAGCAACGACTGTATATGCGGATAAAGCTCTGCCGAGTCTACCCAAGCTGATGTCAGCAAACGGGTATCAGACAGCCACATTCCATACGAATGATGTTCGTTTCTGGAATCGGGATCAGCTATACCAGGCCCTTGGATTCGACCAATATTATGATATCGATTATTTCGGCACACAGGACTCCATCGCCTTTTCGGCCTCGGATGAGGTTCTGTATTCCAAAACACTGGATAAGCTGGAATCCATGCAGTCTTCGGGTGATCCCTTCTATGCCCATATCATCTCCATGTCAGCCCACCACCCGTACACTCTGCCTGATAACAAGGTCAAGCTGACGTTGCCTGAGCGTTACAAAGATGCGTTGCCCGGCGATTATCTGATATCCCAGCATTATGCTGATCAGGCGGTTGGACAGTTGATTACGGGATTGAAGGAACGGGGATTATGGGAAAATAGCCTGTTCGTCTTGTATGGGGATCACCTTGGGCTTCCCATCTATTCACTGGACCGGGATGACAAAGTCCTTATGAAAGAGTTGTATGGTCGGGAATATACATCAGCAGATATGATTAACATTCCACTCATTATCTCGGCCCCGGGCGTTACCCCGGGTGTACAACTGGAACAGATCGGAGGCCAAGTGGACATTCTGCCAACGATTGCTGGACTCACCGGAGTATCGTTAGATGACCAATTACACTTTGGACAGGATTTGCTGCATGAAGGGGGAAATCTGCTACCTGAACGCTATTATCTTCCTTCCGGGTCGGTACTGAACGATGCTTCTCTCTTCATTCCAGCCACCGGATATGGTGACGGAACGCATTATTCTCTAGCAGATGCGGGCAGGCAGGATGCAAGGCAGAAACAGACGGACGTCTCTTCAAAAGGGACGCCGAAGATTTTGACGGAAAAGGTAGCTCCAGCAATAGTCACACCCAACAGCAGTGAGGTGTCCTCTTCGCGGTTTATAACCAAGGAACAATATGATCGGGCATTGGATCTCGCACACTTGTCCAACAGTTATTTGAGCCAGCTACCGGATCGAAAGCCTACACAATAATTGAATCTTTCACTAGAACTCATCCATACGGCGACCTTCCTCTCTTAACATAGAGGGAACGGTCGCTGTTGAATTTTTCAGAGCCAGACTAGGGGCCTATCCATTCGTGAGCAGACCATCAAAGAGCCAGTTACCTTCCTCGGTACGAGTGAAATAAATATCCAATGCACTGTTTCCATCAGACCGCACTAAAGCCATATGCAAAATGACACGGTCTGAATCAAGAGGATTGAATCCACGGTATTCCAAATGATTTAGGCTAACGTTTTGCAGAAAAGGTACTTCGTAATCCTCCTGTTCCAGTTTCGAAATAATGATATTGTTCTGCTTCGATATTTCTATATTCGGAGAAGATACCGATTCAAGATATGTATAGTTATTGGATTGCATCGCCGCCATCAGTTTAAATGTTATGTTCAGCGTTTCTCTTAAACTTAACTCATGTTCCTTCTGAATTTGTTCGGTATCTATGACATCTTGGCGATCCCTTTCCTGTACATCTGGCAGGGAAACATCGTTACCTGAACTGCAGGCTGTTAAAAGTACAGTGAACATCCATATCAACAATATTTTTCTTATTTTCATCTAATCGCCTCCTTAATAAAATGGATCATACACTTCTTTTCCATATTTATGGTAACCTATGCCACCTCAAAGAAAAGAGTATCTTGTTAATTCTGAAGATTAACAAAAAATGACCCGAACCCTGTTAGTCAGGGCTCGGGTCATTCATATGATTACAACGGCATTAGCGCAACGGTCTTGCGAGCAGTCAATTGCTCTACCATGGCAAGCCATTCCTGCGGTTTGTTTGGTAACACTGCATAATATCGATTCAGGAAATCAGCCACCAGGCTGGCTGGCAGTTCACCGAGTGACTCATCGCCTGGCATGAAGCACAGATCCAAGCCGCCAACCGCTTCACCGTCACCTTGCCAAGATGGATGAACATACGGAAAGTCCAGACGCTGGTACCCCAGATGGGATAGCACTTCACGACGTACATACGGGTCCATTGGCTTGATGCCACCGAACTCGTGATCCTGACTCAGATAAGGATTATAGATTTCGGCAAACATGCCGAACAATTCTTTTCCATTTACCGCAGCCAGCTTCTGCAGATCACGCTTACGGTGATTCGCCAGGAAACTGCCGATCCCCAGACCTTCGCGCCCAATAATCGTGAAGTCCGTCATGGCGACGTTCCAGTCCTCGTAATAACGGTACTCTGTCGCCCCAACAACTTGTCCTTCATGTACAGCCACGAACACCCGAATACCCGGATCTTCCAACGGTTCTGCCCACAGGGAGAAGTCCAGCACTTCTTCCCGCGGGAAAATCTCCTGCATCAGCTTGTGCATTTGGGCAAATAGTGGATCTTGAATGGATGTAATACGCGTGAATTCCATGGATAAATGCCTCCTCGATCGATAATATATTTCATTGGATATTTCTTTATTTGAATGGATTCCGCCACTCCATCAGGGCAGCATAGTTGCAAGACTCCTCATCATCCAGATAGTCTGCAGTTACTCCTACCGGCATGCGGCCACAACGAAGCAGGAACGATATCACCGGATCACGCTTCTCTCCCGCAGCCACCTGGTCCACATATTCCTGCGCAGACAGCTGGTCTGCAACCAGATGATAACCCGGCATTCTACCCGCACCTAATAACCGATCCATCCCCTGTGCAATGACAAGATGGTACATCGCCTGCATCATAAGCTGAGCCAGTCCCCACTTACGGTACTTTGGACGAACACAGAGATCGACAATATACAGCGTGTTGCCATCCGGCTGGTGGTTACGAATATAGCCGTCATCCGTTACTTCGGCCCAGGTATGACTTGCTGGATGTGCAGGGTCCCACTGCATCCGCAGCGAAGTCATCGAGCCAGCCAATTCTCCATCCACTTCAATACAGATGGCACCCTCCGGGTAATGCTGCACATGACTGGTGAGCTGCTCGTGACTCCAGAGCAGCTCTTCCGGATAAGGAGGAGGGAAACTCTCCGCCTGAATGCGAATGAGTTCCTCAAAGTCGGCTGCAATATAATTGCGAACGACCGCCTTTACCCTTTTGCCACTTCGCTCCGGGTCGGTGATCAGCATTTCTTTGGTATACATGTTGCCGGGTCGCCCCTTTCCACTGACAAATGAATTTCCTGCTCTGTTTTGCTACTTTATAGAGGTAGCTCTACTCCCAATCGGTATACAGATCAGTACGGCGGTCACGCCAGGTCGTTACCGATCCACGTTCGCGCACCTCATACAATAAGTCCAGATCCAGATCGGCCGTTACAATCATATCGTTGTTAATTTCACCCTCGGCCAGAATGCCACGTGGCGGAAACGGGATATCATTCGGCGTAATAATCGCTGCCTGTCCATAGTTGGCACGCATGAAATCAACGGTCGGCAGGTTACCCACCGTTCCGGTTAACACAACATACACCTGATTCTCTACCGCGCGGGCATGACTCGTATAGCGTACACGGTAGAATCCGTGGCGATCATCCGTACAGGAAGGACAGAAGATTACGTCTGCACCTTTGGCTTTGGCCATGCGCACAATCTCCGGGAATTCAATATCGTAACAGGTCAGCATCGCAATGCGGCCTTTATCCGTATCAAATACTTCAAGTCCATTCCCCGGAGCCATATTCCATTCCTGAACTTCGGTTGGTGTAATGTGAATCTTGTCCTGGCGCGCGATGCGACCATCCGGGTAGAACAGGTGGGCTGTATTATACAGCTTCCCTTCACGGCGAATGACGTGGGTTCCCCCGATGACGTGCATGCCGTACTTGGCAGCAAGTGATGTGAATAGTTGCTCATATTGCTCCGTAAAGTTCGGCAGATCCTCAATCGTCAGTGCATTGCCTTGTTCGTCTCCAATGGACATTAATTGCGTTGTGAAAAATTCCGGGAACAGTACAAATTCGGTTCCGTATTCGCTCGCTGTCCGTATGTAATGCTCAGCCTGAGCGGCGAACTGCTCAAACGAGTTGATTGTTTGTAACTGGTATTGTACAGCGGATACCCGCAGTTTCATGTTCGTACACCTCCACCATTATTATGCTTCCATTGTAACAACGATCCGGGGTCAACAAAAGAGTGTATACACTGAGCACTACAATGACAGACCCACCTTCCGATCGCTCCCTTACTCACCCAGCATCGACTGTGTGAATCCAATCCACTCTCTCGTGGCAAATGAAAGATAGCGGTCTTTCCGCCAGATCATGCCGAGCTGCCATGGAATCACAGGCTCCGTTACGGGGATGATGCTCACACGCATATGATCCACCTCACGACAGATGGTCTCCGGCAGTAAAGCTACCCCCAGATTGGCGGCAACCATCGCACTGAGCAGATCCCACTGAGAGCTCTCATACACTACCCTGGGTTGGAACCCGGCCTCCTGACAGGCCACAATAATCCGGTCATGCAACGCAAAATCCTCCCGAAACAATACAAAGGCGTCGTTTTCCAGTTCATGCAGCGCAACCGACTCTTTCTCCGCAAGTGGATGTGAAGGGTGTACGAGCAGGTTCAGCTTCTCTTTCACAAAGACAAAATGATCCAACAGCTCATCCACGGTTGGCAGTACTGCAACACCAATATCCAGTGCACCGCTGATTACATCGGCCTCCACTTTTTTGGCACCATCCTCAAATAGCTGAATAGTCACCTGCGGGTAGGCTTTGTGAAATTCACCGATGATCATGGGGAAAAAGCTGGACCCCACCATCGGCGGCAAACCGATCCGTAGATGGCCTTTCTTCAAATTCATCAGATCGTCCAATTCGGACGACAGATTGCGGAATGATTTTTCAATCTCAAGCGCCTGCCGAAAAAACACATGACCTGCATCCGTTAGTTCCACTTTCTTTCCGTAACGATCCAACAACGTGATACCCAATTCATCTTCAAGACTCTTGACCGTCTTGCTGATCGTAGGCTGGGTGATATACAGAACTTCGGCGGCTTTTGTGAAACTCTGCTGCCGGGCAACTTCCAAAAAATATTGCAAATGGCGGATATCCATCGGTTGATTCCCACCTCTCATAGATAAATGGAATAGTAAATATTCTTAATATGCATTTTACTCATGAAAGAATGCCATGTAAAATTCATGATATCAAGTGAATCATTTTCATAACAACTCAAACAATTACGTTGATTATACAAGGAGGGATCAAAGTGAAAAAATGGGGCCTTGGTATTGCACAGGTTGCGCTCTTAATGGTTTTTTCACTGCTTATGGACCTGCTGGCCCGTACTCTCCATCTTCCTGTACCGGGTTCGATACTCGGTATGGTCGTGCTATTCATTCTGCTTCAGACCCGTGTCGTGAAGCTGCGCTGGATTGAAGTTGGAGCTGCCTGGCTACTCGGTGAACTACTGTTATTTTTTATCCCGTCAGCCGTTGGCATCATGAACTATATGCCCATGCTGGAGCATGACGGACTGCAGATTTTATTCATCGTACTGCTTAGTACATTTCTAGTCATGTCCTGCACAGGACTCGTTGCTACACGAATTGCGAAACGAAAGGAGCGTCACACTGGATGATTGGATTCCTCTGCCTGTTGTTAACCGTCGGTATCTATGGGATTGCCAAACGAATGTATCGCAATCTGCCGAAAGTATATCTGTCTCCACTGCTCATTACGCCGCTCCTTGTCGTTGGCATATTGCTCGCAACGGGAACGGATTATACCACGTATAGCAGTGGCGGCAAATGGCTGAGCCTGCTTCTACAACCGGCCACCGTGGCTTTTGCCGTACCGCTCTATACCTTTTTCCATGTACTCAAAAAACATATTTCCGAGATTGTCTTCAGTGTCATGACCGGCTCGATCGTTGCAGTACTCTCTTCTGCCCTGCTCGCCAAATGGCTCCGCCTGGATTCCGGGCTGATCCACAGCTTGATCCCGCGCTCCATTACAACACCCATTGCCATGAACGTATCGGCTACAATCGGGGGAATTCCGGCAGTTACAGCGGTTTTTGTCATTATGACCGGTCTGCTCGGAGTAATTATGGGTCCTACTATTGTTAAGATGCTGCACATCGATGGCGAGATTGCACGAGGCACACTATTTGGAACCGGTGCCCATGGCACAGGGACATCCAAAGCATTTGAACTGAGTTCCCTGACGGGTACCATCTCCAGTATCTCCATGGTGCTCGCCGCATTGTTCACTTTAGCCGTTGCACCCATCCTTTCCAAACTTATTTTCCCATAATAGATGGAATTATCCCACTTTTTTGAAATATTATTGTTGTATTAAAGCCCTTTCTTCCTTACAATAAAGACAGGTTTTAATTGTGAATTGCGGGGGAGATGCGATGAAAAGGACCGGAATGAAGAGATCTCTGGACCGCCTTGGACGAATTGTCCTTCCCAAAGAAATGCGGGATACAATGGAAATCCATATCGGCGATCCGCTTGAGTTTTTCATTGAAGGGAAAGAGTTGATTTTAAGAAAGTACAAATCAACATTATGTATTTTTTGCGGTGATGTAGATACGGAAATGTATTTCAAAGAACAATTCATCTGCCGGACTTGTGCAATTCAATTAAAACACCCGGATGACTCTCCCAACTGGTTCGTACCTCAGAACAAACAGGCTCCTGCACCCGTGGAGCGTCCTGCTACCAAATCTGCCTCAGTCTCATCTCCCGCTAGGGAAGAAGGGACCACTGCTGACAACCAAGAATACCCGGACCTGCGACCAAAGACGGCACGCATGCTGCAACAGATGAAAGAAATTGTTGAACAGAATCCCGGTTTGGCTCAACAGCAAATTGCGGAAAAGCTTGGCATTAGCCAAGGACGCGTCTCTCAATTAAAAAAGTTACTATAATAAGAATGGTATTCGATCATTTATAGTCAGAAGACCTTCCGATTCAGGAAGTCCCGCTGCAAGAGAACCCGTTGTTTTTTGTGGGTTCTTCTTTTTTTTATATTCATATCGTAAAGGGAAGGAGTTCTATGGATAAAATTCTGTATTTATCACAATTCGACCTCATGTCCTCTTTATCCGAGGCCGACCTGATTGAAATGGATGGGATGACTTCTATTACGACCATACCCAAAAACAGACAGATCCAGACACCGGATACGTTTACAGAAGGTTTCTATTTTGTAAAACGGGGAAAGGTTCGTTTATATACATTGAACCCGGAGGGCAAGCAGTTCACTCTCGATATGTTGACGGAAGGTAACGTGTTTGGAGAAATGCATGGAATCTCACTGGGAACACGTGCCGTCTATATCGAAACAATGGAGGAGTGTGATATTTGCCTGATGAACAAGCAACGTTTTGATCAGTTTCTGATTGAACATCCGCGATTTATGATGAGACTGATGAACGTACTAAGCGAGCGGATGAAACGAATGAGCGAGTTGACACAGACACTGGCGCTAGGGAACCTGCATGAAAAAGTGATACATAATCTCTTCCGGCTGGCCGAACAGATGGGATGGATCGAAGAGAATGAGTACTGCCGGATTCAACTCGCGCTTACCCATCAGGAGATTGCCTGGATGGCGGGAGCCACGCGGGAATCGGTTACGGTTGCCATGAAAGAGCTATCGAGAGCAGGCCGTATTCGTACCGGATTCAAATCAGTCGCCCTTCATCGTGACGAAATCGCTACTCTCCACAGAATCACTGCCCAGTTGTAGTTGTAAGATGCCTTACATCCCTATTCTCCAGCAAGTTGTATTGTATAACTCATGATACTACAACCAAGGAGGAGTATACCGTTGGATGCTAAGTCAGATCTGTTTATCCCTGAAGACATTCTTCTTCGCAAAGGTGCCCGTAAAGCAACGGAAATCCCGGAGCATATCCGCAATTGGCTGCAAGCAGGACATATTGAATCGGTCAATTTGACCGAATGGCTGGCTGTAGATCATGTTCTTCTTTTTCAGAAGGTTACCCATGAATGGGGAATGGATGCCGCAACCAGAGCAATTACCGAGCAGTTAAAACAGATGAATGAGCAGCGGATCATGAAAATCATCCCTGCCATAGCTATGCAATGGCTTGATCTGTTGAAGGGTCTAACAATCAATGAACGAACAAATCTCTTCCGTTCCATTGCTGAGCATCGTTCAGACAGCGTCCGCTGCTGGGCGGCTTATATCATAGGGCAGGATTCCCTTCTGAACCTGACTGAAAAGTTGGAGCATATTCGTCCCTTTGCAGCAGATCATCACTTTGGTGTAAGAGAAATCGCCTGGATGGCTGTACGGGAGTCCATCTCTGCCGAATTATCCGGAGCCTTGCAACATTTAATTCCATGGAGTGTTGACCCTAATCCACTGATCCGTCGCTTTGCCATAGAATCAATCAGACCTCGTGGCGTCTGGGCCAAGCATATTCAGGAGTTAAAAGAAAATCCGGCTATGGCCCTTCCCTTGCTTGACGCGGTGAAATCCGATGCCCATAAGTATGTACAGGATTCAGTAAGTAACTGGCTTAACGATGCCAGCAAGACAAACCCGGAGTGGGTGCGGCAGATCTGTGCCAGTTGGATTCAGCAGTCGGATACCAAGCATACGCTGCGAATCGTCACCCGCGCCAAGCGAAGTCTTTCATAAAAAAGATGACCACCGCTCATTGGCAGTGGTCATCTTCTGTATAAGCATCCATGTATTGCATTCCTCTATTGAAGGGGATACCTTTTCCACGGTGAACAGCACAATAACGTTTCCTCTTATCTTTCGCTTATGCCTGAATCGCGTCCATCTGGCCTTCTTCTTCCTCTTCCAATCTGCGCATGCCCACAACCAGGACAATAATGTTAGCTACCAACAACACAGCCGGGAACGGAACAGCAGCATATTGTGCATAGATCAGATGACTTCCCACAGCCCCAATCAGAATGAATGTCAGTATGCCAGAAGCCAGGATGCGAGTGCGTGGAATCAGTAGCCCCACTGCACTAAGCAACTCGGCAGCACCAAGCAGATACATGGTCCATGTTGGATAAGAGAAACTTTCGAAGGTCTGAATCATCATGTCTGCTCCACTGATCTTGTTAAACCCTGTCATGACGAATACACCTGCTAGCACAACCAGAAAAATATAACCCAAAATCTTGTTCATATGTATGTCCTCCTAAAGCGAATTGGATGTTCCTGCTATGTAATGATTATTTTTGTGATAATTAGTAAAAAAGAATCTATGTAAAAGTTCCCCGAAGGTAACTCTGTTTTCATCCGTTTAGTTAGGTTCACTTTCGAAATAGTACATGTGTATATTATACATATTATTTATCACCAACTTACTTTTATGAAGTTAGTATACAATGATAAGATAATTTCTTCAAGTAATTTTTCGCTGTATGATGTATAATACATACAAAAGGTATGTTACAGTATATTTTGTAGTGACCGTCATTAAACTGAATGTTCTACCATTCTTAGCGCGGCAGAAACCATGTCCTTCATATACATCAGCGAAAAAAATGATCATGAATCGAGGTGAACACGTTGAAGCTGAAAAAAGTAAAAGCACCAAGTCCCTGTATGATTACTCAGGCCATAGACATTATAGGCAAGAAGTGGGTACTGTTGATCATGTACCAACTGTTGTCCGGGCCCAAGCGGTTTACCGAGCTTGAAGCAGAGATGGCCATCAGTGGACGACTTTTATCGGAGCGATTGAAGGAAATGGAGACAGAAGGTATCGTAACCCGGCACATGTTTCCCGAGATTCCTCCTCGTGTAGAGTATGAGTTAACACCCAAAGGCAGAGCCATTGAACCTGTCATTGATCAGATCTACAGCTGGTCTTCCGACTGGTTGAAACAGCAGAAATCCGAGTAATCTAGATTCCTGCTCCATTCATTTCCACTCAACACAAATACGCCTGAATCAGGTTGATCTGCGGATCAGTCCCCGATTCAGGCGTATTTATATTTTTAATGAGAGAGATGCTTTGAAGGCTGAAGCTGTACCGGCAGGCCGGAATCTGCCGATGCCAGCGCCGCCGTCGTAATCTCCTGTGTACGACAGGCATCCGCATAATCGGACAGAATTCGTGAACGGTCTCCCGTACGCAAGGCGTGAATGAATGCTTCATTCTCACGCTCGTATGGATTATGTCCTGCCGAAATCTCCAGGCCTGCCATCGCATGTGTTGCGGCACTTGGCAGAAGCAAACGTTCCGGCGTCCAATCCCACACCCCTGCATCCGTGTAGAACTGCAGCCCTGCGCCGCCCTCTCCGTCTGGCAACAGACATGTATTGGCGATGCTTGCAATCGCTCCACTTTCCAGCTTGAGCGTCACATTCGCTACATCGGCAACAGTAACATGCTCATGCTTCTCATGCATGCTTCGCTGAGCTGCTACGGCGTACACCTCCGTAACTTCTCCTGCACAATACCGAAGCAAGTCTACGATATGTGTAGTCTGCTCTACGAATTGTCCACCTGAACCATCCTGGCGTCGCCACCAGGCAACTCCTGGCATTCCGCCCATCCAGCGGCCAAGTGCCATGCCAACCGTCTGTTCTTTCATCGCTTGCTGTAGAACTTGAGCAGCCTCCTGATAACGGAAATGGTAGCCGACAGAGGTTAACAAGCCGCTCTTCTGTACCTGATCCAACACCTGACGCGGAACGTCCATTCCAGTACTCAGCGGTTTCTCGACCAGGAATGGAATTCCGCGACGATTCAATTCCGACTCAATCGATCCGTGAGACATCGGAGGCACACAGATATACACCGCATCCAGCTTCTCACCATCCAGCATATGTTCAAGTTCACCGTAACCAACAGCATCATAGACGGAGGCCATAGCCTCTGCCTTTTCCAACGTTGTGCCGCAGACACTCGCAACACGAACACCTTCCATTCGTGCGAGAATATCTGCATGTACCTTACTGAACCAGCCTGTTCCAATGATTCCGATCTGTAATGTCATGGATGTAATCCCCTCTCTGTGTTACACGCTTACATGTTCCATTCGACTTTCAGTAGCGAAATCCTGCCTCAGATTTTGCCGGATGCTTCCAACAACAGCTGATCCAGTTCCTGTGTATGCATAACCACTTGCGCTTCAGACCAGTTCAAATGCCCGGCCATATAGGAGATAACCGCTGCCTTATAACGACGGACCTCATCAATACGGAAAAATAGATCTCCTGTTCTTCGTACCAAAAAGTCAGACGGGGTTACAGTCATCTCTTCTTCGATCGCATAACGTAACATCAGCAGTAGCTCCTGTGATAGGCCATGAAGCTCGGCCTTGGTGCGTGGATCAGGCATTCGCTCATACAGGGCCTCCACATTGGAACCATACGTGCGGACCAGCCGCTCCGCAGCAGGTCGAGTAAGCCCCAAGGCAACACCATCCTTGATCTTGCGCTCCGCATACGATGCGAATCCAGCCGAACCTCCTACGTCCCCGCCGGATATGGGCATCTTCTTTGTTACGCAAGGACCTATGGATTGTCCGTGCTCCTGCTCCATCTGGCGCGCGACCAGATTAACGACCATCTCGGCCATTTTACGGTATCCGGTTAATTTGCCCCCGGCAATGGTAATCAGATCGGAATCGGATACCCAGACTTCGTCCTTACGTGAAATTTCGGAAGGATTCTTGCCTTCCTCATGAATTAATGGACGTACACCCGCCCATCCGGATTCCACATCCTCGATACCAATCTGTACATCCGGAAACATGCCATTGACTGCATCAATCACATAATCGCGGTCCGAGTCGGAGATTAGCGGATGTGCAGGATCGTCCTGATATACGGTGTCGGTTGTCCCCACATAGGTTTTGCCATCACGAGGGACAGCAAATACCATTCGACCATCTGGCGTATCAAAATAAACCGCCTGTCTTAGCGGAAATCGTTCTCCATCGAAGACCAAATGAATACCTTTGGTCATCTGTAGCGTTTTCCCCTGGCGTGAACCATCCCATTCCCGCAGCCCATCCACCCAGGGACCAGAAGCATTGATCACCTTGCTTGCTTTCAGCGTATAGGTCTGACCATCGATCTGATCCACGGCAAGAATACCTGTAATCTTGCCATTCTCCTTCAGGAAACCTGTTGCCTTCACATAGTTCACTGCCTGTGCCCCGCGTTTGACAGCTTCTTTCATGACTTCAATAGTGAGTCTGGCATCGTCTGTCCGGTACTCCACATAGAGTCCACCACCCAACAATCCCTGTTTGCGCAGCAAAGGTTCACTATCCGACACTGCACCGGCATTCAGCATTTGGCGTCGTTCACTGCGCTTTACCCCGGCGAGCCGATCATATACCGTCAGACCAATGGATGTGCTGAAGCGGCCGAACGTACCTGCCGTGTAGATTGGTAGCAACATCGGTTCCGGTGTTGTCACATGCGGCCCATTCTCGTACACTACAGCCCGCTCCCGTCCTACCTCCGCAACCATTTTCACTTCATATTGCTTCAAATAACGCAAACCGCCATGGACCAATTTGGTCGAACGACTGGATGTACCTGCTGCAAAATCCTGCATTTCTACAAGCGCTATCTTCAATCCACGGGAAGCCGCATCCAATGCAATCCCTGCGCCTGTAATCCCGCCGCCAATAATCAATACGTCAAAATGTGCATTCTCCATTCTTTGCAAATATTCGGTCCGTTGTGCTGACGAGAACGTTTCTGCCATCCTTGAACCCCCTATTGATTCCCTTTATATATCCGCAAAAAAAACAAAAAAAGGACCACGTCATTCGCTCAGCAATTGCTGAGCGGCACGTGGTCCCTCCCGATCTCCAGACATCATTTTTTAACTTGTGCCTTTATCCTATCACAGATTTTTGACGGCGTGAAGTCCTGAAATGACACATTATTCAAAAAAAATTCAAAAAGTTGTTCTGCCAAAGGATGGAATTTCAAATGAATCCACTAACCTTAACTTTTTCCTTATAGTGGGCATATGGTTTCGCTTCCCCAGGAAGAATTCCCCTGTAAATCATGCATCATTTTCCACCAGTAAATATCATTTATAACATAAGTTTAGTGATAAAGTACAAATGCCCACACCAAGGGATATTCATTTCATTTCTTTACTTCAGCATTTTTCATAATTCGAATTATCCCGCTCACGGGTACAAAATAAGACGAACAAAATCATTTCGATCTATATTTTGCTGATTGGAAGACGCTCAGGGGATTTATGCAAAATGCTTATTTGAAAGCCATCACTGCGTTCACTGCACGCTTCCAGCCTGCATACAGTTCTGTCCGTTGTTGCTCAGCCATAACAGGCTGGAAGACACGCTCGGTGTTTTCATGATCGGTCAATTCATCCGCGTTCGTCCAATACCCAACCGCCAGACCTGCCAGATAAGCCGCACCCAATGCAGTTGTTTCATTCACTGTAGGGCGTTCGACGGGAATGCCCAGAATATCACTCTGGAATTGCATCAGGAAATCATTGGCCGCCGCCCCGCCATCGACACGCAGAGCATGCACGGGTATACCCGAGTCGGATTCCATCGCCTCCAGTACATCTTTGGTCTGATACGCCAATGCCTCCAGTGTAGCACGGATAAAGTGTTCCTTCGTCGTGCCCCGGGTCAGGCCAAACACCGCACCCTTAACCTCACTATCCCAATACGGACTGCCCAGTCCCACAAATGCAGGTACCAGATAAACGCCGTCTGTCGAAGGCACACGTGAGGCGTAGTCCTCACTATCTTTTGAAGAGCGAAGCATTCTTAAACCGTCACGCAGCCACTGAACCGCTGAGCCTGCAACAAAGATGCTGCCTTCGAGCGCATACTCAACTTTACCATTCATCCCCCAGGCAATGGTCGTAATGAGTCCGTGATCCGATTGCACCGGATTCTCTCCCGTATTCATGAGCATGAAACATCCGGTACCATATGTATTTTTCATACTGCCCTTGGTATAACACCCCTGACCAAACATCGCTGCCTGCTGATCTCCTGCCGCCCCCGCAATCGGAATCCGATGACCGAAGAAATGATAGTCTGTCGTGTGTGCATACACCTCGGATGAACCTCGCACCTCTGGCAGCATGGCCTTAGGAATGTCGAGAATACCCAACAATTCGTCATCCCATTGCAGATCATAGATGTTATACATCAGGGTACGTGAGGCATTGGATATATCCGTGACGTGTGTACCCCCGCTTAGTTTCCAGATCAGCCAGCTATCAATCGTGCCAAACAACAGTTCACCCTTCTCTGCCCGCTCTCGGGCACCAGGGACATGATCCAGAATCCATTTGACCTTCGTTCCCGAGAAGTAGGGATCGATTAATAATCCTGTTTTGCGGCGAAAAAGGTCCCCGTGTCCCTGTGTCTTCAATTCCTCACAGATGTCTGCAGTCTGTCTGGACTGCCATACCACTGCATTATAGATGGGTCTGCCTGTTTCTTTGTCCCATACCACCACGGTTTCCCGCTGATTCGTAATTCCAATTCCGGCAATCTGGACAGGTTTGATCCCGCTCTCTGCCAGACACGAAGCCATCACGGCAAGAATGGAACTCCAAATTTCATTGGCATTCTGCTCTACCCAACCCGGCTTGGGGAAATATTGGGGAAATTCCTGCTGAGCAATGTGCACAATCTCTCCGCCGTGGTTAAACAGAATGGCCCGGGAGCTCGTCGTTCCTTGATCCAGAGCCAATATATATTTTTCCATACATACAACCTCCTGTTGTGGGTTCTTTTTAAGGTGTAAGCGATTTCTCAAAGTGTCGGATCAGCTCTGCGTTGGAAGTGGTCACAGCCGTTGCTCCGACGCCAAGCGCAAGTTCTACCTCTTCCGGTGAGCGGATCAATCCTCCCGCAATGATGGGGATACCTGTACGTACAGATACTTCCGCAATAATATGCGGAATGACGCCAGGTAGTACTTCAATATAATCCGGTTGGGTTTTGGCCAGCAGCAGATAACTTTTCTCCAGTGCATGGGTGTCCAGCAGAAAAATACGTTGTATAGCTGTAATCCCCTTCTGCTTCGCCTTCTGGATTACACTTGCCCTTGTAGAGATCAGTCCTGCGGGGCGAATGTGCTGACACAGATACTCTGCTGCATACTCATCATTTTTCAATCCCTGTACCAGATCTGCATGCAAAAGTATCTTTTTGTCATACCGCCGCGCCTCGTCCATTACACTCTGAAGCTGTGCAATATGAGTTTCCAGCATCACCCCATAGGTATAAGGGCCTTCAATCATCGCCTCAAACTGCTTCATGCTCTTCGCAGCCGGCAACATACGTTGTCCCTCAAATGGCACCTTGGTTCCTCCCGCATTCATCAGATGCCTATATTGTATAATCCGTGCCGTGCGAACGGCAAGCCATTCCGTGAATCAGGAAGATCTGAACGCTATGTTGTTATCCATACAAAAAAGCCGTTACTGCACTTCTCCATAACGGAGAGTACAATAACGGCTAATCAGCTAATCGCATACATCTATATAATGATTAAGCCTGCGCATGGGGAAGCAGCGTCTCTGCCCCAGCCCAGCCATCACTTTCTGCCAAGTGACCAGAACGGTTCACTTTCGTTTGCAGATATTTCTCGTTGAATGCAGAACGATCTCCCCACAGTGGGACACGTCCGCCCACATTCAATCCCGCTTCCTGCAAAGCAGCGAGCTTCCGTGGATTGTTGGTGATCAGAGTAACTGGTGCGGAGCGAAGTGCCCGCAAGACAGCAATCGCATCGTCATAATTGCGGGCATCGTCCGTGAATCCGAGCTGCAAGTTCGCATCTACTGTATCCAGGCCTTCTTCCTGCAAAATGTACGCCATTGCTTTGCTGAACAGACCGATGCCACGTCCCTCATGGTTGGCAAGGTAGAACAGTGCGCCCGCTCCGTGAGCGGTGATCATTTTCATGGATTGCTCCAATTGGAAGCCGCAATCACAACGCTTGCTGCCAAAGATGTCGCCTGTATGACAGATGCTATGCATCCGGATCAGCGCTTCTTGTGCGTTGGCAAAGTCACCATACACCAGAACACTGGATTGTTGACGCTCTGCCAGCTCAGCCTCAGCAAGGGATTCAATTAACTCGCCGCTCTCCATCGCTTTGTCTGACTTCATCCAGCTATACCATTGGAATGTCTTGGTCTCTCCATCAAGGTTTACCGGGAGCTTAATCGGCCCTACGAGGTATATAAACTCTTTTCCACTCGGAAAAGTCTGAATTTTAGGGGCAAGCAGTTGAATAATATGTGAATTGATCATTGTCGTTCCTCCTGTTTAGGGCCAACTTGTATATTGATTGATTCGCATCCAGAGCGAAAATGGATCACTTGGATATTATATAGTACGTATCTATATTATTATCATCATTAGTTACTTTATGTAAGTTAGTTTAGAATAAAAATTATAAAGTGTCAAGTAACTTTTATTTTTAAAGTAACTACTAAAATTATGTTACGCAACGGACACAAATATGTGTTTCATTTCAGGAATATTGGGTATGAGTTTATAAACTGCTCATACACTAATGTTGTAGTCCAAAGCACTTCATGCCTCGAACTTAACGATGAGGGGGTTATGCACATGATCCGCCGGAAAAGAACTTGCTGGACAGCCATACTGATGGTCTGCGTCCTGCTCATAAGCGGATGCTCCATCTGGCCCGGACAGGACGATTCAGCGAACAACAAAAAGGTAGCGCTTACATTATGGTACTGGAATCGTTCTATCGATGATAAGCTGATTGCCAGGGCTAAGGAAAAGTTCCCCAATATCGAACTGACAGCTCAGAAAATCGGCGGTGATTTCAAGGCAAAACTCAAAACAACACTCGCTGCACGCTCAGGTGAACCAGACATTGTAGCTTTGAACGACTGGATCATGGAGCTATTCCCCAGTGAGGACCGTTTCTATAATCTGTATGATCTCGGTGCAGGAGATATTGAAGACCAATATCTGCCGTGGAAATGGAAGCAAGGTGTTACGCCAAGTGGACAGATGATTGGATTCCCGATGGATACCGGACCAACAGCCCTCTTCTACCGAGAAGATCTGTTCAAGGAGGTCGGATTGCCTTCTGATCCCGAAGACGTTACACGCCAGATCAACAGCTGGGATGCATATGCTGCTGCCGGAGAACAGCTCAAGGAAAAATTCGGAGGCAAGGTTTTTCTAACCGACAATATTGCGACCGTTTACAATCAAGTCATATCACAGTCTGCGGAGCGTTATTTCCGGCCGGACGGGTCCTTTATCGGCATGGATTCCCCTATTGTGGGCAAAAGCTGGGATACGGCCGTTGCTTTCAAAGAGAAGGGACTGCTAGCCAATGCAGATGGCTGGACTCCAAGCTGGAACGCCGCGATGAATAATGGCGAAATCGCCTCTTTCGTGGGCGCTGTCTGGATGAAACAAGTTCTTCAGGAAGCCGCTCCGGATACATCCGGGAAATGGCGGGTCGCTCGGGCACCAGGGGGAGATGGCAACAACGGAGGATCATTCCTGTCCATCCTGAAGTCGAGTGAACATCCTCAGGAAGCCTTTGAACTGGTTCGCTGGCTGCAAAGTCCCGAAAATCAACTGGAGCAATATCAGACATTGAACCTTTTCCCTTCTGCACCAGGTGTATTTGATGATCCTGCCATGAAAGAAAAAGAACCTTTCTTCGGTGGACAGGCGACAGGGCCTGTATTTGCCGAATCGGCACAGGATGTGCCGGATGCTTTCTTTGGCGAACGATATCCATCCGTACACAACATTATCACCCGACGGCTGAATGATGTCGCGAAGCAAAATGCCGATCCACAGCAGGTCTGGACGGATACGGTACACCGCGTCGAGCGGGAATTGCAGCGTTAACCTGAAGAACGTGTGGTTTCGTTATCCGCAAAGGAGGAATTCATATGGCTGTAACTGAACCTCGTCTTACTCCCGATCCCGGACATGCAAGACCTGATCTGGATCGGCAGAAGTCACTATGGGCGAGAATGTGGGAGCATCGTGCACTCTATGTTGCGATATCGCCGTTTTATATTCTGTTTGCGGTATTTGGCCTGTTCCCCATCGGGTTTTCACTCTACCTGGCTTTTCATAAATGGGATGGCATCGGTGTCATGACGTACAACGGGTTCAACAACTTCAAATACATGCTGACCGATGCCGAGTTCTGGCAAGCCGTGGGTAATACGTTCATGATCTGGATCTATTCGACGATTCCGATGCTCTTCTTCGCCCTGATTATTGCCTTTCTGCTGCATGCACCATTTGTGAAGTTCCGCACCCTGTTTCGGGTCGGTTATTTCCTGCCAAACGTCACATCCATCGTGGCGGTAGCCATTATCTTCGGTGCCTTATTTGCCAACAATTATGGTTTTCTCAATTATCTGCTGCAGTCGGTCGGGCTACCGGTTGTCGAGTGGCTGAATGCACCATGGGGCATCAAAGTCGCGATCTCCTCCATGGTGGTCTGGCGCTGGACCGGATATAACGCCGTCATCTATCTAGCCGGACTTCAGAGTATCCCGCAGACGTTATACGAAGCGGCCAAGATTGACGGCGCATCAGCGATACAGTCCTTTTTCCGAATTACAATTCCTATGCTGCGTCCTGTGATCCTGTTCACAGTCATTACATCAACGATCGGGGGTATGCAGCTGTTCACCGAGCCACAAGTATTGGTAGGTAATGATGGCGGCGCGGGTGCAGCAGGTATGACAATTGTATTGTACCTCTACCGTGAATCCTTCATTAACAATTACTTCGGATATGGCGCGGCCGTTGGTTGGGGCATGTTCCTCATTATCGCCCTGTTCTCGATTGTGAACTGGAAGCTTGTTCAAGGCAAATCATCCTGATGTGATAAGGGGGAGCGCACATGGCGACCAAACACCTCAAATCGCTGGTGTTGTATACCGGTCTTATCGGGGGCATGCTCATATCCATGTTCCCGTTCTATTGGCTGATTGTAATGTCCACCCGGACAACGTCCGATATCTACAAGTTCCCACCTCAGCTCTGGTTCGGGGGTGAACTGTGGAATAATATTACGCGGGTATTGCAACAGATTGATTTCTGGGGCGCCTTTCTGAATACGTTGTTTGTGTCGGGTCTTGTGACCATTCTGGTACTGTTTTTTGACTCACTGGCGGGGTTTGCGTTTGCGAAGTTTGAATTTCCCGGCAAAAAGTGGCTCTTCATCCTGCTGCTCGCCACCATGATGGTACCTTCCCAGCTGTCGCTGGTGCCTTCCTTTGTGCTCATGGCCACGTTCGGTTGGGTCGGTTCCTTCAAAGCCCTCATTATTCCAGGCATGGTGAATGCCTTCGGCATCTTCTGGATTCGCCAGTATGCGACGGAGTCGATTCCGAACGATCTGCTGGATGCGGGCCGCATCGACGGCTGTAATTTCTTCCGACTCTATTGGAACGTGGCGCTCCCAATTCTGCGACCTGCCTTTGCTTTCCTCGGCGCGTTCACCTTTATCGGCGTATGGAATGACTATCTGTGGCCTTTGATCGTCCTGACGGATGAACGCAAGTATACGTTGCAGATTGCGTTGTCTCAATTAAACGGGCTGTATAACACAGACTATGCGATGGTCATCGCAGGTACGTTGCTTGCCGTCATTCCGCTCATCGTTATGTTCCTGTTCATCAGCCGTCAGTTTATTTCGGATATTGCCGCAGGAGCAGTGAAGGACTAAAATTCTGGCATTTTGATCCATCCCTCAAGTCTGATATTCTTATCTATAGATCAATACCAGATGCCCTATAAGTTGGATGAATAGCGCCACGTGCGCGAAGGGGACAGAAAGGGCCTGAAGAAATGGAATTAAAAGCTTTCCAGAGGAAAGCTACTTCGAAAGCATATGCTTCGCATTTACGCGATCGGAAGGCTTTCTGCACCCGAAGTGTTAACGTGTAACAGCATTCATTCACTTATATATTCAAGAAAGAGGGATGACAAAATGGCTTCTTCACCCTATATGATCGGCGTAGATATCGGCACGACCTCCACCAAGGCCGTCTTGTTTGAACAGAACGGAACCATTGTGGCTCAAGGCAGTGCCGATTATCCGCTGCACACCCCCACACCTGCGATTGCGGAGCAGGATGCGGAGGATATTTTCAAAGCAGTCATCACATCGGTTAAACAGGCTACCTCCAAAGCTGGAGTTAAGCCAGAGGACATCCTGTTTGTATCCTTCAGTTCGGCCATGCACAGCATTCTGCCTGTCGATCAACACGGCACACCGCTGATGCGGGCCATGACATGGGCAGATAATCGCAGTGCCGAGTGGACCGAAGTACTCAAATCCGAGATGAATGGTCACGAAATCTATCTGAGAACAGGTACGCCGATTCATCCGATGTCCCCTCTCACCAAGATCATGTGGCTCACCCGGGATCAACCGGAACTGTTCAGACAGACGCACAAATTCATATCCATGAAAGAATATGTCTTCTATAAATTATTATCTGAATACGTCATCGACCACTCGATGGCCTCAGCCACCGGACTCATGAATCTGGAGAAACTCGACTGGGATGCAGAAGCGCTTCATGTGGCGGGCATTACGCCGGAACACCTGTCCCGATTGGTACCGACCACACATGTGCTGAAACAGGGATTGCACCCGGAATACGCTAAGGAGATGGGCATTGCGGTCACCACACCATTTGTCATCGGGGCAAGTGATGGCGTGCTCTCCAATCTGGGCGTGAACGCCATTGATCCAGGCGTCGTGGCCGTGACCATTGGTACCAGTGGAGCGATTCGTACGGTCGTAGATAAACCGGTGACCGATCCCAAAGGACGCTTCTTCTGTTATGCACTCACGGAGGACGCATGGGTCATTGGCGGACCAGTGAACAATGGCGGTGTTATTTTCCGCTGGATTCGGGACGAGTTTGCGGCTTCCGAGGTAGAGACCGCGAAACGACTTGGCATTGATCCGTATGAAGTGCTCACTCGTGTTGCGGAAAATGTACCTCCGGGTTCGGAAGGTCTCTTGTTCCATCCGTACATGACAGGTGAGCGGGCTCCGCTCTGGAATCCGAATGCACGCGGCTCGTTCTTCGGTCTGACGCTGCATCATAAGAAAGAACATATGATTCGCGCTGCGCTCGAAGGTGTGTTGTTTAACCTATACACGGTCATGCTCGCGATTGAAGAAAAGATCGGTCGTCCGAAAAAAATCCAGGCAACAGGCGGCTTCGCCCGTTCCGAGTTGTGGCGGCAGATGATGGCCGATATTTTCGATCAGGATGTCATCATCCCCGAAAGTATTGAAAGCTCCTGTCTCGGCGCAGCCGTACTAGGGCTCTATGCCCTTGGCCGCATTGATTCCCTGAGTGCCGTCTCCGGCATGATCGGATCAACGCATCGGCACCAGCCGGACCCGGACAGTGTCCGCGTCTACCGGGAGCTGCTGCCAATCTTCATCCGCATCTCCCGCAAATTCGAAGAAGAGTATGCGGATATCGCTGCTTTTCAGAATAAGACGATGCAAGGGTAAGGATGACGTGCAAGTATGTTTATGAGGACCCTCCCGCCATGTTTTGGACATGCGGGAGGGTCCTTGTTCATGTACGGTTTTTATGTACGATTTTTATGTACCATTTTTCTTGCAGAAACTGTGCTATTGGCTAGATGAAGCCCTCGTCCTCAGCGCCTTTCAAATTAGCTACATATACACATAAAAAGCTCCACAACTTGTGGGCTTCGTTTCTTAAAAACTTCAATTTCACTTATTAATACTCAGCTATCATTGATTATACTTGCTGAACGCATTCTGGTCGGCCTGTACATTCTCCAGATACACGATCTGCCCCGCATCATTTACACGTGCGATATCGATGCCTGCTTTGGCATATACCGTTCCGTCTGCCGCTTGTCCGCATACCGCCCAGTTGGTCTGGTAGCTGCCGTCAGTCTGTAGCACCCACCCGTCCCACATATGTTTTACATCCTTATTGTATTCGTAGAAAGCTTTCATAAAACCATCGAATCCTGTTCGGCTGGTGCCGTTAAGCACAATCTCTGCGTCCGGTGTAAACAGGGACAATAAGTCCTGTATGGCGCGCTCGTCTGTGCGTGAAGCATCAAATAAACGGAAATAGTTGTTCAACAGTGTAGTGGTATTTATAGTACTCATTCGTATTCCTCCTAGAATAAAAAGCCGTTTTCCAACCTTTCAGTTCGAATATTATCGAACTAACTGAAAGAGAAATGTATCATACTTCTTATACTCCCCGCAAGAAATATATAAGTTGAAACCGACTTTTACACTAACACGGAGAGGGCAGAACCAATCTGAAGAAGCGAAGCGTGCGCCTGAAAGCTTTCTGAAAGAAAGCTACATCGGAAGCATACGCTAGCACCGGATTTTTCCCTTGGACCAAGGGAATAAAGAAAATCTGGGGATAAGAGCGATCGAAAGATGGTACTGCAATCGGAGTAAACAAGTGTAATAGTTACAGTTCAACTTCTATAGTTCGAAATTTTTCAAACATTGAAAGGTGTGGCCGAATATGCTAACGTCATACACATGAGAACTCCAACGATACCTATGGCTTCGGAATTGAAGCTGACCACGGTCTGCAATGCATTGGGTGATCCGATCCGCATGAAAATTGCACACTGTCTGGCCAGCTCTGGCGAGAAAAACTGTTCCGCCTTCGAAGTAGACCATATTTCCAAATCCACGTTGTCCCATCACATCAAAATTTTACGAGAAGCTGGCGTGATCCAGCCGCGCATTGAAGGTAAACAGCACTTTTATTCCCTACGAAAGGAAGAACTACACGCACGTTTTCCCGGCCTCGTCGAGATGATTCTGAATTCAACCGAGGAATACGCACATTGAAAATAAGCAGGTCTGAGATCGAAGAACCACAATGATCATAAGCGCAATTCTGATACAGGGGGCTCACCATATGGACAAAAAAGCGGCAAAGATACTGCTGAACACCTTCTGGGGAGGTGGCGGCTGGAAAACAACCTCTGCACCCTTCTCCGGAGTTGAATTTGAATATGCCAAAAGCAAAGGGGTTATGTTCGACCCACTCACGATCACGCATGATGAGATTGTCCAGCGTCTGTACGCCATGCATCAGGATGACTCCTTCAAGGAACGCGTGATTTCGGCCTTTCTACATAGTCTGTCCACCAAAAAAGTCTATCTGCGCAGCGCATTATCCAGCTGGGCTTTAACATCGAAGATGCCTTTACATACCTACGCGGAACGCCCTGCCCTTCACGCTAACACCAGTGCCTGTGGGGATTGCAACTTCCTGCGTTTGCAGTCAGACAAGGAATATTCCAACATCGACTTGAACGTCCTGAATTTTGAACGGATTAAGTGGGGTGGCGTGCGTCATGGTTGGTTACTCTACTGCCTGATGGATCTGGAATTACTGCTACAGGACAAGGATGCAAACTATGAAGTAACACCTGAAGATCAGGCCATCCTTGTAAATCTCCTTGAAGCAGCACAGACAGAAGATCCCAAGGACAGTGCACGTTCACTGGAGAAAAAGTGGAAGGATCTCTTCCCTTCCAGCAAACAGGAGCGGGATGCCCTGCTGGAAATCTGGGCGGCAGCCGGAATACTGGCTCCTGGAGATAAACCGAGGAAAGGCAAAGGTGGTTCCAGCGATTTCGTCTTTGCAGCAACCTGGCAAGGTGATGATGGATATCATGCAGAAGCCGCAAATCATTATTTCGGCTCCTATCTTCCTTAAATGCGATAAAACCTGAACTTTTGCTCACCTTTGCGTGCGTCTGGTTACAATAATGACATCGACAGATTTCCTGTTTAACTCGTATAATAAGGGGAAATTGGTAGATGGGAGTGAAACAAGCGAGTTTATGGTATACATACTGGCTTTTATAGTGTCTTTTGCTGTCGTGGTTCTGCTTATTCCGCCGCTTGGTCGATTGGCTCACCGGCTCGATTTTGTGGACAAGCCCCGGGAAGATGTGGAGCGTAAGCTGCACAGGCAACCGATCCCGCTCACGGCGAGTTACGCGATATTTACTGGATTTTTCCTGACATACATTGCTCTGACCAAAGAAATCACATGGGAAACGGCGGCTCTGGTCGCTGGTGGTATGCTTCTGCTAACGATTGGTACCGTCGACGACTGGTACAAAACAAAAGGCAAAGATTTTCCTGCCCTGCCCAAGATGCTCGTACAGGTCTCTGCGGCAGTGCTCGTATTTGCTTCGGGCATTGCGTTCACCGGATTTGTGAATCCCTTTAACGCGGAATATGTCATGCTTCCAATCTGGCTGCAATTCATTCTCACGATCCTGTGGATCTTCGGGGTGACAACCGTCATCAACTTCTCGGACGGCATGGACGGACTGGCTGGCGGATTATCGGCCATCTCGGCGATCACCCTGTTCATCGTGGCCCTTGCCAAAGGTCAAAGTGATTCCGCACTCATGTCGATCATTCTGGTCGGTGTGACGATCGGTTATCTGAAGTACAACAAAGCTCCTGCCAAAGTGTTCATGGGCGATGCAGGTGCTACGTTCCTCGGCTTCATTCTGGCTGTTATCGCTCTGGATGGTGCATTCAAACAAGCGACCATGTTGTCCATCTTCATTCCAATTCTGGCGCTCGGCGTACCGATCTTCGACAACATCTTTGTCGTTATCAAACGCTTCATTCAAGGTAAAGCGATCTACCAGGCCGATGCAAGTCAAGCCCATTATCGATTGCTGCGTGCAGGATTGAATCACAAACAGGTTGTTGCTGTGCTCTATCTCGTCAGCATTTGTCTGTGCCTGTCCTCCATTATTTTAATGTTAGTGGAAATGTAAAATAGTAAAACCAAACAAGGAAGCAACCTTCGCTACGATGAGGGTTGCTTCCTTGTTTGCGGTTCAATCCATGTGTAGCACTCCATATGCTAGCCTGCCCGATCAGGCGAAGGATGCAATGACTGCCCCCGCACCCCCGAAGCATACCTTGTTAACTCCTGCACCTGAACTGAATTAAGATTTAATAGCCCCGGCCATAGCGCCTCCCACAATGAACCGTTGCAGAGCAACGTACAGGACAACCAGCGGCAAGGTAACAATCAGAATGCCACAGGCGAGCAGCGGCCAGTTGTTCATGTATTGTCCATAAAATGTGAAGAGTCCTTTGGTTACCGGCTGATAATTCGGATCTGATAAATAAATGGTCGGCCCGATAATATCGTTCCATACACCAATCGCGGTGAGAATAATGCCTGTTGCCAGGATTGGCTTCATTAACGGAACAAGGATCGTGAAGAGATAACGTGTATATCCACTCCCGTCCATTGCCGCCGCCTCATCCAGTTCACGTGATACGGATTTGATATAACCCACAAACATCAAAAAGGCGATCCCCGTCCCTGTCGTCTTCAGCAAAATATATCCCATCTGAGTGTTGTAGAGACCCAGATTGTTGATCAGGGAAAACTGCGGAATGAGCGGGTTAGGAAGATACATAGAGATCAAAAAGAAAATATAAATGAATGTGCTGAACTTCACGTATCTGCGTGCAAGCGGGAATGCCGCAAAGATGGACAACATTAATGTCAGAAGGGTGGACATCCCTGTATAGAGCACACTGTTCCACATATACTGAGAGAAGTTTCCTTTATTCCATGCCTCAGAAAAGTTCTCAAGTCGAATTCCTTCGGCAATCGCTACAGGATCAAGCAAATATTCCGTCTGCGTCTTCATCGATACATTGAACAGATAGAACAGCGGGAAGACGTACAACGCAAGCATAAGCAGGACGATGACGTAGCTAACCATTCTCGACGTTTGGCTCTGCTTCATTATACTTCCACCTCTCTTCTGCGAAGATAGAACAGCGCAACCATGGATATCGTAAATACAAAGAGGAACTGAATCATGGCGACAGCAGAAGCCAAGCCGTAATCAGCCGTTCCGCTGCCAAACGCCGTAGCGTATACATCAAACGCAAGCGTCGTTGTATTGAACTTGCCACCCGTAAGTACATAGATAATGTCAAAGGTTTGCAAAGCTCCAATAATGGACAACAGCATGTTGACCGTAAATGAAGGGGCAATCATCGGGAATGTAATGTGGGTAAATGCTTTCCACCCCGAAGCACCATCCATGTAACCCGCCTCGTACAGATCACTTGGAATGGATTGCAGACCTGCAAGAAAGATCGTCATGGAATACCCCATGTACATCCAGATCTGAACGAAAATAATCAGTTCAAAGGCTATATTATAATCACCAAAAAAGTTGGAGCTGGTACCAAAAAAGTTGAGGAGCGACTGGGCTGGTCCACCCAGCGGATTCGCAACGAGTTGCCAGATCAATCCGGACACCGTAACCCCCAATACAACCGGCAAAAAGAATACCGCACGGTACAATTTGTCGCCTCTAAGCTTCTTGTTGATCAAGATCGCCATGAACAAACCAACCGCATTTTGGATGACAACCACAGCAAATGCAAAGTACAAGGATCGCCCAATAGCATCCAGCCGATCTCCGGCATTGGATGCACCAAAAAATGTTTTATAATTTTCAAAGCCGATAAAGCTCCATGTCTGACCCCGAACGCCAGTAGCATCCGTAAACGAAAACAGCACCGTTACGAGCGATGGCCCGAAACCAAACACCATGTACAGCAACAACGGAATGCTCAAATAGAGATAAGGAACAAGCCGAGCCTTACCTTTTCCAAAGGGATACATCTTCCTCACACCTTTCATGTGGTAAAACCAAGACAAAGGAAAGCCGGAATAGCGGTCTGGCCTGGGCCCGAAGGCTCTGACCCTGAGCGTGATTCCGGCGTATGTGGCACATATGTACCATCGATGCTAACTTATTTTGGAGCAGCAGCGTCCCAGTCCACTTGTGATTTGCTTGCAAGCTCTTCCGACGTTGCAATCGGTCCTGCAGGCTTGAGCATTTCCGCGTGAACGCTAGACTCCGAAATGTACTGCCCTACATTTTGACGGTTAATGAACAATTGATCCCAGGAAAGCTTGAAGTTTTCCAGGTACGGCTGAATGCCCTTGATAAATTCGCTCGTTATTTCTACATCAGGTTGTGTTGGGAGAAAGCCAGCTGCATTCACAAAGTCCGTATAGTTCTCTTTCTCGGACAACATGTCAAGCCATTTCATTGCGTAGTCCTTGTTCGGTGATTTGTCCACCACCATCCAGGTCATATCGTATTTACCGGCCAAATCTTTGTTTTTAGCCGCATCATTGCTGCCTGGAATAGGGAAATAACCGAATTTCAGATCAGGGTTGGCCGTTTGAATCGTTGTTGCATCCCAAGTGCCGTCAGCAATCATGGCAACCTTTCCTGTAGCAAACAAACTTGGCAATGTGCCGTAGTCAACACCCATGAAGCCCGTCATCGCACTGTTCATCAACACTTGAGATTTTTGCAATACTTCGATCTGGACCGGATCAGTCAGCTTGGTTTCGCCAGTCCAAAGTCCTTGGATATAAGCAAGCTGATCCTCATGAATAGAAGCCTGAAGACCTTGCACCGCGAGGCCAATCGGCCACACATCCTTGCCCGCCAGACCAAGCGCCTCTACCTCATTGTCTTTAAATACTTGGATGACACGCTGCAATTCATCCCAGGTTGCAGGCACTTCCAGATTATATTTGGCGAAAAGCTCCTTGTTGTAGAACAGTCCTGTGAAAGCCACCTTACCCATGTTTACACCGTACACTTTGTCGTTGTACGTCATTGCGTTCTGTACATCCACTTCATTGTAGTTTTGGATGAATGATTGATCCGACAGGTCACTGATCAGCCCTGCATCAATCCATTGCTTCCACATCGGATCAGCAGCGCCCTTGGACCAATCCTGCGGAGCGCCTACAAAGCTTGATTTGAGCGGAATGATATCGACATCTCCACTATTACCGGCGTTCATCCGTGTTTGCATCAATTGATCATATGTAGCATCCGCCGGAACCGTCGTATACTCCACCTTCACTTCCGGATACTTTTCTTCGAATTTTTGATTAAACTCTTTGATGTAGTTGTTAATGTTCTCTTGCTGCCAGTGAATGATCTTCAAGGTAACTTTTTTGCTGCTGTCTGTAGCCTGAGTTCCTTCTGATTCCGAAGAGCTGCTACTACAAGCGGCAAGCACAAATAATAAAGCGGTTACAAGTGCGATGGCTAAAGTCATTTTCTTCATTTTCGTTATCCCCCAAGATTTTGAATTAAATCTACGAAATTAGTTTCGTTAATTTCACCCTTATTATGACTTCAGATCTTTATTTTGTAAATAGTCATTTTTTGTTTTTTGATTTCCATGCTCAAACCCGCTTGATAAAAGCTTTTTTTATCGTTGTATACGTTGAAATCAAGTTAACCTTTACGAAAATTACGAAACACAGCACATGACATGATTTCATGTACAGCCCCAGATAACCCGGTATTCCCTTTAAATGGACTCATAATCTGTAAAACAATTAAGATTATGAGCTAAAATTAGTCCTTATTTTCGCGAAAAACCTCCTTGATCGCTTAAAACCTATGGATACATATCATTTCAAGTGTGAAACCCCCTTTCTGCTGTTGACTCTCCTGTCTTTGTAGCATAGAATACTTGCAAGAAAGCGAAAAAACCGATACAACCCCAGTTTACGAAACTAGTTTAGAATCCGAGGGATGTTTATGAATATCAAAACGATAGCGAGTTTAGCCGGCGTGTCTGTAGCCACGGTGTCCAAGATTATCAATAACTATCCAGATATCAGCGAGGAAACGCGCCAGCGCGTGCTTAAAATTATGGAAGAGACAGGCTATCGTCCATCTTCTTCAGCCAAAACGCTGGCGACCAAAAAATCCAGCCTCGTTGGCGTCGTGTTTGCAGGGAAGCTGAACGTGGATTTCAGTCACCCTTTCTTCGTACAGGTCATCAATGCGTTTAAGAAACAAATTGGCTTGCTTGGATACGACCTACTCTTCTTCTCGAATGAGAAGTTTTTGGATCAGGGTGAGGACTACTTGGCGAGATCCAAGTATTTTCAAGTGGATGGCTGCATTATTATTGCGGGGGATGAGGTGGAGAGTAGCATATTCGACCTGGATGCCAGCCTGATTCCTTGTATCGGCATTGACATTGAGCTGACAGGACAGGGCTCCTGTTACATCATGTCGGATAACGAGAAAATTTCACTCAAAGTTGTCGAGCAGTTCTATATGAACGGGTACCGGGATATCGGTTTTATTGGGCTTCAGCGTGCCTCCTTGGTGATGCAGCAGCGGGAAGAGGCGTTTAAGCGTTCCCTAAAGCAGTTTAGTATTGAGGAGAAGCCCGAATGGATGGTATACAGCACCGATTATGCCGCAGCAGACGGATATGAAGCAGCCAAGAAAATACTCTCCTGTGGCGTTCTGCCAAGGGCAGTATTTGCAGCTACGGATCTGCTTGCCTTCGGAGCTGCCCGCGCCTTCAAGGAGCACGGCCTGCGCATACCGGAGGACATCGCCATTGCAGGCTGTGACGATATCGAGGCCTGCCGCTATACCGATCCGCCGCTCACAACCGTCAAGCAGGATACCGACAAAATCGGACGCCTTGCCGCCATGATTCTGTTCGATCTGATGAACAAGCAAATGGATAACCGCTGCATTAAAGTGGAGCCGGAACTGGTTGTGCGTCAATCCTGTGGCACAGCCATGCTGCTGGCACAGGAGATCTGAGCGTTAAGTCTTTGGGACTGGCTGCTACAGATCACTCACATCATAGACATAGCGATTTTTCATAAAACTCCACACCAAGAAGCGAAAAGGGGATGTCCCATAAGTCATGAATATGACAGGGGACATCCCTTGTTCGTGTTATTTTGTTTTAATGAACCTGAGACACGCTAATCGCTCCCATTTGCTCCGATCTGAGATCTAACGAATCACAGAGACGTTATTTCTTCGATTCGGTCGATTTTTTAGGTTTTGACAACGTTTTATGACAAAATAGCGTTACTGAGATTCGTTAAATCTTGCAAGCGTTGATGTTCCGCCTTTTAAGGTGCGGCAGGTTCGTTAGCGCTTGGAGCGAGGCGGAATTCCTTTTGAGACAGCCCCATTTGCGATGCTGAGAGAACGGACAGTCCCGGCTCTGAGATCATGGTTATACCGAGAAAGTTCCTGCTATCTGGAAGCGGCAGCAGGCAGCTTGCCCTCTACTGTCTGCAAGTCAGACCAACCCGGCCGATCAAGTTCGATGAGACGCCGGTATCGCTCTTCCCCAGCCAGCAATTGTTCGTGAGAACCCCGCATGGCAATCTTTCCATTTTCCATAAAAATAAGTTCGTCCATCTGTTCCGCACCAATCAGGTGATGGGTGACCCAGATCATCGTTTTGCCTTGCAAGCTGTCCAGAATGGTCCGCATCAGTTCACGTTCCGTCACTGGATCAAGCCCTACAGTTGGTTCATCAAATATCACAACAGGTGTATCCCGGAGCAGTACCCGGGCCAGAGCAATCCGTTGCCTTTCCCCACCGGAGAAACGCAGACCCGTCTCCAGCATCGGCGTATCATATCCCTGCGGCAAGGATTCGATCAGACCGGATAAACCTACTTGCGCGGCCACTTGACGAATCTCCTCATCCGTTGCATGTGGACGACCAATCCGCAAATTATTGGCTACCGTGGTATCGAACAGGTGTGGGCTCTGATTCAGCACCGCGATGACATCAGGCACACTTTCGCCCAGGGTCTGCACAGACATATTATTGATCAGAACGTTCCCCGCAGACGGAAGCAAGGCCCCCTGAATCAACTTCAACAAGGTTGATTTGCCGCCGCCACTTCGTCCAAGGATGGCTAGACGTTTGCCTTGTGGCAGATGAAGGGATACATCCTGTACGGCATAAGCATCATCAGATGCATAACGGTAACTAACGTGATTGATCTCGGTGTCTGCTCTTAGTTTGGGCGGAATGCGAAGACGAATTCGTCTGTCCGGGATAGCATTCGCAGCTGGCAAGGACTCTGATGTCTGTCCAGCCGTCACGTTGCCGTTTTTTACTACAGAGATCGAATCGCCCGTTCCTTCAACAACATCCGCTCCATTCTGCACCGGAAGATGCTCTTTCCCTTCCAGCTGTTTCAAGCGGTCCAGTGATTCCCGGTACTGTGGAAGATGCTCCACAGCATCCCCTACTGGCAGGAGTGTTTCCGTGAGCGGGAATAACACCAATACAAAAGCAGCAATCATCACGGCAGGTAATTGCCCGACAGAAGCGGCGTTTCCAGCCCATAACGTAACCGATACTACCATCAGGCCAATGACACACTGGGCCATCAGATCACGCCAGCGTGTCCAGCGCCGCAACTTACGGCGAACCGCGTCGACCTGTTCTTCTGCCTCTTCCTGCTGCTGAACAAATTCCGCTGCTCGTCCACTTGCAAGCCAATCTCCCAGTCCAAGCACCCCGTCAGTCAGACGGGTATACAACCTGCTATTTTCCTTTTTCAGCCGCACACGCCATTTCCACGTCACTTTCAGAGAGATTGCAGGTAGCGCGGCAACGAGAAATAACATATACAAGCCCATCCACAGCGCAAATCCCAGATCAACACTGCCAAAGGCAATCACTGCCGCACCGTACATCACAAGCGCGGTAACGGCGGGGAAGACTGTACGCAGATAGATATCCTGCAACCGCTCCACATCATCGGCGAGTGCTCCGAGTACATCTCCGGTCTGCATGCGAGAACGCAAGAACAGGGCCTGTGGCTCCAGAATGCGATACAGCTTCACCCGTTGATCGGCCAACACCCGCAGTACGGCATCATGTCCTGCCAATCGCTCGATGTATCGAAAGACGGCGCGAAAAATCCCAAATGCACGTACACCCACAATGGGTACATACACCATCAGAATATTTTCAGGACGCAGCGCAGACTTGGAGATCAGAAATCCGGAGGTAAACAGCAACAGTACTGCACACAGGGCAGCGCATGTACCTAGCGCAATGACTGCAATGAATCTCCAGCGGTACTGTGCCACATACGGAGCGATCCAGCTATTTTTTTCTTTTCCGTTTCGGACGTTCCCCATATGTTCATATCCGGATTTCATTTTATATCGCCTCCATCTGGGCCTGAATCATCTGATAATATACGCCTTGTCGTGCCAGCAATTCCTGATGTGTTCCCGTCTCTGACACCGTGCCACCATCCATGACAATAATTCGATCCATATGTGGCATCCAGTGCAGACGATGGGTAGCCAAAAATACAAGTTTGCCTTCAAACAGCGGCAACATCGTCTGTTTCAGCTCATACTCTGTTTCCACATCCAGATGTGCTGTCGGTTCATCGAGCAGCAGGATGTTCCGTTTACTAAGCAAGGCTCTTGCCAGCGCCACCCGTTGCTCCTGCCCACCGCTGAGCTGTCTGCCGCCAGCCCCAATGGGCTCATGCAGCCCACCGGATAAAGAGGTCAGAAGCTTGGTTAATCCAGCTGCGCTAATGGCCCTGGCCACTTCCGCATCCGAAGCCTCCGGCACGTAGAAACGAACATTATCGGCCAGGCTTCCACTGAAGATATACGGATGCTGCGGGATGGCTGCCGTCTGTCTACGCCAGGATTCGAGCATATCCTGTGTCACAGGCTGTCCGTTGGCTAATACCTGGCCTGAGGTAGGCAGCTGAAATCCAGCCAATACATCAATCAACGTGGACTTGCCTGCTCCGCTGGCGCCAATAATACCGATTTTGCCGAGACCCGTGATCTGAAACGTGACATCCTTTAGCGAATAAGGACCTTCATCATCGTGACGTACCTGTACATCCGTTAGTGCCAATCTGCTATTCTCATTCCAGGAGGACACTGAGGAAGAGGAGAAACCAAGATCAGGAGTAGTAGAAGCAGGATCAAGATGCCCCGCAGCCATTTTATCGTTCAACATGACACGTATGGTCGAAGTAGCGGCTTTCCTTTTACCCGAAGATAAAGATGGTGTATATCCCGTCTCGTCCTCAGTCGTGTCTGCATGCACAACAACATTCGCATAGGCTTCTTTCTGTCTCTGTTCAGCAGCTTTCCCCCGTTCAATCACCTGATTAATGGCCGCTCCGGCTTCCTTACCGTCCAATGTGGCATGGTAATCGGCGCCGAGCATCCGTACAGGCAGGAAATATTCGGGTGCCAGAATCAGTACCGTCAGCGCAGGGCCGAGCAGCATATGTCCCTCCGTGAGACGTAATCCCAGACCAACCGCCACGGAAGCAACGGATAGCATGGTAAAGAAATCGAGTGCAAACGAAGAAAGAAAGGCCATGCGCAGGGTAGACATCGTCGCCTTCCGATACCGCTGACTGACCCGCAGAATAGACCCTTCGTGTGTTTTGCTCTGTCCCAATGTTTTTAGCGTTTCCAGACCACGCAAGGTATCGACAAAATGGTTGGCGAGTGCTTTGTAGGATCTGAATTGCCCGTCTATCTTCCGCTGCGCAGCAAGACCAATCAGAATCATGAACACGATCAGGATGGGGAGTGTCAGCATCAGAATAACCCCGGACATCAGATCCAGCTTGAACACATACAGCAGAATGACGATGGGTGTGAATCCTATGCCCAGCATGCGAGGGATGAATAGTTCGAGATACGTCTTGTATTGAGCTGTTCCCTCACGTGCCAGAGTAACCAGATGGCCTGTGCCCTCGGTCTTGGCATAACGCGGCCCAAGCCTGAACCACTGCTCCACCATCTGTCTTCGCAGATCGGTTCCTGTCCTCTCCGCATATCGTGATGTCACGAGTTGTAACCAGAAGGATAGAGCGTATCGGGCGGCAAAAGCAGCCAGGAACAGCAGCAGTACAGGGTACTGCTCCGTTACGGATGAACCTTCAAACAATGCCGTGATGGCCTGTGCCAGCCATTTGGCTTGCATAATGATCGTCATCGCCTGTAGCAGCACCAGCGCTGATGCCAGCGCGAGTATCGGCCGGATGCCCGGCAGCTTCAGCAGCCCCCGTCCCATATCAGTACTCCAGGTGGTGCAGCTCGTTCAGACGTTTGCGGAAGATATAATAACTCCAGATCTGATAGCCAAGAACAAACGGCAGCAATGTGCAAGCTACAATTGTCATTACTTTCAATGAATAAGCACCGGATGCTGCATTGTATACAGTCAGGTCATATGCCGCCCCAAAGGAACTCACCATCACTCTTGGGAACAGTCCGATAAATACCGAAGCAAAGGCAATCGCAATCACTGCCCCAGTCATACCAAAAGCCCAGCCTTCACGCTTCTGACGAACAAAGTATGCCGCAAGTGCAAGCGAGACTGCGCCAAGTACAACCATAATCCAGAGGGCCCAGCCGCGTACGGTGAACACATCGGTCATGAAATACGTCATTAATGCGTAAACAGCGAGCAGTGCAGCCAGCGGCAGCATCAATTTTTGCGCTGTATTCAAGGCACGCTCTCTGAGTTCCCCGACTGTCCGTAGTGAGGCAAACAGCAAGCCATGAACCAGACACAGCAGGGTTACGCTCAAGCCACCAATCACGGTGTACGGATTAACGATATCGAAGAATCCTGCACGCAACTGCATCTCCCCATCAATGGGCAGACCCTTCATCAGCGTGGCAAAGACAACTCCGAACAGGAAAGGCAGGAGCGCGCTGGAAACAACAATGATGATGTCCCATGTTTTGCGCCAGCGCTGCTGTTTCATTTTACTGCGGAATTCGAAGGCAACTCCGCGACCAATCAAGGCGAGTAACACCACTACAAGTGGCAGGTAAAAACCACTGAACAACGTCGCATACCAATGCGGGAAGGCAGCAAACATGGCGCCCCCTGCCGTAATCAGCCATACTTCGTTGCCATCCCAGAACGGACCGATCGAGTTGATCAGGGTCCGGCGTTCACGGTCCGTTTTGGCAATAATGCCTGTAGACATCCCCACACCAAAATCAAAACCTTCCAAAAAGAAGAAACCGACAAACAATACGGCAATCAGTAAAAACCACAACTCACTTAGTGACAACGGAATAACCTCCATCCACGCCGAACGGATCGGCCGATTCATCGTGATCTTCTGGCTTATCGACCGCAAATGGTCCTGCCTTGATCTCACGTACGAACAGGTATACCATCACGATACCAAGCACGGTATACGCGGCTGTGAACGCAATCGTGGAGAACAAGATCATTCCTGCGGATACGTTCGGTGAGACCCCGGCTTCGGTGGTCATATAACCAAATACCGTCCATGGCTGTCTTCCGACCTCGGTCATAATCCAACCTGATGTATTGGCGATAAACGGCAAGGATATAGCGAATACCATCAGACGCATGAACCACTTCCCAGCGACCTCCAGCTTCTTGCGCATAGCCAGAAACGTACCGTACAGAGCCAGCACAATCATTAAACCACCCGCTGCGATCATAATGCGGAAACTCCAGAACGTTGTCCGTACCGGCGGGATGTAGTCCCCCGGTCCATACGTCTGCTCATACTCCGTCTGAAGCTCCTTCATGCCTTTGACACTACCGGAGAACTTGCTATAGGACAGGTAACTGAGCAATCCGGGGATTTTGATCTCACCCGTATTCTCCTGTTTGTCCGGATCGATAAAGGCGACCACCGTCCATGGTGCCGGATCTTCTGTCGTCGTCCATGTGCCCTCACTGGCTGCCATCTTCATTGGCTGTGTCTCCACCAGATATTGCGCCTGGAAGTGCCCCGAGAAAGCGACGCCAAATGAGGAAACAAGCGCGATAATGATTGCGATATTAAACGATTTGCGGAAGATCTCCACATCCTGCTTTTTCATCAATTTGTAGGCACTGATCCCGGTTACGACGAAGGCTCCTGTCATCAATGCCCCAAAGATTGTATGTGGGAACTCGACGAGAAGCTGACCATTCGTGATGAGTGCAAAGAAATCATTCATCTCGGCTCGGCCGTTGTTGATCTCAAACCCGACAGGATGCTGCATAAACGAATTGGCTGCCAGAATCCACAGCGCGGACAAGAATGTGCCGACAAACACCAGCCAGATACAGGCCAGATGCACTTTTTTGGACAAACGATCCCATCCGAATATCCACAATCCAATAAATGTAGACTCCATAAAAAACGCGAGTAACGCTTCAATAGCCAGTGGCGCACCGAACACATCCCCGACAAATCGGGAGTACTCGGACCAGTTCATGCCGAACTGGAACTCTTGCAGAATACCTGTGACAACCCCAACGGCAAAGTTAATCAGGAACAGCTTACCCCAGAACTTGGCCATCGTTTTGTAGATCTCCTTACCCTTAACGACGTACAACGTCTCCATGATCGCAACCAACAGTACAAGACCGATGGATAGCGGGACAAAAAAGAAATGGAAAATCGTTGTAAGTGCATATTGGATTCGCGATAACATAATCGGATCCATACCGTTACCCCTTCTTTCTGTTCACTTCGCAGTATGCGTATTTGGCATTGAAGCTGCACCTTCGCTGTCTGTCCACCAAATACGTTGATGAATGTATTGTGCCAGATTACCTATTTTATACATGTGATAATTATCACAATCTACGTGTTTAGAGCAAAAAAAAGTGACCTCGGTCACACAAAAGATAAAATTCAGCCTATTATCACAGCTTGCCAACTTCATCTATTCATGGAAGATACTCATGTTTGGGACGGAACGCCCATATGTTAGTCTCAGGCAGATCATGCGAAGTGCCATGAGGGCTTTACATATGAAGGGAAAGCGTGAACCACATCCAGAGAGAATGATGCACCATAATACAGTCAAGGTGAGGTGAACAATTCATGGAAAAACCTGCGCCGTTAAGGGATACGGACCCCAAACTCAGTCCTGATGAGGCCAGTACAGCACGGTCCCCAGTCCGGTACATTCTCTTCCCTTGCAAAGGAGGCTGGTCATCCTTTCCCTACCCTGACATTGCCGCTCTCCTGTCGATCGAGGGAGATGTCTACTATGTCAGCAGCCTGACGCAAACAGAGGATGTACCTGCGGTCATCACCGTCATCTCCCTCCCTGAAGCCGAACAGCTACTGCTGGAACCTCGCACCGTAGCAGTGGTCACCCATCCCTACTGGCTAATTGCCACAGCTTCGCTGGAGCCGGAGCTGTGCATTGTCCTGCTCCCTGAGCCTGCTGGAAACGAAGCAGAATCTCCGCTATGGGAGAGCAGTATTTCCAAACTGGTCGGCATTGCCGATCTGGTGGGTACCTCCTCCGAAACACGATATATGAAGCTGTTATTCCAAGGTGTGCGCGCCATCTGGCTGGGAGGTGAAGACCCTTCACCCGCGGGTACGATGCAAAAGGATGATCTCGAAGTCCCTCTACGCGACTACGAACTGTTCTTCCTGCATGCGCTGCGCCAGATCCTGTCAGGAACTCCGGATAGCGTCACCCTGCTTCAATGCAGTGTACGTGCCGACTTCTACCGCCAACTCCGAGCCAAAGCAGGTGCGCATGAGACGATATCCTTTTTGCTGCCAGCCTATGAGTACTTGCTTGAAGATCCTCGGGCCATCCATTCACTTCAAGAGGCCTTCTCCCATGCGGTCTTGAATGGTCGCAGTGATTGTGTGATCTCCCATTATCGATTCCTGTCTGCCATCCATGCCCGAGCCGGTCGGTTGGAGGACGCCCTGCAAGTGTACGGAATCAGTGCAGGCGACGAACAGGAACGCTATCATTACGAACAGTTATGCCGCTGGCTTGAAGCGGGAGAAGATCAACTTGTACGAGCGGAATTGCTGCGTATTAACGATGATTACGGAAATGCGCTGCGCATCCTGGACGAACTTGGTGGAGAAACCGCGAGACATTGGAAATTCCGCATATATCAGGAGACCGGACGTGTGGAAAAAGCTCTGGCTCTGGTGCATGCAGTCGATATTCAGGATGATGCCAGTCGTCGGGATTATCAGCAATTATCGGGAAGTGCGCTGGCTCTGCGAGGGGAACGACACGGGGCAGTCCGACATTTCCTTGAGACAGCACTGGAGGATGAAGATGCGCTGGCCCGGATTGTCGAGCTGGAGCTGTTGGATCATGCTGTACAGCAATTGCTTGGGGAGGTGCCATGATGCTGAACCCGAAGAAGCGTAGACAACAGTTGAATGGGCCAATGGTGCACAGAAATATCCGAACCGAAACCACGTACACGCCAACAGAAACAGTGGATAGGACACATACAGACGCATTGGAAAATGGCGATCACACGCCGGATCATGCACAACAAACGCAGGACATCCGAAGCCAAGTGCATCACTGGACTGACGTACAAGGTCAGTTCGATCAGGATACTGCTACAATAAACGAGGAAACGAGCGTATTCAAAGAGCCCTTCTCCATTCGTCGGGTTCGCAAAAGCAAAGACAACAAGCTAACCGCCATGCTCCAAGTTCGCAATGAACGCGGCCGATATCTTGAAGAAGTATTGCATGATCTGAGCGAGTTCGTGGATGAGATCGTCATTGTGGACGATGCCAGTACAGACGGAACCCCGGATCTATGCAAAGCCTATCCGAAGGTGGTCCGTCTGGAGGTATTGGAGAAACCGCTGTTCGCCGAGGAATGGCGGCTTCGCAACACCTTATGGCAAGCTGCGACGGGAACACGTCCCGACTGGTTACTCTCGGTTGATGCGGATGAGTTGTACAGCACAGAGGCCAAGAAAGCCATACGCGCTCTGATTAATCAGGAGTATGCGGACTGGTTTGCATTCCGTTTCTACGATATGTGGGGTGGCCGGACTCACTACCGGGAAGATGATCTTTGGTGTCTGCACAAACGGCATACCGCTTCACTTGTGCGTTATATGCCTGGATATCCTTATTTTTACCCACAACAGAATCACCATGTTCCCCGTCTTCCCTTGTCTTGCACCGTATTGCCTGGGATCAGCACGGAACTGAAGGTTCAGCACCTCGGCTGGGCAGGCAGCTTGGAAGACCGGGTTCGGAAATATTTGCGCTACAAACGTATTGATCCGAGCGGTGAGTGGGGCAATCTTGCACACTACGAGTCGATTCTCGATCCTGAACCTCGGCTGGTTCCCTGGAAGGAGGGACAGCGAGATGAGCGTGGTGAGTATTCTGACGTATAGCTTCACCGATGGGTACAACCGGGAATTCGGCCGGGTATTTGGCGGTGGGCTGGAACGATATATTCTGGATCTGTGCAGTGTCATCCGTGGACTCGGGCATATTCCCGAGGTTCATCAGCTATCTTACTTTGAAGCGTTTCAGACCCGGACGGAGCAGATTGATGTATTTGGCTATGCGTATGACATGAATGATGTGCCGGAAGCCTTTGAACGGATGGCAGCCGCAGCGCGCGGCCCAGTGATCTATGCCAGCTGTCTGTGGCAACCCATCACCTACAAACCCGGCAGTTTGGGCATATGTCACGGCATTAACTGGGATCGTCCCGGGCTGCCACTGGAGACCAAACAACAAGTGGCGGAACATATTCAACTGGCTCTGGATAGACTTGTACGTATTGTGTCTGTGGATTCTCATTTCCAGACCTTTTGCCGGGCTGCGTGCACCTATACCGATCCAAGGCAGGTTGTCCTGATTCCCAATGCAGTAGATACGTCCTATTTCACACCAGCCCCACCAACGCGAACCTTCGAGCAGGAACAGGAAGACGAATGGCTTGCCGCATGGAAGAATGATCTGGCGAGTCATGAGGAGAATGCTGGTGCGGTTATATCAGGGGTGCAAGCTGTAGAAGGCAAGTGTGGAACGAGTGGTAATGGAGCGAACAGTGATAAGGAAAAAGGAGATGAAGAAACAGATACTGATTATCAGGTTAATGGTCCGATTCAGGGACAGGTTGAAAAGAAAGCTGTGGCTGCCTGTGTGACCTCTCCCCGCCCAATTCGCATTATCTATCCGCGCCGCATCAGCATGGAACGGGGCATTATTCCGATGATGCTGGCGGCAGATAAGCTACTGGGAGCTTTTCCCGACCTGGAGATTGAGTTTGCCGGGGAACTGGTCGAGGGCAGTACGGTGGGGAGAGCCTTTCGTTATTGGCATCGGACTCATCCACATGCAGCGAGAATTAACCAGCGCACATATGACTTTCGGGATATTCGTGAGGCTTACCATCAGGCAGATATTGCCGTAATTCCAACGGTTTTCTCAGAAGGCACCTCCTATGCCTGTTTGGAAGCAATGAGCTGCGGACTTCCTGTGATTGCCTCCAACGTTGGTGGGTTGAATGATCTGATTCAGGATGGATTTAACGGGCTGCTGGTAGCTCCTGGCGAGCAGGAACTGACTGCCGCATTGGTGTGTCTCGTTCAGGATCGAGCCGAGCGTGAGCGACTCGGGATCTATGCGCGCGAGACCGCACTGTCCTATGATCTGTCCAAGTGGCGGAACAAGTGGAGTATGGTGCTGGAATCTTTTTTGTCAGAGACAGGATTGAAGGAGGGAATTCGGGGATGATGGATACGCCCAAGGCAACGGAATTCATGGAATCAAGATACATTCGGCAAAGTGACCCTAAAACGGACACACTGGTCTTCCCCCTGCATCCGGCATGGTGGAGCCGTCCTTATGAATATGAATGGGCCCGGCAGTTTGCACGTCCGGACGATGTGGTCCTTGATGCAGCCTGCGGCATCTCCCATCCGTTCAAATTCTGGCTTGTAGAACACTGCCATGAGGTACACGCCTGCGACTGGGATGAACGCATTTTGTCTGAAGAGGCCATTCGGCTGGATATTGTTTCTGATTTTGGCGAGCAGGCCGCTCAGGATCTGCCGGATTCAAGTCTTGCCCGATTGCACCGCGCAAAGGCTAATCTGGCCCAGCTTCCGTACGAATCTGGTAAGTTTGATCGGGTGTTCTGTATCTCTGTACTGGAGCATCTGGATACAGGCACAATGCTGCGGGCTTTTCGTGAATTCGCCCGGGTGTTGAAGCCGGACGGACAGTTGATCGCTACCTTCGATGTGCCCGAGATGCGGCCGGATCTACTGGATACGATCATGGCTGTCACCGGACTAACCATTGAAGATAAGCTGAATGTGGAAGAGCCGGAAGATGCCATCTGGTCTGATATGTATGGCACGCCAATTCGCTGTTTCCGCGCAGTGATATGCAAAGGTTAAGAATGATTGGGTTGAGTTGAGTGCAGAGTAGAGAATCGAAGGAACGAGGGATCGAGCCATTGGCAACGTCGAATACCAACACATATACCTCTCCTGGCATTGTTGCCCCACCGGAGAACGATGCAGGGTGCGGGAAAACCCTATACGTATCACGACTCTCCGGCGGAATCACGGTTGCGCTCAACCTGCTGCCTTCTTTCAGTGGTTCCTTGAGTATGACCGCGAATGGGACGCTGAACAATGCAATGTGCAAACAGCCGCCTTCGGATGAATATCGGAAGCGGCTATTTGTTGGTTTGCAGATGTACTAATGGCTGTCAGGCCGATTCCTGCGGAATGACTTCTTTTGCTTCAGACACGAGAGGTTGCCTTCCCTCCCACAAGATACGCTGTAGCAGAATGCCGGCAAGACCAATCCCCAGCGTAGCGAGACCGATATATTGAAAGGTGGGACTCGGCCCTGCGGTTCGAATGAGCGCCCCACCTGCAAGTGGAGCTACGACCAGCACAACACTGGATAGTGAACTTTGGATGCCGAAGACGCGCCCTACATAGGCAGGAGGGGTTTCTTTTTGCAGTAAATAATTCAATGTTACCATAAAGAGCCCATTGCCTATCCCGATGCAGAGGCCCCAGACGATGACCCAAATTTCGGATGTATCTGGGCTAATCCACCCCAATGCAGCGATTCCGGCACCCACGAACAGATATCCTCCACCGAGTCCCCACCCATACCCCATTCTCGGCAGCCGATTTATCAATAGAATGATGACCACTGCTCCCGCACCTGCCGATGAACCTAACCAACCTAGCAACGATTCATTACCCGGCTTGATCTCCCGAAACAGAGTCGTAAACTGATAATCGATCATGAGAATAGCCATGAGTCCAAAACAGCCAAACAACATCGTGCTCAGTACGACTCGGCTGCTCCGTATAAACCGCCAACCTTGCTGCCACTGGGTGAACAAAGATTCCGATGCACCCTCTGTACCATCAACACTTTCGTCTGGTCCAACAGTCTCCGATTTCTCCACCAACCGCCGCAAAGGCCACAACACTGCCCCCGACAACAGACGGGTACAGGCATTAATGACAATACAGATCTGTGGTGAAAAAAAGGCCAAAATGACTGCGCCCAGAAGTGGTCCCGCCACTTTCGAGCACTGGCTCACAAAACCGTTCAGGGAAGATGCCTGGAACAGATGCTCTTCTGCCACCACCTGACGCGTTAAGGTCTGCTGGGCTGGAACATGGAATACATTCATCATGGCCCGCAAGGCGAGAAGTGGAAGCAACCATAACGGGCTTGGTGCAAACAGAATGGCAATGGTCAGGGCAACCGTAATCACATCACACAGCATCATGATCCTCACTTTGTGAAGTCGATCAGCCAGTGCACCTGCAACGGAGCCCAGCAGTATGCCCGGGACGGCCATACATACAGGAATAAGCGCAATAATCAGCGGGTCGGCGCCCCATCGGTAGGCCACCATCACCTGGATGGCGAGTGCATCGAACCAGTCTCCAAACGTAGCCAGAGAGTATGCGATAAACATGCGGACAAACCGGAGGTTGGTCCATAAGCTTTTGGAGGATTCCGCAGATGAAGCGGGTGATTCGGTGGATTCATTTGATGTGGGTTCATTTGAAATGATGGTCATACATGTACTTCCTCTCTTGATTACAGCCGCTTGCGGTCTGTATGTTCCTTGGCTGTAATCATAAGGGCGTTATATCAGAGGAAGATCAGAGGATGGGGGGATAGGGGATAAAAAGTTACGTACTTCATCCACAATTTGTTGTCCATATAAGGGAACACCGTAACTTTTGCTGATCTCTGCGTACACCTGACAATATTTACTGCGAAGTCTGCCTTCAATTCGATGTTGACCCATGAATTGGAGAATCTGATATGCCACGTTCAGATATAGCGGTGCATTCAGCGACATCTTCAAAACGTCCAGACCATCATCCATTCTAAGTTCCGCTTCACGAACTCGTCCTTGCCGAAGCAACCATAATCCTTCCATCACCTGAAAACGTCCGATTTCCCGCAGATACGGAGCATCCTTTAATCCTGCTCGCAGGACTGCCATCTGAGCCTCAACAGCTTCACCGCTGCCACCCCACAGTTCCACATACAACGCTGCAAGTGCTACAGGCATTCTGAAATTCTTCAGCTCGTCAGTCTCTATTACACGATACGTTTCCTCAAGCTGCGTTTTGGCACGTTGATACTGACCCACCTCTACATAGACTTCAACGATGTTCAGAATGCGGAGTTCGCGAAGCTGATCGGCAGACAAAGCAGATGAACTCAATGCCTGCTCATACAAAGGTAAGCTTTCTGATGGTTCAATTAGCGAATGAACAAAGATCAATAACCAGTATAAACGTTCTTCGAAAGTAATTTCTTCCGTTGTAATCAGCCATTCCAGATCTCCCTGTATAAAACGGATATACAACTGATAATAAGGGGCTATCTGAATGCCGAGTGCCTCCTGCTGTTGAACGAGGGTCTGTATGGCGTTTCCCTGCCCAAACAAGTGATATTTACGAAGTAAATTGTGAATGGCTTCCTGCATTTCTGGGTCCTGAGCAGAAGGGCTAGCGGGTAGAACAGACTTCTTCTCATGCACAGCAAGCCGATAACCGTAGCCCCGTACCGTATCCAGACTGATCTCATCCCAGCGTTTCAGTTTCTTGCGCAGTCGATAGATATGATCGTCCACAGTACGTTCAACCGGATATTCCAGCGGCCATACCCGGTCCAGCAGTTGGCTGCGGGTGAAGGCTTTTTCCTTGTTTTCATACAGGAAATGCAGCAGTGCAAATTCCTTGGCGAGCAGACGGATGGACTCCGTTCGCCGTGTTACCGTATATGTCCCTTCATCCAATTGCAATGACATGCCTGGTTCCTCCTATGTATTCTTCTCATCGTGTTCAACATACCACAAAAACCCTTTGCGAGAACGCAAAAGGTTTCTGTAACAAGATATGTCGACTCTCTTTGCCAATCGTGAATCGCTCTCTGGTCTTAACCCAGCACGACACGATCGTCTGCCATTTTTTTGCCGCTAATACGCTCGAATTCACCAAGCAACTCAGGCACAGTCAACGTACGCTTGCGCTCTTCGCTGACATCCAGAATAATTCGGCCTTTATCCATCATGATCAAACGGTTACCCAGACGAATTGCCTGTTCCATATTGTGCGTCACCATCAATGTAGTAAGTCTCATCTCACGCACAAGTGTCTCCGTTAGTTCCGTGATCAGCTCGGCGCGTGAAGGGTCAAGGGCCGCCGTATGCTCATCCAGCAGCAGAATTTGCGGCTGAGTAAAGGTAGCCATCAACAGACTGAGTGCCTGCCGCTCCCCGCCAGACAAGAGACCCACTTTTGCGTTAGGCCGCTTTTCCAGTCCGATTCCCAGCTTCTCCAGTTGCGTGTTGAAAATCTCACGTCTGGCACGGGTAACTCCGAAGCCCAGTCCGCGTCCTTTGCCACGTTTGTATGCCATCGCCATATTTTCTTCAATGGACATATGTGGTGCTGTTCCTGCCATCGGGTCCTGAAACACCCGACCAATCCAGCTGCTGCGCTTATGCTCCGGCAGGTTTTTAATGGAGCGGTCATTGATCAGTACATCGCCCATATCCGGCTTCATCACACCTGAAATGATGTTCATCAGCGTGGATTTACCCGCTCCGTTACTGCCAATTACCGTCACAAAGTCTCCCGGATTCATCGTCAGATTCACACCAACCAGCGCGGTCTTCTCATCCGTTGTGCCTGGGTTGAACAGCTTGGTTACTTGCGTAATCTCCAGCATGATCACATACCTCCCTTCGTCTGATGACCCCCGGATCGCATCAACTCTTCTGTTCGTTTGCGAGCCAGACTTCGCTGCTTCATGGAGCGCTGCATCGTTGGGAATACAAGGGCGATAATGACGATCACCGCGGTGATCAACTTCAGATCAGATGTATCAAACCATTCAACCTGAAGGGCAAGAGCAACCACAATCCGGTAAATAATCGAACCAATGATCGCTGCAAGTGTAGCCCAGAATACCGTTCTTGCACCAAGAATGGCTTCACCGATAATCACCGAAGCCAGTCCAATGACGATCATTCCAATGCCCATCGTGATGTCCGCAAAGCCTGATTGTTGTGCAATGAATGCGCCAGACAGGGCAACCAATCCATTGGATAAGCTGACACCTACAATGGTAGTCACATCCGTATTTGCCCCAAAGCTGCGAATCATGCGTTTGTTATCACCTGTGGCACGGAGCGCCAGTCCAATATCTGTTTTCATGAACAGATCCAGCATGATTTTAAACACCAGTACTACGATAATAATAAGCACCATGACATGCTCACCCGAGAATGGATTATCCATGCCCATAATGGATTTATTCGGTGCGCCAAGAATACGCATATTAATGGAGTAGAGTGCAATCATCATCAAAATACCGGATAACAATCCATTGATTTTGCCTTTGGTATGAAGTAGACCTGTACAAGCACCAGCTACCATGCCGCCAGCCATTGCCGCCAAACAGGCGAGCCAAGGAGAGAAGTCATTGGAGATCATAACCGCTGCGATTGCGCCTCCTGTTGTAAAACTTCCGTCTACGGTAAGGTCAGGAAAATCGAGTATGCGGAACGTAATATATACACCCAGTGCCATCAGTGCATATAAAAGCCCAAGCTCGATTGCTCCTTCAATTGAATTCCAGCTTATACTCACGCTACTTCCTCCCTGTCTATCGAAAAGAATGAGGCGAACCCGTTGCACGTCCGCCTCGCATCCATACTGCCGGATTACACTCCGGTCAGATTATTGAATCAATCTCATAACTCATTAAATTATTGTTAAGGTATTATGAATTGATTCTATTGAATAATGTTGTTTTCCTGGTCTTTTACTTCCGCTTTCATCTCATCCGTAACCGTGATACCTTGGGCTTCAGCCGCTTTCAGGTTCAGGATCAGATCCAGTTTGTCCGGAACGGTGACTTTCATATCACCAGGATTCGTACCATTTTTCAGAATGTCCGCGGCCATCTCACCCACCTGATATCCATGGTCATAATATTTGAAGCCAACGGTTGCGAAGGCTCCTTTTTCAACGGTATCCCGATCACTGGAGAAGAATGGAATTTTATTACTGTTTGCCGTTTGGATAATGGTATCAACCGCACTCACGACAGAGTTATCAAGCGTGATGTAGAAGGCGTCTACTTTGCCAACAAGTGAATCCGTTGCCTGTTTCACTTCAGATGTATTCGTAACTGGTGCTTTCACCAGCTTGATATTATGTGTTGCCAGCGCTTTTTCTGCGTTATCTGCCATAACCACCGCATTCGGTTCACCTTCGTTTATCACCAGACCTACCGTTTTCACATCCGGCAGATTTTTGGCGATAAAGTCAGCCAATTGTACGATGGCCTCCGGATTCGTGTCGGATGCACCTGTAACATTGCCGCCCGGCTTCTCCATATCGGTCACCAGTTTGGCACCCAGTGGGTCTGTCACTGCTGCGAACAACAATGGCTTGTCCTTCACTTGTTGAGCCAGAGCCAGCGCAGATGGTGTTGCGATACCGAGTACGAGATCGTTTTTGGAATCACCTGAGATTTTCTGTGCAATGGACAGGTTATTCGTCGAATCACCTTGCGCGTTATTGTAATCGATTTTGAGGTTCTTGTTCTCTTCAATGCCTGCTTCCTTCAGGGCTGCGATGAACCCTTCACGCGTAGCATCCAGAGATGGATGTTCAACAATCTGGGAGATGGCAATCTGGTATGATTTTTCCTCGCTGCCTCCACCTGTTGTAGTCCCCGATCCTTCGGATTCCGAACCTGTACCGCTGTTATTTCCGCAACCTGCCGCAACGATCATTGAAGCAACCATCATCAGTGACATCCAGAACTTCTTTTTCATGTGTGAGAACCCCTCTCCATCTTATAAAATGTAGTTACCCTTACCTATTGCTATTCCATTGGCACGATAGGGCGGGACAAAACGAACGCTTCAACGCATTGTTGCTTTGATCGACAAAAGTAGACAAATATAGACTTTTCTCATGCGACTGAAGTCCATGACTCGTGTTGGTGTTTTATTGTTCCCCTAATATTAAGGGGCGTCCCGATATACGTCAATGGTTGAACCGCTTCCAATTTACTTCCATCGTATAGTTGTGATAGAAAACATTACATAAAACATAAAAACCACCCACATTGTTCTGTAGATGGTCGCCATGGGTACAACAAAATAAGGTCCTACTCATGAAAATGGAGTATGGAGTATGGAGTCTTCTTCTAATCTCGTCCACGAGCATTGTTTTCTCCGCATCCGATATGGCATCCGCGATCAATTTGCGTGCCGCAACAGGAGCAATCCAGGGTTCGATATCTGCATAACCAATACCGGACAGCTTCTCATACTCCTCCATAAAGACACAAATGCTGTACTCTCTCGTCGCATTCAGGACAACCGTCGCTTCATGCGGCAGATCCGGAGGCAGTATCGCATATCGAATCATAATAATGTATTCGGCCAAGTCTGCTTCCGGATTCCCGGTAGAGGCATTGTTCCAGTCAATAATGACTGCATCATGATCTCGAAGGAGTATGTTACCCGGGTTGGGATCACCGTGACATAGTTGCTGCTTCATGGGTAATCGATCCAATTGGGCAATCACGGCAGTTTTCTCCGCTTCAGACAAGTATTGTGCTTCAACAATATTATGCTTGATATTTTCCCGCTGACTCGGCATATTGGCCACAGAATGCGAATGAATCTGATGAAAAAGCTGTGCTGTAATTCGGGCATTCACGAAATCTTTGCCGACATCCAAAGGCGCCTGTATTCTGGACTGTTCTACTGATTGATCTACAAAACGCTTCATGATCGTCTCGCCATCAATCCGTTCAAATACAATACCTGATCGTCCCTCAATAGTCACCAGATCATATGGCTTGGGAACCGGTAACCCACACGCGGAAGCGATTCGGCAATGATGAAGTTCGGCCTCCAAAGCTGCCGTAATGGTGTTGGGTTTGGCCAACTTGACGATCTTGCTCCCATCTTCCCATTCGAATACTTCCGCACATCCACCTTCTCCAATTTTTTTGCCGAGCCTATGGACCATGATACTCGCTCCTTCAATGGATTTAATAAGTGAGACCTTCCTTGAGTAGCAACATCTCGTACATTTCCCGGATCATTTCAATCGCTTCATTCATGTCCAGTTCCAGGGTGTGGGAGTTCAGAAGTGTTCCAATACCGATTAGATAGATCGTGAGTTTAAGGAAAATGCGCTTGAGTTGCTCGACGGATACATCCTGCAATCGCTTGCTATACCGCATGTAGAACGTGGTTAATTCTTCACCCAGAAACTGATCGGTATGGGGATTGTATTGTCGGTATCCCGAAAGATACAACGTTCGAAATAACTGCTTCTCGTTCTGTGCAAAGTACAGGAATCCGATCGTCAAGTTCAATGCAGGGGAATTCGCATCGTCCTTATATTCCACCATACTGTGACGGGCGAATTCGGCAGCCTTGTCATACACGCTTGCTTTTAGCTCTTCAATGTTACTATATAGACTATATATGGGCTGGGTGGAACAATGGAGCGCCTGAGCAACGTTTCGCGCAGTGAGCGCCTCCAAGCCTTGAGTCCGTACAAGCTCAAAGGCGGCAGATAACACTTTTTCTTGCGTAATCTCGGATTTGGGTGGCATATACTGCTCCTTCCTTTGTTAATAACATATGTTATATAACGTATGTTATTATGAGTGTATTCATGTGTCAAGTATACTTACAGGATGAAATTTTTCATATTTAAAATTTTCAAAAAAAAGAGGCATCCCTCCCAATGTACTTTGGGTATGGTCGCCTTATATCAATCAAAGGATAGCTCCAGAGTGCTTATTCCTTTTCTTTTTGAAGTTCCTCTAATTCAGATGAGGTTAGCCCGGTAGCCTTAATAATAGTAGCCTGATCAAGACCCAAATTGAGCATATTCATTGCGATTTTCCGCTTGCTCTCAGCTTCACCCTCTTTGATCCCTGCTTCGATTCCTTTTTGAATTCCTTCCTCCATGCCTTTCTTGAGACCCTCTTCTCGTGCGCCTTCCATCATGGATACTTGATCCCGTAAAAACTTTTGACGTGCTTCATATTGTTGGCGGAACTCTTCATCCTCGCTCAGTTCCTTCAATAGATTCATAGCCTTTTTCAAAGCCGGTTCGGGTTCGTGCATCATTAACTCCTCCCATCTAATATTGAGTTATGTATAAAAAATCTGGATGTTATCTCAGATTATATCACGTATCTCACTATAAATATAACGTTTTTACGTCATTTTTATCCAAAAAAAGAGACTGTCTCGACGAATCGAAACAATCTCTTGTGTCTAAACCAACTAATTCCCCGACGCTTCGCGAATCTCATACTTGCACCTTTTGCCGCCATCGGCGTAACATTCGGTACGCTCCACCTCGGCTTGAAGCAGCGAGCGGAACAGTTCCAGTTCACAGCGGCAAGCCTGCTTGTAGACACTCGCGACTTGCACAATCGGGCAGTTCATTTCCGTAATGACGTAGGTTCCATCTTCTTCTCTGGATGCATCGGCCATATATCCGTTGGCATTCTGAATACGCGCGAGTTCCTCCACCCGTCCGGCCAGATCCTGGCCCTCCATCTGTGGCAATCCGCTGCGAAGCAGCTTGTCCCGGCGACTCTCGAACAACTCATCCACCATACCGCTCCCGGCTGAGTCAGACAATTCTTCAAGCAGTTCCAAGGTCAGGGACGAATATGATTTTGGAAAATAGCTGTCCCCGCGTACCGTTAGATGGTACACCGAGGACGGACGTCCAGCCGTAGCCCGGGCCTCCCCAACCTCAATCCAGCCGTCCTGCTCCAATGCCGTCAGATGACGGCGAATGGCCATGCCGGTTAGACCCAGTTCAGCTGTCATTTCCCTCGCAGTCAATGTGCCTTGCTGCTTCAGCATGAACAAAATCCGTTCACGCGTCGTTCGTTCCTCTTCGCGCTTCACGATCAGCACCTGCTCTCCTGCTTATGCGTGTACCGGTGCTGCCTCCCGGCAGGCATCCGAGCAAAAGCGGTTATGCGTCTCTTCGCAATCCTCACAGCTTACATGCTGCAGGTTGCAGGTTGGACAATTAATATATCGGTCATGTGTCGTTCCGCAGTGATAACAGCTGGCAATGACGATATCCTCGTCTGTCCGGTTGATCGGTACAGAGATCCGCTCGTCAAACACGTAACACTTGCCATCAAACAGATGGCCTTGTACTTCCGGATCTTTACCGTACGTGACAATACCACCGTCCAGTTGAGCCACGTCCTGGAATCCTTCATTGATCATGAACCCGGTCAACTTCTCGCAGCGAATGCCACCAGTGCAATAGGTAATGATCGTTTTGTCCTTCATGTCACCCAGGTTCTCCCGAATCCACTCCGGAAACTCGCGGAACGACTCGACATCTGGACGAATGGCCCCGCGGAAATGACCAATTTCGTATTCGTAGTCATTGCGACCATCGATAACGATGACGTCATCACGTTGCAGATGTTCATGGAACTCTTTCGGTGAAAGGCGTTTGCCACTAATCACATTTGGATCCAGATCTTCGTCCACGCGGAACGTAACCAGCTCTGCTTTGTGACGAACAAAGATCTTTTTGAACGCATGCTCTTCCACATCATCAATTTTGAACACCATGTCGCTGAACAGCGGGTTGGCATGCATGTCTTTCATGTACTGTTCTGTCTGTTCAGGCGTTCCGGATACGGTGCCGTTAATGCCTTCGGATGCAATCAGAATACGGCCTTTCACACCCAGGTCCTTACAGTATTGCAGATGTTCTTGTGTAAACGTCTCGGGGTCTTCAATCTTCACGAACTTATAATATAAAAGCACGCGGTACGCGCTGTTACACATGTATATCACCTGTTCCTATTCCATGTTGTTATTAGCCGGATCATCCGGCAAGAACGACTACGTTGCACCCTTGCTTCTAAAAAGAAAAGAAACAGCCGCCCGAAACATCGTCTCGAACTGCTGCCTGACATTCGACTTTTATTCCTGCATTCTAGTTTATCGGAAGCGGAATAGCTTAGTCAATATAAATGTATAGAAAGGGATGAAAGATATGGAACATTCCAACCATATATGATGTACATCTGGAAAATCCGAAGATTTATTTTAAAATCGGACTAAAAATTTATTTTTTTTTGTACATGGATCATTTAAACTAAGCTCATCATTATATGGCTTACCACTGTGAATTAATTAAAAAGCACGGTGGACGGGACTAAGCATGACGTGAACATATTTAAAAGGAAAATGGGGATGAGATTGTGAGTTTAACACTATTCAAGAAAGTGAGCATGATCTGCTTGGTATTCCTGATCGGATTCAGCGGTCTATGGAATACGTTAGGGTTGGTACAACGGGCTCATGCCGCCGCAGAAAAACCCTTCACTGGAGAGATTCAGTTATTCCCTTACAACGCCGCTCCCGACAACTGGATGCTAGCGGATGGACGAACACTTCCATTGGATCAGAATACAGCTCTGTTTTCATTACTAGGCAATAATTATGGTGGAGATGGAAAAACAACCTTTGCATTACCTGACCTCACGGATGTTTCACCCGAGGGACTGGGATATTACATAGCTATCACTGGAACCTTTCCACCTCGTAACGAGGACTTCAATGTTACCAAAAATGCTGTGCTTGGCGAGGTTCGCCTGTTCCCCTACTATTTCACACCTAATGGATGGTTACCTGTAGAGGGGCAGTCTCTCCACATCTCTGAATACACTGAACTTTTCAATATGATTGGCACAACCTTCGGTGGAGATGGGACGGAGACCTTCCGGTTACCCACATTACCTAAAATTAAAGGTGACATCATGCATTACGCTGTATTTACGGACTCGACATACCATGCCGAGACTGGCGGTACGGGGAACGAGTATACAGGTGAAATCATTCCCATGCTGGTTAATCTCTCACCTACACACTGGATACTTGCAGATGGATCTTCACTGCCCAGCAGCCAAAATCAGGACTTATACAGCCTTTTGGGCAACAGGTATGGGGGTAATGCCCCGGTGAGTTTTAACGTACCTAATCTGAACAACACACAATCTGTCTTGGTGTATTATGTTGTCAAAACAGGTAGACTCCCTAACTTCGGAGATGGTACTCCAGGTGGTACTCCGCCCATTGCAATAGCAGACACTTATACAACCATCCAAAACACAACTCTAACTGTATCATCGCCAGGATTAATGGCCAACGACAGTAATGCTTCTACTGTCTCTTTAGATACTCTACCGATGAACGGGACCATCGTCCTTCATTCTAATGGTTCATTCATGTACAATCCAAATACTGATTTTGTAGGAACAGACCATTTTCAATATACAGCCACCAATCCATGGGGTACGAGCGATCCTGCATTAGTTACTATAACTGTTGAGCAGGGCACATCTCCAATAGTCAGCGGCGTAGCTAACGATGGAATATATAATCAAACGGTATTCCCCACTTTTGATAGCGGTACGGCACTTCTGAATGGTGTTTCATTCACAAGCGGCACTGCAATTACAGCAGATGGGGACTATACTCTGGCAGTTACCAATAGTATTGGTACGACAACCATTCACTTTACGATGGATACCCAGCCTCCAGTCGTCACGGGTGTTGTCCAGGACGGGATATATAACATTAATCCAGTAATTACCTTTAATGAAGGAACAGCCACACTGAATGGTTCCCTCTTCCTTAGTGGAGATACAGTCCGATCCGATGGAGAGCATGTATTGATTGTTACAGATCGTGCAGGCAATACCACAACCATTCCATTTAGCTTTTATGCGCCGCGAACCGTGACCTTTAATAGTAACGGCGGTACGGATGTAACGGAACAAAAGGTGCCTTACGGTGACAAGGCCATTGCTCCACCTGATCCAACCAAAGCAGGGCATACCTTTGCTGGATGGTTCACGGGTTCAGATCTGAGTCAGGCTTTTGATTTTAGCAGTACAACTGTAACCACTGATCTCACCCTGTATGCGAAATGGACGGTCAACTCCTATACCATTAAGTTCGAGCCTAACGGTGGTACAGTCGTTGCAGATCACTCAGTCCATTACGGTCAGAAACTTTCAGCTCCTGTTTCGCCAAGCCGTTCTGGCTATACATTTGCAGGCTGGTATACGGACTCTGAGTTGCAGACGCAATTCAGTTTTGATCAAACGGAGATCACCGACAATCTAACCTTATATGCCAAATGGAATGTTATTCCTTCTCCACCCTCAGGCGGCAATGGCAGTAACAGCGGCGGCTCCGGCAACCAGAATAACAACGGGTCGAGCGGTAATCCTTTTCCACCTAACACAACAAATTCGTCCACTAATGGCCGTCTAACGCTTGTTGCGGGGCAGGCTGGGCAAGTGAGTTTAGGTGATGGCATTACTGTAACCATCCCGGCTGGGGCAACTAATCAAGAAATGAAGATCACGATTGACCAGATTACAGATTCTTCGGACTTGCTGACTAATCAGACTAAACTAATCAGCCCGGTATATGAGTTACTTAAGAATGTTCAACAGAACTTCAATAAATACGTAACCTTAAATCTGACATTTGATACATCAAGCTTGCCAACCAATCACCAGGCTGGGCTATTCTACTTTGATGAACAAAACAAGTTGTGGATCTCTGCGGGAGAAGCTTCAATTCGTGACAATCAAATCAACGTAGACGTAGACCATTTCACCAAATTTGCTGTTTTTGCGGTTGAACAACCCAAGGCGCCAGCAGAGATTGCATTTAGCGATGTCGACGGGCACTGGGCGGAAGATTTCATTCAAGAAGCCGTCCGTGAAGGTATCGTAAGTGGATTCTCCGATGGGTCCTTCAAGCCTAATGCATCCGTTACGCGTGCAGAATTTACGGTGATGCTAATGAATACACTGAAAACAGAATACACAGAAGCGGCAATATCTTTTTCCGATCATGCAAAAATAGGAACCTGGGCACAGTCTGCTGTAGCTCGTGCCGTGCAAGCAGGGTTTATTCAGGGAGACACTGAGGGGGCTTTCCGCCCCAATGCTGCTATAACCCGTGCTGAGATGGCTGTCCTGGTAGCCGGTGCGCTTCAGTTAAAAGCGATAACTGGCGCAAGCTCTACCTTTGCAGACGATGCACAGATTCCGCTTTGGGCCAAAGCAGCTGTCGCTGGCATGCAAAAAGCCGGGATGCTGAACGGTAAAGGGCTGAATACCTTTGCTCCAAGTGATAAAACTACGCGTGCAGAAGCGGTCAAACTACTGTTGAACGCAAAAAATTAGTGCATATCTAAAAGCCTGTTCCTTCCGGGAACAGGCTTTTCTGACCGTTTTATTCCGAGATCGTAATGACCGAGGTCACAAAGTGATACGATTCGTTCTCCAATACCGCCTGCGATAACAGGATTTTATTGCCTTCCGGGCTCCAGGCGAGTGGGTCAGAAGCGTTGTCCATATCCGCCGAGATCTGGAACTGTTCTGCCGACTCCGTGTTGGAGACGAACAGTCCCTTCTCATTATCATTCTCGGAATTGATCGTATACGCAATCTTGGAATCATCACCCGACCAGCTTGTGCCGAAAATCTGTGTGCCTCTGGCGAGCGTGGCCTTCTCATTACCTTCCAGATCGGTGAGCACCAGCGCCCGTTTGGTATCCGCTGTTCTTTTCACAATCGCAAGCCTTGTTCCATCATTAGAAGGGATGACCCATTCCACACTTTTCAGCACCTGTTTCACGTCACCCGTCTTCACATCGTATGCATTCAACTGGCCGTCTTCGCCCGTAATATAATAGAGCATATTGCCTGACACCTTGATACTCCGTACATTGAAATTACTCGTCTCGACCAACACTTTCGTTGTGCCGTCCACACTTGCCGAGATCAGATCACCCTTCATATTGGGGAAAACCACATGTTCATTATCCAGCCATGCGCCCTCTTGGATGAAGCCATCCTCCTTACCAGCAGGGGTTGTCTCCCCGTTATGCAAGTTCAGAATGTAACCTTTACCCGTACTTTCTTCCGGCTCCCGGTAGAACAGGTACTGACCATCCGGTGACACCAGCGGTGCACCCAGGCTGGCTTCACTTTCCTTGAGCGGCGTGTCTGTACCTTTCGTCAGATCATACATATATAAGTTATGCGGATATCTTTCCTGGCCTTCAACCGTGACGGGTTTCAAGGACTTGTTCTCCTTGTCGGATACAATCCAGTCGTCACTTAGCCATGCAATCCCGCGCATATTCGGCAATTTATCAATTTTCTCCAGCTTAAAGCTCTGGTACACAGACGTGTTGGTATTATCTTTTACTGTAATGTCGGTGCCCGTTTTCCCACCTTGTGCGTTGCCCCCAGGCTCTGTTGTTCCCCCGCATCCTGCTGTCGTTAACAGGGCAATGGCTCCGAACGTGCCCAAAGCTGCTTGTTTCCAATTCATGATGGTCCCCCCTGGTTTCTCTTGCTATAGACCAAGCATACACATCGCATACTTCCAAAGTTATTCAGACTTGTTTCGAACTTGTAAACTTGTATCAGCCAAAGGGAATATGAGCTGGAACATCACACCTTCCCCATCCTCTGGATCGCCCGACAGCAGGGTGATTGTACCGCCCTGTTTTTTAACAAACTGCTTCACGAGAGATAGTCCCAGTCCGGTTCCGCCCGTTTTTCTAGCCCTGTCTTTGTTGACGGTGTAGAAAGGTTCAAAAATCTTCTCCTGTGCCTCTGCCGGAATCGGCGTACCCGAGTTGTAGATACGAATGACCGCTTGACGCTCCTGCATCCGCAGTTCATTCTTCACCCGGATTACACCATCCGGGACGTTATATTTGATGGCATTATCCAACAAGTTAATGAAAATATGCATAAGACTTTCCCGATCACTGCGGATCACCGCCGGTTCAAGATCCAGTTCCATGTTTAACCCAAACTTCTCCGCTTTCCCACGCATGCGACCACAGGCATCTGCCAGCAGAGCACTGACCTCGACATCTTCGGCCTGGTTCTCAAAGTCGTACTTCTCCAGGGCAGATAAATGTAAGACTTTCTCAACCATCTCGTACAACCGCTCGGTTTCTTTGCCAATGTTAGTAGTTGCATCATCAAGCAGTTGCGGATCATCCTTATACATGTCGAGCAGCTCCACATACGCTTTGATCGAGGTCAGCGGTGTCTTGAACTCATGGCTGATGTTACCGATATATTGTTTCTGCTGCTGTTCCAGCGCCTGAAGCTTCTCAATCGCCAGTTGTAGCTTCTCCTGCTCCGCATGCATGGCTGTGATATTTTGCTGAATGGAGGTACTCATATAATAGATCCCCTGCCCGAGCTCTCCCAATTCATCCTTGCTCCTTACAGGAGACTCCGTAATGTAGTCGCCTTCTCGAATGGAATCTGCGGACCTCTTCAGCCTGGTAATAGCAACAGCAAACCGATTGTAGAACAGGTAGCCTAATATGAAGCTCAGCGCAACAACGGTAATTCCTGCCCATATGAACAGTTGAAGGATGCGAGCATAGAATTCATGGTAGCTCTGGACCGGATACTGCATCCATACGGCACCCATCTGTCCATCCGGACCGTCCAGTGGTGCGGCGTAGAACAAGGTATCCCCTTGTTCATGATAGGCAATTTTATTTTGCAGTGCATAGTTCAATGTATCCTGAACAATCGCACTCTCCCCAGTGCTGATCGATGAACCGACTTGCTGGCCTTTCATATCATAGAGCGCTATCGGCAGACCAGTGGAGTTGGCCAGTTCCTGTGCCAGCCTGCGGCCGTTTTGTTGTAAAAAGGCTTCCTGTTCCAGATGAACGGACTCGGTGTAGTAGGACTGTCGCACATTCAAGTTGACCAACCGCGTCTGCTGGGACAGAATCCCTTCAATCTGTGACTGCTGATTGCGTTCAATACCTCGTAGTACAAGTGAGCTGAGCACTACCACCGTCAGGATGAGCAATGCCGCCAGAAAAACACTGAATTTCAGCTTGATGCTGACTCTCATACGGCCCCGCCCGATTCAGACGCAGCGGCTTTGTAGCCAATCCCGTATACAGTCTGCAGTTTTTGCTGATCCGTATCTCCGATTTTTTTGCGCAGACGTTGGATATGAATGTCCACGGTTCGTGTGCCACCCGCATATTCCATCCCCCACACCCGATCCAGCAGATCGTCGCGTGTGTACACCCGCTCAGGATTGGACATGAGAATGGTCAGCAAATCGAATTCCTTTGGTGTCAGATCCAGCTTCTCCTCATTCACGGTCACTGTGCGGTGAGCAACATGAATACGCAGTTCGCCATTCACGATAGCTTGGTTCTTCGAATCATCAGGTGGTGGACTGCTCTTCTCGACACGGCGCATCAGTGCTTTCACCCTTGCGAGCAGTTCACGGATCTCGAATGGTTTGGTCATGTAATCATCCGCGCCCATTTCCAGGCCGACGATCTTGTCCACGATATCATTTTTGACGGTCAGCAAAATAATGCCGATATCCTCCCGGTCCTCCAGCCTGCGACAGACACCGTATCCATCGAGCCTCGGCATCATCACATCCAGAATCATGACCTGCGGGTGAAACGATGCGACCTTGACCAAGGCCTCTTCGCCGTCACTAGCAGTATCTACTTCATATCCTTCGCGCCGCAGCGCGTAAGCAATGGCACTGACGATGCTTGATTCGTCATCTACCACGAGCACTTTTTTATTCATGGGATTCATCCTTTACGTTACACGAGATAACTTCAAGTGCAGTACCGTCTTCTGATCGCTGTTAGTTGATAAAGGGCTTAGCATATGCTTCCGAAGTAGCTTTCTTACAGAAAGCTTTGAACTTCGTTTCTTCAGACTGGTTCTGCACTCTTCGTTTTCGTGTAAATATTCAGTTCTTTTATTTATGTTAGCAAGGTCTACGTTAATTAGCTATGGATGAGTTTGCTCTACTTTCTTTATACCCTAAAGGCAACAAAAAGAGCCAACCCGTGATTGGATTAGCCCTTGATCTATTGATTCCCAATTCATGTTACTGTTTAAGTCAGCCGTTTTGGGCCCCCCTCTGGATTTACTCCTCAAATGACAGGTTCAGCGGCTCGTCCGACATCTCGTACTCTGTCTCCATATGTGTCAGCGGTGTATTCAGATCAACCTCCTCGAAGCGGAAGCTATCGACCCACACTTTTCCTTTACCGTTCAAAATAACCCCGAATGAAATGACCGCGCTGTCCTCCGGCACATCAAGCACTATGCTGTACTGATTCCATGGCTGCGTACCCGTAATCGGCCGATCATGCATGTTATCGAACTGAAGTACATCATGGACGTTATTATCCACACGCATCCATAATCCGCAGAACGCGTCCACACGCTCGGTCTTCACGAATCCCGATAACTTCATCCGCTTACCCACATACTTGTCCGCCCTGAACTGCTGCATCATCGTTGCGAACTCGTTAGGCTCCATCGGCGTAACGGCCTTCAAATATCCTGAAGCTTTCCCCTGATGCACTTCGGCAGGATCAATACCCATCTCATAATTTTGCGGATGACTTCCGGTTAACATCCAGCCTGTAATCGTTGACGTCTGATTCATCTGTAATTCTCCTCCTCTGGTTCTTCCCTCGAATAATTTCAGATCGAACAATTTGCGAAAACGTCCTGGCGGCATGCCATATAATTTGCGGAATGCACGGGTGAAGGCTTCCTGACTCTCAAATCCACATGCCAGGGCGATGTCCAAAATGCCCGCATCTGTCGATCGCAAGGTCGTGGACGCCAGACTCATCCGTCGGTTTCGGATATAATCCACCACAGTCATGCCGACCTCATCACGGAAAATCCGGTGGTAGTGATATGGCGACAACAACGCCTCGGATGCCACTTCTTCCAGTCCGATTTCTTCATGCAGATGGGTTTCAATATAGAACAAACTTTGCTGAATCATTGCACGGTACCGGCTCAACGTTGTAAAGCCCCCTTCCATATCCTTACTATACGTGAATGATGTCACCGCCGTTTTGATCATTTTTGCTATCCTCACTTCGGTTTGCCTCACTTCGGTTGACCTCTGCCGGAAATGCAAAAAGAGCCAATCACGGATTGAATCCTTTCCGTCATTGACTCTCCTTTATCTATTCGCACATCATTCTTCGTCAGACAGCCGGTACCGGCTGTGCACCAACCTCTTCATCATCATGCTCCACCAATTCATGTTTCTCCCAAGCTCTACTCTTCCAGCGGAAGTACATAATGACCGCACGCGTCCACTCATCCGCCGCAATGGCAAGCCACACACCAGCGAGCCCCAGATGAAGCTTGAATATGAGCAGGTATCCCAGTGGCAGACTCATGCAGACCATGGAGATCAGACCCATGTATACCGGGAATTTTGCATCCCCTGCCGCACGCAGGGAACCAATGATGACAATATTGCAGGTACGTCCGGTTTCGAGCAACAGGCTGAGCAGAATCACTTGAGCCCCCAGCTTGATAATTTCCGGATTATCTGTAAAGATGCTCATCAGCGGCACACGGAACAGAATGATGATTACATCAATGATAACCGTGGCCAGAAGGGCCCATTTTACACTGTCAAAAACACGTTTGTACGCATCGTCTTTGCGCCGCGCACCCACAAGCCGGCCTACAATGATCGATGTTCCCATACCAATCGCCATGCTGAACAAGTAGATATAGCTGGAGATATTACCCGCATACTGCTTGGTTGCCATGGCTTCTGCGCCCAGATAGGTCACATACAGCGTGAACACGAGCTGGCAGGAATGATATACCATCGATTCCATCGCAGATGGAATGCCAATCCGCAGAATTTTGCCAATAAAATGTTTGGACAACTTAATGTAGTATTCGAAATCCACCCGCACCTCGCTCACACGATACAACAACCAGAAGAAGATCAGCAGGCAGATAAACCGGCTTCCCACCGTGGAGATTGCTGCCCCTTCCACCCCAAGCTTCGGCAGGCCGAAGTGTCCAAAGATCAATGCATAGTTACCAACAACGTGAATCACGTTCATGAATACAGCAACATACATCGTTTCTTTGGTGTAACCATGTGTACGAATCGTCGCAGCCAGCGCGTTAATGAGTGCCTGGAGGAAGATACCACCACCGACGATATTTATATACGAACGGGCAAAATCATAAATTTCGCCTTGAATATTTAGAAGTGTTAGCAATTGTCCTCCGAACAGAAGAAAGATTCCGCTCAGGACCAGACCTACGATAAGATTCAGTGTGATCGCATTACCCGTAACTTGGGCTGCTTCACTTAACTTTTTCGATCCGATATATTGGGCTACTACAATCGCAGCACCATGTCCAATGACTTCCAATACAAGTATAGCAATAGAGATAATCTGATTGGCTGCTCCAACGCCGGAGACCGCATTATCGGATACCGAGCTGAGCATGAGCGTATCCACGCTCCCCATCAACATAAATAAGAAGAGTTCCAGGAAAATAGGCCATGTCAGTCGAATCAGATTCAGATCCTTGGCATCAGAACGAAGGGACTCTTTGGTTGAGGATATTGCTGTCATTTTCTCACCTTTCCCATGTGGGCTTTAATTCTTAGGGTATGTTAGCACAGGTGGTTTGAAAATGCAGTAGTTTTGCGAAAATAGTTGAAAGTTTTTTGCAATTCCATAAATAGGTATTTTCACTGCTTTCACAAAGCCCCGCTTCCGTACGCCTGCCAGAGGTTTTAGAAGACAAAAAAGGTACCTCCCAACTCGCTTTTAAGCAAGTAATGGAAGGACCTTAGGCCCTCAGCCTTTTAACCTTTAACAGAACCCGCAGCAATTCCCTCCACGATTCGATTACTCAGGATGAGAAAAGCAATCAGGATTGGCATAATGCTAATCATCAGCGTTGCACCAATGGCTCCCCAATCCGTTGTATATTGACCGATAAAGTTCTGTACCCCAACAGTTAAGGTTTTGTACGAATCTGTACTGATGAACGTATTAACAAAGATGAATTCATTCCAGTTATAGATCATGTTAATGATCGCCGTTGTGGATATGACCGAAGACGTCATCGGCAGCACAATCCGAAAGAAAATCCGATGCACGGAGCAGCCATCCATCACTGCGGCTTCTTCCACTTCCCGGGGAAGCGCGTAGTAGAATCCGAGTAGAATCATAATGGTAATTGGCATATTAAAGGCAATATAAGACAAGATGACTGACAAAGGATGATCTGTGAGATGAAGCTTCAGGAACAAGCTGAACAGCGGGATCAATGTGGAGTGTACAGGGATCATTAGACCCACCATGAATAGCCCCAATACCAACGAGCGACCCTTCCAGCGCATACGTGTAATGGCAAAGGTCACCAGACTGGCGAACAGCACGGTGACCACCACCGAAACCACCGTAATCCATACACTGTTGAAGAAGTACAAGCTGATATTTCCCTCTGTCCATACCTTGACATAGTTTTCCCAACGCGGAGTAGCAGGAAGGGAAAAAGGTGCCATGTCGAATACTTCCTGATTATTTTTAAGCGAGAATAACAGCAACCATACCAAGGGTAAAATTTGCAGCAAAGCTACCAGGGACAAGAGGAGATACAGCAGAATATATCCGAATCTCCTTAACCATGCCGAACCTCGACCTGTCCCCGGGTAAGTTGGCAATCTAACGGCCGTATCCGTCTTCACCGGGATGGACCTCCTTTCATTTCACTTACGTCAGGAATACTGGATCGTATCTTTGGATGCCGTCGCTTTACGAAGCAGCCAGGTAACAAGCAGACAGATCAAGAGCAGGAAGAAACCTACAGCACTGCCGTAACCAAAGTCGAAGCTACGGAACGCCTGACGATACATATAGGAGGCCATCACTTCGCTGGAGCCATTCGGTCCGCCATCGGTCATCACGTAGATGAGATCAAAATACTTGAGTGAGCCTACCACAGCCAGTACAACGGTCACCTTGATGACTTCAGTAATTAGCGGCAGCTTGATTCGAAAAGCGATCTGCCAAGGGCTTGCCCCATCAATCCGGGCTGCTTCCACCAGAGATTCCGGAATATTTTTGAGGGCCGCATAATAGATCAAAATATAGAAGCCTGCATACTGCCATAGAATCGGCACGAACAGTGCATACAGCACCAGGGATGGCTCCGCCAGCCAGGCTGGCGGATTGCTGAAGCCGATCGCTTCCAGAAAAGTGTTTAGCACACCATTGCTGGGATGATAGATCTTCAGCCATAACTGGGCGATCGCGACCGAAGACAGCAGCATCGGGATCAAATATATTTTGCGGAATAGATTGGCACCCTTGATCTTGCCTGACAGCACCAAAGCAATCATCAGATAACCGATCAGACTCAGCGCAGAGAACAAAGCAAGCAAAAAAGTATGGTTCGCACTCTGCCAGAATGTCCCGTCTTGAAGCAGTCTGGCGTAATTATCCAATCCAATAAAGGTCATTGCACCGATCCCGTCCCATTGCATCAACCCATAATACCCGGTGAGCACGATCGGGATGTAGACCAAAACCAGCAGCAGAAGCAGTGCAGGAAGCACGTACAACGCAGCAACGAGACGGTTGGACATGACTTTGTCCATCACATTATCCTCCCTTCAAGCGTTCAAACGTGTGTACGTCAATTGCCTTTATCAATTGCAGCCTGATGATTCTTCACAAAGTCCTCCGGTGTTACCGCTTTGCCAAACAACGCCTGAATCATGTCCAGATGTGCCTGAGCGGCTGCCGGTTTCATCTGTACATCTGCAAAGAGCGTAAGGCTGCTGGCCTGATTCAATTCGTTGAGCAGGTCAATGTAAAGCTGTGGCAGCTGTACTGCAGCTGTATCTACTTTGGTAGCCGGGATGACGCCTGCCTCAGTTACCGAACTTTCACCCCATTTTTCCACAAAGTATTGCACGAACTTCGCCGCTTCTTCCTTCACTTTGGAGTTCTGGGCCACGAACAGTCCTACACCTGGACCACCTACCCAACTGTTAATATCGCTCTTGCCATCTTCCATCGTTGGGAATTTGAAAAATCCGATCTTGTCCTTGAATTCCTGCGGGATGTCCGGGTTGGTCGTGAAGTTTGGCAGTTCCCAGGTACCCATCAGGTACATGGCAGCTTTTTCATTCATGAATTCGGATTTGCCCTCATCGTTAGACAACCCGTTGAAGCCTTTGTTGAAGGCATTCATATCCACCAACTTTTGTACCTCAGCAGCAGCTTGAGTCAGCGCAGGATCGTCAAACTTTCCGGAGCCATTGATGGCCTTCTCCAGTGCATCTCCACCTAACCGATTCGCCAGGTACATATACCAGAGTGAGCCGGTCCAGCGGTCTTTATTGCCCAGTGCGATCGGCACCTCACCGTTCTCTGTCAGTGTCTTCAGCACACTCAGGAATTCATCGTACGTTGCTGGCGGCTGTAGATTATATTTGGCAAAAATGGCCTTGTTATAATAAATGGGGGAGATATTCAGCTCAATGGGTAACGCATATGTTTTGCCGTCTATCGCATAGGCTTCGGTTGTGCCGGCTATGAATTTCTCACCCAGTGAGCCGCTCAGCAGATCATCCACCGGTGCGAACAGATTGCCTTTCACATAAGGCTCCAGAAATCCAGCAGCCCAAGTTACACCGACATCAGGAAGCTCATTGGATGCGGACAGGATTTTCAGTTTGTTCTTGTATTGTTCATTCTCCAGCACTTCCTGCTTAATGGTCACATTCGGATGATCCGTCTGATACTGCTGGATGATATCGTTGACCAGTTTGTTCTGCTGTGCGGAACTTCCTGCTGGCCAGAGGTGCATAAATTTGAGGGTCACTTTTCCATCTGTACCATTACCGCCCGTTTCACCCTCTTGATCAGAACTTGAATTGTTGCATCCGGATAAAATTACCGCGAGAACCAGCGTCCATGACAGAAGCATGGCCATCGTCTTTTTGCTCATCATCCCAACCCCCTTGGTTTTTTCGGTTAATGTAACCGCTTTAACCAAATTGTAGCACGCACCCAACACACCTATAAGACTAGGACGATTTGGAAAAACTCCACTTTTTTGAGGTGATTTGTTACCTCGTATTATTGAGGGAATGACGATATTTGCTTGGGCTAAGCCCCTCCAGACTTTTAAATACCTTGATAAAATACTTATCCGTCTGATAACCCACCTGTTCGGCAATTTCCGAGATCGGCAGGGTCGTCTGCACAAGCAGCTCCTTTGCCCGCTGAATGCGTTTCCGGGTGAGGTATTCACTAAAATTGATGCCGATCTGTTCCTTAAACAACACACTGAAGTAACTGGAGTTGAGATGGAGTAAATCAGCAATTTCACGCATGGTCACATGTTCACCCAGATGAGTATCCACATAGGTCAAAGCTTCACTGATCTGGCTATTGAGTCTCTGTTCCCCGCGCTCCTTGGCATCCAGAAGCTTGGGGTCAACCATTTCCTGCATCGTTTGAATGCGGCGCTGTTGTTCACTGAACTTTAGGGCTTTCTCGACGGTCTGAAGCAACTGTTCCTTATCAATGGGTTTCAACATATACTCCACGACCCCCAGCTTAATGGCCTGCTGAGCGTATTGAAAATCGGCATGTCCCGACATAATCAGGACGACAGGCTTGTTTGCAAAATGCTGAATGGCCTCAATTAGGGACAAGCCGGAGAATTCCGGCATGCGAACGTCCGTTATTAACAGGTCTGCCGGCTTTTTCTTGAGCCATTCCACAGCCTCGACGCCACTTTCTGCAGTCTGAATGTGATTTCGTCCTGCCGACCATCCTTCCAGTGTCTTACGAATACCCTCTCTTGTACGCGGCTCATCATCCACGATAAGAATCGTTTTGTCATGAATCATATGCACCCTCCGTTCCCTTCGGAATCTCAAAGCAAATGACGGTACCTTCCCCAACCTTACTAGTTATGGAGAGCTTGCAACGTTCACCAAGTTGGCTGCCAAAGTAAAGCTTCAGTCGCCGATGTACGTTGATTAGACCTACACCTGTCCCCTTCTTGGACACAGCTGGCCCACCATGTAAAGCATGAATGACAGATTGAAGCCGTGATTCATCCATACCGGGACCATCATCCCGAACCTCAATGCGAACCAGATTCTCCTCGGTCGAAGTATCCACATGAATGCTTATCTTTCCAGGTCCCAGTTTACTTTCAATGCCGTGGAGGATCGCATTTTCCACCAAGGGCTGTATAAGCAGTTTCGGAATTGGGACCTTACGAACCGCATCACTCAGCTGAATCTCCCATTGCATTCTATCTCCCAACCGCATCTGCATTATTCGAAGATAACGCTCGGCGTGTTCCAACTCGTCGGCAATCGTAACCCATTCATCCTGCTGGGAACTCGTGATAATGTAGCGAAACAATCGGGACATCGCAACGACCATACGTGCCATCTCCTCGTCTCCCTTCTCCTCAAGAGACCAGTAGAATGCTTCAAGTGTATTGAATAGAAAATGGGGGTTAATCTGAGATTGTAGCGCCTTTAACTCAGCCCGGGACTGCATGACCTCCTTCTCATGAACCACACGGGTTAATTCATTCTGCCTGTAAACCATCTGGTTATACACGTTGTTTAGTTCATTGATCTCCATCGTAGAGCTGACCATTAGATTCGGTCTCATTGCTCCTGGCTGTGCACTGCGCATGGCCCGCATCAGCCGGATGAGCGGACGTGTAATCATCGTGGACAGAAAGAACGACATGATAAGGAAGAGAATAACACCAATCATTCCCGAGACGAGCAGCGCCGTCCTCAGGATAGATACACCTTCTGTTGTCTCCCGCAGCGGGGTCAGGACAGCAAGTGTCCATCCCGTTAATTCAGATTTTTGCCGGACGACGATATAGGATTCCTCCCCATTCTGGACGACTGATCCGCTGTCCAATATGGCTTTGGGATCGAGATTAATCTCCAGATCGGAAGTCACCACTTCGCCTGCACCATCCAAGAGCATGATCGAGTCCTGCGAACCATCTGCCCCATTGGAATCATTGAGTTGAAAAAAACTGCGCTGCATCCGCACCACCACATAGCCTCCATGTTCGAAAGAATGATCCAGCAAGTTAATCCGCCGAATAGCCAGAAGTACACCCGGATCTTCAGGGTCAGCGCCTGCCCATACCAGTCTGCCTTTACCTTCATCCGCCAGACTGATCCAGTTGCGCTCCACTCTGAGATCGAGGGATCGGTCATCCATCGGAAAGATCCGGTTATAACCTGTAGTGTATATCTCCATACTCTGCGCGCCATTGATGAAAGACTGATAGCTGCCTGCAATCTGCAAGAGAGCTTGGCGCTGATTAAAGGTGGCCGGGTTGCCTTGTTTCTCATCGCTGAGCAGACGCTGCACATATGAATCATCCGCCACCTGGGCGGTCAGCGAATTCACTTGTGCAATGAGTGCATCCAATCTGCCACTGGCTTGGACGGCGGTTTGGTGAATATGTTTCTCCGCATTGCTTTTCAGCAGAGCAGCTACCCGATCATAGGCTGATATGCCTGCGAGCAGCAAAACAACAAGCATCACCATAACGAAACCAATGAAGATCTGATTGCGAAGTGAGTTAAAATGCCCTTTTTTTCCGTGCAACTTCCCCATTCTCCTCTCTTTTTTGCATGTAAAAAAACCCACCACCTTACGCCCGTGCTCTTGAAGACTGGGTACAAACGATGCCGGATTTATCCAAGTATTCAGTTCCCCTATATAAAATGAACGAAAGAATATTTACACTAGCCACTACGATGACAGAATAACCTTCCAATCGCTGTTATCCCCAGATTTTTTGATTCCCTTTTTAAAGGGGAAAATCCGGGGATAAAGGCGAACGCTCCGCTTTTTCAGGTTATTTCTGCCCTCTCCGTTCTCGTGTAAATGTATAGTTCATTTATATAGTTAAAGCGCTTGCAGAAATGAACCTTACTCTTCTTCTCTTCTAGTCTTTGTTTACCGATTAAACTAACGACTAAAAAATAGCATAGTTTTACAGGTTAATCAATCCTTCTGACAGTTCCCAAACGTCAAATGACAAGGATCAAAAAAGAGAGGGAACTCTTAGAGTCCACCTCTCTTGGTTGATATCCCTTCACACATATTCTTTTCTTTAGCACATCTTCAGTTATTTAACAGACCCTTGTGTAACGCCGTTGATGATCCACTTCTGTGCAAACAGATAGATGATAATCATCGGCAGCAATGCGAGCAAATAGGATGCAAACGCAAGGTTAAACTCGGTATTGAACTGCCCTTGGAATACATACTGTACCAGCGGCAGCGTGTACTGTCCCGGATCACTGATAATAATGAGCGGCAGCAAGAAATCGTTGTACGTCGACAGGCAAGTCAGAATACCGACCGTGGCACTGATAGGCGCCATGAGCGGGAAGATGATTTTCCAGAACGTGCCCCAGGTTGTCGCCCCATCCACAAACGCCGCTTCCTCAAGCGCTACCGGAATGGACCGGATGTATCCAACGTACACAAATACGTTAAATGCCAGGCCATATACCGTGTGCAGCAGGATCAGACCTACCAGATTTGTCATCTCCAGCGATGCGGTCAGCTTAACAATCGGCAGCATGATGATCGGGAACGGAATGAACATCGCGCTGACAAAGTAATAATAGAGCCCTTTGAAAAACTTGCGTTTCTCCATATTCCGCGCAATCGCATAGGCCACCATCGAGTTACTGAGCAACGTCAAAAGCACGGTTGATGCAGTAACAATCGCACTGTTACGGAACGATTGGAAGAAGTTTGTCATATCGATGGCCCTCGCAAAATTCTCCCAGTGAAGTGTGGTTGGAATGGCAAAAACCGATTGGGCCATCTGTTCCGGATTTTTCAAAGCAATCGTAACGGTCATATACAATGGAAACAGGATAAACAGGGTACCCAGCACAACAAGCAGCATAACGAGCCAATTGATTCGTGTACGGCTTCTCATTACAGATCCATCTCCCTTCTTTGCAGGAACCGGATTTGCAGAATTGAAATCACCGCAATAACGATGAAGTAAATAACCGAGTTCGCAGATTGATACGCATATTCGCCGCCTTCAAATCCGCCGGTGTAGATCAGATGGGAGATGGACTGCGTCGCCCGTCCGGGACCACCATTGGTCAAGGCTACGATTTGGTCAAAGACCATAAGTGAGTTTTTCATCGCCAGCACCATATTAATAGTGAAGAATGGTGCAATAAGCGGGAATGTAATACTCCAGAATTCACGCCATTTGCCTGCACCGTCGAGGTTGGATGCCTCATACAGTGTCGTTGGTATCGTTTGCAGACCAGCCAAATACAGAATCGTATTCAGGGCCACGGATTGCCATACTGCAACAATGACGATGCCGATCCAAGCCAGACTTTCGCTGCCAAGTATGTTCGTGGATAGTGCGTTGATGCCCAGATTTTGTCCCCAGATCGGGAAGACGTTGGAGAACAGGTAGTTAAATATGTAACCTACGATCAGTACACTCAGAATATTGGGCAGGAAGTAGATGCCGCGGAAAAAGTTACGGAACTTGATCTTGGCATTCAGCCCGAGTGCAATGAGCAAGCTCAGGATATTGGTCAGGATCGTCACAACGATCGCAAATTTGAACGTAAACCAGTAGGCGTTACCTACATTGTCATCCTGGAACAAGTTGAAATAGTTTTTGAAGCCAACAAAATCATACTCTTTCCCGAATCCGTTATAATTCGTAAATGAATAATAGATGCCCTGGAGGGCCGGCAGTGTCATAAATACAAAGAACAATACTACCGCCGGAACCGTCATCCAGTAATAAGGTGCGATACGCTTGTTCATATTCCATCCTCCTTCAGACAAGGCTTAGCGCCGATTGGCAACCTTGTCCCATTCTTTGTCGAGTGTATCTAGATAATTGTCGATGTTTTGGTTCTGCAAAAAGGACTGTACGATGGAATTCAGCTGCACCGCAGCCGGAATATAGTGATCGGCAAAGTCAATAACCTTCCCCTGCTCGATATATGGCATCAATTCCTGTACGGCAGGATCATCCTGCTTCACACCTTCGACCGCAGAGAACAGCGTCTGTTCGTCAATGTATCTTCCGATATTTTCAGGCTCTAACAGGAACGCAATAAACTTCTCTGCCTGCTCGCGATTAGGCGTGTCCGCCGCAATGGTAAACAGGGAGTCAATCCCGTTCACCAGCTTGATCTCGCTTGCATCGTTGCCCGTTGGGAACGGGAAGAAACCGATGTCAACATTCGGGTTCGCTTTGCGAATCTCCGAGATGGCCCAGGTTCCCTGGATGTACATGAAGGCTTCACCGTTAGCAAAAGCGCGGTTACCGTCCGAATAAGCTTTACCAAAGTTATCGCCGTGACCGTATTTCATGAGTTCCAGTTGCTTCTCAGCTACCTCGCGGTACTTCTCCTTGAACGTCACTTTGTTATCGCGCCGCTCTTGGTAGAAATCAATACCGACCAGATTGGAGGCCAGTGCATTGAAGGGCAGACTCGTCTGCCAGTCATCCTTGTATGTGAAGTAAAATGGAATCTCACCTGCATCCTTAATCTTTTGGGCGGTCGCAATGAGTTCATCCCACGTCTTGGGCACGTCCAATCCCATTTCCTTAAACAGCGTTTTATTGTACATGATGCCGTTTGCATTGGTTGCGTAAGGAATACCTGTCACTTCGTCCATACCTGTGAGATCCTTCAGCATCTGTATGTAGTTCGGATCAATTGTCTGGAGTAATGAGCTGTCCGTCAGATCGGTGAAAATATCACTCTGGGCCAAAATGGAATAGGTGTCGGTTGCCCCCATAGCCATAATATCCGGTATATCGTTTTTGACGACCCGCGTCTTCAATACCGTCTCCGCATCAGGCGGATTCACCTGTGTCACCTGGATATCGTCATGCTCCGCGTTGAACGTCTTGATCAATTCATCAAAGGTTGTTTTGGCTTCAGGTTTGTTCTGGAAAAACTCAATCTGTACTTTGCCATTCGCGCTATCTCCATTGGTACAGGAAGATAAAAGTACAGCCATCATTCCACACAGCAACATTGTCCCGAGAGCCTTGGTAAGCGTTGTTCTCATGTTGTACCTCCCTCAGCTTTATACGTAAAGATTTACCCATTCAGGTGATAAAATAACCATTTAGTTAATCCTTCCAAACCAATCTCAATCTGAAAGGATGATATAAGTCTTTATTATTCCTAAAACGGTTTCGGTGAAATTGAATCAAGTAGATGACTTGTAAAAGTCGCCAAGAAAACACAAAAAAGGACATCCGATGATATCCAATGTCCTTCATATATCCAGTAATCAGTGGGTTACAGCCATGCTGTTATCCTCGATTACGAACGCTCGATTTTTGGCAAAGCATTGCGTAAACGCTTGGCCCGATAACTCTGAAATGCACGAATCAACATGCCGATGATGATCATGACCACACCGATGTTAATTGCGACATCAGCGAGATTCAAAATCCCGCGTCCTGACGGAAACACAAGGAAATCCGTTACCCGGGCATAGATAAATCGATCGATCGCATTTCCCAAGGCCCCGCCAACCATAAAACCAGCGCCAGCCTGCATCCAGAAACCGCGAATTTCACCTTTTCTGCGATAATACAGCATGCCTGCTATGAACAAAACAGCGATCACGCCAAAGAGACGTGCATTCCCTTGAAACAGACTGCCAGCCATTCCGCTATTCTCGTAATGCTGCAATTGCATGCCGGAGTCACCCAGTCTCATCACGTCACCGACTTCCATATACATCCTCACTGCGATTTTGGTTCCCTGATCAACCAAAGTTACCAGCAGTGCTACAAAATAAAACAGCATCGTGCCTCTCCTCCTGCCTACTGAACGACAAATTATTTTAACTTTAAGAGTTTTGTATATTAGGTTCCCTTCACTTTAACACAGTCGATGTATGGTCTCCAAATGAGCGGTCTTTAACTTGCATAAAAAATCTACTAACATCGTTCAGACTGCATCGAGAAGGGACTACACCAGTCCATGTCGAATGTAGACATCAATCATATATGTAAAGGGGCTGCCTGTAATTTGAACCTGACCATGACAGAGAAATTAAAGGAAATGCAGCAGGAAGAAAAGGACTTGGTCTGCATCTGGTCGAAGAAGCGAAACGTCGTTCACAAGCCGTAACCATTGATATCACCCTGAAGGGACATCGCCTCTTTTTGCACGCCATGGAAGGCACTCATCCCGATAACGAAGATTGGATTCGCCGCAAGAACAATGTAGTCAATCATTTCTCCTCTAGCTCTTGGCATACGGCTCTACGGTTGAGAAGCGAAAATAAGACACTTGAGCATGACTTCAACCTGTCTGCATCTGATTATGTACTGGCTGGAGGGGCTTTCCCGCTTATTCTGAAAAATGAGGGACAGGTCGGCACCATTACAGTATCCGGTCTGCCTGATGAGGAAGACCATGATCTGGTCACGACAGGCATTCGCTCGTTTTTGTTGCAGCAAGGTTAGATTAAAATGGGCATAAAAAAAATCCGTACCTTCCAAAGGTACGGATAAATGTTACTTTTATTGGATCGCTGAGAGAACGTCCAGCAGCATGGATTTGAATTTCGGCCGATCAATGGCCTCACAGACGCGTACATTAGGCTCTTTGCCAAAACGTCCGTTGATATCAACCACACTGTAACCGCGTGTCAGCTCTCCTGCGGCTTCCACATCCACATAATATTGACCCGACTTGGTCATGATGGATTCATCTGCCGCAACAGCCATCAGTAACGTATCGGGATGAGTCGTGCCATTCAGCTTATGTACCGACTTGTTGAACTGCATAACCACTTTGTTAATAGCGGTGAAGAAATCAGCACCCGATGTACCCAAAGCCGCAATTTCTGCATGATCGTCATCGTCCATCACTGAATATTGCGTGCACATCTCCCAGCCAACCATCGTGATCGGAATGCCAGCATGCAGTACAATTTTCGCTGCTTCCGGGTCCACGTAGAAGTTATACTCCGCTGCCGGTGTGATATTGCCCAGTGCATTATTGGTTCCGCCCATGATGTACAGGTGAGCAATCTCTGGAATAATCGTTGGGTCTTTCTGGATCGCCATTGCAATATTGGTCAGCGGGGCAATCGCCAGAAGTTCAATTTCACCTGGATGTGCGTGCACCTTCTCAATGATAAAATCAACCGCGTGCCCGCTCTCGGGACGCTGATCTGCCTTGGGAAAATGCGCGCCCCCCATGCCATCATCGCCATGCACATCTTCCACTGTGCGGTGCTGAGCCTTTCCGTAGGCCATTAGCGGACGCTCGCAACCTTTATATACAGGCACCTTGCCGCCATGCCCAGCAACTTGCACTGTATACAGTGCATTTTCAACCTCCTGGTCGAATTGTACGTTACCACCCGTAATCGTGATGCCTTCCACCTGAAAGTGGTGCAATGCCGTCAGGATCGCAATCGTATCGTCTCCTGCTGTATCTGTATCGATGATGACTCTTCTCATGATGCCGCGCTCCTTCTTCCGTTTGATATTCATTTAGAACAAAAATACAAGATTACACTTAATAACTCTGCGTACAGAACAATCTTAAGATCGCTGTTACCCTCAGATTTTTTTATATACCCTTTCAAAGGTAAAAATCCGATGATAGCTTATGCTTACGATGCAGCTTCCTTTCAGGAAGCTTTCAAGCGAACGCTTCGCTTCTCCAGATTTTTTCTGTCCTCTTCGTTTACGTGTAAACACTATATTCATTCTAAATTATCGTTTACCTCTAGGCTTATTTTACATCAAAAAAGTACCAATGACGATGGAAACGCCGATGATAATCGAACGCAGCAACTGCGCTACCGCCATATTGCCTCGTGCGATTTCGTCGCAAACACGCATTTTGGGCGTGAGGAAGTCAAATATAATATAGACCAGACACAGAATAATGATTCCCAGCGCCGACCACAGCAGCATATCCAGCCACGAGTGCGTAGAGAAGGATACCATTCCGACAATAATACACAGTCCCAGCAGTTTGCTACCCATATATATGCCTGCCGCCTCGTTACCTTTAGCGATTTCTTCGCTATCGTTATACCGGGTCAATTTGCTAAAAGCGAAATATCCACATACCAATACCACCAGCAGAATGCCTATACCCACCGCAACATTAAGCAAGTTCAATCCCAAGTTTCCCATACCTTTTCCTCCTCATCATTCATCCGTTCACGAACCGTAGCCGCGCAATAATAGGCCATATCTCCGGTTACTTTCTCCCCGACCCGTGGTAGCAACCCAGCCAAACGCCCACCGATAACAAACACCCCTGTAAGCAGATAACCGCTGTACGCTCCATCTTCCGTCTCGATCACAACCTGTTCCATCGGAACCATCTGCTGATAGATTTTGGGCTGGTTTTCGTAATAAGCTGTGACTTCTTTCTCCAGTTCAGTAAGTTCCTCCTGCTTCAAATTCTTCTGAACTGCACTTCCATCCAGCAAAAGAGTTCCTCTGCCTTCGCGCCCCCAATAGCTTTTGGCTACATATGACATAGCGTTCAGCTCGAAGGGTTCAGCCGAAAAATAAGTTGGCAGCAGATATCGGGAAATCACGTCCATCTCTGCTTCATCAAAGAGGGTAAACCCGCAATATTCCGGGGTTTGCTTGTTACGCTCGTAGAGCGACCAGATCGCCGCCATGAAGCCTTTGCTCTGCATCAGTACATGCTGAACGGGATTCATCAGGCCCAGTCGTCCCTCCCGTACAAGATCAAGCAACGCAGCACCAATGTCCACCCCTGTCGTCTCGTCCCGATCATCGATCAGATACTCCAGTGGATAGAGACGGTACAGCAGGTTAATCTCCCGACCCTGATGGTAAAGCGCCTCCCCAGGAACAATCTCCAGTTCCTCCAGTGGGGCATAGAAGACATCGTATCCGGCTTCCTGACAGCGTCTCATCAGGTATTCCGTATTCGTTCGATCTTCGACATGTTCGCCATAAGAAGTGAATGTCACCGGACTCTGCAATCCCTGCTCTGCATAGAATTCCAGCCACTGCCTGAAACACGCCCGAATACGTGTATCCATCTCAGCAGATGGTGCAGTCAACGCAGCATCCTCAGCGAGACCGACCAGAATACCTTCCAATGCAGCAGCCTCCGGTATACCCGTAGGGGTGTCCGTATTATTTTCAATACACTTCGGCCCAGCTTCTCCAATAATCCAGTCCTGACGGGTGATCCCCCCAGTCACCATCTCCATACGTGCCGCCGGAATAAGCCCCGGATGGATACCCAACTGATGCTCTAGAAAAGAATCCGGCATGTACTGCTGGATAAATCGCATCACTTTACAGTAAATGCCGTCTACCGCCTCGGCTGCAATACGCAGCTCCTGTACCTCCGAGGGAGAATAAACCGTCAAGGCAGGAACACAATATTGCTTCCCATACATTCGATGATATGGAATTTGTTGTCCCGCTTCACCCTGAAATACCTCTTCGTGACTAAACGGCAATTGAACCACTTGCCTCATCCGGTTATCCTCCCGAACTGCGGAAGAAGCTACCGAAGCCGCTTGATTTGGACTTGGATTTGCTATAGGAGCTGTTACTGTCCTTATTGCTTCGATACGACGACCCACCGTAGTAATAGTGCCCACTGCTGGAATCATATTCACATCCGGTATCATACTCCGGGTCACATTCATCATTGTTGCTGCCACAACCGGATAACACGGCAGGAACCGCCAGCATCAGGGAGAAAGCAACCAGCTTCGCTTTTGATCCGGGTTTCGATGCTTGCCCCCGCTCTTGGTCACTCATTACAGATCCACCTCTTTCATATAAAACAACACTTTCTTGCGATCCGCATCCAGCACGGAATACAGGAACTCATACGTCTTGTCACCGCGAACCATGTAATGGTCCAGCAGTTGCTCGGCAAGCTCCATCGTATAGGTGGAGGACGCCGTGAGCTCCAACTCCTGAAATGAACTTCCATTCCACAACATATACTCTGCGCTGTACATGGAAGACATTTTGCACATCGCCAGCGCAGCATCCGCAATGGCTGCACCGTAATGATCCGGCATCTGTTGGTCATACGCCGTCACGTATATTGCATGTTCCCGCCCATCCTGGCATTCATTGGACAGATGCGCCCAGAGTTTGTTTTTTACCAGTGTGGCATCCACCAGTTTGCGCATGAACAGTTCATCCCGTGTGACTGAAGTCTGTTCCAGCACCCCCGTTTCCGCCTGGCGATCATCCGACCAACTCCGATACGTCAATGAATAATAGATACCGATAACCTCCCTTTTTGCGAGCTCTTAGGTGAGCCGTTTCAATTCATACAAACGTATTTAACGCATCAGAAGGAAAAAAGTTACACTATTCACTATGACATGTAATAAAGAACATGTGGGCTATCTTCGTTCGCCGATTAACGAAGCATGAAATAACATACTGTTTTTCACTTTTGGTACGCAATCCAGTTCAAAAAGGCCGGAGAAGGTTCTCCGACCTCGTTTGTTCCAGCTTATGCTCATACTATTCTGACTTATAACTCAGCCCACTGGGCCAATACATCATTGTATTCAGCGGACAATTGCTCGCGTTCATTCCAGCGTTGTTCCAGTTCAAGCGGATTGTTCTGTACCGTTTCCAACTGTTGATCCAACGCCTGAATCTGTACCTCAAGACGAGCCAAGGTCTGTTCCAGCTTCTCCGCAGACAGTTTGTTGCCGTTGCTACTTCTATGATTCGATGCATTTACTGCCGAAGGGGTCAACGCCTTGCTTGATTCAGTAGAAGCTTCATTATCACGACTTCCATCGGTAGCAGCAACAGTGGAACCGTTCATTGTCGAGTTTGTTTCTGGTTTCTTCCCTGATCTGACAGTCCCGCTCGACGCGGATGTTAAACCTGACTTCATCTCTGACTTGGCGTTCCCACGAGAAGAAACTCCCGCTCCTGCTATAGCTTGATTTGTCGCCGCACGAGCTTGCAAATCAAGCTTCTTCTCACGATACGCCTCATAGTCTCCGAGATAAGCGGTCATCTGTCCGTCCTCCAGTTCCCAGACACGGGAAGCAAGGCGATTGACGAAATACCGATCATGCGAGATGGCAAGTACGGTTCCTTCAAAATCAACCAAGGACTCTTCCAGCGCTTCTCTGGATGCGATATCCAGATGGTTGGTCGGCTCATCGAGCAGCAGTACATTGGGTTTGCGTTGCACCAGCAGAGCCAAACGCAGGCGCGTCCATTCCCCGCCAGATAATTGCCCGACAGAGCGGAATACATCTGCACCGTAGAACAGGTATCGGGCCAGAATTCCGCGAGCCTCGCCTTCCTCCACGCCCGCTTCCAGACGGAAGTATTCGAGTACATTCAGCTTCGGATTCGTGGGTTCCTCCTGTTGAGCCAGATACCCGACATCCACACGTGTCCCCCACTCCAGCTTGCCAGCATTGGGCTGCTCGTCACCAAGCAACAGCTTGAACAGGGTCGTCTTGCCGGAACCATTGCGGCCAACGAGTGCAATTTTATCCCCATATTCTAGCAGACCCGAGATTCCGCGCAGGATTTCACGCTCACCATAGCTCTTCTCGACCTGTTCCAATACCGCTACCCGTTTGCCCGTTCGATCCGTGGGGCGCACATCGAACTCGGCATTGCGGCGCTCCAGCACAGGACGCTTCACCTGTTCCATCCGCTCGATTGCTTTACGCATCGAAGCCGCCCGCCTGAAGAACTTTTCATTCCCACCAACTCGGCCCCACTCCTCCAGCTGGCGGATCGTTTCTTTCATTTTCTTGATAACCTTCTGTTGCTCTTTGAACTCCTCGAATTGCTGCAACAGCCGTTGTTCCTTCACTTTCATATATTCCGTATAACCGCCAGCAGACGTTTCCGCTTCTCCATCCTCCAGCTCCAGTGTTCGATTCACGACCCGATCCAGAAAATAGCGATCATGCGAGATCAGGACAATGGTGCCGGGGTATTCTCGTAAATATCCTTCCAGCCACTCGACCCGCTCCAGATCGAGATGGTTCGTCGGCTCATCCAGCAATAACAGATCGGGCCTTACGATTAGCTGTGAAGCCAGCACTACCCGAGTCTGCTCCCCACCGGACAGGGAACTGAAGCGCCAACCATAATGCGCCTTGTCGATATCCAGACCGTCCGCCACCTGATCGATCCGGGCATCCATTTCGTATCCACCCTCACGCTCGAACTGGTCTTGCAGCGCTGCATAACGTTTCAGCAGGCGCTCCAATTGACTAGGGTCTGCTGCGCATGCCGGATCGGACATCTGCTGCTCCATTTCCTTCATTTGCGTGGAACATACCATGAGCTCCTTGAATCCAAGACTCAATACATCCAGTACGGTATGATCATCCAATCCTTCCGGAACCTGGGCCACATATCCCATTCGTGTATCTTTCTTTATCATCAATTGACCCTCGTCCGGCTTGTTCAGCCTTGCCATCAGGCGCATAAGTGTTGTCTTGCCGCTTCCGTTGCGGCCAATCAGTGCGACCTTGTCGCCTTCCATAATTTCAAATGTAATGCCGTCCAGCACCAGATGTGCTCCGTGGTATTGAGTCAGTTGTTGCGCGCTAATAATTATCATAATAAGGTTCCTCCTATAGGTTGGAAGATCCTGACCGCAACACAAAAAGAGCCGCAGGAGGTTAGCTCCGCGGCCCTTCAGAATTCAAGCAATATCGCTTATCGTCCGAATGAGGTCAAGGCAGGCATCTTCTCGCAAATGTTAACTTCCGTATATTCAAAATTGGACAGACTTCTCCCGTTGGTCAGAAAAGTATGAACAATGCCAGCCATAGCAATCGGCAGCTGGCTAATACGGTTGTTAAGCATCTCGTGATTCACCTGTCTTCACCTCCCTTGTCATAATTAATGTCAATATATCACAGACGAATGTATTCCTGCAACCATCCTATCGCCCAATTTAATCTTACTGTACAGTAGGTTCATTCTTCCGCTTAATCCCTGCCCCGTCGCCGAAGCATCACATCCCTGATCGCCACCGTAATGAGTGTTAACATTCCCGCGGTACCCAGCGATACGCCAAGCAGGGCATATCCGATGCCGTTCCACCCGCCAATATCGATGCTGATCATGATTACGACGGCACCGCCGAGCAAGGCCACACATGGCAATATATATTGAATCCACGTCATTCTTCGTCCTTGCAACCGGTAGATAAGCCATTCAATCAGCAATAATGTGACCCAAACAAGGAGTGTTAATATAATAAGGCCTTTCACTCATGCTCCCCTCCTTCTTCACACATTCTCCGAATACACATTGACGCTGGGCGTTCTGATACGTGTAGAGTTTATCACATAATGAAGCCCACCATTCACGATAAATGAAATTCGTGAATGGTGGGCTTCAGGAAGGCTCCGAGGGATGAAATGAGAATCGTTCTTATGGTGCTTTGCCCCGCCAGCAGGCTTAGTAAAGGCTCACACTTTCAGCCTGGCGTTGCTCATAACGCAGTCCTTTATACAAGTCTGCCTTGCCCACGGAATTGAACAGATTCATTTTATAACGAATGACGTTTTGAGCCTCAACAATGCAGTCTGGGTAAATGGCATTTGGGTCCCATAATTCCGTGGTGCTTAGAATTTCACGAGCTTTTTTGAAGTATGCATGTTTCATATCGCTGGAAATATTGATTTTACATATCCCCAACTGAACGGAGTCGGAGACCTCCTGATCAGGGTTTGCGGATCCCCCGTGCAGAACGAGAGGGATGTCTACCAATTGATTGATTTCTCTCAGAATATCCATTTGCAACTCCGGTTTAATATGTTTGGGATATATGCCATGGGCTGTACCGATGGCCACCGCCAATGTATCGATACCCGTACGTGCCACAAAATCTTCCGCCTGGGCCGGATTCGTGTAAGTTACTACGGATACACCGCCCTCGATAGAATTACCGGTCTGCCCAATCGTCCCCAATTCCCCCTCAACAGATACGCCGACGGCGTGTGCAAGCTCCACCGCCTGTTTAGTAATAGCCACATTGTCTTCATAAGGGAGCAGAGAACCGTCAATCATGACAGAAGTAAATCCACACTTGATCGCCCGGATGATATCAGCAATGGACCCACCATGATCAAGATGGATCACCAGTGGGACATGGCTGGCATGTGCACGCTGGCTGGCATATGCGAAAAATTCATCCGTCAAAAATTCAAGCTCCGTCGGGTGAATGGCGATGATTGCCGGGGAATTGGAGTGCTCCGCCTCCTCAATCACAGCTCTCAAAAATGTACTGTCTGCCACGTTAAATGCTCCCACCGCGAATTGGTGTTCCTTGGCTACTTTAAGCAGTTCCTTCATCGTAATCAACATGAGACACATCTCCTTTAGATTGGTTTAATTAAATTGTAAGCGCTGTCTATATAGCAGGTATTACTCCACTTTGAACACAATGTCATCAAAGGTTACGCTTTCGTCTTCGGTATCGTCGAATTCTTCATCTATCGCCGTAACTGGCTTCTTTAATAAAGATAAGGTTACACCGCAGATTCCGGTTCCAATGAGAAGAGACAACATAAACAGCCATGGATGGGTGAAGAGGGGTACAACGAATAATCCCCCGTGTGGCACCGGAGCCTCAACGCCCCAGATCATAATCAATCCACCAGCTACCGCTGAGCCGATGACACAGGAAGTCACCACCCGGATCAGATCCCTTGCCGCAATCGGAATGACACCCTCCGTGACCATGCAGATTCCCATCGGGAATGCGGCCTTTAACGATTCTTTTTCTGCTGCCGTATATTTGTTTCTCGTCAGGAAATACGATAGGGTAATCCCTAATGGTGGAATAATGGAGCCGACAAACTTGACAGCCTCAGGCCCATAGATACCTTGGACTAACATCCCATCAGCAAACAGTGACATCGTTTTATTCACAGGTCCTCCGAAGTCAAAGGTGGCCATCAAGCCCAGAATGGCACCTAAAACAAATTTGGACCCCCCCTGCATCGATTCAAGCACATGGGTAAGACTGTCCTGTAACCAGACAATTGGCTGACCAATGACAAGAAAGATACCTAAACCAGAGATCAATGTAGCCAGAAACGGAATAACGAGAACAGGCATTAATCCTTGCATGGACTTTGGCAGCTTCACATATTTACGGATACCAAGTACGACATAACCCACCAGAAATCCGCCCAGCATCCCACCAATGAACCCCGCTTGAATCTGACTGCATATAAAACCAACAATTAATCCTGGGGCAATTCCGGGACGGTCCGAGATCGAATAAGCAATCGCTGCGCAAATTAAAGGGACAACCAGCCCCATGCCCCAACCGCCGATTTGGTTAATCATATACGGAATGGTACCTTCCGCCTTGCCCACATCGGCTCCTCCCAGAATTTGTCCCAGCGCGATACACAGCCCTGAAGCAACGATCAAAGGAATCATATAGGAAATGCCTGTTAACAGATGACCTTTGATGACTGAACCTGCGTGATTGGATTTTGCGCTCATCGCCCTGCCTCCCTTGTTATGAGGATACCCCTAAAGACTGCTCCACCTTTTCAATGAATTTAATCGGGGCTTTAATGACCGTCTCGGTTTTGACTCGAATGATCCGTTTGCCTTTGAACCTTTCTTCTCCACCGATTTTGATATCTGCAGCCACAATGACAACATCAGCTGCACCAATCTCTTCCCTGGAAAGCTCGTTTTCTGTTCCTATGGTGCCTTGGGTCTCTACTTTAATCTCATGACCACGCGCTTTTGCACCTTTGATCAATTTTTCCTTGGCAATATACGTGTGGGCAATACCAGCAGTGCACGCGGCTACGGCTACAATCTTCATCAGAATCCCTCCAAATGATGTATTGTGCTCCATATTAAAATCCTGAATTGCCATGTTCTACGATACGCTCTCTCTGCTAGCAAACAGCTCCATAATCTGGGCCGAGTCCGACTCATGCATCAAACGTTCCAGTACCTCTTCATCAGCGAGCATACTCGCAACTTGGACCAACAGCTTCATGTGGGTTGTATTCCGGTCTACAAGCCTTACAGCAAACAAAATAACGACATGGACAGGTTTGCCATCCAGGGTCTCCCATTCAAGCGGGTGCTCTGTTCGCCCGATGGTGAGGGAGGTCTTGAGGACCGCCGCCGATTTGCCATGAGGGATCGCAACGTGGTTCTCCAGGCCAGTCTGACCCTCTTCTTCTCTTAAATAGACGTCTTTGATAAACTCTTCTTTGGAGGAAAGGGCGCCTTCCTTTGCAAGCAAATCCGCCAATTCCTCGATGGCTTCATCCTTGGTTCGTGCTTTTAGATCCAGCTTAATCAACCGTTCGTTGATAATCTTGGTTATATCCATAATGGTCCTCCTCCTGATCGTGCTTGGACTGTAATATCTCGGAAAGCTCCTGTGGTGTAGTTACTCTCATGATCTGTTCATACATGCGTCTGCACATCAACAAGCTCTGTATTTCTATCAATAATTCAGTTAGTGGCCCATCCTGAAAGAAAGCGATTACAATTTCCAGTTTGCAATTGGTCGGTTCGCCTTGAATGACATTAAAACCGACGATGGGATTGACGTTCACATCACTGCGGATCAGGAAAACCGACAAATGGTTATTCAGCTTAGCCTCGGCAAATGTCCGGTTCTCCAGATTAGCGCCTACATGTTGGAGTATGGATGCATACAGCTTCAGACGGGATGCTGTACCTTCTGTATATTGTTCCTTCGTATTCGTTTCAATCTGTACATAAGATGGGTGGAAGTACGCCCTGAGCAGTGGAAACGAAAACACCCTGTTTTGATGTTGATTCATCCTCTCCTCGTTAAACTTCGCCTTGATTAAGCTGACATCCGTGTCATTTAATAGCGCCGAGACATACACAACTGGCAAGTCATGATGCTCCAGTTTCACGGTTGATATAATCAGATCAATGTCCGTCCAATCCTCCATACGCTTGAACCAGCTTGTCGAAATGACATCAACGACTTCCCATTCGGGAAATGAACGATTGATCCGGTTTTTCAGCAAGTGAGATGTCCCTATTCCAGTGGAGCAGACCAGAATAACTCTTTTCTTTTTACTGCTTTTCTCAATGGATGCCTGAAAATAAAGGACCAGGTAACTTATCTCGTCATCACTAAACGAATTCAATCCGCAGGCTTGGGCCATGGGCAGCATCCCCAAACGGACCAGAGAGAAGATCTCAGCATACGCCTCACGTATATCCTCCAGCAGAGGATTATTAATGGAAATGTTGTATTTTAGACGATTCAGCATCGGTTTGAAATGAATGATCAGACCCTTGTACAATTGTTCGTCTGTTGTGAGATCACGCCGGATCATCCCGGATACAATCTGAATTAATTCCTTGACCATCGCTTTAGACTCTGGACAAACCTTGTCCATCAGACCAGACAACTCAAGATTAAGGGACGGAACACTCATGCCTGATGAAATCAGATATTGATAGATGAAATAGATTTCTTCACTTGGTAATTCCAATCCGCATAGCTCACTGATTCGCTCGGCCATGACTTTTGCGATGGAATGCACATGAGGGTCAGTTACGGGATGATCAGGAATGCCGTCAGCCAATCGAATGACCTTGCCACTCTTCAGTCTGCGGATACAAATCAGCAGGTGAGTCAGCAGGTTGATGTAATAGGGATCGCCTATGGTATATCCTAATTGCTGCTCGGTTTCTTCCAGAATACGTTGAATCCCTTGAACTGAATCGCAGCCAAAATGTTCTATCAACTCAACTAGTGTGTTACCATCAATCCGAGATTCATGCTCTTGCTCTCCCGCCCGTTCTTCACTCACAAGTTCATTAATGAGAGAAGCCATGGCTTTGCGAATGTTAATCTCTGAACCGATCAGACGGGTGCCGAGTTGGCTTTTTTCCAGTCGCAGCTGAAAGGGTTCAATTCGTTCTTCAATGGCCTTGAGATCATTCACAATCGATGCCTTGCCGATAAAGTATTCTTCTGACAGCTTGTTAATCGAGGTTTCCTCCGGAGAATCATATAATAAATTCGTCAATATTTTGATTCTCCTCGCCTCTACGGAAAGGGTTGTCACCACCCTTTTTCCCGAAGTCCATTGCGTTCTCCTCAGCTCCATCGTCTGTTCCTGGGTTAAAGCCAGCGCAATACCTCTTCCCGGCTTCCGTTCGAGGCGAATGCCGCGAATATGCAAATTGTGTTCCAAGGCGTTTAGTTCCCTGTAAATCGTTTTTTCCGACCAGTTCATGTGACCGGCTATTTCTTTGACCGGAACGAAATCCCTACGCTCCAATAGAAAATGCAAAATCTGATATTCTCTCGGAGATAGCGCTTTCATTTGAGGATCACTCCTTCCTTACGCTCACAGCATAACACTCGTATTTTTTTTGTTAAATACTAAAATATGTCCATTTCATTCGGGTCAAAATAATATACCCCCCTATTGATCGCTATCAGAGCACCCGTTGATTTAGGTATAAAGAAAAAGCCCCTGATCGGATTGCCTACCCGATTAGAAGCCTTTTCGTCTCTGTTTTCGATCCACCGACTGAATGGGTTATCGTTGCTCGTCCTGCCCTGTTGCTCAAGTTGATTTACCGTAACCTGAAGCCGTTTATATCTGCATCTACATGGATTACTTCAACCAGTTAGCAAAAAATTCGCGGTATCCCTCTTTCATCTTCGTGCGCGAAAAAGTACCAAACGCATACTCCCGGTTGTCTTCTGACACACTGCGCGGCGCAGCCGCAGCCATGTTCACCAGTTCAAACCAGTTATCCTCGTTGCCTGCAAAGGCATGCGTGGATCGAATGTGACCGTAGCAAGCATGCTCCGGTTTCACGACCATTTTGCCCATCGCCATCGCTTCAGTCAGCGGCATCGCAAACGTATCAAAGGCCGAACAGTTCCAATACACCTTGGATGAGTTCATCAACGTAAATATCTCATCCTGTGTGAGCGCAAACTTCAGCTTCACGTTGGAAGGAATGTCGTATTTCTTCATGGTTTCCTTATAGCGTACACCACCGAACACCATGTATACTTCCTTGTCCGGATTCTGCCGGGCATATTCCAGCACCAGATCCGGGCGGCGGTTCGCCTCATCTCTACCGATCCAGAGCACCCGATTATGCACGACCTGGCTCGGGTCATAGTGCCTGTTCGCCAGCTCTTCGCTAAAGCCAATCGGAATAACGTTCACGTCATGTACACCGAAATTGCGACCCAGCTCTGTTTTCAAAAACTCCGTCTGTACAATTGCTTTATCCACCATCGTATAGAATGGCTTCATCATCTCATATCCCGTTAGCGCGGGATCGGGGAAACTGTGCGGGAACAATACACTCTTCGGTAAGAACATCTTCAAAAACGTAAACCCGGATACGGTGTAGATAACATGTTCTATATTTTGGCTATGAATCTGGTCCAACACGATATCGTAGTTCACCAGATCACCTTTCTCATGCTCATAACCCGGCAACCAGTCGTATCCGCTGACATGACGCTCCGGCGAGATGAACACAATATCCACGCCCAGCTCCAGACCAATCTGCTTCAGCCGATCCGCAAATACGCGTGGCCCCTGTGCTTCCGTGAATTGAATTTTACGCATAACAAGTCCGACTTTACGCAAGCTTCTCACCCCTCATTTCTATTCCTCACGCATGTGCTTCATGCACTGTTCCAGCGTTGCTGCCGTCTCATGCCATTGGTTACGCAACTGTTCCTTCGGCCACACACATTCCTCACTTCTCAGGTCACCATCAATCAAACGCAGCATCCAGAGTGAGAATACAATAGCATAGGCATCGTACCATCCTGCAAAAGAAACCCGTTCAATCTGCACACCCAGGCTCCCCAGCTTGTCCAGATACACATCTATAACCCGCTCTCGCAGGGCAGGCGTAACCGTTCTGGGAAACAGCGGATGCGAGATATCCACCAGATGAACTACGTCCCACAGCGGCGTGTTCAGATGGGCATGCTCCCAGTCCAAGACGACCAGTCTGCCGTCCACTTCCGCCAGATTACCTGGATGCAAGTCGCCGTGACACAGAACGATAGGAAGTTCTTCCTCTGCCGTGAGGATCAACCTGGTGATCTTGTCCCAATCGGATTCGGACAGCTGCATATCCAGTCTGGATAACAGTTCATCGGTAGATTGCCTATGCATTTGCAACTCATCCAGCATCGTGCGAATGGGCGGTTTCTGGCCCACGCGAGGCAGCTCGTTCCACTCCGTAACAGGCAATGCATGCCACGCTGCCATATGTGCCGCTGCGCCGAGCATCGTCGCTTCCTGCGAATTATGCACTAGCTGCCCCAGATCCTCGTAGATCATCCAGCTCTGTGCTGGAGCAATGGTAATATCCGACGCTGCAATGAGCTGCGGATAAATCGGTGGTAAGCCAGACATCACGCGCTCGTACATCCATCGTTCCCGTCCATGCTGAGCAGGATTCGTCAGCGGTTTGAAAATGTAACTTCCACCGGTAGGAACAGTGAATCGCTCCACATATCGTCCGTTCATTCCTTTATACAACTGTTCGCGGCTTGTTATATATTGATCATTCAGCATTCCTTCGGGTGTCACCCAGCTGTATGCATCCATCTCTTCTTTCACGCTATCCACCATCCGTTTCGTTCTCCCTGCTGCTCCGATGTTGATTTCTATTCATCATACGTTGCCGTTCACAAGCCTGCAAGCTTTGGTCGTAAGCGCTTATTCAGCGTCTCAATGTAGAGTTTCTAAATTGCTTGTTGCATTTTGGTTAGTAATCACTTACTATACAATCATGAAGAACAAACCTCATGTGGATAGCAAAAAGAAAGATATCCTACAAGCGGCGATGCGCTTGTTCGCAACCAAAGGCGTTGACGGCATATCCGTCAAAGAGATCGGTGACGCCGCCGGAGTAACCGATGCGGCGATCTACAAACATTTTAAAAACAAAGATGCCGTTGCCCTGGAAGCCTTCACCCAATACTGCGCGGACTATACTGCACTGATTGACGGGTATGTTCGACGGGAAGGTCCGGTGTTGGAACGCTTCAAGCAACTGGTGACAGAGGTTCTCCATCTGCATGATGAAGATCCCTACGGACTGCTGCTGATTTCACAGAATCATGAAATATTCATTGAAGCCGGAAGCAGCGAGGATTACCGTCAGCCATTGGATGCGTTGATGGATCTGATCGATCAGGGAATGATGCGGGGCGAGCTGCCTCAGCAGGATTCGAGGCTCACAGCCGTTCTGGTGATCGGTGCAATTACACGCATGGCGGTCTCCAGTATGCAAGGTGAGCTACCGGAGCTATTGGTACCTTATACGGGCGAGACTGTTCATCGTCTTGCATCAATGTTGGGGCAGGTACCACAAGAGTAGAACTGGAGAGGGCAACCATTCTGACCTCGCAGAATTCCAAGGAAGGTTCAGAGCTGGACGCTATAAAAAGAGAATCGTCAGCATACCATCAGGATATACGAATGGATTACCAGGTCATACGTGACCTTTTCTTTTTGCACATGAGGTTAGTGTTCATTAACTAAAACAGTCAGGACGTGTCATCTTCCATGAGAAAAATATTAATTATTCAAGGCAATCCCGTCTCTCCCAGTTACAACGGTGCAATCGCCGAGGCTTACCGTAAAGGTGCGGTTCAAGCTGGTGCAGACGTTCGCATGATCAACCTGAACGAACTCGCGTTCAACATGAATCTGGAAGGAGGATATCGTAATAAACTTCCACTTGAACCAGATTTGCTACAAGCTCAAGAAGCAATCAAGTGGGCCGAACATCTCGTATGGGTGTTCCCAATATGGTGGGGAGGACCGCCTGCCCTGCTGAAAGGTTTCGTTGACCGAATCTTCATGCCAGGTTACGCCTTCAAGTATCAAAAAGGAAAACCTTTCCCGGATCAACTGCTCAAAGGCCGCACCGCCCGCATGATCACGACGATGGATGGTCCGAGCTGGTACTTCAAGTGGTTCCAGGGTGAGCCCGCACACAAGATGATGAAAATCTCAACATTTGGACTCACCGGCATCAAACCTGTTCAGATAACAACTGTAGATCAAGTTGGGAAGAAGTCAGATGAACAAAGAAAGCATTGGTTGGATAAGATCGAACAGCTTGGGCGGAAGATGGGGTAACTGGATAGCTTTTTGCAACGTTAATTTGGATAAATAACAAGAAGGCGATACTTACCAAAGTAAGAGTCGCCTTCTTGTTATTGTACTCTTCATACTACCTAGTGCGGCACCTGTGCACTGAAATCATACCGGCTGGAACGATCGGCATGGTAGAACACCACATCTCCGTCCCTTAAAGTGAACTGGTTGCCGTAGCTATCTTCGACTTGACGCTGGAATCCTTCCAGCAACCATTGGTTCATTAGCGGTGCATGGATATATTGCAGATGCGGAGCCCCCAGATTCCCTTCCTGGATCGACTCCAAGTTAAAGTTCACCACGATATAGCCGTTCTTCAGGAAGATCGGTGACTTCGCATTCAAACCACCATGGGTGCGCCCATATTCGGCCAGATTCGTTCCGGCTTGAACCACATAAGGCTCGGCAGGCAGACTGTATTCCCCGTACCACTGCTGAATGGCAGCATTTGCACGAAGTACATCCGCACTTGCGTTCGTCGGAATATTCGTTTTGGGTCCGATAAACGTACGTAATTGCTCCGGCATCAGCAGCAGACTGTATCCGCCTACAGGGGTTTTCATTTTCGTGAATTTATCCCGGTAATACTCCTGATACGTCCGTTCACTCATCATCCCTGGATGAATTTCGCCATAGCGATTATATTTGTAGGTCGCCGTATCTCGTAACTGTTCGGAAGGTACTTGACGTAACCGATCATTGAGAATGACAAACCGCTTGACTTGATCCTCTGCTGAACCAATATGAATAAAACTTCGCTGGTTCGTCGAGTAATACAGATCTACCGGTACGCGTGTTTTCCCATCTTTGCTGACAAAATCAAAGGTCGGAGTCAGGCGAATGCCGTCTCTGGGCCCGAACATATTGCCCTTGGTTTTAAAATCAAACTTAAAGTGATATCCCGTCTTCACAGCCACATTCTGATACCCTTGCAGCGGATGACTGCCTGGGCGAATCGGTACGGTGAACTGTGGTTTGTTCCCTCGCTTGTCTCCATCAATTCCCTGTGTTCCTGTCCAGTAGCTAATCCAGGTCGGTGCAATGCTACCCTTAAACCGCCGGAAAACAAGCTCCCAGTTATAGTCTGCGATGTCCGTAATTTCAAAGTCGTACAACCTCCCGATGACCTCTACAGATACTTCGTCACTGGCCAGATGATAGGTCAAGTCTGTGTTGGCATCTGGTTGGGCGTTGCTTCTGGACATCGTTTCAAAATCGGCAGGTGCATTCTCTGCAATATTGCGGAACTCCACTTGGTAATCTCCCTCATCTACCCACACAGGCAGATAAAAGGTCGTATCGAGCACATCCACCGGAATATCAATCCACGTACTCCGCGGATAAAACTGTGTCCGGTCGGCACTGTACACGTCAAACGGAAACCGCACCTGTTTGATTCGATAATATTTGGCATAATCCCGATCCCCATATCCCGGATACGAGTTGACATCCAAATGCTGTCCGCTCGTGGGGATACGGACTGTGAACGGCCGCTCCAAAATAAGGGCAGACCGATCCATATTCGGTATCGTTTTCTGATTATGAGGTTGATCGTCTGAAACAAGGGAATAGTTCACGACTGGAGTATGAACAGTGACTGTGTTGATCCCCGGAATTTCAAAGGTTTCTTCCTCATTACCATTATTAACATTTCCACTCATTAATTCATAACGGATTTCGCCTGTGCTAGGCGTGTCCTTCTTATTTAACAAGGTTTTGGATATTTCATTGTCAGGACTGTACAGAACATCTTTGCCAACCATTTGGGGTTCTGCGATCTGACCTGGCGTTGGACCTGTTTCTTCTACTTTTGTGTTGTCCATGACAACAGCCCCATTAAACTTCAAATAGTCATTCTGAACTTGGACCTTTGGCACAGCATCTTCCGCAATAGATGAGAGATCATCTGTTGGTGTTGGAGGTTCGCTGGTCCCTCCCGGCACTGGCTGTGAAGGCGCTGTTAACACAGGCGGTGTATTGTGTGCGTAAAAGGTACCGTTCGTCGTCGCTGCATAGATGGGACTACGATAATCAGCAGGATATAGTTCAATCTGTGGTAAAGCATAGTTTTTTAGGATCGCATCGGTTATCTCATAAACGAGCAAAGTGTCAATTTTCCAATACTCGAAATCCCGTTTCACAGTATAGGTGTATGGTACTTTTACATCTCTAGATCTTGGAGTTGATACCGTTGTCGTACCGCCTTTACCATCCGAAACCTTCCTTTCGTCTGTCCACGTTTTGTTATACGTTTTTTCAACAACTACGGTATATGTACAAGTTCCTTGCATATTCACAAACTTATTTTGGAATAGGTAACTTAGACCAAATACATTGCCATATAAACTCTCAGAGGTAGGGATACCTCGCAGTACGTCAAATGGCTCACTTCCACGTTGATCGGCCTTAATAACTGCGCTTGCATTAGGGTTCATTCTCTCTCCTGTCATTTCTCCGACAGGTGACTCTGCACATGCCGCATCCGGAGTTTCTGGCGGCGGCGGTGGTGGTGGTGTATCCCCTACAGTAATCGTAGCGGATTCGTAGATGTAATACGGGCCATCTTCGGAATTCTTCCATTATGATTGCTGTTCCAACATTTTTCGCAACGATCTGACCAGTCTTAGGTTCTACATAAACTACGTTTTGTTTATTTGAACTCCACTCGATTTGGTCGGCACGCTTGGAGACATTCACCCAGTTACCGAATTCCTCTTGGTCGTATGCTTTAGTTCGGATTTCTGCTACAAGGGATTTCACATCGTTCACTTTCAGCTGCATGTCTTCTCGGACGCGGATCTCTTTGGTTTCCGTCACGTAACCGCTATAATCAATCTCTAGTGGTGTGTAATACTCAACTTGATATTTTGGATCTCCATCCTGTCTTATACCATACGGAGTCTTCTTTTCCCATTGATAGTCAGAAAGGTTATCCGGGCCTACATAATCAGTACCAGTCCGTGTTTCTATGGTTACCAGCAGACTCCCCTTTTTATAGTCCGGTTTTGAACCTGGCTTAATTGCGTAGGTTCCATCTGATGTGTTGTATTTAATATCATCAATTTCTATATCTGTGACGTGACCTCTCTTGAATTTATTACCTGTTGGAGTATCTTGTAATGAATCAGGTACGTAGTTTTTCGTGTTAATCTCATCTTTAACAAATTTATTTGCCGGAAGCTTCAAGGGAAGAGCAGATAATCCAGAAGAGTAAGTATTCGTTTCTACCCTACCGTATTTTTCGCTAGTAGCTTGCCATACTTTAAAATCGCCTTGAGTCCAGATAGTCTTAGGCTTAGGTTTTGCTGTTCCCGTTACTTTGACTTTAAATGTTTGCTTACCTCTCGCTAATCCGCTTGGTTTCACTTCTATGTCTTTGTCTGGATAGCCGTTCTTAAAGTTAGCATAGGTTTTAATAGACATGACTCCGAAGGAGTAAATAAGGAATATCACGAGTAATGAGAGAACAGTCCATTTCTTTTGCATTTATAATCCCTGCCTAGTTGTTATTTGAAATAACTGCATATGAACCATCGTCCATGTTGAATTGTCCGTAGAAGCCTTTGATTTTAAGGTTTTCTACAACCCACACCTTCACACCATTTTTGTTCTTTGCGAAAAATTTTGCAGGCTCTAAAACAGGAATAACTTCATATCCATATTTTTTGTTCAATTCATTTGTGATAGCCATTCCACCAGTCATATCAATAACACCATTCTTATAATCTCCAATGTCAAAACCCTGTTTTTTAGGATAAATTGTGATTTCTTTGAACACTGGAAGTAAACCACTGTTCTTGTATTTATTTATTCCGAATTCAGTCAAGAACAACGATGTATAGATGCTGTCTTTCTTCTTAGGCTCAGACGCGTTTATACCAATTAAGCGATGAAACACCAGACTACCAGATCCGTTACGGAACGTTTTCCGTTTCCCTGAAATATCAGCGATAGAAGTTTTCCCTGTAGTCAGGCTAGATACCAATTCAAGATTCGTTTTTTTCGTACCCATTATTCTTAATTCATTCAGATCATCAAATGTCGCAGCTTCTTTTTTCAGCACATTTTCGAGTCTTAGCAAAATAGCAGAAGATTCAGCACGAGTGGTCGTCTTATCCATTCCAAACGATCCGTCCGGAAAGCCGTTCATCAAGTTGGTTCCCATTGCAAGAGCGAGGTAAGGAATTTTATCCTGAGCGATTCCTGGTTTAAAGGACTCTTTGACTGGAAGCAACGTTCCTTTGGTTTCAGCAAATGCTGTCTTATACTCATCACTGGATGCAACCAATCCGGAACTCAACCATTTGGCCATTTCTTCGCGAGTAATCGGAGTACTTGGCTTAAATCCATTCGGATAGTCTTTGGTGTTGATGAAACCCAAACTGATAGCCCGATCTACCTCAATTTTACCCCAGTGTCCATTCAGATCCTTGAAGGAATCAGTCGGGGCATCTTCAGGAAGAGACATGTCTTTGGCCACTCGTGAAATTAGGGATGCAAATTCTGCTCTTGTTACCGAAGCATTGGGCTTGAACAATCCATTACCGTATCCTTTGAAATATCCTTTGGAAACCGCAGATTCAATAGCAGACTTTGCCCAGTGATTGGACTGCACATCTTTAAAGCTTGTTGTTGCAGCATAAGCCTGGGAAGAAATTAATGTCGATACGACTACTACAACGCTCATTATGGGTAACATTATTTTTTTCAACTTTTCCACTCTCCGATTAGTTAGATTTAGTTTGGTTAGGCTCTTTTACTACTATGTAAATTTTCACTGTGCTCCGGAATCTACTTGTATAAAAATCTTCTCCCTTTTGATTAATGTAGTCCACTAGTTCCGACGTATGCTCCCAGGTGCCATTCATCCAACTGCTTAATACTCATTTGAAGATCCCACACAATCGGTACAAGTCGCTGACTATGGGCTGCTCTCGGTATACTCGAAAAGGTTCTGTTGAATCCGTTCAGAGGTATCAACTAAACAGTTGCTTCAGCTTTACCTAGATGATAAGTAAATAGGACGAGTACAGAGGACAAAATGATTATCAAACTGAAACTGAGTATGGAACTGATGGTCCTTTTCATTCAGAACATAGCCCCTTACTTGAAAGGATTAATGATAGCTACAGCGTAATTGTCCAAATCGCCATCCCGTAGGAGAATATAATCTGCCGAAGAAATTTTAAACTCTGTGTAATCGTAGTTTTCTACGAACTTTCCATTTTGGAAGAGATCCAAGCTACTTACTACTGGATAGGTATTCATTCCTGTTTCATCATCATTATTTATGAAAGCCGCATCTAGCACCTGACGCCCCTTTGCAAAACTATTTTTTACTAAGAACGAGATAGGATTTCCTCTGACACTACTTCTAATCTGTACCACATTGCCGCTACGTACAGGATCTTTTACCAAATCAATGCTGTATACCACTTGACTATTCCCTAGTTGGATTGGTAAGTCACTTTCTTTGATTATCTTCACACTAGGGTACGTGTCTTTTTCCATGTTTTTGAAGTAATCAATACTTTGTGTATATGCTTTAAAATCACTTAACTTGGTTAACTTAAACGTCTTATCATCCGTACTACGGAAGTCTTTGTTCCCTATCCAGACCCAACGACCAATCTTGTCCCACTCTACCTTCTGGCCAAGTCCTTCACTCACTAGACGCAGGGGAACGAAAGTCCGGTTTTGCTTCAGAATGATCTGCGTGCCATAGTCTTTCTTCTGGCCATCGACGAGGGCTGAAGTCTGCCCGATCGTCATGTCCACTTTATGATCTTTGCTGACGATCCCAACCTTGGAAACTTTGCCAACCTTCGAGTACGTCACCTTTGCGCCCAGGGCTTCCGAAACAAACCGGATTGGAACCATAACGCTACCTTGGCCATCCTGGAATGGCTTCGCATCTGGAAATTTAATTTTCACGGTGTTCAGCAACACCTCGACTTGCTTCGGCTTACTTGCAGCTGCAACTGCTTCGTTTCCCGAACCTATCATGCTTACAGTCAATATACTTGCTAATACAGTTGATAACAGTTTCTTCATAATCTAAATCCCTCTGCTTTTCATATGTACTTCTTCTCACTTTCACTTCCCAGTAGCTTTTTCTTTGCATAGGTCTAACAAACCCTAAATATCAAACAAACTTGGAAATACTATCTTCAGTTTAGGACTTATCTGATATCAAACAAGTTTACATTCTTCAATAAGTAAAATTTGTTCTTCTATTCACCAATCTTTTTAAGATCTAAAGGAATACCGGTTCCTGTAACTTCAAAATCACGGTAATCCAAACTTATTTTAATCTTATCTTCTTCTTTACCTACAATATATCCGTATAGCACCACTCTCGTTGTAATATAAGAAGCCATAACCTGTGAGTCGACAAACTTAACTTCCACACCATAATTATCTATAAAGTACTTCTCGCCTATAACCGTAGCTTTTTCAACAATTTGTTTATCAGTCAAGTAATTCTTAACAACTAAAAAACAAATAAACATAACTACTATAGATAAAATAATCAACAGGACTTTAGAATTAATTTTAATGAGAATCACCCTTTGATTCTATCAGGAATAATATGTATTACTTTAATAATAACTAAATTGGAATATAAATACAGTGAGTTTCTTAAATGATGAGCTTTTACAAGCCATGTCTAAAGAATCATATGTCGGAATTAGGGCTCCTTGTCCAAAAAGTTATTCCGATTCAAACATCCAGTCTGGTCCAGTTACATAATTAACTTCATAAGTATTATAATTAATCGCAATAGAAAATGTCTCGTTGACATCGTGCTCCACATATCCATACAATACCACCTTCGAATCTATATAACCTGGAAAAACCTGAGAATCTGTGAACTTAACGGTAACATTATACTTACTTTTAAAATATTCAATTCCTATAGGAGTGGCCTTTTTGACAATATTATTATTTTTCACCTGGTATGTAATTGCACATCCACTCACTAATAAGACTAAAGACGCAAATATTATCAATACCATCTTCAGTTTAGGACTCATTTCCTACGTTACCTCCTTGAAAAATACATTATTTTCATTTAATATCTTCTACTATAATATATTAAATGAAAGGAGAAATATAGATATTGTTCATCTCAGATAAGACTTACCATAGAATTTCCGGTGTCGCTTATGACAGGGAAATAAAAAAAGAGAATGCAAAAATTGACGACGACTGGTCTCGTGCTAGTTTGCCTAATTCTACTCTCAACGATACAAACAATTCAGGGTTTGATGCAGTAGTGTACTATAACGAAAAAGAGAATCAAGTAGTTATTGGATATAGGGGGACTGAACCCGACACATCTTGGGGCAAGGTCACAGATATCGAAACCGATGGCTTTGATGTAGTCGGTGGACGATACAAAAGTCTTAGAGAAACCGTTGAAAACAACCCCGACATTCTCTCAAAACCAGAATATTATGGCACAAAAACTGCTTATATGCAGAATCAGTTCTATCTCTCCGAAAAGTTATATCAAGAAGTTAAAGAGATGTATCCTACAGCTGAGATCTCTACAACTGGACACTCTTTGGGTGGCGGACTCGCACAATATACAGCTATACATAACAACCTGTCATCTACTACATATAATCCAGCTAGCATTCGAGCCGTTGTCTCTGATGAAATTTTAAAGAAAATAGATGCCGGAGAATATGACAAGAAAAATACAGCTTATGTTAACCCTGGGGATGGTGTTGGAGCAGGTTTTTCCAATACATCGACGCGGCATGCAGCCAATACAATCATGATTAATAAGACGTACGAGGAAGCGAATAGACCCCAAATCGTTATACCTTTAATAACCAAATCAACCGGTACCTCTTCCGGTTTCTTTACACCCTTTTGGAAGAATATCACTTTTGTTTCAACCACGCTTCCATCTGGTACGCAAAACATGGGAGTCAAACTTTTCAATTCTTTCGGTGGAGAAAAGGCCCACGGTCTGGAGAACTTCGAGTTTGACAAGAATGGCTTTATTACAAATACACTTTATACACGAGATGGCGAAGTGATTGGTGGAAATCCAAGGTACACGGAATACTTAAATACCCTGCTTGCCAATGAAAAAATGAAGGACACCGTAAATAAATTAATTGAAAAGTACGGTGCCTACCTAGGACCTCTTGGACAAATGGCTGCTGCCGGTGCTGGGGTTACCATCCAACTCTCACTAGAGAATCTTCAAAGAGCCGGACAAAAAATGCAGCAGCATGTAAATGAATTTCAATCTAGCCTCCCCACAGCAACCAATGCCATTCTCAGACTTATTGAATCCAGCGATAGCCGCTCTCTTGAACCTATTGTGGATCGGTTAACAAGTGATTTGCACAAATTTAGCCGCTGGTATGAAGAAGAAGCACATGTCATTGCAGAGTATATTAATCAAAAAGCTGAAGATTTCAGACAAGCCGACGAGGGTTAAAAAGGAGCGACGAAGCATATGTCACGGAGCATTGTTGTAGAATTAGTGGATCTGATGAATGCCGAGAAGGAAATCAATGATTTAATGGATATGCTTGAAGCTAACAAACGTCATGTAAGATCCATTGATGAGAGTATTGGAGATTGGAAAGGTAAATCTGCAGAAGAATTGCGAAGAAAGATGGATCGTTTCCAGAACATTTTAGGAGAATGGATTGCAGATTTCAAGCAGCAACAGATTGAGCTTGTGAAGTATACATATCGTATGGAGCGTGCAGATCGGGGAAATTAGGATAACGTTCAACTGATGAATAAGATGTAAAAAAAGAGGCTCCTTACCATCGATATGGTAAGGAGCCTCCTTCACTATAAATTTCATTTATACGAAATACGACCCGAGGGATGCTCAGGCAAAATAGCTGTAACCAGCTGCTTCACAGCCGGATGATCCGACTGTATTACCGAATCCCCGGCATCACCACTATAGACAAGCCTGCCCTGATCCATTACCGCAATACGGTCACAGATCGTCATGGCGGCCCGAATGTCATGTGTGATAAAGAGGTACGACAACCCGTAGGACGCTCTTAACTCTGCCAATAAGGATAGGATTTGCGTCTGGTGCACCATATCCAGGCTGCTGATCGACTCGTCCAGAACAATCAACTTGGGCTTGAGCGCGATGGCTCTTGCGATGTTGACTCGCTGTAATTGTCCCCCGCTGAACTGGTGCGGAAGCTTGCTCCCATCCTCCGGTGTGAGTCCAACCTGTTCCAGCAGTTGTCCAACCACACGAAGTTGTTCTTTTGCCGACAATCGCTCGTAATTATCAAGTGGCTCACCGATAATTTGCGCGGCAGTCATGAGCGGATTCACAGCCGAATAACAGTCCTGGAACACGACTTGCAGATCACGCCGTAATCCCTTAAGCACGGGTTTGCTGGATCGGTAGATATCCTGACCTTGAAATAAAACCTGACCTTGGCTAGGCTTCTCCAGACCAAGAATGATTTTGCCCAAGGTACTTTTACCGGCTCCGCTCGTACCCAGAAGTCCCAGACACACACCCTTTTCAATCGTAAGTGAGATGTCTGCCAGCACAGGAGGACGCGCTCCCGAACGATCCAGCCAATTACGTTTGCCATAGCTATGGCTTACCTCACGTACCTGAAGCATCAGGTCATCCTCCTCTCTTGTACTTGGCAGAAGCAATCTCCGAAGAAGACGAAAATACACATCACCATGTTCATTCCACCTCTACGACTACCCACTCAAAATACAGTTTATACCCGCTCTACACATACACTCACTGAACGATTCATCTCATCTGTCATTCGCTACCGTCCCAAAGACATACCAGGTCTGGCATTTAACAACATCCGGGTATACTCATGCTGCGGGTGATCGAACAGTTGGTACACATCTGCCTGCTCCACAATTCGACCCTTCTGCATAACCGCCACCTCATCGGCCATCTGCGAGATCACGCCTAGATCGTGGGAGATGAGCAAGATGGATGTGCCGTATTCGGTACGTAGCCGATCCAATTCCTGAAGCACCTTGAACTGGTTCACAACATCCAGTGCCGTCGTGGGTTCATCAGCAATAACCAAGGCGGGTCGCAGGCACATCGATATGGCGATCATCACTCGCTGCAACATGCCACCACTCAGTTGAAAGGGATATCGCTTCATTAGTTTGGACGGCTCGGGCAGGTTCATATCTGCCAAGGCAGCAATAGCCCGCTCCCGGGCCGCTGCTTTGGACATTCCCGTATGCGTACGCAAAGTTTCAATGAATTGCGATCCAATCGTATATACGGGTGTAAAAGCATTCATCGGATTCTGCATAATAAATCCGATTTCCTTGCCTCGGATGCGTCGCATCTCCTCTCCTGACAACGAGCCAAGCTCCCGTCCATTCAGACGGATGCTGCCTGATACCTCCATTCTGCGCGGATCAAGCAGATTAAGCAACGCATTACATGTAACGGTCTTGCCGCTACCACTCTCTCCGACGAGACCGAAGACACGACCTTTTTCTAATTCGAAGTCAATGGGCTCCAGTAACGGGACTGAACCCTCCGCTGTTCTAAGATTCACTTGCAGACCGCGAACTTCGAGTACCTTAGCTGCATCATCCATCGTTACATTCACCCCTTGTCCCGCTTGCCTTCGCCTTCAATTTTCTTCCTACCCCTTCAAGCATTCAACGACTACCTTTTTGCAATGCCATAACGCTCGGATAACACTTCTCCCAAGATGTTGAACGTAATGACTACGAGCAGAATCAATGCCCCCGGGTAGATCATCAACTCCGGATGACTACGAATATAACCCGTTCCTTCATGAATCATGGCGCCCCATTCTGCATTCGGGGGTTGAATACCAAGCCCCAAGAAGGACAGAGCGGATATATCCATAATCGCCCAGCCCATCTCCAATGTGCCCATCACAACGATCGGACGCTGCACGTTGGGGATGATATGTCTACGGATAATCGTCCACGAAGAGGAGCCGCTAATCCGCGCTGCTGCGATGAAGTTCCGTTCTTTCAGACTAACGACCATATTCCGACAGATGCGTGCATAATACACCCACTGTACCATCATGAGGGCCAGAAGCACCTGCATCAGACCTGGACCAAAGATCCCTACAATACCGAGCACCAGCACCAGATTAGGAAATGCCATAATGCCTTCACACAAGCGCATCAACAGACTGTCCACCCAGCCACCAAGGTAACCGGAGATCGAACCTACAATAACACCTATGAGCAAAGAAGACAGAAAGATCAGGGTAGCAAATCCGAGCGACACCCGCGCGCCATAGATCAGCCTGGTGAGATTGTCGCGTCCCAGATGATCCGTTCCCAGCCAATGCTCAAGCGATGGACTCTCCAGCTTCTGTAACAGATTCACCTTCACAGGGTCATGAGGAGCAATCCATGGGGCTAATAACGCTACCATGAAGAAAAGCAATATGATCACCGAGCAGATCTGGATGGCTCTCTGTCCTTTAAATACCGCACGCCATTTGTTTATCAATGTTCTGCCCGTCCTTTCGCTGAAATCCGTGGGTCCATATAGAGCTGCACCAGATCAACGAGCAGATTGCATACGATGAACAGGCATGCCGCCAGGAAGACATAACATTGTATTACGGGGATATCTCGATTAAATATCGCATCGACAAAGTATCGTCCGAACCCCGGCCAGGAAAACACTTGCTCCACAATAATGGTGCCTGTGAGCAGCTTGCCCATACTCATCCCCATCCCCGTAATGAGGGGCGATATAGCGATCTTCAGCACATGTTTCAACATAATGACTCGTTCGCGGATCCCGCGTGTTCTCGCGTACTGTACATATGTCTCCTGCAATTGCTCCAGTACACTGGAACGCAATAATCGGGTGTAGATCGCAATAAGAATCAAGGAGAGTGTAATCGTAGGCAGAACCAGATTCTCCCACGATCCACGTCCCTCCACAGGGAGCCAGTCCAGCTTCACCGAGAAAAAGAAGATCAGCAGGTAACCGAGCCAGAATTGCGGAATAGATGCTCCAAAATAGGAAATCCCACGACTGACCATGTCAATCCAGCTATTCTTGTACACCGCCGCCAGTATTCCCAAAGGAATACTCACCAAAGCCGATAACAACATACTCCAGAAGGCTAGTTCAGCCGTAGCCGGAAGCCTTAATTTCACTTCATCCCATACGGGTTTATTGGTGAGATACGAGGTGCCGAAGTCGAGCTTGGCAATCTTCTGAATCGTATGCGTATATTGGGTTAACAAAGGCTGATCCAGGCCGAACTCATGCCGCTTTTGCGCAAGTAGCTCCGGTGTTGGATAGATATGAGCGGCTGTCAGATAAGCCTCGGCCGGATCAACCGGTGAAATATGAATAAGCGCAAAGGTAACAAGTGTAGCGATAAAAACGATAGGAATGATCGCGATCATTCGTTTACCGATATAACTGATCACCAAACGTTCCTCCCTTTTATCAAGCTACAGACCTTACCACTCTCGAAATTTACTACTTATTGATTGCCCAACTCAATGCCTACAAACGGATTTTCATCACGATTCGCCGGGAAAATAAAGTTGGAAATTTTCTTCTGATATACAGCCGTTTTCTTAATATAAGAGATGGGTACGATCGCCGATTGCTCCTGAAGTGTCTTCAGGATAGAGCCATATAACTCCTGGCGTTTCGTCTCGTCTGTGGATGATAGTGCTGCATGCACCTGATCGTCCAGTTCCTTTTTCATCGGCAACGCACTCAGGGTCTCGGAAATCCCGAATCCAGGGCTCGCTACAACGTTAATGAAGGAGTGAGGATCATACGGCGCACCATAGTTGTACCAGAAATACAGATCGAAATCATTGGCTTTCAAACGTTTGATCTGAACCGTAAGTTCCAGTCCAGTGAGGTTCACTTTAACCCCAAGCTCGCTCCATTCCGCCTGAATGGTCTCAGCCATCGCTTTCTGAATCGGGTCCGTTTTGTCAAAAATCATCTCGAAATCAAGCTGCTGCCCGTCTTTTTCACGAACTGTACCACCTGCAGGCAGCTTCCAGCCCGCTTCATCCAGTAAAGCTTTGGATTTCTCCACGTCATACGTGATCGGTTCCAAGTCTACATTGGTGTACGGATAGTTTTTGGACAATACGGTATCGGCTGGTTCTTCCAATCCGGAAGTAACGCCTTCCACCATCGCCTGTTTGTTAAACCCTTGCTGGAGCGCCATCCGCACTCTGACATCAGACAGCTTGGGATTGGAAGAGTTCAGCAGCAGACTGCGTGTGCCCACCGGATCAGACAATTGGGTCACATATTTATCATTGTCACGCAGCTCCTGGAACGCATCCAGACTGATCATACCTTCCCCGTAGATCAGGTCGAGATCGCCTTTTTCAAAAGCAAGTACACGGGTTTCACCGTCAGGAATGATTTTGACCGTAATCTGATCCACCTTCGATGCTGTTCCCCAATAATTCGGGTTGCGCTTGAAAACAGCATATTCGTCCTGCTTGTAATCAGCCAGCATCCACGGGCCCGTTCCAACCGGCTCTTTGATGCCTTGGGAGGTATCCCCATCATCCGGGAATCCGGCTTCACCCAGGAAGCGGAAAGGACGGACCACAGACAAGTCCTGAAGAACAGGATAATACGGCTCTGTGAGCGTCAGTCGGAAAGTCTGGTCGTTCACAACCTCTGTCTTGTCGAGCACGCCAACAATGCCCAGCCAGCTATGTGTGTCTTTATTTTTCATAACAGCATCAAAGTTCTTTTTCACAATCTCAGCATTAAATGGTGTACCATCTGAGAATTTCACACCTTGGCGAAGCTTGAATGTATATACTTTGCCGTCATCGGAGATGGTCCATGATTCTGCCAGCGCAGGTTCCAGTTTTCCGTCCTTCTGGTAACTGATCAGTGGCTCATAGAGCATGGATTGGGCAAATAATTGCGAAGGATTGTACGTATGCGGATTCATTGTACCGATATCACGTGGCCATGACATCGTAATCGACTTCGTAGACGTTTGATCCGAAGCAGCAGATGAGGATTCATCTCCACTTCCTGTATTGCTGCAGCCCACAATAACCAATAGCAACAAGAGCATTGTTGCCAGCGTGAAGGCCGAAGATTTGCGATGTTGTACAGACATGGATGTAGAACCCCTTTTCTCTATTTTATGATAATGATTATCATATTCATCCATTAAGAATAGGCAGGAGCCCTCCTTTTGTCAACAAAATTCGACATTGTATGTGTTGTTATTAACAATCTGAAGTACAAAGCAAGTAGAGAGGTTGTCTTTATTTGAGTAGCCTCTTATTCAATTTTTGTTTTGATTCTTGTATGTGAAGATATTTAGTTGCGGAAAAATTGACTTACATGGAGAGTTGATTCTATGTAAACCTATTATCGAGCCATAAAATGATGACAATTCGAAGTTGGTAGTCTTCATTCCTTTCCTAGTTCTCACCCAATATGAGCGGGACTAGTCAAAGATATCTAGTTCAATTTGAATTAGTTTTTTCTGTTTTCGCCAAAAACATCTAATGTTAGTATTGATCAGACTTTTAAATACAGAATATTACAAAATAAGTGATTATACGACATTATTAGCTATTTAATTCCCTAACATTTCCTTATATAATAATAAATAGGTTTTATTAGCTGGCCAGCTTTCGAATTAATTATTATAGAAATAGGAGAAAATTTCATGAGAATAACTAAAAAAGTAATTAAAGCTCTGGCAGTTACAGCAATATTAGGTTCCATTGCTTCCTCTGCTTATGCAGCTAAACCTTTCGGTGTTGGAGGGGGATGGGTAGAAGGTGAAGGTCACTTCACCAACGCCAGTCCAGACAGAGGAATAACAACACAGGAGGTAAAATTATATCCTGATTCCCATGAAGGGTATTCTCAGTATAGTACAACAGATAGTAAATTAAAGCGTGCTGTTGCAAAAACGGTTTGGCCAGGTATGAAACATTACTCTAGAGCTCAGATGGAGTGGATATGGGTTAGAGAAGATAGTGGGAGACAGTGGGATGTCGGTAGAACAGAAGCGAAAACAAATTATGCTAGTATTGACCTCATTTCTAAAACATATTGGGGGACCGAAGAATAACTGTAATGAGGATTTTCTTTAGTATTTAGTACTTAAACAATACAGCGGCAAGATTTCTTTGAAAAAGAGACTTGCCGCTATTTATGAAAGGTAATGGACAGATGAGTAATCTTTTAAAGAAAATAAATAGAGGTGGGATTTTTCTTATTTGTTTGCTTTACTTCTTTCTGAGTATCATGATTGTTTCCATAAGTTATTATGAAGTTAAAAAGAGTGAAATGGATATATTAGGAAGAAGTCTCTATGATGAAAATAGTATCTTTTTTATACCTGATGAATCCATGTTATGGGATTGGCGCGATATAAACATTGGACAGCAGTTTACGTTGTTTAAGGAACTTCAAACAGGTTCAAGAAACATTCGAGCCATATACTTTGATAATCAGACGTATGTACCGCCGATGGTAGAAGGCAGATTTTTTCGAAAAGAGGACTTTTACGATAAAGAGAAATTTGCAGTGATCGGAAAAGAAATTCAGAGATCAGAGCTAAAATATAAAAACGGGAAGTTATATTATATTTATAAAAACGATGAGTTTGAAGTTATCGGAACAATGGGCGCCTCTCATCTAACTGAAATAGATAAAACAATACTACTGTCTATGAACGGATTAAGTAGCGATGAAAATAGAGAAACAGGTATTTTTGTATTGAATGCCTCGGATTTAAGTTCTGTTACCAAAACTAAGATACTGGATACGGACGGGGTTAAAGTACCTATTCACTTGTTTGAACGAGGAGAATATGGAGCACAAAACTATGCAAATTCAGATATGTATAACGTTATGTTGAAAATTATAGTATTTGTATTAGTTTCGTTTTCCAGCGTTATTTTTACAATGAGTTGGATCAAGAAGCAGTGGTCCGAGATTCGTGTACTTTGGATTCTAGGGTATCAACCAAGGTACCCATTATTCAGATATGTGATTAAATATTTTGTGATTACATCATTTACTTATTTTTTAGTAGCCGGAAGTAGTTTTACTATTCTAAATATTAATCAGGAGTTTTACAATGAATATTTTCTTCATATTTGCTTTGGTTTTCTAGTTATAGTTCTCACCTCCTTTTTATCCTTGAGAATAACTATGAAAAGCTTGAGCAAGAGGCTAATAATGTAGAATCATTTTTATCTTAAGAAAGGATTTTTCTATGTACGAACGAATATTCACAGAAGTGTGTGAAAGTATCCGTAAAAATAAATTGGTTACGATTTTAATCACAACCTCGATCCTCTTCCTGTTTTTTTTAGCTATGGTTGTATTCCTGGGTTTGAATAGCCTTGAAAAAAAATCAAATCAAATCAATCTTCTTGAAGATCTGAAAAGCTACCAACTTTCTGATACCTTGCTTGATGCCGATCAATTATCAAGTTTAATGAAACAAGTACATTTTCTTGAAACACTCAAAAAGTTCTATAGTTATTTGGAAAAGGATTTAAATGAAAAGTATATTTATGTATTCACTCAGCCCATCGCATTACTTGACTTAACTTCGTCAGAAAAAGAAAAATTCACCAGAGATTATGAAATGGGCTTTGTAAGTGAGCCTTATGATATCAACGGAGAGGGCCCATATAAATCGATCAAAGCAGTACAATTAAATAAGCAGGCGGTAGATATGTTTTCGGTTAGTGCAGTCGATGGTGAGAGTTTCGCAGAAAATGATTATATGGGAAATGCGGATGATCAGATACCCGTACTATTAGGTCATGAGTATAAAAATTTCTATAATCCAGGGGATACAATAAAAGGACAATATTTATTTAAGAAATTTAATCTGGTTGTAAAAGGCTTTCTTAAGCCCAATTCCCTGATCTTTAGCTCTAATGAACCGGAGTTATATTTGGATCGTTATATTGTAATGCCCGCACAACAATTTGTATCTGCCCCTCAAAGCGAGGAGGATTTCAGTTTTCAACAAAAGCATTTTCTCCAACTGATTAACGGCTCAGTATATAGTGCTTCTGGAGATTTTATTGTAAATAAGAAACTAGAGGAAGCTAAAGAAAGGACGGGTTTTGGTGATACTAGATTTTTAGGAGCTAGCGCCATACCTTTTGGTTTTGTTCTATCAGCCCTGAAGGAAAATAGGTTTCTCCTCAGCATAATAGGAATTATGATCATGTTAATCGTTGTATTGACAATGTGGATATTTTTCAAAAACAAATTTGAAGATAACCTCAAAATGTGGTCAATTCATTTGATATCAGGAGCTGTGCCTACTCAAATATTTCTCTATTATGTAGTTGAGATTGGAATTGTAGTGTTATCACCCGCAATCATCAGTTTAATACTGTATGCATTTTTAATAGGCTATAGTATGGTTGCCTATCTATTCATTTTGCTGACTCTTTCAGCCATAATCATACTGTCCGTACTTATTCCCTTGTATAGGCGCATCCAAAATGAAAGTATGAGCTCTTTGCTAAAAAGAATGGAGTGATCTTATTGATTGAGATTAACGACTTGCATAAATGCTATGGAACTGGAGATAACAAGAATGAAGTGCTGAGAGGTCTGAGCCTCACTCTAGAAGAGGGTTCAATGACAGCAATCATGGGAAGAAGTGGATCTGGTAAATCTACGTTACTAAATATAATGGCTGGGTTAGAGAAGGCTGATTCTGGTGTATACAAGTATTGGGATGAGAATGTACTATCCAAAACATCAGCTGAGTCTGCTGTCTTCCGCAGAAGAGAAGTAGGTTTTATTGTACAAAATTATGCGTTAATCGAAGCTAAAAATGTATTTGAAAATGTGGCTTTGCCTTTACGATATAGCAGAGTACCAAAATCAGTTATAAATAAACAAGTTAAAGAGACACTGTCATCTCTAGAAATAAATCATTTATCCGAGGAGCCTGTGAATCACCTTTCAGGCGGAGAAATGCAACGTGTCGCTATTGCGAGAGCACTAGTGCAAGATCCGTCTATTATTTTGGCTGATGAACCGACAGGTTCTCTTGACGAAAAGACAGAGAAATCCATATTAAACATTTTCAAAGATTTGCACCGAAGAGGCAAGACCATTGTCATTGTCACACATGATCATCAGGTGGCCGAAGTCTGCGACAGAATTATCTATATTAAAGAGGGGACCGTTGTGTAGGTTGTTTATGAGTCATACTATCGCCATATAAATAGATCGCGTCTGGTCTGACTCCAGACGTTTTTTTATTTTTCCTAAGCGTCAGTAAGAAGGCGGCATCGAAATCATCCGGACTCGGGATGCTTCGGTGGTATTGTTTCAATAGCATGCTGCCCATCGTCCCCATTCCTACCTGCACATATCTAAACCAAAGAAACGTATATGAGACTAACCCTGAAATTCATCTTCACATACGTCTCCTTGCTTGTTTACTCTTCTCTACACCTTAACTCCATTTATATACTACAACTTGCCTTCTTCATGATCTCCAGCGATGACTTCATCGGTCTGGATGACGTAGTTCACAATCTCTTCAATGGTCGTATAAGCCACGCCCACATACGTATCGGCAGCGCCGTAATAGATGGCAATGCGTCCGGTCTCTGCATCATGCAGCGTTGCGCATGGGAAGATAACGTTATCAACGAAGCCTTGTTCTTCATACCATTTTTCCGGTGTCAGCACGAAGTTGGAGGAGCGATATTTTACTTTGGACGGTTCATCCAAATCCAGAACGACCGCCCCCATGCTATAGACAAAACCGTTACATGTTCCAGTTACACCGTGGTAGAACATCAGCCAGCCTTCGGACGTTTCAATCGGAGCAGGCCCGCCGCCAATTTTAACCGATTGCCACCAGCCTTGGCCGCCTTTGCTCATCACATGACGGTGCTTGCCCCAGTACACGAGATCCGGGCTTTCACTCAGGAAGATATCCCCGAATGGGGTATGTCCACTGTCACTTGGTCTGGACAACATCACATAGTTATCCTTGATTTTGCGTGGGAACAGCACGCCATTACGGTTGAACGGCAGCATTGGATTTTCGAGGCGGACAAACGTTTTGAAGTCCTCTGTTTTGGCTAGGCCCAATGCTGCGCCGTAGAAGTCTGTACACCAGATGATGTAATACGTATCCTCGACTTTGACCAGACGCGGGTCATACGCATAGTTTGGCATAAACGGATCGCCATTTTCATCTACAAATGCAATGCGCTCTTCCTCAATCGTCCACTCCAAACCGTCCTCACTTGCCCCCATGTGCAGGTGCGGACGTCCATTAACGGTTTCTGCTCGAAATACCCCAATGAATTTCCCCTCATAAGGAACAACGGCACTGTTGAAAATGCGGGCAACGCCTTTGACCGGGTTACGCGGAACCACCGGATTCGCGGAGTGTCTCCATACCGGGCCTTCCGTTCCCTCCGGTTTGTTCTCCCACGGCATATTCGGCAAAGCGTCCCCAACAATGTGTACGTTTTTCGTTTCAGCAACTGACATTTTTCATTTCTCCCTTCGGATTTTATTTAACAGAGCCTTGCGCGAAGCCATTGTAGATGTACTTCTGTAACAACAGGAAGATGATCATGGTTGGAATAATGGCGATCATGATGCCGGCGCTGATGACTTCCCACTGCGATCCAAACGGTCCCTTGAATTTGAACAAAGCGGTGGATATGACCTGTAGATCGGTCTTTGGCATGTACAGGAACGGTGTGTAGAAGTCGTTATAGATGTTCACACCCTTCACGATAATGACCGTTACAATGGCCGGTTTCAGCAGTGGCAGAATGATTTTCCAGTAGATCGTGAAGTACGAAGCGCCATCCAGCATGGCGGATTCATCTAATGCACTTGAGATGGAGCCTAGGAATTGCAGGAAGATGTATACCGCGATGATATCTGTACCCAGGTACATCACAATGGCTGCCCAGCGTGTGTTAAACAGGTCGAGGGCGTTGATGATCTGGAATGTGGCGACCTGTGTTGTAACACTTGGAATCAGGGTAGCGAGCAGGAATGCCGCGACCATGAATTTCTTGCCTTTGAATTTGAAGCGATCCAGCACATACGCAATCATGGAACCCGTTAAGGTTGCACCGATAATGGAGATGACAAGAATAATAATTGTATTTTTGAAACCCACCAGCATGTTACCATCCACAAAGGCCTTCGTATAATTCGCAAAATTCAGCCAATTGGCTGGTGGGGCAAGTGGGCTGCTGGTGGCGTATTCCGCATTCGTTTTGAGGGATGCAAACAGGATGACCACGATGGGTAACAGTGCGATAAACGCTGCAAGAATAAGGGAAGCATATTTAACCACGCTTGCAAGGGTGTATTTGAATTGGTTCATGTTCATTCCTCCCCTTTCATGGTGACGCGCTGCACGAGCGTAACGAGAATAACGATCATGAGCAGCACCACTGCCATGGCGGATGCCAGTCCCAGCTTGCCATATTTAAATGCCAAATGAACCGTCTGGATTACAAATGTCATACTGCCGTTGGAACCATCGGTCATGATATATGGAATATCGAACGCACTAATTGCGCCGCTAATGGCCAAGATCAGGTTAAGCTGCAGGATACGCGTAATACTCGGCAGGATGATATGGCGGAATTGCTGCCAGCGATTGGCGCCGTCAATATCGGATGCTTCATACACATCCTTCGGAATGGACGAGATCGCACCCAGGAAGATGATAAAGTTGAAGCCCATGTATCTCCATACCGATGCACCTGCGAGTGACACGTTGATAATATTCGGATTACCGAGCCAGAGCTGCGTGTATTGTCCTAGTCCTACAGCATGCATGAGCATATCGAGTGTACCGTCCGGTTTGAAGAAAAAGAGGAAGATAAAACCGATGGCTACACCATTCAGCAAATAAGGGAAAAACAATATGCCTTTGAAGAAGTTTTTGCCTCGGACTTTGAAACTCAGAATTGTGGCAAAGTAGAGCGCCAAGCCCATCTGCACAAACGTAGCCGCGAAGTAGTACAAGCTGACAATAAATACTTTGAAATATTCGGGATCACTAAATATGCGCGTATAGTTCTCAAAGCCAACATAATCAAACCTTTTGCTATATCCGTTCCAATCAGTGAAACTGTATTTGAACATGTTGATGACAGGTAAGTATGCAAACGTAAACAGCAACGCCAGCGGAATAATTGAGAAGGCACAGATGATAAATATGCGTTGCGCTGAGTAGCCCCAATTCGAAACCTTTAAGTACTTCATGCTCTCCACACCTCCAAGCGGTTCTCCCGCCTATATATCGAAAGACTCCCGTCCAATGGAATTCCTGCGGAATAACTGCCGGGGGGGGGGGGAGAGCATGGGCATCCTGCTTTCAAATACCACATGCTCCATGCTCCATTCATAAATGGATTCATATTCCCCGCAGTCGTTCACCGCCAGATCCACTCAGGTCATTCTCTTTATTTCGTGAGTTCTGCTCTTGCTTTTACCCACTTGTCGTTCAGATCTTTCATGATGTCATCGTACGATTCCTTGCGGTTGCCAATACCTGCTTCGATAATGCGTTTCTTGAAGTCAGGCTGCCAGAGGCCGATCTCGCCTTCGTTATCGATCTTGTCAACCAGACCTTCCTGACCTTCTTTGGCAGGTGTAAGTGTGGAGAATTTAACGTCTTTATATTGATCCAAAATCGGTGGCAATTCAGCGTTTTTGTCTGCATCCATACCGCCGCCCTGTTCAACTGCGTAGTTCGATTTCGCCAAGAACCAGTCAATCCAGGCTTTGGCAGCAGGTTTGTTCTCGCTGTTCACGTTCATACCGATGTTATAGTCAGCGGAAAGTGGTACCACAACCTCGCTTGCATTCGTAGGAAAAGGAAGGAATCCAATGTCGTCCGGTGTATCTGTCATGCCTTGGATCTGTGTGATAGCCCAGGAGCCCAGTGCCATCGTAGCAATTTTGCCTTTGGCAAGATCAGCTTTGGAGCTTTCCCAGTCGGTTGTCGTTGGGTCTTTCTCAATTAGACCGTTCTTCGCTGCATCATAGAGCACTTTGTACAGTTCATAGTGCGGCTGACCAGGCACAAAGTTATCATCTGTATTCGGTTGGTCCACGTTCACGTAATCTACGCTACCTGCAACCGTTGGCAGGTCTGCTTCCCATTGGGTTAATGCCCAGCCGGATGCATAGTTGGTGTAGAGCGGAACCGCATCTGTATTGTCTTTGACCAGTTGAAGCGCAGCCTGGAATTGCTCCGGTGTTTTTGGAACTTCCATAATGCCTGCGTCTTTGAAGACCTGTTTGTTATAGATAATTCCGGAGAATGTGATGACCGTAGGAATACCATATACCTGGCCATCCACCATGCGTTCTTCAATAGCGGTGTATTTGTCTTTCAATTCATCGTACGTGCCGAGCGGCTCAAAAAAGTCCGGGATATCAGCGATCGGAACACTGGTTGGAATCATCAGTACGTCACCGTAATCTTTGGTGCTCATACGGATCTTCACTTGCCCTTCATAGTCGGCCAGAGCCTGAAAGTTTACTTTGACATCCGGGTATTCCTTGTTAAATTCTGCCGCGTAGTCTTTGAACACGGTATCCACAATATCTGTCCGTTGCGTCAGAACGGTTATTTCACCTTTGATATCCGCCGGATCCGTACTGATCTCCTCTCCCGCCTGTGAAGATCCACCTCCAGATGAACATGCAGCAAGTAGCGAAGTGATGAGCAGCATTGTCAGCAACATCATCCAACCTTTGTTTTTTCTCAATTGTTTCGACCCCTCTCTTAAGTTAATTAAGTTATCGTTAAGGTTACAAGATGAATTATATTATGGTAACGCTTACCTGTCAATTCATTTATTTATAACCTAACAAGAAAAATTGCGAGGTAATTCGTTGACATCTGTTTTTCAGAGCACTAATATGTATTAATAAAGTTAACGATAACTTAACAAAATGAGATTGATGCACTATTTTGAAGGAGCGCTCACTTATGAATACAAAAACATCCCAACTCCAATCTGAGATTAAGGCGCACTGGGAGAAGCAGATTTTACCCTTCTGGTCCAACCTTAAAGATACAACCCACGGTGGATTCTACGGTTGGGTCGGCAATGATCTTCAGGTTAATCAACAAGCACCCAAAGGCGGGATTGCCACGGCACGGCAACTCTGGTCTTTTGCAGCAGCGTATCGGGTTACGGGAAACGAAAGATGGCGCGATCACGCTGAACATGCATACCGTTTCCTCGCAGATCAGGTGATGGATACCGAATATGGCGGTATGTACTGGATGGTAGATTACACAGGGGAAGCACTGGATACGAGCAAACATGTGTATACACAATCATTCGGCGTGTATTCACTCAGTGAGTACTATCGTGCAACCGGGGATGCTTCTGCATTGGATCTTGCGAAAACGCTTTTTGCTCTAATCGAGGACAAAGGTCTGGATGCCGAACTACCTGCTTACAAGGAACAATTTGATCGATTCTGGAATGAGCAGCCCAATGAAATGCTGAGCGAAAACGGGGTGATTGCGAATTACACAATGAATACGCATATCCATGTATTAGAGGCCTACACCACACTCTATCGAGTGTGGCCGGATCAGCAAGTGAAGGCGGCGCTGGAACGCCTGCTCGGAATTCTATATGAACAGGTGTATGACCAAGACACCAAGTTTCTCGGGGTATTTTTCAACAAACAGTGGGAGTCCATCATTGACCTGCGCTCGTTCGGACATGACATTGAAGCCAGCTGGCTGATCGACGAAGCACTGAAAGTTTTGGGGATGGAACAACATCCAGAGTATGCGGCCATGGTAACGGATATTGCCTATAACATCTCCAATGTGGCCGTGAATGCCGATGGTTCCCTGTTAAATGAACAAGAAGGTGAACATATCGATGAGAAGCGCATCTGGTGGGTTCAGGCGGAGGCCATGGTCGGCTTCTATAACGCGTATCAGCGCACAGGTGATCCACTGTTTCTGGAGAGAGTGGAACGGCTGTGGACCTATACAAAAGAAAACATCATTGATCAGCGCGCTGGCGGGGAATGGTACTGGTCGGTTGACGGGAACGGAACACCGGATCAGAGCGAGATTGCCGGACCATGGAAATGCCCGTATCACAATAGCAGATTCTGTATTGAACTAATTGAGAGGATGGGATCAGAATGATACACCCGAAATACAAGGAGTTACTGGAGAAACAGGAGCAGTTGCTTACCCGCCCCAATGAGATCAATTCTTCCTTCTACAACGGCATTTATGATCGGTACCAATATCCGGTCATCACGCGCCATCATGTACCGCTGCATTGGAGATTCGATCTGGATGAGACGACGAACCCACATTTCATGGAACGCCTGGGCATTAACGCAACGCTGAATCCGGGAGCCATCTATTTCAATGGCAAATACATCATGGTCATCCGTACGGAAGGATTGGACCGTAAATCGATCTTTGCGCTCGCCGAGAGCGATAATGGAATTGACGGGTTCCGTTTCACGGGTAAACCACTGGTCTGGGATGATATCGATGCGGATGAAACCAATCAGTATGACATGCGCCTCGTTCAACATGAAGACGGCTGGATCTATGGCATCTATTGTTCGGAACGCAAAGACCCGGAGGCTCCTGCATTTGATACATCCAGCGCAGTGGCACAGGCAGGACTGGTTCGGACACGAGATCTCACAAGCTGGGAACGGTTGCCCAACATCACAACGAATTCCCCTCAACAGCGCAATGTCGTATTGCACCCAGAATTCGTGGATGGAAAGTATGCCTTCTACACCCGTCCACAGGACGGATTCATCTCGACTGGCAGCGGCGGCGGTATCGCCTTTGGTCTATGTGAGGATATCTTGAACCCGGTCATTCATGATGAGAAGGTTATTGATGAACGGCAATATCATACGGTCTATGAAGTCAAAAACGGCCAAGGCCCTGCTCCGCTCAAGACGGATCGTGGCTGGATTCACATTGCTCACGGGGTTCGGAATACTGCAGCTGGCCTGCGTTATGTGTTATACACCTTTGCAACGGATCTGAATGATCCGACGCGCATGATTGCCAAGCCGGGCGGCCACTTCATTGCCCCTTATGACGACGAGCGTGTAGGCGATGTATCCAATGTTATTTTCTGCAACGGTGCCGTGGTCAATGAGAAGGAAGAAGTCTTTATCTATTACGCATCCAGTGATACCCGCTGTCATGTGGCAACTACCACTCTCGAGAAACTGGTTGATTATACGTTCAACACACCAGCCGATCCATATCGTTCCCTGGACTGTGCCAGCCAGCGGGGTCAGCTGATTGAACAGAATGAGAAGCTTTTACAGAAACAATTGACATAACATCGCTAGAGCGTCCTTTCAGGGAAACCTGCAATGTGCTGAAAATTAGCGAAACAACAGCCAGAATGGCTTTATTCCAAGTGGGTAACGATGTATACTGATATGGATTGTTATTATGTTGGAGGAAAGCGTTCATCATAATGACAGCACATTGTGCCTATACCGGCTTGAAGGAGGCGACCATACTGAAGAACAATATCACCATGCGGGATATCGCCGACAGGCTCGGGGTCAGCAGTGTGACCGTCTCGAAAGCATTGAATGATAAAGATGGCGTGAGTGGCGAATTAAAGGAAAAAATTAAAGTGCTTGCTGCCCAAATGGGCTATCGGTATAATGCTGCTGCCCGTTCCATGAAGGAAGGCTTAACCCATAATATTGGCGTAATTATCCCGGAGCGTTTTACCGGGCCTACGCAGTCGTTCTATGTACGCGTGTTCCAGCGCATCACCAAACATCTGGAGGATCAGGGTTACTACGGCATTCTTCACATTCTGAATGTAGAAGATGAGGAAGAGTTAACTCTTCCCAAGCTGTACAGCGACAACAAGGTCGATGGTTTCATCGTGCTTGGACAGATCAGTAAAGAGTATATTGAATTGGTGCGATCAATGGATGTTCCCAAGATGTTTCTCGACTTCTACGATGAACATTCGGATATCGATTCCGTCGTTACCGATAACTTCTACGCTGCCTATGAGCTGACGAACTATTTGGTTCAGCAGGGCCACCGTAACATTGCTTACGTGGGGAACCTGTATTCCACGAGCAGCATTCAGGACCGATTCCTCGGATATTACAAATCCTTGCTGGAACATCGGTTGCCGATGAATCCGGATCTGGTTCTGAATGATCGGGATGAACGGGGTACGTTTATTGAGATCGATCTGCCAGAGCAACTGCCAACGGCTTTTGTATGCAACTGTGATCAGGTCGCTCATCTACTGGTTCAAAAACTGACTTCCATGGATATTCAGGTACCTGGCCAATGCTCTGTTGTTGGTTTTGATAATGATATCTATGCCATGCTCTCCGATCCCAAGCTGACAACCGTCGAAGTGGATGTGGAACAGATGGCGCGCACGGCAGTTCAGTCCATGCTCAAAAAGATTGACAACCCAAACCGCAGTTTTGGCCGTGTACATGTGAAAGGTAATATCATCTATCGTGAATCGGTAAGTGCTACGCACACTCTTACGGAGGACAGCGTGCCTCAATGAGGGGCCCGTTAACTGTATACAGGTGTATGTGGCAGCCCCGACAAGTGACACGTATCACACCGGATGTATAAGATTCTTACCACATGCTTCTGATAATTGAATTGATAAAAAAGTGCTCCCGGCCATGAAGGCTGCTGGAGCACTCTTTGTTATATACGAAAAGTCAAAATCATATCCTGATCCCTAACGGATGGCCTGCCTGTAAAGGTCACCTCTGCCCAGAACCGGATTACACGATTTCCTAATAACTCGTCTTCAACCAATTGTCCTTGGACCAGGTCAGTTTACCCGAACCCGCACCATTGGAAGCTGTGAGGCGTGCATTCAGCGTGGATGGATCATCCGTGGTATAGCTGTAAGGAAGTGTCGAGAAGCCGTTCCATGAGAAGGGTTTCACCACGGCCGGGATCGGTGCAAGTGGACTGCCGGACGTATCACTGCTGCCTCGGAACGAGCTCCCATCCAGGGAGTACATGGTATCGGTCATTCTGATTTTACCAGTATAGTTGGCATCAGCGGGATTGGTCTGATTGTTACGAACAGGATACAGCACGTCCTTAATGACTGATTTCTCAACCAATACAGCTCCGCTCTCTGTGGAGATTGCCCCATTGCCGATGATATCGAACTTATAACCTTTGGACGCAATCGCTGTTGACATGGCGGTGGTGATTTTGGCCTTGGCGGCGCGTGCTCCGGTTGCATCCATCACAATATTATAGGCATGTGAGTTACCTCCGCGGAGACGTGGCATCCGGTCCTGAATATCCTTGTACAGGTTATGGTGCAGCGTCATGGACAGATTGGCATTAGCCGACTCCAGGCTGGTGGAACCGACCAGATGCCCTTTCTTCTGCGGTCCCGAGATGGCGATAATGTCTGCTTTGCTGAGACCTACCGCACTGCTGCGCAGGTAGTTGTACATGGGATAGGAAGCCTTGTTTGCTTCCAATTCATTGATCTGCTGGGTAACCCAGCTGTTCGAGCTGCCGTCATCCCCTTTGAAGAGGGACCAGGAGATGGTCACGCCACTGGTTCCTTTTTTCGAATCGATGAGTCCGTCATAGGCTTTATTAAATGTGCAGTGATCAATCCATACGTTGTTATTCTCTTCCAGAGTAATGTAATCCCAATCGTTCTTGTCATAGTCGCCTTTAGTGGATTCATCCCATTCCCATAACTCATCGAATTCCAGATTGCGGATAATGACATTGGAGCTTCGTTTCACGCTGATCGCAACGTGTTTGATTTTGGAACCGTTAGCGGAGAAAATCGTGAGTCCGTTGAAACCATCAATGGTGAGCTTGCTAACTCCTGTCTGTTTCAATACGGGATGCGTCAGCGCATCATTATGCTTGGCAAAAGGAGATGTCTTCGCTGCACTCGGAATTTCATTCCATCCCAGATTCAGATCGTTCATGATCTCGACAACTTTGACACCGGAGTTTTTTTTCAGAGCCAACGCCAGATCGGTCGCATTATACACTTTCTTATATGTGGCTGTGTTCGATTCACTGATGATCCCGCCACCTGCGTTCCCTTGGGAGAAGCCTGTGAGATTGTAGTCTGCGTTACCCGCTGCCTGCACACTTGCCGGTCCGGACAATAAAGTTAACCCCAACGTTAGAGCCAAGGCTGTGCTGCATAAGCTTCGAAATTTGATTTTCATCGATTCCATTCCTCCCGAAATATAATGATTACATTCGCCCATCGCTGCCATGCTGTGTTACGAGGGACATGTTCTCAATGTAAATGTCGAAAGCGATTACAACAATAATCCCTATCTCACATGTGGGCGGAATGGCTGGTGTGGCAAGGAATTGTACTATAAGCAACCTTGAATCGTACGGAGTTAACTTGGGGAGTGAGGTTTCAGGGATACGTCGAGGCAACTAGAAAATGTCGGATGGGATGAAACCAAAAAAGCAGGACTGCATCTGCTGCAGACCTGCTCGATTTTACTTTTTAATGGAACGTGTCCAGAAGCCGCCATGGAACTGTTTGGGCTCTACGGTGATGACAAATGCTTTGGGGTCCAGACTGAGAATCGTCTGATAGAGCAGTTTCTGGTTTTTTCGTTTCGCCAGAATCTCCATCACGAGCCGATCTCCGTCACGCCCACTACCCACCCAGGCCGTAACGCCGTACCCTTTGTCCCGCAGGGCATTCGCAACGTTGCTTCCCATCTGGTTACAGATGACTTTAACGGTAACGTAACCGAGCGCAATCTTCTCTTCGATCCAGGCCCCGAGTAACACACCGAGCCCATAACCTACCGCGTAGACGATTAAGGCAGAAGGCTGGGTCAGATATTTGAGCACCAGATTCAGACCGAGTACATAGATCACAATCTCACCCATGCTGATCAGTGCAGCGATATATTTCTGTCCTTTGAGTGTCAGAATCATCCGTAATGTATAAGCCGATACATATACAATCTGGATCAAAAAGATAAATACCAATATTTTAAACAATCACAATCCCTCTTTCCTGGCCTTCACGCTAATTCGGCCCTCTGCTACATATCCTCAACGATTTCGTTTCTTCCATGCTTTCTGTACGTTCGCTCTATCTCCATCATTGGACGTTATACCCTCATTCTAAACGGTTGAATGTAAATCCGTAGGCATTTTCTGCTGTCCGGCATGCCGGAACTGCCATTATAGAACCGTTTGTACCGATTATCAACCCGGCGGAGGTCCCAGGGTCGAAAACCGCTGCCTGTGAATATGCTATATCATCATATATCCGAGCACGACCACGCAAGATAACAGGTCAGAACCAGGATGGATGGGTTAAAACAAAAGGGGGTACCGTCATGCAGCTATGGCAGGAGATGGAGCGGGAAGGCATGGAGGAACTCATTTTTTGCCATGATGCAGATAGTGGATTGAGGGCAGTCATTGCCATTCATAGCACGGCCCTTGGACCTGCGCTGGGCGGATGCCGCTACTGGACGTATGCGTCCGAAGAAGAAGCTGTTCGGGATGCCGTAAAGCTTGCCAAAGGCATGACGTACAAAAATGCAATCTCTGGACTGCCGTATGGCGGTGGAAAAGTGGTCATATGGGATGTACCTTTTGCGAAGAATGCAAAACCGAATGAGGGTAGTCAAGGGTCTCCGAGCGCTGAGCATGTCGCTGGAGACTTAGGGGTAGAGCAGCAAGAGGGCGTTGCCTCTGAACGGGAGGTTGTCGCCGATCAGGTGACGCATCCACAAGATAAAAGCTTGGATACAGACGTATCCAGGCGGGCGCAGCGCTTTCGCGCACTGGGACGTTGTCTGGAACGGCTGAACGGGCGGTACGTGACCGGTCTTGATCTGGGTACCACGGCGACAGACATGGACCAGATCCGACTGGAGACCGCACATGTGACGGACACCACGGGTTCGCTTGGGGCGCAGGATGACTTCACTGCCGAGATGACCGCCTATGGTGTACACATCGGCATTGTGACCTCGCTGCGCCAGCAAGGCTTTGCATCCTTGCAGGGCATTCCCGTTGCCGTCCAGGGACTGGGCAAGGTCGGGCATGCCCTGTGCCGTTACCTGCATGCAGCCGGGGCACGGCTCATTGTGGCAGACGTTGTACCGGAGCGTGTACAACGTGCCCTTGTGCAGTTCAGCGGCGCCATATCGGCCGATCCGGCCCATATCCACGCCGCTGACTGCAAGGTGTTCGCCCCCTGTGCCCTGGGGGGCGTACTGACCCCGGCAACGGTGGAGGAGCTGCGCTGCTCCATTGTTGCCGGGGCGGCCAACAACCAGCTGAGTGAACGACAGCTGGTTGCAGGCCGCATGCAGGTGCGCGGCATTCTGTACGCGCCTGATTATGTGCTGGGCGCAGGCGGAATCATCTCCACCGCCTATGAGCTGAAAGGCGACGGGCCTGACCTGATCCGCCAAAAAGTGGCGGGGATTGCAGGCACGCTGAGCAAGGTATACGCAGAAGCGATGCAATCTGCAATCTCCACAGCGGATGCAGCCGATCGGCTGGCAGAATCCATCCTTCGATCAGGCCAACAGAAATAGGACGCCCCAGCCTGCCATCGAAGTAAGTTCACACCTCCAACACATTCTCCACTACTCTATTGGTGAAAGAGAGCCTCCACTGCCTTACCCCATACTAACGAATCGGATACACGCTATTTTCCCCTTTTAGCACAGATCTAATATCTAACGAATCACAGAGACGCTATTTTGCCCGGTTTGGTCCTTTTTCGAGCTAAATAGCTACTTTTCGGAAGGATAGCATTCCTGAGATTCGTTAGCGCTGCGGCAAGAGTTTTCCTGGAGTAGATCACCTATCAAAAGAGCTAACCTCGACATCAACGTCGAAGTTAGCTCTTCTAAATTCTTATCACTTTGCGTCCATCTAAGTTCTGATCACTTCGTCCCTCTAATCTCTTATCACTCTAATTCTTCGGATCTTGGTTCTCGGTTCTTCGATGTTTGATTCATGCTTCTCTGATCCCTGTACTTTAATCTCTTAGTTATCTGATACTCTTGCCCTTTGGCTCTTTTGTTCCATCGCTCTTTATGGGAACTGCATTAGTTCTCATGTAACTGTTCCTCTTATTGAGTAAGCCCTCTCGTTCGTGCCTTCTCTACTCTTACTCTCATACGCTATTCTTAAACTGCAACCGACCTCTTCTCCGCTGTCTTCTTCACCCGATACAATAAGGTCCACATGAGCACATTGACCACAATCAGTATCGCGCCATAGATCCAGATGCCCCCTGACACCGAACGGAAAAAGACATGGACTCCCCATAGCATGGCGAGCACTGGAAGGGCGGCGAATACGTACCAGCCATCACTTTGCTGCGCTACACTGAAAGATTGAGAGAATGGCGGCTTACGCAACAACAACTTGCCTGCTAACGGGATAAGCGCCATAGCGGTCAGCAGAATTATCGCAATATCCGGCAGAATTCGTAGGCCAAATGTCCAGGTGAACACAAGGGCATTCACCACAAATACAGGCAGGAACATATTGCACAAGAACGCCTTCAGCGCACCTTTATATAACGCGCTATCATTGGCCATCGGTGCAGCGCGAAAGGTCCAGAATGCCTTGTATTGTCCCGAATATTTCAGCATGACCACAACCGTTACAACCAACATCAGCACGATGTAAAAAGTGTATACAAACGAAGTTTGCCTAAACTCCGCCCAGGTGGACGATTGCAACTCGGTGAACCAGAATACATAAGGCAACACGAATGATAGACCAAGCGATGGATACACCTTCAGCTTGAATTCCCGTTCATTGCGCATCATGCTGGCCGACAGACGGAAGCAAGCCTGCTCCTCTCTGGTACGGCTGACCAGCTTGGAGATCCAGCGATCCCATCTTCCGCGTCTGCGTCCGGAGGACTGACCCGAGTGTGCCATTTTCTCCAAATACAACTCGAAGGAAGGCATAAGCTTCACATAGATGACCATGCTTACAATGGGAACAACCACAGCCATTGCAGAGAAGGTGTATATCCAGACGTTCCCGTCTCCGGTGAACAACCATTCAAATACAGCCGCATACCATAACGGGGGCAACAGTAATTGCCACCAAGCCGGGGTGAATACCATATCAAAATCAATAATACTGAACGAACGAATCACTAGCTGATAACCAATCGCGATTCCAACCGATAGCAGAATCTGCACCATATTGATCATATCCTTCAGCTTCTCGCCATCCAGAAACTTCATCATGAACAGATAGATCAGAGACGTTGTCACCAGAATCAGCATGTTGATTAGAATTAATTCCACGAGGAAAATTAGAAAGAATCCGATCCCATGCGTAATTAACCCGGCAATTAGCGGTACGCCTGTTAATGAACCGGTCAGCAGTAACAGATAGACACCTGCATGTATGGCTCGGGCCATTCCCACCGTTCGCCCATTAACGGGCTTTGTCATGATGATATTTCGATCCCGGATGTCCAACAGCACAGAGGAAAAGTCCGAAATCATGGACGTCATGATCATAAACATTAATATGCCGAACACCAGACCCATCTGGAGCATGAAATGCCCCGTATCCCACACAACAAAGGGAACCATCAACAGTCCCATTAATCCATACAACCACAGGGAACGAAGAAACTGATTTCCGTCCTTGTTCTCCTTTTTCGCTGAGTTTGATGACAAAATGGTAGGTACTCTACGCTGATCCATCTGGAATTTCACTCGCAAAATGAGGCGTAGCACATCATAATCCGCCCCTGTTCGGGCAATGATTGGCCGAAAGCGATCCAGGATCTTCAGCGTGCGGAAATCGGAGGATTCCTCCATATCAGTACACCTCCTGCACAATCGATACAAAGCGCTCAGCAATGACTTTGTGCTCATTGAAGCCTGTCAATTGATTGAATACTTCCTCCAGTGTGCCTTCCATGGACTGTTGCTGGAGCTGCTTGAATGTACCATCTGCTACCACTTGCCCTTCAGCAATCAATACGATTCGACTGCTGATCTTCTCCACCACATCCATGATGTGTGACGAATAGAAGATGGTCGTACCTTTGGCTGACAACTGTGACAAAATTTCCTTGACTACCATTACACTATTGGCATCCAATCCGCTGAGCGGTTCATCCAGGAACAACAGATCCGGGTCATGCAGCAGCGCAGAGATCAACAGCACTTTCTGACGCATGCCTTTGGAGAAGGATGCAATGCGGGAATGATATGATTTTTCCAATCCAAAACAATCCATCAATAGCTTGGCTTTGTAATCCGCATCTTCATAAGACAAGCCATACAATTCTCCCGTGAATGTCAGATACTCTGCAGGTGTTAATTGTTCGTACAATTCCGCAACCTCCGGGACATACCCGATTCTGCGTTTATATTCCATATCACCGTTCGCGATATCCTTGCCAAAGATTCGAACCGTGCCTACATATCCTTCAACTAGCCCGAGTAAAATCTTGACCGTTGTACTCTTGCCAGCCCCATTCGGACCAATATAACCAATCATCTCACCGCGATTCACTTCCAGATCAATGCCGTTCAGCACATAACGACCGTTGTACCGCATACGCAAGCCTTCAATTGACAGTACTTGTTCTCCACTCACTTCGTTATCCAGCTCCTGTCTCTATGTATTTCTACAATTCTACTAGTTTACCACAGTTTGGATTTCGGGACAGAGATCCTCCTCTTAATTAACACTACTTAATATTTCGATGATATTCAGCTAATAAATCAAATCTATAGTAGTCGTATAGACGTCTAGACAGATGAGGGGAAGGAGAACAGATTGAACAGATTAAATGTAAGTCTAAAATACGGAACTTTTATGGTTTTACTCCTATGGACGCTGTTTCCAATCTATTGGATGCTCGTCATTGCTACCCAGAAATCGTCTGATTTGTTTGCTAAAGTATCCATATTTCCACAATCCATAACACTGGAACATATATTCCGAATTTTTACGGAAGACAACTACATCCAGCCCATGTTCAATAGCTTCGTGGTCACAATCAGCTCGATGTTGATCGTACTGGCTTTGGGCTTGACCTCTGCCTATGTGCTTGGACGCAGAACCTTCCGAAGCCATTTCAGAATCTTCAAAAACTCGCTCATGATCTGGATTTTGCTGGTTCGTGTCTTGCCGCCGATTACGTTTGCACTGCCACTGTACATCATGATGAACGACGCAGGACTGCTGAATACAAAAATTCCGATTATTATCGCGCATGTCCTGATGAATATACCACTCGTCATTTGGTTTATGATGGCATTCTTCTACGGTGTTCCAGGTGAAATTGAGGAAAGTGCGCGGATTGATGGTGCATCTGAATTTATGATTTTTTACAAAGTGATGCTGCCGCTGGTGTTGCCGGGGATTGCTGCCGTGACGATCTTGTCCTTCATGGCATCATGGAATGAATACCTGTACAGTGTAATCTTCATCCAAAGCCCTGACAGTTTCACCATTCCACTCAAACTCGCCACACTGAACAGCGAGCAGGAACTGACGGAGTGGGGTAAGGTAGCGGGCGGCGGTCTGGTATCTGTGCTGCCCGTACTGCTGACAGCCATCTTCTTGCAGAAACATCTAATTAGCGGCTTAACCGCCGGTGCAGTTAAAGAATAGGGAGATGTGAGAGAAAAATGAGAAAAAAGATGTCGTATATGCTGAGTATGTTGTTAACAACGGCGGTACTGTTCACCGGATGTCAATCTCAGGAACAGGCTGCTGGACAAGGTTCAAGTCAAGGAACAGATAAGCTGGTCATTGCGGCAAGAGGTGGTTCCCATGTCGATGCGATGAATGCAGTTAAGGCATCTTTCGAGACAGAACACAATGTGAAGATCGATATTATCGGGCTGGAATCCGCTGATTTGAAGCAAAAGGTATCCCTCGATGCGAAGAATAAAAATGGCGCATATGATCTGATTATGGCGGATGATCCGTGGATGCCACAGTTCAGTGAAGCAAACATTTTTGCCAAACTGTCTGACCTCGGTATCAAGGAAGACGCAGACTTCGAAGAGTCCTCCCTCTCCCTTGGGAAGTCCCCCTATGCTACAGGAGATCTATATGCACTTCCTTTCTCCGGCAACGTGCAGCTGTTCTTCTACAATCAAGAGCTGCTGAAGAGCAATAACTATGATGTTCCGGAAAACTGGGCAGACGTGCTTGAGATGGCCAAGGCCATTCATGCGAAGGATGGAACCGCTGGCTATGTCATTCGCGGTCAGCAGGGTAACCCAATCGTGTCCGACTTCCTGCCACTGTTCTGGGCACAAGGCGGACAGATCTTCGACGACAATTGGAAAGCACAGATTGACTCTGACGCCGGTCGGCAAGCGTTAGATACCTATATCGGTCTGCTCGCTGTTGGAGAAAACTATGAGAACACCGACATTGTCGGTTCCGTGTCGGAAGGCCGCGCAGCGATGGCTCTCGGCTGGCCATCCTGGTTCATCAAAGGCGAAACAGCCAGTGCGAATTATGCTGTAATCCCGTCCAAGGCTTCATCTGACGCTCAATCCGTTCCTACAGGCATGATCGGCAACTGGATGATGGGTGTAGCTGCCAACTCTCACAATCCGGAGCTTGCCGCTGAGTTCCTGTCATTCATCACCAGCAGTGAAACGCAGAAACAAATGGTGGAGCACGGTGGTGTGCCTACTCGGAAAAGTGTCTATCAGGACGCTGAACTTGCTGCAAAGTATAAACATTTCCCAGTTATGCTGGAGGCATTACAGAACTCCGTAGCCAGACCACGAACAGCAAAATGGTCACAAGTAGAAGAAGCCCTCGGTGCTGAATTGTCCGCAGCAATTGCAGGAACCAAAACCGTGGACAAGGCTCTATCCGATGCAAACAAGGCAATGAATGACATCATGCAATAAGAGGTTCATTCAATCTAAAGGAGTGGACTGAACTTGGCTAGTAAACGAGGCTTTCAATGGGCGATGCTGGCACCAGTAACCTTGTTATTGATCTGCGTCACCGTATTCCCGTTGATCTACACGATTACGAACAGCTTTACCGATTATTATTACTTGGCGAGCGATGCGAAGCAGTTCATCGGGTTTAGCAATTATATGAAGATTATTCAGGATGAACAGTTTCTTCAAGCCGTCTGGAATACGATTAAATTCATGCTTCTGGCCGTTTCTATTGAAACGGCTCTGGGGCTTGGGATTGCCGTGCTTATCGAGAGCATGAGACGTGGACAAAAGGTGCTGCGGATCACGATGCTCATTCCGTCTTTATTACCACCGGTCACAGTGGCGTTAATCTGGCAAATGATGCTCAGCAACCATAACGGGATTATTAATCATCTCCTCCACTGGTTTGGCGTAGGACCGTTCAACTTTCTAATGGACATTAACATTGCCTTCAATGCCATATTGTTCATTGATATTTGGCAGTGGACACCTTTCGCTTTCCTGCTGTTATATGCCGGGTTACAATCGGTTCCACGCTCACAATATGAGGCCGCAAGAATAGACGGAGCAGGCAAAATCCGTATTTTTCTTCACATTACACTACCGAATATGTTGCCGACCCTCTTCATGGTCATTTTACTTCGGACCATCGATACGTTCCGGTTATTTGATAAAGTAAACATCCTGACTGGCGGCGGACCAGCGAATTCCACGACGACGATTACACAGTATATCTACAAGCAAGGTGTGTACAACCTTCAAATTGGGTACGGAGCTGCAGCATCAGTTATTATGGTACTGCTGGTTCTGGTGTTCTCTGTGTTCTACATCAAACGTTCGATGGGAGGAACGGAATGAAGTGGTTTATCGATTTTCTTAATGTAGGTTTTGGTGAGGCAACAGTCATTCGGCGGATGGAGGAGAAATGTACCTACTGCCTCGTGGTAGACGGCGGGGATGTGGACCCAATGACCAATCCTCGTCGGTGTAGCCTCGATCAGTATCTTCGGGAGTATGAGATTGAGAAAATCGACGTGCTGGTACTAACCCATTTTCACAAAGATCATATCGGTGGTGTGCTTCCCATTCTGGGTCATGTCCCTGTTCGAGAGGTCATCCTGCATATCCCATTACCGGAACATGTCCAGAAAAGCGGATTAAATGATTTTTCCACGCCAATTCTGGGCTCGCTCTCGCTATATGCATCCATCCTCAACCTGCTGGAGCAACTAAGCATTACAGTAACTCAGATCCATGAGCCTTTTACAATTATGGAGAGTGATATGGCGTTCCGAATCTTCATGCCAAGCCATCACAGATTGAAGCAGTTGGCAGAAGAATTGGAGCTGCTGGACGTAACCAAGCTGGATCTTCAGGAGGAGAGATTGACCGCTATCGACCGCATGCTGAATCACACATCCCTAGCTGTATTAATCAAAAATAAAGGAAACTCGAAAGCACTGCTCACCTCGGATGTAGGCGTTGATTTTTGGAAGCCCTACGATGACGAGATTGGGCAAATTCACACCCTGCAAGCACCACACCATGGTGATACCAGCCATCTATCTGAAGCTAACCTTCGTCATTGGGCGCCACAAGTGGTTATTATCAGTGCAGATGATCAAGGGACCTATCAGCTTCCACATCCGGGAATGGAGTCGTTGATTCACGAGCATTCCGAAGCAAAACTCTATTACACGGAGGCAGCGTCCAGCACGCATCGGATGATCCGGGTAGATGCAGTGGAAGGAACGTTACAACTGGTTGAATAAAGCAATCATGGAATTATAAAAACTACAGGAATTGAGGTCTGAATAATTGAGTGGTTACCAGCACATCAAGCAGGAATTGGAAATGATGATCGAAAACAACATATGGCATGTAGGCGAGAAACTCCCTTCCGAATATGAGCTAGCCAAACATTTTAGTGTCAGCAGAGAGACACTGCGCTCAGCGATCAAGCTATTGGAGCAGGATGGCAAGCTGCTCGTCAAGCATGGGGTGGGTACCTTTGTGATCAAACCACTGCCCGGTATCCCTAGTCGACTGGAGTTTCTTCAGAGCATCGGAACCATGATCAAGTTGGCGGGGTTGACCGAAACGGATAGCAAGGAAATGATCGGTGAGGTAGATTGCACCGAGGAATGGGCAAAGGCGCTGAACGTCGAAGAGGGGTCCCAGGTTGTGAAGGTGGAGCGAATTCGATATGCAGACGGCGAAGCCGTAACCTACTCCGTTAATATCATGCCTAAGGATTTGGTAGGAGATGCTTTTGAACACGCTGACTTCTCGGGTTCGTTGTTCAATTTTCTGGAAAAAGAATGCAGTATCCATATTGCCAAAGCAGACACGGAACTGGTTGTTCCTCCTAACAAGGATAAGTATGTTGAGAGATTGAAGAATCATCAGGAAGAGACTCCAGTTCTTCTTATGAAACAATTGCATTACGACCAGCAGAACCGGGAAGTACTGTATTCCTATGATTATTTGAGAAGTGATGTCTTCCAGTTCTGGGTTCGCCGAGAACGCAAGTGACTGGATGCGGTCATCATCGATAAGACCCTTATCCGCATATGAATGGGATGAGGGTCTTATCCATGTCTTAATTAATGGTTTGATTATTGCACCTTAACAATCTGGAAGTGCTGATTTGTGCCGCCATTATCCGTCCACTGGATTGCTGCGGCGCCATCTGCCAAGGATTGACCGGAAATGTCAAGTACTTTGCCGGTACTGCGGTTCTTCAATTTATAATACCCTCCACCTACATGGACGAGCTGCCATTGCTGGCTGGCCCAGCCCCCATCATTCCATTGTTCAATGACAGCCCCATCGGTTGTGGCACCATTCTCCACCCCAATCAGTTTACCACTGGAACGGTTGATGATTTTGACATAACCGCCATCCGCATCGGTTATCTGCCATTGTTGACTTGTCGTCCCCCCATCTGATCGCTGCTCCAGATCTGCACCATTAGCGGTGGAACCTCCAATGACATTTAGCAATTTGTTACTCTTACGGCTAATCAGCTGATATGACGCATTCGGGTCCCATACATCCGGTGTACTCGCTCCAGTCACAGTCCCTGTTGCTGTATCCATCGTAATACTGCTGGCCCAGTTCATCCCCAGACTGGTTGCGCTCGGGAACGAGAGGGGCAACCAGACATACTTGGAATCCTGCACGGGTCCGCTCCAGGCACCCGCCCAGCGATCACCCATGTAGAGATAGGATGTGGTCTGTGAACCTTCTACCGGAACAACATAGGTCGATTGGGAACCATACGTTGTGCTGTCACCGAAGTTGCTGAGACTGCTCCATGTACCTGTAATGCTGGAGGCTGTAGCATATTTGGCCTGATTCGGATTCCAGCCAGTCGCACCTGAGGTGATCAGGAAGTACACACCGTCCTTTTTGAACATAGCAGGCGCTTCACGATATTGTCCGGGCCACAGTGTTGTGACAAGGGATTCCACTCCCAGGAAATCCGGGGTCAGCTTATATATATTCAGATCGGCATTCACTCGGGTCGCAGAGATTAGATAAGCAGTTCCATTATCGTTGTATACCGTCATATCTCTGGAGTCATAGCCAAGCGGACGGTAACTGCCCACATACGTGTAATTGCCATCAACCGTATTAGAAGTAGCTACAGCCACTCTGGCCTCGCCATAATCCAGACCATTCTCCTTGTGCATCCAAAGCACGTATTTGCCAGTCGTACTGTTAAAGATGACTTTCGGGCGTTCGATGTTGGAGATATTTAGCTCGGCTGCCGAGCTGCTGGTCAGCACATCATTGCGATACTCCCAGTTCTTCAGATCCGATGAACGATACACAGACACAGCCTTGAACGTTCCATTCGTATTGCGGTTCTCCCCAAACCAGTAATAATACCCGTTTGTCTTGATCATCCCGCCCCCATGGGCATGAACAACATTGCCATTGGTATCCTTGAATTGCACCCCGTTTGTTATACTGACCGGAGCAGCTGACGCATTCGGTCCGGGTGTAAGCAGCATGCCTATGGATTGCAGCACCAACAGTACAGCAAACAGATAACACAAGCGGCGGGTAAAGCGACGTGAATGTGTATTCTTTTTCAACCATCCATCGTTCATAGCCATATCGTAATGCACCTCCATGTTTTTAGTGAAGCGCTTACAACAAATTAAATCGATATGTCTCATCTGCCTCCGATCGATGATGCATTATAGCATTAGAATTCTTGGCAAGACTGGCTAGGCATTCACCTCCCTGACTCTGATTGTATGCGCCACGTCCCTGCTCGCATAGTGAACAATCCGGCTGAACATGTACAATTCATACTCCGCTCTCTCTATAAACAGCAAAAAGACGCTTCCCCCGAAGCGTCCTCTGCTATACCTGCCCTGCCCTCCATGATGTAACTGTCTCTGGTTGTATGTGGCTGTTCGTGGGCAGGTGCATGATATGATGTTTTATCGGCGTATACTTGCCCTTATTGCTTAATCTTCGTCGTCAAAATCCTGGTCGAACGACAACACTTTGCCTGTGTTGGCATCGATATCTACATCCGCTTCACCTTGAGCGGTTCTCAGCTCGATCTCATACACATAACGACCATCATCATGATCCAGCTCGACTTTGGTTACTTTACCACCTGTCACCTGCTTCAATGCAATGTTTGAAGCTTGGGATGCCGTCAGTTTGACCTGCTTGGAAGCAGAGGTGTTAGATGTGTTGCCTGTTACAGTACCTTGATAATCTTCGTCGTCATCGTAGTCTTCATCATTCACGACTGCAAGGATTTTACCTGTGTAGGCATCCAGACGAACGACAACATCATGGGTTCCTTTTCTGTCGATCTCAATTTCATAGAACGTTTGGCCGTTTCTACGCTCCAGATCCACGTCATCCACTTTACCATCGGCTGCTTTCAACGCTAGCGCTTTTGCTTGTGATGCATTCAGCATTTTGCCTGTGCTGTTCTGATTCTGTGTTACAGATTGCGTTGTTGATGTTGGTGTAGTTTGCACCGATTGTCCGTTCACATTCCCGCTAGCCGCTACGGCTGATCCACCAAGTAATACGGCTGCTGACAAGCTACCAATCCAAAGTTTATGTTTGTTCATCATCATCATTCATCTCCTCGTTTGTTGTTTTCGTTCTCGTCTACATGTATAGAATAACCTGCAGGAATGAGAGATCAGCGAGAGTTAGATTAGAATTTGATGAGAAAATGAGGAGAGTACTCATTTAACTGGTGTTCATTATGCATGTAATCTAAAATAAATGAAAAAGATGACCCCTAAATTAGGAATCATCTGTTCAACAAGGTGGAACTCTATATTCAATGGATTTCTGTACAAGTGTTAATCCTCGTCCTCATCCCAAGTCACGGAACGAATCGCTCCCGAGATGGCATTCACTTGCACAATGGCCTCCCGGCCATCCTCCAGATCAATTTCAACCAGGTAATACGGATTGCCACTATTGGTTCCACGCAGTTCAATGTCATCCACTTCCCCCGGGACCTCGGCAAGTGCCTTCTGCTTCGCTTGCTTTTCGCCCAGAAACTGAGGCTTAGGATCTTCCTTGGTCGGTTCAGTTGTCGGTGCTGCTATTGTTTTGGAGGATATCGTCTCTCCGGTATATGGATCAATCGTGAGTTCTTCACGGCTGTTATCCTTTGCCTTCACTACCGCGTTGTATACCGGACTGCCCTCTTGTTCCACAAGTTCAAGCGAAACCAATTGGTTATCCGTTTGTTGTTTTAACAACGCCGTCTTGATCTGCTCGCGACTCCATAACGTCTTCTCTTCCGCTTGCGGGTTGGACTCCAGTCGTTTGATGGAATTCACAGTGGCTGTAACGGCATCCACTTGCACATCATATAGTCCGGTCTCCGAACGGAGCTGCATGATATACGTCCTGTCCTTCAACGTGGAATTCACAATCTCGCCTGGATATTGATCCAGCACGGATTGGGCTGCCGCATCTGCCGTAAGTACCACACCAGTCGATTGCCACGGCTTCCACCAAGCAGCAGCTACCACAATCAGCACAACGAGAAGCCCTGCACCCCACCATATGGATCTTCGCGATTTTGCCCATCCGCTGTTCCCTTGTTCTTCCCGTTTCATTTCCGGTGGTCGCTGCTCATGCTCTGTCATCACATTTCCCCCTTATAGCTCTCCCCATAGCCCGAGTTCATCTGTTATATATTCGGTCTGAGTTTAGTTTCCAATGGCTACTCATAAAATGAACTAATCTTTTACACAGTAACGGAGAGGACAGAAATAACCTGAAAAAGCAAAGCGTTCGCCTTTATCCCCGGATTTTCCCCTTGAGAAAAGGGAATCAAAAAATCTGGGGATAACAGCGATTGGAAGGTTGTTCTGTCATCGTAGTGTCAGTGTGAACAATCTTTAGTTCAGTTTATATAGTATATAAGAGAAGAATGAGAATTTCATGAGAGCGGTCCGAGATGAACCGATAGGGGCAAAATAATCGAAGCTTCGGTGCCTTCACCCTCGGTGCTGGTCAGTTCAATTCGGGCCCCTACTGCACCTGCAAGTTCTCTGGCAAGAGATAACCCCAGACCTGAACCGCTTGCGCCCAAGCTGCGTGTTCTGGCCGGATCAACCCGGTAGAATCGGTCAAATACCTTCTCCAGCTCGTCCTCCCGCATACCAATCCCAGTATCCACGATCCGAATACGGCACTCTTGTCCCTTGGCTTCCAGCCTGACTTCAATCGCATCTTCACTATACTTACGGGCATTATCCAGCAAAATAAATAACAACTGCTTCAGCTTGCTCTCATCGCTGATCGCCCAGATTGGACCTGGATCTTCACACCGGACTTCACGGTGATAGGCTTCGCGAAACGCACGTGTGGAGTCTGTTGCCAGTCTTGTGATATCCACACGCTCTAACTGCACATTCCACTGCTCTGGCTGCTTCGCGAGCAGTAGCAGTTGCTCGGTCATCTCTCGCATGCGAACAGATTCGGACAGAATCGCTTCCACCGCTTCATCAAATACCTCGGGCCGCTCTTTTCCTCGCCGCTGCAGCAGACTGGCATAACTCTCAATAATGGTCAGCGGTGTTTTGAGCTCATGGGATGCATCCGAGACGAATCGCTCCTGACGTTCAAAGTTGGATTCGAGCAGGTCCATCATCCGGTTGAATGTCTGTCCCATCGTTTTCAGTTCATCCTTCGATCCTTCCTCCAGTGGAAGACGCTTGAATTGGCCGCTGGACTGAATGTCACTCATCGTACGTGTCATCTGCTGAATCGGTCTGGTCATCCGATTCGCCAGAATCCGGCTGGAGATAATGGCTGGAATGAGAGCAATAATCGTAACCGCCACAAGCACGGTTCGCAGTACAGACAGACGGTTCTCCGTCTCTGCTACACTCTCGGTGACCTGCACATTCACTACTTCGCCATCTGGCCAGATGACCGGGACTGAAACCCATACATACCCAATCTGTTCCACTTGGGTATACTCCGATTTCTTCTCACTTTCGTACTTATAGGGCAGCTTGCTCAGCTGCTCGGAGGCTGATGTTGTCGTCACCGGGGAACTGGTGCCGTCTTCATTAACGATCCGAAGCATGCCGTTCACAGGGGCGTAGGCCCGCAGCAAGTCGTCCGGCGGAATGGAGCCGGCAGACTGACGTACTCCTTTGACAATAGACTCCGCTTCTGCTTCCACCCGATTAACCTCGTTATCAATCGACATCCGTTCAAACACGATGTAGACCGACAGGTTCACCGCGATTAACAGCACAGCAAATAATACAGACGAATATCCGTAGATTTTACTGCGCAGGCTCATAACTGTTCCTTCAGGACGTATCCAACGCCCCGTACGGTATGTATTAATGGCGGTGTGAATCCGTTATCCACCTTTTTGCGCACATAACGGATGTACACATCCACCACATTGGTATCTCCATAATAATCGTATCCCCACACGGCCTGCACAATCTGGTCACGACTGAGCACCTGACGTTGATTCTGAAGCAGATACACCAATAGGTCGAACTCACGCGGAGTAAGTTCAATGGGCACGCCATCTCGGGATACCTCCCGCGTTCCTTCATTCAGTTTCAACCCTGCAGCCGTCAACCAGCCCGCCTCAGCTTCATCCTTATGCCCAGACGAGTCATTCCCTGTATCAGCAGGTGTAGACGAAGATGCGGAAGAAACAACAGACGCCACTGCACTAAGCCGTAATGCGGCCCGAACTCTGGCTAGTAATTCTTCAATCTGAAACGGCTTGGTGATGTAGTCATTGGCTCCGAGATCCAGACCAGATACCTTATCTTCCACGGAATCTTTGGCAGTGAGCATAATGATCGGAATCGTAGCATCTTTGGCCCGAACTCGGCGCAATACCTCAATTCCACTCAGACCAGGCAGCATCACATCAAGCAGAATCAGATCCCACTGTCCTTCCGCAACCTTCTCCAACCCTTCTGTTCCACTGCCTGCCTTGCCCACCTGATATCCCTCATACTGTAATTCCAGTTCAAGCAGACGTGCTATTTTGGGCTCATCCTCTATGACCAGCACGGCTTCATTCATGCAGCGCTCCCCCTCATCCCCATCGTTTCATTCTCCTGTTATCTTACAATAACATCTACAATTTGCCCAAGGCATCATCAACCGGATGCTCCCCGGCAATCAGATCAAAGGCCATCCGGTACGTCTTCTCTTCCTGCAAAGAAGCCACGATTACGCGGGCCACATCTTCACGCGGGATGCTTCCCGGCTCCAGATCGGTTCCAACTGCAATCTTGCCTGTGCCCGGTTCATTCTTCAGACCACCGGGACGTATAATCGTGTAATTCAGATCACTTGCAAACAATGCACGATCCGCATAATGTTTCGCCACGTAATAAGGCTTGATGGACTCTGACCATTTCACCCGTTGATCTGCGCCATACGCACTGACCAGAATATATCTGGAGATTCCTCGCTGCTCTGCGGCTTCCATCGTTTTCACCGCACCGTCGAGATCAATAAGCAGTGTTTTGTCCTGACCGGTAGATCCGCCAGAACCCGCCGTAAACACAATCGCATGTTGATCCTTCATTGCTTCAGCCAAATCCTCAACACTACCCTCCAGATCACCGATTACTACATCGGCACCGAGTTCTTTCAGTGCGTCCCCCTGTTCCGGTTTGCGGATCATAGCAGTGACTTTATGCTTGCCTTCCTGTACCAGCTGCTCCACCACAAACTTGCCGATTTGTCCATTTGCTCCTATAACGAATACGTTCATACGTCATGTCTCCTCTCGGTTGAACGGGCTGCTTGTTGCGGCTCCCCGTTCCTTTTATTTAGAGATGCTCATCCTATAATTTAAACGAAAACCGGCGCTTCTAAGCGCCGGCTTCCAGGTTCATATCCGTTCAGTACATCTATGAAATGTGAAGTCTTCCGTTGTCCCATTAATATGCTATATACCCTATGTGGTTTATACGCGACCTCACATCGACCACTTCTGCCGCACCTTTTTCACATCTGAATATCTGTGATTCTTTGTAACGGCCACAACCAAAAAAGACGCCCAAAAGGGCGCCCTTGAATGGCATTAAGATTAGTAAGCCAGTGCGAACAAACCGTGAATATGAGCCAGGTAACGGATGTTACTTGCTTCTTTCATCATGGTTGCAGGCAGACCTTTCAGACGAGTCTGGTTGCCACCGATCATGCCGACAGCATCTTTACGACCCAGACTTCCCAGCGTACCGGAGAATACTGGTGTGAAGGATTCCATTGCGCCACCTTTGAACATTACGCCCAGGTTGTGACCAATGGTTTCACCCATTTGCCAAGCCAATTGTGCTGTTGGAGGGTAAGGGCGAGCGCCTTCGCTAGGGAAGACCACTGCGCTGTCACCAGCAACAAACACGTCTTTGTGAGAAGTAGATTGCAGAACTTCCGTAACTTTCGCACGGCCACGATCCACTTCAATTCCGCTGTTAGCAACAACCGCGTTGCCTTGTACGCCACCTGTCCATACGAGTGTGTTCGTAGGGATGGAGCTGCCGTCTTTCAGCAGAACTTCGTTTTCTTTCATCTCGGTAATCGCTACGCCAACGATGAAGTTAACGCCACGTTTCTCAAGACTTGATTTAGCACGCTCAACCAGCTCTGGCGGGAATCCTGCCAGGATGGAAGGACCTGCTTCAACTGTGTACAGGGATACTTCTTTGAAGTCGATGCCTTTTTCTTGACATACTGCAGGAAGCAGGTCAGCGAATTCGCCAACAAGTTCAATACCTGTCAAGCCGCCGCCACCAATAACAAACGTAGCGTCTGCTTTGTTGCCGGACTGTTTGTACGCATCAAGACGCGCTTCAACGTGTGCACGAATACGGTTTGCATCGCTAACCGATTTGAGCGTGAAGCTGTACTCTTGCAATCCCGGAATTCCGAAGAATGCCGTTTCGCTGCCCAGGGCAACGACGAGTGCATCGTAAGAGTATGTGGAGCCGCTGGTCATCAGAACTTTCTTCTCGTCCGGCTTGATTGTATCCACCGTATCGATTTTCAAGTTCACGTTTTTGCCACGCAGCAATTTTTCGAGTGGAAGAGCAACTGCTTGCTCAGCAATGCTTCCCGCTGCAAGACGGTGCAGTTCCGTGATAATTTGGTGTGTAGGGTAACGGTTCACGACAGTAATTGTCGCTTCTTCCGGAGACAAGTATTGACGCGCAGTCAATGCAGTCAACAGACCGCCGTATCCTCCACCCAAGATCAAAATTTGCTTCGACATATCCATCCTCCGTTCTTCTAAGTCTTAACGTTTCGTTTGTTGACGCTCGTTCAGGATGCTCAGGAAAGATTGAGCAAAACGAAGCGATTGTTGTACGTTTGGATCTTTGAGCATTTTCAGCATGGCGAACAAGCCAACTGAAGTTTGCTCTGTTTGCGCACGATCATTGGCTTCGATGGCAGCAGAAGCTACACCTTTAGCTTTGTCTACAACAGGCTTAGCGAACTCGCCCATTGCGCTCATTGTGTCGCTGATCAGAACTTTGTCTGTTGCTACACTTTGTGCAAAGTCATAAGCTTTTGTCATAGCAGTAACCATTTCAGCCAATTTAGGCAGGTTCTCCACCAGAACGGTTAAAGACTCCTGTACCTCAGGCTTCATCAGTTGATCCAGAACGTCCAAGGACTGGCGCTCGGAAACGTTGGCACCTTCTGTAACTGGCACCTCTTGTTGAGTAGGCGATTGTGACATAAGAGAAAGTCCTCCTTTACTTTGGGATAGAAGTCCGCGACTTTCATGATGCCTGTCAAGCAGAGCCGAACCACAAAATACATCGAATACATTTAAATGTACCAAATTTCACACAATAGGATGAGCGTAGCTCAGGGCCACTCCCATATCATGCATTGTATCTTGGATCTATTGCGGACAACATGTGTTGACGCACAAAACGACAAGCAGGCCGAAACCGAACTCTATACCCTTATATTACACCTCTTACACATGAACATGAAAAAGAAATTTTTTACACTTGTGAATATATTGTGAACATTGTAACAAAATCGATTTTTTTGTCAAGCCATGCAGGCAAGCTAACGCTGCCGATCTTCCTGTCCAAGATCCGTATTCCTACCACATATGGTATTAAGACAAGATCACATATGACCAGATGTGCGATATGTACACAAGGAAGGATTGGTTTATCGATATGCACAGGAATTGTTTTCCAAATCCAATAATCTCGCGCAACGAAATTGGTCACTATCGTTATTATGCAGCTAGGGGTGCAGCCTTATTCCTGAAATGACATCATTTCTTGTTCAAGTATGAACCTATTCTGGCATGAAAGCAAAAAAGACACAAAGAAGGCCTGACGGATCGTCCTGCCTCCTGATATTTGCTTTACTATTCGCCCGATTGGATCATTTAGGCCACACCATAACTATTTCTGGGGAATGCTGAGCCATTCCTTCAAGCAACGCTTTTATTACAACGACGGCGGCTCGTTCCAACTCCTCCACTTCCAGAAGTATCGAGATAGCCTGATCGGCATGAAGCTTCTCATTAGGCAGTCCTCCATCTGGAAAAGGAAATAATACCGCGAGTGTATTTAACCTTTGGGACATGATTCGATATAACTCTTCAGCCCGAAGACAGAATGGAAGCAAGCTGGAATAGCGGGGAGTCAAAGCCCACTTTAGAGAAAGTTCTTTGAAAAACTCACTTGCATAACGTCTTGCATCCCACAAAACCGCAATGTTATAGGCGTGACCATTCGGTTCTACCCGTCTATATTCTAGGGCTTCTCTCCATACCGCATAGGCAGCCAAACCACTGACCGTATTCGGCAAGGTACTCGTATCCTCCCCACGATAATGAGCCAAAACAGCTGTCAGTGCTGCGCGCAGGTTCATTTCTCGTATCATACCATCTGATTCCGCCGCCAGTACAAATACTTCCTGATTCACACCCCGACCTACATGATCATAGGGAATTGCTCCTGATTTAATGAAATCTGTACCGTATAGGGTCCGGGCTGCATCATCGTAACCATAGATCAATCCGAATTCGGGAATATTCAGGTCCCATACCACAGCCGGAATTCCCCGATGAATGGAGTAACGTATCAGGGAGAGGGCCCGAACAAGCCTTGGATTTAGCAGCCTTTTCCCCTTCGCTTTCTCCTCTAGCATCGAAGGATCGACCAGATTGGCATTGAGCCCCGCTTCGCTCGCCAAAGCCTCAACCGCATGGGAACGATAACCCATATATTGCAATCCTCTGGTAAGCACATCTTTGAAGTTATAGGCGGTGGGTCCAGCGATATGTATGTCCTGAGGCAGGATGGTCAGACGAAAAGAAAGTCCACCCATCCCCATAACCATGGGGAGAGACGGAGATGGACCGATATAACCTAACATCTCGTGAATGGATGCTGCTGCCGAGTTCCAGGTTTGGGGAGCCCGAAACGAAAGGGGTTCCTCCAGAGTCACTCGATTTTGCCCGAGTGAATTCCACTCTGCCAGCATTTCTTCTACAGATAAATGAATATGAAGCTGAGACACTTTTTTACGTGAACGGGACAGAATTTGATACACATTGGCACTTGTCAGATTGAACTTGTAGGCTATTTCTTGCGGTGACAGCTGCTCCATCCAATATGATGTGAAGACCTGTTGTTCTCTTTCATTCAGACAACCCAACAGCCTGTGGAGATTGTTCCTCATTTCCTGCTGAGCAACAGCTTGATACGGATCATAGCCTGTCTCCTGCGATCTCCGATTTGTGTCATTCAAAAGATGATTCAGCGTCATGTCGAGCGAGTCTTGATCGCTCCATGAGGCATCATCGGCTCCAAATCCAAATGCAAAGAACGAAGAAAAATGTTGTTCCCGCTGCTGCTCTTGGCGCTGCATATGTGAGTACGCCTGATTACGCATAATGCGCTGCATCCAGGCCATAAAACGCTCAGCATTCTGAAGCTGTCCCATATGAATGAACGCACGAATAAGCCCATCCTGTAAAATGTCTTCTGCGAGATAAGAATCATACGTAAGTGATCGTACATAACGAAACAATTGCCCACGGTAACGGTGAATCAACTCTCCAAAGGCCTCTGTATCCCCCGTTTGGGCTCGTTGGATAAGCACGATGTCCGGCTCCTTTTGCCGATCCTCTAATGTCTCATCTTCCCCTGGCCTGCGATTGTTAGTTAATCCCTCCATGTATATCTCCCTTTCTTATAGCGTCGCTTCACTTTCATTACTCCATCTTCAAAATAGAAGCTTCGATCATCGCTTCCGTCTCCGCGAGTGCCACCATGATTGTCGCAGCAGCCTCCCAGTTCCGAGAGACAAGGCGGGATTGGCATTCCCCGAATTGGCGGGATTGTGCGTATTTCAAAGCAGAAAGGTCAGGATGGATTGTTTTAAAAAACAAACCATAATCATGGGCACGACGCGCGCCTACTGGCAGAGCAAAATACACATAATGAGCCCACTCATTACCATCGATTGCTCCAGCACGAACCTGTTCCGCCTTATGCAGAATGGCTGAAGCTCCGGTTCGTCCTTCCTGTGCAGCGATATCATGGGTCTGTTCTGTAAGGGTTGATTTGAACCAAGTAAAAGCCCGGCGGTTAATCTCCTCCAGATCAGGATGTTCAATGCGTTCAGGACTCCACCATCGTCGATACACACCACTACTCCATGGGAATTCAGACTTCCATGCTTCCTCAAGTTTATCCAGTGTCAGGAGGACATTGGGGAATCCCGCCGGGTCATGCAGGCAAATTTCATCGCCCTTCATATTGAGCGCCACTACATAATGATCGCAACCACCCAGGTTGGGAGAGTTGGGATTGTAGACGAGTTTGCCCATATCCAGCGGACCCATCATTACAGGGCCCTGCTTCAAAGCCTCTCTTAGCTCATCTACAGGCATCTCCGTACCCCGTGCTTGCACACTTTCGCGTACACTAAATCCCAGAATGCTCATCGCCTTGCTGATGGCCAGATCAGGACTGGAGGTACAGTCATCAAAAAATAGAAGGTCTTCCTGCGTGCGGAAAGCTCCCAGGGAAAAGCCACCGATGGTTTCAAGCAGACCGGGATCTATCTTTTCTCCAATGGACGACAGCAGCATTGAAGCTGAATTGGCGTAGCAATACGCACCATTTCCAATATAATTGCTCATATCATAACATCCTCTCATTCCTTTAATGAAGCACGCGATTAAGCAATGCCTATACTTATACTGACTCTTCGTACAGATCATTTCTGACAGAATATCCAGAACAAATTCTGACCGCCATGAAATAGTGAACGTTTAGAATGCGGACATCCCGGTTAATAAGGACTACACTAGGAACGAAGGAGATGTTCGATATGAGTGATTCAACTGGCGATAAAATCAAAGCAGGCGTAAAACAAGGCCAAAGGCGAAGTGAAGGATCAGATCGGTAATGCAACCAATAACAGATCCCTTCAGGCTGAGGGTAAGAAAGACAAAGCCAAAGGTGCAGTGCAGGATAAAATTGCCGACGTTAAAAAAGATCACTAGATCCTATTGATGCAAAGTCAGAAAGCACGAAGATTTCGTGCAATAGATCGTTTTAAAATAGCCTAACCGTCCGTATTCGGAGGAAAACTGAAGATGAGACGGAGGCGCAAAAAAGCCAAGGACGGTGTTACTCAATACACCCTTCCCTGGCTTTTTTTGTGCGTTCTATACTGCTGGAACTGCGTATCTTGCCATATCGATAATTTGCGTTTCTCGTGTTTTAGAGTTTGATGTGCTGACTGTGACTTAAGATGGTACATGTTTTATCATTTTACAAATTTTTGTTCACACTTGTGGTTCGCGGGTAATTTATAGAAGAGGTGATATGAGATGAATGAATGGAAAAAAAACATAGAGACGTTATTTCTTCAGGATAACGGTGCAATTCCTAATCATCCGACCCTGCCTGTGCTTTTGTATAAGAACGTATGGGCAGAAGAGGCTCTTCATGCAGAATCGTTGCTGAACCGTAATGGGTGGGGAAACAGCTGGTTGAATGGTGTGTTCAATTATCATCATTATCATAGTAATGCTCATGAGGCTCTTGCTGTGGTGAGTGGATTCGTGAAGCTGATTCTAGGCGGGGAAAACGGACAGAAGGTATACCTTCAAACAGGCGACGTTGTTGTACTTCCCGCTGGTACAGGGCATAAACGTCTGGAGTCTAGCGCCGACTTTCGTATCGCCGGTGCCTATCCAGGCGGCATGAGTTACAACACACGCACAGGTGAGGAAGGCGAGCGACACAAGGCTCTTCAAGAAATCCGAGAAGTTCCGATTCCGGATACCGATCCGGTCTATGGGCAGGATGGGCCACTAATCGAAATCTGGAGTGGGAAGAAGTCATAACCGATATGAAGAGAATAAAGAAAAGAATACTATTGGACAATGCACAGGCGAAGTTGGTTCAGTACTTAAACGAGAAACAAATAGACTGTTCCCCGGACAAGTAGGAGAATCATGCCGGAGTACAGTCTATTTAAGTGTTAGTCTGAACAGCTGGTATCGGAGACACTTCGTGATCATCTTCCTGTATGCGCAAGGAACTGCTCATGTCTTCCGTCTTATTTCAAACTTTGCGATCTCGTCGCTTGTTTTCTATCTGTGCGTTTCAGCCTTAGTCCCTTTCAGTGCTCGGCAAGCCGAACACTGTAATACCTCATTGCAAGTGGCTTTCCATCCATTTCAAGTTGGCCTTGCAGCACCAGTTGTCGTAGCCGGTATTCCACGAACGCAGCACTTATATGCTGACTGCTCGTACCAATCACCTCAGCCACAATACGAGCTGCTCGGATATACTTGCCTGGCTCCCAGTTCGGTGTCAGTTCCCTTACCTTCTGCATAATGTACTCGTCCAACGCATCTTCAGGCAAACTCCGAATCTCGCCATTCTCCATCATACGCAGTTGTCCGGGCTGTACCGAAAGTTCCAGCCAATCCTGTTCCAGTTTGAGGCGTTCTTCCTTGGACAGCGGCTCTTGTTCAAAGCAGACCTGCCACATCGCCAGAAGCTTCTCCGGAAGAATTTCACCTGTATGGAGCACATCGTATTGAACGTCAGGATTATTGAATAATTGCTGATATAAGCCACTCGTCTCCATAAGATATATGGGACTCTCACTGCTGCGCAATAGATGCATGGCATAGAGCAATCCCGTCTTCTCATGTGCATTATTCGAATACCAGATGGTGATTGACGTCTTGGAATCAAGAGACTGTATTGTGGAGTTAAGCTCAAATAATGATTCCAGTTCATGCAAGGCATATGCCTCACGGTCACTGAGACACATTCGTTCGGTCAGCCAGAGATGCCTGCGTTGCAATTCTGCACGATGGGTCAGATCACCTAACGGCCCTATAGCATAATCATCATCCATGGAGAAAAAGCTCCGTTTTTCCTGATCAGGTAATGTACTCATCCCCATTTTCAGACTGCTCAGAGGCGATTCTCCAAACGTAATATGGATCTCATTTGGTTTTTCGACCTCGGCGAGAGCCTGTTCCTCCAACCGCCCAAGATCAAAAGGGGTATCCATATTCCGAAACAGGGACTGTACCGTGTCCGCAAAATCCACCTTTTCGCCTTGCTTTTTCTGCTGTTTGACCACATGTGCTGATTTCATATAGAGCACACGCAGTAGTGAACGAAGTTCATCTTCACTCATACGATTTATCGTTCGACTGAATGCATAGATATCATCATTCATGCTGGTCCTCCTTCGAGCTAACGTGAATACGGCCAGAAATCTATATCTGCACACTGATCATTCTTTATTTATGATGAAATGGACTTTCCCACGGGTTGATTCAGATCATTTACATCTTCGCGATCTGACGATGACCGGGTAAAGTGTCGCTCCAGTTTGCGGCTTGCCCACAGGGATATCGCAATAAACAGTAATACGCCTACCCAGCGTATAGGGTGCTCCAGAAATTGTTCCACATTGGAACCGATATACGTAACAGAGAAGATCATGATTGCTTTACCACAGCCCACCGCAAGCAGGAAGGATAACAATCGCATTCGCGCGATACCTGCTGCCACATTAATAATGACAAACGGACCTACCGGGAAGATACTCAGCAGAAAAACATAACTGAATGCATTCCTTCGAATCCATACCATGCTGCGTTGCACACGAGGTTTGCGAGCCCATCGTTCCACAAAAGCGGATTTCCCGATCTCCCGTACGATCAGGAACGTAACGGTACAACCGAGTACCATGCCGATCCATGAATATAAAAAACCTGCCCACAGACCGTATACCGCACCGTTCACGCCCACAATCAACAGCGTTGGAAGCGGCGGTACAAATGATTTCATAAATGTAAGCAAAATTCCCGGTAACGGGCCCAAGGAGCGAAACTTCTCCAGCCAGAAACGAATATTTTCTTCCGTAATATATGACATAATGTCCAATGCTGCGGGGGTCATCTGCATCCATCCAATCTGTACAGTCTACTTTCTAGTGTTGGTTATTCCACACGCAACTTCATCATTCAGACGAATGTCGAATCCGTTTAATCAATCTTCCTCCCAGTATAACGTACATCTTCGATGAACATCGTTGTCAATTTGAAGAAATTATTGCACAGCGAACTGACTTCCCACCGGAATCAAAAAAAGCACACCTCGACCTCTGTGGTCTTGATGTGCTCTTCATATCGAAGCCCCGATTCCATCTTTGGGGGCATATTATCCTTATTCCAGCTGCGCCTCCTGCATTTCCAACTCAATCAGTTCCGCCTGATGTGCAGCATTCCATTCCGGAATGCCTGAACGCATGAACTCTTCGGCATCCATCGCTGCTTTGGACTGGTTGCACAGATTGCAGGCGCAGACACAGTTGAGCGGTGTGGTATGCCCACCTTTGGCACGCGGCAGCAGATGGTCAATCGTATCTCCATACGATCCACAGAAGTAACAGGTGTAGTGATCCCGGGTTAAAATATACCGCTTGAAATCCTTGTTGCTGAACAATCGGCGAATCGTGTATCGATTGACCACCACAGCCGCTTTTTCCTTCACCAGCGTGACCGCAAGCTCCATGTCCACTTCCTGATGCCAACGTCTGCCCTTGTCCGTCTTGCCGCGCATCCGTACCATGCCTTGTCGGTTGGTCCGGAGCGAAGCCGGATCTTCCGGGTCGATGGCCACCGGGGTCGCCGGCGTCTGGCGGCGGGGACGGCCATCCATGCCAGCTGCGTGACTACGGCTGGCATGCGCGGGACGCTGCCCGGTTGTACCACGGGCAGCGTCTTCGCCGCTCGCCTTGGGCGCACGCTCCTTGCGCGCCTGGCGCGGCTTGGACCCTGGCGAGCCAGGCTGGCGCACGGGCGCAGGAGGCCCTGCCTCCGCAGCAGCCCCCAGCGCTTGCCGAGGCTCGCGCCCGGTGGCGGCAGGCTGTGCCTCCGCCGCCGTAGGTACAGCGACCGTGGTGGCATCGCCACGGTCGCTCAGGGCCGGCGCATGGGCCTCAGCAGCTACGCTGCGGGCCTGCCCTGCGCCGGGCACGAGCGCGGCAGCACGCTTGCGGCGCCGCTTGCGCTTGCGCTTGGCTGCGGTCGGTTGAGCCGCAGCCATGGGCTCTGCTGCCTGGCCTTGCGGCTCAACCGGCAGCAGAGCTTGGGCCGCCGCGGTCTGCTCGGCGGCCTGATCTGCAGCGGCTGCTCGCGCGCCAGCCCGCTGTGCAATGCCCTTATCATTCGCAGCAGCACGGCCCTGCGAATGCCCTTCCCCACGCCAGCGCTCGCCTGGCTGTGGATCATCAACCAAGAACTCACCTGCCAAGCCATCACGCTCTAAGCTCGTCTCCGCTTGCTCGTTGCCCGTGAGAATCTCTGCACGTTTGCTCTTCCGGCGTCTTCTCCTCTTCTTCCGGTTGCCCGAGGAAGAGGTTCCTGAAGAAGTCACCAAGTCAGCATGTTCGTGATGTCCATCCTCTGCAGAAGATGACTCTGCCAATGGCGAAGAATCTATACTTCTCATCGGCTCAGTCGTGGAAGCAGATCCCTGCTTCACATGAGTAGTCCGCTCTCGTTCATTCTTCGCTGAGGCAGACGGCCTGTCAGTAACCTCACGGGTCTCCAAGCCATCCTGTTGACGCTCCATCCGTTCATTCATTTGCCCGTTCATGCTTGAACCGGTATCATAATCAGCCTGTCCACCGAGCTGGCGACAGCTGCGACAGGCTCCCCGTCTGGCTCCGGGGCCTGCCCGCTTTCCGGTTCTGCGCCGGAATTCGGACATCGACCGCTGTTGTCCGCAATACATACATGTCTTGGTCAATCGCGTTTCTTGTTCCGTCTTTCCTTGCCGGAAAGGGGCTGGCCCCGTCTCCATGTTGTCACCTCGGTTCCGAATGAATCCGGTTTCTTTCTATTGTATCACATCTGCTCGTGAACACCCTCATGGCCATAGGCCTGATAATCTTTCGAATTGTACTCCTGTGTCTGTTCACTGCATTCGTGAAGAATGTGTTCCACATATTCCAATATATCTTGCATCGGTCTCCCGCATTTTTCGCATGTTGTCATTATATTCACCTTAATCCTGTTATCCATAATGTATTATCGTTCCGCCTTATGATTACCCCTCATACATGAAAAAGAAACACTCGTTCCCCACATCCAGCATAACTGTATAGACGAAAAAACCGCTCCCTGCTCTCCCCTAAGGTCGACCAAGAAACGGTTTATTATTCCTGTGTTGGAAATACATCTTATCAAACGTCCAGTTGGCCCGAGTTCTGTTGTGGGACCAGACGTGGTTTGGGTTTTGGCAGATTGCCAAAGATGACCCATGCATATGGAACAAATCTTGCCGTCAATCCAACGACAATCCACGAAGCGATCAGAGCTACACCGAATCCTCCGGCATACCACAGATGCACTAACCACGATACTCCTGTTTGCGGTGGATAATTCCGATACACCAGCAGGAAGAATGGATGAATCAGATAGATCCCAAAGGACAGTGCCCCAAGCCGATTCAGCGGTTTGACGATCAGCGATGGCCCTTTGCGATAGAGCAGATATGAGATCTGGATGAGCACCAGCGCACAAGCAAAGGTATGCACATTCCAGAAGAATTCATACCACAGTGTGTTATACGTTGCGATCTTCAGACGCAGCTGATAATAGATGTACACATGGCCAAGTCCGGCAATGATCCATACCGCCCAGAGCAGAATCCATGAAGCTACGCGCCCTTTGGTTGCATTGGCCCGACTGATAACGAACCATTGCTTGATTTTAGGGAAATACACCCCGATAAATGCCCCAAGCATGAAATAGGAAAAGTACGAAAACGCCCAGCTTCCCTTATTGGGTACCTGGAACCCATATTTATTACTTACGATGAATGCCCATTGAATCAATAATCCAATCGGTACAGACCATTTCACCACGGAAGGATACTTCTTGAGCAGCCATAACACCAATGGGAATAACAGATAGAATTGCATGTTAATAAACACAAAGTACAGATGCGTATATGCTTTGCCCGTAAACAATTTCGTAATAAAACTTACTGCAGATTCGCCGAACGGTCGGCCCTGATAATGCGTGAAATGCAGGATAACAAAATACATCAATGAAAACAGGAAATACGGAAGCAAAATGTATACAAATCTTTTCTTGTAAAAGTTACTTACGAGTTTCTTGTCCAGGGGACGGGAATAATAGTTATAAAACAGTACAAAACTGCTCATAAAAATAAAGGTTGGCGTACCATATTTCATAAAGATATTAATAAAGTTGTACAGCCAGTAGTAGCCTGAACCCGTCATGTCCACCGTCGCATAGGACGTGGAATGCACGCACAGTACACCGATAATTGCCATGGCACGCACCAGATTCAGCTCTGGAATTCGCTCTCTTTTCAGTGTTTCACTCATGTTTACGTTTCTCCTTCATGTGTTCGTCAATATGTCAGATATGACTTAATACAATAAAGCTCTCTTTCTATTAAAAGCCATAATGCTTAAGATGGGTAGTCCATTTTCTTAACAATTCCTAAATTTTCAACACATTTCACACTATTTTCATGTCTATATATGTAAAAAAGACCGCGAGTACGCGGTCTGTGGATCATCCTGCTCTCAACCAAATGATTGTTGGATCAACCGGATGAGAATGGTAAATTTGGATTTGGGCATGAATCCGCCCCTGACTGAGTCTACTTCCCACGACTCGCCAGAATCTGTTTATACACGTCAATAGCTGCCTGTCTCGATGCCTTCAGATCAACAATGGCATCCTTGCGCGGCTGATGGATGTCCTTGCTATGCAGATCCTTCAATTCAGGCAACCACTTGCGAATATAATCACCTTGCGGATCATATTTCTCGGATTGTGTTACCGGATTGTTCACCCGAAAATACGGTGCTGCATTCTCACCAAGGGAGGCACACCATAACCAGTTACCGCGGTTCTGAATATTGTCATAGTCACGCAGCTTGCGCCTGAAATAGGCTTCGCCCAAGGTGAATGGGCATTGCAGGTTTTTGGTGAGAAACATCGCCGTGAGAATCCGCAGACGGTTCGGCATATGTCCAGTTTCATTCAGTTCCGTCATCGCTGCATCAATAATCGGAATGCCTGTCTCCGCCTTGCACCACCGTTCAAAGTGATCATCATGGAGAGCCGAGAGATCGTACACCTTTTCATATGTAAAATAGTGACTCTCATAGACCGCTCGATACAGATAGAAGTCGCGAAAGCACAACTGCCTGATCCATTCCCCCGCTTCTGCGGTGCGACTCGCCGCATCATACATTTTGCGAATGGATACAGCCCCCACAGCCACGTAAGAACTGAGATGGCTTGGTTCGTAGGCCTCATATTCATCCCGATGATCACCGTATTCAGCAATTCGATCCGATAAGAATTGATCCAGCAGAAGATGCGGGTCCTCATCATCCGAACCACTGGACTCCAGCAACTCTGGAGGTACCCTCATCGCATCCGGCCATTCAATCTGACGATCACTTACTTTCAACTCTGCAACCGTTGTTGCCGAAGGAGGATTGGGATGTTCATTCATGAATTCCACCCACCGCCGATGGAAAGCCGCAAATACCTTATATGGCTCCGACTTGCCTGTAAAATGGGCAAATCCATTCAGATCCATCAGCAGATGATCCGTCAGTTGTGTGAACGTAACCTCGCTTGCCTCACTGACTTTGCGTATGGCCCTATCCCGCTCGATTGCATAGGGCGTCATATCTCGATGGGCCACAATCTCGTCAATCTCACCTTTGAATTCGTTCAGGATGAATTCAACCACTTCAGCCGGTTTGCCATAAGCAACATGCAGTTTTCGTTTGGCTTCAAGATGCTGTCTGCCTAATTCCGCTGCATGCTGCCTGAAATTCACACCGCTGTGTTCCTTCTCTCGGCCTTGCCGCAGGAGGAATGAATCATAGATGAGAACATGCACACTCTCTTCTTGGTGTTCCCGCAAATAATCGAACGCGGCCAGATCATCTGTACGCAAGTCTTTACGGTGTATGAATAGCTTCATGCCTCACCCTCCTACCTGAACTCACGTTTATTGGTTCGTCAGGTTCTGATATAACCTGCTTGTTTCCTGCTCCGGCTGATGTCCCAGATCCTCATTCAGTGTCAATGTGAGCAGCTTTCGAATGAACGGGTGGATCGACCTGGAGTTGAATTTAATATTTTTGTGGCTGATCTTAGATTTTCCAGAACTGTTCAGCCTGCATCCAGCGACGTTTTCTTCATTTTACTTAACAACTTGGGCAAGCTTCTGAACAATCCCGGCCCATCCCTGTTCCATACGTTCGCGCACCATGGCGTGAGCCTGTCCAAACTCAGTCAGTTTATCCGCATCCCAACCGCTGTGAATCAGTGTGAACTCTGTTCCCTCCAGCAGTTCAAGCAGCTGGAACGTCAGTGTCCAGTCTTTCCCCCAGCGAAATGATAACTTCTGTAGCGGAAGGACCTCCGTCACCTGACAAGGCGATTGACCAAAGGGGCCTGCTTCCAATATAAATTCATGACCTTCTACGGGTTCCAGATTCCCTGGCATGAACCAGGTTCCCAGTCCTTGCGCTGTCGAGACCATCTCCCACACTTTCTCTACAGGTGCATGAAGCAAAAGTTCCTGCCGGATATCCGGTAATGCACTTGATGATGATTCCACTCGTATCGCCTCCTTGGATATATATCATTCATTTGTTTGAGTTTTGAAGATACATGTCAAACCGATTCGTATATTATATAATTGGAACATATTACATAAAAGGTGCGTGATTCCTATGATAGTCTGCTCTGAAAAATCCAATTCCAACCGTTACCGGAAGGGATAATCTTAATGACTTCCCTTCCACGTTTTCAATCAATTCCATTTAAATGTGGGGGATACCTATACCATGTCATTCCGTTATTATGGTCCATTATGCACCGCCGTTTATGATCTAACGAAACCCGTGGGACACTCCTTGGGAGGAGACATTGAATTCTATCGCCATTACCTTCGAGGCTGCAAAGGACGTATCCTTGAAGCCATGTCTGGTTCTGGCCGAGTGCTCATTCCTTTGCTTGAAGCTGGGCTGAAAGTAGATGGCCTTGATTACTCAACAGATATGATCGACTCCTGCCGTTCTCGTTGCAAGGAGCGGGCATTGGCCATGCCTGAGCTGTTCGTTGCCGATCTGGAGAAGCTTGATCTTCCTTATCGATACGAAGCTATTATCATTCCCGGAGGTTCTCTGCTCCTCATCCAAGACAGACAGGCGTCGATTAACGCATTGCGTAATCTATTTCAACACCTGGAACCTGGAGGCAAGCTCGTTTTTGATCTGTTTCTGCCCGATGTGACACAGCCCTCTTCGGTAGAAACATCAACCGTACCATTACCCGATGGTGATACGATCACAGTAGAAGTGAAAACCATTGAAGTGAACCTTCTTCACCAGTACAAAGTGAGTCTGATTCGCTATGAACAATGGCATCAGGGCGCTCTTGTTGCTACCGAGATGCAACAACTCAACTTGCGTTGGTACGGCATAGAAGAGTTACGCCTAATTCTCGAACACATTGGCTTCTCCGACATCAAAGTATATGCAGACTTTAACCCGGATCAACCACCCACGCAGTCGAATCAAAAATTCGTCTATGAGGCAACTCGAAGAGCCTAGTCATCATTAATTGGACGTATATGCTTCTCCCTATACAAAATCAGGCCACAGCATAAGGTTAACCCCTGCTGTGGCCTATTTTACTATATAAAATTTGCAATAACACTTACACGAGAACGCAGAGGGCAGAAATAGCCTAAAGAAGCGGAGCTACAAGCTTTCTGCAAGAAAGCTACATCGAAAGCATACACTTCGCCTTTATCCTCAGATTTTCACCTTTGAAAAAGTGAATCAAAAAATCTGAGGATAACAGCGATCGGAAGGTTATTCTGTCATCGGAGTGGCAAGTGTAAATGTTAGTGCAAATTAGTATCCACGAGAATACTGCTCTGCAATGGCGGCTTGATCCTTGCTGACACCCATTTCCAGAGCCGCATGGTTCGCCCAATAGGGATCGCGCAGCATACCTCTGCCAACCGCAACCAGGTCCGCATCCCCGTTGCCAATAACTGCCTGAGCCAGAGCTGCATCCTCCAGCATCCCCACTGCGATAACAGGAACGTTCAATTCTTCACGGAAACGACGGGCAAATGGCAATTGGTAACCTGGATAGTTGCCAGGTTTCCGTTGTCCGGAAGGCCCTTCACCGCCTGAGCTGATATGGAACATGTCCACGCCTGCGTCCTGGTAGGCACGGGATATCTTAATCGCATGCTCGATGTCATATCCACCATCCGCGTATTCTACAGCCGAAATCCGCAAAATGAGCGGCATACCTTCCGGCATTTCCTTTTTCACAGCACGAATGACTTCAACCCCGAAATGGGACAGATCCTGCCCATATACATCCTCGCGATGGTTCATCAGTGGAGAATGGAACTGGTGAATAAGGTACCCATGTGCGCCATGCAGCTCAATGGCATCCACTCCCGCCTGTACTGCGCGGCGAACACCGTCTGCGAATTTCTGTACCATGGCTTCTACCTCTTCCGTACTCAAAGCACGAGGTTCCTTGTACTTTTCTCCCGGGAATGTGACCACCGATGGGGCAACAGGTTGCTCTGCATCCTCTGCTTTTCGTCCCGCATGTGCAATCTGAATAGCTACTTTGGAGCCGTAAGCATGCATTCCATCGACCAGTTTGGCGAAGGCAGGGATGTGCTCATCTGACCATATTCCCAAGTCATTGTCCGTAATGCGGCCATCTGGGTCCACATCCGTCATCTCGATGACAATCAGTCCTGTGCCTCCAACCGCACGGCTCACATAGTGAACTTGATGCCAATCGTTTGGAATGCCATCTTTCGCCGTCACGGAATATTGGCACATCGGTGCCATGACGACACGGTTATTTAATTGCAAATTTTTAAATTGATAGGGGGAAAATAATTGCTCATTCATTTATGCTGCATCTCCAGTCCATTTTCATGATATATATAAAGCCTTACTTATTTGTCCAAGTCCGAAAACAGTTTCCCATTCTTGCCGTAAATACGTTCAATCAACTGACGTTTCTGCTCCGTCGTCTTGCCCTCCAGTACCTTAACGGTGATAAATGGCATGTCTTGAACACATCCTTTCTTCATCATTTATTATGAACCTGACGTATAGAAACACAAGTACGTACATTTTTGTGCCTTGGTACCCTTTTTGATACCTAGTCATCCTCATATTTCGATTCTGCCCCATTCTGGAAATGACTGCAAAACATGATATGATAACCATAGAGATACGCAAGAATTCTATACCCAATTCACATAAGTTGTGACTAACGGTTACACGATAACGGAGAGGGCAGAAATGACCTGGAGAAGCGGAGCTAAGAGCTTTCTGAAAGAAAGCTCCTTCGAAAGCATACACTTCGCCTAAAAGCTTTCTGAAAGAAAGCTGCATCGGAAGCATACGCTATCCTCAGATTTTCACCTTTGTAAAAGTGGATCAAAAAATCTGGGGATAACAGCGATCAGAAGGTTATTCTGGCCTCGTAGTGGATCAGTGTAAAACAAGTAGTTCAACTTATATACTACTCAAGCTAAGGAGAGATTATAGATGAAAGATATATTAATTCAAAGACTGAGTACTTATGTTCGGATGGATACCCAATCCGATGAAAATAGTGAGACATGCCCTTCCACATCCGGCCAGTTGGAATTGGGCAAACTGCTCGTGGAAGAATGTAACTCCATTGGTCTACAGGAAGTAACAATGGATGAGAACGGTTATGTCATGGCTACATTACCGTCCAATACTGACAAGGATGTTCCCGTGATTGGTTTTCTGGCTCACCTTGATACAGCGACTGACTTTACAGGTAAAGATGTTAAACCGCAGGTTATCGATAACTATGACGGTGGTGACATTGTTCTGCACTCGGAACTGGACGTTGTGCTGTCCAACAAGGATTTCCCGGAACTCCACGAATATAAAGGCCACACGCTGATTACAACGGACGGTACAACGCTGCTTGGGGCAGACAATAAAGCTGGCATTGCCGAGATTATGACGGCGATGGCCTATCTGATTGAGCACCCGGAAGTGAAACACGGTAAGATTCGGGTTGCATTTACCCCGGATGAAGAGATTGGCCGTGGACCCCACAAATTTGACGTAGCTGCTTTTGGAGCCAAATATGCTTACACGGTCGACGGCGGACCCCTTGGCGAGCTGGAATACGAGAGCTTTAACGCAGCTGCCGCCAAAATTACAGTACGAGGCACCAATGTGCATCCCGGAACAGCAAAGGATAAAATGGTGAACTCTCTGAAAATCGCGATGGAATTGAATCGACGTCTGCCTGCAGAGGAAGCTCCCGAATTCACAGATGGTTATGATGGGTTCTACCACCTGTTGACCATGGAGGGGGATGTTGAGCTGACGAAGATGAGCTATATCATTCGTGATTTTGACCGGGAGAAGTTTGAAGACCGCAAAACGAATCTGCTCCATATCGCAAACGAACTGAAGACCAAATACGGAGAAAAAAGCATCACTGTAGAGTTGAATGACCAGTACTATAACATGCGTGAGAAAATCGAACCGGTACGTCAAATCGTAGACATTGCCCATGAAGCCATGACCCGACTGGACATCGAACCGGTTATTCGCCCCATCCGAGGAGGCACAGACGGTTCCCAGCTATCGTATATGGGCATGCCAACACCGAATATATTCACTGGCGGTGAGAACTACCATGGCAAATTCGAATATGTATCGGTAGACAATATGGTTAAGGCAACTCGTGTCATTGTAGAGATCGCTCAATTGTTTGAGCAACGCGGCAATATCTAATTCGCTTGAAGCGTGATGCACCAAGAGCACCCTCTGGTATATTCCGGAGGGTGCTCTCTTGGTTGTGCCTTAATGTATTTTATTATGTCGTGTCGTATAGATACATCGGCTTGGCCTTTATTTTTAAAAGCCATCACTCATATATATTGCCTCCCGCGATGGCGCGTAGCTGTTCCAGATCACAGATCACAAGCTTTCGCTGCACTTTGCGAATAATATTTCGATTACACAGCTCATGAATGACCCTGTTGAGATGTCTGTAGCTGGTACCCAGCATATCCGCCAGTTCTGTCAATTTGGAGGTCTGAATCTCTTCCGATGAGGACTCGTTCGGGTCCATTGTGGACAACAGATAGCTGGCAAATCGGCTCTCTACCGGATATAACATATTCAGACTGGACAGGTTGGAGAAGGTGTACAACTTGTGCGTAACTTGACTGAGCATGAAGTGAAGAAATTTGGGATTCTCTGCATACGTATTCTGGAGAGAGCGATAGCTAATACCAAGCAGCAGACTTTTGCTCACAGACTCTACCGTATTCTTGGCCTCCTTGCCATTAACCAGCTCCAGATCGCCCACGAGCGCGAGTGGTGTACTGAAACGGAGCAACAGAGACTTGCCGTTAGGCAGTGTGGTATAGATCTTGAGCTTACCCTGTACGAGAAAATACAATCGTTCGGGGCGCTGACCTTTGGCACAGATCAACTCGCCCTTGGCAGCCTCCAGCAGTCTTAACTCCGCGAGTGCAGGCTCGTCCAGCACGTGCTCCAACCCATTCTCACGTGCGAGCTGACGCACAAGTCCAAAGTCCATGATTTCTTTCATATCGACTCCCCCTCCGTTGCCCTATATAACGTACACAAAAGGACACATGTCCTATATTTGATATACATCCGTACAAATATCTTGATATAAAAATAGTTACAACTAACACTTATATCCAATAAATCATTTTAGATGGGAAATATTTTAAGATTTAATCATAAAATGTTCATTCTTTTAACAGAATGCCGTTCACGAAAAGCCATTTCTATCCGATGAAAGATAGAGCATTCCATAGACCGTTAATATAATACATTCAAATATTGAAAGGATGGACTTCTTCCATGAACGTAGTAGATGCCCTGCTTAAAGTAATGCCTTATATCAAATTGATCCTTAGAGAACCAGCCAGTTTAACTGTATATGATCACGAAAAGGTATTGGATGTTATTACCACCGATAAGTTTGACCTTGGTTTTGAAAAGGGAATGACACTCTTGGAATCGTATCAAAACTTTGCCATCTTAAAAAATGGAAGAGAAGCTACTCTCTCTACTCTCTCCAAGGAAGTTTATGGTATCGAACTGGATATTTTGAACATTCCGATCTTTGATGATAACCAAAAAGTTGTTGCTGTTTTCTGTGTATCTTATGACCAATCTAATCAGAACCAACTCGAAGACATTATACAAGAAAATCAAACCATCAATGGTAACCTCGTTGATATGGTGCAGCATGTCGCGGCTCATGCCGAAGAATTGCAAGCCACCAGTGAGCAGATTCTGGAAAACACACGACTTGCTGTTCAGAATTCTTCCCAAATCAACAAGGTAGCCGGGTTCATTCGCGAAATCTCCGAACAAACGAACTTGCTTGGCCTGAATGCTGCCATTGAAGCTGCCCGTGTTGGTGAAGCTGGTGCCGGCTTCGGTGTGGTTGCATCCGAAGTACGTAAGCTCTCTGTGGATGCCAAACAAGCCACAAGTGATATCGATACCAGTCTGAGAGATGTACAACAGGTGATCAAACAGATGGAAGTTGAAGTGTCCCAGATCGCTGCCTCTTCACAGGAACAAGCAACGCTTGTATCCTCCTTCACGGATGTGATTGAGAAACTCAATGAAACAGGCGAGCGAATGAAAGCTCTGTCTGAACAACTGATTAGCTACTCGATTAAAAACTAAATCACAATGTATCTATAGATGATCTTCGGCTAGTCCGAGGAGCCACCAAATATATATGTAACAAACAGGACTCGGGTTGCCCAATGATGGATAATCCAAGTCCTGTTTATTATGTCCATTTGTATGAACTAACCTAATTCAGCTCCATCTTATTTCACCACATGGGTTGATTTATCCCCAATAACTTCTGCTTCGGATTCCCAGCACTCCACCTCACCCGGAATATGGATGCGGTCCCGCGTAAAGATCGGGTCACGACCTTCGGCTTTCTGTTTCTTGTAATCCTTCAGTGCTTCAAAAGTCACCTTGGAGAGCATCAGAATAGCAATCAGGTTCACCACAACCATGAGCCCCATGAACAAGTCTGCCAAATCCCATACCAGCTGCACCTTGGCAACCGCACCGAAAATCACCATTGCGATAACGCAGATGCGGTATACCCACAGCCAAACTTTGTTGGACTTGATAAACTCAATGTTGGTTTCACCATAGTAATAGTTTCCGATTAACGTACTGAAAGCAAACAGGAACACCATGACCGCCAGGAATCCCGATGCCCATGAACCCATATGCACACTTAAAGCAGCCTGGGTCAATTCAATCCCCCCCAGATCAGAACCTTTGTACACCCCTGATAGTAATATAATCATGGCTGTACTTGTACAAATGATAAGCGTGTCCGTCAATACGCCAAGAGCCTGAATCAGTCCCTGTTTAACCGGGTGTGTTGCATTTGCCGTCGCAGCGGCATTGGGTGCACTACCCATCCCCGCTTCATTGGAGAACAATCCGCGTTTGACACCGTTCATCAGTGCAGCACCCAACGTACCGCCAGCGACCTGTTCAATGCCAAAGGCACTTTTGACGATCAACGCGATCATGGCTGGAAGCTGGGTAATGTTCGCCAGCACCACAAAAGCCGCTACTCCAATGTACAATACGGCAAGCACCACGACGATGTACTCCGATGCTTTCGCAATCCGTTTGACACCGCCCATAATAATTCCTGCAAATATCACAGCCATAATGATCCCCACCGTTAACCGATCTGTACCGAATGAGTTTTCGAATGCGACAGTAATCGTATTGGATTGCACCGCGTTAAAGACCAAACCGAATGATAGCGTAATGAGAATGGCAAATAAAATCCCCATCCAGCGTTTGCCCAACCCACGTTCCATATAATACGCAGGACCCCCACGAAAACCGCCCTTATCCTTCACTTTATAGATCTGAGCCAGCGTGCTCTCCACAAAACTGGAGGCTGATCCGATAATTGCAATGATCCACATCCAGAATATAGCACCAGGTCCTCCCAACGCGATGGCCAGTGCAATACCTGTGATATTCCCGGTACCTACGCGCGCTGCCATGCTGATACAGAATGCCTGAAAAGGTGTGATTTTACCCGGTTCCTTGCTTTTCGGCTCTCGAAGCACCTTCACCATATCTCCAATCATGCGGAATTGCATGAATCGGGTCTTGGTGCTGAAGTATATACCACATACTACCAAAAGTATAATTAACACTTTGGACCATAGAAAATCATTGAAAATGACGACAATATCTTGTATTGTTTGCTCCATCGGTATGCCCCCTTATAGGTGTATTTCACGTACAGAGATGGGGTCACATGAAAAGTTTGTACCATTCTGCACAACTCTTGCCCCAGACTTAGGGATGTTACTTATACTACAGGCACATCTACGAAAATCGACAAATACCTACATGCAATCTCTACATTTATTTTAAAAATGGGCATTACCAACCAATTGTTGTCATTTAACCTAACATGTCAGGTTCTATGCAAGAAGGAAAGGAACGATTACACTGGAACGAGAGTTCGCCGAGGAGTTAAACGTCTTTACCATCGATTTATCAATCCCACCATTCGCAGAGAAAGGAGATGACGGACATGCGTTATTTTATTGTGGATGACGATCCTGGCGTTCGTTCCATGCTAATGGATATTATTGAGGATGAAGGACTTGGCGATATTGCCGGAGAAGCGGAAGATGGCGCACATATTCATGCGGAACTGTTGGAGCTGCATAAGGTGGATATCCTGCTGATTGATCTGTTGATGCCACAACGGGACGGGATTCAGACCGTGCGTGCGCTTGAAGGAAGGTTCGAGGGCAAGATCGTCATGATCTCCCAGATCGAGTCGAAAAATATGATTGGAGAAGCCTATTCACTAGGCATTGAATATTATATTACGAAGCCGATTAACCGGCTGGAGATTCTGTCTGTTCTGCGGCTGGTAGGCGAAAGGTTGCGCATGCAGCAATCCATCGCAGATATTCAGCGGACATTGCAGGGATTGTCCGGATTGCGCCCCGCTGAGCGTACTGCTACTCCGGTTCCAGATCGAACGATTACTACAACAGGACATTTCTTGCTGTCTGAGATGGGCATGATTGGAGAAGCTGGCAGCAGGGATCTGCTGGACATGCTGGAATACCTGGAGCAGGTGGAGACAGAGGAACATAAATTGTCTCCCTATACGTTCCCTTCCCTCAAAGACATCTTCCAGAATGTAGCCATTCGCAAGCTGGGATACGATGCCCCACTCGCTGAGGTGAACAAGGAGATTAAGGCGTCGGAACAACGTGTCCGCAGAGCCATCTTCCAGACCCTGAGCCATGTGGTTTCCCTGGGACTAACAGATTATACACATCCCAAGTTCGAGAACTATGCATCCAAATTTTTTGATTTCACCGAAATCCGCAAGAAAATGCTGGAGCTGCAAAACAATGTGGAGCCTTCCCTGTCCCAGACCCGCATTAATACGAAAAAATTCGTACAGGTATTATATTTGGAAGCCAAACGATTGCTGCATTAAACAGATTGATGATGGATACGATGCAAAAACAAACGGGCATGAATACTACGCCAATATGGTACCCCTCTTCAACTGAGGCTGTCCATTCCGGATATATTCATGCCCGTTTGTACGATCAGGCGTTACTCATCTATGTGATTCGTCCTGTATATAAAATCAGAATCCTTCGGATTCAGCCCCGTGAATGTTTTCGGCTAATTCGGTTGTACTCATTGATCAATTCGTCCAATGCCATAGACTGCCGAATTACATCGGGATGCCCAAGACCACCCTTGTTATGCTCTACCAGCATATGAAGGTTATGTCTGGCCTTCTCTATTTTATTTTTCAAATCCAAACTCATAACCATGACCCCTGATACCTCCTTATTCTGTGAACCATTTTAGTTTTTCCTGTCAATCTATAGTTGGATTAACATATGGCATAGGGGACAAGGATGTTTTGTATTCTTCTCCAAATTTTGATAAATACTATTCTATCATACAAGAGTGTATCCGCGAAAGACTGATGCAACGCCTTTTTACCCTTGAACGAAGAGCTGGATTCTATGGCTTGACCTCACTGCCCACTTCCAGAATCGAATGTGTCGTTATTGTGTATTTTAAATGTAAAGTAAAAAAACACCTCACCTGTCTAAACGACATGAGCATATCATTTTCCGTATTTTCTCCGTCATTAAACCGATTTCTTAGTTGCCTAATCCTGACATAAGCCTTACAATCGTTCGTCTATTGGCGCAAAAGGTAATAAAATCCCTTTCCATAACGGGGCCATTCAGGTACAATAGGGCGATGTGTGTGTCCGGACCCGGCGGATACAAATGATGTAATGTAGAGGGCGGCCAACGACGGCATTGATCCTGATTTGATATTATTGGAGGCTTATCATCACCATGCAGACCGATTCACAGACTAAAGTCAAAATTGTTAACGCCGATCCCAGCGCAATGGGATTATTTGGGTTGGCTATCGTAACCCTGGTCGCTTCTTCCCAGAAGCTTGGCATTACAGAAGGACTTAGCTACGCTATTCCTTGGGCGATCTTCCTGGGTGCTTTTGCCCAGTTATTCGCATGCATTCAAGATTCCAAACGCAACAACACCTTTGGTACAACGGCTTTTGGCGCGTACGCATTCTTCTGGTTCGCCATGGCTGCCAACTGGATGATCAAAATGGGCGTATTTGGCTCCACGCTTGCTGAACAGGCCGATGGCAAGCAGCTCGGATTCGCTTTTGCCGGATACCTGGTATTCACCCTGTTCATGACGATCGGTGCTATTGAAGCCAATAAAGTATTGCTTATCATCTTCATTCTGATTGACTTCCTGTTCCTTGGTTTGACCTTTGACGCTTTCGGCGTAGCGCCTCACATTTTCCACACCATTGCAGCCTACGCTGAACTGGCGATCGGAATTGTGTCTCTATACGGTACAGGAGCTTCGGTACTGAATGCTCACTTCGGCTATACGTTCTTGCCGATCGGCAAACCGTCCGGCATTTTCAAACCCAAGGCTTAATATACAGCAGCAAACCGCCCGCGCGCCGGTCCGCGCCTGGCGGTTTTTTTGCAGTCTGACTTCAATGAACTACGAATCCGACCGACACTTATACTAAGAATAAGAGAAAAAAAGACCCTGCAACACGTGAAGTGCCACAGCAGCCATACGGTAAGGAGGAAAAAGCATGAGAGAGATACCAAAACCTACGGAGATGGATCAGGTGGAGAAAAAATACGTACGCGAAACGCGTTGTTTCAAGACGGCACGGGTGTTTCCAACCGATGTCAATAATCATAACACACTGTTCGGCGGCAAGCTGATGTCCTACATCGATGATATTGCATCCATCGCTGCATCGAAGCTGTGCCGGGTCAATACCGTAACGGCTTCAACCGACTCCGTCGATTTTCTGTACCCGATTAACCCGACGGATTCCGTTACGCTGGAGTCGTTCGCGTCCTGGACAGGACGCAGTTCCATGGAGATTTTTGTGAAGGTGATTCGTGAGGATCTGAAGACCGGAGAGAAGAAAATTGCTGCGACGGCTTTTCTGACCTTTGTGGCCCTGGATGAAAATAATCGCAAACTGATTGTACCTCGCATTATTCCGGAGACGGAAGAAGAGAAGAAACTATACGAGACCGCTCCGGATCGGGCGGCCATGCGGAAACAACGGCGGGAAGAGAGCAAGAAATTCGCCGACTTCCTGACCGTTACTTATCCTTGGGAATAAGAACACACTAAACAGTCACACGGTTGAACAAAGGGTTATCTGGACGATGCCGGATAGATGGACACTGCTCTGCTATCCGGCAGTTCACCACCCATGGATACACACCACTGTTGGTAGAGGCGATATGCTGCACCACTCTCCAGCAATCCCTGACAAGTGTATATGCCCTCTTCAATGGAATTGACACGTCCCGCCGCGTACAAGCGGAAGCCTCCATTTAACAAGACCTGATTCACAAAAGCAATATGACCGTCTCCGCTTAACACACTTTCTGCCACTTCGAGCTGCTTGGCAGCCGTCCATGCCAGTTCCGGCACAGGCATATCCAGTTCATAAGCTGCGGGGTCAATCAGTTCCAGCTTCATATCTCCGTCTTCTACTGCGTATACGCGGGTCGGCCGATCGATGTACAGATCCTCAGAACCTTCCATTCCCTGTACCACATAAGCACGGCGGTAATTAAACCGAGTGAGCAGCTTCGCAATCCGATCCAAAAAGGTATTATGAAACACACCGAACACCAGATACGGTGAATGGTTATAATCAATGAGTTTCTCTGCCGTGTTAAACACCGTGCGGAAGCCCAGTTCTTCCCGTAACGGACGAAGCTTGCGAAGAGACGCGCACCATTCCTCGGAAGATACGTACATAACACCTGAACGCAACGCTGCACCCCGGGCATCTTCCCGGTCCATTTTACGTGTATCAATTCCCGCTTCCTTTAACAGAACCGATAGCGTAACGCCCCACTTGGGCGGTAAAGGATCACTCCCATGCAAAGTCACCGGCAACCCGGCTGCTGCGAGTACAAAGGCAACCGGAAACGTGGCCATGAACGACTTTGTCCGTCCGTCATACGGACCGGCGCAGTCCAATCCGTCCTGAAATACGGAGAAACGTTCCGCACTGTTACGGCAAGCATGAACAAAGGCTTCCAGTTCCTCGACGTTTTCCATTTTCATACGTTCAGCCATAAGAAACGCAGCCGTCTGGGCAGGGGAAACCTCCTGTTTCAGGATTTTCTCTGCTACGGCCAGCGCCTCTGTATAATTCAGATCACGCGAGCCTCGTTTCCCACGTCCGACCTCTCGAAGTATCTGAGACATATCCATGGAGAATCCTCCTTCCAATTAAGACTGGAGCAGTTGATGTGCCTTCACAATCGCTGTAGCTACATCGACCATCCGTTTGCGTTCATCCATCGCTTTCTTGCGTAACAGGTCATAGGCTTCGGCCTCGGAGATCTGCTTCAGATCACTAAGGATAGCCTTCGCCATATCAATCCACTTCCGATCTTCCAGTCTGGACTGGAGCTGCTTTCGTTCCTGCTCCCACTGCTTTCGTTCCATATAACGTCGGGCTGCAAAATGAAGGGTCCAGTGGATCTCCGGTCCGGTCATGGAGGGTGTAAGTATTCCATCAAGTGAGGTTTCAACCTCGCAGGATTCTGCGGAAGAAGAGGCCGTATCTGGCGCGCACCACCAGAGCAGCGGGGTATCCGACTTCCCCTTTCCCAGGCAGTTCCCCCAATATTCCACATCAGTCAGGGATAGGTGCAAAATGGATGCTTCTGCCTTACGAGCTAGCTTTAGCACTTCCGTTTCACTGCCTGCCACCTGTACCTGGTACCCGTTTGCTCCCAGCAGCCTCTCCGGTGTTAGAGGGATTGCATCGGATGAGGCAGCTATCGTTGGTTGTACACGGATGACCAATAAAGATCGCATGATGGATCAATCCCTCCCTATTACGTATAGTCAGAGTCCATAACTTTTAAGGCGTTAATACATGAAAGCGATAAATGTGTCATGTTACCTAACAAAAATCAAGTAGTCACGATTACGCGTTCTGAATTCAACAGGTTGATAAGCATTTCATGCCTCGCCATCCTGCAATAAAAAAGGGTAAAACAGTGCTCATGGCACCTTTTCTACAGTTTAATTCGTATCCGGTATAGTAATTTCATCTATTTCCTTCATTCTATGAAGGTATGTCCGTAAAACGTCGTCGTCCCATTTGATATTCCAATAAACTCATGTAAACATAATTAACTTTAAATTTCAAATACTTTTTTATGTTAACTATCTTGACATGGTTAGATCGATCTTTTATAGTTAAGCCATAACAACTCCATATTTGAATCGATCACAGTTACAACGGCGTAGCTGGTTGAAACGGCAATGAAGCCTGTTTTGCAATCTCGGAGCAAGGGATGCGTATGTATATGCGCAGTCCTCCGAGGCATAACAGGCTTTTTCGATTTTAGAGACAAGGTTTCGAGGCAGTTTGCAGAATGGACCTAAGGGGGCTAATCATAATGAGTACAACGAAAAAACTGGTGCTGGTCGGCAATGGCATGGCGGGAATCCGCACAATTGAACATATCCTTAAGCTTGCTCCGCATGCTTATGAAATTACAGTTTTCGGCGCTGAGCCGCATCCCAACTACAACCGGATCATGCTATCTTCTGTACTGGCTGGCGGAACATCCATCGAAGATATCGTAATCAACGAGTGGAGCTGGTACGAAGATAACGGCATTCGGGTATACCCGGGTGACCCGGTCGTTCAGATCGATGCCGAGCGCAAGGAAGTTGTATCTCAGAATGGTGTACGTGCATCCTATGATGAGCTGATTATGGCAACGGGCTCACAGGCGTTCATCCTCCCACTTCCCGGTGCTAATAAGGAAGGCGTTATCGGCTTCCGTGATATTAAAGACTGCGAGACCATGATGGAAGCATCACAAAAGTATCGCAAGGCTGCTGTCATTGGAGGCGGATTGCTTGGACTGGAAGCTGCGCGGGGGTTACTCAACCTGGGCATGGACGTCACGGTCATCCATATTAACGGTCATCTGATGGACCGGAATCTGGATCTGCCGGCAGGCCTGATGCTCCAGCGGGAGCTTGAAGAGCAGGGCATGAAGTTCCTTTTGAACAAACATACCGAAGAAATCACAGGGAAACAGCGGGTGAAAGCCATTCGTTTTACCGATCAAACGGTACTTGAGGCGGATCTGGTTGTCATGGCTGTCGGGATTCGTCCGCAGATTGAACTGGCTCGCAATACCGGCCTCGACGTGAATCGTGGTGTCATTGTAGATGATTATATGCATACCAGTATTCCTGGTATCTCTGCCGTCGGCGAATGTGCAGAACACCGCGGTATTGCCTACGGACTGGTTGCTCCATTATATGAACAAGGCATGGTGCTCGCGAAACGCCTGGCTGGCGCGCCAACTGAAGGATACGAAGGTTCCGTCACGTCCACCAAGCTCAAAGTATCTGGTGTCGACGTATTCTCTGCCGGACAATTCAAAGACGCCGCGGACACTCGCAGCATTCGTATTCAGGATGATGTTGATGGGGTGTACAAAAAGATGGTGATTAAGGATGGGCAGTTGATTGGAGCTGTACTGTTCGGGGATACCACAGATGGCGCCTCGCTGTTTTCTCTCATTAAGAGTGGCGAGAACATCAGCGGTCGTGAGAAAGAAATTTTGCTCGGCGTACCTTCCGGTGGTTCAGGCTCAGGTGCATCTGTCGCAGAACGCATGGCAAGTATGCCAGATGATGAGATCGTCTGTGGTTGTAACGGTGTTACCAAAGCTTCCATCGGAGACGCTGTTCTGAATAAAGGCTGTAATACGCTCGGTGCAATCAAGTCCTGTACCAAAGCTTCCGCTTCTTGCGGTGGATGCAAACCGATTATCGAAAACCTGCTCACGTATTATGCCGGTGATAATGTAGGCGAACAGACCAAAGAAGGCATCTGTGGCTGCACATCCTATGATCGGGATGAGATTGTTGCACAGATCAAGGAAATGGGACTCAAAAGCGTTAAGGAAGTCATGAATGTTCTGGGTTGGAATGAACCAGAAGGCTGCTCCAAGTGTCGTCCTTCCCTCAACTATTATCTCGGTATGATCTGGCCGGCTGAATACACAGATGAGCGTGTATCCAAATTCACCAATGAACGTTATCACGCCAACATCCAGAAGGACGGTACCTATTCCGTTATTCCACGGATCTATGGTGGGGTCACTTCTCCGGCGGAATTGATCAAGATTGCTACTGTCGCAGAGAAATATGATGTGCCGTTGGTGAAATTCACGGGTGGACAACGACTCGATCTGCTCGGTGTACAGAAGGAGAACCTGCCGAAGATCTGGGAGGAACTCGATATGCCTTCCGGTTTCGGTTATGGCAAGGCGCTGCGTACGGTGAAGACTTGTGTAGGTAATACGTTCTGCCGATTCGGCACACAGGATTCCATTGAGATGGGTATTCGTCTGGAGAAAAAACTCGACAAGATGGTAGCTCCGGCCAAAGTGAAACTCGCTGTCTCGGGATGTCCGCGGAACTGTGCTGAAGCGACCATCAAGGATCTGGGTGTTGTCGCCATTGATGGCGCTTGGGAGATTCATGTTGGCGGTAACGCCGGAGTCAAGGTCCGTGCAGCCGAGTTGCTCTGTACGGTGAAGACCGATGCGGAAGTGGAAGAGTGGACTTACTCTTACCTGCAATATTATAGAGAGAATGCAAAATGGAATGAGAGAACAGCGGCATGGATTGAACGGGTAGGTCTGGATCATGTGAAGGAAGCATTGGCGGATCGGGATGTACGTCTCGCTCTGGTTGAACGTCTGGAAGTTACACTGGGTCACACGGTTGATCCTTGGAAAGAAATCATTCAAGACGAGAAATTGCGTAAAAACTTCACCCCACTGTCCGGTGCCGAGCCGGTAACCCACTAGAAGAGGAGGAACAGCGATGAACAAATTCCGGATTGGACACCTTGCAGATATTGATGAAAAGGGAGCACGGACCTTCCTGATACAGGATACCGAAATTGCAGTCTTCAAACTGAGCGACGGAAGTCTGCACGCCGTCGAGAATCGCTGCCCTCACAAGGGCGGCAAGCTGTCGGAAGGCATGGTGTGCGGGACAGCGGTTCATTGTCCTTTGCATGATTGGAAGATTGATCTGCGTAACGGTAAGGTACACGAGCCGGATGAAGGCTGCTTGAATACCTACAAAACAGAAGTGGACGGCAACAGCGGAGAAATCTACATCACGATTGCGGGTTAAAGGCTAGAGATACCCTGACATCAAGGAGGCATGCGCTATGGATTTTGTTAAACCTGCAGAAGTGCTGCAATCGATGGTCGAAGCTGGTGAGAGCAAAGCCAGATTGAACCGGGTACAGATGCTGATCCGCGGTTTTCTGGCAGGGGCGATCCTTGCCTTTGCAACGTATTTACCGGCCTCGGTCTGTATGCTGCCCACCACTGGGGGAAATCCTGTGAAGCGATTGACCAAACTGGCAACCATTCAGGGTGGTCGTTCAGGATTGGCAAGTTCCGATGCTGGACCGAAACTGGGGACACGATCATGAGTCGGGGCCTGGTTAGTATTGTTGGCGCTGGTCCTGGAGATCCGGATCTGATTACGGTAAAAGCCCTGAAACGTATTCAGTCTGCAGATGTCATTATGTATGATCGGCTTGTGAACGATCAATTGCTCGCTGAGGCTCGTGAAGGAGCACTCCGCATCTACTGCGGCAAAGCTCCAGGCCTTCACTCCATGAGTCAGGAGATGATTGGACGGATGCTTGCTGCGCATGCAGCAGAAGGCAAACAAGTCGTACGACTCAAGGGTGGCGATCCGTTCATCTTTGGCCGTGGTGGTGAAGAAGCGCTTGTGCTGGCGGAAGCGGGGATTCCATTTGAGATCATTCCTGGCATTACTTCAGCTGTAGGTACATCCGCTTCATCCCTCATTCCGTTAACTCATCGGGGAGTTGCTTCATCCTTCGCATGTGTCACTGGAACCGGCAGTGATGGAAGTGTATCTTCGGTCCGCTGGGACCTGCTCGCCCATAGTGTAGATACGCTGGTCATCTATATGGGCATTAGCCAACTACCCCAGATTCAACATGAATTGCTTCACCATGGCAAAAGTGGACACACCCCTGCGGCTTTAATCGAACGGGGAACCACTTCGGAGGAACGGGTAATTACCGGCACACTTGCCGAACTCCACTCCCTCGCCAAGTCGCATCAAGTGAATAATCCGGCATTAATTATGGTCGGAGAGTCGGTCCTGATCCGCGAACAGCTGCTTCAGATGCAACAGGCCGCGAACGCCTCCATGACTGGATAATCGAATTGCATTCCCTCAACTAGAGCAAAACTCTCATTCGATTCTTAATCCAACAGCATACGCTCGTGAATAGTCCGACCCTTCTGCCCTGGTTCAATCAGCAGACGGGTCGGTTTGATGTTGATCAGTGCCGTAAGCTGCTCTCCCATATAATGCGCAGAATATTTGAACCCGATCTCCGCCCAATGCATGATCACGCCTACCGTAGCAGATACCAGATAACTTAACATGATGTCGTAATTAATCGTCTGCTCACTATCCTCGGTCACCAATACAAAATCTTCGGTTAAATACGTTCTAAACATATTGCATAGACGGGAACCCATATCTGAATGCATCGTTATTAATGCACGGAAGATATCCTGATGCGCTTCAATATATTCAAATACCGGCATCGTGGATGGCAGCAATGCAGTCATGTCCACTTCTTTGAGCTGGGCGTATGGTTCTGCATAAGCTTGCCCCACCCCCTGCATGAAATCATCCAGAATGAATTGCAACAACTCCGGTTTACCGGGAAAATGCAAATAGAAGGTTCCGCGGTTATAATCGGCTCGCTCCGTAATATCTCGAATGGTTAAAGCGTCCGCTCCCTTTTCTAATATCAAAGAAACTGCCGCAGCGATGATCGCATCCTGCGTTCTTCGTGCTCTCCGGTCCTGAGGATGTTCAATGATCAACATTCTCGCCTCCTTTGTTCATTATTGTAATATAAATGAACACCGCTTACATCTCTGTCCGATAGCTGACATATGCGCTGTCAATGATTATTGTCACACTGCTATGTATATCTTAACATTGAGACAGGAAAGATAGACGACAGGTTGAAACTTTTTTTGAGAAATACCTGCCAATAATGAATAAGGAGCGAATATATCATGAGTACCTCTTATACACATACAGCCATTATTACAGGAGCAGCCGGAGGCATTGGTAAAGAATTGGCACGCCGCCTCGCTGAGCGTAAAATCAATCTGGTACTGGTGGACCTGAATGAAGAAGCCATCCAGCAGACGATCACCGATCTGAACCTCGATAAAGAGCACGTAATCGCCGTAAAAGCGAACGTATCCCAGGAAGCAGACGTGAAAAACTATGTGCAAAAAGCACTGGATGCGTTTGGTCGAATCGATTATTTTGCCAACAATGCCGGGATTGAAGGTCCAACAGGACTGATCGAAGACCTGAGTGTTGAAGCACTGGATACGGTCTATAACGTCAACATTCGTGGCGTATTCCTGGGTCTGCAGAACGTCATTCCGGTTATGAAAAAACAAAAATCCGGTGCAATTCTGAATACCTCTTCCCTCGCGGGTCTGATGGGTGCACCTGCTGTATCTCCATATATTATGTCCAAACATGCCGTGGTTGGCCTCACGCGTACCGCAGCAAATGAACTTGCACCTTATAATATTCGGGTTAACGCTGTATTGCCAGGCACAATCAATACACGCATGATGCGCCAGATCGAAGCAAATTCCGGTAACGTGGAAGATTATCAATCGGCAACCGTGTCCAGCATTCCAATGGGCCGTTACGGTGAACCGGAAGAAGTCGCTGCGGTGATGAACTTCCTGTTGTCCGAAGAAGCATCCTATGTAACAGCTTCCCTCTACACGGTAGATGGCGGCATGATGGGTCAATAAGAAGCTGCAAACTGTAGGAGTGCTCGATAGGATGGGTCGATAGAATTCCCTCCTTGGAAGAGCTACACCGACAGGTGTTCCCGAAGGGATGCCTGGTCGCTACAATCTAAAAAAGGCCTCAACACCACAGTAACGTGGAGTTGAGGCCTTTTTACAGTACAACACTTGCCATGCAATAGGTGCATATGTGAATTTTCACTTTTGAGACAGCCATTTAACGCCTGTTGTACCTTGCGATCACTCTAACGAACCTAAGGCATCTTATATCCGCTAAAAGAGTTTATTTCCCGAACTAACGAACCTCAGACACGCTAATTCCGCAGAAATACTGCAACTGCATCGGAAATTCACTTATATCCATAGAATAACATCTCTGAGAATCGTTAAACTCCCAAACGAGCGAGAAATACCTGAATAGCGCGTGTCAGATTCGTTAGATTTTGCCTACGCCGAATTTAATCTACGTACCCTGCGTGACCCTTATCCATCAAGTAGTCCATCTCAGCATCCAGAATGCTTTCCACGGTCAACTCATCCAGCTTCACATCTTTACGACTAAGAATGTAGTCTGCCAGATCATCGCCATCAATATCAACGTCGTTGCCTTTGGCATTCTCATGCGCCTTGTTGATGTACGCTTGCTCATGCTTCAGCACAAGGGCGATATTCGCCTGGCTTGCCTTTGTTTTATCTGCAATATATTGCATCATTTCTTGTTCATTAATTGCGTTTGCTTCTGCCACGTTAAGTTCATCTCCTTGAGTCATACATTCTGTTGCCATTGTAGCATAGGTTAACCCATAACAGGCAGAACCTATGCCTAACGAATGATAATAGAGCTATATTGAAGGAACCCGCCACTCCCGTTCTATGCTCTAAACCTTCATCCAACTCTGCGCCAACGCATCACTCCACCCCTACGACAACCGCACGTAAAATGTAGCGCCCTCTCCGACCACGCTTCGAGCGTACAACTCTCCTTTGTGCTGATCCACAATGGAACGAGCAATCGCCAGACCCAGACCATGCCCACCATGTTTGCGTGCTCTTGACGAATCCGTACGATAGAATCGATCGAAGATCCGGTCCAGATGTTCCGGTGCAATGCCTTCCCCTGTGTTGGACACGGCCAGCATGACATCATTATTCTGTTTCTGGAGTGTGACGTTCACGGCCCCTTTGGGACCGGAATACTTCACGGCATTATCGAGCAGGATCAGAATGACCTGTTTAATCTGTTCACTGTTCCCATGAACCATAAGGTTCGGTTCAATGTTGTAATCGAGGGAGATATTTTTCTCAAATATAACGGCCTCCATCGGCAAAACAATACTTTCCACTGCATCGCTCATATTGAACTTCGCATGAATCATCGTTGAGCGCGAGTCGTCCATCTGGGTCAGATAGAGTAGATCATTCGTAAGTCCGGTCATGCGCTCGGTCTCCGACTTGATATAGTGAAGCCACTTCGCCTGGTTCGCTATGGTATCCTCCTGATTCGCCAGCAGCACGTCGGCATTGGTATTGATAATTGCCAGAGGCGTCTTCAGCTCATGTGAAGCATCACCGATGAATTGTTTTTGCTTCTCAAACGCTTCTCTGACTGGCGCAATAGAGCGATTCGCAAAATAACGACTCAGGAAGTAGATCACAATCAACATGATTAATCCAACCACAGCAAATGTATAGATCAGATTCGTCAGAATGCCTTGTTGTGCCGTCACATCAATAAACACAATCATATGTCCATCAACGCTCGGATCAACCACATAGGCCCAGTTCGTTCCATCCAGTGCAAATTGTCCAGTCTGCCGTTCCGAATCACCAACTTTATCTTGGTCAACCTTTTGCAGCGCCTCGGTGTAGAACGTATCTTCCATGTCAAAACGGGAATGGGTATCCGTAATCTTCCACTGATTATCCGTCTTAATCATGAACGAAACGGAACGTGCCGGAGGTGAGTTGGGATCCCCTCCCGCTCCTCCATTATCACCACCCATGGCATCGGAGGGAAACGAATCTGAACCGGAACTTGAACCTGAGCCTGTACTACCACCTGTACCGGAACCCTGCCCTTCCCCGCGCGGCATCTTGGGTGAATTATAAGGACTGTGATAGAAATCAGACACCTTGTACAACTCCATATTTGTCTCACGCTGCACATTCTGATACGTAATCGTATAGATCGTCGCAAATGCCACCAGCATCATAATAGATATGGATACCAGATTCACGATCAGGAATCGATTTCGGAGTTTCTTAAACATCAGGACGTCACCTCAAGTACATACCCCACACCCCGAATCGTGTTAATGCGGACAGCCGAGTTCAGGAAGGTTAATTTTTTGCGTAAAAAAGATATATATACCTCCACATTGTTATACTCCACTTCCGAATCGAATCCCCATAACTTCTCAATAATCTGCTCTTTGGAGGTAATCGCCTGTTTGCGGGCAATCAACAGCTCCAGCAGTTCATTCTCCTTCAGATTCAGCTTAATCTCTTTACCCTGTACGCTCAGCTTCAATTGAGTTGTATTCAGCTCAATGTCGCCAAACTTCAGCCCATCCTCGGGAACCACTTCACCCTTCCGCCGTAAGGCTGCTCGAATCCGGGCCAGCAATTCTTCTGTGGCAAAAGGCTTGGCGATATAATCATCGGCACCATAATCGAGGCCTGTGACTTTGTCTGATAATTCACCTTTGGCAGTAAGCAGAATGACAGGCGTATGAATGCCTTCACTGCGAAGTTTCTTCAGGACGGTGATCCCGTCCATCTCCGGCATCATGATGTCGAGTAGTAACAGGTCGTAGATGCCACTCTGCGCATAATCCAATCCTGATCTGCCGTCGTGGACCATGTCCACAGAGTAGTTGTTTTTTTTCAAAATCTGCGATACAGCCTCTGCCAAATGAACCTCATCTTCCGCAATTAATATTCTCATCATCTATTCATTCCTCTGCTTGAATTATTCGTCTTCATGAATTCGGTATGATATCACCTTATTCTATCAATTAAACCTTGAATCAATCTTAATATTTTTTTTGGGCAGCAACTATATAAATTGAACTAAAGAATATTTACACTTGCCACTACGATGACAGAATAACCTTCCAATCGCTGTTATCCCCAGATTTTTTGATTCCCTTTTGAGAGGTGAAAATCCAGGGATAAAGGCGAACGCTCCGCTTTTTCAGGTTATTTCTGTCCTCTCCGTTCTCGTGTAAATGTTTAGTTCAATTTTTATATTATAGGAAGGTAAAAAAATGTTAACGCAATGTAAAACCATTTAAGATTCATTCAAGGTTGGGGCTCTAAGATACAGACATAGAAGCAATACACAATGGAACTACACATACAACCCACAAACGAAAGGAATGAGTCCCACATGGCGATTGAAGTATTCAACCGATATGAGAGCAAGTATCTTCTGACAGATGAGCAGTACGCACATTTCTACAATGATCTGCTGAAATACATGGAGCTGGATGCCTACAACAAGAAACATGAGTACTACTCCATCAGTAACCTGTACTTCGACACTCCACAAGATTCGCTGATCCGCGCCAGTCTCTCCAAACCAAAATACAAGGAGAAGCTGCGACTGCGGGCTTATGGAATACCTGAAGAAAATGCCAAAGTGTATCTGGAGATCAAAAAGAAAGTATTTGGCCTGGTGAACAAGCGCAGAACAGCGTTGAAGCTGGATGAAGCTTACGAATTCGTTCGTTCGGGACAGGCGCCGGAGCTGGCGGATTACATGAACAAACAGGTTGTGGAGGAGATCAAGTATTTCCTTCGGGTATACGATCTTGAACCGAAAGTGTATCTGGCGTATGAACGCAAAGCACTCTTCGACAAGAACAGCCGGGATCTCCGCATTACCTTTGACACCAACATCCGCAGCCGCAGAACCGATCTGAAGCTGGAACAGGGAGATTACGGTGAACCGCTGGTGAAGGACGGTCGATGGCTGATGGAAGTGAAAGCCGAGAAAACCGTTCCGCTGTGGCTGTCACAACTGCTCTGTGAGCATGGTCTCTACCGCACCGGATTTTCGAAATACGGCAACGAGTTCAGACATCTGGTGAGAACGACAAACCTGAATTACCAGACGGAACGTATTCTTGTGCCAGGTACCGATTTCAACCCATCCATAGAACAAGATAAAACGATTATAGAAAGAGAGCGTGTCCTATATGCTTGATTCCCTGTTCAGTTCAGCCCTAACCGATACCAACCTGACATTTAACAACGCAGTCATCACCATTGGTCTTGCCATCATTCTGGGGCTCGTCATCAGCCTCACCTACATGAAGACCAACCAGAGCACATACTCCCAGAGCTTTACCTTAACGATGGTTGTCCTGCCCGTCATTGTTGCCATCATCATCCTGCTCATCGGCAGCAACATCGCACGAGCTTTCAGCTTGGCAGGTGCCTTCTCGATCATCCGATTCCGAAGTGCCCCTGGTGATCCAAAGGACATTGCTTACGTATTGTTCACGATGGCTTCCGGTCTTGCCTGTGGTGTAGGCGCTTTTGGATACGCGGTATTGTTCACCATTATCCTGTGTGTACTGATGTTCGTCCTGAGTCGCTTCAACTTCGGCGGCAAGAAAAGTCAGCTGAAAACGCTGAAAGTCACCATTCCCGAGAACTTGAGTTATGAAGAAGCTCTTAATGAAGTGTTCCATACATTCAACGTACCTTTTGATCTAAAAAAAATCAGAACCACTGAACTCGGCAGTCTGTATGAGCTGGTCTACAGTGTAACCATTCACGAAAGTGTTAGCCAAAAGGAATTCCTCGATGCGATCCGTACCCGGAACGGCAACCTGGATATCTCGTTAACCATGAGTCCAACCACGGAATATTAATTTTTAATTCGAAGGGAACGATCTAATATGAAGAAAAACATGATAACAGGTAGCAAACTTTGGTCCATCGCCATGATTACCAGCCTACTCGCAGCATGCAGTTCACCAGCAACCACAAGCACAACCGCCAATGCCGCAACGTCAACGACAGGAACAACCAAAACGGTATCTGTCAGCGAGCAAACTTCTGTAAAATACGCGGATCTGGTCTCTCTGGATTCTGACGATACCAATATTAGCTGGAGTGAAGCAGATTCCACAGCGATTAAGCTGAATGGTACAACTGCAACGGTGACCGGTTCGGGCGCCAAAGCAGCGAATGGTTCAGTAACCATCACTGAAGCAGGTACTTATGTACTCAGCGGTGAGCTAACGGATGGCCAGATCGTGGTCAACGTTGCCGATAAAGGCACCGTACATCTCGTATTAAACGGAGCAACAATTCATGATAATGACAGTGCCGCGATCTACATTCAGAAGGCTGGTAAAGCGGTGATTACACTCGAAAAAGGAACCAAGAATACCGTTTCCGATGGTAAAACATATGTGTACGCCGATGCTACGACAGACGAGCCCGATGCTGCAATCTTCAGCAAAGCAGATCTTACATTCAATGGTGCAGGTCAATTGACCGTCACAGGTAACTATAATGAAGGTATTACGAGCAAGGATGATCTGAAAATCATTAGTGGTAGCATCAGTGTCAAAGCGGCCGATGACGGCATCAAAGGTAAAGATATGGTCGCCATTCAAGCGGGTACAATTACCATCGAAGCCGAAGGCGACGGCATTAAATCAACCAATGACACAGATACCACCAAAGGTTACGTTGCTATCGCTGGAGGTACTTTCGATATCCAAAGTGGTAACGACGGTATTCAGGCCGAAACCGCGCTCGTGGCGGATGGCGGCACATACAATATTGTAACGGGCGGCGGTAGCGCCAATGCACCAGCCAAAGTAGAAGAAGGTCCGTTTGGCGGCGGTGGCGGTGGATGGGGTGGCGGCACACCTCCAACGGATATGGGCACACCACCAGACGGCGAACCTCCTGCGGATATGCCAGAGATGCCTAATAACAGCGGTACAAATGCAGGTGCTAATACAAACGACGCAGCAGCATCTAACTCTGCCAATGCAACAACAGCAACAACGGATAACAATGCTGATGCGGACACCGCTACAACAGCAACGGAGTCCACAAGTGCCAAAGCAATCAAAGCAGGTACAGACCTTACAATTAATGGAGGTACGTATACCATTGATTCCATGGATGATTCCCTGCACAGCAACAATAACGTAACCGTCAACGATGGAACATTCAGCATTGAATCTGGTGATGATGGCATTCATGCCGATCAGGCCCTGACGATTAACGGCGGAACCATCACGATTGCGAAGAGCTATGAAGGGCTTGAAGGTGCAATGATCACCCTGAACGATGGGGATGTAGATGTAACGGCATCCGATGATGGCGTAAATGCTGCAGGTGGCGAGACGGAAACAGCTGTGAATACAGCGGCAAGTACAGATCGCGAGACTACAGCAACCGATGCCACAACGACTTCCAACATCTCTGTAACCGAAACGACAGGCACAACATCAACTACCGATCAGGCATCCCAAGGTACGGCTACTACTCAGCAAGGACGTGGACCGGGCGGTATGGGTGGTGCAGCAGCAAGCAATAACGAGTTCCACATTAACGGCGGTACACTCACGGTGAACGCAGGTGGTGACGGACTGGATTCCAATGGTTCCATCAACATGACTGGCGGAACGGTTATTGTGAACGGACCGACGGATAGCGGCAACGGAGCACTGGATTATGACGGTACATTTGAAATCAGCGGTGGGTACCTCGTGGCTGCTGGAAGCTCTGGCATGGCACAAGGAACATCCGATGCGTCTACGCAAAATACCATTGTGATGACGTTCCCTGCAACGCAAAAAGCTGGAACGCTTGTACATGTACAAGACAGCGAAGGCAACAACATCCTGACATTTGCTCCGGCAAAAGATTATCAAACCGTGGTTGTCAGCTCCCCCGATCTTGCAAAAGATGGCTCCTACGAGATCTACTCCGGTGGTACGTCCACAGGTAAAGCCGTGGATGGACTCTACACAGATGGTACGTATAGTGGTGGAACTCAAGTAGTTGCCTTCCAATCGACAAGCAATGTAACTTGGGTCAATGAATCTGGTGTAACTACAGCCAATTCAGGTATGGGTGGTCCAGGAGGAGGCCGTGGTCAAGGCGGCTTCGGAGGCGGTAGAAACAGATCGCAATCCGGTACAACCTCTGAGAGCACAGACACTACCGATTCTGCAAAATAATCATGATATCCTGAGCCATAGAGCATAACTCGCTTCTCAGGCGAAACAAAAAGGCTCCGAATTCACGTTATGTGGATTCGGAGCCTTCTTTCGTTATCCTTCTGAAAACAGGATTGAAGCGCTCTGCTCAAGGGGAAGTCGATGCACTCCTTTTTGTCAAAAGCTATATACATACACCTTGGTGCGCAAGGCATCCCTGCATGTAATAGTGCGTAGTGGTTCTTTCCCTGGTAGGGCAAAACAGACGCTAATGACCTTGGCCCCCGGCGGAAGCTCCCGACTGAACTTGTCCAGAAGCCGAGTCATGGCCCCGGGGAACAGATAACAGATCACACAGTCTGCATGTTCATAGGAACTGGTGTAGATGTCCCCGCGCATGAAGCGCAGCCTGCCCTGAAGAGAATGCCCCTTTCCCTTCGCTCGCCTTAAGCGAACACTAAAATAGGCAATCATTTGGGAAGACCATAAGGGAATGATAGAATTCTCAATCCCAGTCAGCCTTTTGCCAGGACAATGCCTTACAACATCCAGTCCCAGTGTGCCCCATCCGGAGCCCGCTTCCAGCACATCCCCGTACCCGGGAATCCGGTTTACCTCTTGAATGACCACCTGCCTGACGCGGCCGGATGTGGGCATCGGGGAAATCCCGTTTTTCCAACTGATGAGTACGATAGATATGACACCTATCAATGTCACCACGGCAATCAGCCATGGAATCAGGTAAATGATGAACATGAACTCATCCCTTTGTCATCACTCTTCATTCCGGCACATGAGACTTCATATATACACCTTTTTTGTATACAGACTTGATAGTAAAGTGTACACCCAGCTTGCGATTCGTCCGATAGATTAGCGAGTTAATCTCGTCGATCCCTACCGCTTCACTCTCCAGCATGCTCCGCTCCGGCCACACCTGAGCCACAATCTGTTCCCTTGTCACAAAATGGTCCAGTTGACTATACAGCAGCTTGAACAGCTGATATTCCTTCTTGGATAGTGGAATTTCCACCTCTCCAATCTGCACCGTTTGCAGGTGATCCTGTAAACGTACGCCCTCACCCAGCAGATCCGACACACGATACTCCCTCGTCTCTCCAAGATCCCCTTCCGTGCGAAGCTGGATCAGGCCGTTGACCAACGTCAGGCTGTCTCCCTCGCCAAACGGATATTTCTCATAGGGAACGAGGCGTTGCCCGTTCAGTTCAGTTCCATTTTTGCTATCCAGATCCTCGATCCATAGCTGTTGCTGTACATCATAATGAATGCGGCAATGCCGCTTCGATATCATCTGATTATAAACAGACAAGTCCAATTCACTACCGCCTGTATATCGTCCCACCGTAATGGAGCGACCCTGGCTTACATAAGCGAATGAGCCGTCACTTTCCTGCCCTGGCGTACGAATGACGATTTTTGCCGTCTCCCGCATGTTATTCTCCCACCTTCAACGATCACTCGATCTCTATAAGAGGTTGTTCAAAAAGCCCGCTTTTGATTACAACGGATGCCTAACGGCATCATCAGCATCGAATATGGCATTCAGCCGAAATGTCCGTTGCTCACGTAGGTTTGCCTACGCTCCGCTACTCCATTTCTAGCTTCATCCCATCTTCTCGGTACTGAAAACCGGTCTTTTTGAACACGTACTATAAACATTTCGTTAACAATAATGATAAGATCATCAGATTTGTTCCATTGTTTGCACCGCTATACATCCATATAGTGATATACAGGAACGATTTATGTTTGGTTCTGCTAACTCTACTATACCAGACGTTGTGCTTTTTTTCTCATGACGGCCGGATGTCTACTTTAGCTCATTCAACAAGAGAGGTACCTTCCTATGAACAAAAAGAACATTTTCATATACGTGTTGCTCGCCTTTGCCCTGTCCATGACATTAACCGTGCTCTCCCGTATGAATGATGGTGGCGGAGAATCACTGAAAGGCACATCGGCTTCCGAAACCTCATGGTTACAAATGAAGATCCAGCCCTGAGTCTACTCTATTATAACGTGATCTCCGCGCAAAACGTTTCACGAATGTCATATTAGGCTAAGCCGTAGACTCACATCAATAAGGCCCCAGATTGCTGGTAACAGCAGCCCGGAGCCTCATTTTGGATTGAAAAATAAAGCCGAAAGTATAGATGATTACATGATTTCAATCATAAGCCGCCCGTACGTAAACGGGTAATATGATAAACTGATTTTACAGAAATCTGTAAAGTCAGTTTTTTTGAGGAGGATCTATATAGATGTTAATTAAAGCATTTAAGGAATGGTCGGACCAAAATGAAGGTCAGATTGAAATACTTGCTCCTACTGGGAAAACGACTGTTATGAATAGATTCAAACCTGGTGCATCCAAAGATAAATTAAAGGAACTTTACGAGTATTTTTCTGTTGCATTGCCTCCAGATTACATAAGCTTTTTACAATTATGTAATGGAGCATCCTTATTTGAAGACCCTGAATATGGCGGGGAGAGCTTCTTATATTCAGCCCAAGATGTTATACATTACAATGAAGCATCAGATAATAAGATTGTGGTCGCCAAAATTCTTGATGATCGAATTTTAATCGATTTAGAACGTTGGCGCTCTCAGGATCAAGATTACTTGCTACTTTGTGAGAGTTTAAATCCTGTGGATTACGCAAGCCGATTTTACAGTAATTTTGAAACATGGTTAGAACGCTTTCTAATCTCTCAGGGCGAGAAGTTCTGGTACTGGAAGACAGAACGTAGTTTTGAAGAATAAAAAGAAATCTTCTTTTAAGATAGACATTTGGAGCAAGTCCCTCTTAACAGGTATATTTTATTTTTTATAGGCTTAGTTCATTTTCAAGGCATGATCAATAGCTAGACCCGTGATTTTAACTTTATTTCCGGAGGTGTGAGTATGCTCGATGAAAGAGAGCTTCAAATTAAAGAGAGAATACAAGAAAGATACGATATTACGGAGCAAATATATTCAGCTTGGTTTACTGAAAATTCTGCGGTGCTTTTACCAAGTAATAGATTCTATCAAAAGGAAAACATAGAAAAGTACAGGGCAATTTCATATCTGCTAGACAGAGGATATATCGTTGCACAGCCCGTAGAGAATGACCCTGAGACAGTTGCAGTAACTATAACCCCTGACGGGATAGACTACTATGAGCAAGGATATCTTAATGGAAAAGCAAACGGCTTTCAAGTCGTCGAAGAGATTAAGAACAAGGAGTAAAGAATTGTGGAAGGACTCTGGATATGAGACACATCCGGAGTCCTTCCATTTAGTTCAAATAAGAACATTAACCAGCAAGAACGTCCGTTCAAACTGCCCACACACATCATGGGCTGAAAGTAGAATCATTATATCAGTCTTCTTCTTCCTCAGGCACATTCGGTTCGTCATCAGGCTTCACTGTCTCTCTGGACTGTATTTCCTCCATCCGGCTGGACACCTTCTGATACAGGTAAGAGATCCCAAGCAATAGTACACCGAAGCTGAAATAAGCAAAGATTTTGCTGCCCGAGGTGAGCATCCCCACATCATAGAACACCATCTTACCCGTAGCGAACAACGTTAGACCAAGGCCCAGACGCCGAATCATGACATATTTTCTACGGAATCCATAGGCAATATAGAGAATCGCGAGCAGCAGATAGATCAGGCTGAACATCAGCCCCACATCGCCCCACTGGAACTGGATTGTCAGGAATACGGTGATGACACCCAGCAGATACACCCCTGCGATAACCGGGTACCATTCAATGCTCTTGAACTGCCCGCGGATGCCTGCAATCAGTAGATCCCTTCCTGCAAAGAATACCCCTACGTTAAAGATGATCAGCACCAGTAAACCAACAATCTCAGCCGCTGTATGCTGCTGAACTTCCGGCTGAAGCGCTGGCATAGTTAAGGTTACGGCCAGTGCAATACAGCAGCCAACGGCATGAAGGAAGGTGGTGTACACCTGCACGAATCGGTCGCGCAGCAGCTTCACTTTGCCTAGTCCATACGCCAATGCAATCGTGAGCGCTGCAAACATGAGTAACTTGTAGAACATGTATAACAGGAACGTCCCATCGACAGCTCTGGTATACAATTCATTCGACTCATACAGCACGTATAACCACACATTCGCAAGTGTCACATACTTGAATCCGTTCATGAAACCCAACTCCAGCGGGCTGTAGCTGAATCTCTCCCTGGAAGATGAGCTGCCATGAACTGCCCAGGCATAATACAGTGTAATAAGCAAAGTGCCCAGCGTGATGCTGGTGTATTTTAACATGAAGTAAGAACGTTCGCCGATGAACAATAGCGCCAGCAGGTCATAGTACACAAAAGTGATTAGACATAGAAGCACGATGCCCCATCCGGCACGTTCCACCGATTTGAGCCGTTTCAGATGTCCGAGTGTGACCAGCAGAACCCCTTCAATTAACCAACCCAACGATAACCACTTGGCCCCGAACTGGAACGGAATAATCAGAATGGCGAAGGTTAGGGAAGTGACATAAAAGAGTAGAATCGTCTGTTTCTCCTGAGCCATATTGTGCTGAACGAATCGTGCGAGGCCCAGATACACCACGCAGAAGATCAACGCCAGCAAGCCCTGAGCATCATTCCAATTCGCCACATCAAATAACACGTATAACATCAGACAGCTGATGCTTGTATTCATAGCCAGCAGAGCGAAATCCCACCGGGTTAATTTCATCCGGTGTTTGAACGGATACGCCAGCGTAATGCCCAGATATAATGCAAACGTCACAATGGAATACAACATGCCAATCTTCTCACTTGGCGACAGCCATAAGAGGATGAGCATGGATGGTGTGTTGAACAGGAAACTGATATAGTGCACCACCGGCCACCGTTTGCCAAACGAAATGAACACAATAATGCCGTTTAAGAGCAGCAGATAGATCATGGCTACATAGACAGCAGGGCCCTCAAGCCCGAACGAGAACATATAGGAGAATAGCGGAAGATATCCGCCTACCAGACCCAGTGAACAGATGGTCTTCGACTGGTATCTCAAGGACAACAATACGGAGATCGCCGATACCAATACAGACAAGCCAAGTCCCGTATATAACCCGATAATATGCAGTAAAAAGTAACTATAGAAGACGGAGCCGAACAAGACGGATATCCCACCGCCGAGCAGCCCCATCGCAAACGTCTGCCTTTTGCGTCGGAACAGCCATTCTCCTCCAGCGAGCATCACTGCACCGAGCAGGAAAAAGGCTCCGCTCTTCATCTCGTCATTAAACCAGGTGGAGTACGAGTATTGGAACGCTGCTCCAACCCCCAGAATGAGGAGCAGGATGGCTACTTTGTTGATCCAGCTGAGTCCAATTTTCATCTCCATGCGGTTCTGCTTGATCCGGCGTTGAATGGTCTCTTCGCTCAATCCCTCCTCCGCCATCTGCTCATATCCACGCTCCATGTGCCCACGTAGAGCCTCTTCTCTCTCCCGTACGGCTCGCTTGTGCGATTCAATGCGCTCATTCACCTCTGCCGCAAGGTAAGCAATCCTCTCCTTCACCTCGTGGGAATCCTCTTGCAACTCCTGCGCTGCCTGGTTATACAGCGTGTTCAGATTGGATTTCGTTCGATGTTCATGGAATGCAATTCGATCATTATGTACCGCTGTTTTCCCTTGAAAATAGGTCTCCATCTTCTCCCGGGATACCCGGATCAGATTCAGCTTCTCATCCAGCATCTGTTCGGATAACGCCATGCGAAGTCGTGCATTCTCTTCCTCCATCTTGCGCGAGCGAAGTTCAAGCTGGTGCAGCTTGAGTTTGTGGGCTTCATACTGTTCCTGTAACTGTTCATTCTGAACGATCAGGTCATCGGACTGGTATTCCTGGAGCAAGGCGTGATACTCCTTCGCCAATTGCTTCTGTTGCTCCTGAACCTGTTGAAGCCGATCCTTAAACTCCTTCATGAGCTTCCTCCGTTGGTTGATGTTTAATCTTTTCCCTATATTTTACTATATGTATGCCATAAAAGGAGGTTTAAACATCAGATATATCCGTACAATATTTCATCCGAAGGATCGCGAACGCAAAAAAAGCCGGGAAGCATACGCTTTCCCGGACTTATATTCATATGAGCATTTACAGGTACAGTTGGCGCAATCTCTGATCCGTTTTCGGAGTTGGAGAGGTACGCAGGCTTCTCCTGCACAATAATGGATGCTTATGCTGCATCTGGTGTATCTGCCTGATCCGCTGACTCCGGTTCAATAATCTCGGTCGCATCCGGGTCCAGCCAACTGGCGATCATGCCGCGCACATACTGCAGATCATCCTCCGACAGATCGTAGAACCATACGCCACCGCGCGTTGCACCTTCCCCCTTCAGCATGTAATTGCTGATCGTTGGTATGCTGTCTTTCATATATAAGGACTCGGCAAATTTCACGATGAAATCCGAGGTCATGTTGGTTGTAAAGTTCGATCCGGCAATCTGGATGACGTCCGGGATCTTGGTCAGATTTTTGACCTCCAGCGCACGATTCATGAAGGCACTTAAGAAAATCCGGTGACGCATCGTCCGATTGAAATCGGAATCTTCCCGGTAACGCACATAACCAAGCGCTTCTTCGCCGCTATAGATCGGTTTATTGGCTTCAACAAACAGTTTCTCATGCGCTTTTGATTTGTTCTCGATATTCTTTTTGATCGGCAGTTCAACGCCGCCCACCGCATCGACAATATCCTTAAGCCCATTAAAATTAATTGCAGCGTAGAAATCCACTTTGTTCCCCAGCAGATTCTCCACCGTATCCATCGCCATCTTGGCTTCACCGTGGGCATAAGCTGAATTGATCTTTGACTTCACATCCCGACCGACAATCTCGGTATAGGAATCACGTGGAATAGACAGCAGCAGCACTTTATTGTCTTCTGGACGCACAACAGAATAGATCATGGTATCCGAACGGCTTGGTTCGTTATCCCGTTGGTCAATCCCTAGCAACAACAGTGAGAATGGATCGGTATGTTCCACGACGGGGGCATCCTTATCGCCAGCGGGTTTAAAAGAGTCATCCAGGGCTTCCTTTACAGTACCCGAGGCGAACATGTTAAATGCCAGCAGGACAAGCTGTTTTTGATAGATAAATCCGAGTCCTCCCAACACAATCAGCACGCTCAGGGTGATGATCAATGGCTTCTTCCAGCTCTTCTTCGGTGTCTTCGGCTTGCGTCTGGTTAAATGTGCGGCACTATTTTCCATCATATCTCCTTTAATAACGGGTTCTTAGAATCATTTAACTATATTAATAACACGTTTTCAATAGATTACGTTATAATCTGCATTACATAAACCAGCATAAAGGGAGCGATGAATGATGGAGTATAGACGTTTGGGCAATAGTGGTCTGCGTGTGTCGGCACTGGGGCTTGGCACTAATGCGTTTGGCAAACGCGCGGATGAAGCAGCTTCTACCCGCATTATTCATGCAGCAATGGATCAGGGCATCAACTTTATCGATACCGCCAATATCTACGCAGGTACGGAATCGGAACGCATCATTGGACAGGCCTTAGCAGGCAGACGGGAAAACGCGGTGCTTGCTACCAAAGCCGGCTTGCCCCGGCATGATGGTCCCCATGGGCGGGGTTCATCCCGCTACCATCTGCAACAAGAGCTGGAACATAGCCTGCGGCGTCTGCAAACGGACTATGTGGATCTGTATCAGATCCATACCTTTGATCCGCATACACCGCTGGATGAGACACTGCGCACGCTGGACGACATGGTTACCTCCGGCAAAGTGCGCTACATCGGGGCCTCCAACTATGCAGCCTGGGAGCTGATGAAAGCGCTGGGGATCAGTGAACAGAAAGGTTATATGCGCTACATCTCCACCCAAACCAGCTACTCACTGGCAGACCGTACACCTGAGCTGGAACTGGTACCGATGTGTCTGGATCAGGGTGTAGGCATTATTCCGTACTTCCCACTGGCAGGCGGCATTCTGACGGGTAAATATAACGGACAGGCCAGCGTGCCTTCCGGGTCCAGAGCAGACACCGATCCGTCCTTCAACCGTTTCCTGCTGGAACATAATATCAGCCTGAGTGAACAAGTGAGCGCAAAAGCTGCCGCACACGGGTGCTCCCCGAGCGCGTTGTCGCTCGCATGGCTACTGATACGTCCGGCTGTATCCACCGTTATTGTCGGGGCTACACGCACCGAACAGCTGGAACATAACCTGGCTAGTCTGGATATGAAACTGTCCGACGAGTTGCAGGCCGAACTGGATCAGATCAGTGACTCTTTTCGCCGCCGCGAGCCATTTGCATCATATCGGATTGATTGAACCAACTGAAATAAACCTCCCGACGGATGAAGTCAGGAGGTCTTTTTGTATTTTGCAGCGGTGCTATATAATTATTAGTCATTAGAAAAATTTCCAGTTCCACTACATTCTGTAGTTTAATACATTAAAAAAAGATATATTACGGATTACTCCTCAGTCTTACGTCGAAAGAACTCCTGCATGATCTCCATATACTCTTCCTTACGATCATCCAAAGTTTCGAAGAATGCCTTGTCCGACTCCTCACACAGATGAATTCCTTCAATGGCCAATCGGGTTCCTTCTTCCGTCGTTGTAATAATATTGGCACGTGTATCCGTCTGATGACGAGCGCGGGTAATTAACCCTCTCTTTTCAAGAGCACGCAGCACCTGAGAAGTAACGTTAACGTCCACTTTGGCAAATTGGGCAATCTGAACCTGCGTAACGCCTTTACCTTCCTCATCGTGTTCATTGAGCCATAGACAGGCGTGCAACAATACAAATTGCGGTTGTGTCAGTTCGAGGGGCTCCAGCACTCTGCGTACTTCCTTTTGCCACATCGATGTAACCTGCCAGAGCAGGTATCCCGGGCTTTCCTGTGCATTTTTATACCGTGAGCTTGTCATCTCATACCTCCATGATGTGCGACCTTGTGCAACAGAATATGTATCCATCACTATTAAGTAAGTCCGTTATTCATACAACGATGATGGAAACACATCCGTTGCAACCCTGTGTGTCGTTTTGCAAAAATAATTAGCGCGCAGGGATAAATTGCTTCACCCATTGTCCGAATCCTTGCGGATTACGGCTCTGTATAAGAATGGTTCCTTCTCCACGGAACCGACATACCAATCCTTCTCCACTTGTAACACTGGATAACCAGCCCTGTGAAGCTTTCTCAATACGGTAATCTACATAATGAGGCCATGCCACCAAATGGGCGTTATCCACGATCATTTCTTCACCTGCAGCCAGATTGATCGCATGGATGGCACCATAGGAAGACAGAAATACGGTTCCACGCCCGCTGATCTCAATAATAAAGAACCCCTCTCCCGAAAAGAGACCCTTCTTCAGGTTTTGCATTTTGGTATTCACCTGAATGCCCTCGGTTCCTGCCAGAAATCCGTCTTTCTGCACATAGAGTGAATAGGAACCGTCCAATTCAACAGCTTCTACATCGCCCATGCTTGAAGGCGAGAGCAGAATCTCTGCCGACCCGCCCGCAGCCGTCAGTTCCTGAAAGAAAAACTTCTCCCCGCTCAGCATTCGACCGAACCCGGCAAACATTCCACCTTCTGCTGAACCCTTCAGTTCAACCGTCGGAGTCATGGATACCATCGCACCGCTTTCGGCCTTGAAACGCTCTCCCCGCTGCAGATGTACTTTAAGCATCGCAAAAGCACCATCATATAAAATCTCATAGTTCACGGTTGCACCAGCTCCCTATTGTCCGAGTTAAAATCATTCAGCCCGTTATCTTCCAACACTGCTGATTTGTCTCCGTATTCCTTCACAATATGCTGATCTCCCCAATTACAGAGCGCATTAAGAATCGGTTCAAGACTCCGCCCATAATCACTTAATTCGTACTCTACCTTGGGAGGGACCTGATTATATACAATCCGGTTTACGATTCCGTCGTTTTCAAGCTCTCTGAGTTGCTGTGTTAACATTTTCTGTGTAATAGCGGGCATAATACGCTTAAGATCACTGGTTCGTCTTTTCCCATGTGTCAGATGACACAGAATGACGCATTTCCACTTGCCACCGATCACCTCCAGAGTTGCTTCAACCGAGATGTTATATTTTTTTCGAACCATACCTTGTTTCCTCCCTGATGAATTGAATTACATCCGACGCATGCTGTATAGGCACCAAAAAGTACGTAGGGTACTAAAAAGTACGTACTATTCAATCTATACCGAATAACTCATAATAGCATTTGCCGGTACGTAAATCTACATTCTGGGGAGTGGAGCAAAAAATGTTACAAGATTCAAAACGCAGCACATGGGCGCTGCTGGCGCTGGCCATTAGTGCATTCGCGATCGGTACCACCGAGTTTATCAGCGTTGGGCTACTGCCCCTCATTGCAGATGACCTGGGCATTTCCGTAACTACAGCGGGACTGACCGTTACTTTATATGCCTTAGGCGTTACCTTTGGGGCTCCTGTTCTGACCTCACTGACGTCTACCGTATCACGCAAAACGCTACTGCTTGCCATCATGATTGTTTTCATTGCGGGTAACACGATGGCTGCACTATCGACGGGTATCACTATGTTACTCATTGCACGAGTGGTATCCGCTCTGGCTCACGGAGTATTCATGTCCATAGGCTCCACGATTGCAGCGGATCTGGTACCTGCCAACCGCAGGGCAAGTGCCATTGCCATCATGTTCTCCGGGTTAACGATAGCTACCGTAACTGGCGTACCTCTCGGTACACTCATCGGTCAACATTGGGGCTGGCGCGCTGCTTTTATCCTGATTGTTGTCGTTGGCATCGTTGCAATGATCGGGAACCTGATACTCGTGCCATCCACGTTGAAACGCGGAACACGAACGGCATTTCGGGATCAGTTGAAGCTGGTTACAGGTGGACGCTTGCTGCTGGCTTTCGCTATCACTGCCGTTGGGTACGGAGGGACATTTGTTGTCTTTACGTATCTGTCCCCGTTGTTGCATGATATCAGCGGCTATTCCGAGAAAACGGTAGCGTTCATTCTGTTGTTGTACGGAATCGCCATTGCTGTCGGCAATATTATCGGCGGCAGAGCCGCCAATCGCAACCCGCTCAAGGCCCTCTTCTACATGTTCATCCTTCAGACTATCATTCTGGGCGTGATGTATTTTACCGTCCCTTTCAAGTTGGCAGCACTCCTTACCATTATGGGTATGGGACTACTTGCTTTCATGAATGTGCCTGGTCTTCAGATGTACGTTGTAACCTTGGCTGAACGATATGCACCACAGGCCAAGGATGTAGCCTCTGCCTTCAACATCGCCGCATTTAATGCAGGCATTGCCATCGGTGCCTATTTGGGTGGAGTGATCAATGACTCCATTGGTTTGATTCACACGACATGGGTCGGTGCCTTGATGGTTCTCGTAGCCGTAATCCTGACCGCATGGGCTAAAATGCTGGAGAGCAAGGATCAACATGTACCCGCCGAAATGGAGAAAGCTTCGTTCTAAGTTTCATCCTGCCTATTGGACTCGCCCTTCCGTATATCAGTTCCAGCTATGAAGGGAACCGGTTTCATATCGTATTTTACTATACTATATACGTTGAACACAATTTGATCTACTGTGATTTGATTTTGTATGATGAAATAACTGAAATTCAGCTTTAAATGACTGATTTTTACACCATTCTAGGAGGAACTCTCATGACAACCACTCAAACCGCACAACATTTACAATCTACAGTAACTTTGCATAACGGTGTTCACATGCCTTGGTTTGGACTTGGCGTATTTAAGGTAGAAGAAGGATCCGAGTTGATTGCAGCCGTGAAAAATGCGATTAAACATGGCTACCGCAGTATCGATACTGCCGCAATATACGGCAATGAAGTCGGTGTGGGCCAAGCGATTGCAGAGGCTTTAAAAGAAAATAACCTGAAACGCGAAGAACTGTTTGTGACATCCAAAGTATGGAATGCAGACCTCGGATATGAAGAAACACTTGCCGCTTTTGATACCACCTTGAACAAACTGGGATTGGAATACCTGGATCTGTATCTGATTCACTGGCCTAAGGCCGGCAAATACAAAGCAGCCTGGAAAGCAATCGAGGAACTGTACTCGGCAGGCCGCATTAAGGCCATTGGTGTAAGCAACTTCCAGATTCATCATCTCGAAGACTTGATGCAGGATGCCAAAGTAAAACCGATGATCAATCAGGTGGAATACCACCCTCGCCTGACTCAGGTTGAGCTTAAGGCTTTCTGTGAAAAACATGGTATCCAACTTGAAGCTTGGTCGCCTCTAATGCAAGGCCAGCTGTTGGACAACCCAGTGCTCACGGCTATTGCTTCAGACAAAGGCAAATCGGTTGCACAAGTAATCCTGCGTTGGGATCTGCAAAATGGAGTCATTACCATTCCGAAGTCCACCAAGGAACAGCGGATTATCGAGAACTCCTCCATCTTCGACTTTGAACTTTCAAATGAAGAGATGGATCAGATCAGTGCTCTGAACGAAGATGTACGCGTTGGACCTGATCCGGACAACTTCAATTTCTAATAGATAGCCTTTTGGGAGCCTGCTTTGATATAACACAGCAAAAACCACCGGATCAATCAAGAGCCGGTGGTTTTTGTTCTTCTATTTTTATACTGCACGCTTCAATTTAAAAATGTTGTAATCCATATTTTAACTATTGAACCTGCCACAATGCGGGAACGTTGGATGGCTCCCACCCCGGTAAGGACGTGTGGGATTGCAAGCATTTGTACGTCTTGCCGCTATACGTGACCACCTGTCCTGCAGTGTAGGCTGTATTCGCCTGCCAAGCGGAAACTCCCGGGTTCGTCGTTCCTGTTACCGTTTTTACAGTCACAGCACTACTCGCAGCAGACAGATTGCCCGCCGCATCCTTTGCTTTCACCGTAAATGTGTACGAGGTATCGACTGTAAGTCCGCTAATCGTTGCGGTCGTTCCGTTGACAGAGGTCGCAAGATTAGCACCGTTGTAGACGTTATAACCGGTCACACCTACATTATCTGTTGAAGCATTCCAGGCCAGCGTCACCGAGTTTGCCGTCACGCCTGTCGAACGGGCATTTCCGGGTACGCTCGGTGCTGTCGTATCTACTGGCGGCAAGGTGCCCCCATTGGACAGATCCGATTGCAGCTTGTTTTGGAGCGTTTTGTTACGATCACCGCTCAGCTCCCAGAACATCGCACCACCGAGTCCTTTGCTCTTGATATAGGTGGTTTTATACCCAACAGATTCCGCATCGTCATAACTGATAAAGCGCTTGTTGGACGCATTATAGAGATATGGCACTTTGGCCGTGTCATTCCAGTAACGTGTATACCCGTTTTTGTTGATATAATTGGCTTCCAGATCGTAGAAATCAAAGGAGCCTGCCTCCCATGTTCCAACGGAAGAACCACCCGTGCACATCTGATACTGACCGCTATTTGCCTGTGCGCATCCATCCCAGCCACGTCCATAGAATGGAACACCAAGCACAAGTTTAGCGGCTGGTACGCCTGCATTCAGATGCCCTTGTGCTCCGGCAGCTACATTAAATGTATTGGCATCCGGCACGCCAGCAGTTGAAGCCGCAGGATCATAGTTCAATGGTGCATTATGTGCGCTGATCTTTTGCCAAGCCCCGTTAAAATCGTATGTCATAATATTAATCCAGTCGACGATGGCAGCTATATTGGCAAGCTCTGTATTTGCAGCATAGGTCGCAGATGCACCGCTGGCAATCGTAAGCAGATACTTCTTGCCGTCCACAGCTCCGGCAGCATCCAGCTTCTCACGGATTTTGCTCAGGAGCAGCGTGTAATTTTGCTTATCCTCAGGACGTTTGCTGTTACCATCGAGCCCGCCAGATACCGGATACTCCCAGTCCAGATCTACCCCGTCGAAATTGTATTTCCGCAGGAAGTCTACTGCAGAGTTTGCAAATACCTCTCGGGTTGCAGCAGTCGCAGCTACATCGGAGAAGCGGTTGGACCACGTCCATCCTCCCACGGAGATGATTGTTTTCAGATCAGGATTAATTTGTTTCAGCTTGTTCAGCTGATTAATATTGCCTGCAATGGGTTGATCCCACGTATCCCCTGCAAAGGTCTTACCCGTATCGATCCAAGGATCGCCAAGTACGATCGTTCCGTTGGGCACATTGATCGTCTGGCTTTTTTCATTCTGACAGGTCCAGGTCACAGGATTTGGCCCCGAAGGGTCCGGATTTCCATGAATGCCGTTCCAGCAAATATCAGCAAAAGCATAGTTGATATGCGTCACTTTGCTCGGATCGATATCGGTTACATTATAGTTTCTCCCATACGCGGCCCAGGACGGGTAATAACCAACAATTTTATACGCATCTGCTGCTTCTGCCGTAGCAGGTTGGAGTGTAAATGAAGGGACAATAACAGATAAGAGCAGGGACAGACCCAGGAAAAACGTTGCGGTTTTCTTCAAAACAGTTTGTTTATTTACATTTGGCATTTAGTACACAACCTCCTTTGTTGTTTGCGTGCTAAAACCATTCAGGAATGAACGATGTGCGTTTGAGAACTGGTTGTTCGTATACGCATCCCAGTTAATCGACCAGGTCATAATCCCCTTAAGGCCTGCATAACCAGCAGGTTGGCGAAGGGTGTAGGAGCCACCGTATGACTCACCTTTGATCAAATAATTCAGTGCCTTTTGCAGCTCAGCTGGCGTCGTATAACCGCCTCCGGCAGCCTGCTGGGAAGCCGGTACACCGATGGCAATCTGATCCGGTCGCAAGGAACTAAAGAATGGACCTGAGCTTCCGCCTACATGAAAGCCTTGAAGCAGCATTTCGGCCATGGCCACATGGAAATCAGCTGTCCCTTGGGCGTAGGAGCGCCCATCCAACCCCACCATGGAGCCCGTGTTATAGTGCTGTACATGAAGCAGTGTCAGATCGTTACGCAGAGCATGGATGACTGGCAGGTATGCTCCCCAAGGGCCGCCATAGCTCAGATATCCCCCCTGTACATAGGCCGTCTCCGGTGCTGCAGTCAGGATGAAATTGGCACCAAAATGTGACTTAACCGCTTTTACACCATTGATGAGATTAACGATCTTCGGTGTCGTCGGACTACGAAAATCGGTATCCCCTGCATTAAGAGACAAGGAGCTTCCTTCCAGGTCGATATCCAGACCATTGAAACCATAGGTGGAAATAATCGATTTTAACGATTCTTCAAACTGATGTCTCTTGGTCGCATCGGTGAGTTCAATGGTGCCATTGGCTCCCCCCATAGAAAGCAGCACTTTTTTTCCTTGGCTTTGAAGGTAGGCAATATCAGATTTGAATTCGGCTACCGTCGCATTATACGGAGTAAAAGCAAGCGTTCCGCTGCCATGTGAAATTGGTTCGGCAAAGGACACATTAATGACGTCATAGGCTGTTGATACGTTACGAAGTCTGATATTGGTAGAACCATTGTCGAAGTTGTGCCAGTAGCCGATAAGCCATTTGCTGCCGGTTGGCCCAGGATGAGAAGATCCGTTGGAAGTCGTTACACTGAGGGATGTGCTCGCAGCAGATGTATTGCCTGCGGCATCTTTTGCTTTTACCGTAAAAACATAAGTCGTGCCAGCTGTCAGTCCCGTTACTACAGCCGTTGTTGCTGAGGTGCTTGTCACGAGAACGCCGTTTCGATACACCTCATATCCCGTTACACCCACGTTATCCGTGGATGCATTCCAAGCCAGATTGACTGAGGTGTCTGTGATGGAGGATGAGGTCAGACCAGTTGGCACAGAAGGGGGAATCGTATCAGGACCCGGAGTCTCTCCCCCTCCGCCGGTATTTTCACCGACGTATTTCCACAACGCAGGAACATTGGAAGGCTCCCAACCAGTCAACGCCGTATGGGACTGAATACACTCATAATCTTTATTTTGATATGTTACGAGATCTCCTTTCTTGTATGCGGTGCCTGCCTGCCACAGGGCAGCGGCGTCAGCTCTTGGTGCATACCACGAAATAATCAGAAGAAATGCCAAAGCGAATGTAATGACCGGGCGGAATCGAACAGCTTTATTCAAGCAAAATCCCTCCTGTACTAGGTTATTCTCACCTTGCAGACAAAGCTTCACTGGTGCACTCACATGTAATCCGCGATCGATTCGAGCCTTATTAAACCGTCTGAAGCTAAGTGCCCTCTCACTCCCTTCCCTTACTAAAATGGACCTTCCCTCTCGTTTTCTTTTTCAACAGACACCATCCAAATTTTACAGGGAATTTACAGATCCTCACCCTGTATTTAATCAGTAAAATGCAAATCAGATAAGGGATAAATTATTTCTATGGGGGGCGAAAAATGTAAGATACCGCACAAAAAAGGCTGTCTATCAAGTCTTTAAGAGACTTGATAGACAGCCTTTATCTTTTATTTTGCATAGTAAAAGGTTGTATTGCCACTGATTTAGCCCTTCTCCTCACCGAAAGGTTGCCACCCGTCCACACCGGACAGAATAAGAGGTATCGTGTATTCGGCCGCTTCCTGCTCACTGAGTGTTTTCGCCCATGGGACCCGCACCATCCCATTTCCAGCCCCAGGTCCGGCACTGTGATATTCGGCGTACACAACCGTCGCTTCCGCTTCGGCTTTGTTCCAGTTATGCCAGCCCTCCTGCTTCACATGAGCACCGATCCAACAGTTCAAGAAACAGACTTTGGCATGATTACGCCATGGTCTACCAAGGTATACCGACTGGGGAGGTGCATTGCTGGTCAGATCACAATCGATAAATACATATCCATAACGTACATCCTCGGGTGTAGAAGCTGCGGTAATCCAGCCGTTCACTTCTCCGTTCGCAGCCGCCGCATCAGACAAACGGTTCTTCGCAAAGATCTCACAACCCTTGAACACAGCCGTAGCCGAGCCGAAAATAAAATCAATGTCGCCCTCAATGTAACAGTCCTCATAATATTGACGCAGCTTTCGCCGCTCGGCACCATCTCGTGGCCCGCCAAAGTAGCTGCGATCCAGCGGCTGCTCCGGCAATGGCCCGGTAAAGATCGTATCCTGATGGCCGATAAAGCGACAATCACGGAATGCAGCCCGATCTCCATCCACATAAATAGCCAACGCCTGACCTACTACCTTACCTGGCCCAGCAGAATTAACAAAAGAAAGTCGCTCGGCTATAAAGTCGTCAGCTCCGATGAAGGCAGTATACGAATGAAACGTATGATACTGTGATCCATCCGGGAACTTCTTGAGTGCATGATCATCATACGTAATGACGGTCTGCTCCGCTCCCTCGCCTACCAGATGAATCATCGGCTTCTCAATATGCAGCTTCTCATAATATACACCTGACCTAATTCGAATCTCGAAGCACTCCGTTGTATGGTCCGGAACAGCATCAATGGCGGCTTGTATCGTAGCATAATCACCTGTCCTGTCCGAAGCAACGATATAATATCGGGTCTTTTGATCCAGATCTGTATGCGGTGACACCTGCTTACTCATGACAATCGCTCCATTTCCAGCGCAGCCAGCAATAGAGGAGCCCTACCCATAAAAGAATCGCTTACAATTGCTTCGCTGACATAGTAGCTGTAAGAGCCGTCCCGGTCCAGACTGAGTCCTGCCCCGTGGCAGATTCCATTCAGCTTCACCCCGTCAGCGGTTTCCTCCACCAAGCTGGAGGTCAGTCCGTTCCAGCCTTTCTCCGCCGCCTCTCTGAAATGCGGCTCCAGATAACGCAACCGTACACCCTTCGCAAGTGCATACACGAACATGCTTGAACCGGAAGCTTCCAGATAATTGCCCTTGCGGAAACCCTGATCGAGTACTTGGAACCACAGCCCACTCCCCTGCTCCTGCACGCGAACCAATGCATGACACATCCGTTCGAAGATACCAATAATCGTTCCACGCTTCGGATGATGCACAGGGAAATGCTCCACACTGTCTACAATAGCCATCGCATACCAGCCCATCGCCCGGCTCCAGAAGTGCGGAGAACATCCGGTCAGGGAATCGGCCCAGACCTGCTCTTTTGATTCATCCCAGCCATGATAGAGCAGCCCGGTGCGTGGATCACGTGTCTTGCGTTCAACTAGCAAGATCTGATGAGCTACCTCATCCCATAATTCCGGACGATTGAATTGCTTCGCATACTGAGCCAGGAAAGGAGACGACATATACAATCCATCCAGCCACATCTGGAATGGATAGATCTTTTTGTGCCAAAAGCCGCCTTCGGATGTTCGGGGCTGCCCTGCAAGTTGTGCCGCAAGTAGATGTGCGGCTTCCGTGTAACGCTGATCTTCGGTAGTATCCATCAATTCAAACAAATTTTTGCCCTGGTTGATCTGATCCAGGTTGTATTCTTCAAGTGAATACGTCGCAATGGAACCATCTTGCTGCACATACATATCCATATGTCTCTTCATAAAAGTAATATACTCATCCTTGCCGTACTGTTTACCCGTTCGCGCCATTGCCATTAGTGTCATCCCCTGAACATAAGCCCATCGTTCAGAAGGAAACGCATGATAGCCGTCCCCGTCACATTGCTGGATAATTGTCTCTGCTATTCGCTCAGACCAGGATAATTGCGTCTGTACCTGCATAACGGACCCCTCCTTGAATGTTGTACCATCCTTAACGTGCACATATGCGTCTAATCATTCTTGTTCTTCGTTACTGGCATTTTGCCGTTGAATTACGATGATTCAACTTCGGCTGAATTACCACCGGATAGTCCACCTGTTCATCACGGATCAACGATACAATCAGCTCAGCGGCCTGCGCAGCCAGTTCATCCAGTGGTGGGCCAATCGTTGTCAGTGCGACCTCGGCGTATTGCATATCGGGCAGATCATCGTAACCGATCAACGAGATATCCCGCGGGACGCTGTAACCTGCTTCGAGCAAGGCCCGCAGCGCTCCCCGGGTCACCAGGTTGTTCAATCCGATAAAAGCCGTGGGTGACTCCGGGCCAAATGCATGGTTACGTATGGCAAAATACCCGTCCTCCCAAGAGGAGTGTGCTGGCAGCACATGATCTTCGTTGAACATCAGGCCTGTGCGCTGCATGGCTTCCTTATATCCTTCCAGTTTGATATTCTGCGAGTTGCCGATAAAACCGATTCGGGTATGACCCAGTGACTGCAGGTGCTCAACCGCTTTGAATATGCCCTCTTTGCGGTCAATCTTGATGTATGGAGAGTTGGGCGTCTCATCTGTACCCAGCACGAAACACGGCATGTTGAGCGTCGCAAACTTTTTCCAAAATACATCCCGATTGTCCAAGGCATAGTCCCACAGGATGCAACCATCCACACGCAGTTGGCTGAAGACATCTACCCCGTCATCGGCGACGACCAGAATCATCTGGTATCCCCGTTTCTTCAGCTCTGCGTGCAGATTGCCCGATATGTTCGAGAACAACGGATTACTCAGCTCATCCAGCACAAAACCGATGATATTGCTTCTGCCCGTGGAGAGCTGCCGAGCCAACATATTTTTCCGATACTGGTGTTTCTCCGCAACGGCGAGCACCTTCTGCTTCGTCGCAGGTTTGATTCGAGGATCATCATTAAGCGCCTTGGATACCGTGCTATAGCTCACCCCCGCCAGTTTGGCAATATCTTTAATGGTTATCAAAATCAATCAACACCCTTCATACCTTGGGAAACTTATTGCTGTGCAGCTTTATATCGATCATACTGCGCCTGTCTGCCAGCAATAACCTGCTCAATATTCATCTTTTTCAAAGTTTCAATATAACTGTCGAACTGATCCAGACTGGCATCTCCGCTAATAAATTTGAAGTTCATCTCTTCCACATAGGTCGTGATGTCAGGCATCGCCATGCTCTCTACACTGGCCTCATCCGGCAGTGCGTAGACAAACGGGAACGGTTCACGGATGTACGGCTCCAGTTCCTTGTCCAGCTTGGCATGCCATTCCGCTACGACAGAATCGGCAGAGTCGGTGGATTGAATGTTAGGCAGATTGACGGGTCCGATCCCGAGCTTCTGAATGTACTCATTGTCCTTGCCTTTGTCCGTGAATGTCTTCACGCCATTCTCTTCCGTATACGTATCATCCTTGATGCCCCAGGTATAGTACGTCTGCGCTTCCTCGCTTACGGCATAGTCCAGGAATCGGAAAGCCAGCTCCGGATTTTTGCTGTCTCGTGTAATCCCGAAGATGCCACTTACCGGTGTACGTCCTACATAGAACTGATCCCCATGCGGTCCTTTCAGTGGCAGAATACCTTTGAAGATGGGCTCCGCCGGATCATAATCCTTGAAGAGCGGGCTGTAGACCATCGACATGTACCAGCTAAAATTAAACGTCGCTCCCGTCACATCCTGAGAGATGCGCGAGGTCACCTGATCACTTGTGGTACTGGCGTAATCCACCCCAAGCAGACCTTCTTTGTACAACCCATTCAAGTAAGCCAGATATTCCTTGTAGGCAGGTTCATAATAGCTGAAATGTACCTTGCCCTGATCATCCGCATAGAACTGATTGGACAGATCCAGACCAAAAACAGGACCAAATGCCATCGACACAAATTTGGATTCCATGGACAGCGGAATTTCATCAGCCTGCCCGTTGCCATTCGGGTCATCCGTCTTGAATTGACGCAGCATCGCTGTGAACTCATCCAGTGTAGTCGGTTCGTTCAATCCCAGCTTCTTCAGCCAGCGCTGATTGATCATAAACACAGGCATATAGTTTCGGGTGAGCGTCTGCTGCGGGATATAATACATTTTACCATCTGGCGTCGTTAAACTGGCTTTGACCGAAGGAGACTTTTCATATATTTTTTTGAGATTCACTCCGTACTTATCTACCAGTTCGTTAATTGGGATAAACAGGCCACTATTGATGTATTTCATGAGCTGATCCTGGTCCGGCAGGTAGACGATATCCGGCAATCCGGTACCAGCAGCCAGTCTCGGATTCACAGCATCCGCGTAATTCTGTGGTGGAATCAAATCCCAATCGACCTCAACACCGGCATTGCTCTCGATTTTCTTCACAATTGCGGCGGTAGACAGATCCACATTGGTCGTCCAAGCGTTGGTTCCAAGAACAGATAATTTGGCATCCGGCTGATCCGTCACCGGTCCTGCACCAGTGTAATTAAATGCAGGTTCCGAGCTGGTTGGGGTACTCCCCGCATCAGTCCCTGCCCCTGTTCCTCCGCTACAACCCGCAAGGCTGATTGCCAGTATCGCTGCCATTACACTTTTTCTTCCTGCCCCTTTAAATCTCATCCATCATTCCTCCTTAGGTATGAACAGTCCTGACAACCTTGGTCAATTCTGATGCTCGGGTAAAAAAGGCTATCCTTTCACGGCTCCGAGGGTAATTCCCTTAACGAAGTACCGTTGGATAAACGGGTAGATCGTAACAATAGGCAGAATGCTGACCACAATGGATACATAACGAACCTGAAGGGAGGAGACTGCCAGTGCACCCGAAGTCATCGTACCTCCCATCTTCTGCATCACTTCAGGGGAAGCCATGATCAACACCCTTCGCAGGAACATCTGTAAGGGCTGCATATCCTGCTTGCCCAGATATAATAGGGCCGAGAAGAAGTTGTTCCAGTGGAATACCGCATAGTACAGGGTAAGTACAGCCAGTGTTGGCTTAATGATCGGAACCGCCAGACGATACAGCATCGTCATCTCGTTGGCCCCGTCTATACTGGCACTTTCGAAAATTTCATTCGGAATACCTTCGAAAGCTGAGCGGCAGATCATGACGTTAAACGTAATCACCAGCACAGGCAGCACCATCACCCAGCGGGTGTTGTACAGCCCGAGCGAGGTAATCAGCATGTAGACCGGAATGAGTCCACCCGAGAAATACATGGTGAAGGCGATAAAAAAATTCAGCTTTCTACGTAGAAAAAACTGCTGTCTCGATAACGGGAAGGCGGCGAGGCAAGTGGCCACGATGTTTAACAGCGTGCCAACCACGGTGTACCAGACGGTGTTATAAAATGAAACCCACAGCTCCTTGTATTGCAGGACCATTTGGTAACCTGACAGGGTGAACCCGACAGGCCACAGCACGACTTTTTGTTTGTCGATGGCATCCACCGAGCTGAATGAAATACTGATTACATACAGGAAGGGATACAACGTAATAACAACCGCCAGTATGGTCAGCAGGTGGACACATCCGTAGAACAACCGATCACTACTCGATTTTTGCATACAGCATCTCCTTTGGGTTCGGTTATGGTGTTACCAGAGTGACATCTTGGTCAGGCGTCGGGTCATGGAATTGGCTGCAAAGACAAGCACAAATGTGATAATGGAGTTGAACAAACCCACTGCTGTGGCAAAGCCGTAGTTCTGTCCCTCGATCCCCATCCGGTAGACATAGGTAGACAATACATCGGCAGTTTCGTAGGTGGCTCCGTTGTAGAGCAGATATACTTTCTCAAAGCCTACGCTCATTATGCCGCCAAGCGACAGGAGCAGGAGGATGACGATCGTTGGTTTGATGCTGGGAAGGGTCAGGTGCCACAGCTCCTGGAATTTGTTGACGCCGTCGATTTTGCCGGAATCATATATCTCGGGGTCGATCCCCATAATGGCCGCAATGTAGATGATGGAGCTGAAGCCGAAGCTCTGCCAGATGTCGGAACTCGTGAAGATGGTGCGGAACCAGCTGGCATCCATCATGAAATTCACTTTTTCCATGCCAAGACTCGCGATGAGGGTGTTCACAATACCGTCTGTTGGTGACAGGAAGTTGATAATCATGCCAGCTACAACGACCGTGGAGATGAAGTGAGGAAGATACGTAACCGTCTGGGCAAATCGTTTGAATGTTCGGTTCTTGATCTCTACGATGCAGACCGCGAATAGTATGGGGATGGAGAAGCCAAACAGGAGTGGCAAAAATGCGAGCAAAAACGTATTGCGCAGCAGCCGCCAAAAATAGATGGAGTTCACGAACTGCTCAAACCAGCGCAGGCCTACCCATTCCCCACTGAACATGCCCTGCCCCGGCAAGAAGTTACGAAATGCGAGTAACACGCCAGGCATCGGAAGGTACATAAAAATGAGGTAATACAGAAAGATTGGCGAGAACATCAGCAGCAAATACTTATCCCGTCTGATCAAGCTGAACAACGTGGACATACGTCTCTTCACCTTAAATCGCTTCCTTTCGTTTCATAATTACAACGTTTGAATTTTAAGACGAGTATATTCTACATAATTGTTATATGGATTATAATTATCCGTATATCAACTCTATTACCATTGATTAATTGCTATTTTATCATCAATCTTGCTAAAACTACTGCAACTATTCTGATGGTTAACCATAATTACAACGTTGTAATTTTAACCTAAATGTATACGCTTACATTAACTTTTTCCCATCTTAGCAAAGTCTCCATCGTTTGGCAACAACAAATATCAGTGTCATGCTGTAATGTTCTAAATGCAGTCTCGCATACGCGAGACTGGCTATTTAAATCTACACATAATTCCGATATTCCATCGGTGTCATACCATACACTCGCTGAAAAGCCCTGTAAAACTGACTGACGCTGGAAAATCCCAGCTCATAACTGATTGTCGTCACTGAATCAGTCGTAAGGCGGAGCCTCCTGGACGCTTCTTCTACGCGCAAACTCAGCAGATATTGATACGGTGTTGATCCCGTAAGAGCCTTGAAAGAACGCATGAAATGATACCGACTCTGATGAGCAACCATCGCCATTGAATCAATATCCATAGGGCCCGTGTAGGCACTGTGAATATACTCCAGCACTCGGCGTAGATGAGGATCAATAACTGTACCGTTATCTACAATCCCTTTTCCATTTTCCTGCCCCGTCAACATGCGTCTTAGATACGTCTCGACCGCCAGTTCTGTTTCCTGTACTTGCAGCAAATCTGGCATGTCATCTAACAAAATGGAATTCCAGCCTCGAAACAGACTGCTGATCTCCGCCGGATCAAAGGTCTGGGTAGGCCGAAATTCAGCTTGTCCCCCACTTGACTCTACACCTTCGAAACTGCCTGCTGGCGGTTTACGGAACTTGATCACAATGACAGCCGAATCCGACCCTATTTCAAAATAATGCTCGGTCTGGGGATGAGCAATAATTCCTATGCCTGCTTTTAGCGGGTATGCGTGCCGTTCCTGTACCAGATGACATTGGCCTCTGACCGGCAGCGTTAGCTGGTACCAGTCGTCATGTACATGCGGCTCATTCGCGAATCCTCCGGTAGCTCTCCATAATTCCAACCCATTTAACGTCATGTTTAATTCCATCGTTTCCTCACCTGCTGACATTATAGCAAATCGTGCTCACTTTCCAAGCACTTTTCACAAAGACAATACCCGACCATATCTTTTATCATTGAAAAAAATAATTCGAGGTGATCTCCCATGGCTCAAGCCACTTTAAGCAAAATGCAAATTAACTCCTCCGCCAACTGGGCACTCGCCGGAGTCAGCTTCGCCCATCTGCTGAATGATGCGATGCAGACAGTTGTTCCGTCTGCTTTCCCACTGTTCCAGCAGACTATGCAGCTCAGTTTCGCCCAGATGGGATGGATTGCCTTCACCCTGAATATTACCGCATCGGTCCTTCAGCCACTGGTCGGTTATATGTCAGACCGCAAGCCAATGCCGATTCTGCTTCCTGGAGGCATGTTATTCTCCCTTATCGGTGTTCTCGGCTTAGCCTTATCTTCCGAGTTATGGATGCTGCTTGTTTCGGCAGCATTGATTGGTATAGGCTCATCCATCCTCCACCCCGAATCCTCACGCGTGGCCCATATGGCAGCTGGCCGTGGACGTGGAATGGCGCAGTCGATCTTCCAGGTGGGAGGCAACACAGGACAGGCTATTGCTCCATTACTGGTCGCCTTCATCCTGCTGCCACATGGGCAGCTTAGTTTTCTATGGCTGATGGGCTTTGCCCTGATCGGCATCTTCATTCAGTCTTTGGTCAGTCGTTGGTACAGAGACAAGCTTGCCGAAACCTGCATTCGTCAGCAACAGCCTCTAAAATCAAGCGGCGCAGAACCAGTAGTTCGCCCTGTGAGCAGGGGATTCATCGCTTTTACAATGGGTATCCTCATCCTACTGCTGTTCTCCAAATTCGTATATATCGCTGGCATGACTGGATACTACGCCTTCTATTACGCCGATGCATATCAATTGCCTCTCTCCCAGGCACAGATCTGTCTGTTTATTCTGCAATTTGCCGGCATGGTCGGAACCTTGCTCGGTGGGCCACTCGCTGACCGCTATGGACGTAAACCGATGATCTGGTTCTCCATTGCAGGTACTGCACCGTTTTCACTGTTGCTACCTTATGCTGGACCCGTCTTGTCCATGGTGTTGTGCGGAATGATTGGACTCATCCTGATGTCTGGCTTCAGCGTGATCATTGTCTATGCACAGGAGTTGCTTCCTCGTCATATTGGAACGGTATCCGGTTTGTTTTTCGGCCTATCGTTCGGCATGGCTGGACTTGGCTCTGTTGTGTTAGGTTCCTTAATTGATGTGACCAGCGTTGCGTTTGTTATCAAGTTATGTTCGTTTTTGCCACTGCTTGGTGTGTGTGCTGTATTTCTGCGCAGGGATCGACCAAGAACAGCGTGATGACCGTTGAAACCTCTTTCGTTTTGTGACTACAATACACCTAGGACAATTGAGGATAACAGAAGGAAGGAATAACGCATGATTATTGATGTACAGCATGTCACTTGGAAAAGGGGCCCTCACACCCTGCTGAACGATGTCAATTGGCAGGTCAATAACGGTGAACACTGAGCGCTGCTTGGCCTGAATGGCTCTGGCAAAACAACACTTTTGAACATGATCACCGGGTATCTCTGGCCGACCGAAGGCAAGATATCCGTATTAGGCCATGAATATGGTGATGTGGATCTGAGGCAGCTTCGCGAATCCATCGGCTGGGTCAGTTCATCTCTGCAAGAGAAATTGCACGGTACAGACCGCACACAGTATGTGGTGATCAGCGGTAAACACGCCACCATTGGCCTGTATGACAAGCTCTCAGATGATGATCTGGATCAGGCACAAAAATTGATGCAAACGCTGGGCTGTCAGCACCTGTGGGATCGCGAATATCGCACCTGTTCTCAAGGCGAGAAACAGAAACTCCTTATTGCCCGAGCACTCATGGCCAATCCGCGCGTACTCATTCTGGACGAGCCTTGCAATGGACTGGATCTGTTCTCAAGAGAGCGACTGCTGGAGAGCATCCGTGAATTATCACAGCGCCCAGACACCCCTTCACTCATTTATGTCACCCATCACACTGAGGAAATATTGCCTGTGTTTAGTCACAGCCTCCTGCTTCGTCGGGGTGAAATAGTCAACAGCGGATTAACTAGTGAGCTGATGAACACGGAAGTGCTAAGCAACTTCTTCGAGGCACCTGTTGGAGTCGATCGGCATGGGGATCGTATCTATGTCAGAGCTGCAGAGGATTCATAATCGTGGGGTTATACACAGCAAACGTATCAAAGGTAACGAAACATAACAGTAAAAGCCCAATATCTTATCCACATGTGGATAGATTTCGGGCTTTTCACTCCTATATCTAGTGTTATCCACCGTTTTCTGTGTAGAACTTTCTACTTTATGAGTATAACTTTACGGTTTCATCTATTTATTTATACGCTTTATCACTATCTACTTCCGGGCACCTAAAAACAGAAACAGCGGAATGCGTTGCCTGCGCAGATAGGTTTCCTCGTTTATAAAATGAGCACGCTGTGGTGCTGACTCGCGTAAATGCTCTACAAAGAACCCTGCCCGCTGCAATGCCATAAAATACGATTCAATGGAACGATGCATCTTTTTCACAGAACCGCCCAGCCACTGCTGCTCCCGATATCCTTCTACAAAATACTGATCAACCACCCAATCCGTTCGAGTCCCGGAGGGTTGCAGTGTGGACGTGATTACAGGATGTTCTACCGAGAAAACAAATGTCCCGTTCTCTTTCAAAGTATTGTATATGTAGCGGAACAGGCTGTCCACATCCTCAATATAGTGAATGGCCAGTCTCGATATAACCAGGTCGTACACTCCGGCCGGGTAGGTCCAATCTTCCATGAACGCTTGCTCAATCCGGGCATTCAATCCGTTGACCGACTCGTTGGCTGCCTGAATCATATTCACAGAACCTTCAATCCCCGTATATGTTGTACCTGGATGATCCATACTCAGCAATTCTGCCGCGAACCTTGCATCTCCACAACCGAGGTCCAGAATATTCTTGCCAGCAACGTCTCCGATCAACTCCAGCATCACCGGCTTCTCCAATGTATCATTGGCGTTCTCCTGCCACTTGCGACGCTCCATATACTTCTCAAAGTTCGCCTCATCATCGTAAAAGTCCGATCCTCTTCCCTTCATTGTATCTCCCCCGTTTCTGTTAAGCATGATCCTGTTTACAGCCTGTAAGAGTATACAGAATATGGATGTGTCTGGCTATAACAAAAAGGCTGTTTACTGATATTGACCAGCAAATAGCCTTTCTTCCTTACAATTAACCTATTTTTCGCCGCTTAGCCAAAACGTTCTGTTTTGTACCATTTGCTCTCGCGTTTCCGAATCTTGTCCATAATCAAGGAATAAAATGCCTTGATCGAGATCAGGATGAACAGCTGTGCATACGTGAAGTAGGACACGCAAGCATAGATAAAATTACGGGTATTGCTCTGTCCAATATCTGCGGCAAGTGCCAGGTTGATCTGTAACACGTAAATAAAGTACATAAGCGCCCAACCAATGACCAGGAACACATACGCATCACCGGCAAACTGGAACGGTGAACTTACATCTGGTTTAAATATGGCAATGACCTGATAGACCAAATTCACGAGAAATATAATATCCGATACAATGATCGCAAGCATAAACCAGAAATAACTGACGGCATAATAGATGACCAGCAACTTATTACGCCAACTGGAGCGGTTAAACAGGTTATGGATGTTATCCAGAACCACCTGATAATTCCCCTTTGCCCAACGTTCGCGCTGTTTCATATACACACTGAGCTTTTCCGGTTCCTGCTGATACGCTTCCGCTTGCGGCGCAAGCGCCACAAACTGTCCGCGATTCAATATCTCGAATGACAACGCGGTATCTTCTGTGATAGCTGTAACATCCCAACCACCAATCTCCCGAATCAACTCGGTTTTGATAATATAATTCGTTCCTGGAATGGAACCGAGCTGGAACAATTCCCACAGGCCTGTGTGATACACACGTTGCGAAGTGATAATCTCCAGATTAATACATTTGGAGAGGAAATTCTGTCCTCTGTTGCGTGCTTTGTTTCTGCCAAAAACCACGCCATATTGTTCAGGGTTCTCAAGCGATTTTTGCGCCAAAAACATTAATGAATTCCGTTCAGGTGCGGCATCTGCATCGAAGATACAGATCCAATCGCCCGTGGCTATTTCCAGTCCGTCATTTAATGCCCCTGACTTGCCACCTGTTCCTTTTCGCTCCATTACTGTCACATTGCGATGTATATAACTGGTCTGACTGAGGAATGATCTCAGCTTCTCTCCGGTATCATCTGTGCAGTTATCCGCGATCACGATGACCTGAACCTTATCCTCCGGATAATTCAGGCGCAGGATGTGCTCTACCGTCGCGACAATAACCAGAGCCTCGTTGTGTGCAGGAACCATGACAGTGACTGTCGGATAATGATCCATATTTTCTGGGATCTGAATCCCTTTCTTGTCCTGTTTATTAATAAAACGAATAGCCCCAGCCATAATAACAATCGACTCGAATACGGCAATCCAGATGCTGAATATCGATAACAGCAGAATAAAGTCAGTCAATTAATTTCCTCCGATCGTACTTGCGATTGACTTTTGACCGAAAACGAAGGGTAGCAATCGTTAGTAAAACGGTACATACGGCAAAGATACAACTGACAGCGATACAGACCGGGATGAACCAGGACATATAATCCACAGCGAATCTCTCCTTCCTGTTCGTTAGATATATTCACCAATGAGATCCGTCTCTGTATTCCGTTCCAGCGCCGCGATAACTGCATCGATATCCTTATACTTACTGAATTGTTCCTTATGGAATACCAGCGCACCAGATCGAATAACCGTCTGCAATTCATTTCCCCTTTTATCGATGATCTGCAGATCCATCATGGCTTTTTTGATGCGTTGTGTCAGAATGGGCATGTACTCCACATTGGTCATTGGACAGATAATGACAAACCTTCCCCGGTCCACAAAAAATTTATAATCCTCAAACCGAATCTGCTTCTGTATGGTAGTGGATAGTTCAAGAAGAAACTGTGCATAGCGCACGGAACCGAGTGATTCCAATACCAACGGCAAAAACTCGATCTTGAACATCGCCATGCTGAATCCATATTGCTCCGAATAACGTCTGGCCAGATTACTTTGCTTAACAAGTGTATCCGCTAGTGCACCCTTATTACCCAGGGAGGTGTCCAGATCAATCTCCGGACTACGCCCCTTAAGCTCCTGCAGACGCTCTATGACACGCGCTCTGCGCACAAGACTTGCCTTGATAACGGCAGCCACAAACGCATTAGCTGGAATGAGCAACCACCATGAGAACGCAAGCACATTGACATCCGCGTAAGTAACAAGCCAGACAAAATAAGAGACCAGATATATAAATCCGGCGACGACAGACACTCCGACAGGTATCACAAAACCCAGAATCAGCGCTCCAAGCGACACGATGCTAAACACCAACTCCTGTGTAGTATAGCTCTGATTCATATAAATTTTAAGATAGACAGCGAGCTGCTGAATCACGGCTAATCCGATCAAACTGGCATATCCCCATGCAATACGACGGATGGGTGCTTTATTCCTCATCATAGGTTTATTCTCTCCGGTAGATTACTTTTTAAGTGAATTTTGCAATGCAGTCTCTCCAAGCAGAGGAAACAGGTTATCAAACATATGTGTGTTTCCACTAAATACATATCCACCCGGATAATTGGCGTCCAGACTACGCATGGTGATCATATGGTTGTACAACTGTTTTGCCCATTTTGGATCATCTGACTGAACAGCGAGCATAATCGCGAGTCCATATACGGACGTAGATTGATAAGATACCGCAGGTCTGCGAGTACCACGCTTATATTGTCCAGGGAGCTGATGGCGAGTATTAAACTCTTTTTTCAAAAAAGCAATGAGCTTGTCCGGTTTCCGGCTGGTCGCAGTTAGATGGTTCGCTACGATTAGCTGATCGATCAGATTCACCGTATCATCATATGTATACGTTTTCGTCACCACATTGAATGTTTTCGGATAAAACAACCCATCATCCGGCATACTTTTCAGCATGGATTCGTACTTGGCATATGCGCCCGGCTCCAGCATTTTATGCTTCTCCATCCATTGGAGAGATGGCAGATCAACATAAACGAGACTTAATGTATCCGAGGAATGACCATTGGCAAAATCGTGAAAATCAACATAATATCCTTTATTCTGAACCGATTGCAAAAGTGTACGGGATATTTCCGAGGCCGTTGCCAGTTTGGCTTCTCTTCCCTGTTCCCAATGATCTGCTGCCTTTAATAAGGCACCGACAATTCGAAAATCATCGCCAAGCGCGTTGGTCGTTACGCGGGATTTACCTTCGGCATCAAGCTTCCAGGCAATATATTTTTGCGGCATGAGGAAATAGGTCGTCAGCAGTTCATAGCTTTCCTCGAATAACGCCTGATCATTCTTGGCTACAGCATATTGCATCCAAAGACCAAGTGATTCAGATAAAGCCTCTCTGCCTGCTACGATGTCCGCTCTCTCTGAGGTAGCATCCTGCAAATAGGTCGCAAGTGTACCATTGGGATTGGTCATATGATCTTGGACAAAGGATACCGTAGGGGATGATTCTTTCATCACGAACCGCTCCTTCACGAAAATAATTAATGCCGCCGTGATACTGACTGCCAATATGATCCACCACGTTATTCTTCTCCGGTTCACCCGCTTCATGACTCCCTCCTCTACTGATGCTGCTGTGGCATAATGGCTCTTCTTCTTGAGATAGGTTCGGCTAGAGTCCGGGATGCATGGGTCAAGGATAGAGGATCTGTTCATTCCGAAATATCCATGTAGGACCGCCGCCCACCCTTTTTGACAAATTTCCAGTCTACCTCGATATTATGGCGCATTCGACGGAGAAGCTTGACCGAGGTCTCTATCTCTTCATCTGTGAATCCGTCCAGTGTCACCTGATCGGAATGAACGCCCTCTTTGCGAATAAATTGCCATGCTTCAAGCCCAGCCTCTGTCGGATATAACAACTTGTTCTTTTTATTATCTATTGCCGATTGTTTGACAATAAATCCATCGGATTCGAGTTTGCTGATCGCTCTGGCTGCAGTCGTGCGATCTACTTTGATCAGTTCGGCCAGCTGGTTCGGAATAATGCCCGGATTCTCGCAGATTCGATACAGATATAGATATTGTCCACGGGAGAGGTTCAGATGCTGAAACTCCACGTTACTGATTGAATCCAGACAACGGGCGATCATACCAATTTCACGCAGCACTTCTTTTTTTTCAGTCAACACATTCACGCCCCTATTGAATTGTTGCATTCGCAACATAATTGATGGTATAACTACAGTTGAATTGCTTTCAATTTTAACCATATCGCTTGAATCGTGTAAAAGAAAGAGACTCGTTTACTTTCCTGTTATGTACCAGTTTATCACGTCAGGATAACATTACGATCACCCAAAGGAGAAACATTCATGAATACAACGATTGTTGAAGTTAATAATCAGGAAATGCTCGATGCCTGCTTCGCCATTCGCGCAGCTATATTCGTTGAAGAACAAGGCGTGCCCGTAGCGGATGAATTGGACGCTTATGATACATTAGACGCGGAGGCACGCCACATTCTGCTCTACGTAGACGGTGTACCTGCTGCTTCCTCCAGGCTGCGCGTGGTGGAACAGGTCGCCAAGTTGGAACGGATCTGTGTCATGCTCGATTACCGTAATCACGGCCTGGGTCGTGTACTGATCGACAAGCTGGAGCAGATGGCTGTTGCTGATGGTCTTGAGAAAGCAAAACTGCACGCACAGGTCCAAGCTTCCGGGTTCTACGAACGTCTCGGATATGCACCTGCCTCGGAAGTATTTATGGAAGACGGCATTCCCCATCTGCTGATGATCAAAAAACTGAAATAATGACATTCCAAAAACGCCTCTGTCATCACTTCTCAGTGATATACAGAGGCGTTTTGTATTCAGGCAACGCATTCGCGACCCAACAACGGTAAATGGTACGTACAGGCACCGATAAGAGCTGGCAAGTATCCTAAAGTTACTTGCCAGCTCCGCGTTGTATCTTATCCCAGTGCCAGACGGTCTGGCTCAGATTCGGCAGCGTTGTTCTTCATTTGTTTACTGCGCAACTGTCCGCAGGCAGCATCGATATCCGTACCATGTTCCATACGTACAGTGGAGTTGATGTTGTTCTTTTTGAGCGTATCATAGAAGCCCAGAATCGATTCTTCTGTACTCCGTTGATACTGACTGTGCTCATCCACCGGGTTGTATGGAATCAGATTCACACTGACCATACTTCTTCGACTGGACAACAGTTCAGCAAGCTCCGCAGCATGCTCACGCTGATCGTTAACATCACGTAGCAGAATGTACTCAAACATGATGCGTTTGTTCGTTGTAGCCAGATAATAATCCACCGCATCCATCAATTGCTCAATCGGGAAAGCCCGGTTGATCTTCATGATGTGTGTGCGGAGTTCATTATTTGGTGCATGCAGAGAGATCGCCAGATTAACCTGCAAACTGCTGTCTGCAAATTCCTTGATCTTATCCGGAAGGCCACTCGTGGATACAGTAATCCGTTTCGCGGCCAGCGCCAGTCCTTTGCGATCCTTGATGACTTCGATGAAATCACTCATGTGCTGGAAGTTATCGAACGGTTCGCCAATACCCATCACAACCACGTTGGTTACCCGCTCGTCTTGACCCGCTGCATCCAGATGTCGCTGCACGTGCATAATCTGTTCCACAATCTCTCCAGCGGTCAGGTCACGACTCTTCTTGATCAGACCGCTCGCACAGAAGCTACAGCCAATATTACAGCCGACTTGTGTGGTCACACAGACAGTAAGTCCGTATTTTTGCCGCATTAATACCGTCTCAATCAGGTTGCCGTCCTGCATCCGAAGCAAAAATTTAACGGTACCATCTGCCGATTCCTGCTTCACATGTTCGCTCAGCGAATTCATGGTGAAATGCTCAGTGAGCACATCCAGACATTCCTGACGCACATCGGTCATCGCGGGAAAATCGTGTACACGCTCTTGATATAACCATTCCCAGATCCGGGATGCACGGGATTTCTTCTGCCCATGCTCCGGTAGCCAGGAACGTAACTGCTCTAATGTTAATCCATATATGGATGATTTGTTCATTGTATAATCCTCTTTTCGCAAAAAAGCTATGGCTTATCGGTCCTACCAAAAAACCTCTACTCCGTATTGTCCCAAAATTGAAGCGGGAAAACAAGGGCTTTAGCATTTCTTCCAAGAGGTTTTATCTATGGCAAATCTGCACAACAGACAACATTTATGCCCTATTTCTATCGGGACCTCACGTTTAGAAGTGAATGATGCCGGATGTATGCAACAGAACCAGCAATACCAGGATCGGTGCCACGTAACGCAGCATGAACAGCCAGATCCGGAACCATCCGGAACGCAGGCCGGAAGCTTCCGCAGCCGTTTTCCAAAAGTATCCGGCAAAAATCGTTACAAGCAGTCCACCGACAGGAAGCAGAATGTTAGATGCTATAAAGTCCATCCAGTCGAACACACTCTTCGATCCAATGGTCCATTCAGGCAATAAGCCGATCGACAGTACCGAAGGAAGTCCCACGAGAAAGACTGCCAGTGATATCACCCATACTGCCCGATTCCGACTCCAGGACAAGCGTTCTATGAAATACTTCACCGGTACTTCCAGTAAGGATACTCCCGACGTCAATGCGGCAATGGCCAGCAGGATGAAGAACAGTCCACCAAACAGGAATCCAAGCGGCATGGCCGAGAAGGCTGCCGGGAGAGCCACAAAGATAAGTGACGGCCCCTGGTCTGGTGCAATACCGAATGAGAATGTCGTTGGGAAGATGATCAGACCGGCAATGAACGCATAGAGCAGGTCACCCACACCAACAGCGACGGTGGCCGCTCCGAGCGATTGATTTTTGTCCATATAAGAACCATAGGTTATGAGAATACCCATCCCGAGTGACAGGGAGAAGAAGGCATGCCCAAGCGCAACCAATGCCGATTCCGTTGTAAGTTGTGAAAAATCAGGATTCAGGAAAAAGGAAACCCCCGCACCTGCACCTGGCAACGTTACGGCCCGAACCATCAGGATGACGAGCAGCACCAGCATGGCTGGAATGAGCACTTTGTTAAACTTCTCGATCCCGTTGGAAACGCCTTTGGCTACAATCCAGCCCACAATGAGTACCGATACCAATTGCCACACGATCGGCATATAACCGCCTACGAAGGAATCGAACTGTCCGGCATAATCAGGATTGTTGAACAATGTTCCGCTGAAGGAAGTCACTGCATATTGCAATGTCCAGCCTGCAATAATGACATAAAAGGACAGGATGATAAACGGCGTCAATACTTGCAGCAAACCGGCGGCGAGCCAGCCTTTATGTCCGCCTGCTTTGACAAAAGCAGTTGCAGCGCTTCCTCTGCCGCTACGGCCGATCGCAAGTTCTGCCAGCAGCACGGGCAGACCGATCAGCAGCAAACAGACGATGAAGAGCAGGAAAAACGCAGCTCCTCCGTTCTCCCCCGTAATATACGGGAACTTCCACATGTTACCCAGACCAACCGAACTACCAATGGCTGCCAGAATGAATCCGGCACGCGAGAAGCGCTCACCTTTGCCAGTGTTGTCTTGATCGAGATTAGGCTTACTAAAATTCATCGTATCTACTCCATCACTTTAAAGTTTTCCCGTAATTATATACTACTCACCTTGTCAGGTCATTCGAAATTCGAAAATTGTCGAAATGTTATTTTTTTACATATAAAACACACGGAAATCTTCATCTCATAAGTTCCTTAAACACAGTATGTGATAAAGTCCGTTAGTCCAACCGTATGCAATTTCAACAAAGCCATATCTCCAACCTTTCAAAGCCCAATAGAATCAAAAAGAGGTGTCCCCTCAGCCACTTGGATGACTGGGAGCACCTCTCTTTTTAAATTAAACTTTAATTTGAAGTAACTCATATTTGATAACGCCCATCGGAGCATTGACATGAATGACGCTGCCCACTTCTTTGCCCATCAATTCTTTGCCAAGCGGGCTCTCGTACGAAATTTTATTATCCGCAACGTCAGCCTCGGCAGGGCCAACCACTTTATATTCAATCTTCTCGGCGAACTCAATATCATTAAGCAACACCGTCGATCCAATGCTCACTTTGTTGGAGTCTATATTGTCTGAAGAGATGACTCTTGCTTTCGTTAGCATCTTCTCCAGAATCAAAATCCGAGTCTCCATAAAGGCCTGATCATCTTTGGCTGAATGATACTCACTATTTTCCTTCAGGTCACCGTAACTGATCGCGAGTTTCAGACGCTCAGCCAGTTCTTTGCGCTTCACCGTCTTCAAATCCCTCAGTTCGTCCTCCAGCTTTTCCAAGCCTTCCTGTGTCAAAATCACTTCATCATTAGCCATTTTTCCATCTCCTAATCCTGCTATCTATCTATATTCTAACCTATATCCACTCCAAAGGGTTAACATACCCCAGAAAAAGAAATAGCCCATCCATATATTGTATTTCAATGACATCAAAACAATGTTTATCTCTTGGGATGATTTTCAGGCTGTCCTATTAATTGTACCGTTACAATCCGTTCAATTGATTATGTTTATTTTACCCGTTCACTTTTACAATGAACTCAGGGCAGCAGAAGTTTATAACCATTGCTTGCAGCCCACTATATGACGTGAGGTGATCTGGATGAACGTTACACTAAATCCATCTGAAATACAGGCCTATCTGAAACGGATCGGCATGGATGATATAAAGAAACCTACACTGGAATTCTTATTTGAACTCCAGCGAGCACATGTGCAATATCTATCCTGGCAAACGGTCGATATTTATGCAGGTCGTCCTGCGGGGATTGGTCTTCAAGAGTCGATCCAACTTATATTGCAGGGCCGCAGCGGATACTGCTTTCATCTAAATGGTGCATTTAGTGTTCTTCTCCGCTCTCTAGGTTACGCTGTTAATTGGCATCGTGCCGGAGTGCAGCCCCATGGAGAACAACCACGGGTGAACTCGTTCCATCTCGGTCTGTCTGTCCTTTTGCCGGATGCTGACCCGACAGTTGAACGCTGGATTGTGGATGTAGGCTTGGGCGGAATGCCCTTTGAACCTCTGCCACTTCGTTATGGAACCTATGGTTCAGCACCATTTACGTATCAATTGATGCCATCACCTGTTGTTGCAGGCGGGTGGCGACTCGAATATGAACCGAATGGACCAAGTGAAGGTGTGGACTATGCTCCTGAAGCAATCCCCAGTCTGGAAGAGTTCATTCCCAAGCATGAATTCTACAGTCGGGCGGCCGAATCACCTTGGCATAACGCGTTTTTGCTTCGTCAGCGGGATGAAAGCCGCAGTAATGAACTACGTGGATGTATGCTCCGAACGCATGATATCGAAGGAATCCGGAAAACGGAGATCAAGAATTATACCGAGTGGCGTGACGTATTAACTAAAATATTCCATGAACCATTGGTGAATTACAGTGAACTGGAATGCCACGACATGTGGGATCGCGTGCAGGCTGCACATACAGAATGGAAACGAGCGCAAGAAGCATGAAGATGAAGATGCATAACCTGAAACCTTAACATAAAAAAAGAAAAACGGCATAGCCTGCTTGATCAGGCATCCGTATAGAGATCAATTGAGGATCCGTTCCATATAAAGGAAAGTTATTGATCCACGCCGAATATGTCCTCAGGTGATAAATGATGATAACTATTCGTGTGCTCCAAGTTCCAGAAGTATTGCCCGAGGCGAACTGGAACCAATTTCTGTCGCAAGTTTCTGCGGAGCGACGTGCTCAGGCTTCGCGTTTTGTGCGTCAGGCTGACGCGTATCGCTCCGTGCTGGGCGAGATATTAACTCGTGTGACTTTGAGCAAGTTAACTGGACTGAGACCTGCTGAGTTTTCTTTTACCCGTAATTCCTACGGCAAACCTTCGCTCAGTCACCATTCCAATGTACAATTCAACGTCTCCCATTCTGGTGATTGGATTGCTCTGATCTCTGGCGGTACAGATCAACTGGGCGTGGATGTGGAGAAAATAGCACCGATCGACATGCAGATTGCAGAGCGTTTCTTCTCTCCTATGGAGAACCAGTTCTTGGCTGCCGAGCCTGACGATCGTCGGCTGGAGACCTTCTACCGTCTATGGACGCTGAAGGAAAGCTATATCAAGGCAGTCGGTATGGGCCTGTCCATTCCACTGGATTCCTTCGCCATCCTACCTGATGAGCGGGAAGGGTGGCGTTGTGAGCAAGCTGGGACATATCTCTTTCTCAGTCAGCGACTGGACGATGGGCATATGCTGGCAGCCTGTTCGGTTGGGGGAGAGCTGCCGAGCAAGCCCGAGATCATAACCTTGCAGGATCTGTACACGGAGTTGTTGTAGTGTAAGGCTGTTAAAATTGTAGAAAAAGAGCGAGTCAATCCGGCGGCAAAATTGTCCTTTTCCGGCATGACTCGCTCTTATTTTTGTGGAAACTACTTTTGAGGTAGCCCCTTCTACTTGGCATTCGTTGCTTCTTTCACAAACTTAATCTATCCCTCCTGCTTCGCCACCGATTCTGAACCCAACGCGGACGAACGCTTGAACTTGCCAAATAATCCTCCAGCCGGTGTCTTCCGTATCGTGGCTGCCGCATCGGCATCGCGGATTTTCAAGGCAAACCACAACCCTATGAGCAGAAATGCAGCTGCCCCTAGCAAAGCCAAACGGTATGCCAGCATATTCGGCTCCATCGTACCTGCCCCCGTCACCGTTGTTGTGCCCACGCCTGCCAGCACAGCAGAGAGTAAAGCCATGCCGATTGCGGACCCCAGGCGGTTTTGCACCGTGAACCAGGTGGAAGCTCGTCCCATGGATGCAGGCGGAATCTGGGCAAAAGCAGCAATCTGCACAGCCCCTACCGTCTGTCCCAGGAAAATTCCTACGCCGAATAATAATGAACGGATGAACCATGGATTCGTATCCACTGTGATCTGACTAAGCGTAATGAAAATAACTGCCGTACAGATCAGACCCATCGAGATCAGCTTTCGCGGGCCCAGCCGCGGATAAGTCCAAGGGACAAGCTGAGAAGCAATCATCAGTCCCAACGCTTCCGGGAAAGTGGTTAGCCCGGTTTCCAGCGCAGAGGCCTGTAGCACATTTTGATACATTAACGGAAATACATACAACATGCCCAGCAATCCAGCTGCCCCACACACGGATACCAAGCCTGTATAGCGGAACAGTCGGTGCTTCAGCAAACGCAGATCAAGCAACGGCTGCTTCGCGCGCAGCTCAACCACGACGAGCAACGTCAGCAGCAGAATTCCTGCAAAGCCCGCTCCCATAATAAGCGGTGACGCCCATCCCCGCAGCGGTCCCTGGCTGAGCGCATACATCGTCAGTGCAAGTCCCGGTGCAGATAATAACCAACCCGGCAGATCCAACCGACCGGCTCCCTGTTCTCTGTGCTCCTTCAGATACAGCATGCCAAAGATCACGGCTGGAATACCGACAGGCAGATTCACATAGAAAATCCAGTGCCACGATAACTGATCCACAATCAATCCGCTCACAATCGGTCCGAGAGCTGGAGCAAGGGCGATGGGCAGTACCAACATGCGAGATACCTTGGCCCGTTCCTGAGGAGGAAAGGTCCGAAATAACATCGCCATCCCTACAGGTGTAAGCAGACCACCCCCTGCTCCCTGCAAAATACGGAAAAATGTCAATGTGCCTAGATCATCAGCCGTTGCACAAAGCGTAGAGGACACTGTAAACAGTGTCAGCGCCGACAGGAAAACCCGTTTCGTGCCCCATCGGTCACCAAGCCATCCGGCAACAGGCAGAAATACAGCCAAACTCACCAAATACCCCACATTCAAGGTACCCGCAGCAGCCGGAGGAACCCCCAGTTCCTCACTGATGGTTCGCAGTGCCACGTTCAAGACCGTTGCATCCATGGCAACCATAAACATTGCCAGAACATAGACAATGCTCACAATTGCCTTTGGATTCAGACGAAACCTCATCTGCCAACCTCATGAATCATGCCCGGCATCCCCGTTTCATCACAGAGACTCAGCGGCTTCAGGTCCGTCCATTGCTCCGCAATGTAATCCAGACATACACGTCGTTTGGCCTTCCCCAGCATCAGGGTCCAACCTGCCGGTACCGGAATGGATGCAGGCCACAGCGAATACTGGCCTTCATCATTGATTAACACCAGATAATTGCTGTCTTCATATTCAAAAGGGTTGCTCATCAGCTTATCCTCCTAATTGTGTTGAATGTTACGCTTCTTGTTCAGCATCTCCAGCCGGACGGAAAGGGTACGGCAGATTTCCTCCAATGGACCCGGCTGACAGAGGTCTTTGTGACGACAGGCAATATCATGACGTTCCAATTGGCCTCCGATGTATGCATTCCACATCTCCGGTTCGATTGGATCGAACCAGTCCGGAATAATAGTGGATCGGAAGAAAATCAGGTCACCTTCAAATCGGGATGGCGTGTATGCCCCCAAGATTCGGACGGAATTTTCATAGGTTTTCCGCAGCTTCATGATTGTCTCTTCATCCAAACTTGCCAGTGCACTTCCTTCGCTACGAAGGATGCGCATCGCTGTCGCCATATCCAGCGGCCCATCCCCAATACTGTCCGGATCATATCCGCCGAGTGCAAGCAATGCCGTTAACGCTTCTTCCTCATCCGGTTCCCCGCGAATAGGCAGATAATGACTCGGATACGCATCCAGCATGGCGAGAAACTCCACTTCCTCTCCTTCGGACTGAAGCTGCACGGCCATCGCCTGAGCGACGTTACCGCCCAATGACCAGCCGAGCAAACGATACGGACCTTCAGGCTGCACAGACCGGATGTGACGGATGTAATCCGCCGTCATATCCTCCAGTGTCGGTGGAAGCACTTCATACTCGGCAATCCCTCTTGCTTGCAACCCGTACAGCGGATACTCCATGCCCAGATGTTTCATCAAACCGGCGTAACACCAACTGAGTCCTCCCGCCGGATGCACACAGAATACTGGCAGATGCTGCCCATGCGTCCGAAGCGGCAACAACACTTGCAGCGAGCTTTTCCCGGAATCTGCACCCATCTCCAATCGCTCAGCCAGTCCAGCCACCGTAGCGGTCTCGAACAAAATGCCGATGCCCGGCTCCTTGCCCATCGCTTCACGAATTCGACTCATCAGGCGCACCGCAAGTAGTGAATGACCGCCCAGTTCGAAGAAGCTGTCGTCAATGCTCACACTTCGCAATCCCAATACTTCGGCAAACAGATCACAGAGAATCTGCTCCTGCGGATTGCGCGGTGCTCGCCCATCAGCCGATAATTGCATCTCCGGTGCAGGCAATACCTTGCGATCCAGCTTGCCATTCGGCGTAAGTGGCAGGATCTCCATCACAACAACCGCAGATGGAACCATATAATCCGGAAGGCTCGTTGCCGCATGCCGACGTAACGCAGCCGTTTCCAGTTCTGCTTCACTGTCCGGTGCAGGAACAATATAAGCGACAAGACGCTTATCTCCCGGCTGGTCTTCACGAACGATAACAGCAGCCTGAGCCACGCCCGGATGTTTTGCCAGTACAGCCTCAATCTCGCCAAGCTCAATACGGAACCCGCGGATTTTCACCTGTTGATCGGCTCGTCCCAGATAATCGAGTGAACCATCATGCAGCCGTTTAGCCAAATCTCCCGTACGGTACATACGTGTACCCGGTGGGCCGTATGGATCAGCGACGAATCGCTCTGCCGTGAGATCAGGCCGTCCCCAATACCCACGTGCCAGACCCGCTCCCGCCACATACATCTCTCCGGTTACTCCTGTCGGCACAGGCTTCAGATGATCATCCAGCACATAGACACGCAGGTCTGGAATAGCGCATCCAATCCAGCTACTTGCACCTTCTGCCGAGCTGCCTGCGTGAAGTTCTTTGTAGCTGACATGGACCGTTGTTTCCGTGATACCATACATATTGATGAGTCTTGGGGCGTCATCCGCATGGTGTTCATACCAGTCGTGCAAACGTCCCAGCTCCAGTGCCTCGCCTCCAAAGATCACATAGCGGAGCGCAAGCTGCTGTCCCCAGGCCGGATTTTCCCTATCAGCCTGCATCAGCTGGTAGAACGCAGATGGCGTCTGGTTCAGAACAGTTACTTTTTGTTCGGCGAGCAATTGCAGGAACGCTCCAGGCGATCGGCTAATCTCATGGGGAACAACAACCAAGCTGCCTCCATACAGCAAGGGGCCCCATATTTCCCACACGGAGAAGTCAAACGCATAGGAATGGAACAACGTCCACACATCGCTCTCGTCAAAATGGAACCAGTGCTGCGTTGCATCCAATAACCGGATGACATTGGCATGTGGGATCACGACACCTTTGGGTTTCCCTGTTGAACCCGAGGTATAGATCATGTAAGCCGGACTCAGCGGAGTTACCCGTCCGTTCCGTTCATGGCCTGCAGGGTTGCGCTCGTCCATGGATTCCAATCGCCGCAAGGTATGCAGATCATCCATGTTGATACATTCAATGTTTGCAATTTGCGGCAGCAGGGCATACACCTCTGTACTTGTAATCATCACTTTCGGTGATGCGTCCGTCAGCATATGCGTTAAACGGTCTGCCGGATAGTTGGGGTCCAGTGGCAGATAGGCGGCACCCGTTTTGAGTACGGCAAGAATAGCTACAACCATTTCTACCGAACGAGGTAAGGCCAATGCCACCATCTGTTCCGGCCCAGCGCCTTCTGCGATCAACAGTCTCGCCAGTCGATTCGCCCGTGCATTCAGCTCCCTGTAAGTCATACGGATGTCCTCACAATGGAGGGCTACCGAACTGGCGTGAGCGGCTGCCTGCACTTCAAAACGCTCGGCTATGGTCAGCTGTGGACCTTCATCTTGTGTAGCAGTCCACTCCTTTTCAAACTGAGCATGTTCTAATGGTGTAACCAGGTCAAATCTGCTGATGCGTTCATCCATCTGCTGTACAGCATCCTCAAGCACCTGCATCAACCGAACGACCAGTTCTCCGGCAGTCGATTCACGGTAGAGGTCTGCACTATACTCCAGTACACCTTCAATTCCGGCTGGAAGTCCGTTCTGCTCCCGTTTCTCCGTCAGTTCAAGCGTAAGATCGAACTTGGATGAACCCACACCGTGGATGCGAGTCTCTGCTTCAACACCAGGCAGCTCAAGACGAATATCCGGTGTATTTTGCAGCACCAGCATCACCTGAAAGAGCGGATGTTTGGAACGAGATCGGGGCGGATTCAGTACTTCGACCAGCCGTTCAAACGGTAAATCCTGATGTTCATAAGCAGCGAGGTCTGCTTCACGCACGCGGGCCAATAACTCTCGGAAGGTCGGATCGCCCGAAGTGTCTGTACGCAGGACAAGCGTATTGATGAACATCCCCACGACATCATCCAGCGCATCGTCACTCCGTCCGGCAATGGGTGTACCTATCGCAATATCCGTCACTGCACCCATTCGAGTAAGCAACACAGATAACGCTGAGTGAAGAAGCATAAATAGACTGACCTTATGTTCACGGGCAACTGCCGTCAGCTGTTCATGCAGACGTTGACTGATCACAAATGGCACCGTCCCACCTCGGTAACTGGACACAACTGGACGAGCATAGTCTGCCGGGAACGTAACTTGTTCTGGCAAGCCCGCGAGCCGATCAGTCCAGAACGCTAACTGCCTCGCGATTAGGCTGTCCTGTCGCTTCTCGTCCCCAAGCAGGCTCTCCTGCCACACCGCATAGTCTGCATACTGAATGCGTAACGGCTCCCAAGCCGGGGCAGCTCCACGCAAACGAGCGGTATAAGCCTCGGACAAATCCCGGATGAGCCGTGACAACGACCAGCCATCCCCTGCAATGTGATGAATCAGCAACAGCAATACATGTTCCTCCGCATCCGTATGGAACAACTCCGCACGTATGCCTGGCTCAGTACTAAGCTCGAAGCTGTAACGTGACGCTTCTGCCAGTAGCTCAGGCAGCTCCACAGCCGTAGCCCGGGCGAGCTTCATATTCACCGTCACATCTTCTGCACGGAGGATATACTGGCTCGCCGAACCCAGATCTGGTGGATACAATGTGCGAAGCGTCTCGTGACGTTCAACAATATCCTGCAGGGCGTTTCGGAGAGCGTCTACATCCAGCTTCCCGGTCAACCCGGCAACCAATGGAATATTGTAGGTTGGATTAGCACCCTCCAGACAATACAGGAACCATAACCGTCGCTGGGCAAAGGATAGTGGAATCTCCCCCGCACGCGGAACAGGCTGAATAACGGGTCTGACGGACTTCGCCTGATCCAGCTTACGGGCAAGCCCTGCAGCTGTTGGAGATTCAAACACACTACCGATGTTCAGTTCTGCCCCGAATACATCACGTACTCTGGCTGTAATTCGCCCGGCCAGCAGGGAATGTCCACCCAGTTCGAAGAAATCATCATCAATGCCTACTCGAGCCACACCCAGAATTTCGGCAAACAGGCTGCACAGAATCTCCTCCTGCGGTGTACGTGCCTCCCTCCCGCATGCATTAGATGCCAAAGAAGGCACAGGAAGCTGTTTTCGGTCGATTTTTTTGTTCGGTGTCAGCGGCATCTCGGGTAGCAGCATGAAGGCAGATGGCACCATATAATCCGGTAACACATCAGTTACATGTGCCCTTATATCAGCCAGATCGATGTCAGATTGATGCTCTTCATTAGCCACGATATATGCCGCTAATCGCTGATTCCCAGGCTGGTCTTCACGTGCCATAACCGTAACCTGTGTTACACCCGGATATCTGGAGATCACTGACTCAATCTCCCCCAGTTCAATGCGGAAGCCCCTAATTTTGATCTGATGATCTGCCCGTCCCAAATAATCGATGGAACCGTCCGGCAACCATTTGGCCAAGTCTCCTGTCCGGTACATTCGACTGCCCGGCTGTCCAAAGGGATTGGCGACAAAACGTTCTGCAGTAAGATCAGGCCTGCCCAAATATCCCCGTGCAAGTCCCTCTCCTGCGATATACAATTCCCCTGCTACACCTGGAGGTACAGGTTGCAGGCTCTGATCCAGCACATAAAGCTGTGTGTTACGTACCGGACCACCAATGGATGGTTTGCCTGAATGTTCATTCCCCAGCGATGCAGCTGTAGAATAGATGGTTGTCTCAGTCGGCCCGTACTGATTATTGACCTGACAGCCCAACGCCTCCAGCGAAAGCTTCAGTTCCTCGGATAAGGCCTCTCCTCCGGTAATCACCGTTAGCCCGTCAAACCTTCCCGGTCGGCTCGTCACCAGAGACTGCCATAACGTTGGCGTAGCCTGCATGATCGTCGTCTGTTGCTCTCTCATCTTCCCGGCTAGTGCTACCGGATCAAGAATGGTTTCCTTTTGTGCGATATCCAGTCTGGCTCCAGTCGTCAGTGGCAGGAAGATTTCCAGTACGGAGATGTCAAAAGCAATCGTGGTCACTGACAGCCAGCGATCCAGCGGACCGACCTGTAGTCTCGTCTTCATATCTTCAAGCAGATTCGCTAATCCGAGATGGGTTACAGCTACACCCTTGGGCTTACCTGTAGAACCCGAAGTATAGATCAGGTATGCAGGGTTGAGCAGAGAAGCCGTACCTGGCAGATCATCACCTTCAGGATTGCTTCCCGACTGGCAGCTCACTGCCTGTATCCTATCCGGTTCATCCATGACCAGAATCGGTACACTGGACGTCTGCGGAATGTGAGAGAAGTTGTTCATCACCGTCACCACACAAGCAGGCTTGGCATCCTCCAGCATGTAGATCAGGCGCTCTTCGGGATAATCCGGGTCAAGCGGCAGATAGGCTGCTCCTGTTTTGTGAACAGCTACGATCGCGATGACCACTTCCAGTGAACGAGGCATCGCAATGCCAACCACCTGCTCCGGTCCTGCCCCGTAAGTCTGTATCAATTCATATGCCAGTTGGTTGGCACGTTCGTTCAGCTCTGCATAGGTTAACGATTCCCCTTCAAATGTCACTGCAGTTGCAAGCGGTGTGCGCCGGACCTGTTGTTCAAATAACGCTGCCGAATTCCACTCAGCGACGGCATGACGCGTCTGATTCCATCCTTTCAGCACTTGTTCGCGTTCGGCGGGGAGCAGGATATTCATCTGTCCAACCGATATGTCTCCTGTCTCTTCTGAAATCATGGATTGCAGGATCTGTACATAGCGAAGCTGATGATCACGCAATTCCAAGTCTGTGTAGATCGAAGGGTTGGCATCAAAAGCAATACTCAGTCCATGACCATATCCCTGGTCTACAATATGAATCGACAGATCATCCACTGGACCCGTGGACAGATTATGGATCATGCCGCGTGCGCCCGCAAAATTCAACTCATGATGGAAAGGCATCACATTGATCATCGGTCCAAACAGACGCCGATTCTCTCCGAGAAGCTTGAGATCACGCCGCAGATCCTGATGACGGTATCGCTGGTGCTTACGCACGGCCCGAATCTCCTTCACGATCTGCCCCATCAAATCAGACAGATTCATCTGCGAATCCAGGTACAGGCGGAGTGGAAGCACATTCATGACCATGCCTGGAACACGCAGTGATGCTGAACCCAATCGACACATCACGGGCAAGGCCAGAACAACATCGGTGGACCCTGTCATCCGGTGTACATAGATTGCTGTGGCTGCTACACAAAGATCTGGCCAAGTCGCACCGAACCTTCCCGCTGCTGCTTGCATTTGCTCCCGTTGTGACGTCGTGAGATCCGTACTCTGCCTCAGGAACTCGGTTGATGTATGCGGAGCACGTTCACCCAGACTGACGACATCCGGTGCATCCGCGAATCGGTCGACCCAGAACTGTTGATCCTGCTCTCGGTTGGTGGAGGATGAGTAGGCTTCATCTTCTTCTAGAACAGATGCCAGTGATCCAAACACTGCCGTGCCCTGTGCATGTACTGCCCCTTCTCCCTGAATGCTTGCAGAGTACAAGCTGGCGACCCTGCGTGTAATCAGGGATACGCCGTACCCATCAATCGCAATATGGTGAATGCGCTGGTACCAGTAATACCGATCCTCACTCACCCGGAACAAAGCCTCTGTAAAGAGTGGTCCAATCGCCAGATTAACAGGCCGTGCCAGATCCTGCTTCATCCAGTCCAGTGCAGCCGCATGAGGATGAACCTGATCACGTACATCCATGACATGCAATGTCCAATCATTCATGTTGGTGCGCAGAGATTGCCACGGGCCTTGCTCATTTTCGCCATATACCATATTTAACGATTCGGCTTCCATCACGGTTTGGCGCACACTTTCTTCGAATCGTCCGGTATGGATCTGACCGTCAATAACCACATACTCGGCAGTGTTATACATCGGGTTGTCTGGATTCAGCTGTTGGGCATACCAGATGCCAGACTGTGCAGAAGACAAAGGCCAAGCTATGTTCCGACGATGTGACATCTGCACCGCCCCGCTCAAAAGTAGTCTCCGTTCGGCAGTACTTTCGTTTGGGCATTATCCAGGAGCCCTGCCCATGCTGCCAATGTAGGCTGCTCCGCCAGATCGACAAAGGTAACCTCTGCTCCTCCTGCGCGAAAACGCTCCGCCAAACTCATCATGCGAATGGAATCCATTCCCCAGTTCTGAATCAGATCATCATGCTCGCCGATCAGCTCAGGCTGCTCCTGCAACAGATCGGCAACCTGAGCCCGTATTGATCCCAGCCTTGCATGATCAACGCCTTCTCGTCCTTCCACAACATTCCCAATCTCTGCGGTGGATGCTGATTGCTGCTGCGCCTCGGATGTAACTACCCCTCCAGTTCTGGCTGCGGCTGACGCATTCAGCAACGCAATCGAACGTTCGGTCGACAGTGTTACCGCGCACCGTTCTGCTGCGTACGTCAGCGCCATGCGATGTTTTTCAGCCGAAAAATCAGCAACCGCATCGGCAACCAGAAATGCCTGAATATCTCGCATAAATGCCTCACTTGACGTCATCAGGCATCCGATATGCGCATATATGCCACAGACAATCAACTGATCCCGACCCTGTTGCTCCATCAGTTCAAGCAGTTCCGTCTTCTGGAAGGCGCTGTAGCGCCATTTGGTCATGAAGGTGTCCTGTGGAGCGGGTGCAAGCGATTCAACAATTTCTTTTTGCACAGGTCCGCCATCGATTCCCGCACCCCAGAAGTCCAGCTGTAATCCGCGCTGCTCTGGTGTCTGTCCACCCGGTTGTGCCGAGTAGACCACAGGAATCCCAAGCTCATGACACGTTGAACGAAGCTCAGCAATATGCTCAATTAGTTCCACCACCGGGGATGCTCCCGCCGTAAAGGCATTCATAAAATAGTTCTGCATATCGTGGATCAAGAGTACCGCACGCTTCGCATCCGGTGTCCAGGCTACCTTGTTGACCGGAAGCTCCGACGCTACAGGCATTGCATATGGTTGAATCACTGGAAGTGCCATGAATATCCCTCTTTTCAGCTTTATTGATTGAGAATTCTTATTTAGATACAGGTTGCTTGGTGATCAACATTTCCCGTAATGCTTTTTTGCTGACCTTACCCACTTGTGTCTTCGGAAAAGCGTCCACCAACTCAATCCGATCCGGGATTTTATAACTGGCCAGACCCCGATTGCGTAGAAATGATTTGATCTCGGCCACCGCAAGAGCTTCGCCGCTTGGCACGATAAAGGCGCAAGAGCGCTCGCCCAGATACTCATCGGGCATGGAGACCAAGGCTGCATCATGCACACCAGGATGGGCCAGCAGATGATTTTCCACTTCCTCGGCAGCCACTTTATCCCCGCCACGGTTAATCTGATCCTTCGCCCGCCCTTCGACAACGAGATATCCGTCAGCTGTCAGACTCGCAATATCGCCTGTGCGATAGAAGCCGTCCGTAGTAAACGACCTGGCGTTATGCTCCTCCGCCTTGTAATAACCACGAATCGTATAGGGCCCCCTTGTCAGCAGGTGTCCGGCTTGTCCCTGCTCCACCTCAACATCTTCATCATCCACAATCCGCACCTCGTCATACGGAGACATGGGTTTCCCTTGGGTATGGGTAATGACATGCTCAGAATCATCCAGTCGTGTGTAGTTCACCAGCCCTTCGGCCATGCCAAACACTTGCTGCAATGTACAGCCAAGGACCGGTTTGACACGTGCCGCCACCTCTGCACTGAATTTGGCTCCTCCCACTTGAAGCACCTGGAGCGACGGAAGCTTGGTTCCTCGGGCAGCCGCTGCATTGAGCCAGACGAGAGCCAGCGGCGGCACCAAAGCCGTGATCGTTACCTGATGGCGCATAATCAGCGGAAAGGCTTCATCCGGGCTTGATCCCCGTGACAGCACAATCGTGCCACCTGCGTACAACGTGCCCAGAATGCCGGGGGAGCTCATTGGATAGTTATGTGCCACAGGCAGTGCAGCCAGATAGATGCTTTCGGGACTGAGACCACACACCTCGACACTTCTTCGCAAGCTGTAGATGTAGTCATCATGGGTACGTGGGATCATTTTGGATAGCCCTGTGCTTCCACCCGACAACTGTAGAAAAGCAACATCTGAAGACGTCGGTTCATCCGGCAGCATGATAGGTTCTGCATAGACATCTTCTAAAGCTGTAAAGGGCCCGGCTTCTCCCGCCACAAAAATATGCCGAAGTCCCGGCACCTCTGCCTGTACCTCCTCTGCCAGCGTGTGATAATCAAATCCACCATCCTGATCTGGAATCAGGTACGCTACAGCCTCTGAGAAACGAGCGAAATATGTGATTTCGCTCTTTCGATGCAAGGGAAGAGCGAATACAGGCAACGCACCGATGCGGAATAAAGCAAAACACGCTTCAACAAACGCCGTAATATTGGGCAGCTGAATAATAACCCGATCATGCTGTCGTATGCCTTTGGCATATAAACCCGAAGCCAATCGATCCACCCGTTCATCCAATTCTGCATAAGTGAATTGTTCTTCACCGCTAATAACGGCTACCCGATTGCCATATAGATCAGCACGCTGGCGAAGCATCTCTCCAAACGTAATTCCTTCCCAGCAACCCTGCTGCCGATAACGCTCTGCAACTTCCTCAGGCCAAGCCTGATATCCTGACAGCATTGCTCATTCCTCCTTACGACTGGACACGGTTGAATCCAAACCCATTGCGAGCAGCATCGTTCTGAACTTGGCAGCAGTCTCTGCCAGCTCTGCTTCTGCCGTAGAACCTGCTACAATGCCCGCTCCAGCAAACAATTTCACAGCTGTACCCTCCACTTCGGCACATCGGATCGTTACGGCCCACTCGCCATCGCCATCGCTGTCGCACCAGCCCACCATTCCCGTAAATAATCCCCGGTCGAACGGCTCCTGTTGCTTAATCGCTGCCCGTGCAGCCTGTACCGGTGTTCCACAGATGGCGGGTGTGGGATGAAGAGCCAAAGCCAGTTCCAGTGACGTTGTGGCCGCGTCCGCCAGCTCCCCGTGTATTTCGGTGGATAAATGCCACATCGTGCGCGTCTGAATTAGGGAAGGTTCTGCTGGAACGGATAGACGACGGCATAATGGGCGTAGTGCCTTAGCGACTGCCTCAATAACTACGGCATGTTCATGCCGATCTTTGGCTGAAGCCAGCAGTGCCTCTGCGCGGCGGCGATCTTCCGCTGGATCTTCACTCCGGGCAGCAGAGCCTGCCAGTGGGTTGGCGCGTACTTTTAACCCTCTGCGGGTAACTAACAGTTCTGGGCTTGCCCCGATCAAGGTGCGACTCGTTTTATTTTCAACTGGTTCATCCGTTTGAATGGATTGTTTATACGTTGTTATAGTACGTTCTGTTTCTGATAGACTCGTAATTGGAACAGCAAATGTATATCCGTGCGTGTTGTCCCTGAACAGATTACGCAGCAATTGATGTGTATCCACAATGGTCTGTGAAGTCACCTGAAGCGTACGAGATAACACGACTTTCTGGAGATCACCCTGGTTTAGGTCAACCAATACCTTGTCTACACTTTGCTCATACACTGTCCCCGCAGGTGCCTCAACGACCTCACAACCTACGGCTGCTGGCAGCTTTTGAATTAATGCTCGTGATTCGGAGGGTAACGGTTCAGCCCACTGCACCGTCTCCGGTACATATAGCTCAGCAGCAGCGTCCAGCGGATCAAACGGGATGGCGCCAACCACCACGGGTTTCAGTTGACCCTTTTGTTTGGCCTTATCTATGAGCTGTTGAATCCGATCTATGAAAAGAAGTACCTCTTCCTTAGGTTTATGTTCAATAACTTCAGCAGAATTGCTGGGATCTGATTGAATTACGTCCTCCGCATGTAGCAGAGACCAACGAATCCGTTCTCCTTGTGCGAGCAAGGTATGTTGCGGTGAAGACCAGAAAAAGGACGTCCCCTCCCGATATTGCTCCAGAAGGTGTATGGCGGAAGTTGCAGTAACCGTACCCGCTTTTGACATGATTCATCATCTCCTTATCTCTTGATTCAGGCACCGAGCGTGGCGCCTCCATCCACACACAGATTGTGCATCGTAATATGTCTGGCTTGATCGGATACCAGGAAGACCACCGCGTCCGCGATATCTTCTGGCAATGCCATCCTGTTCAGCGGTATGCCCAAACGGAAGGTCTGCGGTGAGCCTGCAATGACTGCCTCTGCGCCATGCTCATCCTGCCACATAGCTCGCTGCATTGGCGTATCCGTTGAGCCCGGAGAGACAATGTTGCATCGAATGTGCTGGTCGGCGTATTCCAGAGCCAGACATTTGGTGAAGATGGTTGAGGCGGCTTTGGAAGCCGCGTAGGCAGACATGTGCATTCGCGGAACACCCGCAGCATTCGAACCCACGGTAACTACCGCACCCGTTTGGCGTTCAGCCATATATCTCACTACCGCACGCGACATGTAAAATACACCATGCGTATTCACGTCAAACGTCCTCGCCCATTCTTCATCCGTCAGCTCACTCACTGCCCCTGTGTGCAGTACACCCGCAGCATTCACGAGAATGCCAACGGGACCCACGGTCTCCTCGATCTGTTGAACGGTATCCTCAACGACTTGACGATCCGATATATCAGCAACGCAGGCTATTGCCCTATGGCGCTGACTGCGCAGATCGGTGACCAGCTGATCCAGCGCATCTTTCTGTCGATCCACCAGAGCAACGATAGCACCTTGTTGTGCAAGCAATCTCGCTACCGCTTCACCGATCCCTTGCGCGGCACCAGTGACCACGGCCACTTTTCCATCGATTCCTGTGTAGCTCACCTCGTGTACCTCCCTTACTGCCTTATAGCTGTGTTCTCCCCTATTGGAGCGATGTAATGGCTTGGTTAAATCTGATTTCACCGGAACATTCTCTGATTCCAATAATCATCGTCTGTAAAAACGTCCCTCAATCCTGACCTTCTACGACTCCGGACTACAGGCAAAACGCATCGTACGACTAATCAGAAAAGGCAATACCGAGACATGGTTCTCTTCTTCGAACTCGGTGTAGACGATATCCAGCCCCGGATGCTGCAATGCCGATAAACGTTCCGTAAGACTCGCTGCCTTGTCATTGTTGCGTGCCGGATGCGTCTTCTCCTGTTCACCCATGCTAATCCACACCTTGACGTTCACCGGTTGCTGCTCCAACCTTGCAATGAATTCCTGTTCCTCCGCCTGCATGACCTTTTGATTCCAGTGCAGCGAGGGACTGCCCGCAATATAATATCGAAAAGCCTCCGGCTTCGTGAACAACGCATGGAGCACGAACAAACCGCCAAGCGAATGACCAAATATAGCCTGTCTGTCCCGATCAATCCGAAACTGCTGCTCCATCTCCGGTTTCAGTTCTTCTTCAATAAACCGCAAGAACTCATCCGCACCTCCTTGTTCTGGCAGAGGTGTACCGTCGGATTTTGCGGTATATTCTGTCGTGGCCTTTGGAGTAAAGTCATAGTATCGATGAGGGGAAAAGGGACCCGCAATCGGGTATCCGATGCCTACGACAATCGCTGGAAGCGCACCCGTCTTCTCCGGTCTGCGTCCCTGTACACGAACGGCTTCCACCATCGTGCCGAATACGGAATTGGCATCCAGCAGGTAGATCACCGGGTAACCGGACGGGGGCGGAGGTTCGGCAGGCTTGAATACCATGATCTGATAGGCATGATGGCCTGAACGTGATTTCATGTTCCATTGTTCGGCATGCGGAATCTGAACAGTACTGCGTGCGATATGCTCAAGGTTGCCATGAGTGGTTGGATTAGGCTGAAACGTCATTACGGATGGGTCCTCCTCGTTGTTCTTCTTATATAAGTTGAATACTGAACTACACTTTATATATGAGATTGATTCTCATTACCAATTATAAAAGAGTGGATCCGGCTGTCCCATGGACGATATCCAGAAATCATTTTGATTATCTCCATATTTCCATATTGAGGTCATATATTGTTCACGTTCCAATCTAAAAAAAAGCCCCCTCACGGCGTACCCGAAACGCTGGACTTACATCCGGTTCCCGGCACTCCAAAGGGAGCTGTACTATTCAGATTATTGCGTTAACGCTTTGAGCGTATCATCAATGACATGACCGTATGCGATCAGTCCACCACCCAGCCACGGAGCTGGCTCCACAGCGTACACATGCCCTGCTTTCACCGCAGGCATACTGTTCCATACGTTGGTTGCCGTCATTTCCTTCATGCTGCCTGGACCCTGTTCCACGGTGAATATAAAGTCGGCATCAATCTCGGGTAACACCTCGGTGGATACAATGGCACTGTTCTCCGACTCGACCAATGCAGGCTTACCGATTCCCAGTTGTTCATATACGACGTAACCGCTGAAGTAGTTGCCGCCCATCATGCTAATGCCACGCGGGGCAAAACGGATAATGGCTGCTTTTTTGCCTTCGGCCACTTTCGCCAGTTCAGCTTTGGCTGAATCAACCTTGGCATGGTAGGTTTCAATGGCTTTTTCGGCTTCAGCCGTTTTGCCCAGCAGATCACCAATGACCTGCAAAGACTTCTCTACATCACCCGACGCATTCGTGAATACGTAGGTCGGTGCGATCTTCGAATAACTCTCATATACCCCATTCTCGGCGTATTGGGCCGTATGCAAAATAATAAAGTCAGGATTATACGACATCAGTGCTTCTGGCGAAGGCAATCCACTGGAGAAATCAAGTGTAGGCACATCACTGAGTTGATCCTGTAGATAAACATGCCCTTTCGTACCACTCGCCCATTGGGCAACTGGCTTAACACCCAGAGTTAGCAGGGAGTCTTCCAGATACGGTGCAAATACACGCTCTGTACTGGCTGGAACAATTACATCATGTCCCAAGTCATCTTTTACGGTGCGTTCACCCGTCGTTTCTCCCGCTTGCTCTTCCTGCACAACCGTTTCGGCTGAAGCCGGGGTTGAAGTTTCCGTTGCGGGTTGCTCCTCCTGAGCCGATCCTGCATTCTCGGACGCTGCGCCACAGGCAGACAACAGCCCTGTAATTAACAGCAGTAGGATCAGGGCTGAGAGCCGGGCACTGCGGAATTTGCTAACAACGGAACGTTGTCCGGTGCTTTTGATATAGTGAAACATGTGATATCCCCCTTGATAAACATTCTCATTTAGATACAAGGATTATATGTCACGTTGCCTGGGAATCACCATGGACGTTATCCAGATAGATGTTTGGACAATATCCCGTGAAGATCAGTAGCGCTTCATCCAGCATGCGCATCACGCCTACAGCCGAATAATCAAACCAAGGGTCACCCGTGATCAGATGGACCTGGTATTGACGAATGGCCTTGAGATGACGCCATGTAACCGAATGCTGCAAGCTCAGCCAATACGCCCTTGAAGCTGCCTCGGGACACACCATTACGAGAATGCGATCAGGGTTCATTGCAGCGAGCTGCTCCAGCGTTAACGGATTATTGGAACTAAGATCAGAGAATGTGTCCAGTTGCAGCGCTCCATACAACACTTCTTCAATACCCGGATTGCTATAGAGGTACAGACTCTGCCCGTAGATCCGCACGACGACCACTTTCTCCCGGCCCACTTCCCGCTGTACCGATTCACGTGCCTTCTCTGCTCGCTGGTTGTACATGTGTATCCATTGCTCCGCCTGTTCCTCTCGCTCCAGGAATGATCCAATCATGCGCAACTGTGTTCGCCAATCCGAATGATGCTTGGGGACAAAACAACAAGGTGCAATCTCAGCCAATTGGGCCTGATCCTGTTCGCTAATCTGATCTGTACCTACGATGGCATCAGGGCGAATATGAACCAACCGTTCCAGATTGGCCTCAAACCTCCAACTCGTATACGGGTCCGTCAATTTCAGATGGGACTGGATCTCTGTTCGATGTGCATTATAATAATACGCGGTCCATTTGGGATCAATGGGTGCAGCCACGGGGATAACATTGAGTGCCAGAAGCTGTCCAATCACATTGGAGGAGCAGGTGGCAATCCGTTTTCTGGCGTTTTTCGCATAATCCGAAGGAGATACGCCGACTTCCTTTTTAAATTTGCGGCTAAAATAGTATTCGTCACTATATCCCACTCTCAGGGCAATATCGCGAAGTTTATGTCTGGATTCTTTCAAATATCGTTTGGCGCGATTAATGCGCAGATCAGTAAGATACTCCATTGCACTCTGTCCGTACGTTTTCTTGAACAGATCCACGAAATATTTCGGACTGATTCCCGCTTTCGATGCGAGGTCTGCAATGGATAGGGGCTGGTCGTAATGTGTGTCCATGTATGTTTTAACGTTGGCAAGGTCCGTCTTGGGACTGCGGCCGGTAAGAGGCTGGTGCACAGCAATCTGCGAATCATTTTCCAGTAACATGAGGCCACTCCTTTCGATCTGCTTGATCGTCTTGATATATAGCTAAAGATATAGAACCATCCAGCAACTTGTGCAATTCTTAAACGAAAATGATAATCATTATCAATAAAAATACCATAACCATTTCCATACCGTCAATCCAAATATGGTAAAATGTACACATCTCGCGCCTTATTATTTCTTCTCCTACTGTTCAAAAAGTTGCCTATAGACTGCATCTACATATACCAAAAAAGCCAACGACGTGAGTAACACGTGTTAGCTTTTATGAAGTTCAAACTATGATGATAACTCTAACGATAGGATTAATTCCGGCTCCGCAATTTGCCAAGCAGACGGATAATCTCAATGTACAGCCATACCAGCGTCACCATCAATCCAAATGCGCCATACCACTCCATGTACTTGGGCGCACCACGTTCAGCGCCACCTTCGATGAAGTCGAAATCAAGGACCAGATTGAGGGCAGCCACAATGACGATAACGATCGAAATACCGATGCCGATCAAGCTGTTATCATGCAGATAAGGAATCGAAATGCCGAAAAAACTCAGTACAAAGCTCAGCAGATACATGATCATGATACCGCCGGTTGCAGCCACCACACCCAGCTTGAAGTTCTCTGTAGCTTTGATCAATCGGGTTTTGTATGCCATCAGCAGGGCGATGAATACAGCCATGGTTAACAGAGCCGCCTGCAAGGTAATTCCGTTATACAGGGACTCATAGGTTGCTGAGAGTGCCCCCAGGAATAGGCCTTCTGCCACCGCATAGACGGGTACCAGATAAGGTGCCGCTACGGGTTTGAACGAAATGACAAGCGCCAGAATGAAACCAACGATCAATCCGCCATAAGCGAGCGGCATCACTTGTTGTCCGTTAAAGAACATCATCCAGGTTGCAAACGCACTGGCCAGCAGGATCACCAGCGTAATAAACGCTTTATTCACCGTGCCGTTGATCGTCATGTAATTCTGATACCGATCTTCTCCATATCCTCTGTTTTCAAACGTGCTGTCTTTAAGTGTAGGATTACCGCTACGACCGATCAACACAATCACCTCTTCATATGTATTTTGATATATCTGTGATTCTACGTTCTGTAATACTTAATTGAAGCTCTGGTGTTTCTACATTTGTGCCAAGCGAAATGGGATGCAATCCTTCGATTACATCCTTACCCACTGGCGCAACATTTAGGACATATGTCCCAGACATTGCATGTTCATGCTTTTTATGCGTCTTATTTGTACAACACTTTGTCTACATTGTATTTCGCTCGCATCGTGTTAATGATATAGGTCTCGTAAATTTCACGATCTACCGGATCTTCAACCAGGCATACTTCAATCTTCGTTACTTCCTCGCGGTGATTCTTGATTGGTGATACAGTGTCTTCAAAATGCTTTTTGATACGGGGTCTTAATTTTCGTGCTTTCCCGACAAATAACAACTCTCCAGCGCCATTGTAAAACATGAAAATCCCGCCTAGTTCCCGGGTAATCAGGTGAAAATCAGTAAATCCATAAATGTGGCTAAGCTGTGGATCAGCCTGCTTCGTGATGGTTACATCCGGTGTTGGCACGGTAATATTAATCAATAGGCTCACTTCCTCATTATCTATAGGTTTAGATCTTATCACATATTATAAAGGGACACCATTTCATTCTATAAGAAGTACAATTCACGCAATTTTCGCTTTTACGACAAATATTTCAAAAAAAAGGTTAACTTCCCTGATTCAAAGTGGTACTATAGGGGTATGAGGAAGAAATTGGGCACTGAGACATACGTCTTTATATCTACCTTCGTCTATTGTACCCTATGATTGAATATCTTTTTCATGCTGAATTCTGTTACGTGATCACGACAAGAGTACAGTTAGCAAGAACCTTAGCTTATAGATTGTAGATTCACCCTCTATTCGACCCCTGCAGCAAGCAAACGTAGAAAGACCTAGATTCATGATTTCACTGTAGATTTAAGTATCACCTAGAAAGCCTGCAATTATAGCCGTACTGAAGTTAAATAGACACACGTAGAAGGTCAGATAGCTATCGATCCTAGAGAGACTAGTCATGCAATGCAACTGTAGAAATTATAGCAGCAGTACTATAGAAAATGGATCAAGTTTCACCACCCGGCCCTGGCATATTGCCTGGGCTTTTTTGCGTTTACGCGAACAACCAACCACTCCCGCAGGGAAACAGAGGTATCGTGGTTCTTTCTGCCGGGTTTATAATATGGCAAGATACCAGTAGAGGGAGTGATGGGATGTATTCCGATCTGCAACTGACGGAGGACCGCCCTGTATATATACAAGTCAAAGATTATATGAAGCGATTAATGCTCAAAGGTGGCCTGCAAGCCAAACAAAAGCTGCCCTCGACCCGTGAACTCAGTACACTCATGAAGGTTAGTCGCAGCACGGTCCTGCTCGCATACGCCGAGCTTGAAGACGAAGGCCTGATCTATGCAGTCAAAGGCAAGGGCAATTACGTCAGCGCCTCCATCGAAACACCTGAGGCAACAGCGAGCTGGCAACTGGACTGGACGACGGAGGTAAGTGAGTATGCGATCCAGGCAGAGCAGTACGATCTGATGAAGCATGGCTCCGGAGCAGAGCGCGGCGAGATCTCGTTTACCAGCATAGCACCGGATGAGAAGCTGTTCGATCTGCACAACGTGAAGCGGGCTTTTCTTGATCGTATGTCACTTGAAGGCGAAGTACTGCTGAATTACGGATATGCGCAAGGATACAGACCACTGATGAACTATTTACTACGATATATGGAGAACAAGGGTGTCGACCTCCGTGGCAAGGACATCCTGATCACCAACGGATTCACGGAAGGCTTCGATCTGGTTCTTGGAGCGTTACGCAAAAAAAGCGGCAAAGCGCTCTGCGAGAATCCAACGCATCACACGGCGATCAAAAATCTGAAGTTGCACCAGTTCCACCTGACCGGTGTGAACATGGAGCCGGATGGCCTAGACTTGAAGCAACTGGAACATGAACTTGAGGCAAGTCCATATGATCTGGCATATCTCGTGCCATCCTATCACAATCCAACCGGGATTGTGACGTCCCCTGCGAAACGAGTAGAGATCATCCGGTTGATGAACAAGTATCAGGTACCCATCATTGAGGATGGATTCAACGAAGAATTGCGCTATTCCGGTTCCCACGTATCTCCCCTGATCGCCAGCATGGGCAAAGGCAATGGACTGGTGTATCTGGGCAGCTTCTCCAAAGTCCTGTTCCCTGGTCTGCGGGTAGGTTGGATTATTGCGGATGCGGCGCTGATTGATTATCTGGAGAGTATGAAACGGGCACGCAGCATCCATACCTCCACGCTGGACCAATCGTTATTGTATCAATATCTGAGCAACGGTAATTTTGAGAAATATTTGAAGCGAGCTCGTACGGAGTATAAGCGCAAATATGAACTGGTTGTGCGTTGTCTGAAGCAGCATCTGCCAATGTGCCGGATTTCCGGTGCGGGTGGTCTGCATCTGTTCGTGCAGTTCCCGTCCGAATACAGAACCCGTGAACTGCTGGCGGCCTGTAAAGTGAAAGGTGTGACGTTCACACCAGGGGATACCTTTTATCTGGAACCCGGTCAGGGCGTAAACACGATGCGTCTGGGTTTCTCCAGAGTCAGCGATGAGCATATACGTAAAGGCATTCGCATCATTGGCGAGACAGCAGCTCAAATGAGATAAGGAGGATTTCACATGAAGGTTGGCGTGATTATGGGCGGTACATCTTCAGAGCGGGCTATTTCCCTGCTCACCGGACAGGAGATGATCAACCATCTGGATAAGAGTAGATACGAGGTTGTGCCCATTGAGCTGAATACCAAGCGTGATCTGATCGACAAGTCCGCCGGGATCGATGTGGCACTGCTTGCCCTGCATGGCAAATACGGCGAAGACGGTACGGTTCAAGGCACACTGGAATCCCTGGGTATTCCCTACACAGGCTGTGGTGTGCTTGCGAGCAGTGTATGCATGGATAAAGACATGTCCAAACAGCTCATGCAACATGCAGGTGTGCTTACCGGAGAGTGGCTGCGAGTGAGTCATATCGAGGAACTGTCCTCTATTGCTGCTCAACAATTAACGTACCCAGTGGTGGTCAAACCCAATTCAGGCGGTTCCAGCATCGGTACCCAAGTGGTTAAGAAAGCTGCCGCCCTGCCCGCTGCTGTCGAGGCTGCCCTCGCCTGGGATGATACGGTCATGATTGAACAGTATATCGAAGGTGAGGAGATCACCTGTGCCATTCTGGATGGAAAGATGCTGCCGGTGATCTCCATTCGTTCGAACGCCGAGTTTTTCGATTATTCTTCCAAATACGATGACCACGGAGCCGATGAGCAGGTTGTACAATTGCCTGTGGACCTTCACCATCGTGTAGAAGCCGCTGCACTCGCCTGCTATCAGGTGCTCAAATGCAGTGTCTACGCGCGCGTGGATATGATGATTCGCGAAGGCTTGCCTTATGTGCTTGAAGTAAACACACTGCCGGGTCTTACCCGTAACAGTCTGCTGCCCAAAAGTGCAGCCGCTGCAGGTATTTCTTTTGCAGAGCTACTGGATACCATTATTGAACTTTCGTTGAAAGAAAGACCCAAGGAGGATACAACATTATGAGCCTGGATGTGACGATTAGACATAGCTCCACTAGAGATCTGCAAGATATGGTCATTCTGATGGATCAACTCGGTTACCCCACCACTTACGCGGAGATGGAAGAGCGTTATACCCACATCGCTGCAGACGCTAACTTCACCACACTGGTCGCTGAAGCACGAGGTCGCGTAGTTGGATTGATCGGATTACAGACGTCTTATCTGTATGAAAAGAACGGAAGACACTGCCGTATCATGGCATTGGTTGTACATGACCAGTTCAGGGGCTCAGGCATTGGCCGACAGCTCATCCTGGAAGCCGAGCAATGGGCAGCCACGCATGACGTGGATTCCCTGTCTCTGAACAGTGGCAATCGTCCGGAACGTGAAGCTGCGCATGAATTCTATCGCCAGATGGGCTTCACAGCCGGGAGTACCGGATTCAGCAAAAAGCCGCAGATTCTACAGCACAATTAACCTGCGGATGATACGCTATCTGGATTACATGAAAAAGAACGCTCCACTCCGCACATTGGCGGAATAGGGCGTTCTTTGATCTATCTATGTCGCATCGATATATGCTTTGATTATGGGATCAATATTGGGCTGATTGTGCACCAGCAATTGGAATAATGGCTCCATTGATGAAGGGTGATTCGCCAGACAGCAGGAAGGCAACGAGGCGCCCTACTTCCTTCGGTTCACCCAAGCGCTTGGCCGGGTTGTCCTTCACGAACTCTTTGGATGCTGACTCCCAGTCATTCGGATTGATCTGTTTGAACGAACCGATGACCATATCTGTCAGAATGGCCCCGGGTGCCACGGCATTAATACTGATCCCATGCTCGGCGTATTCAATCGCCGCATCCTTGGTCATGCCAAATACCTGCATTGTTGAAAAATGCATGACAAAGAGGAGCACCTCAAATAGGAGGTACTCCCCAATGCATTTAATTACTTTAAGTCATAAGAAATTAAGGACGGTCAATGTAAATCCAGCCTGTTTCTTGTTCTTTATCTACAGTAGCCCCAAGGGATTCAGCCATAAAGCGCAGCGGCACATACGTCTTGCCGTCCTTGCCTACATAGGCGGATTCCAACATGGTCACTTCTTTACCAGCAACGGTTGCCTTCTTGGAACCTACGGTCAGGACAATCTCATCACCAGTGATGTCGTCAATGACAACGATTTGGTTCGAGCCTTTGGTCCATTTCACTTCAGCATCCAATTCTTCAGACACGTAGCGAAGCGGAACAAATGTTGTATTCTTAACAGTGATTGCCCCGGCGTATTCATCATCCGGGAAGAGCACTACACTTTTACTCGTGATCCCAGCTTCATCTTTCAGCAATTGATATGCCAGTGAATTGGAATCAAAATTGCGCAGCATCTGTCCAGGCGTAATATCATCCTTCATCAGATCCATAACGCCGCCGGATACATCCACTTCATCGACTGCAACCGTTCCACCGATATTCCACTGTTCACTGTCTCCACTTACCGTTACGGAGTTCAGCGGCAGATCCGCGGAAGCAGGCAGTGCCACTTTCAGTTCAAAGTTTTGCTTGCGAACATCCAGCTTGCTGTCGAGATAAAAATCCAATTTCAGTTTGGTATCTGTGCCAAAGACCGTTTTGAATTCAGGGGTCTCATTCAACAGGTTATTCAGCTCCTGATCATAATTGACCAGCATGCTGTCCAGTCCTACTTTGATGATGGCATATAGTGACGCAACGGCTTCATCTTTCGATTCAGGAACGATTGAATTCAGCGTTTCATCTCCCCCGCCTTCAACCTCATTCACAGCTTCCAATACAGGATAGAACACATCGTAAAGATCTCCAATCAGGTCTTTCAGTCCTTGCTCATCCTTGGAGATACTCGTCAGGAACGGTTTAACCATGGCAAGCATCTCTTCACCACTAACTTCCAGATGCAGCTTGGAGAGGCTAAGTGCTTCGCCATTCACGGATTCCTGTACAGGTGTTACGGAGATGTTCTTCGGATTGGACAGATGCTTCAGGACAAAAGAGAACAGTTTCGGGGAAAGTTCCTCGAGTTGTTTCTCCAGAGCCTTCGTATCCACCATCGGAAGAGCCTGTGCATCTTGGAATGTATCCAGAGACATGTACAGAGGTTTCTGGGCTCCGTCCAGATCAATGACCAATTGAGACTCATTCATGGACAGGTGGAAAGGTAGCTTCGTTCCCTCCATGCTCAGTGTACCTTTAATCGATGCTGTCTTCGCATCTTTCATTTTGGCTTGATCAATATTCAGGGATATGGAATTAATAAGTTCAATCATTTCAAGGTCTTTCTCTGTAGCAAATTCCTTAGCCGGTTCTATGTTTATATTCATGGATTGTCTGGATTCACCGGACTTGATACTCGCGCCATTAGCCATGGCCTTGCCAACGTCTACTCCACCCACAGCCTGACATCCTGTAAGAACAACCATTAATAATACGAGGGGCACTGCCATCCATTGGACTAACTTCCGATTCTTAATATGAACTCCTCCTTAGAAAAATATGGTTCATTTCCATTATGAAGGCATAGGTAATTCTTGTAAACGGGTTCACTGAAAATACACCAAAAAAGGCCGGAACAAAGTCCGACCTTTGGTAGTTCTATATTTGAGAATTTGGTATTCCGGAATTAGTCTTATTCCTTACCGTCTGCCTGATCTTCATCAGATTCTTCATCTTCCGCAGTTACGGGAGTCTCGAATTGATCCGGCTTGTCCTCTTGAATCGCTTTGTTCTCTTCGTTCTGATCCTGTGTCATATCGCATTCCCTCTCTTCTACCGGATTGTCATGTCATCAAGGCCTGAGCCTTGTGTCTATCAATAACCCGAATAGGCGTAGTTCAAACCTGTCTCAGCGTCAGCCATGCATTTTCCATCATCATTTCAGTGCTCACTTAGAAAACATAAAAGACGATCCCGTTTCCACTTGCAGCCGTTGCCTGAAACAAGGCCTGTATATCATCCACGGTCTGAACAATCTCTTGAAATGTCTCTTCCGCCTCCCAATCTTCCATGACTGGATAGACGCCTTCAGCGATCATCTGGTCCAGACTATACCGTTGCTTTAATTCTTCCGGTGTGAGCTGCTCCAATGCCATGTAGGCCTCCAGCACCTGCTCGTTACTAAGCAAAAATAGATCCATGTCTGAATAATTTCCCACGTATTGCTCACCTGCGAGAGGCACCACATAGCCCAGGGGAGGCTCACCCTGCACCAGATTACCGTTCAGCGTGAATTGAAGCATCTGCCACGTTTTATCAATATCCAGATCAACTGCACAATCATGCACACTGACCTCGCCTGACTTAATGGATTCCATTAGCTCCTTCGTTACCACAAGATATCTGCCGGACATGCCCATACCGTTACCCCTCCTGTGTAATTCTTTCTATTGTTCCCCATTAACCGTGCATGTTGGATCAGAATCGGGGTAAAAAGAAAAAGCATCTTATTCCTGAGCTGAATGCTCTTGTACCATATATAGCACCATAGATATCCCTATCAAGGAGGATGGCTCGATCTTGCCCTATCAGAATGATAAGGTGAAGGCAGAAGCGGCAGCCATATTCAAAGCACAATGGAAGATTGCGAAGACGGATCCAGACTATGTGAAAATGAAGAAGGAGCATCGGGAAAAAATCGATAATGCTGACTTTTTTGCTCTCGACGACATCTCCAAGATCAGCGATGAAGAATTGTATGATCGGCTGCTTACTGAATTTCCAGACTGGATGAAGGAAGCTCGGGCCAAAGGCATCTTGGCCTAAAGCTTTCACCCTATACCACTAATCAGGCTTGTACTTTTTCTGCTTTGCCACCCTTGGAACGTGGACGAAGCATACTTCCTACGATTCGCAACATGGACTTGCGTGGTATGAGGCGGGTGAACTGCGCTGTCCAATAATTCCTGGCCCCCGGCACAGCATAAGGTTTGCCTGACTCCAGTGCCCTCATGGCCACGGCCACGACATGCTCAGGTGTATCACGTTTGCCCACCGAGGCTTCATCAGCACCCACTACATCAAAGAACGAGGTCTCGGTTGAGCCTGGGCATAGTGCCAAAAACTGAACGCCACGCTTCCTGTTTTCTTCGTATAATGCCTCTGTAAAAGAAAGTACAAATGCCTTTGTCGCTCCATACACAGCCATATACGGATCAGGTTGAAAGGCAGCCGTCGACGATACATTAATGACAGCACCATTTCGCTTCTGTAACATGCCTGGCAAGAAAAGATGCGTCATGTTCGTCAAGGCGAGCACGTTCAACATAATCTCCTCCTGTTGCCGGGAACCATCCAGTTGTTCAAATAATCCATGGGTAGCGAATCCCGCATTGTTGATCAGTATATCGATGTGTATCCCCCGATTCTTGCATTCCTCATATACGTTCTGAGGCGCCTCTACTTCGGAGAGATCCGATACGATTACCTCAGCCCTTACTTGATATGTACGTTCTATACGTTCTGCCAATTGATTCAGTTTGGATTCTGTTCTGGCCACCAGCACAATATTTTTACCCTTGGAAGCCATTTCGAGTGCAAAAATTTCCCCAATACCTGAAGAAGCACCTGTAATAAGTACCCATTGATGCTGTTCCTTTATCATCTCTCATCCATCCTCTAAGCATAATTTGAACACTTGTTTTCATAAGGAAACACTGTTTCTGTATAGAATCATCGTAACCAAAATCCATGACGCTGTCAAATGCATTTGTTAAATTTGAATCTGGAACGTGGTGCTCACTTACTAAACTCGGATTAAATTGACGTTATCCGGCGTAAAACAGTAGAATGACCATAAGAAAAGGAAACGTAATTTCTGTTTCAACAACAATACGGTTACGAGGATGAAATCAATGAAGGATCATAATTCAGGTTCCACGGAATCTGCACATACGGTAACAACCTTTCAGGAAGCCAGACTGCAGCACTCGGATAATCTGCGGCAAAATATTGTGCATGCTGCTGCTGCTTTACTGCAAGAGCATGGACCAGAAGCTGTCACAGTACGCCGTGTAGCTGAACGCATGGAGTGCTCTACCAAAATTATATATAACCTCTTCGGCAAAAAAGAAGGATTAGCCAAACATCTGTATTTAGAGGGCTGCTCCCTTATGGCCCAGCGTTTTGAAGCTATGCCCCGGCAGGCATCGTTCGAACAATATTTCCGTGATCTCGCTCACGTCTATTGGGACTTCGGCATTTCTCAATCCAGCTTCTATCAGCTGATGTTTGGAGGGTCTTTTTCCGAATTCAAACCGGATGGAGAGACCTTGCAGGGAACAGCGACTGCATTGAAGCAAGTGTCTGCTTTGGTGGAGATCGCCATTGAACAGGGAATGCTTCAGGTGCAAGATCCCCTGCTTGCGGTACGAATGATCTGGGCTCCTTTACACGGTGTTATTCATCTGTACTTGGGAGGTCATATTGAGAGCGAAGAAGCAGCCAAAACCCTCTATGATCATACATTGTCGATGGTTATACACTCCCTTGTGAGTACATCTGCGAATGGATAAGAATTAAACCTGTGCTGATTTTAGATACTTTTAGAAGATAACGAAAAAGGAGCAGATCCATTGGCGTAATACGCCTAGGACATGCTCCTTTATTTGGTTGACTCTGTCTATAACCATATCGACATTCAGTCGATGAATGTGTTTACTGGTTCTCCGCTTCCCAACGTGCAATTTCCTTGCGTACGATTGGAGCGACTTCTTTGCCAAGCAGTTCGATTGCTCTCATAACCTCGTTGTGCGGCATTGTGCCGAGGGGGGTGTGCAACATGAAGCGGGTAATCCCGACTTCTTTGCGCAGGTAAATAATTTTCTGAGCCACCGTCTCCACATCACCCACGTACAATGCACCTTCCAGGCTACGCGCCGCATCAAATGTTGCACGGCTGTAGTGTCCCCATCCACGTTCACGACCCAGTATGTTCATGACCGCTTGCGCTGGCGGGAAGAATTTCTCCACGGCTTCGTCTGTTGTATCGGCAATGAAGCCATGAGAGTGAGAAGCTACGGTCAACTTGGAAGCATCATGTCCCGCATGTGCAGCTGCTTTCTTGTACAGTTCCACCAGTGGTGCGAATTGCACCGGACGACCACCGATAATGGCAAGCACCAGTGGCAAACCGAGCAGTCCTGCACGAACAACGGATTCCTGATTACCGCCACTGCCAATCCATACCGGAAGTTTTTCCTGTACCGGGCGCGGGTAGATGCCCAGGTTGTTAAAGGAAGGGCGGTGTTTGCCTTCCCAGGTTACTTTTTCCGAATCACGCAGCTTGAGCAGTAGATCCAGTTTCTCGTCGAATAACTCATCGTAGTCGTTCAGATCATAGCCGAACAGTGGGAACGATTCGATAAATGATCCCCGCCCTGCCATAATCTCTGCACGTCCGTTCGAAATGCCGTCTAATGTCGCGAAATCTTGATATACCCGTACCGGATCATGCGATGACAGCACGGTTACCGCACTCGTCAAGCGAATATTCTTGGTCTGTGAAGCTGCGGCAGCCAGAATGACTGCTGGTGATGAAGCGGCGTAGTCGGCACGATGATGTTCTCCCACGCCGTATACATCCAGCCCCACCTGATCTGCCAAAACAATCTCTTCAACGACATCGCGAATGCGCTGCGCATGACTTATAAGTTCTCCTGTTTTTACATCCGGGTTCGTCTCCACAAATGTACTAATTCCGATTTCCATTGTCTGTTCCTCCCTGGTATGAAGCGATCCGTTGTCCATCTAACCTATTGTAAGTAGATCACCTTTTGTTATATATCTTAATATTGAACTATTTTGATGAAAAACACAAGTAGCCCCTGTTTCCAGAGGGCACTTTTACGATTATTTTCTATAAATTATGGCTTATCTATACTTAGTTTCATCAGGTTGGCATTAATTACAACACCGGTTTGTTTCATAAAATTAAATCCCAGAATTCCGTCAATCTCTAAACCATAATCCATATTTCCTATTTCAACCTGAAAGTTATTAATCGTTGTTCCATCTGAAATTTTCATCGGAGACCTCTTATGCCAACATATCGTTCTCTTGCAACAACCTTTGGACGTGAAGTGTGAAAGAAGCAGTATTCCCGTCTGGGATCTTCCTGATGTAATTCACCATAACGTTTTAATGCCTTTGTAGAATCATCAAATGAATCAATCACTGCCATCTCTTCGATGTAACGCTGGCCTTCTCTAGAGTACGCCTTGGTTGCCTCAAAAACGACCCATTCATTAGGGAATCGCTCCTGAACTTCCTTCCATTGCATAGTGACACCTCCAGACCATTAGATACAAATATTATATCATGTGCAAACAGTATTCCATCGCTGACATTCTAAATTACATAGATTTTTTAGAGCAATGTAAATGTCTGGAAATCTATTATTTCTTCCTCCCGATGTAAAACAGATGAGATGAAATCCCTAGTATGGAGGGGTCTTTGGCGGCTTCAATCATATATTGAATGAGTTCATCATACTCGCCACGCTCTTTCCAGTATTGTTGCTGCTCGTCCGTGAGCATCGCTCTAAGGCTGGATGAACCAATCAAATCGACGGTTTCAAATCCATGTTGCTCCATGAAGGGCGTAACGTCCTGAATATTAAAATAATAAGCGCCCGTGAATCGTCCCTGATCCTCATGATCGAATATACCTTTTTCCACAAAAGAACGAATTGCTCCCATATGGTCATTTGGCTTCCAATGCTGTGGGGATTGTAACGAATTGATACTCATGCGCATTCGGCTCTGCATCGCTATATACACTATTCCCCCCGGCTTTGTCACACGATACAACTCCCGTACAGCAGCTGTCCGCTCCTCATCTGTCTGCAGATGATATAACGGCCCCAGCATGAGTGAAGCATCATACGTCTCGTCAGCCATACCGGAGAGCGAAGTGGCATCGAGAACATGGAATCCATCGAAATGCTGTGTCAAACCAAACTCCTGAGCCTTTTGCCGCGCAGTATCCACGGAGGAAGGTGTCAGATCCGATAAAGTGACTTGGTACCCTAGCTTCGCCAGCTCCATGGCATACTTCCCCGGACCTGCTCCATTATCCAGAATACAACCAGTAGCGGGGAGATGTTCCCTGATGTAATGCATGTTAATGATGAATTCAATCGGTTCCCGTTCCAGTCTCCCCCACTCATCAAACCCGGAATAATATTCAATAATATGATCTCTCTTCATCGCTCTGACACCTGCCTTTTCTTATATGTAGACCGCCCAACCATGTTCAAAAATTAAATTCCAACCAGTATATATCTACTAAATATTTCCTGTCAAACAAAAAACGTTCAATTCCCATTGGATGCGGAACTGAACGTTTCTCGATCTTATATCTTTTTCACAAACTCAGACTTTAACTTCATCGCACCCAAGCTGTCGATCTTGCAATCAATATCATGATCCCCATCAATCAGGCGGATATTCTTCACCTTGGTTCCCTGTTTGACCACAAGCGAGCTACCTTTTACCTTCAGATCTTTAATGACGGTAACAGTATCGCCATCACTTAGCACATTTCCGTTGGCATCGCGGATTACTTTTGTATCCTCTGCGTTCTCACTGTCTGCATCCAAAGACCATTCATGCGCACACTCCGGGCAAACCAGCAGGTTACCATCCTCGTACGTGTACTCTGAATTACATTTCGGGCAGTTAGGCAAATTAGACATATGTATTAAACTCTCCATTCTACGATTGGCTTTCCCGCAAGTATACGGGATTTCGGCGGTATATTCCATACGCTTGATCACTGCATGGATGGATTTAAACCAAATTTAAGGTTCTTGCATCCTTCACTTTAAGGGTAACTACTTATAATGTAACTATTAGATACGCACTACAAATACATGAATTTTATGTCTCTATGAATTGTTATTATATTTAATACCAAAGGAGTTCCTGCTCATGTCCTCATATGTTTTCCCTGTGCAAACGGCTTTTTTCATCTTTGTTGTTGCGGCCATGTTCTTGCTGGTGCCGTGGTTGATCTATGGTTATCGTAAAGACGGTTTCTTCAGCTGGTCACGGTTTGGCATCAGCTTTTCGTTTATCTTTTATATTCTGGCCGCCTATTGCCTCGTTATTCTCCCGTTTCCAACTACGCGAGATACCTGTGCACAGCAAGCTGTTGACACGATCTACTACAATCTGGTTCCATTCACTTTTGTAAAAGACATCATGAAGGAAACACCCGTTGTATGGTCTCAGCCATCCAGCTATCTCAGCATGATTCAGGGCAGAGCCTTTCTGCAAGTTCTATTTAACGTCCTGCTTCTCATGCCGCTTGGTGTCTATATCCGTTATTTTTTTCAAAAAAGAGCCTTCTGGAAGTACGCCCTGCTTGGTGGATTAGGGCTTTCCTTATTCTTTGAGATCACTCAAATCACCGGATTCTACGGGTATTATAATTGTCCCTATCGCTTGTTTGATGTAGATGATCTGTTATTGAACACTTCAGGAACAGTGCTTGGATTTTTCACAGCTCCTATTTTACTGGCTTTGTTTCCATCCCGAGCAAGTATTCAGGCAAAGAGTGAACAGATCGTGGAGCAAAATCGCGTATATCCCGTACCACAACTGCTTGCATTGCTTATCGACGGTGCGGTAGTCGTGCTGATTACCAATGTGTTGTCCATCTTCACCGCGTCCGATGTGATTCAAGAAGCACTGAATACATCCATCGCCATGGTCATCGTACTGTTCTTCATTCCATGGGTACGGAGCGGAACAACGCCAGGCTCGGCTATCCTGCGCTTCCGATATGTGAATCGCCAGAGCGGCTCCCCGACCATCGAATCGTTATTTAAAAGATTGCTTGCACTTTACACCCCTTGGTTCGTGGTTACGATCATCCGCTGGGTCAATGATTATGCCTTCACCAGTAATCAGGATGTTATGCTCCAGCCTTATCAAATATGGATTTCCCTGGGAACAGTCGGTGTCTATATGTTGGTCTACGCCGTGCTCTTCATTCATGTCTTCATTGTGCTGTTCTCCCGTGGAAAACGTTCCTTCTACTTCGATGAGGTGTCCCGCACGCGTGCCTCTCGTAAATAATGTTTGGAGTATAACAAGGTATAATGTACCTCTAATTAATGCTTACGTTCTGCTTACTTCATTAGGTGATGTCAACCAATTTAGTTATGCGAAGTAACTTGTGGCGTTTGCGGTCCTTGACCCAGGAATTTTCATTCAGCGGGAAGTACACGAATAACGAACGAGGCTCTAAAATGCTCATGCTTTGCTATAATTAGCGGTGCTTAGGCAAAAGAAAGTGTAGAACTTATTACCAAGGTCCTTGATGGAGGATATCCTGACAAAAAGTTCATACCGAAACGTTCCTTGTTTTGAAAAGAAGCAGCACAAATGATCAATAATTTGAATAGAAGCATAAACTAACAAGTTAGTAAAGATCATGTCCCTTTTTGATCTGCTCAATAACCGGTTGGCTTTTTAAATAACTTAATCAGGTCAAATATAAGAGCAAATATAAATATTACCACGGGGTATATAAGGTTAAGCAATATTATAACCAATCCTTCAGATGGTAAAGGTTTTAAAGCTGGGTTGTTCAGTGGGTACATATGCGAAAAAATTTCAATAAAAATAAGGTAATATGGAATCCATACCAGACTAGATAAATATTTAAGTTTTGAATCTAGAAATTTTCTTTGAATGATGAATCCTACTAATAAAAAAATAATAATATAACATGCAGAAATTATCAAATTTGAAATAGCTTGAACTTGTGATTCAGAATATTGAAATATTTCTGCTATTCTGTAGTAATTGATTCTAATCTCTGTATGAACAAAAATGGAGACAGCAAATAGAATTCCTATAATGTTCAAGAACACAAACTTCTTCAAACAGTATCCCTCCAGTACAAATTAGTGGAAAAACTTCTTCAATACTAATGAATATATGGATATAATATGAATATTATGCAATAATCATAGCAAAAAATGGGTTGTTATGATATGGTTAAAAAAGGGTTTATATTCCAAATAAATACATATTATAATGCGAGGTACAGGTTATGAAAAGATTTTCATTTTTGATTAGTCTTTCAATTGTTTTTTCTTGTGTGTTTTCTGGCTCTGCTTTTGGTGAAAATAATCAAAGTTCAGATTTGGATGCAATTCCTGAAACGATCCTAAATAGTCCGATGTATGAGGCAGATCCATTAAGTTCCCTTGATTCACAGGAGACAGATCAACTGAAAGCGCTCCATCAAGAGATCATTAATAAAGGTTTAATTTCTCTTAATGAAGATGGCAAGATGGTCCTTAATGATGAGACGTTTAATGTATTAAAGGTAGATTCGCAATTTGAATCAATCTATGTTGAAAATATCAGCAGAGTAAATATGTTACTTGATCAAGGTGGGGTATATTTAGATAACGATTTTAATCTGCAGATGGGCTCGACAGAAGAAATTGCAGAAGGTATTGCAGAACGTACTCTTGAATTAAAACAAGAGCAATTATTATCTCAATTCAAACAGGATCAATTAGTAACACCATTTGCTGATCCAGGCGCACCTCCATTCCTGTATGCTTACTCTATTTCTTCTCAAAATTATTATCAAATGTATGATATTTGGGCTTCACTAGCCTTAGGAATTTACGGAAATCCCACTGCGGCGTTATCATACACTACTACTTGGTGGGTTGATAGAGTGAGACCAGGAGGGATCTGGGATTACAAAGTAGTGAATGGATACAAACCGTATAATAAAGAATGGACTGCCTTTGTCAAAGGTGGTAAAACTCAAATTAGAAAAACAGAATGGTTTGGCAATTATAATTACGGCTTTACTGGTAAGTTGCTCTTCCCATTAAGCATTCTATACACAGGCGGGGATGTTGTTTCTAAAATTACCGGCGGTGCACCAGATAGTTTTGAAGATAGAGCAGATATAGCTCAAGGTTATAATGAAAATACTTTATAAGGCTGAGGTCTATCAGCTATTCAGATTGTAAAAAATAATTGTTCCTTCTAGAAACCCTACATATCTTTATAGGGTTTCTTTTTTATTCTAAGCCAGATTACAAAAAGAGGACGTCCATTCTGAGAATGAACGTCCTCTTTTGATTAGGCGCATAGCAGTTATCCAGAGTATCCATACACAATAACCTACCTGGATTATAACCCTAACAGCTCGCGCTTGGATGCATCCGGATCATGTACGACCTCAATCTCATGGTTAAAGATTAGTGTCGCATGATCCTGCTCATATTCAGGCCAGTTCACACCTGCAACTTCAGGTTTGCCGTTCTTGGCAAAGGAAATCCAGGCATCCTGTACCTTAAGGGCAAGTGCCGCCGCAGCTTCATCTGGCTCCGCATTCATGAATTTGAGGACATGCAGTGTATTAAACACAAAGAATATTTCGATGCTATGAATCGCTCTTTTTAACAGGGGATGTTCCGGCATGACCCAATCAAATCGATACATCCACACCGGGGCATATTTCTGCTGTGCAGCAGCATATTGCAGCGCTGACCGCCAGAAGAACATATCGGTCATGACTTGGGCTTGTCCATCTGCCGTTTTTGGATAACTATCAGCGATGGCTACCCGGTTCTCCAGATCCGGCGTCATAAAGTCTACGCCCTGAACCATATCGATCTCTTTTGAATAAGGCACATGCGGCTGGATGAACAGGGCACCCTCGTGTAATGTCGTACCAATCAGCACCGGAATGTCCTGCCCTGAGCCTTCGCTCACCGCCTGAAGTGGTACCTGTGGTAGTGTATGCCCATCCAATACAGGTTGGAACAATAATGCCATACCTGCTCCGCTCTGCTGTTTGACCGTTTCACCAGCTGCAATAATCTGCTCTACAGGAATTGTATTTAGCTTCTGCAGGTTGTCCCGGTCCACCCCAAGAATCTTCAGCATCCCTTCCCGCATGGCTGAAGCTTGCTCTGCCGGCATGAACTGGGATGCACCGCTCTCCATAATGGCACGTTGGAAGAGTCCTTTGGCAACTGGCATCGCCATCAGTGCTGCAATACTCATGCTGCCTGCTGATTCGCCGAACACCGTAACTTGGTCCGGGTTACCACCAAAAGCAGAGATATTGTCCTTCACCCATTGTAATGCCGCAACCTGATCCAGCAGACCTGCATTGGATACATATGAATCACCCAATGGAGCCATATGAAGGAAACCCAAAGGCCCTAGTCGGTAGTTAATCGTGACAACGATGACGTCCCCCCGAACCGCTAACTGCGTACCATCATACATAGGCTGGCTGCCCGAACCTGATACGAAGGAACCACCGTGAATCCATACCATGACTGGCAATGTGGATGCTTCCTTTTTCTCAGGAGCCCAAATATTCAGATATAAACTATCTTCTGACTCGTTCGGAAGTTCTGTCAGGCCTTCAGGTTGATGATTTCGAGGTTGTATATTCTCAGGCCCAAATTGTGTAGCCTGTCTGATTCCATCCCATGACTCGGGCTGTACCGGAGCCTTGAAACGCAACTCACCTACCGGGGGTTTCGCATAGGGAATGCCTTTCCATACGCTTGCACCATGCAAATGCTCGCCTTGAACGGTACCATATGTCGTTTGAACCTGAAGTTCTCTCATTCCGCTTCTACTTCCTCTCCATGAAAGTTAATGTGTACTTATTTGAGTATAGTTTGTACGAACACCCATTTACAACTTTACCCAGTATTATATACTCCTACTACGTTTCACGTGGAACTTTATGGGTTAGATGTTCATTACAACTACAGATACATTCTCTTCATAACATTGATATTAATAAGTAGAAGGTAAGTAAAAACGAACCGTAAACTCAGCACCCTTGATCCATTCGCCCGCAACGAAGTCCCTTCCCTTCACAACGACCCGATCCTTATAGATCTCCACATGAAGTCCTTCACTGCCCTCCAGATGCTCGTCCTGATCCGTCCAGAGATAACCTACAGACGACGCATTGAACATCGTTGGCATACGGCCTGCACCATCATACATCGTATGCTGCGCCTCCAGTTGCCAATGGGTATGGCCCGAGAAGAGGATGGCCTGCGGGTATTTGGCCAGAACCGCTTTAAGTTCCGCATCCTGATTCACACCATACCATCCTTGTTCCTTCAACGAACCAGCTACCGTGTCCATAAGTGGCTGGTGCAAGAACAGGAAGATGGGATGATCTGGCGCTGCACGTTCAGACAATTTCGCATCCAGCCACTCCAGCTGCTCAGCAGACATGTCGCAATCCTTCGGATGAGGTTGCTCGGTGCCGAGGAAAATATAATGATACCCGTCAATCCAATGATCGTGGTAAGAGCCCTTCATACCTGTGTTGGCTTCAAAAACACTCAACCGACGATGCCACAACTCGGCAACTGTAATGAGGTCAGCCCTCGAAGTAGTATGCTCTCCATCCTGAGCAGGATGAACAGGCAAGGTATACGTACCATTAGATAACTGCTCAATCAGTGCAGCTGATTCTTCCGCGGTTTGCGTTTTCGCCGCCACCATATCTGCCCCTTGTTCCAACAATCCGACAACTTCCTCTTCTGCCATTTCAATCAGAACCAGTGGAGGATTTTGAAACACAATCGCTGAAATATCATGATTACCCACCGTGTAATGGATGCTTGACAGGTTCTCCGCGTGTTGCTTCCATATACGTTGCAACTCACGGTACTCGCTCGGCAGCCCCCGATCCGTCACATCGCCCACGTGCATAATTCCACTGCTTCCCTGACTAAACGTAGCCATATCAGCGAGCGCTTGCTCCAAATGCCGATTATGAATATGGTCTGCCTCATCACGCACATGTGTGTCCGTAATCACCTGGAAGGTAGCAAGAGGTTGCTCAGTTGTATGTTCATTTCCCATTAAGAATCACTCCATTTCAGTCCAATAATGCCAATCAGAATAAAACCGATCCATACCATCGACGTGAGCCGCAGACGTTCACCAAAAAAATAATGCCCCACGACACCAATGAGTGTAATGCCTACGCCAGACCATATCGCATAAGCCACAGCCAGCGGCATATACTTCACTGCAAAGTTGAGAAAGGTAAAGCTTGCGCCATAACAGACAAACATCATTACCGAAGGCCATAACCGCGAGAATCCATCCGATACTTTTAGCAAAATGGTAGCGCTAAGCTCCAGCCCGATGGCCAGTGCCAGTAGGACCCAGCCCAAGTAAGCATGACTGTTTGTCATCGGCCGAGCCCACCATTCAGCAATTCATGGAACGATTGAATCGTTCTATCCGCCAAGCGAATTGTTCCTGGTTCTCCAATGCCAATCCTATACCCCGCACCAGCGGTTCGCGCCATCTCCATGTCTCCATCCGTATCTCCAATGACCACCGTATTCCGTACAGATACACCTAACCGTTCACAGGCAAGCAGGAGCATATCGGGAAACGGTTTGCCCCGCTCCACAAGATCTGTGCCAATCACCACATCAAAGAAGGATTCCAGCCCCATCCACTGCAAGTGTTTAACCGCACTTGGTGTATCATCTGCTGTCACTACACCCATAACCACGCCTTCGCTACGGCACTGTTCAAGGAATTCTTGAACGCCCGGTAACGGACGTGCCGGACGATGCTTCTCCATCTCTTCCTCTGCTTGCGCCAAACATTCGCGAACGACAACCTTGGCTTCCGCCCAGCTGAGACCCGCACGATATCCATGCCACGTCAGCACGGCATACACTTCATCCATCGTGCCCATGGCAAGCGGACCCCGCACGTCATACCCATTCATCTGGCCCTGTTCATCGTGGAGTGTACCCCAGATCTGCGGAAGTTCATCTGTGTTGATACGCAGTCCTCGGGTCGCCAACTGATCTCTGAAGTCACCCAACACACAATCGGTCCAGAATCCCCACATGCCTGTAAAATCAAGTAATGTGCCGTCCTTGTCAAACAAAACAGCTTCAATCGGATTCGGTGATCCGTCCACATATGTCTCTTCTTGCATTGGTTAAACTCCTTGTCTACGATCTTGTATGAACGGAAAGGACGGTACAGCATGTACCGCCCTTTTCGCATGAGTTCTTATAGTAATACGTTTTTGCTTGCAATCCGAGCAGGTTCACAACCGAATCTCGCGGAAGCATTTCATCGATATCGTTACTTCACAATACGATCCAGTTCTTTCTGCGCTTTCTCTTTCGCTTCCTTCAGCGCTTGTTCCGCTGGCATATTATTGATCTGCACCTGATCAGCTGCATCCTTCAATGCATCATTGATTTTGCCACCCGTTGGATCCTGGAATGGAGCCGAAGCGTGAGCTGCTTGTTGCAGTGGTACAGTGATCTGTGGATTTTCCTCACTGAATTTCATGAACTCTGGATCTTGTTGAGCCGATTGACGCACTGCGATATATCCGGTGTTCATGGACCAAGAAGCTGTGTTCGAAGTTTCAGAGAAATACGTAAGCCACTTGTAGGCTGCCTGTTGTTGCTCTGGACTTGCTGCTGACGGAATGCCTGCCATCACGGCACTTGCTACCGGTTTTCCTTCACCAACGCCTTCCCAGCCTGGCTGTTGCATGGCAGCGACTACGCTAAAGTCCAGGTCGCCTTGGTCACCACTGGATCCGGTGTAGCCTGCTGCCTTGTTTTTCATCACATCATCAATCGTTTTGTACCAGTACTCCCAGCCCTGACCGCCATAGTGAATGCCCATAATCTTGTCTTCGTTAATCCATTTACGGAACAAGTCCCATGTCTCGATCCACTCCGGGGAGTCAATCATAACTGTTTTGCCATCGTCGCTAAGAATCTGTCCGCCCTTACTCAGCACAGCGTCGATCATGTTAGCACTACCCCACATCGGTTCCCAGCCATAGAAGGTTGTTTTGCCATTCTCCTTCTTGCTCATCTTCGCCGCTGCTTCAGCCAGCTTCTCCCATGTCGTCAGACTCGCTGGATCGATTCCGTTCTCCTTGAACGTATCCATGCGGTAATACATGATCTGAGTCGTTCCGTACATTGGTAAAAAGTATTGCTTTCCATCCACTTGTCCCTGGTTCAGGAACGTCTGAATGAAATCGTCTTTCTTAAAATTCGGATCAGCGGCAATCATCTCATCCATCGGTGCATAATAGCCTTTGCGTGCCCAGTCTATATTGGAACTGAGTACAGCGGCCGGAACCTTCTTGGAAGCAATTGCTGCTTGCAGCTTCTGTTCCGTTTCCGTGTAATCTGCTTGTACAATCCCCTTCACAACGACTTCGTTCTGTGAGGCGTTGAACGCATCAATCGTCTTTTTCATGTTATCGCCCAGATTACCACCCAGACCATACCAGAATTCAATCTCCACCGGATTTTTCGCCTGAACTTCGGTTCCACTGGCAGCAGCCGTCGTGCCTGATTCTGCCGGTGCCTGTGTTCCACAAGCGGTCAGTAGAGCAAAGCTGGTCGCGAGTACCAGCGACATGCCACCCTTCCAGTTCAACCTCAATCTCTTTTTCCATGTCATGCTTGCCTGACTCCAATTCATTGTCGTTCCTCCCGTTTTAGGTGAAATGTTGGTGTTGACACGGTGCATCTGGATAGATGCAGTCTTACAAAAAAATTCATATCAGTTCTTGTTCACACCAGCCGTGATATTCACGCTCTGCATGATGGTCTTCTGGGTGAACAGGAAGAGAATAAGTAGGGGTGCGATGGTGAAGGCACTCGCAGCCATAATCTGTGGCCAAGCCAGTCCATATGCCCCACCTTCTACAAAGAAGCTGCGCAGACCAGCCGATACCAGCTGCAGGTCAGGGTCTTTCGTGATGAGCATAGGCCAGAAATAGTTGTTGTATTGTTCAATGAACGTAATCAGAACCATCACGGCGAAGCTTGAGCGAACAAGCGGCGTGATAATCGTCCAGAGAATCCGGAAATGAGATGCACCGTCCAGCTGTCCGGCTTCCACCAATTCATGAGATACCTGCATGAACGCCTGCCGGATCAGGAAGATCGAGAACACGCTGACACAGTTGGATACAATCAAGCCTGTGTAGGAATCTAGCAGGTTAAGCTCACTAAGTACCAGGTAACTAGGCAGATACACGGCTGTACTCGGTATCATATAACCCACCAGGATCAGGGATGTCAGTACACCTTTGAGACGGAATTTCATATGTGTCAGGGCGTACGCCATCATACTGGAGTTGACGATCTGAAATAGACAGATGGCTAAGGCTACCCCGGTACTGTTCAGGATGTAACGGGCAAATGGTGCCGCATTCCAGGCATCCACATAATTGCTCCACAGAAACGTCTCCGGCCAGAAGGTCGGCGGGAACTGCCAGATCTCATCATTGGTTTTGAATCCGCTAATGACCATCCAATAGAAAGGAAAGGCTGTACCCAGCGCGATAACGGCTAACAGGAGGTAGCGGATCATTTTACTTATTTTAAAATTCGTATGCGACACGTTCTGCAACTCCTTGCGCTTCATCCGTTTAGACTTTTTATTGGGCAATGTCATTGTCATTAGTAGTGCACCAGACGTCTGCCAAGCAGGAAGGATACGCCCGACAGCAACACGCAGATCAGAATAATCACAACGGCGATGGACGAAGCTTCACCTACATTAAAGGATTCAAATGCAGACTGATAATACATGTACAGCAACGTTCTCGTTGATCCCGCCGGTCCGCCTTGCGTCATGACGTTAATCTGGTCATAAGCTTGCAAGGACTGGATTGTAAGAATAATCGAGAGAAAGAACGTCGTTGGTGAGATCAGCGGCAGTGTGATACTTCTGAACTTATCCCAACTGTTTGCCCCATCGATCGAAGCTGCTTCGAGCAGATCAGACGGTAGATTTCGTAACGCAACCAGATAGAATACCATCGCCCAACCAATTGATTTCCAAAGGGTTACGATCAGAACTGCAACCAGTGCCCAGTCCGCGTCACGCAGCCAGCCGATCGGAGATACACCGACCCAGCCAAGCATAAGATTAGCGAGTCCGACTTCTGGCTCGAAGATCCAGGACCACGCAATAGACACCGCAACTGTCGGTGTAACCCAAGGTGAGAAGAGTAATGTCCGGAAGATGCCCGATGATTTGATTTTGCTATTCATGAGCATCGCAAGTGCCAATCCGCCCACAATGGTTGGGATCACACTCCCCAGTCCGAATAACAAGGTGACTTTCAGTGACCGATAGAATTCAGAGTTCGTCAGCAGATAACTGTAATTGTCCAACCCAACGAACAACTTGTCCGGGCTCATGAAGTCCCAATCGGTGAAACTGAGATAAACGATATATCCCAGAGGTCCCAGCCAGAAGATCAGCAATGGGATTAGAGCTGGCAGCGTGAATAGAACCGCCTCAGACTCCCTCCATAGTTTTAAACGCAAATCCCCCACTCCTTACTGTCCAATTTTTCTTTAATGATTGGGAATTTTTGAGTATAATCAGCTTTATATTTATTCTGTACAAAATTGATTGTACACTCGTATTGAAAATTCTAATTCCGGGTTATGTTAAAATTGGAGCAAGTCATGTAAAATATGAGGCAGCTAGTGGGAACGCTATCATAAACCAGAGGTGACATTGTGGGAAAAGAAACTGCCGGGAACCCGAATCATTCTTCGTTGCCCGATCGGCATGCGCTGAGGGAGAGAGTCATTGAGGCCATCGCCAATACGATGGATCTGTATGGGGTTAATCATACGTTTGGCAAATTATACGGCATCATGTATTTTGAAGATCGACCGATGACACTTGAAGAGATGAAGACCTCGATGAATATGAGCAAGAGCAACATGAGCTATGCGGTTCGTTCGCTTACGGAGTCACAGATGATTTACAAACTGGAGGAAAAGAAGGACCGTCAGGATCAGTATCTGGCTGAGACCGACTTTTATCGTACATTTCAAAATTTCTTTGGGGCCAAGCTCCAACGGGAAGTGGATGTCATGTTAGAAGGCATTCGCGAGGTCATTCCTGATCTGACGGCTATGATCCTTTCAGAGCATACTTCTTCCGAAGATCGGGATGCTGCACTGCGCGATCTGCACAAACTTCAACATGCGGAGCAGTATTATGTGTGGCTCCAAGGATTCGTGGATCAGTTGCGCGACGGCAGATTTTACGGAAATAACACTTTGCAAACTACCGATAAGGAGTAATTCGAAAGGGGTAAGATGAGATACCCATTTTAACGAACCTGTGAGAAGTTTTTGCAAAGGAAAAACGTCAATATGCACAATAAGAAGGGCGAAAGTTGATTTCGGCCGATCATCATCATCGTTCATATGAAGCACATAAACAGCCTGTTGCCTCGTAATCCGTGGCACAGACTGTTTCATGGTTGGGATTTGGGGTTGAATTCCCTTCCTCCCCTACTCCTTCTCTCCGTTTCCAAGCTTATACTCCCTTAGCTTTCCTTCATAGACCAGCTGCAATCGTTCACTCTGGCGAAAATCATCCGGTGTCACCAGGGCAGGCAGCTTGTTCCATAGCTTGATACCTGAACGCTGTAGGATCTCAGCCACGAATTGGGAGCAGAAATAGGAATTGCTGAACTCCACCGGCTCCTTGAGCGTAATGCCGATCACACCCAACAGATTGTACATATATTTCTGACGGCTGCGGATGAAGATATGCAGCACGCGTTTCATCTTTTCCACTTCACGATCCGTCACCTGAAGCTCATAGATCACACATGTTGTGTTGGGATACTTGCTGTATGTACCTGTCTGAATATCTTCCTTCACAAACCCGCCGTTCAGCGGATTGCTCGGGTGCTTGCGACCGAAGCTGTACAGTTCGGATAATTCCTTGTCAAATGAGATCGATGCGTGATTATATGGCGCTCTAGTGTAACTCTGAATGACCTTGGTAAACAAGGTCCCCGTATTCGTAAGCAGGATATAGATCGAGCGTTCATCTGTCATAGCAAAATTTCCCCTTATCAAGTTGGCACTATTCCTTCATAATAACATAGGTGCCCTATAATGGAATCTTACTTTGAATAAGCAGGTGATCGGTACGTGAGCAGTTCATTATTTACACTAACACTCATCTTCACAGCTTTACTGGTGATACATATCGTGTACAAAATTATAGCAAAGCTTCAGCCAAGCAAAGACTATTCAGGCATCGGCCAAAAAATCAAAACCTGGTGGGGCATGTTCGTGATCTTCTGTCTCGCTACCCTCTTCAACCCCATTGTTTCGCTGATTTCCCTCATGGTGCTTGCATTCTTCTCACTTAAAGAATACTTCTCCATGATTCGCAGCACACGCAAAGCCGACCGCAGGCTGTTCCTATGGGCGTATCTGGCGATTCCGGTTCAGTTTTATTGGATCTACATTGGATGGTATGGCATGTTTATCGTGTTTATTCCACTATATGTGTTCCTGGTGCTGCCCCTGCCACGCCTGATTAACAAAGGCACGGTCGGTTTCCTGCGCAGTGTCAGCTCCACACAATGGGGACTGATGCTGATGGTGTTCGGGCTGAGCCACCTGGCCTATTTCCCGTTCGCCACACCGGAGTACGGCTCCAAGCTAGTGCTATTCCTCGTCGTGTTAACACAGCTTAATGATGTGGTGCATTATCTGGTCTCTCTCTATCTGGGCAAACGAAAAGTGGTGCCCACCGCCAATCCTTTTGTCACCTGGGAAGGGTTCGCCTGTGCATTCATTGTAACGACAGCAACGTCCTATTTCATCCATCCCTACCTGACGCCCTTTGATTGGAAATTCTCGCTGTTCATCGGGGTGCTGATCAGTCTGGCTGGATTCTTCGGCAGTCTGACGGTGTCTGTACTGAAGCGCGATCTGTTAATTGGAGATGACAACAAGTTCGACGCACTCAAAAAAAGCTACCTTAGCCGGGTCGACAGCCTGACCTACACCTCTCCGGTTATGTTCCACGTGGTCCGTTATTTCTTTGACTTTATGTAGGAGCAGTTCCGATACGAGGGCTGGGTACACCGTGGTAATAGGATAGGCGTGACACTGCGCATGGTAAAAAAAGAAGCCGCGAACGGCTGCTTTTCAATTTAATAAAGATCATAGACTCAGCAGGGTGCATACGTCCGATCCTTCATTTCAATCAAGAGATACCGCCCACACCGTTGTGATCTACCCTTTTACTTCAACGTAATTTCTTTATCCGAGGTAAGTTCTTTCCCCTCTTCATTGGTGAACACAAACGTTGCTTTGCCGCGTTCACCCTTCATCTCGTCCGAATAGATAAATCCGGAGAATTGTCCATTCCCGCTGAAGTAAAAGCCCTCTTCACCATTCGCATCATGCTCGATGGCTTCCTGTAGCGAGTTCACGATTGTCACCGTGTTGGACGTCCACCGCATCTCGGATAGCGTGTAGCCTTCTGGCACCTGCTTCACTGCAAAATCAAAGCTGTTGCCCTCAGATGGCTTATCCGTTTGATCAATGACGATCATAATCTGTCCTTCTGCATCAGCAAAGGGCTCGGATTTTGCCGAAGATTTTCCCTGATTCGTAGTTGCATACTCCTGATTATTGTTATTCTTCGCCTCAGCGTTGGGAATGGAGTTATTCCCGGCTTCCTCAACGGGCTCCTTCGATTGCGGATACGCGTGCTCCTGAACGGATTCAGCGTTGTTCTTGGCTCCACATGCACTCGTTAGCAGCAAGATACATAGAGCAGACACCCAGAGCGCAGATTTATTGGTATTGAATTTCATCATTGGAACTCCCTCCATGTTCATCTAAAGTAATAAGCATTATGCATTAATCCAAAAGAACGCTTTGCACCCAGCACCTTCTTTAGTAATCACTACACCATATCGTCCCTCACGAAGCTCCATAATATGTAAATGATTATAAATCCAATACGTTATGACACTTCGATGAACCCTGAAATGTTCGCATGTTAACCTGATAAGATCAAAAAAATGCTGAATAAGGGAGGACAACAGGTTGAATCGTTTGACTTTTATGATGCTCGTTATACTCGCCACATCCCTTATGGGTTCATCCTTTGCTGTTGGTAAAATCGGACTGACCTATATCTCACCCATTCTACTGGTAGGTATTCGATTTACGCTCGCTGGAGGGCTCATGGCGCTGTGGCTACGAAACAAGAATCTCCCCACAACGGTCCCCGACTGGACCCGGCTGTTGATCATCGGTCTATTCCAGACGACAGGCGTGATGGCATGCATTTTTCTAAGTATGCGGACGATTCCATCTGGACAGACATCCATACTCACGTTTACGAATCCACTGCTGGTGGTTATTCTCGGGAGCCTGTTCCTCGGTCTAAAATACAGGGTATACCAGTGGTTTGGGGTGCTCATTGGTATAACAGGGGTCTTCATCACACTGGGATTTCACATGCAGTTATCGGAAGGAACGTTGCTTGGTATGGGCTCTGCGTTGTCCTGGGCCATCGCTACCGTCTTGGTAAAAAAATGGGGATCACGCTTCAGTACCTCGGTATTAACGGCTTATCAGATGTTATTCGGCGGCTTGTTCCTGCTGCTGCTTAGTTTAACGCTGGAATCATCCCGGCTTATTCTCAACACCACCTCCATTAGCGTTATCATGTATCTAGCTCTGCTTGGTTCCATTGTGCAGTTCGCTACGTGGTATTACCTATTAAGTAAGGGTGACCCAGGGAAAACCAGTGCCTTCCTGTTTCTCGCTCCATTCTTCGGTGTATTATCCGGCTGGCTGCTTCTGGACGAAGTGATCCGTAATTACGTCTATGTCGGTGGGTTATGCATATTCCTGGGGATCTTTCTGGTAAACTGGACTGGACGAACGCATAAAAAGGAAACATGCTGAAATAAAAATATTCATGCCTGATTTTCGGCGATGCCATGTGCATCGTTTTTTTATAATCAGTTTACAGTTTGATCATCTATTGAAGTAAGGACGTGCGCCCATGATTTCTGCTAAACAGAAAGAACAATACTACCAGGCTCTGGTTGCCAAGGATTCGGAATACGAAGGTTTATTCTATGTGGGGGTCAAGACGACGGGAGTGTTCTGTCGTCCCACATGCCCGGCGCGAAAGCCAAAATTCGAAAACTGCGAATTCTATGAGACGGCTCAGCAGGCACTTCTGGCCTCTTATCGCCCTTGCCAGCGTTGCCGCCCGCTCTCTCACCCTAACCAAGTATCCGATGTCGTTCGCGTATTGGTGGAAGCTGTCGAGAAACAGCCCGAGAAACGCTGGAAAGGACAGGATTTCAAGGCCCTCTCCATCGACGAATCCACTGCTCGCCGTCAGTTCAAGAAGCGGTTCGGCATGACCTTTGTCGAATATGCCCGCGCTCGCCGCATGGGACTTGCCCTGAAAAATATTCGCTCCGGCCGCACCGTGATTGATAGCCAATTATCTACTGGATATGAATCAAGCAGCGGCTTCCGCGATGCCTTTTCACGGATCATGGGTGCCGCCCCTACACAAGTCGATGAAGGACATATCCTGAAAGCGTCCTGGATTGACACCCGCCTCGGCCCGATGATGGCCATTGCAGATGAAGAGGCGCTATATTTACTTGAATTTGTGGACCGTAGAGGTCTGGAACGCGAAGTTGAGCGTCTTCGCAAACGAACCAAATCTGCTATTGTGCCTGGCACCACGGCTCCCATTCAGTCCATTGAGCGTGAACTAAATGAGTACTTTCAAGGTATTCGGACAGCATTCGACACACCGTTGTTCTGTTTAGGAACACCATTTCAAAAGAGTGTGTGGGACGAGTTGCTGGCCATTCCGGCTGGTGAAACGAGGTCATATCAGGATATCGCAAATGCACTGGGAAAACCGACTGCTTGCCGAGCCGTGGCACAAGCAAATGGGGCCAACCAGCTTGCGATTGTGATCCCATGTCACCGTGTAATCAATGCCAGTGGTGAACTGGGCGGATACGGCGGGGGATTAACTCGTAAAAACTGGCTTTTGACTCACGAGAAACAAGAACAGGGTAGCTGAATAATGGAATGAAGTATGCAATAGGTGTTCAAAGGAATGCATGTATATAACAAAGGAGAGTTAAGATATATGAGTACGCTAGAAGAAAAAGCAGTGATGTTTCAACAATACCACTTGAAAGAAAAACCACTTGTTCTGGTCAATGTGTGGGATGCTGGAAGCGCACAAGCCATGCAATCGGTTGGAGCAACAGCGATTGCAACAGGTAGCTGGTCCGTAGCCGCTGCCCACGGTGAACCCGATGGTGAAGCGATGCCGTTCCATCTGGTATTGGCTAATCTGGCACGGATCACAGCGAGTGTGGATTTACCTGTAACGATCGATATAGAGGGAGGGTATGGGAGGTTTGTGTCAGAAGTGAAGGAAAATGTCCTGCAAGTCATCGATCATGGTGCTGTGGGAATTAACATGGAAGATCAACTTCCAGATGAGGTGGGACTGTACGCTACGGAGGAGCAATGCCTGAGACTATCCGCCGCCCGGGAGGCTTCGGTGCAGGCAGGCATTCCACTGTTCATTAATGCTCGTACAGATATTTTTCTGCAACATGCACCAGAACACCATAACCACTCCCACCTAGAGGAAGCACTCATCCGTTCCAGATCTTATGCAGAGGCAGGAGCCAGCGGTCTGTTCGTACCAGGCTTACAGGATCAACAACTGATTCAGGAATTATGTGAGCGTTCCCCACTTCCAATCAACGTTATGGTTACATCTCCTGAGCCTTCACCAGCACATCTTGCTGTACTCGGTGTAGCGCGTGTAAGCTATGGACCTTATCCTTATCTGCAAGCCATGGAACACCTGAAAGAGCTGGGGCGAAGTATTTTATCGGGAAATTAACTGGAGGGCATGTTATAATCACCTCTATTGAACAATTACAGGAGGCACATATGCTTAACGTTGAACAAAAGCTTGAAGTGCTACAATCATACCCCCAACTGCAACGCAAAGATGTTTCTCTCGGTCGTGTTAACTTCCACTTCGAAGAAAGTGCGTATGAGAAAAAGATTGTTGCTCTCCATATTCACCCTAACGGTAACGGTTATATCTATGCAGGTCTACTGCCTAACTATGAGACCGATGCTAAAGGATTCGTCAATATTCGTGATTACTCCGAAGCAGATCTGCGCACATTGTTAGATGAAACGATCAAAGCGATGTCTCACAACCCCAACGCAGTAGAATTCACAGAGCCAGAACAAGCAGAAACTGCTCCTGCATTGGCTACAACCTCTACGGGTGGCGGAACGTGGATCGATGAAGATGGACATACACTTACTTTAAAATATGAAGATGACATGTGGTATGTGTATTCTGGTGTTAATCTGGATATGGCTTTTGAAACGCGTAGCGAAGCTGGCGAGTATCTCAAAGATGAAGGGTTCAAGCCACAAGCTCAGGTTTAACGCATACACATTCATTTTGGATCGCACAAAGATTGTTGAACAGGTATATTCAGTGATTCAGGATGATACAAAAAACACGAGGCGTGTTCGCACTCGTGTTTCTCTGATTACAGGGAATTTCGCTTAGATTCCTTGCCTATATAAGGATGACAGAACAACCTTCCAATCGCTGTTATCCCCAGATTTTTTCGATCCCCTTTCTCATGGGGAAATCCGGTGATAAAGGCGCAGCGTATGCTTCCGAAGTAGCTTTCTTACAGAAAGCTTTTAGCTTCGCTTTTTCAGGTTTTTTCTGTCCTCTCCGTTATCGTGTAAATGATTAGTTCAACTTATATAGATTCCATCTTATAACATTATTCTATCAGTCTTTACTGGATTTCATTGTAAGCGGTGCATTCTTCATCATCGGGTACGTGCTCAGAAGCAAAGCACCTCCAATGACCCCCAAAGCGGTGAACAATGTCATGCGATTGATCCCCGCAATCCACAACATAAACTCACTAAGATCGGCCAAAGTAAATATCAGCGTAATGCCCAGGCCAACTCCAAAGAACATAATGAAAAAGTTACGCATCCCCAAGCGCATCCAGCAGACCGTCGGGAAGGCGGAGATTCCCAGTACGAGAAAGCCACACATCAGATCAATCCACAGGTAGGAGAAGAAATGATATTCGTTGGAGTACAACATGCCTGGTTGATATAAGGTAACGTCAACAATTCCTTTGCCTTGAAGCAGGTGTATGATGAAATAGATTACATGCAAAATGGCCATGGTGCCTGCAACCATCCATATCGAGTTCATATAGAAGGATTTCATGAATTGAATTCGTGTACTGCCCATACCGATCGCAACCGGAAACTGTGTAATAATTCCCGCGATCGCAAACGTACATATACCGCCGTACATTGGACCAAATAGTTGTGTGGTATACGTGACATCAAATATGAAACCAATTGCCAGATATACGACAGTGAGCATCAGAGCAATGGATGAGAAGATAATCAAATACAAACGCATATCCTCACGGATCAGTCGGTTGGTTCCTTTAATTGAATTCATGGCTTAACCCCCTCTTGATTACGGGTCCTGTTAACCAAGTAATCCTGCAATGTCGCCTTCTCAATGGAAAGTCCTTGTGTATGAGCGATGTCCTTCCACATTTTCGAGTAGGGCTCATCAATCATCACTTTCACAGTCGATCCCATCTGAGAAGACTCGATGACCTTAACATCTGCTGTAACACGATTAACATCTTCAATTCTCCCTGTTAGAAGAACTCCTTTTTCGCGCATCTCTTCCATCGGCTGATTCATTAACACCTCTCCGGCCTGCAAAACGATAAGGGACTCGCATAAAGGCTGAATCTCTTCAATATGATGGCTGGATACCAGGATCAGACGCGGGTTATCTTCGTAACTTTCCAGTAGAGCATTGTAAAAGAACTTACGCTTCTCGGCATCAAGTCCATTGGTAGGCTCATCCAGAATCGTTACCTTTGCATTACTAGCGAGACCCATTACAATCTGAGCGGCAGTCCTCATGCCTTTCGAAAATTTAATGATCTTCTTCTTTGCCGGCAGTTCGAACAAATTAATTAAACGCTCTGCCAAATCCTGATTCCACTGCGGATGAAAATATTGCCCCATTTGAACCATGTCATTAACCGTCCAGTTTTTCCCCAGGGGATGATTCTCCTGGATGTAGCATAGATGCTCTTGAGCAGACAGATTATTATAGGGGTCTTGACCCATGATCTGGACGGTTCCACTGTCCGGGCGGTTATGCCCTGCAAGTAAACTCATCAGTGTTGTTTTACCCGCTCCATTTCTCCCCCAGATCGCACTAATGATCGGCTCACTCTCATGTAGCGTAACCTGCTTCAGAACGGGTGTCTCTTGATAACTATAGTTGACTTGCTCCATATGAATCATAACTCACTCTCCTTATCCTTCTTGCCGCGAATCAGATCAATGATCATGTCTTCATTCATGTGAATCCGTCTGGCTTCTTCAAGTAAAGGCTTGATGTATTCTTCATAAAAATCCTGCTTCCGTTCAACGAGCAAGGCTTCTCTTGCTCCCTTCGCAACAAACATTCCAACACCTCGTTGTTTGTATATAATCCCCTTGTCCACGAGCTCCTGCAGCCCTTTGCGGGCTGTAGCCGGATTGATATTGTAAAAGCGGGACAGTTCATTGGTCGAAGGAACCTGTTCTTCCACCTTCAATCTGCCATCCACAATATCATCCATAATCATCGTGGCAATCTGATGAAAAATAGGCTGAGATTCATCCAAAGTCGATTTCATGTGCTTCCAACTTTCATACGTATTCGTTAGTCAGTTAGTCGGTTAATTACTCATGTAACTAACTATAGTATACAAAAACACAAATGTAAATAGGCGAACTTAATTCATCACCTTGTTTACCTGAGCTCTGTTGTATTGATTAATTAGACCGTCCAGGACTACGGATTGCTGGATCACTTCAGGATGAAGCAGACTGCCATATTCCCTATGCATACGATATAACTGCTGTCTGGCATCTTCGATCCGTGATATCAAATCCAAGCGATCCATAGTATCCCTCCTTTTTGTCATATTTTAGTGTATTATGCCAATCAAAAGAGCAGGTGACATACGACATACTTATTCTTCCACTTGGATATACAAAAAGAACGCCTCTGAATTGAATTCAGACGCGTCCATTGGTTCAGGCTTATGTCCCTAAACCGTGATCATTCGTTCGGTAAATTGAAGGGTCTGGATTCTCCACAGTCGGGACAGTTCCAGTAACAGGAGTTACAATGCTCACCACTATACTACATGTAACTATCAGCAAAGCCAGCTTTCTCTTCATTGAGTTTCTGCACCTCACCAATCAAGATTTTGTACTGCTGTATAGCTGTGTCAGACGCATATTCCCTATATTGCTCAAACAGTCCGACACCTCTAAGCATACCTCGTCCACTGCTAATTTCAATAGCAAATCTTAAACTATCCAGGACATATTTTATTCCTAAATAATACTCGTCTTTCTTTAGATAATATGCACCCAGATCGGCTAACAGACGTAAATATCGATCATCCGTAACCTGCTTGCTTACTTTCCCAATCCGATTTCTCTGTTCCTGATAAGCAAAGTAAGACTCATACTGCTCTAGTACATGATCTATGTTGATATCATATCGGTTAGCCGCCGTTACAATATCACAAAGCGCTGGGAATATCTCATTCTCCTTCGTCGAGATATAAGCCAGATAATCAGGTAACACCTCAAACTGTCCAGCCATTAATTGATATATATAACGGTTACCCTCGGCCCATTCCTGAAATTGATGAATGACCACCTGTTCCTCAGGTTCAGGTTCTTTCACCCAACTGTAATCGGTGTACAATGCAACATACCTCAATGCCATTTCATAGTCGTTCAAGTGGAAATGTGCACTTCCAGATGCTAAATACGCATACATAATATAAAAAACGATGGGTCGTTTGGTCTCTTCCTGTTTCCGTCTGCCATTCATCTCATAATGGATGGCTGCTTTCACCTTCAGCTTTTCAGATAGTTCCTGAACTTTGCTCCATCTGTGAAGTGATGCAAATGCATTAATCAGTTCGTTAAGCGCATCCAACTGGTAGCGTTCATCCAGGCGATCCACATAGTATTCGAACCGGGCTGCGATAATCAGATTCCGCTGTTGATCATTGGTCAGTCCCAACCTGAACAGTCGATACTGACAGAGCGCAAGCCGCTCGGAATGTTGCATTTTCTCACTTTCAGCGATGTTCTCATATAGGAGAATGGCTGGTTTGAATTTACCTGCATGGTAGAATTCTTCAGCCACTTCAAATAACAAAGGAATATAGGACAGATTATCCATCATCAGACGAATAACCTCTTCAATGCAGTTTAACTTGTCCAACTCGGCACAGCGATGAAGGAACGGTCCAAGTCTTCTCCAGTCCGGGGTTGCGTGTACGAAACACTCATCTATGTATAATTCATAGAAGTAACCTTCTTCCAGTCTCATGGCGGAAGTGATGCGATCCAACTGCTGCATGGCAATAGGCCGATTTTTATTCAAAATATTGCTCAGCGTACCCGAATTAATCCCTGACGTTTCCGAAAAATGACTAATGGACATCTGTTCACGCTTCAGATAACTTTCTAAATGATCGCGTATCGTGGTTGTCGGCTCCAAACGAACACCACCCTCCAAAATAAAAACATAAACGGGATTATCGGTATACAAAAGTAATTATATGTAATTAGAAAGTAGCGGTCAATATAATAAATTCAACTAATTTGTAATAAAACCATTTTAATCCTTTAATTAAAGCAAATATCTCTACCCTTATTTTATATTGGAAATGCGCCCGGCATCAAACCTGAAAACAGACAAAAAAACACGAGCCATCGACGGGCTCGTGTTTTTAACTGACTCAGCAGTCAGTATGCTCACTATAACTTGAATTTAAGGCAGTATATTGCCTGCCGCACGGTAAATTTCATACCACTCTGGACGCGTAAGATGAACATCTCCTGCTTTTACACAATCTTGCAGACGTTCAATATTCATCGTGCCTGTCACAGGCTGCATATGCGCAGGGTGACGAAGCAACCATGCGATTGCAATCGTTGTATTGCTCACGTCATACTTCGCAGCAATCTCGTCGATCTTCGCATTCAATTCCGGGAACTTGTCGCTACCCAGGAATACGCCTTCGAAGAATCCGTACTGGAACGGGGACCACGGCTGAATGGTGATATCATGCAGACGACAATAGTCCAAGATACTGCCGTCACGGTTAACCGCAGCATCGTTCTCCATGTTTACATTGATCCCACTGTCAATCATCGTGGTATTGGTAATACTCATCTGCAACTGGTTGGCTACCAGTGGCTGCTTCACGTATTTTTTCAACAATTCGATCTGGTTCGGATTCTGGTTGGATACCCCAAAGTGACGCACTTTGCCTTCTCGCTCCAGTTGATCAAAGGCTTCCGCCACTTCCTCCGGCTCGACCAGTGCATCCGGACGGTGCAGCAGCAGAACGTCAAGATAGTCCGTTTTCAGACGTTGCAGGATACCATCCACCGAATTCAGGATGTGCTCTTTGGAGAAATCAAACATGCCTTTGCGGATACCGCATTTGGACTGAAGAATCATATTTTCACGAACTTGGGGATTCATCTGTACCGCTTCGGCAAAGATCTCCTCACATGTTCCTGTACCGTAAATGTCAGCATGGTCAAAGAAATTCGCGCCAACCTCCATCGCAGAACGAACAAAATGTTCGGCTTCCTTGCCATCTAATGAATTAATCCGCATGCAGCCTACGGCGACTACAGGTACTTCAAATGTGCTGTTGCCCAATTTCATGGTTCTCAAGATGTTTTCCCTCCATATTCGAATATTATCGTGTATCTTACTTTTGATTGTGACACACATCTGCAATCGGTTTCAATAGATTTATCCTACATTCATATGGAGAAATGCTAGGTTCTCGGTTCCAGCCTGTGATCACACAGGATTGAATTATATATCTTCCGGTACAATGACCTCAACATGCCGAGGAAGTACAGTGATATGAATCGGCAGGGCAGGCCCTTCCTCTCCATCCACATTCGTGCGAATGGCTTCGGCTGAGCGAACATGAACTTCTTTTGTCGTAAAATAGTCCACATCCTTATGGTCTTTCAGACTACCAAACAACAGGGAAGTGCCCAAAGTCAGGCTGTTGAACACACTGATGTTACGAACAACAAAGCAATGTATCAGACCATCGTCCACCTCAGCATCCGGGGATAACTTCTGGAATCCTCCAACCGAATTGGTAAGTGCCGCCAGAAAAAGAGGAGCTTCTCCCTCCCAGATCTGGCCGTCATATTCAATGGTTAGATGATTGGCTGGTGTATTCACCAAGTCTTTCAAGCCTTCTTTCAGATATGCGAATGAACCCAGCTTCGACTTCTCTTCTGAGGATACGGAGAACAGGGCCTCCGCCAAAGAACCTGCAGCCACAACGTTGGCAAACAGGCGATCATTGATTTTCCCCAGATCCACGATATGGGTCTGATCCGAACGTAACTGCCTAATGGCTTCTTCCGGGTCAAGCGAGATATTCAGCGCACGTGCAAAATCATTCACCGTTCCCAGCGGTATGACGCCAAGTCGGGGACGATGATCCTGATTGATCATACCGTTAATCGTCTCATGCAGCGTACCATCGCCTCCAATGGAGATGACCAGATCACAGCCGTCTTTGCAGGCGCTCAGGCAGTAGTTGGTGGCATCACCTTCCCCGGCTGTCTCATTAACCACCACCTCATACTGCTGTGACTCCAGAATTTCTCTGACTTGGGACACATACTGTTCGGCCTCTTCCTTACCTGACGATGGATTACTAATGATCATGGCTTGGCGCATACTCACATCTTCCCCTCCAAATTGGCATCTTTACTTCATCTTTACCCGTTTCAAGGGTGGGTTGAATAGGGTCTGCGGGAGATGTTCCATTTTTTTTGATAGAAGAGTGCAGAACAGGGTTTGTTTCATATAGAATAGAAAGTATAAGGATACCCGTTACGAATATTTTTTGTTCCTTTTTCCCGTTGACGGGTTAATAACTATAGATGTGCTTTTAGCCGAACCTGCACATGTTAAACGGATTGATTTACACTGAACACTCCGTGGGCAGAACAACCTTCCGATCACTGTTATCGCGCTATTTCTGCCCCCTCCGTTATCGTGTAAATATTGTACTTATCATATATATCATATAACTCAATCTGTTCGGATTATTTTATTATTCTAAGAATCGGAATCGGAGGGAATGCATGCAATGAAAAGAATGACGCTATTATTTCTAGTATTCATCCTGAGTCTGGGTACATCGGGGCAAGCCATGGCTTACACGACTACAGACTTGGGCGAAGGAATCATTGAAGATCCCCTACTTGAGGACGGACTGAGGTTAATCCTGAACAAACCTCTGGATGTTCCACTGACTTCATCTGATCTGGAGCAGCTTGAGGTGGTGGATCTGAGCAATGCAGGTATTCACAGCCTGTCCGGGCTGGAGTATGCTACCAACCTGACTCACCTCCGATTATATGGAAATGAGATTGAGGATCTGACACCGCTGGAGCACCTGACCAAGCTTCGGGAGATCGATGTTCGCAACAATTACATTACATCCATACACGCACTAGCCGAATTGAAAGAATTGGGACGACTGTATATCAGCAACAACTCCATTTCTTCCATAGAGGTTGTACGTGGATTCACCCGATTACATACATTCCACGCCAGTGGTAACCAGATTGCCAGTCTTACAGCACTTTCGGATGCGGATGAACTGAATTGGCTTGAGATCTCGAACAATACGATTAGGGATCTAACGCCACTCGTCGATAAAACCCAGCTCCAACAACTCAATGTGGCGAACAACCAGATTCAGACGCTGGACGTATTAGCTGAACTGCCAAATACGCTGTGGAATCTGAATGTGTCAGGCAATCTAATCGTGGATCTGACACCACTGGAACATATGACACAGCTGCGAACACTCGATATCTCCGGTAACCAGGTACAGCACCTCAAGGGGCTTGAGGAACTGACTGGGCTGACGGAGCTGAATGCAGAATCTAACCAGATCTATGATCTGGAACCCCTACGGCGGCTTTCCAGTCTAGACGTATTGAAATTATCCAACAACCGGGTGTGGGATCTGACACCCATTGCAGGTTTTACGTTTACCCGTGATCAGTCAGCGACAAATGCCGTACAGGATATCTCGGCGTCCACCTCGTTATTCTCCGGTATTCAGACGTCTACCTCAGAGGTTGAGCCTGCTGGACTCACAGTACAGAACAATTATCTGGATGTCGTGAGTGGCAGTCATACGATGCAGCTTCTGAATCAGATGAATGTGCGGGAACAGAAACGAACGCCGCAGGGAAGTTTCCAGCGTCTGATTGAAGGGTCTACTACCGCCTATGTGGGTGATCGTGCTTATGCGCTGGACTCTGCACCATTTATTGATGAAGGGCGGACCTATGTGCCTCTGCGTTTTGTTTCGGAGCAGTTAAACGCCAGTGTGAACTGGAACAGCGGCACGCGGGAAGCCGTGATCACACAGAATGATAAGACCATCCGTTGGAGCGTGGGTAACAAACAAGTTGTCGTGAATGATGCGCTCGCGATCAATGATGCTCCTCTTTTGATGAAAAATGGCAAAGCATTTGTACCGGTACGCTTCATCTCGGAGCAATTCAATACGACGGTTGCGTATATCGGAAGCAGCAAAACGATTTTGATCTTCGAAAATAAACAACTTGGTGAGCGTGCGCAGCCTTGAAGTAGTGTCTCACGTTCATTTACAGCCATAAGAGAACACAGCGAAACTCCCCGTCTGAACAATCAGCGGGGATTTTTGTTGTGTTACGACAGTTGTGTTATGACATTGGATAATGGTATATGGATAGCTTTAACCACAAGCAAATACAGCATACTATCTGTCTGTGCGGACAGGAACTCTTGATACTCTATCTTGGATTAGGGCAAATTTTACACGGTTTAGCATATCTTCTTTTGCAGCGGGAGTTGTTATACTGAACGTAATTCATATGACAGCTAAGGTTCAAACGAGGAGGAATTCACATGACATTCACGTTTAGCGGCTATTCCACAACCCAAGACAGCCCCTGGAAAGAGTTATCTTTTGTACCGACAAATGAAAACGCTAACTTAAAGCTTACTGGTGAGCAGCACCAGCTTGTGGAAGGGTTTGGTGGCTGTTTCAACGAGCTTGGCTATATTGCCCTATCGCACTTGAATGAGGAGCAGCGCCATGAAGTTTTCCACTCCCTTTTCCATCCGGATGGTGAGCACAAGTTTAACATCTGTCGCCTGCCGATTGGCGCAAGTGATTATGCAGAGCAATGGTATAGCCACAACGAGGTGGACGGCGACGTGGCCATGGAACATTTTTCGATCAAACGTGATTTCAAATATCTGATTCCTTATATCAAGGAAGCCCTGAATTACAACCCGAATCTGCAATTCTTCGCCTCCCCATGGAGTCCCCCAACATGGATGAAATCGCCGAAAGCCTATAACTATGGCACACTGCGCTGGGAGAAGGACATTCTGGATGCGTATGCTCTTTATTTTGTGAAATTCGTACAGGCTTACCGTGACGCAGGCATTACCATCCATCAGGTGCATGTGCAGAACGAAGTGATTGCAGATCAGAAATTCCCTTCTTGCATGTGGACAGGCGAGCAGCTTCGTGAGTTTATCGCCGATTATCTGGGCCCGGCTTTTGACAAACATGGTCTGGATACGGAAATCTGGCTGGGAACGATCAACGCTCCTGATCCATGGGAAGAATTAATCAAGAAAAAAACAAATGACTTCGATGAGTACGCCGGGCTTGTCCTGAGTGATCCGAAGGCCTATTCCTATATCAAAGGTGTTGGGTATCAATGGGCAGGCAAAAATGCCATTCAACGTACCGCTGCAAGTTATCCGGAGCTTCGATATATGCAAACCGAGAACGAATGCGGGGATGGCAACAACTCATGGAACTACGCCAAATATGTATATAACCTCTACCAGCACTACTTCAGCAACGGAGTGAACGCGTACATCTACTGGAACATGGTTCTGGAACCCAAAGGCCGCAGCACATGGGGCTGGGAGCAGAACTCCATGATTACGATAGACCCAGACACTACGGAGGTTACTCGGAACCCCGAGTATTACGTGATGAAACACTTCGCGCATCATGTTGTTCCTGGTGCTCGAAGAGTCGGCCTGTCTGGTGCCTGGAGCGGTAAATCCGTCGCTTTCCGCAACCCGGATAACAGTCTCGTCATTGTCATTAATAATCCATTCCAAGACCGTCGGGATCTGCATCTGACCTTCGAGGAAGGGCAGACTCTTCACATTGAGCTGGAGGGCGATTCCTTCAACAGCATGGTTATTATAAAGGTCTAGTTGTCGGGACGCTTACACATTAAACAACCCTTGTCCCGCCGTGGTATGCGGAACAGGGGTTGTTTAAGCACAAACTCGTCAAAATGCGAGCTTAAGGATTGTTCGCCAAATAATTTCTCAGCCATTGCATAGCTGGACGTTCTGTACCGTTGCTATTGACCAAGTGGGAGCCAGCCTGCCAGGTTTGATTCTGGTTGTAACCCCACAGCGTCACACCTTTAACAGCAGAGTGTTTCCACAGCACAGGGAATTTTTGCTGATAACGTTGCAATTGTGTATTGTCGTCACCTGTCATATCCAGCTCGGATACATAGATTGGCAACCCTGTCGCTGCAAGCTTGTTCAATACCGTGTTCATCGTGCTCACAGAAACGTTGTCCATATTGAAGTAATGCGCCTGGATTCCAATACCATCAACTAGACCTCTGTTTTTCAAAAGGTTGATAATCTGGATATATTGGTCCGCTTTAGCAGGATCACCGATAATACCATATTCATTAATTAACAATTTGGAGTTAGGGAAGGCTTGTCTCGCTTGTTGGAATGACCAGATAACCCAATCCCAACCCGTTGCCCCATCTCCACCAATGGCATTGCGATAGGATGGTTTCGCATGCAGAGGTTCATTCACTACATCAACGAAGGCAGACTTCGAATACCGCTGTCCTGCGGCTTTAATCCATTGTGTCACTTCAGCCTTCTGATCTGCGGCTGAGAGACTGTTAATCCAATTTGGCTGTTGATTTCCCCATACGAGCGTATGAAATTTGAACGGAAATCCGTTGTTGTTAGCATAGTTGTAGGCCATGTCCGCCTGGCCCCAGTTCATCACGTTGCGTGTGCCTTCAACAGCATCCCACTTGGTAGAGTTCTCCGGAGTTACCTGATTCCAATACGGGCTAAAATTCGAAGGAACCTGGTTGGCAATAATATTGCCCAGAAATTTGCTACCTTTCGCCAAACCAGCACTCACACTACCAACCGCAACAGAAGCAGCGAGAATCCCTACCAATGCCAGTGAGCCGACTGTTTTAAACCACTTAGACTTAATCAATGATTTTCCTCCTTAGTGTTCAATTTTTGTTAAGCGCTTACAAACATCATTTTACTGGATAATTTTGGTTTTTAACACCTGTCAAATTATAGTATTTTATTGTAAAAGAATAGGATTAAGTGTTTTTTCTGAAGCTATTTATAGATTCACTCTCTTAAATCCAACATAACTCTTACATTGGAGTTTACATTCACCACATGTTTATCTAGTATGAAATGATACATATCTTTACACACACTAGACAACAAGGGAGATTACAACATGCGCAAAATTTCAACGAAACGTTTCGCCGGATGGCCTTTATCTTTCCTCTTATGTGCCTCCATTTTGTTTGCCCCTTTTGCTTCCACTCCGGTTCAGGCTGCTGAGACAGACAAGGAGACCAAGATTACGTTGCTGGGTACATCGGATATACATGGTCGATTTATGCCGTGGGACTATGCTCTGGACGGTCCAAATCCAACTGGTAGCATGACACAGCTCTACACCATTGTGAAAAAAGTCCGTGCTGAGAATCCCAATACGATCCTGCTGGATGCAGGCGACATGATTCAGGATAACTCGGCTGAGTTGTTCAATGATCAACCTCAATCTCCCATGATGGTTGCAATGAACGAGATGAAATATGACGCATGGGTTATGGGTAACCATGAGTTTAATTTTGGACTGGACGTACTGGAGAAGATCTCTTCCCAATTCAATGGACAGCCTCTCGTGGGTAACATTTTCAAAGAAAACGGCGACCGCTACATGCCTGCCTATACGATTATCGAGAAAGACGGAATCAAAGTGGGTGTCATCGGAATGAACACACCTATGATTACCGAATTCGAGAAAGGGACGAATCACCTGGACGGCATCATCGTCAAAGATCCTGTGGAAGAGACCAAAAAGGCCATTGCTGAGCTGAAAGGCAAAGTCGATGTCATGGTTGGACTCATGCATATGGGATTGGATAACGAGAACGGAAATCCGGGCACCGGAGTCACAGATATCGCCAACGCCAACCCGGAGCTCGCTGCCATTTTTGCCGGACACATGCACACCCTGATTGAATCCGAGACAGTTAACGGCGTATTGATCTCCGAACCGAATAAATATGGCTCACATATCTCGCGAATTGATCTGACATTTGAAAAAGATGGCGACAAAGTTGTGCTGAAAAGCAAGGAAGCTCAAGCTCTCGCTGTAAAAGCAGCCGACGGAACATATGAAGTCTCCGATCCTGCGCTGGAAGAGACATTGCACCCGTTCCACGAGTTCGCTCGTGCCGATGCCAATATTGAAGTGGCTGAACTGAAAGGAACGAACCTGGTCCCTGCTGATGAGATTAAGGGTATCCCTGCGGTGCAGATTCAGGAAACACCTTTGTCTGACTTTTTCACAGAAGTGATGTTGCATTACAGCGATGCCGATGTAGTTGCTCACCAGATTGATAACGACAAGGCCAAGCTGGATGTAGGCCCGATCAAGAAGAAGGATATTGCGTTCAACTACCAATATACGTTCGGTGAAGTGACTGTGTATGAAGTGACCGGACGTGATCTGTTGGATTATATGGAGTGGTCTGCGGGGTACTTTAACTCCACACGCCCGGGTGATGTGACCATTAGTTTCGATCCGAAACGACGTGCTTCCAAATACAGCACCGATGATTTCTTCGGTGGCGTAACCTATGAGATTGACCTTACTAAGCCATATGGCAGTCGGATTACGAATCTCAAGTACAGTAACGGTACGGCAGTAAAAGAAGACGATACGTTGAAACTTGGCATGAACGCCTATCGAATGGAAGCCCTGATTGCGAAAGGCGGCGCAATGGAAGGCCGTAAGTTCAAGCAGCTCTGGTCCTCCAAGGATGCCTCGGCATTTGGCGAGATTCAAGGTACGATTCGCAACCTGTCCATCGCTTATTTGCAAGATGTCATGAGAGGTGTCTATGAACCTAAGGTTCAACACAACTGGAAAATCACTGGCGTAGACCTGACTGCACCGGAGCGTGCAGATGTGGTGGAGTTAATTAACGATGGCATCATGTCTGTGCCGACAACGGAAGATGGCAAGTACACCAACATTGCCTCCATTAACATTTTGGATGCGGTGACCCAAGAAGAGATGGATACTCTATCTGCCAAAGCAGGTGTGAATACAGCCCAATTCTCTGGCGTGAAAACCAAGGGAGCGTTCTATCAACAACTGAACAAAGCTCGCAAAGCAGCAGGTAATGGCGAGGAAGAAAGCACACCTGAGAAGCCTACAACACCAACAGTACCAAAACCAACACCGACTCCAGGCACGTCGAAACCCGGCAAACCATCAACACCAAACACAGGTAAACCGGGGACCGTCAACAAAGGTAAACAAGCCAAGGTTACTGCAGCTTACCTGAACGTACGCGCTGGCGCTTCATCCAAAGCCAAGGTCGTAGCTGCTGTACCGAAAGGCACCGTACTTGAGGTGATCAGCACAGACAAGTATGGATGGGTAAAAGTGAAGCTGGATGGACGTGTAGCATTTGTATACGGGAAATATGTGAGTGTTTTGAAATAGCATAGCCGCTACGCACCACGCTTAACGAAGAAGAAAAAGGGCGATTCTCCCATGGAACTCATGGTCGGGATCGCCCTTTGCTATGTTAACGAACATCTATAAGAACATCATTAAGATTCATATACCTTTAATACTCAACCTCTCTTTACATCCCAGTTCGCAAGCATGCCTCTCGCCATCTCCATGTCCGACTCCTTGCCCGTAATTAGTGCAAACTTGGCAACAATTGCAGGATAGGCTGCCCACTGCTCCCGAATATGCTCCAGCATCTGGGGCCATGTTCTTCCCCCTGCCTGCTCATAACGTCTCAAAAGCTCCCGCAGCCCATCCTCCTGAAAGAGTGCATAGTAGATGACAAAGTCCTTACCTGGATCTGCAATCTCCGCTTCCGTCCAATCAATAAGTCCAGTTACTCGCTGGGCATCATCGACAATAATATGCGGCGGATGCAGATCACCATGGATGAACGTTGAGTGCTGCGGCCAATAGCTACTTATAGAAAGCCATACCGTCCAGCGTTCAACTAACTCGGTTGGCACCGTAAAATTCTGCTTAACCTCCTCTATATTGGCTGCAAATTCTTTGCGAGCTTCCATAGGTGTCTTGATCCGCACTCCACCTTTCTTCGCCTTGTCGGGATCGATGTTATGCAGCGTGGCGAGAGTCGTAGCCAGTGAATCCAGGAATGTATCAGATAAGCTCTCCTGAGGGAATCGCCATACATACCCTCCCCCTGCGGGATCCACAACTGCGATCGGATCACCATCAAGTAAAGGATAAGCTATCAACTCTGGCGTGAAGATCCTCCAATCCGGTACTTGTGTGGGTATATTTCCTCGGACCACATCCAGCACCTTGCGCTCATTCTCGGCTCGCTCCCATACGTCTTCGCGTCGCGGCTGACGCAGAACCCATCTGCGGCCTTCTTCATCCGTGGCAAATACCACACGAAAATCCATACCCGACTCGTTGATCTCCAAGGATTCCTCAACGATAAGAAGTCCGTTCTGTTTTGCTAAAGATAATAGTTCCTTTTGAATTGCCAAATTTTCATTCAAGTTTGGTTTTGTCATATCAAGTAGTCCCCTTTTCCTCGATAAAATAAAAAAACACAGACATGTTCGCCTGTGCAGCTCATTTCGGATGTTGGCATACCTGAATGCTCACAAAAAAATAGTAGTACATCAAAGAACCACTTTAAAAAGTGATTCTTTCACGACTAGCAGCATACGTGTAAATAGGCAAACCGATCCCGATGAACTGCACACAGGCAGAAAACAGCAAGCGTAAACAAACGTCCTCGCCATACTATCTCAATCGGGAAAAATTTTGCACACGTATCCCTCCGTTCAGTAAGTTACCCATATGCTAACATATTCCAAATCCCAGTACCAGACTGAATGGACTGATTTCCGTTTTTTTATGGATGCACAGGAACTTCGCTGCCTCAGGTAACGTCCTTAGTTATAGATGTATTAAAAAGGATGAGAGGTGAGCATCCCCATGTCCATTGTACGAAGGTTATCCTTATTACCAATCATCACGCTCCTGTTAACGCTTGGATGCGCAGAGGAATCCGTGGAACAAGGAAAAGAGAAGCCACATGTGCGAGGAATTATTACGGATTTTGAGGAAAAAAGAGGTCAGGTACTCATCGACAATAAAAAAGATGGCGGTGTTGAATCAGGACCGATTTGGATCTCGCTCAGCAAGGACGCTGAACTCATCATCGAAGGAGAGACTGGCACCGTCTCTTTAGATGAGACACTGGTTGGTCGAAGTGCAGAAGTGTGGATCGGTGGATTTATTGCTCAATCTTACCCTCCCCAGACCAAGGCCGTGAAGATGGTCATTCATTAACACAAGATTGAACACATGATATGTTATAATAACGAAATAATCTTATAAGGAACAGGGAAGGATTCGCATGGAAGCTAAACAACCCCCAGATCAGGAGAATCCCATTTCTCGTGGTCGACCAAGGAGTACAGAAGTTCACAAACGCATACTGGATGCCACGTTAACCTTACTTGGCGAAGTAGGTGTGGAGAAACTGAGTATAGAGTCTGTCGCACAGCTCGCAGGCGTAGGCAAAAGCTCAATCTATAGGCGTTGGAGCAGCAAGGAAGCGCTGGTCGTGGATGCACTGGAACGTCTCAAGCCAGAGTTCAGCACAGCTGTACAAGGCGAACTACATGAAGTGTTGTACGAGTTGGCCCAAAGTTTTGCCCATCAGATGAACAATCCGCTTGGGAAGCAGATGCTCTCTTTGCTGATTTCTACCCTATCTGGCAGTTCACAGATTTCAGAGTCGTATTGGGAAAACCATTCACTGCCGAAAACCAAGGAAATCTCCAGTCTGCTTGAACGTTATATCCCGAAGGAAAAACTCCGTCAAGGTACAGATCTGGATCTGGTGTCTGATTTTATAATCGGTTTTATTATGTATCAGCTATTGCTCAAACCGACTTCATTCGATCTGGATAACGAACTGAAACGCGGTATTGATATGATTTTAAACGGAATACACTCCAAATAATTTAGGTCTCGCTATGATTAGCAGGACCTTTTTTATTGACAATTAACGATACGATACAGTATCGTATATAATATAAAATCATTCAAGGGAGTGTAATCCATGAGTAAACCAAATAAAACAGTGATTATTACAGGCGGTAATACCGGTCTTGGATACGAAAGTGCCAAAGTGATTGCTTCATCTCAGAAGTGGCATGTCGTTATTGCTTCTCGCAGCCTAAGTAGAGGAAACGCTGCAGTGGATACATTGATCCAATCTACGGGTAACCCCAATATCTCGGCTATGGAGCTAGATTTGGCTTCAACGACATCCATAAGGAAACTTGCAGCGCTATATATCCAAGCCGATCTTCCACCTCTCTATGCCATCGTTTGCAATGCCGGGTCCCAATTTGTGCAAAATACACAATCCACTACGGATGGTGTCGAGGCAACCTTTGGTGTGAACCATCTGGGGCATTTCCTCCTCGTCCGCTTGCTGCTTGAGTCGCTTCAGGAACAGGGGCGAATCATCGTTGTATCCAGTGACACGCACGATCCAGGAGCCAAAACCGGTATGCCCGCTCCTCGCTATGCTCATCCCAATATCATGTCTGATCCTGCCCAGTCTGATCAATTTCTCGCCCACCTCTCTCCTTCTGCCCGGGGACAACTACGTTATACAACATCGAAGTTATGCAATTTGTATTTCACCTATGAACTCACCCGCCAAATCCAACAATCTGGCAGATCTGTTGCAGTCGCTGCATTTAATCCTGGGATGATGCCTGGCAAAGGTTCCGCTCTCGCCAGAGAGTATCGTCCGCTCCTTCGTTTCATGTGGAATTATGTAATGCCTCTGATGCGTTTCTTTAATGCTGGCATACGCACCACCAGACAATCAGGAACTGACCTTGCAAGCCTCGTATTACATCAACCTATAAGCGAATTGAAGGGAACATACTGGGATGGACCGAAGAAAATCCCTTCTTCCGAGGAATCCTACAGCCCTGAACGTGCCGTAGAATTATGGGACTGGAGTTCAGAAAGACTTGGTTTGCATAATATGATTTAAACATCATTGTGAATTCCTCCGTTAGGTTGCCCGCATATAGAGTATAATAAAAAGGTATACGATAAATGTACGGTGCAATACTTGTACAAAACTAACGCAAAAGAGGTAAACGATGAGCAAGCAACAATTTAAAGATTATGGACTTGGTGAAGAGATCGTAAGAGCGCTGGACAGCCTGGGCTATGAGACACCAACCGAGGTTCAGACCAAAGTTATTCCGGTAGCATTGGAGAACCAGGATCTTGTGGTCAAATCACAGACAGGTAGTGGTAAAACAGCTGCCTACGGCATTCCGCTCTGCGAGCTGGTGGATTGGAATGAGAATAAGCCACAGGCTTTGATTCTTACACCGACCCGGGAACTGGCTTTGCAGGTTAACGAAGATATTACGAATATCGGCCGCTTTAAGCGTATTAAAGCAACCGCACTATACGGACAGTCCCCTTTTCATATCCAAAAAGCGGAGTTAAAACAAAGAACTCATGTGGCTGTTGGTACGCCGGGTCGGGTACTGGATCATATCGAACGCGGCACGCTGCCACTCGAACGGATCGCTTATCTCGTTATTGACGAGGCCGATGAGATGCTGAATATGGGCTTTATTGAGACAGTACAGTCCATCATTCAGAAACTGCCGCAGGAGCGAGTAACGATGTTGTTCTCCGCAACGTTCCCTGAAGATGTCGCCAAGCTGTCACGTAAATACATGAACAAACCGGTGGAGATTGAGATCAAGGCAAGCGGATTGACAACAGCCACCATTGAACATGCTGTAATTCACGTGCCAGAGGTGAACAAAACCGCGTTGCTTCAGGACTTGTTCATTGTAGAGAATCCAGACAGTTGTATCGTGTTCTGCCGTACCCAAGAGAATGTAGATAAGCTATTCCGGGTCATGGCTGACCTTGACTACCCAGCAGATCGTATCCATGGTGGTATGGAGCAAGATGAGCGGATTGAAGTGATGAACGCATTCAGACGGGGACAATTCCGTTATCTGATCGCGACGGATGTAGCCGCACGTGGTATTGATATCACGAATATTACACATGTCATCAACTACGATATTCCTTTGGAAAAAGAGGGATATGTTCACCGTACAGGCCGTACGGGGCGCGCAGGCAAAACAGGTAAAGCCATTACGTTGATCACACCGAAAGATGGCAGACGTCTGGATGAGATTGAATCCTATATCGGATTCGAAATCCCTGTCGTGAAAGCCCCTTCCGAGGAAGCTGTGGATCGCCGCAGAGAAGATTTCGAGAAGCGATTGAAGATCGTGCCTGAACGTAAAAAGGACAAGCGTGAACAGTTAAACCAGCAGATCATGAAGCTAAACTTCAACGGAGGCAAGAAGAAGAAACTTCGTGCTGTAGACTTTGTCGGTACCATCGCCAAGCTTGAAGGGGTGACTGCAGACGATATCGGGATCATTACGATTCTGGATAATGTAACGGATGTGGAGATCCTGAACGGCAAAGGCCCACTCGTGCTGGAGCTCATGCAGAACACAACGATCAAAAAGATGCAGCTCAAGGTTCGCAAAGGAAAAAATTCGTAAGCACAGTCAAATATAGATCTGATCTAAAGAGGGAGCGCCTTGTGCGCTCCCTTTAACTGTTGGTTTTATTGACCAACTCGTCTGAATGACTCAATATAATCGTCACCTCCACTATAGTGACTTATTGATGATTTCCTGTTTGATATCATTTTACTTGTTCCCACTTGTCATAAGTGTTTAACGTACATTTATTAACCATCCTTTGCACCAAAAAAGCCACATTAGACTCTTCTCTAATGTGGCCCGTCATTCTTACTTTTTGCAATACACAATTTTCTTAATGCTATCCATAGATAAACAGTATTGCTCCCCAAGCTGATCTATGGTTGTTCCCGCAGCAAAAAGCTGGCGAATCTCGTCGTTCCGCTCCCGGACAATCCTTTTGCCACCCGAGTTCTCGCCCCACTTCTTATGGGCATCCTTGGGCCTCGGAATATAGATCAAGCCTCCGGGGATATGACGCTGTATTTCTTTGAGCAATTCTTCCGGGAAGATTGTATCTGCATTAATATATTTCACGTTGCTCCACTCCTTAAAAGTTAAAATCTTTAAGGCAGCAGAGTCGTACGATGAACGCATTGGATACACACTACAATGGTATGGCGGAAATGGATTTCAGGCTCTATGCAAACAACCGCCGTTGTTCATCACATGGACTCTGCATAGAGCGGGTCGTTAAATTTATTATGAATCGAATCATGGTAGCCCCCCATTCAGTCAATCAAAATCAAGTTACTTTAGATGGTACTCCTATATCTTCCATGTCAGAACCTTATATCCTTCTACTCATCGATATATTGGCTAACACTCCGTTCCAGCAACTCTCTAACCTGCTGCTTTAACTCAGTTGGCGTGATCACCTTCACTTCTGGACCATAGGAGATTAACTTTCGCGCTGTAAAAGAAAACTCCTCAGGCGGAACCAATCCACGCCATTCATGACCTTGAACCGACTTGAACAGCACATCTGACGCGGCAATCCTTGCTCCAAATTCCGTGAATTGCAGCACCACTTCTACGCTTGCTCTATCTTCTTTCGTATCTAGCCACACTTTCAGACTCGGAACAGATTCATCCACCGATTCCATAACAGCCAACTGCTGCATGCGATCCACCCGATACAACAGAACACGATCTCTATTCCGAGCTGGCATGTACCAATGTCCCTGCTCATAGTAGATGCCATATGGGAAGACCTGGACTTTTTTACGACCACTGCGGGCAAGATACATAAATCCGATTTCTCTCTTTTCTACCGCTGCTCCCAATATCTCGGTTGTTAAAGGCTCAGCATGCTCACCGGGATGCTGGACAAAGGTGATATGCTCTCTCATTCGCATAATCAGATCCTGTACATCCTCAGGCAAAGTAGAGAAGTATTGCTCAGCCAAATGTTCACGCATCGATCCATATGGAAAATCCGGGACTTGCTGTAGATATTCTAGCATCATAAACAACCCTAATGCCTCCTGCTGTGTCAGTTGAAGAGGTGGCAAAATCCGATTGGGCAACACCCGGTAACCACCATTCACGCCAACTTCTGTGTACAAAGGAAAACCCAGCGCCTGCAATGCATCCAGATCTCGCTGAATCGTACGAACCGATACGTCGAACCGTTCTGCCAGTTCCCGGGCAGTGAACTTCTGTCTGGAATCCATCAGGCGCATGATAGCCAGCTTCCGATGATTCATGAATTCAACATCCTAACTACGTCAACTTTTGTCATAGTTAAAGTGTATCATACATTTTAGAAGGGAGCGATGAACATGTCTGACAACAAAACAATCTTGTACATTGCCATGAGTTTGGATGGATATATCGCAAGACTGGACGGTTCGGTGGATTGGTTATTTGATGTGGAGGGTGACGGAGGGGATAACGGGTATGCCGCCTTCTATCAGACGATTGGTAGCGTTGTTATGGGACGTTATACGTATGAAGAGGTGCTCACACTGTCTGAAGAATTCCCCTATGCGGATCGCCCGACGTATGTGCTTTCCCGCTCGGAACAGCCGCCCGCTCCGCATGTACAGTTTACAACCGAGACGGTAGATACGCTCATTCCCCAATTAAAGCAGAATTCTGATGGAGACGTGTGGATTGTGGGTGGCGGCATATTGGTTCAAGCTGTGTTAGCAAAAAAATTACTGGATGAGATCGAAGTCGCCATCATTCCAAAAATCCTTGGCGAAGGCATTCCCTTATTCCCGGCAGGCACTGTACCAAGTCAATTCAAAATGATCGGAACCCATACACTCGGACAGATCATTTCGATTCGTTATGAAGTACAGAACAGCGGCACAGCGGACACACCTTCGAATGCCTAGATAAGTTGAACTAAAGATTAGTTACACTGCCACTACGATGACAGAATAACCTTCCAATCGCTGTTATCCCCAGATTTTTTTCGATTCTCTTTTTCTAAAGGGGAAAATCCGGGGATAAAGGCGAACGCTTTTCTTTTTCAGGTTTTTTCTGTCCTCTCCGTTATCGTGTAAATGATTAGTTCAACATATATATTGGGTACAATTCATGAAAGAGTGGTCTTTCCATTACCATGTATCAAGCTATCCAATCATTCCTCGTATATATTCCGCTAACACCTCTGCCGTCCTACGGTGAGATAACTCGCCTGGATGGGTGCGCGCCCCTACCGTCTCTTCGGTTGTATCGGGAAGCTGGATAATCGTAACCTTGCGATCCCCTGTCCCCTTCGTGTACGCATCAACCGCACGGTAGATGGCAGGCATCATGGGGAAACCAAGCATGCCATAAGCCCATACAATATGAGCTTCTGGATTGTTTTTCCGAAGTTTGAACAGGAACTGTTCCACTGCTTTCTCAAAAGCGATCAGATCCTCTTCATGATACGTACCATCTTCGTTCAGCCGCTGCTTGTACACCTTGCCGGTGTCGGGGTCTTTCCACTCAGGTGACTGAAATGCACCCCTATCATTGCTGCCCAGGTTCACGACCACCACATCCGGCTGCCACGAACTAAAATCATGCCGATCTCCTGCGCCTAGCGCTTCGTTACGTTCACCAGTAAGCAGGCCACAGACCTGTTCATAATAATCGGGGATGTTCCCCTTCGGATTGTTATCCCAGCTTGTCAGCACACCCCAGCCACTTTGCGAGATGACCCGGTATTCTGCATTCAATGCCTCTGCTGTCATGAACGTATAATTATGTATGGCGCTGAACCACATCGGAATCCAATCTTGCTCCGCTTTCGCTCCAATCGCACCTTCGCCAGATGTAATACTGTCACCGATGAACTCGATCTTGTACGGTTTTTCCTGTGCAGGCAGGAACACGCCATCCGATTTCACCGCATGAATCTGCAAGGAACAACCCGGGTCGCCACTCATCGCTTGAACATCTTTAACGATCCGTACATTCTTCACCACATCCGTGTTCATGCCCCGGAGTACACAGATCCAGTACCTTCCTGCCGTTAACATCTGTCTGCTCACCGGAACACCGTTGATCAGAACACTGATCCATGACTCATAAATATCATACTGTGACTCCATCTCAACCCATAGTTCGGAGCCCTGTACATTGAGTTCGACTGCACTCCCCGTCCAAAACAACGTCAAAGGTGACAAACTCCCCGTTGTTCTGCCGTGTACTTTAAGATTATCTATGTCAGATAGCGCGGACACCTGTAATTCCTCATTTTCCTTCACGATGCCATCCTCCTACGTTTAGCTCAGTAATAATACAGGTTCTCAACATGCTGCTTAGACTGCTCCAGTCCCATCCAGATATACATGCTATTCAGCAAGATCTTTGGCAGCTTGTAACCTGCCGTTAACGGATGTTATGCAACTTCTGAAGCGCTTCCTCTTTTGTTTTCAAAAAGAAAAAATGCTTGCCGTTGTTGCACTCATAGATGAAATCTCTCAGGCTCTTGCTGTTATGTCCTTCGAAATCTCCCACAATAGCAAGCTTAACATGATAGTTCACGTATTTCTGCAAAATCTCGCCTGCAAGCTTGGTTTTCAGTTCGAAGAACTCTTCCATGATGTTCGTTTTGTCGATAATGAGCTTGTCAGCATCATCGGTATACCTTACCGAAGCCATCAAATCCAGTGCATCTTGAACATTGTTGATGATGATTTCATCGCTTTCAATAATAGCGACCTTGGAGTTTCCTTGTTCATCAATGGTTATGTTCATTTCACTGTCTCCTTCCGTATATCATTTCTCTATAATATCTCGCAGTTCCTCAAAGAAAAGCAACGACTTTTTGACACATTTAATCGCAGGAACAATTCGGAATATAAGTTGGCTATATTTTGTGGACCTACCGCAAAAATCATTGAGAATTATAAAAAAATCCCCCACGGCTAGCCACACATAAGTCCATCATAACCGATGTCCTATATGCACGGTCTGCCGTAAGGGATTTCGTCTTTGCAACGTTATAAAACCTTCCCCAAGAACGCCTTGGTCCGCTCATGCCGGGTATTCTGAAAGAGCTCTTCAGGTGTGCCTTCTTCTACAATGTATCCACCGTCCATAAAGATCACCCGGTCCGCCACCTCCCGGGCAAAGCCCATCTCATGCGTAACGACAATCATGGTAATTCCCTCGTGAGCGAGGTCTTTCATGACTTGCAGCACTTCTCCAACCATCTCTGGGTCAAGTGCAGACGTAGGTTCGTCGAACAGCATCACACTTGGGTTCATGGCGAGTGCACGCGCGATGGCTACACGCTGTTGTTGTCCACCCGACAACTGCTCGGGATAAGCATCTCTCTTCTGAGATAGCCCGACCTTGCCGAGCAGTTCCATTGATTTTTTCTCATTCTCGGCCTTGCTCAGTTTCTTGATATGCTTCGGCGCGAGCATGATATTCTCCAGTACGGTCAGATGCGGGAAGAGGTTGAACTGCTGGAACACCATGCCCACATTGGTTCGCAGCTGATCGATATCCGTCTTGGGTGAAGTGACCTCAACACCACCGATCGTCACCTTCCCGGACGTCACACCCTCCAGCAGATTGAGACAGCGCAAGAACGTACTTTTACCAGACCCGGAAGGCCCGATGACGCATACAACCTCTTTCTCCTGAATCGTTGTGGAGATATCCTTCAATACCTCATTGGTACCAAACTGCTTTTTCAGGTTCTGTACGGTGATCATCGGATCGCATACCTCCTCTCAATGAACCGGGAAGCCCGGGACAATAGCACAATGATGATCAGGTAGAATATACCCACCACACCCCAGATCTCAAATGCCCGGAAGTTGGAGGAAATAATAATCTCACCGCTTTGCGTCAATTCGGCAATACCGATCGCTGACAGCAGCGATGTATCCTTAATGGTAATAATAAACTGGTTCACAAAGGTAGGAATCATACGCCGGGTTGCTTGGGGCAACACGACCAGCCTCATCGTCTGGAAACGAGTTAAGCCCAGGGATCGCGCTGCCTCATGCTGCCCGTTGCTAATGGAATTAATCCCCGCTCGGAAAATCTCCGAGATGTAAGCCCCCGCATTCAGACTAATTGCAATAATCCCTGCAGTCATCGCCGGAATGCGCATATCCAGGAACACGGGTAGCCCGAAGTAGATGAAATATACCTGCACCAGAAGGGGTGTGCCACGGATGATATCCACGTAAAGTGTGGCTACCAGCCGCAACAATCGATTCAAAGAAGTGCTCATTAATCCTGAGTTCAATCCGATCACCATCGCAATGATGAGTGAGATCACGACTAGTTTCAACGTAACCACTGTACCCTCTAACAGAAGAGGCAGTGCGTCTATTATGACTTGCAAGGAGGAGTCCATCCGTACCACATTCCCTTCTATTTAGCCGCTGTTCCCAGATACTTGCCAACAATCTCGTCGTACTTTCCGTTTTCCTGCAATTTCTTCAGTCCATCATTGATCTTCTTCTGCAACTCCGCATCACCTTTGGCAACAGCAATGCCGTAGAAGTCACCGTTCAACCGGTCTCCAACGATTTTGAGTTTGGCGTTCGGGTCGATGGCAATTTTATAGGAGATGACCGGGAAATCCTCCAACGTAGCATCTGCGTTTTTGTTCGCTACTTCCTGATACATCGATGGGCTGTCATCAAAATATTTCACGGTTGCCCCGTAGGTTTTCGCATATTCATCTGCAAGATTCGCACCAGAGGTTCCTTTTTTGATCGCAATAATTTTTCCTTTTAAATCTTCAGGACTTTGGATGTCCGCGTTATCTTCATGTACAATTAAGGACAGACCGGCCTGGTAATACGGGTCCGAGAAGTCCACGACTTTTTTACGTTCGTCCGTAATGCTAATGCCTGCAATCGCCCCATCCAGCTGATTCGCCGTAATGGCTGGAATAATGCCTTTGAAGTCCATCGGTTTGATCTCTACCTCAAAGCCCTCTTCTTCCGCAATCGCGTTCATGAGGTCAATATCGATCCCTACATATTTGCCGTCCTTCTGGAACTCAAAAGGGGGATACGTTGCATCGGTACCAAATGTATATTTCTCAACAGCTGAACCACTTGCCGACTGGGCATTACTCTCTTCACCGGACTTTGCTGCACCGCAGGCACTAAGTGTTAGAGCAAGAACGGACGCCATTACAATGGATGCTACCTTTTTCATAGAAAAACCCCTTTTCCGAATTAGATTGGGATCGACCGAATCGATCATTTGTATTTATGTACGTATTGTAGTTCGCGCCCTACGCCAACTTATATAATCCTACATAAAATAATTACAACTCATGAAAATTAAATTAACATTATATAATTTTAGATAGATTAAAGTGCACAAAGTGCTAATAAAATCGCTGTTTTAGATAATAAATGTTAGTTTATATAACATAAAAGAAAACAGAAAACAAAAAAAGCCGAGAATCCATGAAGGTGTCGCCTTCGGGAATCCAGCTCTTAGATAAAAAATATGATATCTCAATTATTCAGTTATTCATTTTTTCAAGCGTCTCCATATAGAACACATGCAGGAACTTTTTGATATTAACCTTGCCTTTGTCGCCTGCCTGATCTTCTTCCATCGCTCTCATCTTCATTCGAACATCCTGGAAGTCAAAGTAGAGGGGCGCATAATGTTCAAACTTGTGGTTGCTATAATCGGTGAGTCCAATCGAGGCCATGTTCGTCAGCGCGGCAATTACCGTTCTGCGAATGCGTTGTTCCATCGCCTTGCTCTCTTTCTCCACGTCTTTGGGCGTAGACTTGTACGTCTGGGCCACCGCTTCATACGACTCCTTCAAGGGCGGCCACTCCCCGGCACGCTTCTGGTCAATCGCATACTCCATAAGAGCCACAATATCCTTGCTACCACTTTCCCCGATGATCCCCAGATCCATCAGAATGCTTCGTGCCGCATCTCGCACCGTACGACCTTGGACAGGGGCAGGCGCTTCCACCAGATTCAATCGAGCCATCGACTGCTTGATCTCCAGCACGTAACGTTCGTACTTCCACTGTTCATTCACTTTGCTGAGCACATGCTCCACTTCCACTCGATTAATTGGTTTATGAATAAAGAATTCAATTCCGTTCTGGTAGGCCGCCCCTACCATCTCCTTGTTCTCCACCTGAGAGATCATGATGAATTTCCCTGTATAACCACCGTGCTTCAGCTTTGCTACCGTCTCAATTCCGTCCTGATCCGGCATCAGCAGATCAATCAGCACTACATCGGGACGCAGATCCATGATCATCCGCGCCCCTTCTATGCCTCCCTCTGCCATACCTGCAAGCTCGCCGATTCCACAGGATTCAATGATATCATGCAGCATACTTCGGCTCACTACATCATCATCCACGATCACGATAGAAAGTGTCATCAACATCGGCCCCCTTGATTAGACTCATTTTGGGAATAGCTATAGCAAATGTTGTCCCTGTCCCTTCCGGAGGCGCCGATTCTACCTTAATTTGCCCCTCCAACGACTGGACGATATCACGTACATGGGACAGACCAATGCCCGTTGCGGCAATGCCGACTTCATTGAACTTCGTTGTATAGCCCGGTTCAAAAATGACATCCTGTTTGGCTTCAGGCACGCCTTTTCCAGTATCTATAACGACGAAATGCACGTCATCTTCTTGCTCATACACACGAATTCGGACCGTCCCATCACGCTCAATGGCCTCTACCGCATTGGCAATCAGGTTGTTCATTACCGTTAGAAGAGGAATGTAATACGGAGACTCACAATCATACTGTTGCTCGATGTCGATCTCCACCCGCTTATGCAGCATCTCGCTATATTTCCGGTTTGCTTTGCTGGCAAAGTTCAGTACTTCAGACAGGCTCATATTGACTGCTTTTTCGTTATCATAAAGTTTCAGCAGACCCGCCAGAATGCGTTGTGAATCCTTCTTCACTTCATGAATCTGCTGAGCGATGCCCAGCGTGCGCTGACTGTATTGGTTCATGTCCTGCTCCCGGAGATCGCGATATAGATCATAGCTGTCTGCCGTAATGCCTTCAATCGTATTCATTGCTTTCTTCAGGTAAAAGACCTCGCCATACAGACCCGAGTTCACACTCAGCATCTGCTCCATCCGCTTCTCCTGCTCGGCATGCAAGAGCCGCATCTGCCTCACGGCAAAGCTGTTGTAGAGCCCAATCACAAAGTAACTTCGCAGACCGCCTACCACAAGCAGATACAACCATTCCTTCATATAAAAGATATTGGTCCCGCTTAACATTCCCCGCAGAAGCAGTTCAACAAGATTAGAGGAGAAATCGATACAGGTAATCAGCCCGCCGAGCAGAAGAGGCTGCATATCATGGAATCGATGCTTCAACTTGCTAAGCCCATAGGCAAAGACCACGTAATACACGCCTGCCCCCAGGTTGTCCCGCATGCTTTCCAGAATAGACACAGTCTGTACATGATTGATGAGATCTGCCGACTGAAACAGCAAATTTGCGATACCTGTCAGGATTCCTGTCTTCACATAAGACAGGTGTGGCATGATCATCAGCAGAAATAAAAGAATGCTAACCCCCAGCCCGATTCGGAAGTAATCTTCCCGGAACGGATTAATCTTGAATTGCGCCCCTACCGCTGTGGCAAAGGCAATGGCCGTCATCTGCACATTTTCATTTTTGACCCAATTGCGCATCGATCTCTTCACCCACTATAGCAACGTTTAGCGCCCAATGCCGGAACCTGCGCTTCTAATGTTAAATATACTAACATATGAAAGAAGCATTAGAAATAATTAAAATTAGGGAATGGGCGCGAAGCAAAACAAAAAGGCCGGAAGTCTTCACTTCTGCGGCCTTTTCCTTATATTTCATCTGGAATATCAAATGACACCATCGTTCCCTCACCCGGTTCACTTACGATCGATAATCCTTGACCATACCGTTGCAGCAATCTGCGGTTCGTATTCACAATACCTATTCCGCCTTTTCCACCCAGCGTAGCCTGTTGCAGCTCTGCGACCTTCACCGGTTCCATCCCCTTGCCATTATCCTTGACCTCAATACGAGTATAGCCTTCATGCTTTGTGATGGACAGACATACTGTACCGCCTACACTTCGGCTTAATAGCCCGTGTCTCACGGCATTTTCAATCAAGGGCTGAATCGATAGCGGCGGGAGAAGCAACGGAAGATCCGGCTCCACGTGTAATACAACCGACAACCGGTCTTCAAATCGTGTTTTCTCAATAAAAAGGTAGGCTTCTACGAGTTCCAGCTCGTGTGATAATTTCACCAGTTCCCCTGTATTGAGATAGTTGAAGCTGATCCGTAGATAGGATGAAAAAGCTTCACCAAGCTTACGCATATGCTCCGTGTCAATATCACTTAGAACCATAAGTGAATTCAGCGTATTGAACAGGAAGTGGGGCTGAATCTGAGCCTGCAAATAGGCTGCCTCCATGCGCAGACGCTCTTGGATGGACTGATTTAACATGGTCAATGCACGTATCCGATACTTCAGCTCCAACGCATCTACAGGCTTCGTCACATAATCATTCGCACCCGATGCAAAACCCGTGCAGATATCAGGCGGCTGACTTCGTGCAGTCAACAGCAGTACAGGAAGTTCTGACATGGAGAATTGCTCCCGCACCTTCTGGGTTAATTCATAGCCGGACATATTAGGCATCATCACATCTGTAATGAGCAGATCCCACTGACGTGTGCCCAGCAATTCCATCGCTTCCTGCCCCGAACGCGCTGTAGTTATATCGTATGGCTCCGTCGAAAGGATACTGACCAACACATCCAGATTCACCGGATCATCATCCACAGCCAGAATGGTGGCTCTCCCCTCTTTTAACAACGGAGCCATCTCCGCTGCCGCCGAAGTTTCCACGTCGCTCATACCGGGGCGGGGTAGCAGGAAGCCTCCAGGTGCATCTTCCATCATCTCCATGGCCTGTTCCCAGATCAGGGGGAGCTGTGACTGAGCCTGATGGGTGGTTTCATGCGCGAGTGGCAGATCAAAGCTGAATACCGAGCCCTTTCCGAGTTCCGAGTGAACCGTTAGTGCTCCGCCGTGCAGTTCTACGAGCTGTTTGCAGATGTTCAGTCCAAGCCCGATGCCTTGTCCATCACTTATTCCATACGATCCTTGTTCATACGGAAGGAATATGCGCATGCGTGTGTCTTCATCCATTCCAATCCCCGTATCCGTTACATGAATCAGAGCATATCCTTCACGAATTTCGGCGCTTACGGAGATCGTTCCTTCCTCTGTATGTTTGAGCGCGTTATGCAGCAGATTATACAAAATCTGAACGAGTCTTTCTTCATCAGCCATGACCAGAGGGAACGATTCCGGAATCTCCATATGAAGGCGGACCGGTTTTCGTTCTGCCATGAATTGCAGCATGGCGATAATGCCAGGCACCACCGATTGTATTGAAAAAGGAACCTGACGCAGCACAATGCGATGTTCCTTCAGCCGGACTACATCCAGCAGATCCCCAAGCAGATGGGACATTCGTCGACCGATCGTGATGAGCAGTTCCATATCCTCCCGGCTCCGTTCATCCAGCCTGCTCTTCTCTCGGGTGACCACATTGTGAGCGATGTTAATGATCCCGTGCAGCGGGGTTCGCAGTTCATGGGATGTATTTGCCAGGAATTGATCTTTAATTAAGTCACTCTTCTGCAATTCTGTATTCAGTTTCATATTCTCTCGGACATTCCTGAAGTACTTCTTGAACCAATAGGCTGAGAAGCCGGTAATTGCAAAAATGATATCGATTGGATAGTATACTGTTGTCACATCTCTGGCCGTCTCGGCCACACTCCATAACAGGTTGGATGTAATGCCTCCTGCGGTAAGCAGCAGAAACACAATGTCCCGATCCCCCTGTTTCCTGAAGATCATCGTTCCGACGATGTATAGAAACCAAATCATGGATAACAAAAAGAATATATTAATGATGTTGTAATGGATCATGGCATATGTCGTCTGAATGGACACCACCATGATTATGGCGGTATAGACCAGAGTAATGACAACATGCAATTGAAGCCATGTTTTTCGTACATAATCCATCGCTAATCTCTGGAATAACAGAAGGATACAGACATTTTGCAGCAATACTGAGATCAATCGAATTTTAATACCCCAAGTATAATTAAAAGGAAGCCATAACATCAAAATATTATCATGACCCATCATAACCGCGATACCAACAGATAGAGTTAATACGGCTCCAACCAGCAAAGCGCGTTCCTGTGGATTAAATGCGTAGAGAATACAGGCATACACGCCGTGAAGGAGCAAAATCAGAAAGGTGACCATCTGAAACCCAATGGAGTACCACCGCGAAAAATCAACGGCTGCCTGTGAGCCGAAGCGAACAGGCTTACTAATTCCGCCCATATACGGGCTGTCGTAATTGGCTACGCGGATCAATAATTCAATAGATGTTGTTCCTTCCCGATTATAAGTCGCTGTATATGAAGTACTTCTGGGTATATACGTACTGCTATCCGCGGATACCTCACCCACACCGCCGTCGGCAACTCCATTCATCTCAATCTCGGATGAACTTCGAATTCCCTTGAACCAGAAGGTAACCGGTGTTTGAAGCGGATCTGTCAAAATGCGCAATCGATACGTTCCGTACCCGAACGAACTCTCCAGTTCCTGACTCCGTGCACTACCCCAGTCTCCAGGGACCTGAACACGCTTCGCACCACCATTCCTCTTCGCCATATCTTGTTGGGTTAGCAGCTCATCTGAGTAAAGTTCCCATTCTCCATTCAAGTACATGACCGGTGATTGATCCAGATCCACACCCCTTAAATCAAGCACTCCATTAACGGCGCGATGCTCATCTACCGTGTAGAATAGCTCGGACCATGCTGAGCGCATACCAATCAATACGCCAAAAATGATTAGCATGATGATCATATATCTGTAACGGTTCACAGGTTTCGTCTGAAGTGATTTCATCAAATTATGTTTTCATGACTTTGGTTAAACCGAGCTTCCAGTCCTGATACCACTCGCTAATGTTCTCGCTGATCGGTATCTCCAAATCGCGCTCCATTCTGGTGGTTAAGAGACGATACTGCTCCTCCACACCGAGATCGTTGTGCATTTCATCATACAATTTCATTAGAACAAAATAACTTTCTTCCTCATCCGGGAGCATCTGCTGGATACGCCGCGTGCTCTCAATCACTTTCTCCCCCAGCCCCTGCTGCTGGTAATACAGACTTAGTTGTCTCATATGATACAACCACAGGTAGCGTAATCTTTCCCGTTCAGGTTCAGCCCATATGTAATCATAATTGCCAAGATACGTGCCCTTGTATAGATAGAGCGCTTTCTCATAGGCATCAACTGTACTGGCGTCCACGACTTTCCATTGCCTGATTTCCTTTTCCCACTGCTCACTATCCAACTGAGCTTCACCCAATTCAAGCCTGTAGCCTGCTTCCAGGTGCCCACTTTGAATCGTGATCATATCCATGTTGCATGCTTTCAGGGTTTGGCGGACATGATACATTGCGGTATAGAGCTGATGCACCGTCTTGTCCTCTTCCAATTCAGGCCACAGCATCTCCAGCAACACACTGCGATGAATCGTCTGATTCCGGTGGTGAAGTAAATATGCAAATAACTCCTGCGCCTTGCTTGTGCGCCATTTGGCGACCTGGATATCCTTGCCCGGAAGCTTAAACTGAATCTGATTAAAGCAGCAAATTAAAGGTACATTTGTATCCTTTGACCGCTGCTCGCGTTTCGAACTCAGTTTCTCCCGGACTCGGCTCACCGTTTGCTTCAATCGATCTTTCTGGATGGGCTTCATCACATAGTCCAAAGCCTGTAACTCGAAAGCATGCACTGCATATTGGTCGTAACTGGTCACAAATATAATTTCGGTGCCCGGTGTTGCTGCCTGAATCTGTCTTCCCAGATCCATACCATCCATCTCCGGCATATGAATATCCAGAAATACAACATCCGGACGATGCTCCACAATACCTGCCATAGCCTCTGTCGGGTTCATATATGTAGCGATAATTTCGATACCACTTACTTCCTTCTCTAGTGATTTTTGAAGGCCTATCAACGCTAGACGTTCGTCGTCAACCAATATCACTTTCACAGGAGCTTCCTCCTTAACCCCAATGTCTTAAGTACATTTCTATGATTATAACATGGAAGTTACAGTCCTTTCGTGTCAATCTGGCAGGATCACCTCTCACCTTAACGTGTATTAACTCACCATGCAAGCGAGAAGGACTCCATTTCAAGACAACGTTAAAGAAGCTGTTCCCGGTATACCTACCGAGAACAGCTTCTGGCCTGCATGTATTGAATGTACCCTGTATTTATATTACTCCCCGGATCTCATCCAATGAATATACCTTTTCCCGCTGCATCCATTGTTCAAGTCCTTCCACCAACTCAGCTCCTGCACGCAAATGAACAAAATTATACGTCCCTACCTGGACGGCCGATGCTCCAACCATAATAAATTCCACAATATCCTCCACTGAACAAATACCTCCCATGCCAATCACCGGAATCGATACCGCCTGTGCCACCTGATGCACCATGCGCAGAGCGATCGGCTTGATGGCTGGTCCGGAAAGACCGGCATACGTATTCGCAAAAACGCTGCGACGGCGACGAATATCAATTTTCATCGCCGAAAAGGTATTAACCAGCGAGACGCCGTCCGCGCCTTCCTCCTCACACATGTATGCCATCTGCGTAATATTCTCTGCATTGGGAGACAGCTTGACGACCAGCGGAAGTGTCGTCACATTCCGCACCTGCCTCACGACCTCTCGAGCTGTCTCCGTCTGAATGCCGAATTGCATCCCGCCCTGCTTTACATTGGGACAGGAGATATTCAATTCGATCATATCCACGCCCCGGCAATGCATGGTGCGCCGCTTCTGTGCATTTTCCGTAATTAAAGCGATAGTCTGAACGTATTCATCCAGATTGGAGCCGCCGACATTAGCAATAACCGCCGTATCCCACTTGGTCATCTCATCCAGTTCCTCCTGCAAAAAGGCGGCAATCCCCGGATTCTCCAGCCCTACACTATTGAGCATCCCGGATGCTGTCTCATCGATCCTTGAGCCTGTATTTCCAGCCCTCGGATGCAGAGTGAGCCCTTTGCCAGCGACGCCGCCCAATATCGCAGGATCATAATATTCCGCATATTCACGTCCGAATCCGAACGTGCCTGAAGCCATGATGATCGGATTTTTCATAGACACACCAGCAATGTTACACGCCATGGAGAGCATCAAATTGCACCTCCTCCACCGGGAATACAGGACCTTCCTTGCACACTCTGCGATTGCCTTCGCGGGTACGTATTGTGCAGCCCAAACAGGCGCCAATGCCGCAGGCCATATGCCGCTCTGTGGAAATATATAAACGAGCAGACGTGCACGCCGTTTTGAGCGCAAGAGCTTGCAGCATTGGAGTCGGACCACAGGCAAATATAGTCGTGTAACCTGCCGGATCAACCTGATCCACAATATTTCCGCCTACCTTGACCTGCACAGATGAAGCCACGGCCTCGAATGCCTCAACCCCGAAGGCTTGCTGGGCAAATCCCAGATACACATGCGATTTCGGATAATGCTTGGCTGCCAAAAGCAATGGAGCTGTGCCCATTCCACCGCCAATGAGCGCCAGACTTCCCTCAATCTGCGGAAAACCATTGCCGAAAGGCCCCTCCAGTTGAAGCTCCTGACCCGGCTGTAGCAGGGATAACTGACGTGTGCCTTCTCCAACAACACGATATAAAAAGGTGATTGCACCGTCTCCGATATCATAGATGCTAATCGGTCTGGGCAACAGGGGGTAATTCCTCCCGCTACGGAGCATGTAGAACTGCCCCATATGACCTTTGTAATCGCCCTCAATCTTCATCACATATATGCCCGGAACCAATTCTTCATTCGATATGATCATAGCCATATCCCCCCTCCACTAACCACTCACTATAACGTAAAAGAAACCATTTTTTCGTGATTATTTTCACATAGTTTAAGGGGAGTTCCAGACCACTTGCACGGGTATCCAGTAAATCATTTTCATTTCACAAAATTTAATTGTATACTATGTTTATAAGATAAATACTCAATCCGGTTTATAAGAGAGGATGACCCCACATGTCGGACGCAAATCATTTATTTGGACAAGCCTTGGTAAAATCACTGGTTGGGGAACGTGGACATATTCGTATTGCATCCGCTTTACCCGATATTGATGTCACACTAGCTGGTCGTACACACGATTCCATGCCATATACCATCTATCAGTTGGTGAAGCACATGAATTACTGGCAGCAATTCATGCTCGAACACTTGGAAGGACGTAAGCCGCAGCTTCCTGCTAACGTGAGTGAGAGCTGGCCTGAGGAGAAAGGTCCACAGGACGAAACCACGTGGAAGGCAGATATTCAGGCATTCTTGGATGGGGTTGATCAAGCAGTAGCCATTGCAGAAACCGCACAATTAGATGATCCACTGCTCTATTTCCCGGGTGAAACTAAAGCAGGACTTCTGCGCAATATCGCATCCCATAACTCGTATCATCTGGGTGAGATTGTTCTGCTGCGTCGCTTCTACGGCGCATGGCCGCCTCCAGGTGGCGGATTCCCGGCGTAAACCATAGTTACAACAGATCAATTGAATGAATATACTGACACATCTAAGCTGTGAAAGGACGATTATTCCTTTTACAGCTTCTTGTGGTTATATGCAAGTATCATCCATTGAAGTGCAGATTATAACGCTCACATCCTGTACCAGGCTCATATATTACTTCAAAGTACGTATGTGACTTTGAGGTGCGTACTTCTCATCCTTCTTTTTCTGACCCACAATATGAACAGAAGAAGAGAGGAGCATGACCATTGAAACCCGAACCATCTGTTACCCGTTACACCGCGCTTGTCATCGGTGCTGGAGGCGTTATTGGAAGGAACCTTATTGATTATCTGATGACACTTCCGCAATGGAATATCATTGGTGTATCCCGCCGTGGAGGGGAAGACACTCCCAGGTTACGTTATATATCAGCCGATTTACTGAACGAAGCGGATACTCAGGACAAACTGCGCCATTTAACGACGATTACTCATATTTTCTATGCCGCTTATCAGGATCGCCCGACTTGGGCCGAATTGGTGCAGCCTAACCTGGCTATGCTCGTCAATGTGGTGAATACCATCGAACCGATCGCTCCAAATCTCCAACATATTAGCCTAATGCAAGGATATAAAGTGTACGGTGCACATCTGGGGCCATTCAAGACACCTGCAAAAGAAACGGATGCGCATCATATGCCCCCTGAATTCAATGTCGATCAGCAGCAATTTCTCGAGGATCGGCAGCCCGGAAGTGGCTGGACCTGGTCAGCTCTGCGCCCATCTGTTGTATGTGGCTTTGCTCTGGGTAATCCAATGAACCTCGCCATGGTGATTGGAGTATATGCGTCTATCTCTAAGGAACTTGGCCTGCCACTTCGCTTCCCTGGGAAACCGGGAGCTTACCATTCCCTACTTGAAATGACCGATGCGACATTGCTGGCTCATGCAACCGTCTGGGCTGCAACCGAACCGCGCTGCGCCAATCAGGCGTTTAATATCACCAACGGCGATCTGTTTCGCTGGAATGAACTATGGCCGAAGATCGCTGCATTTTTCGAACTGGAAACAGCTCCTCCGTTGCCCCTCTCGCTTGCCACAGTGATGGCAGATAAAGAAAATCTTTGGAGTTCCATGATTGAGAAGTATGGTTTGGTAAACACCTCTTATGATGATATCTCTTCCTGGGCATTTGGTGACTTTGTCTTCTCGTGGGATTATGACTTCTTCGCAGATGGTTCCAAAGCTCGCCGCTTCGGATTTCATGATTTCATTGACACTGAGACGATGTTTATGGATATTTTCAGAAATCTACGTGATCGCAAGATCCTTCCGTAAAGTAACTAAAATGCATAATAAGCCGATTCCTGAATTGAAGAATCGGCTTATATAAGTCCCTCAACGGTCAGCAGTTGGCGGCTTAAACAGAATTTTTCCTCGATCACCATATACATTTTCCACGTGTGTATCGCCCCACCTACACATCAGATGGAGAATCTCTTTGAGACTCCATCCATACTCTGTTAACTCATATTCCACTTTCGGTGGAACCTGGTGATGGGAAATACGGACAATGACCCCCGCCTCCGTCAGTTCACCAAGTTGCTGAGTCAACACTTTCTGGGTGATCGCAGGGATCAGCTTCATCAGTTCGCCGTTACGTTTCTTGCCAAATGTAAGATGGAATAGAATAACAGGCTTCCACTTGCCCCCGATCACTTCCAGAAAAGCCTCGACTGCGGTGTTATATACTTTGATCGGTTCCTCCATATCACCTTCTGTCTCCCTTCCAAGATACAGTCCACTAAACACACTATTCTTCCACATGAGTGATGATATCGTCATATTCCGGGATCTCGAAGTGTTCGGCAAAGATGGACGGCAGCAGTTCATCGTCCTCTTCTGCATATGAGACTTCAAGTAATCTCTCCAACTCTTCATCCGTCTGCCTCAAAAAAACGGATCTTATCCTTCTTTATATCATAACTAAAATTCTGCCTGCACTGGTAGTACCCTAGAACAAATAAATAGCCTGAACCCTTGTTAAGAGGCTCAGGCTACTTTCACTTTTTGATTTCCGTCTCTTGATCTGGATAAAGCTTTCCTTCCGGATCACCCTCAGTCTGAACGTACCAGTGAGTATATACTGGTTCACCCTTATCCGTTTCGACTTTCTCTGGCTTACAGATGAACTGGTAGACAGCAGTATCCTCTCCACGAGCCATTAAAGTAATCGCGAGCTCTGGGTCACCCCAACTCGGATAATCTTTTCGGTACTGACCATCAACCACCTCACTTTGAAAGGATGGACTCGTCATGAATTCTTTGGTCTTAGTAAAAAGAAGCTGCACCTCTTCTTCATTAGGTTCCTCTTTGAGCGTGTAAGTAACTTCAACCCTGGGAGCGGAGTAACGAATCCCCGTCTTTTGAATATCGGGAAAGTTCTGCTTGATATCCTGTCGGAAAGCTTTAACCCCTTCCGAAGACACTTTGGTGTAGGAGGTGCACGCCGTCATGAAGAGAACCAGAGCCAGAATGGTCACCATCCAGAACGCGCTTGAGTATGGCTTAGTGCTGCTGAACATCCGATCACCTACTTTATTTGAAATACATGAATCCTCCACCCAATGAGCGGTAGCTCGTTATGGCATCGAAATGAGTACGATAATTAATACTTCTGCGTTGTCCCCAGGTCGACACGGCTATCCATCTGCTATCAGTAGTATCTCGATAATACTTGGTAATCGTCATCCAATGCCATTCATAATCGTAATCAGAGAATTTGGACAGATTCAGGGTCGCCACTGGCGAGTTAAGCTTAAGTCCTGCTTTGATATAGGCAGCCGTGTTATCGAGCGTAAACGCTGAATTATCGGTTACTCTGTTTAAATTCACCTTTTTGTCCTTCGCATAACTTTCTACCGCTGAAGCAAAGCCACTCACCGAAATTTTACCCAAAATTCCCGGACTTACGTAATCATACATCTTATCCATATGTGCAAGAAAGTCCTGCTTGGATGTTGTGTTCCCATTGTACAAGCCACCGTAAGTAGAGGGGTTTGTAATCTTAGCCAAGTAGTTGGTGATATTGGCAGCAGCAACCGGCCCGCAACCACGATCTTTATGCGTATTTTGGGAGTACCAGTTCTGGTTTCCGCCATAGCTGTAACCTGAACCATCCTGTACGGGAACAAACATGGATTGATTGGCTTCAACGGTGAGACTCACATCTTCTTTCGCAACAGCAGCGGCGGCACTGAAACTAACATAACCATCCAGAATTAGATCCATGTATTCCTGATTTTCTTCTGATCGGATAGTTTCATATGTTTGCTGAAATTCAGCCCTATTTTCTTCAACAGCTTCAGTTACATCCCGCAAGGATTGAAGGTCCTCATTCATTTCATAATATTGTTGTCGGCCTCCATCCGTAACCTGTACCATATAAGTCATTGGCGGCACAAATATTATTCTTCTTTCTTCAGAGGTAGCCATAATGGACGGATTGGACAACGAATGATGAAGCCGCTGCACTGCTGAATCATCTATAAAGATATCGTAAGCATCATACCCATCCCGTAAAGCTCCTACAGAAATATAACCAATCTCTCGTTCTCTCTCCAGTAGAGGAACTGCGTAAGCAATAATCTGATCCCTCAAATCATAGAGCGGAATCAGATTGGTTGAAGCTGTAATGATGCGATCTTTAGTCTGAATATCATCTGCCGGATAACCCTGTATATGCTTTTTAGCGATTTGTAAAACTTCTGGGTGAGACAGCATTTGGCTTTCGGAGATATCTTTTAGTCTTTCATCTTCTTGTGCAAGCAAGCTTTCATCAAACTGAACGTTTCCTGCATCAGCAGAAGTTGTGGGTGCAGATGAAAAAATAAGCAGGAAAATGAGTACAGAAAGAAACACCTGCATTTTAATTCGCATAAGAGCCTCCATTCTAATTTTAATCGCTTTAAATATTTTACTATTTAATCCCAACGGATACAATTATATGAAATTTAACACACCGAGGAGTTGGAATCATGCTGTATTTGGTAGCTGCTCGATAACCGATGGTATAGCATAGCCCCTGTCCAGTACGCCATGAAAATGGTATTCCACTTGTCATGAAGCATCTCTACAATGGGGGCGCATCCAGATAAAAAAAATGACGACCGCTCCCCGGAACCATGCCGGAGATCGATCGCCCTTACTTCCCGTTTTAAAAATATCCATTAAACATTCCCGCTTTTATCCATGATGCCAGAGTCAATGGTAGCGAATTTCAATTGTTAACTGTCGGGATACTCTCGTAGTATACATACACTCCTTACGTCGCAGCAGTTGTGGTCACTCCGCTCTCCTGGAACTCACATGCGGCCTATGACTACCAACACAGCTAACGCCAAGAAAACGATGTTCACGCCAATTTCTTTATATTCTTTACGCCTAATATGGAATATGGCACCGGCTGCCAGCTTCTCCACACAGCGAGTGTCTCTTCTCCCGCCCAATGCCCAGCATGCCCGAAATCTCAATACGTCCCTTCTCGGCAACGTCCGCGTCGGTGATTGGGAAATACCGATCGCGGGAAACTCCACCATTATGTAATTTCATCATTTTAATATAGGATGTTGGCAGCTTGAAAACCAATTGTTCCTCCACTGAAGCAATCTGCTCATCAGTAGGTGGGACCAACACAAATTTATCCACGGTTTCTGCACTGTCATCCCAAAAGTCCGTGAATTCCGTGTCACCAACGCTTGCGGGTTCGATTGAGGTTCCAGTGGCAGATTGGGCTGTCTCTACAGTCTTCTCAGCAGTTTTACTCCGGATCCATTTCAGAAATTCTTGTGTATCCTCATCACCCGGCTTCCCCGAACAATGGTATGAAGGGCCTTGCTCGCCGATCTCTGGGAAAAGGGTACAAGATAGTCATGGAGCTGCGGGTCGATATAAGTCTTCCCGAGCGGAGGAAGGGATGCGAACCGCTGCACCAGCGCCTGCTCGCATAATTGCACCACGTCGTGGCAAGTAGTCTCTTCTATCTCTGGAAGTTGATTCGGAATGGCGAAGGCTTTCGCCACATTTCCTTTCGGGAAAAACACACGCAGATCCTGCGGCTCGTTACGCCGGGCAAAATGATGTTTTACTTGCAACAGTACATAGGCCTCATCTTCGGTAGACCGCAACAGGTGATCCATTCTTCTGGCAAATTCGCCAGGGCGCTGTGACAACAGATCCATCAGACTCCAGACATTCTGATATTGGAAGGCAAGCTCGACACTCCCGTTAGCTTTAGTGGACAAGGACCAACTTATTTTTTGTGCATATGATCCGGCCTCTTTACAAACGTATGCAGAACAAGGCATCGCTTATGCATTAGCAGCCAATGATTATTAGAAGGCGATATTAAATATAAATGGACCCCTCTCTCTCCGAGTTAAACGTGCCCAAGCGACAGGTTGCCTTATCTCAGTCAGTTTGTTGATTTACCTTCAACCAGACATGAAAACAGCCCCCCTCGTCCTGCTTCCAGGACAAGGGGAGCTGTTACTCCAACGAATTATTATTTCATGGTAAATCGTTTGCGACCCAATACACCAAGAACGATGAGCCCGAGACCCGCCAAATAAAACGGATAACGGCTTGACTCTCCGGTTTTCGGAAGCATCGATATCGTAATCCCCGATGTCGCAGTTTGCGGTTCCGGCGTCGGTGCTGCCGGCTTCTCTGGCTTCTGTGGTTCCGGCTTCTCAGGTTCTGGTTGCTGTGGTGTTGGATCGCCTTCACCGCGCGGAATTTCATCCTCTCCGATATCAATGGTAGGTGTCTCCGGATCGTCCGTCGGAGGCGTTTGAGGTGTTGTCGGTTCGCCTCTCGGAATATCTTCATCCGGTACTTCTACTTCGCCGGATGGCGTCCCTGGATCGGTCGGAATCGTAGGCTCCGTCGGATGACCAGGCGTTTCTGGGTTCGATGGGTTGACCGGATTTCCAGGACCTTCGGGATTCGATGGATTGCTCGGTTCCGTAGGGTTACCAGGATTCCCTGGATCCGTTGGATCTGTTGGGTCCGTCGGGTTGGAAGGCTCGCCAGGTTGAACAGGCTCTTCCTTGCGGTTCGTTACGGTCATTTTCTTCACATTGCCTTCGCTCTTGATACTGGAGTCGATCGTTACGCTCCATGTTGCCTGCTCGATCTTATATCCTTCCGGAGCTGCAAGCTCCTCCAAAATATAGTCGGCATACAACAGTTTCGTAAACAGGATTTTCCCGTCCACATCCGTTGTTTTTACGATCGGCGTCCATTTGCCTGCCTTATCGTAAAGCACGAACTTTGCTCCTGCCAGCGGCTTCGTCTGATCATCCTGGTCAACCTTCGTCACTTCCAGGCTGCCCGTTACACCACCTCCCGAACCTGAACCGGATGAAGTACGAACAATAACCTCTTCCGTCGTTTCTCTAAGCTCGGTCTTTAACTGATCTCCTTCGAATGCCACTTTATTTTGTACAGCTTCTTTATCTCCAGCCGTAATGAACGACTGATATTCCAAAACATAAGCCGTTGAGATGTCACTCGTGAACTTTAATTCAAACGTCTCTTGATCTCCGTCAAGACTTGTGATCGTTAACGTATAGTCTTTTCCTTTGATCAGCTCATCTGCTTTGATCGCTTGACCGTTTGCATTGGTTTTGGTTGCATACAGGTGGAACGAATCCTCGATCAAGATTTGATTCGCACTTGGATAGTCGATAATTCTGGCGTTGGAAATATGCGACTGGCCTTCATTGATTCGAATGGACCAATCAACTTTGTTTCCGTTTTGGGCACCGCTTTTCTTCACATATTCTCCGCCGTGCGGAACGGTCACTCTGGCGTTCCAAGTCGCCGCTTTATCGCTGCCATTCCACAGCTCAGCAGTATTATCAATATCCCTGACAATCACCGTACCTTGCAGCGATGTTTTGAACTCAATCCAGTACGAGGATGAGATCGGGCCGGTAAAACGAATGGACAGCTGGTTTCCGTTCGCTTCGGACGGTTCCGTCACCTCATATTGAGATGCCGGAACTAGAGCGCCCTTTTCAACGCCATTCCACCACCCGGCCAGCTTCATCTCGTAAACCTTCACCGAGTTCGGCACAAGCTTCTGATCATTCTTCAGAACGTCCTTCACGGTCGCTTCGGCAAGCGAATCAAGGTTATAGTTCATCTTGATGTTCCATGTAATCTCTTTTTGAACAGGATCGTAGCTGCCGTCTTTTCCGCCGTTATTTTTCGTATAACCGTCGGAAGAGAAGCTTGCATCCCGTACAATCGGCCCTTTGTTCTCGCCGTTCTCGATCCATGTCATGGAAGCTCTGTTCATAAAGTCCAGATTGCTGTCCTTCAGCCAGCCGATGTTAAACTTCGTTTCATACTCGATCGTATACGTGGTGTTAATGGTCTTGGAGAACTTGATTATAAAGCCGCTGTGTGCATTATCGTACTCAATGTTATAATCACCCGCAGAAACAAGTTTTCCGTCCGCTTTTACGATCACTGAATCCGGAACGAATTCGAGGCCGTCGTGCGGGAACGTATCCGTAATAACTACATTCTCCATGCTGTACTTGCTGCCGTCCGGTTTTTTATCGCCGTTGACTGTAATAAGCCATCTCGCCGTTTTGTTCGCAAAATCGACTTTCCAGGTACCTTTCACCAGAGCCTTGCTTCCTTGGGCAGGAACCGTTACTTCTTTGGAAGACTCCCCCGAGACAACTTTGTTCTTCACCTGCTGCCCGTCGGCGACCGTCCGATCGACCGGCTTCGTTTGGTAAACGATAGTATACGGGGAATCGATATCCTTCTCGAATTGAAGTTTGAATCCGTTCGTGCCCATTGGTGTAGGGGTGTATTCATCCGATGAAAGCAGATCTTTGGAAGCCGTTGAATTCCCTTTGTACACCTTCAGCGAATCGGCAACCCATGCATGAATCGAACTGAATTCATCCGTGATGAGCGCTTGATCTCTTGGAATCTTCTTCTCGTTGAAATTGTATTTCACAGTCCAAGTGATCACCCCGGTGTCCTTATCCTGACGATAAGATTTATCCAGAAATTTGCCTCGGTCCACCGTTACCGTAGCGGTCGATTTGGCATCTTCCATGCCGTCGCCAGACAGCACAGCGATGTTCTCAAAACGAGATTGCTCACCGGTAGGCTTCGTCGAAAAGCGAATCTCATAGGCTTTGCTAATCGTTTCATCCTGGAACGCAAGCTCCAGTTTGGCGCCACCGTTTGTTTCGACCGTATACTTGCCAGCCTCTACCTTATCGCCAAGGACCGTCGATCCGTCACCGTTAACCTGCAGGTGGTAAACTTCCACAGAGTCGGCGATGAGCTCCAGGCCTTCAGGCATTGCATCCGCAATGACCGCATGCTTGATTTTATCGAGTGACTTATTGACCTGAATCGTCCAATCGATCTGGTCCTTGCCAATCGCTTTCCCCTGCTTATCGATCAGCTTTCCGCCCTTTGGCTTCAGATTCACGATAATGGTCTGCACTCCGCTTTTTACCGGAATGGCAATAATGATTTCCGTGCTTCCTTTAAAGACTTCCTTCTTAAATTCCGTGCGAATTTGCAGCTTGCCGCTGATGTTGGAATGACTCTCCACGTAATCGTTGAAGGTCATCACAACTTTTCCGTTCTGATCGACCGTAAATCGGCCAACCTCGCCTTGACCGGCAACGAGGGGTGCATCAATTTCCGTAAAAATTTCAAACTGCTGTGGCAGGTCGAAGGTAATTGTATCCCCATTCTTGTAGCCGTGTCCGTTCGGAAGCTCCCATTCGTAACTGAGATTGACAGCTGCGCCAATGTCCAGCCTGCTGTCCGGATTATATACCGCATCAATCACGGTGTCGTTCATATCCGTTAACACAACTTTTGTTAAAATACCCTCCGTATTATTGACGGCTGGCGCCGGCGGGTTATATACATCATCCGTCACTGATTCCTGCATGCTAACTGCTGTTTCCTGCTCGCTAACCACTGAGTCCTGCATACTAGCTGCTGAGTCCTGCTCGCCAGCCGCTGCACTAACCGTCCAAGCGGAGGTGCCAAACAACGTTTGAATCAGAAGCAGCATCACCACAACGATTCTACTAACTTTTTTCTTCATATTCTCTCCCTCTGTCTCTCACATTACCCTCATAATATCCGGTTCCGATCTTGCTTTTCGTGCGCAAATCGGGCCATACATCCATAGGATTGCATGCTGGTAAGGGACGTTCCAGTCCATCACCTCCACTACTTCCTATTGGCGCACGATTCATTAGTGTCTGTATTTTTCTTAAGAACCAAATGGGCTTCTTACATTATAAAGTCCGAAACTATACATTTTCTATACAAACTCAAATAAGCTTTGGACATATCGTCCAAAGCTTGGGTTTATCATACAATAATTAAAAATATTTAGTTGTAGAATAGCGAGATGCGTCTTTAATCATTTTGAATTTGGCTCCGTTACTTTTCCAGCTCGCATCGACAGTTGTATCAACGGTTACCCATTGCCCGTTCAAATAAACTTCATTCCAAGCGTGGTACACATCGACGTATTCCGAATTTCCCATCACAAGCTTAGTCGGAATATCGATGCTCCGCAGCATCGAGGCGAATAAGGAGGCGTAATCGTAGCACATCCCTTTCTTCCCTGCCATTGTGCGGTTGATATCGGGAAGATAGTCCGTCAACTCGCTGGATGCAAGAGCTTTGTCGTACCGGATTGTCCCGACAATATATTCGTAAACAGCCTGTACTTTCTCTTCGTTGGATTGGGCAGATCGGGTTAGCTTCTTAGCGAGCTGAGCAGCCTTGTCCCGTTCACTCCAATCGATATTTTGTACAGAGTTCAAAAACACTTTGCTACCATTTTTCAGTTGAAGCGCAACTGCCTTTTCCTGAACGATCTTATATTTGGTTCCGCTGACTTGTTCCAGCATGGTCACCATGTAATCACCATTGCCCATCTGCAGCGGAAACACTTCCTGCTGCTTGTCAGGCGAAAGCACATATGTATATTTTTCCTGACCTTTCGCGATCATGAGCTTCGTCTTGACGTCGGCTTTCACGTCATATCGAATGACGATTGCACCACGGTCAAGCTGCTCCAAGCTCAGCCAATCTTCAGATTGTGCGGCTTGTACAACCGGAGTCCAAATCAGTAACATTAAAAGACCTACAATAGCGAACACTGCATTTCGCATGCTGTAAACTCCCTTCGGTGGCCAGGCTGCCATTGACATTTCGTCAAGAAGGCCCTCTAGCTTTGCGTCCTAGTCTTTCGACAAGTTTGCCGTTATCGTATTAGAGTTTCACAGATTCTTATGGATGTTTGTCCAATAAAAACAAAAAAAGCATCTTCGTTCGGTAACTGGCTACCATTTGACATTTCGTCAAGAAGGCCCTATAGCTTTGCGTCCTTGCCTTTCGACAAGTTTGCCGTTATCGTGAGTAGCTTTCGTGAATACATCATATCAAATATGTCCGTTTACATCAAGAGGATTTCCGAATATTGTCGAAAATCTTTCTATACATCCTGATTTTACTCTTTGGATAAATACAACGTACTTAATCTTCAGTGCTATGGTCCTATATGGTTGTGCCAACTAAACGCTTCACATCTATCAATACCAGCTAAGAAAGGCCAAACCTTTAATTGATTTAGTCCCTCAACGGTCAGCAGTTGGCGGCTTAAACAGAATTTTTCCTCGATCACCATATACATTTTCCACGTGTGTATCGCCCCACCTACACATCAGATGGAGAATCTCTTTGAGACTCCACCCATACTCTGTTAACTCATATTCCACTTTCGGTGGAACCTGGTGATGGGAAATACGGACAATGACCCCCGCCTCCGTCAGTTCACCAAGTTGCTGAGTCACACTTTCTGGGTGATCGCAGGGATCAGCTTCATCAGTTCGCCATTACGTTTCTTGCCAAAGGTAAGATGGAACAGAATAACGGGCTTCCACTTGCCCCCGATCACTTCAAGAAAAGCTTCAACTGCGGTGTTATATATCTTGATCGGTTCCTCCATATCGCCTTCTGTCTCCCTTCCAGACAATAGTGCTCCTGAACGAATGATGTGTTTTCCACACAACAGTTTAAGGAATCTCTATTGGAGTTTTAAACCTCCGGAGTTATTAATCCTTGGATAAACGTCTCAAAGTTCGGTGCCAGCGGAATGATCTCTTTGGGTTGCTCCCTTTTCACATATACCACCTCCGGTTCGCCATCATTACCGAATGAACGATAATCAAGCATGACAACTCCTGACACTGAAGGAGATACCGCAATGACCACGCCAATCTCAGGATAGCCTTCACGTTCAATCAAAGTCCAGCTACCTTCCGTGCCGGCCAGCGAGCGAGGTTTCTCACGGCCAATGCCCAGTATGCCTTCGATTTCAACATAATCTGTAGCTCCCGTGGCTGTGTTCGCAAAAGGGAAATAACGATTGTACGGAACTCCACCGTTATGTACTTTCATCAGCTCAATGTAGGAGGCAGGGAGTCGGAACACCAATTGCTCCTCCACAGAGTCAATGAGACCGTCACTTGGCGGGTTGGACACATAGTGCTCCAGTGCCTGCTCACTATCGTTCCAGAATTCACCAGATTCCGGTCTGGGAATCGTTTGATAGGTTGGTACAACGCCAACTGTTTCACGTAACTCTTCAACAACCTCTGTGTCCGTTTCACCTTCAGGTTCAGATTCAGGCTGCTCCTCCATTTTGCTTCGAATCCACTCCAGAAACTCCAGCGTATCTTCATCTTCAGGCTCCAATTGATCCGCTCTTTCGAATGCTTGCAACGCATGAGCATATTGTTCCAGATAATAATAAGCCAGTCCAATCCGGTAATGCCAAAGTGGGTCACCTGTGCCCTCTTTGGCAACCGTCAGGAATTGTTCAACCGCTTCTTCATACTTTTCCAAGTTATTCAGCGCTCGTCCCAAATGGTTAACCAGCTCATAATCTCTTTCTTCCACAGGAATTGCTTGAATTGCATCTACAATTTCCTGAAATTCATCTTCTTCATGCCACTCTTGCAATTGAACCAACAGATCATCTCTCATTCTCTTTTCCTCCCCGTTCATTCACTCATGATTACGTATTGAAAATTATACCACTATCCGGATCACCATCTCCAGCAAAGCAAGATCCTTAGGGATATCATGAATCAATATCTTTTCATTTCGGATGACAAAGCTAAAAGAGGTAACCTGAACCTGGTTAAGAAAACCAGACAGGTTACCTCCTTTATTCCTTCCACTGAATTGTATTCTTAAATCAATTCAGCAACTCAACACAATCGTAGACCCAACCTGCACTTAACCAGTTACCCAAATCACTGGAACCGCTGATCGGCGTAATTGTGATGGTATTGGAACCATTCACGAAGTAGGATGCTGGAACATTCCAGCTAAAGGTTGTGTTGTTCCCACGATACGTACCAATGGTGAAGCTACGAGATTTGGGCTGTGAAGATGCACCAGGATTGGTTAAAGCATGTCCATTAACCGTTACACTAGGTCTGCCATTATTGTAGGCCGCGGTAATCCCGATGTTGAGCGTATGAGAAGTTGCCGCTTGAGATCCATTCAAGTTAAACGTTATTGTGGTTGGAGAATTCTGACCACGGAACTGGATTGCCGGGAATCGATTGGTCGCGCTACCAGTAGCATAGGTGACAGGTCCCCAGCTTGGGTTGCGACTATCGGAAGGGTGACGAATCGGAATCGTCTGTCCATTCAGGAGCTCCCGTGGCGTACCATCCCAGTTACCGATTCGCCAGATGTTAGAGGCTTTACTGGGGTCATTGTTGATCGCACGTGTATTCAGAGTTGTCGTTTGTCCTGCCGTGACATTAACCGTTTCCGTATATACGGCCAGTTCTCCCTTATATGCTGTCATGGTGTATGTGCCCGGGATCATGCTATATTTGGCGGCTGCCCCACTTGAAGAGGTACCCACCCAATACTGGGCATTGCTATTGGCGAACCCAATCGTGTACGCATAACTCGTATCCATCCCGGAGAGACCATTAAGCACGACATTACCCCGACTGGATACCCAACCCTGCAGATTCAGCCCAGCCATCCAGCTGAAATCGGGCACACTCGGCGTACCACCCGTTGTGAAGATCAAAGCGTACGGCCCATGCAAACCCAGGCGCCAATTCTCCGTCTGTGCATGTCCCGAGTTCATATAGTTATATACTTCCGTCTCTGTTCCACTTTGGAACTGGATGTCGCGGAAGAATGGACCACCAGAGCTTTTTTCTCGATTGCCATAGGCCATAAATACACCGACGCCATTACCCGTAACTCCACGAACCGATAAGTCTTTGGCCTGATCATTACCATAATATTTCGAGGCACTCTGACCATTAGCGAAACCAAATACATCCTGACTCTCGATTGCTCCTGTGTTGCCCCGATTATTCGAATTCGCCGGAACACCTGTTAACACGCTACCATTACCACGGAAAATGTACCGTAGCTCTCCGATCGAAGGTTGAGCCGTGATATGCGTTGCCATGTATATGATGTTCTCTCCACCACGCGAAGCATAATAATGAGTTAGGGTGCTTGTCGATACCGTGATTAACACGGTTGATCCTGAAGGAGAGGTGTTCCAAGTTACATTGGCAGAAGAACCCAAGCCTGATCCGATATGCGATCCCCTGTTACTGTTCAGCTCCGTACCGTTCATTTTGGCCGATATAATATCTCCATTGGTTTTGTTCACCACATAGACTAATCCTGATCCGGTATTTACTTCAATCCTGGAGCCGTTATCAGTAACATATATGGTTGCCGCATGTCCGGTAGATGCAGGATATACAGCAGCTGTTGCGATCATAAAGACAATTAAAAACAAGCCAAGTGCCTTTCTCAAACTACGTTGGGCCATGAGTAAATTCCTCCTTGGAATTCATTTTATAAAGCGCTTACATTATAATGTATAACAACCGAAACTTCCGTCTCATATCGGTATGTCTGCTATGTGGGCATGTCCATAATTCATGGAATGTTATGTCTGCTTGCGTATAAGGTCACCACTTCATTTCGATTTGTGCTCGCCCCCTTCTTAAAACACACTGCTGAATACAAGAATTCTTACAATTCCATTAAAATAATACCATTATATTACATATATTCGCAATGAAAACGGCGCATTGATCCGTTAGCAAATTCTGAAAACGAAAAAACGCAGCTTCAAAAGCTGCGTTCGCAGATACTCATCCAGAGATAATATCATCTCTTCCGAATGGGTATCCATATCTCGCTTCTATATTGCTCAACGGTAACATCCTTGTGCTCATTCCATAGCATTTCCGGACCCTCACTCAGCTCATAGTCGGATGAAGGAAACCACTCTGCGTAGATCCGGCCCCACACCTCCTGAAGTGTGCCTGGAAACGGGCCAACGACAGTAAATACAGCCCACGTCGAAGCAGGAACCTCCAACTGTTCCAGTCCTTCAGGCGTCTCTTTGGTCGTAGCTGCGCCAATGTAATGATCCAGTTCTCCCTGTTCTGCCATCCGCCCCTCACTGAAATGGGCCGAAGCACTGATTAAACCTAGAGGCTGGACGTTCGATGCCCCTTTAATCGTATCAATCAATTCCGGTGTGAGACTCTGGTACATCGCAGCGATCTCCGGATTTATCCCGTTGAATACGATCGGCACCCTTTTACGAATACCCACGATTCGAAACGCCTCTTTATCTTCAATACGGTAGTTCATTTCGCTTCCTCCTTGAATGGTCAGTTGAAATGTCATCCGAGGGAAGGCTTTAAGGGATGGACCATGGTTCCGCGCTTCAGAGGGCGTAGTGCCATGCATGCTTTGAAAAGCACGCGAGAAAGAATCCGGCGATGTATACCCGTATTTCAACGCAATATCAATAATTTTGCTGTCACTGTGGCTTAGCTCCATGGCTGCAAGCGTCAAGCGGCGACGTCGAATATATTCCGAGAGCGTTACACCACTAAGAAAAGAGAACATGCGTGTAAAATGATACTCCGAGCAGCAGGCAATCCGGGAAATCTCCTTCATATCCAGGACGTCCATCAGATGCTCCTCCATATAATTCAACGCTTCATTTAACCGCCTCAGCGTATCCATATCATCCCTCCCACGTTAATTCAAGCTTAGCAAAGTCATTCTATTTGCATCCGACATTACCTGCACCATTCTGTAGGCTCTTTGCACCCAAACCAGAAAAAAGAGCAGCATCAGCTACTCTTTTCTAACCTTGATATTCACATATCGCTAGTATACAAGTCAAACAGGTCAAACCAGATACTCCGCCATGATCTGCTCGATATCATAGGGTGTAATACCTTGATCGACCGAATAGATCGTATCCGCCTGATCCATTGTATCCACCAGTTCTCCTCTAGCTTTGGCATGGAGCATGAACAAGTCATGCAGATCAGGTTTGCGTAATGTCGTTAGTGCTTTACCCATCAAGACCATGCCTTTTTGATTGCCTTCCACATTATTGTAGTAATCCGGATGGCTTGTCAGCGCCAGGTCTGTCCAGATGACGGTACGTTCGACCAGGTCCATAATGACAGGGATCGCAATCTGCGTATCGGCGGTAATATCGATTTTGTTAGCTACGGTGGACGGTTCGAAAATCTCGCCAGACCCCGGCTTCTTCCTCATCATCCACCCCACAAAACATTCCGGCAGATCACAATACGGATGACTGGTGAACGAAAGTAGTGTAGCCACCACATAACGTCCACCATAACCCACGATGGATGGAATGTGCAGATCAATGAACTCACTTGCGCCATACGGTGCGGTCACGATGTCTCCGCTATGAACAGCCTTATAGTTAGAGGATCGCAGATTCGTATAGGAAATATGCTCCACATAGTTCCAGTCCTTATCGTACATCACCGCAGACAAGTCGATGTCCACGCGCCCTGTAGACTTTCCATCCACGTCCCCCTCTTTCCACCAGTTGAAGAAACGAATCGTATCTCCCTCTGCCATCTGCACACGACTCCCACGAACGATGGTATGCAGAGCCTTACTTGCGGATCTCTGGGAAAAGGGCACCAGATAATCATGAAGCTGCGGATCAACATAGGTCTTCCCAATCGGGGCAAGGGCTGCGAAGCGCTCTACCAGTGCCTGCTCGCACAATTGCACGACATCCTGACACGTGGCTTCATCGATGTCTGGGAGCTCATTCGGAACGGCAAAAGCTCTGGCTACATTACCTTTCGGGAAAAAGACACGCAGATCCTGCGGTTCATTACGCCGAGCAAAATGCTGTCTCACCTGCAACAACACGGGGGTAGATACCTGATCCAAAACTTCACCAAAGGCCAGCAGTACATACGCTTCATCTTCGGTCATCCGCAGCAAGTGATCCAGTCTTCTCGCGAATTCACCTGGACGCTGTGACAACAGATCGATCAGACTCCAGACATTCCGATATTGGAAAGCAAGCTCCACACTTCCGTTGAAGGTCGAATACGGCTTATTATTACGCAAAATATCAAAGGCTTCTTCGCATCGCGGATACCGAAGCTTATATTCCGAAGGATGAAGAATTTCGCCTAGGCGAATCCAGCGATCCTTATATCGCAGCATATCCTCCGTTATTGAACCGCATTGCTCAAGCAATCCAAGCAGCAGGCGTCTCTCACGCCGTTTGAATTTCCGGAAGGGAGAAGCCCCAGCCAGACTAACGTCACCATTGGACCAGGCAACAGCCAGACGGAGAACATCACTTGCCGTTTTGAAATACGGACCGATTCGATCCATCCCTGCTTTTTCATGCTTCAACAGCGAGGCGACCACAAAGCCCACATTTTCTTTGAACGGAATCTCGGCAGGCAGGATCGCATCCACCTCTTCTGGGTCTGCTTGTTCCAGTACCTTATCGATATCCGCCTTATCTGTATCCGAGATGGAACCCTTGGCTTCAATGATCTGGCGGATAAGCGTCTGGAATGCTAGCTTGGTTCCCAGACCGATTACTTTCAAGTCCGTCTTCTCCAGCAAAGGCAATCTCTCTACATATGGTTGATCCGGATAGACAACATTCAGGTGAGTCAGATAATGAATAATCGCATTAAGATATAACTCGGCCTCATCCGCTTGCATCACCTGCATCGGGAATCCTGCATACATCGGTGTGTACTTCACATGTGCGCCAACCATGACTCTCAGATCAGCCACAAGTTGAATATATACTGCTTCAAATTGTTCCTTGGACAGCTGCCGCATCGCCTGCATTAACTCATCCGAGAAGGTGTATCCGAGTGCTTCAATATTTTTAAGGGCAGTCGCCAGGTGAGTCTCTGGCAACTGTTGCTTCCCTTCATTTGATTCGATAATGAGTTTGTTCGCTCTGCGCAAATAGATCGTATTGTTCATGATAAAAGAGTCCAGGAAAGCCACATCCCTATATAACGTGAAAGGTTAGGGTTAGAAGGAAGGAATGTGATAGCCTGGACGCCTCCTCTCTGAAATGAAATCTTCAGGAAAGCTGCGACCCTATGATCTCCAATGATTGTAGAAGGAAGGATCACAATAGCCTGAAGGCCAGCGGTTCGAAGTTTGTCACCCGAACCTCTGGTGAACCCATCATCTCAGATTCCACGATCTCCCAACAGGGTGAAAGTATTACGACATGATAAACGGAGAACAGCCTCCGATTGTCAACCAATCAACAGACGGGTATATTTATGTAAGAGGTGTGCTCCCATAATGTCTAATAAAAATAATCCTACTCCTGACGGTGAGGTTACGCATACTAATGCCATCGTCACTCAGGTTCCAGAAAAAGCAATGCGTGCAGATGCCAAAAAAAATCGGGATAAGCTGCTCCGTGTCGCGCATGAAATTTTTAAAACGGAAGGCATTGCTGTCTCAATGGATGAGATTGCAAGGCGTGCCGGTGTCGGTATAGGCACGGTCTATCGCCATTTTCCAACGAAGGAAGATCTGTTCGGAGCTGTCATCGCCAGCCACAAGATGCGTCTGATGGAAGAGGCCGATCAAATGCTTCATCACGACGATCCGGGCGAAGCATTCTTTCAATATTTCACAAAAATCATAAGCGAGGGAATTGCCAACAAGGCCATTACGGATGCTCTTGTTAGCAGTCTGACTATAGACACTGGCCGCTCAGAGGTAGCGAATGAGTTCTGGCGTGGCATTACCCGATTGCTTGAGCGAGCGCAGCAACAAGGCTCTGTCCGAGCGGATGCCAGCATTGAGGACATTAAAATCATGCTGATCGGTGTGCTTCAGGCAACCGGGGATCGAGGAGTTTTCCCGGAACGCGTAGTGTCGATCCTATGTGATGGTCTGCGTAACGGTTAGAGAGAAATCCATACAAGAACTGAGGATACAAGATGCAACTTCAAACACTATATAACGAATATGTTAATATCAAATGGAAACGCGGACTACCGCCTGCCCATACAGAACCTTTCATATATGGCATATATGAAGACGATAGTGCTGACTTATTCTTGAATGGTCACTCGGATGAGACCTTTACGAACTGGATCTTTGAGCTCCAGCCCAAAGATCCATATTATGGCGCCAAACCAAACGGGAAACCCGTTCTCACCGATGTGTTCAACCAACTGGATATGTATGACGAACTCACCCTATATTATTTGTTGTTTACTATTAATACCACGATGTCGATTAACACGTATAATTGTTACAGCGACATGAATGATTTCATGAAAAGTTACAGCTTCTTTCAGTTGTCCCAACTGAGCGAAGCCAGCAGACTCAACGATGAACAGAAGCAACAGTTACGAGACATTTTCTTCTTTTTCTACCTGTATGCCCATCCCGTCAATGAAGAGACTCTGTACGCCTGCTCATTCAACGAGAACCGTTTGGTATACACGCAAAAAGGCATCTCATTGGAGCGTTATTTCTCGACGTTTCATGAACACTACAGTGAAAATAGAGAGCTATACAGTGAACATATTGTTATCACTCCTCATGAAATTCAGGTCTGCAAACACCTGACACTGGAGCTATTAGCTGTAATAGAGGGTAGATCTCCAAAGCTTAGTATGCCTTCAGAGAAGGGGTTGGAGTCCGTCGTAGCGTTAATCAGCGACGTGGATCAAATGCTAGAACTGTACGAAGGCGACCGGATTGCGTTGTTCAACATCATGAGGGACTTTCTGGCTGAAGATTGTGCCAATCTCTATCGTGACCATTGCTTCACGACACTGCTTCAGAATTATGCGTTATATATTCTGTATTTTAATTTTGACGAGCTTCATGCACTGGTGGATCATTTCAAAGTCACCCCGTTATGGTGCGAGATCATCATCAATAAAATGTTCACGGATACCATCTTCATGCGGTGGTTCATGAGACAGAAGGATATCGACATTACTACGTACCCGGATGTCATTCAGTTCTTCAACGAGGAAGCCAGCAGGGTGTATCTGTAAACTACAGCATCTTTATTGCTCTTGTTAACACTAAAAAAAGCCTTTGCCGACCCCCAATGTCAGCAAAGGCTTTTCGTTTTAAATTGTGTTTATTGATCAATTAAATTTGTTACTTTCAACATTCTTGCAATTAATGCGGTGACCTCAGCACGGGTCATCGTTGTCTTCGGACTCAGAACCTCTGGCCCATTACCTTGGATGATTCCCGCTGCAATCAACTGGGCTACATCTTCTTTGGCCCAATTTGATACATCCGCTGCATCACTGTAACGTTCCAGTTCAGAGTACATCTGATCCGGGCTTATTGTTGCTTCTGGTTCAATCAGACGATATGCTCGAGCAACCATGGCAAATCCCTGCTCACGTGTAATTTCCTGATTACCGTAGAAGTTCCCATTATCGTAACCGCGAACGATACCCAATTCATTCGCAAGGGCTACCGCGGAGCGGAACCATGCGGAATCGTTAACGTCAGGGAATAGATTCTGTGGTGCATCCTGACGCATTAAGCCTAGTCCAAGCACAACAATCTCGGCAAACTCGGAACGAGTAACCTGACGGTTCGGTGAGAATGTGTTATCTCCGTTACCTTGCAAATCTAATCTTGCAGCGATGTTGTTCACATCGGTTTTGCCCCAATGGGATCTGGCATCTTCAAAATCCTGCGGATTCCAGATAACTTGGTACATGGAAGATGCTACCGTCCGGGTTAATGATTACCCCTGTTGTAATCCGGTTCGGGTCGATCCCTTCCGGAAGCGCAATATACTTCGGTGCATAGCCGTTCAGTTGCCCAGATCGAACCGTTTGTCCATCTTTCGTAAAGATGAGATCCAAATCAACCGGCGTCACAAGCAGCTCGTAACCTTGGGACGCGGCTCTTGTTTCGGCGCTGTCAATCAAAGCATCCGAGGAACGTGCAATATCGATATGAACATCAATAACGAATACAACAAAAAAAAGCCCTGCAAATGAAGCTGCAAGGCTGTGTATTTTCAATCACATATTCGAATTTTTCCATTGTTGGTACCACAACTCAACTTCCAAGCCAGGGCGTATGCCCGCCTCTTGTAGTAACACAGTAACCAATTGATTATATTGCGCGTTCACGGGATCTTTATTGCCTAATCGATCATACGTTTTCATTAACGCCAGGCAGACTTCCTCCAATGATGGCTCGAATTGCTGTACCCGGTGATATAGCGTGAGTGCTTCCGTATTCTGTCCCAGATCAATGTAATATTGTGCAAGTTGCATGGCATGATTACGCCAAAGTGCATGCAAGCGCTGACGCTCCAGCTCAGCCCATACGTAATCGTCCTCGCCATAATATTTGCCTTCATATTGATCTGAGGTCTGTCGATGCTCGGCCATTGTAAACGAGGATAATGGAGGCAATCGATTAAGCCGACTCTCCCATTCTTCCGCGTCAATCCTGAATTCTCCTGTTTCCAATAGATATCCAAACTGCTGATAGCGAATGGACATCTTGTCCTCGCCCATGAATTCGTTCATCATGCTGCGCAAGCGATGGATGCCACTATGCAGATTGGATATGCCTCGCCCCTCATCCAATTCTGGCCATAATAGTTCAAGTAGCTTATCCCGTTTAATCGGTTTGATCCGATGGTGAAGCAAATAGGCAAATAACTCTCTGATTTTACTTGTTCTGAACTTCATATGCTTCGGCGGCTCATTCGGATGCAGTTGAACCTGAAGCATCCCAAGACACCGGATTACCATGGATGGCCCTTCTTCCATATTCTGGATGGTTGGCACACTTCGGCGTTGATAGATCTTCATCGTTTTTTCCAAACGGTCACGTGTTACAGGCTTCATGATATAGTCGATCACTTCAAGCCCATAGGCCGTCAGTGCATGTTCGTTATATGCTGTTGTGAAAATAACCTCTGTCCCAGGAGATACCTCACGGATACGTTGAGTCGCCTCGATCCCGTTCATCCCCGGCATCTGAACGTCCATGAAGACGATTTCCGGCAGATGACGTTCGATCTGATCTATGGCTTCTTGTGCCGTCAAAAAAGAGCCGATAACTTCGCAATCCTCTCTCTCTAGCAACAGTTTGTTCAACCTGCTCAGAGCGAGATATTCATCATCTACCAAAATCACTCTCATATGCACAACTCCTCTGGCTCACTGATCATCCTTTAATCTATCATTTTACCATAAATCCTGACGTGGGACCGCTATCATTTAAATATAGAATCTATGTTCCGGTATTCAAAAAAAATGACCTTCACTTTCAAAGGGCATGCAGGAATTTGGAGGAAAGTGTCGAAAACTAAAGTCTGCCATGAAACCAATAACCTATAAAAAGTTACCCCGTTATGTAGTGCTATCGATTTTATTTCTGTCTATTTCACTTGGTTTTCGCTGGGTATGGTCCGAGTCTTTCACTATACCCGAACATCCTGAACCAGCTGAAGGCGTGTTGGATCTTCGAGGCTGGGATCTCGCCAACGCTTCACCCATATCCCTGGATGGAGAATGGGAATTTTATCCCCATGCGTTCATCTCTAATCGGGACGTAAACATCGTGGACAGCCCATCCACACCGATTCAAGTTCCCGGTGACTGGCGGAATGCGTTGCAGCAATCCTCATCATATGGATATGGAACGTACCGTCTCCGTATACTTCTAGATCCATCCGTGAAGGAAGTCTCTCTCTGGGCTCAGAGAATCCAGACATCATCCATCATCGAGATGAACGGGGCCATTGTTGCCGAATTCGGTCAACCTGCCACCCATGCCGAAGCCTATCGACCAGAAAGGACTGCATTTACGACGTCCTATACGCTTGACGGTTCCACCGAACTCAATCTTCTGGTACAGACATCCAATTTTGACAATCCGTATAGCGGTGGAATCACACGCTCTCTCTATTTTGGTTCTCCAGATGCCATCGCAAGCGAACGAGGATTATCTATCGATTTGCAAAAAACTACGTTCGCCATACTAATCTTTCACAGTCTGTATACTTGTGTCATATTCCTTTTTAACCGAGAGCAACGAGTCCTGCTGACGTTTTCTCTATTGATGCTGGTGGTTGCCATAACGGTCATATCTGACCATGACAATCTTCTATTGAACTGGATTCCGCTCAACTTCACTTGGATGGTCAAGACCACAGTGTTGTCCTACTCATTGTTCCCGTTCTTTCTTCTACAGATGGCCAACAGTTTTTCCAATAGTTTACAAGGCAGTAGACTATTCCGCGTCTATGCCAGCGTGCTTAGTATATACTGTATATTTTTGCTAATTGCACCAGTGACACTAATCTACCACGTACTTGAGACTGGGCTCTCTAAGTTCCTTTATGTGTTTGCGATTACCTGGTCTGTGTACCTGTTCTTCCGAATGGTAGCCGAGAAGCGAAGTGACGCAGGCTTTTTACTCTTTGCGGCAACCAGTAGTTTATCAAGTGCGATGTGGGGAATGGTGAATTCACTTAATGAAATCACCAATGTGTATTATCCGATTGATGTGATCGCAGCCATATTCGGCTTCTCCGCCTATTGGTTCAGGAAATACTTCCGCAATTCAAGTGAGATTGAGAAGTTGTACGAACAGCTCAAAGAGGAGGATCGGCAGAAGGATCAATTTCTTGTGAATACGGCTCATGAACTGCGTACACCGCTGCATGGCATCATCAATATTGCCGAGAGCATTGCAGTCCGTGAACGGCGTAAATCAGGTGGGCAGCAGGCAGAAGACATGAAACTGTTAGTTACCATCGGTCGACGCATGTCTCAACTCGTTGATGACCTGCTTGATGTCATTCGTCTGAAGGAGAAACGTATTAAACTTCAAAAGAAACCACTTTCCCTTGCATCTGTCATCCCAGGTGTGATTGGTATGTTTCGATTTATGGCAGAGGGAAGGCCTGTCCAAATGAAGGTAGATATTCCTGAATCACTGCCGTTGATTCAAGCCGATGAGAGAAGACTTGTTCAGGTACTCTACAACCTGTTGCATAATGCACTCAAATTTACCGATGAGGGTACCATTACTGTATCTGTTCGGGAACATGGAGAGTACGTCATGATCCAAGTCTCGGATACAGGCGTTGGCATGAGTGAAGAGATACAACAGCGAATATTCGAGGCGTATGAACAAGGAACCCCGGAGGCTCGCATGAGTGGAGGAATCGGCCTGGGTCTAAATATTAGCAAGCAACTCACTGAACTGCATGGCGGACAGCTCACGGTTCAATCCTTACCCGGGCAAGGATCGACCTTCCAGATCTCACTTCCACGGGAAGATACCGAAGCGCTCTCTGACCAGACTGAGCAGCGATGGGACGCTCACAGCTTTGATGAAGTTGCGATTGCGGAGCCGCAGCAGCAAACCATATCTCATGATAAGACTGCCGCCCGTATTCTTGCCGTCGATGATGATCCTGTGAACCTGCGAGTACTGATCTCCATGCTTGCGAATGAACCGTACCATATTCAACCTGCGGCCTCGGCGCTGGAGGCACTCGAATTACTGGATAAGGAGCCGTGGGACTTACTGATTGCCGATGTCATGATGCCTCATATGTCTGGCTATGAACTGACCGAGAACGTACGCAAACGTTATTCGGTCTCTGAGCTTCCCATCCTGTTATTGACGGCCCGTAACGAACCGGCCGATATCTATGCCGGATTCATGGCTGGTGCTACAGACTATGTCACTAAGCCTGTTGATGCCGTTGAGTTAAGGCATCGCATTGGATCACTGATCGTGCTGAAACAATCCATCGATGAGCGGCTGCGCATGGAGGCTGCTTACTTACAGGCACAGATTCAGCCCCATTTCCTTTTTAATACGCTCAATTCAATCATGGTTCTTAGTGAGATGGACACGGAGCGAATGCAGAAACTGGGCGATGCTTTTATCGAATATCTTCAGACCAGCTTTCATTTTGTCAATTCGGAGAAAATGGTTGAGGTCACTCATGAGTTGGATCTCTCCCGCGCCTATCTCTACATTGAGAAAGAACGATTTATGCATCGGTTGAACGTCAGCTGGGATATTCCAGATGATCTTGATCTATCCCTGCCGCCACTCACCATTCAACCGCTCATTGAAAATGCCGTTCGACATGGTATTCTCAGCAAAGTGGAGGGTGGAACCGTGCATATCCGGATCATCAACCAAACTAACGGTACCTTGATTGAAATCGAGGATGACGGTGCGGGGATGCAACCTGAGCAGATTGAACGAGCCCTGGCATGGCCTAAGAAAGGACCAGAAGGAACTGGTGGCATCGGATTAACCAATACGCATCGCCGGTTGACTCAGATGTACGGACAAGGCTTGAACATCGTCAGTTCTCCGGGCCAAGGTACGAAAGTATCTTTTGTCATCCCATTGGACCGCGACACAGGAGTCTGAGCGATACGATCGTTCTATGACTCTACCGCAGACATACTGTACGATCCGTATCCATATGCTTAAGTGTAAGGTCTAGGGGAACGCGATGATAGCGGACATGTTCAAGTTCAATTCCAAGCTCAAGTTCAGGTTCTGATATACCAAATAAACCAAAAGAGAGCTAAGCACGGGTTTCGCCCCGGCTTAGCTCTCTTTTCTTTGGCTTGATTATTATCTAACACGATAAGCGAATGGTTATACGTGCATGACATGTTTTTCATCCGATAACCCCAGCGCCTTGGCTGTTGAAGAATGAACCTCTTTGAGAAGATCCAGGTTCTCCACAAGTGATATGCCATAGGAAGGAATCATTTCCTTGATCTTTGGCTCCCATGCCTCCATATGCTGTGGGAAGCACCGCTGAAGAATCTCAAGCATGACCTGAACCGCAGTGGATGCACCTGGTGATGCTCCTAGCAAAGCCGCGATTGTTCCATCTGCAGACGTAACCACTTCCGTACCGAATTGGAGCGTTCCTTTGCCACCTTGGACGGTATCCTTGATGACCTGCACACGCTGCCCCGCCAGAACCATATCCCAATCCTCGCTTTTCGCACCCGGAACAAAGTCACGCAATTCAGCCATACGTTGTTCTTTGGATAACATCAGTTGTTGGATCAGGTATTTGGTCAAAGAAATTTCTTTGACACCTGCTGCGAGCATCGTAAGCAGATTATGCATCTTAACCGACGTGATTAAGTCAGCATTGGAACCCGTCTTCAGGAACTTCGGCGAGAACCCGGCAAACGGCCCGAATAGCAGCGACTTCTTATTGTCGATAAAACGGGTATCCAGATGCGGAACGGACATCGGCGGAGCCCCTACCGAAGCCTTGCCGTATACTTTGGCATGATGCTGTTCCACGACTTTTGGATTTTTGCACACCATAAAGATCCCACTGACCGGGAATCCGCCGATATGTTTACCTTCCGGAATGCCCGTCTTCTGGAGCAAATGTAGACTTCCGCCGCCCGCGCCAATGAAGACGAATTTCGCCTTATGGCGTTCGACTGCACCGCTCTTCAGGTTTTTCACGGATAATTCCCATGATCCATCGCTGGTACGTTTCATATTCTTCACGCTATGTTGGTAGTGGATACCCACGTGTTGTTCCTTCAAATGTTTGATCAGCATACGCGTTAAAGCACCAAAGTTAACGTCCGTACCGGAGTCAATTTTGGTCGCTGCAACAGGTTCATTACTTGTACGATCTTTCATCATTAGCGGCATCCATTTCGCCAGCTCTTTCTTGTCATCCGAGAATTCCATGCCTGCGAACAGCGGGTGATTCGACAAGGAGTCATAACGTCTTTTCAAAAACTGGACATTGCTCTCTCCGTGTACATAACTCAAATGAGGAATCGGCATAATGAAGTCCCGCGGATTACGAATCAGACGGCTATTGACGAGATAGGACCAAAATTGCTTTGAGATCTGAAATTGTTCATTCACTTTAATCGCTTTGCTAATATCTACGGTTCCGTCTGGTCGTTCAACGGTATAGTTAAGTTCGCACAATGCAGCATGCCCGGTACCGGCATTATTCCATTCGTTGGAGCTTTCCTCTCCTGCAGTGGCTAGCTTTTCGAAAACCTTAATATTCCAGTCTGGTGCCAATTCTTTTAGCAAAGTTCCCAAAGTTGCACTCATAATTCCGGCACCAATCAAGATAACATCTGTACTCGTTTGTCCCTGGCTCATGTCTACCGTCCTTATATCCTATATTTGCCAAAAGGATGTAAGCGTTATCGATTTGGCATTTGCAGCAAGCCCATTCTTGAACGGGGTCGCACCTTCTCTGAATGAATATAACCTTGATCTAGTGTATCAATAATATAGAGCAATTTAAATATGCAATTTCAAGATATTTGCTATTCCATCAGTATACGCTAGTTTACATCGGAACGTTAGCCCGGTTATAGGCCTGAAAGATATATTTGTTCAAAACAAAGAAAGGAGCCCCGTTCTAGTGGGACTTGGGCGATAAAATGTCATGATTGTCTTGAGCACTGCTGATATAAATTGAGTTCTCATCCTGGTCATAATATAGACGTCTTTTATGACGTTCTATACGTTTAATGTGCGGTTGGTATATAGCTTCTATAGTCTGAAAATGGATGCGCTAAGAGCCGCTCTCAAATGTCTCGTAAAGCGGCTCTATATTCATTTAAAAATGACCATCACAGCACACGGCGTTTCAGGAAGTACTCAGAAGATCGAAATCAGTTCTTTCGTATATGAATGGCGTTCTTCTGCGAACAACGCATCCGCGCCAAAGCGGTCAACGATCTGACCCTCTCGCATAACGATAATACGCTGGCTCATGCGATGCACAGCAGCCAGATCATGCGAGATGAACACGTATGACAGACCAAGCGTTGTCCGGAGATCAGTAAGCAACTGCAATACTGCACCTTGCGAGATCACGTCCAGGCTGGCTGTCGGTTCATCCAGAACGACAACGTCAGGCTCAATGCCAATGGCACGCGCGATGGTTACGCGCTGACGCTGTCCACCACTTAGCTCATGCGGATATCGTCCAGCCAAATCGCTTGGAAGCTCGACAGCTTCAAGTAGCTTTTGGACGTAAGCATCCTTCGACGTATAGGTAAAGTGGGACAGCTCGGCGCTCCGTCCAAGTTGTTCATACGGATCGATCAGCGAATCGGCAATCTTGAGCTTCGGATTCAGTGCAGCCATCGGGTTCTGGAATACGATCTGAATCTTCCGGCGATGAGGTCGCAACCGTCGGCCGCTCAGCCGTGCGATATCCTGTCCGTCCAATGTAATCGAGCCCTGATCTGCATCTTCGATCCGTAGCAGACAGCGGGCTAGCGTACTCTTGCCACAGCCGCTCTCACCAACCAGTCCAAGGCACTCGCCGCGATTCAGGGCGAAGGAAATATCATTCACAGCCGGTCGGTCAGCACCTGCATACGTTCGGCTGAGATGTTCCACGTGAAGCACCGGATTGCCGAGGATGCCGGACGATGAAGCAGTCTCTGCACCGGTGGTATCTATATCGGTATTTGTATTCGCATGATCTGTACCCGTAGTATCTATGACTGCATTGTCCGTTTCTGCATGGTTTACACCTTTAGCAAAGTCATGGTTTCGCAAGCTGGATTCTTCGGATTGCACAAGTCCACGGCGTTCTTCATTTGCGGTCGTCTTCATTCCGTTCCCGCCTCCTTCAATCCCGACTTCAGCGAGCGGCTCAGGACGGGAGCCGCCTCGATCAACTGGCGGGTATATTCATGCTGGGGATGGTCAAGAATGCGATGCTTGCCGCCAGATTCGACGATCTGTCCTTCCTTCATGACAGCCAAGCGGCTGGCATAGCGGCGAACATGGCGCCAGTCGTGTGTGATAAACAGAATGGCGCAGCCAGTCTCCGCTTGCTTGCGTGCCAGCAACTCCAACACGCGATGCCCGGATACACTATCGAGCGCCGTCGTTGCCTCATCTGCGATTAGCAGACGAGGAGACAGCATTAGCGATGTGGCAATCGAAGCCCGCTGAAGCTGTCCACCGCTCAATTGGAACGGATAGCGGCGAAGCAATTCAGCACCAAGGCCAACCGATTCCAGCGCTTCCTCCGCCCGTTTCTTGCGGGTGGCAGACGACGTTTCCCCATGTACCTTTTGGTATTCATCAAAGTGTCCGCCAATGCTGCGAAATGGCGTAAACGCTCCCTGATAGTCTTGAAAAATATACGAGATGCGGCTTCCCCGCAGGGCGCGCATCTCCTTGGGCTTCCGTTCGAGCAGGTTGCTGCCTTCGAACATCACGCGTCCCGACGCATGCAGATTGGGCGGCAGCAGACGACCGATCGCTTGCGAGAGCAAGCTTTTGCCGCTGCCGCTCTGTCCAACCAGTGCCATGAACTCGCCTTCGCGAACAGCCAGAGAGACGTGATCTACAATAGTACGATCCCGACTGGAGATGCTCAGTTCTTCAATGGAGAGAATCATGGCTGCACCTCCTTCTTCACGTCAAACCGGTCTCTCAGATAGTCACCCAGCATGTTGGCGAGCAGGACTACCGAGACAATGGCAAGGCCCGGATAGATCATCAGCTCCGGCCGAGACTGGAAGTAAGGCCGCGAGTCGTTCAGCATCGCACCCCATTCAGGTGTTGGCGGCTGTGCGCCAAGGCCGATGTAGGACAGTGACGAGATGAGCAGGATGATCTTGCCTAGATCGAGACTCGCCAGCACGAGTACATGACCTGCGATATGCGGAAGCAGATGTTTTCTCATGATACGACCGTCCGACAATCCGTTAGTCCGGGCGATCCGAATATAATCCTTCTGTGACTCAGATAAGACGGTACTGCGAACGAGACGTGCATAACTGACCCACTTCACGATCACGATGGCTAATACCAGATTGCCGATGCCTGCACCAAGCAGGCCACTTAGCACGATAGCGACAATGGTATCAGGAAAAGCAAGGAAAGCATCAGCAATCCGCATGAACAGCTTATCCACCCAGCCACGCTTATATCCTGCGATCAAGCCAAACGGAATGCCGATCAGCAGTGCAGCGCCGAGTGCCAGCAGGCTATAACCGAGCGTTTGCCCACCGCCCAGAAGCAGGCGTGTGAGTACGTCACGACCCAGATGGTCCGTGCCAAACGGGTGGAGCGCACTAGCATCCTGCAATCGTCCGCGCAGATCGGTTAACGTGTGGTCATGTTTCAGAACTAAAAAGGCATATACGGAGGCCGCGATGACTAGCATTGCAAATAGCAAACCAATGATCGCCTGCCAGCCGTGTTTTTTAGTTTTTTTGGCCGGAACATGCAGGGGCATGGTTTTCATCGGTGGGCCTCCTTTTCCTTGAGTTTCATTTCAGGATTCAAATAACGATAAGATAGATCAACCGCCGTATTCACGAGGAATACCAAGATGGCCATGATCAGGATGTAACCCTGAATCAGTGGGTAATCACGCTGGCGGATCGCGTCCACCACGAGCTTGCCGATGCCCGGATAAGCGAACAACACTTCAATCACGACGACTCCCCCGATCAGGCTGCCGAGGCTGACGCCAAATACCGTAATAACAGGCGGCAGACTGTGACGGAACGCGTGGAGCAGGAAGATTCGACCTTCAGAAAGCCCTCTTGCCCGAGCAGAACGAACGAATTCCTGACTCAGTGAATCGAGCAGGCTGGAGCGTAGAAGACGCACATAGACGCTGGAGATCGCAAGTCCCAGCGTCAGAGATGGCAGAATAAGTGAGACGAACCCATCCCGGCCCATGGTCGGCAGATTGCCATAGCGAACGCCGAACATGTCAATCAGGATGAGACCGAGCCAGAAGCTGGGCACCGCAGCACCCACAATGGACAGCATCCGGCTGCCCCGGTCAATCCAACTGCCGCGATGTAGCGCTGACAACGAGCCGAGCGGGATCGCTATGACCAGCATGACCAGCAGCGCGCCAATCGTCAGTTCAGCCGTAGCCGGCAGCGCACGCATTAGGGTCTGCATGACAGGCTGGCCGGTCGAATACGACACGCCAAAGTCCAGTCGCACAAAATCGAGTAACCAATTGCCGAACTGGACAGGAAGGGAGTCGTTGAAGCCCATCTCCTCCCGTATAGCTTCGACCTGCTCCTGACTAACGGACAGTTCGTCTACGTTCAATATCGTCAGCACGGGATCACCGGGAGCCAGACGAATGAACAGGAAGCTCACAAACATAATGAACAACAAGAAGATAAATACCTCAAGGAACTTTCGAAGCAAAATGCGAAACATTACATCACATCCAGCTTATTGGTAATCATGTAATATTCACTGCGGGTTGTAACCCAATTCTTAATCTTCTTGCCGTTATAGGCCACGATTGTACCTGGATGCAGTACGAATGAATTCAGCACGTTGTCATGCACGTAGTTGGCTGCCTTCTCGGCAAGCTCTGCGCGCTTCTCCGGTGCAACTGTGAGATTCAGCTCGTCGATGATCTTGGTCAGTTCCGGATCTTCCGATCCACTGAAGTTAAGAGCACCCTTAGGATGGTAAGTCGCATTCAAGTAATAGCCTGCATCCCCACGAGGAGCCGTCAGATTACTGTACGTCGCAATATCCCAGTCCCGGTTGGATGCCATATAATCTTCCGGCGTGTCAATCTGGCGAATCTGGACGTCAATGCCGATCTTCTTGGCATCAGATTGGAACACTTGAGCAATCAGTGGCAGATCGGCACGAGCCGAATACGTCAGCAGCGTCAGTTGCAATGGTTTGCCGTCCTTGGTCATTACACCGTTTTGTAGTGTATATCCCGCTTCTTCGAGATAGTTCACTGCGGCGTCAGGCCCGGATTGCTTAGTAGTCTCTGCATAAGTCGGCGCGAACGGCAGCGATGGCAGGAATGGTCCGATGGCCGCTTCACCGTATCCGAGCAGGATCGTGTCCACGATGCCCTGACGATCGATCAACGCATCGACCGCACGACGGACGTTAATGTCCTTCATACTCTCCCGTTGCATGTTCGTCGTCATCTGATGAACACGGAACGTCGACGTAGACTCCACAGTTATGCCATCCATTGCTTTGAGCGATTCGAGGCTCTCGACCTCTGGACGGTATACGATATCAACCTGCCCAGATTTGAGCGCTAGTGTACGGGCATTGGCATCTTCATTGAATGAGAACGTGATGGAATCCAGAGGCGATGCTCCGTCCCAATATTCATCATAGCGATCAAGTTCCAGCTTGCTGCCTGGGGTAAAAGAAGTCAGCTTGAATGGTCCCGTACCAATGGGTTTGTTCACAATGTCCGGCTCACTCACGTCGATAATCGCCGTGTTGGGGTTCACCAGCTCGGAAGCGAACTCCGGGAACGGCTGAGTTGTGGTAATCTCCAGCTTGTCGCCCTCGGCTTCAATCGTATCGATCTTCAGCGCGTTCTGGATCGCTACACTCTCTTCCAGTGCCCGCTCAAGGGATGCCTTAACGGATTCACCTGTCATTGGCTTGCCGTTCTGGAAGGTCACATCATCTCGCAGGTCGATCGTCCAATGCTGACCGTCTTCGCTCTCCCAGCTCTCGGCGAGCCATGGAGCAACCGTCAGATTCTCTTCATCGAGACGAACCAGTGTTTCCGTAATGCCCGCGCGCAGCGGCACATAGCTGGAATCCACATGCGGATCTAGCGAACTGGTGGAGAAGTTATATAGGAAGTGAACATTTTTAGCGGTGGATGGCTGCGCAGCAGGACTGGACTCCGATGATCCGCAGGCGCTCAACAGTCCAGCGCTCAAAGCCAAGGAGACCAGCGCTAACAGTGGCGTCTTTTTATTCAAGGTAATGCCCCTCTCTCTTAATCGTAATAATTATTATCTAAACAATGAGTATTATCATATCGTAATGATTACGTTTTGACAAGAGTTATGTTGGTGGTGAAACGAGAAAAAATCCGACTCTCAAATGAGAGCGGATTCTTCATGTTTTTTGTTACATATGAGGGCTTTATTAGTGGGCATTTTCTTTGCGATCCGGGATTGTTTACATGTAGAACCTTGCAAGATTACTCGAAGAGTTACAATCCAGTTTCGTAGTCTTCCAGCAAATGTGACCAGTAACCTCGATGTACTTTAAGGATTAAACAAAATCGAGTTTATGCGGAAGGCGGTGTATTTACTTTCATTACAAGTACCCTATTTTCATGATTCCTACCAAAAGTTTAACCCCCTTCTTTTAATAAAGGGGTTATAGTTTGGGACTTAACATCAATCAACCTTTATTTCTAACAGATCACAATTCTTTGACTGTACCACAACCATAAGGTTGGCAAATCTGAATTGTCGAAACAGTATTAATAAATCCAGTATAATCATGATATCTATAATAGTGATGGTCTTTCCTAATGGATAAAGTCCCACTGTAACCACTAGAAACACCTTTAGTGTATGTTTTTGTTATCCAATAGGCTCCTGGTGCATCTTTAGAAAGATAATAACCGCCAATGCTTACAAGTATTCCAGCTATTTTTCCACTTACAGGTCCTCCTATAAAGGAAGCAAGTATACCTGCTACTGCAGAGGCTGTGGCATATATTATCTCAGTTGAATTTTCTACTTTGCCTTTATATACATAATCATCTCCTAATGCCTGTGGAGCGTAACTGAGATCTTCATAAACGGGTCTAACTTTTTTGATTGCATAATTCACTTCGCCGGTTTGCAGGTTTTCATACTTTACTTTGCTATCATCAACTTTTGTAATTTTTAACTCATCTTCTCCATTTGAATCGGTCGCAATATAGTAATTGTCATATTGAACTAATGTAGAACCATCTGTAAAAGTTACAGAATTACTGGTTGTGCTTTCAACTAAATCTAAGAGGCTTTTGTCCACTTGTGACACTGGCAAAGAAGATGGTAAATCTACCTGATCCTGAGCAAAGGCTGGTGTGAGATAGATGTAGAGAGCAGAACTCCTGCAAAAAATGTTTTAGAAATTTTTGATCCTATCATTTTTTATCCTTCATTCATTCTTTACTTCTATTTCTTCTTTTTCCTGAAGAAATCGAACTTGATCACATAATCAAAAAGAGACGTAATTACAATAGCTCCAATTGGAATCAATAAATAAATCCATAACGGATTATTTGGAGCTTCACCAGGGGGGGCATCAGTTAAAAAAACATAAAGAACAACACAATAAATTATGGCCACTACAATACCTGTTATGTTTCTATTTTTCATAGTTGTTTTCCACCTCTTGTTCACAGAAATTCAAAGTATTGTATTTTCCATCCGAATATACTATAACACATATTTGGAATAATTTCTCTCCACCTGTTCAGTATCGCCAAGAAACCCTTAAAAAAGCTGTCTAATTTACTGTTGACAATCCAATTCACTAACTTTGCGTCGTTATACGTTGACTAACTTAAAACTGAGGCATGGAAATCTATGTTGTTCAGACTAAGATTATCAAAAATACAGCTAGTCATATACGATTGTTCGAAACACACACCAGTTAATTCATGATTTTGAAAATCAACTTCCTGTAATTGAAGCTTCTCACCTACTTTTACTATGTTTTTTTAGCCATTAGTTTACCTCGTAGTACATCACTTTATCTCAATTTTGTTATCACAACTTTAAACGCTAACCTTCTTCAGAAAACGTTCTAATAACTCAGCGTACTCTTCCTGATCTTCTTCATCAGCCCATTCGAACTGAGAAAGATTACTCTTGATAGTCTGGAGTAATTTTTTTAGTTGTAATAAGTCTCTGAAATTATTCGTTTCAATAGAACAAAGAAGCTTCAACAGATGTCCATCATACATCTCCCCGGCAAGGGGATCTTCTGATAAAATTTCTATAGCCTTTTCTATACCAAGATCTATAAATACATGTTGGCCCAACATTCTACTAACATCTTCTAAGTCAAGCTTATCTACTGCTTTATTGAGTAGCTTATCGTACCATTGATCCAGAGGAGCATCGGCATTTTCTGTCTGAACATTTTGATCTACGGAGTATATATCTTTAATTAATTTACCCAATCCTACCCCTCCGGTCATGAATGCATCAATAGAGCAATTTTCTCAAATCAACCCTACCATATCCTTCTCAATAAAGTCTCCATGCAGTAAATCATAAGACCAATCATAGATATCAGGCTTCTCTCTGCAATCCGAGTTAATGACAAACTGACCGTCCCTCGGTAACTCTTAAAAAAATTAGCAAGTATATAGAGCCCACTTATCAAGTGCTCAAATCATTTTCGGATCTTTATAGCACCAATCAGAGTCATACGTCATTGAGTTTATCTTTTGTATATCTTCCCAGGTGAAGACCCAATCGTAATCAGCCACCCAAAAATAGTCGGATCTATTAAGATTCAGGTATTCATAAACGAAACGAAGAATGACCTCTTCTGCTCCAAACACTTCTTCTATTGTACCTACTCGAATGAGTTCGTGATCAGAATCCAAATCAAGATCTTCATAGTCACTGAATATTACACTCTTATTTTCCTTTGCCTTCACATACATAATGAATTGATGATTATTCTCGTCGCTGTTGTAGGAATGAGCCAGTATGTTCAACGTTGTTGAAGAGAATTTTCCATTTTCAAGGTTTTTATGATTATCAAAAATAATCCGGTTGTCGGAGTTAAACGCTGCAATCATAGTATCAGACAAAAACTTTTCTGGCGTATACTTTTCACGCTCCGTTAAGAAAAATGCAGTGGTTCCCATTTTATTTTATTACCTCCTTTAATTTGTCCAACGAATTGACGACGGTAACGCCATAAGACTTAATATCTTTTAACATGCTCTCATGTTCATCTCTTAGATTATTCAAGGGTTTATCGATATATAGGACAACCTTTTTGTTTTCAGGATTGAAAAAATCAGGATGATCGCGCTGAGTCATTTTCAAAAATTGCTCAGAGTCTACTGCTTTAATGGAAGCCTTCACTTCAATTATCACATCTTTTGTAACAACATCTAAATCTCCGGCAGCTTGACCATCCTTTTTTAATACTTTTAGTCCAAATCCAACAATTTCTGTTTCGTCTCTTACAAAATTTGCAACCTTTGCTTCGGTTGCTTTACCAATGTTGGAGCTACCCAGAAAGTTATCAACATCCCGATTAATATTCTTTGGATGTTGATCTACCCATGTGAGTTCAGCCCCAGCACGGTTAGTGTACGTTGTTTTACTCTTTTCCTTAACTAAAGTTCCATTATTTTTAATCTTTTCTGTATTCCCAAGAGTAACAGTCTGCGCCTTATCACTCTTCACCTTAGCAGCCTCAATATGCTGCTTAATCTTCGCCACAGCCGGATTAGAAGCTGGCAATCGATAAGGCCCTTTACCGCCCGGCATACTCCCACGAACCATCTGAATCGCCATGAATATCTGACTAAACTTCAGAGAGGTCACCATCATCTGAGCATACTTATCTGATACAGGCTCTCCCGTCGTAGGATGAATCCCCATCTCAAACGCCTTGATCTGTAACGCAAAAATATCTTCCCCAGGCGGTTCAACGTTCACAGCTTGCATAAGATTGAAATTTAGATGTCCCTGATCCTTCTCATACGCCTGAAGAGCAGCCTGATCCGCAACACCATTTTCATTGACAGGCATCCATACCCACTTACCAAACATATTGATTTGCGCCATCCGATAGCCCTTATCGCCCGAATTTGAACCACCTGCTGACTTGGTCATCATAGCTGCGGCACCGACTGCTCCAATTGCACCACCCACACTTACCTTCTGAGCATCTGCATCTTGGAAACGCGTGGCGATATCCTTCAATTCCTTCGATGTGTTCACCATACTCTCCAGCGCTTTATCCAGTATAGGTCGTGACTGCTCGAACTCATAGTAAAATCGCTCCTGCGTCGCACCCATCCACATCATCTGAACGAACATGATCTGTCTCGTCAGATCACTTCGTATACTCTCCAACTGTTGTCTGGCTTGATCCACCTGATTCGATACGTGATGTAGTTGTTCAGGGGTAACTTTGATTGTACTCATACGTTTCTCCGCTCATTCGAAATAAGATTATCCTATGTTAGCAGAAGTGTAATATGTAAACTATCCGGCTAACATCCTGATTTCACCATGGTAAATACAAAAGCTATGCTCCTCATCGGTGCTATGGTCCTATATGCATATACCCACTTCAAGGCATATCCTACCATTTTCAGTAAATATCTCTCCTACTTCATTTCCTCCAGCATCACCCGATACCGCCCAATCTGCTCCGCTGTCGCCTCTTCCCTCAATGATTCCAACAATGCTGTGCATCTTATAAAATACCGATCCATCCCTTGCTTATACGCTAACCTGATCGCCTGCAAAATGAACTCCACAGCCTCCTGCGGCCTTCCCATCCACTGTTCGTACAGAGCCCGCTGATAACAGTAATGGTACATATCATCGTTGTTTAAAGAACCCTCTTCTCTACCAACACCCTGTATCTGATCCTCGAACACCTGTAAAACCCGATCAATCTGCCATCTATGCCGCACTGCTGCTTCCGTAATTACTTTCAGACCTGCCAACCCTTCCTCCGGATGCTCAAGCAAAAAGTTCACAAACTCCTCCAGCAGTTGCACCTGCCCGGCTTCTATCTCAAGAGCATACCGATTCACCTGTGCCTTATGCCTGAACTCCTGCACCACCTGCATACCTACCTCATCCAGATCCTCCATCGATCCCAGTTCTGCATATTGATCGATACAAGCTCGCGCCTGATCTACCTGTCCCATCTTCCGGTGAGCCATACCCCGCATTAAGTGACTGAACCCGTAATAGTAGACCAAGGGCCGCTCGATGTGTATATGTGGTGCAGGCACTCCCTTTGACTGATACTCCTGCCGCTCTTCATGGATCGACTGCACACATTGATATAACATGTCCGCCCTCTCCATCACCTTGTTCCAATTTTCAAAAGCCACAGCCATGTCCAACATTTCAACAATAATGTCCGGTTTGAGTGATTTTAGGATAGATTTTCGCAAAAGGAGATCCTCCTTTGATAGTATAGGCGAACAGAATTTCTAATTACTCCTGTGAAGTAATGATATTTGTTTATTATACTACTTATAATACGTAAATAACACCATTATTGCTATATATTTTAACCTGACTTTTATGACTCATCTTATCTAAGCTTATTATGAGGTGGTTCAAATGTCAGAGTTACGCCAATTAATAGGTACACGAATTAGAGCAATGCGAAATGCAAAAGGACTTACTCAACAAAAGCTGGCTGATATTGCCGGGCTAGATTATAGATATATTGGAGCATTAGAAAGAGGCGAAAGAAACTTTTCCATAGATACACTGGAGAAGGTTCTAGTCGCCCTAGATGTCTCAATTGGTGAGTTAATGTTTTTAGAGAATACCGATGATATCTTCAGACAAAAAACTATTGATGAATTTATCATTGGAACTGGAAAAATGAATAACGCACAACTACAATCTCTTCAAAAGATCACTAGTGAAATATTTCGTATACTTTAATTTGAAAAGTTGTCGGAATTATATACTTAGCGTGATTCGAAACAATAGTATTATATGAGTTCATTTTTTACCATTATATGTGAAACATGTATCTCCATACAAAATTCATTAAGTGTTAAAGTTCTTCAAAACGGTTTTCTATAAGAGTATTAGTATTTAAGTACCTTTTTCTATGAAGTTTACCGGCCTCTTTCAGTACTTCTTTAATATTATCTCTTAACAACAGATTTTCCGTTGAAATTAAAGGCAATATTTGATTATTAATAAAATCATCAGTAGATATCCCACCCAAGTTTTTCTTATTTAATCCACTGTACCTCTTAGTTGATAACTTGCCTAGACAATAATTTAAAGCATCGACTGAGAGCATATCAGTATTCACAAAAGAAAAACCATAAATTATATCTACTAAATAATCTCTATAAATTCCTGCTTCTTCATTAAAGAATTTTAATAAGGATTTTTGAGTATCATTATTACTTCTATTTAAAATAAATTCATTTATCAAATACGAAAGCCAATAAGAGTTATCACTACCTATTTGACTCCCAAAATTAACAAAAGTATCCATGAGAACAAAAATCTCATCATATGTTAATTCATATTGAAAACCTTCATTGAACCTAACAGATTTTAAAAAGTGGAAAATAAGTTCGATATTTTCACTTTTTAAAATTGATCTGAATATATATTCTCTGTTTGACCAATCCAAATTTCTAAAATGTTGAATAATTACCCCATTATTCCCTGGAATATTGATGTAATCCAAGTATTCGCTCCAAAACTCATCTTTTTCTTCTAGTTCATCTCTTAAAATAAATAACATAGATAACTTCAGTGGATTCTTAGCACTGGTTTTAAGCCACTTAATATATAATTTAAAATTAGGTTGTAGATTACATACTTTTTCAAGTAATTCTATAACATAGTTACTGTAGTCATCTTGCTTCATAAAATTAAGTATAGAATTAACTAAGTTCTCATCAAGCATTTGAACATTGAACTCTACTTTATTAATTTTTAGATACAACGGAAATATAGCTTCTTTATACCCTAACTTTACAAGTTGTATAAGTTCATATATTGCATCTTCTGTTTTCTTCTTCCCTAAGTACTTACTATATATTTCTGCTTCTAAATCATTTAATATATCTATTTGTGGAAATAATGCTTTAATCTCATTTATCTCAAATTTAGCCAACACTTCTGCCACAGCTTCTGAATATCCGTGATATTCAGATAAATTGTTTTCTTTCATTTTACTAAAAATAAGCAGTACATCTTCCCATACAACACTTTTGGCTAATAAACGGCCTAATGAGGTTACAAAGTTATAATCTGTACTGTTTATAATCATTAGGGATATCATTTCGGATTTGAATTCATCACCTAATATTCTCTGAAGTAATTCAGCTGAAGACATTCCCAACAAATTCCCTTTCTTCAAGAGAATTCTTAGTTGTTCCTCATGTATAGCGCCGACAGGCAGCTCCGTCATTGCATATTCGAAAAAGTATTCTAGACTCTTCATATTAGTTGAATTCTTAACGATAAAGTCTAAAATGTTAGTAACCAACATCTCGTAATCATATTCCACATACTTACATGCTCTCATAGCCAATATGATATCTTTTTCTAATACTTGAGCCATAAATTTAGCTGAGTTTTCTTTGGATAAAAATCCTATTGTTAAGAATAATGTTTGATCCCACCTGGTATTGATCAAGCAACTTTCTAGAACCTCAGGAGAAATGTTATAAATATTGCTGAGTTCCATCGCAGCTAAATACTCTGTTACTGATTGATGAAAAAATGACAATTTATCTCCCGGGTATGGAATCAGTACTTCTTCATCAATTAATGCCTGAAGTAACTTATCAGCAGAAAAGTGATGATTCTTTTTAAGAAACTGCAGACCCATATTAAATTTTAACTTGACCTCTTTCAGAGGAATAATTTCTACTCCCTCGTTAATAGCAAAAAATGCAATTGATTTCAATACATATAGCAAATCAATTTCAATTCCATATTTTTTATTAATATTTCTTTTGATATTTTCAAAAAAAGAATTAAACATGGAGTTTGGTGATGTAAAAGATTTCATTTCTACTTTCTTTTCAAGAAGTAATTTAAAGAAAAAAGGCTTTTGTAATAATTTGATAACATGCCTACCGAGTCTACCATTGATTTTTATATGGTTTACATCTATATAATCTATTACATATTCATAAGGTATCTCTTCTAACTTATACTCAATAATATCGTTTATTTTAATTCCTTCATTAGTTCTTGAACCAATAATCACTTTCGAATCCCTAATTTTACCAAAAAAATCCGATAAATCCTTTTCATACTTACCATCTTCAGAGAAAATTCTTGGCATCTCATTAAAAGAATCGAGTATAAAAATACAATTAGTGGATTCAATCAACTCTTCAAGATTTATATTTGCAGGAATAAGATTTTCAACCATGCTCCAAATATTTCCGCTGTATGATTTTAAGTCAATATATACAGGAACGGATAATTTTTTTTCTTTATACGTCTCAGTTATGCATTGCTCTTTGAGCTGTTCTGCTAAATTATTACATAATTTTTTTAGTTGGTGTGTTTTTCCTGCACCAGGACTGCCTAGTAATAACAAGGTCCCATTCAATGACTCGTTAAGCAACAGTTGTATCTCTTTGCTTACTTGCGGCCTTGATTTATCGTTCAATGCATTTATTGGAAATTCTATATTTCCTGAATGTTTTAATTGAAAGCTTAACCCTGCTGCATACCTTAGAAGTGATATTATTTGCGAATCACTTAAATCAAAATTTTCCGAATTTAGTTCGATACTTTGAGGACTATTGTGAGGAAAAGATAGCTCATCTAAAATTTCTAAAAGAGGACTATGATCCCTAGAACCATTTGTACCATCAAGTGTCCGATAATTGACTACCCTAATCCCTAAAACATCTAGTAAATACTTTCTTTTTTCATCGGTAACGTCCGCCATAATGGCATAGTGATGAGGAGCTTTTCCTTTAAAAGTATTTTCTAAATTATCTTTTATATATATAAAATCTGCATCTGTTAAGCTGAATCCAATAAAAACAACAGATCTAGTGAGCAATAGGGTTTCTAATGTTCTTATAGTGTGGTTACCCTCACCATATAGAAATCTATATTGTTCATGTGTTAAGACAATACTATCTGTATCATCGATATCACCATGTGGTTTGAAAACAAAATCACGTGCTCTAATTTGGACGATAGATGCACAATCTGTTGGCTGACGATTTGTTATAACTTGAAACGTGGCGTCGTTGTTATACAAACGTAACGCTTCCTCAAGTAACTTATCATAATTAGTAGTAATGAAATTTCTCAAACCTAATTTTACTATCTTTTCGTGTACAATGCTTGGTCTAGAAGTGCCTACTCGGCATACTTGTCTTATAAACCCTTTAAATTGTTGTGGAGATAACTGTCTTTGCCCTATTCCTGCTGCACTTAGTAGGTTAGTTGAAGCTTCTTGAAGAATGCTTTCATATGGTAGACCTTCTTCTTTTACATAATCAGACAATTCTTTCACCAGTCCATACCATGTTGGAAGGCCTGACCATACTGATATTCCAGAACCAACAAATAAAATTGTACCATCCTCTTTAAGTACACTTGCTAATTTTTTTATGTCATTAGCTTGATTCATAATTTCAACCCACCTAAAATAATATTCTAATAATAAAGGCTCAAAACCAAAATCAATGGTTGTCTGATTTTGGACTTAATGTAGACTTATCTTCATCGTCCTAACCAAAGTATAATCAAATAAAGTCTTATCAGAGTTAATGCTTGAGGACTGTCAAAAACTAATTATATGGTGGAATTCTAATAATTTGAATGTAATATATATTCTATCAAATGTGATTGGTAATTTAAAGAAATACTGTGTCTTGCTATGATGCAGTTTATAGACCCTTCATTGATATATTCGAAAAGATCTGCATTTTCATATACCATTTTTATCCAAATAACGAATATAGTCTTTGTACCTATAAATTCCCTTTCTCTTTTAACTAAAAATCCACCCGCTCAAACTCTGCAAACTCCACTCTGTTCCGCCCATTCTGCTTCGCCTGATACAACGCCTTATCCACCGCAGCGAACAGCTGAGTCAAGTACCCCTCCGGATTGTCCGGCACATGCTCAACTTCAAAATCCTCAAAGGACAGAATCCCAATACTTATCGTAATCGACACCTGCTTAATCTCGTGATCCACCATAATGCGGTTGGACTCCACAGCGGTTCTCACGCGCTCCGCGATCTGGTTCGCCAGATCATGCTCCGTATGAGGAAGGTAGATCATGAACTCTTCCCCGCCATAACGCGTCAGAATATCGGTGCTGCGAATGGATTGTTTGACGGCTTCCGCCGTACGGACGAGCACTTCATCCCCGATGACATGTCCGTAGCGATCATTGATCTCCTTGAAGTAGTCGATATCGAGCAGCAGGAGTGAGAATGGTGTTTTATATTGAATATTGGTGATCACCTCATGTGTTAGCTGCTGGGTCAGATAGCGGCGGTTGTAACAATTGGTTAAACTGTCCGTGAGCGCGAGTTCCTCCAGTTTGCGATTGGCTTCGGATAACTCCTGACGTATCAAGTCCAGCGCCTGATTGCGCTCCTGAAGCGTCTCGTTCTGGCGATTCATCTCTTTCACGTAGAAACGCTCCTGCGAGACATCCTGGAACGTGAGAATATGACCGATCGGCACAAGAGCCGAATCCACAATCGGAGACGATTGCAGGATATAGTGCCGGATATTGTTGTCCCGCTCCACGATCACTTCAATCTGGGAGAGGGTATTTTCTTTTTTCTTATAGTGATTCACGAGCGCCTGACAGTTGCCCACAACTTGAACAGACTCCAGAAATACCTCCATATCAAAAGAATCCCCCACATGCAGATCCATAAAAGATCGGGAGGCTTTGTTCGCTTCAACAATGACTTCATTCTCATCCAGTACCAGGATGCCGTAAGGAATGGTATTGATTACGTCCTCATGGGCGATGGAGACCAGATCGAACACATTGTATCTTTTGATTACATAGACAAAGAACAGGTCCGACAGAAAGATCCCCAGCGAAGTCATGCCAGGTATGATCGGCAACCAGCGGGCTAGAACAACATTTAGGATCGCATCGATCGTTGCAAAAACAGCCAAGACAAGGATGCCCCACAGGGTGATTCTCACCTGTTTTTTGATCATGGCAGACGTCTGCGAAGAATACACCGCCCGGAATAGAACTACGAGAGAAGTTAAGAAATAGCTCACCAGAATAGTCATCACAACCCAGAACCAAAGGCCGTAATCCCGCTCGATGTACCCGCCCTCCAGTGGAATGACGAACTCGTTCCATGGATTTGCGACCACACCTATAGCCCCGATCACTGCTGGGACAAATAGCAAGAAGGTTCCTTTTGCACTCAAACGCTCTGAATAACCGGTAATAAAGATCGTCAGTAGAAGCCACCCGCTCCCAAGCAAGGAGACCGCAACGAAAGATAAGGTAACATAGAACAACTGTAAGCCCGAATCATCCGTGAGCGTACTCGCAAATTGACAGAAAGGCCAGAGCATCATCAACCCGTGAAATAAAAAGTACACCTTATGTAAGTTCGTAATCCTAACCGTAGCAAACACATATACACCTACACCGAACAATAGGACGAATAAAAAGAGATCATACCATATTAATGGGTTCACGAATCTTCTCCTTCTTAGATGCTACAATGACAACATGGTTGTTCATGATTCTATGTGATACTTATATATAACTTCAATAAACACCTATACAATTCTGCTACGCCAAACTTATTGGTTAATTTAACCATATCTTATCACACCACCATAAGGGTGAGTAGCCCATACACTGGAAGTCCAACCAACCTCTGATCGAAATGCTGATCTATTTTGCGCTTTTGTGAAGGAATATGACTGTTCCACAAAAAAAACCGCCCATATCCAACTGAGCGGCCAGCCTGCAACCTGTTTTATTCAAATGATCCAAACCATTCGCGGAGTTAATCTCTCCGGCAGTAGGACTTCACCTGCTGATCAAGCTGCATCTACTCTTCTCGTATTTTGGCTATGACTTGCTCATGATTAAGTAACCGTTCGCCTTCAGCGACCTGTTTCTCTGCGACCAAATGCTCCGATTGCAGCTTATAACGCGCCTCGTTTCTGAGATATGCTTCATGACTCATCCCAACTAGATCTACTTCATAATTAGATGTAATGAGTGGTTCGTTGTCCGAGAACAAGTCCGGATTATCCTTGAGCATCTCCGTAATTACCTCTGCTGTCTTAGACGCATCACACACTCTAACAACTGCATCGCCGAGTTTTCCTTTACGCATCGCACCTTCGTGAACCAGTACCTCATCTACTTTCCAGAAATGCTCCGACCATGACAATCCACAATGTCTCCGTGATGGTACTGAAATCTGGCTTCCATCTGGTAAAACCGTATAAAGCATCTCATGCTTGTCCGTCATTCTGCCAGGGATGTCCACCCACTCTTCGACCCCATGGATAAATGTATTCCGCTTCAAGTCAACACCTACTAACAAGATCGTTGCTTTCCGATCGAGCAGTTTCCCCCATGCGGAACCTCTCGCACATGGCGTGTCGAAGAGATGATTCATCCTTCGTAAATGCCTCTGCATCGCGTCCTAGTGCCGCTACCGAGTGCGTCGGGTGCCACGAACGGACTACGCCCGGACGTTGACGAAATAGTTCAGGCAGAATACCCACACAGCAGGGAGAAGTTTCCACGTGGAACACGGGGTTATCCGCATTAATGGTAGACCATGTATGGGTGGGAAGCACCAGCAATCCGTCTTTCATATAATCGCTAAAGGCATTCAACACCGTGTCCGCTCCACCTTCAACCTCACCTAAACTCTTCATTGAAGAGTGAATAAGCAACGTGCCTTGCCCATCCAAACCAAGCTGCTCTAGTTGCTGCATTAAGCTTTCTTTTGTGTACATATCTGTCCTCCTCCATTTCTTATCCCTTTTCGATGAAAAAGCATACCTCTGTTCAGCTCACATCATGCTTCTCAGCATAACAAACAAATGGCCGAGGGTTAACCCCCGGCCACAGAGAAAGAATTTGTATGAGTTCAGGCAGTAGCTGCCAATCCACTTTTACTTAATAATAACGTACTCCAGATTCACCAGCTTCGCATACGTCACGATCTGATCTGTCGTCAGGTTCAAGGATACAACCGTATGGTGACCACCACCATTTTCGATCCATGCTTTCACTCCATCTTGGAAGTTCGGCTTAACGCTCCACAGAACACGTGCTACCGGCAGGTTAGGTGCTGGAACGGTTGGCTCAAATGCAGATACTTCATTGATCAGCAGTTTGTAATGTGTACCGAAGTCTGCCATGGATACCACGACACCTTCACCTGCTTTGCCGTCAAATACGAGACGTGCCGGATCTTCACGATCGCCAATGCCCAGTGGGGACACGATGATTCTTGGTTTCGTGCTGGCAAGTGTCGGATCTACTTCAAGCATGTGAGATTGCAGGATAGCTTCCTGTCCAGTGGCCATCTCGTATGTGTAATCTTCCATGAAGCCTGTGTTCTCGTTATGGGCCATGATTTTCAGCAAGCGATCCAGCGCAGCCGTTTTCCAGTCACCCTCACCGGCAAATCCGTACCCTTGAGCCATCAGGCGTTGTACAGCCAGACCCGGAAGCTGCTTCATGCCATGCAGATCCTCGAAGTTTGTAGTGAAGGCACTGTATCCACCTTCGTCCAGGAAACGTTTGATCGCAATCTCATAGCTCGCTTGCACACGTACGCTGGCTTCCCAAGCTTCCTTGCTATTCGTACCGTAATCGAATTCGTAGAGGTCTCCATACTGAGCGATCAGATCATCGATTTCCTGCTCTGTTACGGCGTTCACATATTGCACGAGGTCGCCAATGCCGAAGTAATCAACCGTCCATCCGAATTGGATCTGTGCCTCTACTTTATCGCCTTCGGTCACGCCCACGTTACGCATGTTATCACCGAAGCGCGCCACTTTGATGTTAAAGCTTTCATTATAAGCTACCGCTACGTCCATCCAGTCTGCAACCTGCTGCTGCACTTCTGGGCGCTCCCAGTAGCCAACAACGATTTTATTTTGTTTTCTCAGACGGGCATTAATGAAGCCATATTCGCGGTCACCATGTGCCGCTTGGTTCAGGTTCATGAAGTCCATATCGATGGTTGCCCACGGAATGCTTTCGTTAAATTGGGTTGCCAAGTGCAGCAAAGGTTTTTGCAACAACTTCGTACCACGAATCCACATTTTCGCTGGGGAGAATGTATGCATCCACGTGATGACACCAGCCACTTCGTCGCGATAGTTAACTTCTTTCATGATGCTTGTGATTTTATCCGCGGTTACGGCCAAATCCTGCAATACGAGCGGGTATGGCAGAACGCCGCTGGCATTGAGGGCATCTGTGATTTTCTGTGCGTTGGCTTTTACTTCGCCCAGTGCTTCTTCTCCGTACAAGTGCTGTGAACCGACGACAAACCAGAATTCTTTTGCTGCTGTTGCTGACATATAATCATCCTCATTTCATTTTTTTATCGTTGAACAAATGGGTTTACACTTACCACTCTGATTGCAGTACCATCTTCCGATCGCTGGTTATCCCCGGATTTTTTGATTCCCTTTTTTAAAGGGAAAATCCTGTGATAAACGCGAACGCGTTGCTTCTCCAGATCGGTTCTGCACTCTCCGTTATCGTGTAAAAGTTTTATACAACTTCATTGGTAGTAGTTACAAACAACTTATTCGCTTGAATTATTATCAACCGATCGCTACATAACCAAATTATTTCTGTCCGTAATACGCGTCTTTGCCGTGTTTTCGCAGATAGTGTTTATCCAAAATGCCTTGCGGCAGTTCCTTCGCGAAGTTATTCAATTGCCGCGCGTACAGGTTCATTTTGCACACTTCCTCCAGCACGACACTGTTCACCACCGCAGACTTGGCATCTTTCCCCCACGTAAACGGTGCATGACCATGTAGCAGTACTGCTGGAACTTCCATAACATCAATCCCACGCTGTTCAAACGTTTCAATAATGACGCGTCCCGTCTCCGCTTCATATCCGCGATCAACCTCGTCCTGGTTCAGGAAACGTGCACAAGGCACCGCCCCATAGAACGTATCCGCATGTGTTGTCCCCATTACAGGTACGTCCAGTCCGGCTTGTGCCCAGATGGTCGCCCATGTGGAGTGTGTATGCACAATGCCGCCAATCTCCGAGTAATGCTTATATAGAACGGCATGTGTTGCGGTATCCGAGGAAGGTCTCATCTCACCCTCCACGACGTTACCGTCCAGATCGACCACAACCATGTCGCTTGCTTTCATCGTATCGTAGCTGACGCCACTTGGTTTGATTACGAACAGACCGCTTTCCCGATCAATTGCACTGACGTTACCCCATGTGAATTTCACAAGTCCGTGCTTGGGCAGTTCCAGATTCGCCTGGAATACCTCTTCTTTCAGTTGTTCTAACATGTTATTCCCTCCCGTTCTCTACCAGATGATCTACTGCTGCCTGCTCAATTGTGAGCCCATTCCGGTAGCGTTCGATAAATGCTTCAAACCCTTTCACATCCGATGCATCCGGCGCCACTTCAACTCCCTCAACATCGTTAAAGACTTTCTGCTCTAGGAACACATCCAGGCTCTCCTCTTGATCCTTGTTGATCATGTACGAAGCCAGAAGCGCCATGCCCCATGCGCCGCCTTCACCAGCGGTAGACATTACCGACACCGGTACGTTCATCGCAGCAGCTACAATCCGCTGTCCCACGACAGGAGTTTTGAACAGACCGCCGTGCGCCAAAATACTGTCAATCGCCACATTCTCTTCCTCCGTCAAAATGTCCATGCCAAGCTTGAGTGCACCGAATGCACTAAACAGATGTGTCCGCATGAAGTTTGCCAGATTGAAGTTGCTTTCCGGGGAGCGGACGAACAATGGACGGCCCTTCTCAAGTCCCGTAATATTCTCACCCGAGTAGTAACCGTAGCTGAGCAAGCCGCCACCATCAGGGTCTGCCTCCAAAGCCTTGTTAAACAACACACTAAACAACTTGCCGTTATCCACTTCATATCCCATCGCCCCAGAGAATTCACGGAACAATCCAACCCATGCGTTGATATCACTGGAACAGTTGTTGGCATGCACCATCCCTACTGGGCTACCATCCGGCGTGGTGACCATATCGATCTCGGGATACACTTTGGATAATTCCTTCTCCAGTACGATCATCGCAAATACGGATGTGCCAACGGAGATGTTCCCCGTACGTTTTCTCACGCTATTTGTTGCCACCATACCCGTTCCGGCATCGCCTTCTGGCGGGCAGAGCGGAATGCCTGCTTGCAGATCTTGCGAAGGGTCGAGCAACTTGGCTCCCGCTTCCGTCAATGCACCTGCATTCTCACCAGCGAGATATACCTTGGGAAGAAGGTCCTCGACCTTCCACGGATAACCTTTGCCTGCGATCTGTTCATCGAACTGCTGGATCATGGATGGGTGGTAATTATGTGTAGCCTCGTCAATCGGGAAAATGCCTGATGCATCGCCGATCCCAATCGCCTTATTGCCCGTCAGCAACCAGTGGATGTATCCAGCCAGAGTTGTCAGGTGATCGATCCGTGGCATATGTGCCTCTTCGTTCAAAATCGCTTGGTACAAGTGGGCGATGCTCCAGCGTTCCGGAATATTGAATTGCAGAAGTTCCGTTAGCTCCCTTGCAGCTGCTCCCGTCGTAGCGTTACGCCAGGTGCGGAAAGGTACCAGCAATTCACCTGCGCTATCCAATGCGATATATCCGTGCATCATGGCCGAGAATCCGATAGACCCGACCGTTCGCAGCGTGATTCCGTATTTCTGTTCCACATCTTGCTTCATCTCACGATAAGCCGTTTGCAGACCTGTGATGATATCCTCCTGGTTGTACGTCCAATATCCATCTTTCAGGAGGTTCTCCCATTCATAGCTGCCTGACGCGATGGTTTCAAAACGCTCGTCAATCAACACCGCCTTAATCCGCGTTGATCCAAATTCAATTCCAAGCGAAGTAGCCCCATTGTTAATGGCTTCTTTCAAGTCCAGTTGACTCATAATCACGTGTATCCCCTCTCCGGTCGCGATTTCACATCCCAAAGGATGCATATATAAGGTGAAGCTTCTACTTATGGCTGTAGCTAATCATGAATTTTGTATACATGCTTCCTGTTGTGTTTTCAAAGAATACGCTTTCCTTTTCTGACAGCCTTAGTATATTTTTTGTACGTACATTTGTCAATAATATATAATAGTTATACTTACAAAGGACACATAATGTGCTCTATTTGACCATTTAAAGGTTTATATAGCTCTAAAACGGCTATGCTGTAAGGTACACCTCTATGCAAAAAGCCCGGATATGTACGGTTCATTTCGAAAAATGTCCGGTTTTATTTTCATCTATTCTGAATCATGCTAGAATGTGTACGTACAACTATTTGAACAATCACGTTTATATAGATGAGTAACGATGAAAGAAGTGGACTACGTGAAGCCAAAATACCAGGTCATCATTGATGATATAAAGAGTCATATCCTCTCGGGGACATATAGCATAGGCGAACAGATCCCCACCGAGTTGGCATTACAGGAAAGCTACACCGTAAGTCGCCAGACGGTGCGGAAGGCTATTTTGGAGTTGTCAAACGAAGGATTTTTACGAAGCGAAAAGGGTTCAGGAACTTACGTTAGCAATCAGTATCGATCACGATCAGGCGGCAATACGTCGAAGAAAACGATCGGTGTGATCACGACATACATCTCGGATTACATCTTTCCGTCCATTATCCGCGGCATTGAGAGTCGTCTGAATGAGGACAACTACTCGTTACTGCTGGCCAGTACTAATAATGATGTAGCGCAGGAGAAAAAAGCACTCGAAATGATGCTCTCCTACGGCGTGGATGGCCTGATTGTCGAACCGACCAAAAGTAATCTGTACAATCCCAACATTGCATACTACCTATCGTTCAAAGAGCAGGATGTGCCGTTTACGATGATTAATGCGTTCTATGAAGAGCTGGAAGTTCCGTTCTTCTGTCTGGATGACGTGCAATCCAGCTATCTTGCCACACGTGAATTGATCGCCAAAGGCCACACCCAGATCGGCATTATTGCGAAAATGGATGACCTACAAGGAAAGTACCGGATGAAGGGGTACATCAAGGCGCTGGGTGAAGCGAAGTTACGGTTCCATCCTGAGCAAGTACTCTCCTTTGATACCGCATCGAAACCAGAGTTATCTTCTAATCTAGCAGCATATCTGGACGAAAACAGGGATTCGCTCACCGCGATCGTCTGTTATAACGATGAGGTCGGACTGGAGGTCGTGAACGCCTGCAGGCAACTGGGCATCTCGATCCCGGATGAGTTATCCATCATTGGACAGGACAATTCGTATATTGCCAAGAACGCCAACATTCGGCTTACCACACTAACCCATCCCCAAGAGCAAATGGGCCGCGATGCTGCCGACTGGGTGATCAAGAATCTGCAAGGCAAAAAGGATCTGCCCACGAACACCTACTATCAGCCGGTGCTGGTTGAGGGAGAGACGGTGAAGGAGATCGAAGTGGAATAATATTGGCTTGGGAATGGAGCGATAAAGTGTTACGGAGCGTTTCTTTCCAGCATACCTAAAGAAGACCGTCAGAATATCTGCGGCCTTCTTTGTTTTTGTTCACGATAATGAGGGATTAACCTTTTCGTACATATACATCTTCAAACAGAATTTACTTCGCTTGATCCGCTTCTTCGCTTACCAAACTTACAACGACGCCTTTCTTCTTCAGGTTCTCTACTACCTGCTCAGCACGTTCATTCAACGGATTGTTAGCCAGATATACCTCTGTCAGATGTGGGACGGTTTCGAGCACTGCAATATCTTCAATGAGATTATCTTCTACATAAAGGTACTCCAAGGTCGGATGATTTTTTAAAGGAGTTAGATCGTGGATTTTATTATCATTCATAATGATCCATTCCAGCTTTAACTTCTGAAGAGGACTTAGATCGGTCACCTGATTACCGCTGGCGAGTAGACTTCTCAGCTTATGCATATTTTTTAATGGAGCCAGGCTTTTGATTTTGTTATCGTCCATATATAAAGTTTGCAGATTTCGTAAACCTGAAAGTGGAGATAGATCTGTAATCTGATTCCCCTCTAAAGCTAAAAATGCTAGTTTTTTTAATTTGGTGAGCGGTGCAATATTTTTCACATTATGGCCGGGTAGGATTAGATCCGTTATATTAACGGCATACTCAAGACCTCGCAGGTTGGAAATCTTACTCTTCGTATCCATAGCATACATGGATTTTAATTTTTTCAAATCGCCAGCCTTTATTTCCTTCTTATCCGACAGGTCCAACTCTGTTCGAATAACTTTGGCTAGGACCGGGTCTTTGATCAGCGACGCAGCCAAAACGCTCGTTGTCGGTAATAGTACAAACAACAAACATAAAACGATCAACTTTTTTAAGAATTGATTACGCATATAGAATCTCCCTACATTATTTAATACTAGAAATATACCATGATCTGGAACGAAACTTCATCCTATCTATATAGAAACCCTCCGGCTCTCATCCTATAACTGTTCCATTAAGAACGAGTATGGGACTACTTTACCAAGGAATGTGATCCTAATATAATATGGGCCTTTACAATTTTTTCATTGACACTGCCGTTAATAAAAAGATATATTTATTGATATTGATAATCATTATCAAGTTTATAAAGCGTTTTATATCCGCACCTGCCCTTAACGCGCTGGCGCTGGGTGACGAAGTTGCAACAGGACTTGGTGTTCGCACAGGAACACTTCGATTCATTGCGGCTCTTGCAGGGGTTTTGTTGTGTGGTGCAGCTACTGCACTTGCTGGACCTATTGGTTTCATTGGATTGTTATCCACTCACGTCATACGCCTTATACTGGGTCCTGACTTACGTTTTGTCATACCCATGTCTGCCGTAGCTGGAGCGATCATTCTAACGATATCCGATGTCGGTGGCAGACTCATCAGCAACCCTGGAGAGCTTGAGGTCGGAGTTGTTACTGCCTTTATAGGTGCTCCAATATTAATCATCCTTGCGATGCGATCGAAAGTGCGTTCATTATGAAAGATCAATCGGTTGAATTTATTATGGCGGGCAGACGTCACAGACGCCACCGATGGATACTCGTCACCAGTCTCCTTGCAGTGCTTGCATGTGCTCTTTGCTGTGCCATGCTATTGCTCGGCAACACGATCTATCCGGTTAAAGATGTCATCAGCTCCCTATCGGGAGAGAAGATCAAAGGTGTCTCTTTTGCTGTAAATACCATACGTCTACCGAGAATGCTTACAGGTTTATTTGCCGGATTTGCCTTCGGCATTGCAGGGTATACCTTCCAGACCATGTTGCGGAATCCGCTGGCGAATCCTAATGTCATTGGGATCACGTCAGGTTCAAGCGCTGCGGCTGTGTTCTGTATCGTCGTACTTCATGCAAGCGGAGCCATTGTTTCCTTGGCTTCAGTGATTGCAGGTCTGGCTACGGTGTTGTTCATTTATGTACTCTCCAGAGGAAAAGTGTTCTCCATCGGACGGTTAATACTTATCGGGATTGGTATTCAAGCCATGCTTGATGCGGTCATCTCCTATCTCCTATTGGTTAGTTCTGAAAAGGATATTCCTGCCGCAATCCGCTGGCTCACAGGCAGTCTGAACGGTTCTCAGATGAGTGCACTACCGCCTCTCGTGATTACCGTGCTAATCTGCTCACCCATCATCATGATGCTGGGCAAACACCTCAGTATATTGGAACTTGGAGAACAATCGGCATTTTCACTAGGTGTGGACATTGTCATACCGAGTAATAAAATTAGCGTCATTATTGGTTCTAACGGCTGCGGTAAGTCTACCCTTTTGAAAACGATGGCCAGGCTCGTTAAGCCTACTTCGGGCAGCATTACGCTGGACGGCAAAGCCATTGGCAAGATCCCGCCCAAGCAATTGGCTCGGGTGATCGGATTACTCCCGCAGTCTCCCATTGTTCCGGAAGGTATTTCGGTAGCGGATCTGGTGGGTCGTGGAAGGTTCCCACATCAATCCTTGTTCAGTGGCTGGACCAAGAAGGATTATGAGGCTGTGGCCGAAACCATGACCATCATGAACATCACCGAGTTTGCCAATCACAATATTGACGAACTTTCAGGCGGGCAACGTCAGCGTGTCTGGATTGCCATGGCGCTGGCGCAACAGACGGATATCCTGTTTCTCGATGAGCCTACGACCTTCTTGGACATTACCTATCAAGTCGAGATTCTGGACCTGCTTACGGAGCTGAATCGCAAACACGGAACGACCATTGTGATGGTACTGCACGATATCAACTTATCGGCGCGATATGCGGATCATATCTTTGCGCTTCATACCGGAAAGCTTGTAGCTGAGGGCAAGCCTGCAGAGGTCATAACCGCACCACAAGTGAAAGACATTTTCGGATTGGAATGTACGGTCATTGATGATCCCGTTTCAGGATCACCGCTGGTGGTGCCCAAAGGGCGATATCATGCAAGATAGACGAATAGCGGCAGTTGAGACAAAGATCCCTTTGTCCTAACTGTCGCTATCTTATTTTTACGCCTATACCGTTTTAGCTAAAAAGCGAATAGTCACCGAGGTCCCCTGACCTTTTGAGCTGTGATATTCGATCGTTCCCTTATACTTTTCCACGATATTGTAGCAGATCATTAATCCCAGCCCCGTCCCATTTGTTTTCAATGAATAAAACGGAGTACCCAGTGACTTTACCTGATCCTCTGACATCCCGCTACCCTCATCGATTATTTTGATTTCAACGTTATGTTTCACTCTCCTGGCTGTTACTTTGACGGTTTGACCAGCATCCGAAGCTTCTAACGCATTTTTGATGAGATTCATTAGTAATTGCTTGAACTCGATCGTATTAATGAGAATCGTACAATATCTCTCTACCTGGATATCAATATGTTTATCCGATAACCTCGCATAGGAGGTGAGCAAGCCTGTTACACTTTCAAGAACCTCTCTTACCTCCACTTCTTCCGGTTGGAAATCTTTATTAGGTTTAGCCAAGGTCAAGAACTGAGAGGTAACCTGCTCGACGGTGTTTAGTTCATCTATCATCAAAGCGAACTTGCTTTTCACCGAATCACTGAAGGAAGGATCCTCCCCATATAACTGTAAAAAACCTCGAACAACGGTTACTGGATTTCTAATTTCATGTGCGACAGCAGCGGTTAGATGAGCAATCATCTTCAAACGCTCCGATTGTTGTAATTGCTCCGAATAAAGTTGTTGTTTACGTATTCGGCTAAAGGTCAGATGGAAAATAAGAAACAGGATCACCTGACTCGCCATAATATTGATCAGATTGCCTACCATGTCGCCATACAAATAAGAATAGACAACCCCTTGATCAATCAGGAAGATATAACCAAATGTAAGGATGATCAATATTCCATTTATAATCAAAGATAAATAGAACAATTTTAGATCAAAAAACAAAATGGCTAGCGCAGGAATAAGACAAATGAGAATATAGGTTGTCCAAGTCTCGGGATATATATAAATGAGCGCATAGAAGTATATAAATACAAGCATAATGATGCTCAACCGCAAAAAAAAACTCCCATACCTGGGGTATATCAGTAAACATATAGCCAAAATCGGCACACATAGGATATGTATAATATAACCAAACGTAATTCCGTTCCAGCCTGTCGTGGACTGTATTAATCCGAATACCATCAGGACAATAATCGTTAGCGTGGACATATAGTATACTTTCTTGTTCTTCTGATTGTGCAATTCCTTCATAAATTCACCACTTTATATTAATTTAAGACATAGTATGCGAACCTTTGGCTAATGTTAACCCCCCTTGATGCGCTTTCTATAGTCACATTCTATCTTATTTAATGATCTACATACTATGGATTTCTCGCTCAACATAAATAGCCGCATGGGAATATTGTCCCTACGGCTACTATTATATCGGTTAATTCAACTTTAATTATATTTATAATTTGGCCTAATACATTACTTCTGCATTATTAGAGATGTCTCTAAATTACTTCCAGATCTCTTCGGCAATTTCCTTAATAAACGCAAGCTTGCGCCATTGATGTTCCTCAGTCAGATGGTTGCCTTCTTCCGTGGAAGCAAAGCCGCATTGCGGGCTCAGGCAGATCCGATCCAAATCAACATATTGTTTGGCTTCCTCAATCCGTTTCAGGATATCTTTCTTGTTCTCCAACTCTCCAAATTTGGAAGAGAAGAGGCCAAGTACAACCTGCTGATTATCCTTCAGGAAACGAAGCGGCTTGAAATCACCAGCCCGTTCTGTATCGAACTCCAAGTAGAAACCAGAGTAGTTATCGATGCTCAGAAGTGTCTGCGCAATCGGCTCGTAACCGCCACCGACTCCTGCATATGTCGAAACATAATTACCGCGGCAGACATGAGTCGTTACCACGAGGTCTTCCGGCAAGCCGGATACCACTTCTTCGTTCAATTTCGCAAGTTCGTTTGCATACTCTTCCACATTCACGCCAATCTGCTGCATCACTGCGATGAACTGTTGGTCACATAGTGCGCCCCACGTGCAATCATCAATCTGGATGCTGCGGCAGCCGGCTTCATAGAAGGCCAGAATGGATGCTTTGTATGCCCCTGCGATGTCGGAAAGAAGCTCTTGGCGGTTCGGATAGATGGCTTGTGTACTTTCCTTATTATCTGCCCGGTCCAATTCGAATAGGAACTGTGCAGCTGCTGGAATGGATTGACGGGCAACAACGTCATTGCCTGCCGTATCTTTCAAGAAGGCATAATGCGCTACAAATGGGTGACTGCTGTAGCTAATTTTGCCGGTCAGGCGAGCTGTTTCCGGTCTGGATGTTGCACCGTTGAACCGATATCCTTCCTCAATGATCGTCCGCTCTACACCATCCAGTCCCCAGAAGAAGTCCAGATGCCACCAAGAGCGACGGAATTCGCCGTCGGTTACAGCTTGAAGGCCAACCTCTTTTTGTTTCTGTACGAGTTTCACAATCTCGGCGTTCTCCACTTCATTCAGCTGCTCCTTGGTAATTTCGCCGTTCTGGTATTTTAATCTGGCATCTTTCAACGCACGCGGGCGCAAAAAACTACCAACAATATCATATCGAAATGGAGTGACGGTTCGCTGTTTAGGTTCTGTTTGTATGCTCATATAGGTTAATCTCCCCGTTTATCATTATAGGCTTAAATATAACATATCCGATCGGATTAACCGTTCTACGAAAGAGTTATAGCCCGTTATAGGTATTAACTATATCGGGCTATATTTAAGACGGAATCTATATAAGTTGAGCTCAAGAGTATTTACATTTGTCATTCCGATGAATAGCGCAATCTTCCGCCCACTGTTCATACAGATATTACCTGCCCGGATGTCCGGAACAGGTTTTCAATACCTAAGATCTCAAGTCAAAGTAAGAACGATTTGATCACCGGAACGGGTAATTTTGTAGATACCCTCCTGCATATCGATGCCATAATGCTTTTTCAGCAACCACTTGGCGTTGAGATCCGTCTCGACGACCACCAGATAATCGTAACCGCTCAGAAGGTTGTCCATATTATCCTCATAGAACAACACAATCCCGTCCACATGTGGAGCATACAAGAAATACTTCCCTACATATTGCATGTAATAGTTCGTGACCTGTTGGTCCCTGTCTGAGGCGTAGAAGAGATATCGGTTATTATCCTCTTGCCCACCTGAGTACCACCGATCACCAGTAACCGCATGAATCTTGTAAGGGAGCGTTGTATCATAGCTTTGGGCGATAGACACGATACCATTGTATTCGGACAAAAGAATGGTGGCCGCAACCGCCATACAGCCGATAATGCCTTTTTGATAATGACCCTTCGTCTCGACCGTCTTAAAGGATTGATAATCAGGCACTTCACCGATCCGATAGTGGAATGATCGCTCCAGGTCGATCGCAGCGCACAACACCAGCCCACCAGCGAACAGCACCACAATACTCGATGCATAACGCTCAAAGCCTGCCAGGACAATTGCTTCATCCAGTGGCATGGAGAAAAGATACAACGCCAGAATGCCTGCATAGTACAGTAACAGTACAACGTCCAGAGCAATCAATGCTTTCCATAAGTTCCACTTCTTCTTGAGCACAACAATGGCAAATACAGATGCTGCGATTGCGATAAGCTGGAAAACAACAATCCCGATCACTGGCCGTGTCGTCAGATCCGTACTGGCCTTCAGGAAAATCCACAGAATCTCCTGCATCTGCTCCGCCGTTTTGCCGCCCTGAATCCCCGAAGAAGCTACATCGAATTTGTTATCCACCCCTTGGAACACCGTCGCCATTCGCGAACTCCAACCGAAGTAGGGAATCAGCGCACCGCAGATTGTACCCGCCACAGCGAGCGCCGTTTTCCAACTGAACTTTTGCCGATGCTTTAACCATGTGTACACCAGGAAAATCAGGCCGATGGCGGCGAAAATAATACCCGTGCTTTTGATGATGGTCAGCAATCCCGCAAGCGGAAGAACCACTATACATGCCTTTTTGATCTCATTACGATACTGGTACACAACCGCCAGGATCGCGAGCGCGTAGATCGGAAGCAAGAAATCCACGAGCAGGTTGGTGATCCGAATCGTAAGGTTGAAAAATGAAAGCGTAGATAATCCAAGTCCGAGAAAAGCGTACAGAAGAAAGCGTTTCTTCTCCGAAATGATGCCAAATATGGCATAAAAACAGGAAAAAATAAGCAATCCTTGTGCCAAGAGCATCACGGACTGGGAATGCCCCATGAAGCGACAGACATAATAAATAAATGACGAAGTCCCCAGCGGATAATTTTTAAAATCAATCAGGCTGGAGTCTGGCGTCGGAAAGGCATTAGTACTCAGCATCTGCTTCAACACAATGGCCCAGTGCGAGAAGTTATCGTAGTGTGTCAATTCATTTTGGAACAGAATCAGTAAAAAGATGAACGTTCCGCCCAGAAAAGAAAACTGAAATAACGAGAACAATAAATGCGGCTTTGTCCCTCGTCGGACAGCTTGAACCACGGTATCTCTAAACAGCACCAGGCCTATTATCAACACGACAATGCTTCCTATAAAGAGCTGACCTGCCAAGCCCGCGAAATATACGATGCAGGCTATCGCGGAAAACACGAATACGGGGATGAACTCCCACCGTAGTGAAAGTGCCTTCCGTACAAACTGCATATAACCAACAAAGGAGATTATCAACAAAACTCCCATCACAAAATGAAGCATAATGAGCATCTCTATCTCTCCTAACCCTCTCGGATGAAACTCTCAGATTGTGGGGGAGTCAAATCATTCAACAATTGATTAATAAGGCCGCGCTCCACGATATCATCGATATTCTCAACGGAGAGAAGCACTTCGCGATGATTGGCTGTTGTTTTGCCCGTATGTTGTAATAGGACTTCTATATTACTCTTCGTATAAAAGGTAACCAGCGCTCCTGCCGCAATGTCACCATGGAGACCTGTCGCGGAAAAGAAACGATAGTTGAAGCTGCGCAGCGTACAGCCGGCATTATTGGTGAAATTGACCGGAAGCTGAAGGGAAAGCCGTGGCATTTTCCGCTGATCCGATCTGGGTTGAACGATACGTTTTTTCACATTGCGAAGCATATCGTCATAAGCCGTATCCCACAGGTTCATTTGCTCTGGCAACGAGTGTTTACGGTCGTAGATGATTTGCATGTATTGGCGGTTATCATTCTCATCAATCGGCTGAACGGTTGCAGAATAGCGCCAACCCTCTCCATCCTGTTTCACATAGACGATAACTGCATCGAGATTGGCCTCATACCGCTCGGATTTTACGACCAGAGAGATCGTCTTCTGTTCAGGTAGATATATAGGATAAGGGACATAAAAGGCAATCCCTTGCTCGGATACATCTACGGTCTTGGCCTCGTAGCGTAGATTCGTGTCCTGATCATAGATCGTAACATCCTCCTGTGCCCGGATCCGCTCTGTCTCACGATACGCACGGCGGCCGACCATGAAGAACAAGGCGTAACATAGTGCGATCATATTATGAATCAGCCAGAAAATAATGATGCTGCTGAAGAACAGCGCGATACCGTACTTACCATTGACAAACCGAATCACGGCTGCAATGGAAAGCAACAGCAGGAAGATATGCGGAAGTGCATATAACAGAGCAGACATCCATTGTCGACCACTCGCTCTGCTTTTGTTGGTAACCTTGAATTTTTTCTCGCGGATGCCCAGCGTTTCCAGGAGAACCGGCCAGATCAGATAAGGCATGAATATGGTATCAATCACCTGACTCCATCGCTGATTCCGAATATTACTGGATAGATATCGCATGGATACACTGTAGAAGAAATAGGATGGAAGCCAGAATATTAAGATTTGCCAGAAGGTAGTGTCCACAATCTGGAAGTCAAATAACGCAAATAAAATAGGTGCCAAAATGAAAATCAATCGGTTAAAGAAGGACCACCAGTATAAGAAACTGCTCAAGTAGGTCACTCTCGTCCAGAAAGGAAGCTTCCCAGATAAGGGTGCACGTGTATTCTGCAGGCTCTGAATAATACCCCTTGCCCAGCGAATACGCTGCTTAATCATGCTCTTGACTGTTGTTGTTGTCTGCCCGGCAGCTTGAACCTCTTGAGTCGCATAGGTAATATAACCTTCCTGCTGCAAGCGGATGCTTGTCTCAAAGTCCTCGGTGATCGTATTGAGTGGAAAACCTCCGATGTCTTCCATGCCTTGCCGGGAAATGATCGTATTACTTCCTGTGTAGGCTACCGCATTGGAGGCGTTACGCAGGATGTTCACTTCTCTGGAGAAGAAATCCTGTTCATTCGGAATGCCTTGCTCTGCATACAGGTTAAACTGGAATAGATCCGGATTGTAGAAGCTTTGCGGGGTCTGTACCAGACCAAGCTTGAACTTAGGGTCCATTTCATCCTCTCGGCGAAGACGCCATTCCTCATTCTCCTTAATGAACGTGGAGAGCAGGAAATAGGGGACCGTTTTCATCAGAAAGGTGTGCTGTGGAATCATATCTGCATCAAACGTTGCAATGAGCGGAGAAGAGCTTTTACTCAGTGCATTATTCAGGTTGCCCGACTTGGCATCCTTGTTTCCCGGGAAACCCAGATAACCCACGCCGAACTGTCTGGCAAGCTCCTCCACCTCAGGTCTTGCTCCATCATCACAGATGTATATATGAACCTTCTGCTTGTCCGGATAATCCATGAACGTACAGGCATTAACCGTTTTATACAAGAGATCGACAGGCTCATTATGCGTAGCGATAAATACATCCACATCCGGATAATACTCCGGCGGGACGGTTGGAAAGTCGAGCTGTGTACGTTCTTTTTGCATCTTTTGAAAGAATAATTCAAAGGTTGTCAGTACCGTTACGGTTTCAGCCACAATCAGCAAGATACCAAAAATCACGTTCAGTACGCCTTCACCCCATGGCAGTGTAAAGAACATGCGCCATATCAAATAAATCGTCATCAGAATCATGGTGATGATAAAAAAGATGTTCTGCCTTTTCTCGTTTTGCACTACAGCTGCTTCCTCCTTGCTGCAAATACCCATCTTCGCTGCAATTGGAAACTGAGCAGGAACAGCAAGGCATCACAGACGAATTTCGCCAATTTCTCATCTACGAAGAGAACGGTATGGAATATATATACGCCGGTACTGGAAAGCAAGATCACCACTCCGCATAACGTCAAATAGCGCCATAGACTCCCCTGGCTATCCTCCTTGCGGAATACAAAATGCCTGTTCAGTACATAGTTGACCACAATGGAAATAATTCTCGCAATCACGGTTGCGAGCAAAATTCTTAGATAGTGTTGTTCACCCAACACGGGCCGCAACGCGTCGATCAAAAACCAGGCAATGCCCAAATCCACAACAGAACTGGCTACCGATGATGAAATGAACCGCAGGAAATTGGAGAACAATACCCCCATGACCCGAGCACTATCCTGGATCGCTTTAAAATGAGTTCCCGCATTACCATTTTCATAAATAACTTGGATTGGCATGGTATGGATTGGTATGCCAGACTGAATGCACGAGATGAGCATCTGCAACTCATATTCAAACCGAGTGCCGCGAACATCCTGCATAAACGCAAGTAGCCCGGGACCAAAAGCACGAAGCCCGGTCTGGGTATCTGATAGTTTCTTTCCATATAACATGGCAAAAATAAAGGAGGTCATCCGATTGCCTAACAGTGACTTCGGCGGTATGTTGCCTTCACTGAAGTTCCTTACCCCGAGAACTAACGAGTCCGGATGAAGTCTCGCTTCTTGGACAATTCGATATACATCCTCTGCTGCGTGCTGTCCATCTGAATCAGCGGTTACAACGAAGGAAGATGCATCATATTGTTGTCCAATATACTGAAAGCCAGTCTTGAGCGCCGCACCCTTCCCTTGATTATCCGTATGTGTCAGCAGAGCACAACCGTTCTCACAAAGCTCCTCGAAAATCGACTGGTAGCCCTCGCCAGATCCGTCGTCCACAATAACAATATTCGTTAAGCCATACTCTCTCAATTGCCGCACATAGGCTGGAAGTCTCTCATCCGGTTCAAGCGATGGAATGAGGATGATCGTTTCGCCGTTTTGTTTACCCATAATCATCCTAATAAGCCTCAATTCGACATATTTTTGCAAATTCTTTTGGAATAAAGTGAGTATAACATCGAAAGAGTACACAGTAAACGAGTAGTTTTGTAACCTCTTGGTAAAAAAGTTGTGCACTGATATAAAGGATAATAATACTAGGGACAGGCCAGTTATGCATACTGTTCCGATCTTATTTTTGGAAATGAATTGTTTGAAATCTAAAGTCGAGGACCTACTGGATGCATATTCACGCACACCCCCTTGTTCCTGACAAGAGTCTATCGCCACCGGGAAACGTGAATAGCCTGACTCCACCAACCGGAGCCAGGTAAACTGCTTTCACCTACTAACTCAGTGAACCCATTGGGCAACTGCAAAATAGAAAGGTATTCCGAGGATCAGATTTAAAGGGAACGTTATTCCCAGGGCCATTCCCAAGTAAATGGATGGATTAGCTTCTGGCACGGAGGTCTTTAATGCCGCCGGAGCAGCAATATATGATGCGCTGCCAGCCATCACTCCCATTAAGGCCGTCCCGCCGAGCGATAAGCCCACAAGGTCTCCTATAATTACGCCTAGGACGCCACACCCCAATGGCATGAATAGACCGAATAGGATTAGCTTCATTCCATGTTTTCCTATTTCCGGCAGTCTTTGTCCGGCAGTTATCCCCACATGGAGCAGAAATACCATTAAAACACCTTTATACATGTCTATAAACAGTGGCTTTACAACGGAAATTGCGTTATCGCCGCCAATCCATCCAATAAGAAGACTGCCTAATAGAAGGAGCACACTCTTGCCAAATAAACTTTCCCGAAGCAGTTCTTTGTCAAAGAACCTGAACCGGGATGTCGTATCTCTTGCCATAATTCCCAATGCTTCTGCAGCCCCTGCCGCCGCTGGAATCTCTTTACTCTTCTCTATCCATTTCATAAGAAATAAGGAGAGGATGATAGCCGGACTTTCCATAATTACAATCAGAACATTCATATAGCTTTCATAGGACTCTCCCCTATACTCGAGAAAGGATATGGCTGCACCATATGTGACTATGCTGACCGAACCGTATGTGGCCGCCAAACCAATGGCGTTTTTTAGGTCAATCTTCATCCATTGAAGGATAGGAAGAGCGATTATAGGAATGACAACGCCTAGAAACAACACGCCCAATATGGGTTTTACCAGAGTAAGAAGCGAATAATGGGATAATTCCAGTCCTCCCTTTAAACCAATAGAGATTAGGAGGTAAATACTTAAGATTTCACCCACGACCGATGGAATCTTCAAGTCGGATTTAATTAATACCGAAATCAATCCCAACGCGAAAAACAGAACGACAGGCGATAGTAAATTTTGAATGATAATCTCGTTCACCTCAGCACTCCCTCATTTAAAATAAAAAACCGGCTATATCATGCATTGCGATTAAGATGCCAGTCACCCTTGGCATCTTTCGCTCCGCATGAAGCAGCCGGTTTATCTTCAACTCACCGTAATTCAGACACGGTTATTTGAAGATCTCCCAATCCTATATTAGGACATCATCATTCTCTCCAGATCTTTTGCCAGCCTAAATACCATAATACGCTCACCCGTCTGAGTGCTTAAGTCTGTATGAAACGAAACAACCTCAACACCCGATAACTTGAAGATTATATCGGACAGCTCTTCGATTCCCGATTCTACTAAGTCGGAGCGCATTTTTTTTACAGATAATAAACCTTCTCGGTTCTCTGCCAGCTTATATTCTGCCTGTGTCAAAACACCTTTTAGCATGACTAGCACCATATCCCGAAGGATGTCCGCCTTTACCGTGACAGAACCCCTTCCTAGATAATCCTTTTCCCATTGCGTTAAAGCCTTGCTTATGTCTGATTCTAATGACCCCTTCGTCAACCGTCTCACCTCCAATAAAAAACGGCATACAGCTACACCAATATAGGTGGCCATATGCCGATTTACTTCAAACTAAATCCCAACTATTCGTCCTTATTTTCACCTGAACAATAATCAATTATTCAGCTGCTAATAATGTTCTGTATTTGGGTTTTATTATGAAAATCTGTCGGGTAATTAATTTATAAATATACTATATCTTTGATGATTGCCATTTGTCAATTCATTAATATTTTCAATATCAGGCTTCCCTCGTCTGCAGATTAAATCCTTTAACCATTAGCCAGATCGGTAAAACGATTTCGAATATCGCTCCAGGAATATAGAGAGTGTTCCCTAAATCTACACCAACGATTTTCAGAGAACTGCTAGCCAACAATCCCGTATAGCCCATCAAACCGATGACGGACAATAAACGTGGGACCAGTCTCGATCGATAGAGGATGTAACAAAACAATATGCTGCCTACACTCAGTACGATCATAGCCATTTCAAATACCATGAAATGAGCTTCTACCACTAACCTTCCAATCGTCCCAAAGATTACATCGCTATAGGTTCCTGTGGGTATAGATTGCTTGCTTAACACAAGGAGGAGAAGCGGACCAATTAAACTCACAATGAGCAATGCAGACTCCAAAACCCGAGAAGCGAAGTAACCCAGCGCAAACGCTTCATGATGTCTCTTCAAAATAGGTTGCAATAATATAGCAATCCCTACAACCGCTATAGCATTGATCAACTCCAACAGCAACCCTGCAAACATGATTGTTTGGTTGGATTCCAAACTTAATAGTAAATCAGATCGGTGTAATATGGGATCCAACATTCCACTTCCAATCAAGAATGCACCCGTCGATAACAAAAATAAAATTCCTACAGCCCTTTCCACTCTTTTCATGCTTCTAGCCCCTCTCTTGACCATTTAACTGCAGTATAAGCTTGAAGAGGGTTAAGCCAGTAGACACTTTAGTGTGGTTTAGGGCTGTTCGTTAACAAATTTAATTCGTGAGCGCGAGCGAGCGCTTCCGTACGTCGTTGGACTTGCAACTTTTCGAAAATTCTTCGATTATGCCCCTTCACCGTATCCAAAGCTATAACGAGTTTCTCTGCAATTTCCCGATTAGAGAGCCCCTTGGCAATGAGCTCCAGCACTTCGACTTCGCGCTGGCTAAGAGGCTCGATCCAGTTACCCTTCGTTCCTTTATCCAGGATACTTCGCATGCGCTCCAGACCTAATTGCGCTTCTGTAATAGCAGGGTGTGGAAGATCGCTGGTAAGCCTCAAAGCCTCCTGGTAATGCCCAGCTGCCAAATCGAACCGTCCCTCCGCCTCCCTAATTTGGGCGGTGCCGATCAGGGCTGTTACTGCCATCAGGTGGTGATTCATGCTTCGGCAATTCATGATAACCTCGTTATATGCTCTACATGCCTCGGCATAAAGTCCTTGCTGCTGACAAGCGACGCCCAGCATCCAAGCGGATGCGGTACGAACAGGCAGGTTATCCGGTCGCAGATATGCAAGTGCACGGCGTGATTGAGTAATAACACTCTCTAATTCGCCTATTTCCCTTTTCGTAGTATTCCTTACAGGCATAATCAAGCCAACAAGTTCATCCGTCTTGTCTTCTAGCCCCGAGACTTGCATAGCTGCTTCAGCTGCTTGAAAATTCGAATGGGCTCTATCCTGATTATCGGTCAAAATTAAGGATGCCAATGTAGCGCGGGTAGCCGCAATCAATCCAATCAGGTCCATGACGCTGACGTTTTGTTCCATGCTTTCCAATACCACTTCTGCCGCTACGAGCTTTTGTTCGACCCCTGTTGGCTTACCCGAAATCAATAGGGCAGAACCATAATACACCCATAACTCTGGTCTGGTATCCAGCTCCTTGGCAGGCAACGAATCCAACCAGTTAAGTGTAATTCTTGCAGCCCCTCGTAGATGAAGAGGTATCCCTCCACCTTGGAGCAGATGCGAGCTTCGATCCATGTCTCGTGCTTCTACGGCATGATGAAACGCCTCAATCTCGAAACCATTGCGTTCATACCATATGCTCGCTCGTGTGTGCAATTCTGAGATACTGCTTCGATCCGTATGATCCTGCAGCAGCCTACGAAGAATATCCGCAAACAAATGGTGATAACGATACCAGTGTCGTTCCTTATCCAAGGAAACGATAAACAAATTCTTACGACTAAGCTCTATTAACATTTCCTTACCGGACACGTCGGGATCAAGTATAAGGTCATCGCATAATGAACCACTCAGTCGGTCGAGGAGAGAGGTCTGAAGTAAAAAGTCCTGTACGGCTTTGGGTTGCCGGTGCAAAACCTCCTCTGTCAGATAATCCAACACGAACTGATGATTACCTGAGAAAGAGCGAAGGAGCCGTTCTGCGTCATGATCTTCCTGTATGGAAATCGCAGCCAAGCGCAGGCCCGCGGCCCATCCTTCGGTACGTGACTGGAACCCGGTTATGTGAGCCATGGAGAGGCTAAGATTCATTACATGGTTAAAAAAAGCTTCCGCTTCGGTAAGCGTAAATCTCATGTCAGCAGCGCGCAGCTCGGTTAATTGGTCCCGAACCCGTAACCGTGGCAGAGAGAGTTCAGGGTCTACACGAGTTGTTAAAACAAGGTGCATCTGATTCGGGAGATGGTCTAGCAGGAAGGATAAGGCTGTGTCGGTCCCTTTAGAACTCGCCGCGTGGTAGTCGTCAAGTACAAGGATAAAAGGTGCAGGTATTTCCCTGAGTTCATTTAGAAGAGTTGTCAGAATGGACTCTATCGGTTCAGGTCGTGGTGATTGAAGAAGTGAGAGCACGCCTTCACCTATATTCCCTGCTATAGTGCGAAGAGCGAAGATGATATACGTTATAAAGCGCGTAAGTTCACTGTCTCCTTGTTCAAGTGAAAGCCATGCAGCCGGCCGGTCACAGTCGCTTAGCCATTCGCAGACTAAGGTTGTTTTACCATAGCCCGCCGGTGCAGAGATAAGGGACAACTTGCGGTGCAATCCCATGTTTAATTTTTCGATCAATCTCCGACGTATAACCGTTTTCGATCCAGGTGTCGGGATATAAACCTTGGTTGCGATCATATAAGTTGGCATATATCAATTATACCAGTTAACGGATAAAAGATTAAACCTAGTCACCAAAAAATCACGTCCTCCAAAGGAGAACGTGATCTCAGGTAGCTTGACTCCGTGTTTCAACATCTTCATTTACGCTTTCTTGCAACTACAGCTAATCGACCGTTTTCAGTCGAGTACTCGCACGTCGACAGTACAATCAGCTTGTCGCCATACTTAGCTGTTACACCCGTGTCATAAAGAGCGAGGTTTTTGATGTTCTGAACATATGAATCAAACTCAGCTGGCGAATTCACATTTTCAATCTGGTAGTATTTAAAAACGTCGTCCGATTTGCGATACACTTTGGATAGAATAACAGCCACAATCTCATACTCCGCCTTTTCGTAAAGCGTACTAAACTGGAACGTCGCATGCTCTTTATAAAAGCTTTCACCCTTGTACTTCATTAAATCTTTAAACATCCAGCCGCTTTTCATGTGATGTCCATGAATCAGCAAAATGTCCGAACCATTAGCCCGGCTATGCGTGTCCAAAAAGGGGAGTCCCCCTATGTTTTCTTTTTTATCGAAATCATGATTGAGATAATATCCCACATCCTGTGGATTCTGCATAACCGGGTACTCAATTCGGGTACCGTCAATCTTCAGCCAGCCGAAGATGTCTGAGTTCCTCTCATAAAGCTCTCGGAATTCGGGAAGCATGACCGGCTCATTGCCTTTATTGAACAAAAGGGAGGGGAATGCATCCCCTCCACCTTGGTTTGACCCCTCTTTCCAAACCTTTGTTAACTCTTCGATTTTCTGCTTCTCGGCATAGTCTCGCAAGAAAGTCCTCGCAATACTGACAAGTGAAAATACCAACACAAGCAAGGAAACAGCGATAAGAATTTTTTTAGTTTTACTCATTTTCTTACCGCCTTCCCTTCCATTACTGGATGTGCTTTTTCTTTTTGTACCCGAGCAGACAGAACCCGATCGTCATTAAGGACATCAGCGCCAAAACCATATACAAGAATGGCGATACGCTGTTATCTCCAGTTTTCGGAGCATCGTCCAGCTCGTTCCCAACGTTCTTAATCTGATCGTTACCATTGCTTGGCTCGGGCGTTACGCTACTCAGATCAGGCGTTACGTTGCCCGGATCTGGCGTTGCGTTGCCCGGATCTGGCGTTGCGTTGCCCGGATCTGGCGTTACGTTGCCTGGATCAGGCGTTACGTTGCCCGGATCTGGCGTTACGTTGCCCGGATCTGGCGTTGCGTTGCCCGGATCTGGCGTTACGTTGCCTGGATCTGGCGTTACGTTGCCCGGATCTGGCGTTGCGTTGCCCGGATCTGGCGTTACGTTGCCTGGATCTGGCGTTACGTTGCCCGGATCTGGCGTTACGTTGCCGCCTCCGTTGTTACCATTATCGCCGGAGCCGCCACCAGAACGAACCGGCTTCATTGGCACGTCGTATCTTACAATGTCAAAATCAACTGAAATTGTACCACTCGTGTGTGTTTCATATCCGTCCTTCGTTACGATTAGATAATAATCGGCTTCAGGGAACACCATGTACGCATAGAAACCATTTGTGTCACTATCCTGCTCTGGGCTTGCGTTGTCGTGCGGTGGGAAATTCGGAACCGCAGGGAGCGTTACTTTTGTACCCGGAATGCGGCCTTTATCTCTATTGCGCTGAGTATCCGCATAATACAATGTAACTTTAGCTCCTTCAATTTTCTTCCCAGTGTTGGCATCTCCTGTCGTTTCATCATAAACCGTACCGTAAGGGTCCACCAGTTCCTCGGAGATATTAAGCTCTCCGTTCGCTTTCACGTCCAGTTGCGTTACTTTGAGGAGCAATTCTTCGCCCGTCTCAGCTTCATAACGAACTTCCATTGTGTACTTCTGTTCGCTTAGCCCTTCCACGGAGAACGTTCCATTTGAAGCCATCGGGAATGCCTTAGGGCGACCGTTTTCTTCAATATAAGTCCCGTCACTGTTCCTCAAATAAATATGCATGTGGCTGGTGAACAAATCGTTGAACAGTTCTGTTGTTCCGTTCAGTTGCTTGAACAGAATAATTCCCACAGCCGTAATGTCTGCTGGAACTGTCTCGTCCGTTACACTGCTGTTCACATTTGCTTTTTGCGTAAACTCGACAGGCACATCCTTACCACCTACCCGATACCACTTCGTATATGTGATCGTGTAGTCCGTATCCGCTACGGCTGGAATTGCATATTCACCCTTCTCATTCGTATGCGTCTGAATCTCTTCGCCTGTCTTCAGATCGGTTACCGTAATCGGCGCATTCGGAATGACTTCTCCTGTGTTGTTGTTACGCAGTATTCCTTCCAGATACGGGCGAGTATTGACAAAATGTGCTTCAGACACTTTTTTCTCTGGAATCGTGCCCGTGTGAGTGAGACTCTCTGGACCCGTCACATAACCATCTTTCGTATAATCATCCTGAGTCACCTTATACTGGAGATTGGTTGGCAGTCCTTGCACAGTGAGCGTCTGACCATCTATAAGTTCGAAGGTATCTCCGTTCTTGATCATGCCCTTGCTACCGTCGGACTTCTCATAGTCGTAGGATTCATCCGCTCCATCACCTGTGAAGGTGACGGTGTACTTGAATGGCAGCTTTTTGTCGTCATCTTTGCCTTTGACTGTGTTGCTGATTAACAGGCCGCCCTTCAATACGCGTACATTCGTAAACGGAGCATCTTCATCTTGGCCCTTCATGACTCCGGTATAATACCGTCCTTCAGGAATGGTCACGTAATCATCGATGGTGTATTCCTTCTGGGTAACTGTATATTTCAGATTCTTAGGCAAATCCAGAATATCCAGTGTCTCTCCATCCTTGAGCTTGAAAGTATCACCGGACTTGATCGTGCCCGTACCGCCGCCCGATTTTTCGTATTCGTAGCTTCCATCCCTGCCTGCGTCCTCAAAGATGACAGTGTACTCGAACTCCTTCGTCTTGTCGCCGCCGTTGCCCATGACCGTATTGCTGACGGTCAGCTTGTTAACGGTTCTTTCATTGACGAAGTCTGCCTTGTGATCGCCTTTATTCACGATGGTGCCAGACAGCTCTCTCGTCTCCGGCGTGGTCGTATAGCCGTCAACGGTCGTATAATCGGTCTCGGTTACGGAATAGACCAGATCCGCAGGTAAAGCCGAGAGCGTCACAGATTCCCCGTGCTTGAGAGTGATCTTATCTCCGCTCTTGATCGTGCCAGATGTACTATCCGACTTCATATAGGCGTAAGTTCCGTCCTTACCTTCACCAGTAAAGTTCATGGTGTATTCAAAATCCTTCAACGAATCGCTGCCGTTCCCTTCCACCTTATTGGTAATGGTCAGCTTTCCTTGTGCTGGCGTAGGTACAACCAGCGGATTATCAGAGGTTACTTTCACACCGTCTACCCAGATGGGCTTTCCAGGTGTGTTTCCTACGTATACCTGATAGGTTCTTGTCGTTGGCAACCATGTGGTTGTGTCAATATAGGTTTCTTTCAGCTCATAATATCCTGGATCAGGGAATAGCAGATTCAGTTTTCCTCCACTATCGGTTGTTCCTTTGGCAACTTCCGTTCCATCGCTTTTCTTATACAGTGTAAACTGTACGTCCTTTAACGGATTGTTGTTGGGATCTACCTTTTTCAGAGGTAGCAGGGCATTGGAGCTTGAACTTCCGGCTACATCTGAATTGTCCAGCGTGCTTTCACTTTTGGCACTGACAGATTTCAACTTATCATCGCCCATCAGCTTCACCACGTTGCCCAGTTTGTCGCCAGCTTTCGCTTTAGAAGTATCAACCTCGGTTTGATACACAAACTGATAAAATTGATTAGGGTCGTCCATTTTGAATGTTAGAACCGTGGTGCCATCCTCGCCCGGCTCGGCTTCTACTTGAACTTCAGAATTCGGGTCACTGAGATTCAGTGCAGCACCATCCCGTTCCAGAGTGCCGCTGGCAGTCAGTTTGGCAGGATAAACTGCTATACTAGGTGCAATCAGCACAAGCTGTCCGTTCTCTTCATAGCGTAAATTCATACCTGCGCCCAGAGTATCCTGTAAATAAACGCCCTGATCCATGTTGAATGGGGGAGTATAGTTCACCGTCCATTCCAACACGCCTGGAAATGGCTTCGTTACCGACTTGCCCAGCGTCTGAATAGGTACAATAATTTTGCGCTGTTCAGTGACGACCTTCTCGTCTCCGCCCCATGTCATATGAAGATCGGCTTTGTTATACAACACTTGCTTGTCTGTACCATTAGTCGTGTACTCGTCTAAATACTCCTGCAAAGCAGTATTGGAAGGTCTTGCCTTCACCAGAATAACATAAGGACTTTCCAATTTGGAGAAGGTGAAGGTGCCTTCATTACTGCTATGGGAGAAATTCACCACATGAGCAGGATCATTGGGCTCGATGATTGACACGGCGTTGTTTCGAGTCCCATATCCAGTGCCACTTCCATTATCCGAGTAGCCCTTATACAGCTCATAATCCCTTCCATTTTCAAAGGGAACGAATTCCCATCCTTCCGGCAAAGTGTCCACCAGTTTCACATCGGTGATGACTCGACTTCCGCCGTCTTTCGCCATTTCGACCGTGTTGTAGCCCGGCATATTGATACCCAAGCGGAAGGTGACCGTCTTGGTTGTCCGGTCATAACCTGCTACGGTGTATTCGTCCCCACTTGAGGAGCTGTCATACCCGATATAGCGTTGAACGTTATTTGGAATATACCATGTGTCAACTGTCGCATCCGTCTTCATCGGATAGGATGCCGTAAGCATATCCTTGTTCAGCATACGCAAGTGAAGATTGGTGCTGTTTTGCGCTTGTTTTACGGTTTCACCGTCAATGAGCAAAGCCCGATTCGAGCTTGTTTTCCCTGCATTAATGTCCTGCCTGAAAAGGATGTCTGGGTTGGTCTCCAGTGCACGGAAGCTGAAAGATGCAGCTTTTTCAGTGTATCCCGTCACCTTGATCAAATTAGCCACCACTTTACCATTCACGGTCAAAGGAATATCCTTCATGGTCAGATCGGTTGCATTCGTCTTCAACGATCCTTCCTTATACTGCTTCCAAAGCTGCGCAGAAGTGACATTTGCTTTGATTTTCGCAATGGTTTCCGCACTCACCTCGCCGTTTTCATCCACAGCATTGTCCAAAACGTCCAAATCCCCGCCATGCACCAGGACATCGTATACCGCCGCATTGGGCAGGGCATACTGTGGTGTTAGATTAACGGTCCACGTGATACTGCCCAGGTTATAATCCTCCATTGAAACAGCACCTGTTTTGGTAAATGTGTGTGCGCCGATGTTGATGATCGCCTCATCCGTCACTGTGTTAGGTCTCGTACCCGTCAGTACATCGTTGTTCTGTATGCCATCTGGTGTATCCAAATTCCAATTGGCACGAGGTTCAATCCTGAAGCTGGAACCGCTTATTGCCTTGCTCTTAATGAATAATTCGACTTTCCCGTTAATATCCCCAAAGGAATAAACGCCGTTCGAATCGGGTGTAATTGGTGTTTCTTCAGATACAGTACCATCTACCGTTGTCTGCCATGTAGCCGATTCAAATTCCAGCCCAGCAGGTAATACATTTGTTATAGAAAAGTCCTCTAACCCTTTTTTGTTATATTGGTTGACCGTTACTTTCCATGTAATCGTTTCATTTGGATGGTCATAGGAGGCAGATGCTTGAATCCAGTCGGGTGCTATCCACGTTTCCCGCACTGCACTGGCTTTTACACTAGCACCCGCATCTCTCAGTTCAACTTTTGGATCAAAACGCTGTCCGCCAGATCGACCGGGATCGAGTGCCACGCCCCGATACTCTTTATAATACACATCCTTGTTAAACCACGCTTGATACTCAACTTTTGGATCTACCCCAGTATCTGCCGGGAAGATGTAGCTTAGACTCCCATCTGCATCAATGGTTGGCTCTACCGTAGTGCCGTTTACCTTGAAGGAGCCCGGTACATAGACCATACGGTAATCGGCAGGCTTTGTATAGAACGTCATCCCATCTAGCGGCAGCTTGTTTGTTGCATCAAGCACATCAAACGAGGATGGAGTAGACTGGATGGTCAGATAACCATCCTGATAGGCTGGCACGGTCACATACCACCATGTCCAGCTCCCATTTTTAGGCCAGTTATTTCCTGCCAAGTTGATGCTGTACGCTGGCGTAACATCCGGGTTCTTTAGTTCATACGCTCCCCCGAAAATTGAGATAGGCTTCGTCTCGCCGTATTTCATCCCCGTTACATCCGAGTTGGCCGTAGTTTCGAAGCCGAAGGTAACTGCTCGTCCGACACCGTTAAAAAACAAATCGTCACCATTAAAGACAATCTTGATGCTATCCGGGGTAAAATAGGCGGTGCCAAGCTGCCTCACACCCGTCTCCGTTGCTGCCATCAAGGGCTTGGTAGCTGTTGGCAATACAACTTCATTGAAGTAGGAATCCCGCTTTAGCTCGAGCGAGTCGCCCTTCTGAATGTACTTGGTAGTATCATCCTGATTCTCCGTGCCTGCATAATCCCCCATTACTGGCACTTTGAGGCCCTCTGATTTGAGGGTAAACGCCTGTCGGCCCTGAATCACACCGCCCGGAGCAATGTCAGTTCCCTGCGTCACCGTCAACGGAAAGGTTGAATTAGCATCCATAAACAATGCCGTTTTGTCCGCCGGGTCTGCCGCCATCAACTGGAGTGCTGTATTGGATGGCGGGGTATACGTTGCCTCAGGAACCGACAATGCTTCCTCTGGTACGTCGTTCACTACCTCTGGTGCCAATTGCGATTCAGCTACATTTGGCGAGCCAGATCCGTCATCCGCATATACAGCAGCGGGGGACACCACTGTCTGCAAGACTAGTAAAACTGCCAGCCAGATCGATAGCATCGTTTTACCTATACTGCGTTTTTGTCTCAATGTGAAAATCTCCTCCACTTCTGATATTTCTGTTACAGCATGCAATTTTTTGCCCTTTCCTTCATGCTCTTCAACACTTACAACAGAAAATTACAAAATGAGCATAATTTACATAGCGTGTTCAACTATTTTAATATACGAACCTATACAAATTCTAAACAACGGCCAGACCATGTTGGTGCAAGTGAAATTACGCCTCTAGTAAAGAAAAGAGTTATAACATCCGACATTCATTAAGGGGAAGTTTTTCGCAATGTCCACCTTGTCTAACGACCCGGTTATAAGCTTGTAAACTCCTGTCATACAAGCGATAGCCAAATAACTCTATAGTATTGAGGAGGCTGTAAGATGAAGAAAATAAACAAACTTGCGACTGCAACTGCATTATCTGTAATGCTAAGTTTATCCATGGCAGCTGTTACAGAGGCAGCAGGCCAGCCGCAATTTAAAGACGTGCCGGAACAGCATTGGGGTTATGCAAGTATTAGCTGGGCTATTGACAATGGACTTGCCCAAGGAGACGGACAGGGGAACTTTCGTCCATCTACTGCCGTAACTGAGCCGGAGTTCCTGGCAATGTTGATGCGGTTGTATAAGGATGAGATTACGCTCCATTCCGCCGATTCTAGCGACCGTTGGTATACCTCATATTATGAAACTGCATATGCGATGGGATGGCCAGTCCGTTACGAAGGATCGTCAGCTGCATATTCAAGAGGTGAAGCTGCTGCATTGATTGCGTATGCCGCTTCCGGCCAAAAAACAGATACAACCACCGCGATTCAATATCTGCTCAATCACGGGCTTGCCAATGGGAAGACCTCAAATACCGTAAGCGGCTTCGGGGCATCGGACACGATTACCCGTGCTGAAGCGGTAACCTTACTCAAAAATGTGAAAGAGAAGTTGCCCTCACTATCAAAAGTAACAACAGAAGGCCTTACCTTGCTCGAAATTTCATTAGGTGACTCCGAAGCAGCTGTCATCGACAAGATCGGCCAACCTGACCGGAAAGACGCAAGTGGGTATGGGTTCACTTGGTATATCTACAACAAGGATTATGCCAAGTATGCTCAAATAGGCATCGAGGGCGGAAAAGTCGTCGCATTATATTCCAATGCACCAGGGGTATGGCACTCGGACAATGGTATTCAGGACGGCATCACCGTAAGCGAGTTATCGCGTCTAATCGGGGAACAAATAGACCCTTCTAGCAAATCGTATATGACGAGTAAGCAGTTCGAGGATATAACATATTATCTGGATACCTTCAGTAATCAGAAAGTAGATGCTATTCTGGTAAGTAATAGGCTTACAACCGCAACTGGAACCCCTGCTTCTGAAGCTGGTAATCGTGAAGAACGGACACGCGCCATGGAGAAGCAAGTGTTCGACCTTTCCAATGTATTTCGACAGAAGAATGGCATCAGTCTCCTGCAGTGGGATGACCATGTCGCTGCAACAGCGAGGAAGCATAGCCAAGACATGAGTGAACGGGAATATTTCAATCATAGTAATCCAGAAGGGCAGTCTCCATTCGACCGAATGAAGGCCGATGGCGTTACATACTCCTGGGCAGCGGAAAATATAGCTCATGGGTACATTGATGCCATGGACGTACATAATGGGTGGCTGAACTCCTCCGGGCATCGCAAAAATATGCTGAACGGTAACCTCCAGCGTCTTGGCGTTGGCATTTTCGGAACATATTATACCCAAAACTTTTATACGCCAAGATGAATAGACCTTCCGCCCGAATGCTTATGTAACCGAAGCTGAAAAAACACATCCTAAATTGGGTATGGCATTCTCCCAATAGGATGTGTTTTTCATGTTTTAATACAAGATTTGAATAAGTTCTAGATTATGAAGCTTTTGCTGCAACGGCTTTTTCAATTAAAGCTTTGGCATCGTTATTCGAAAGACCTTGTTTAGGTTGGAGCGATTTTTTATCTGTTCCACCAAGAATACCTTTGTCAATCAGTTTTGCCATAGGCTTAATTGCATAAGCAGACACGGATTTCCCATCTTCGAAACTAGCAATAATCGTAGCAGCATCTTTATCAGAAGCTGGATTTTTTAACAATTTAGCAAGAATTGTGGCAGCTTCCTCACGCGTGATATCCCGATCAGGATAGAAGTTTCCACCATAACCTTGAATAAATCCAGCATGCGTAGCTTCAGCAATCGCATCTGCATATGTAGCATTAGCAGCGACGTCCTTAAATGCAGGTGCTGTAGTTACTTCATTTAATTTCAACATGTCGACCAGAGCACTTACAAATTCAGCACGAGAAATGACTTCTGTAGTTACAGGTGTTTCTGTTGGCTCGGTAGATGCAGCCACGTTTGTGATACGTCCTTCATTTTCAGCTTCGATGCTACCGCCTTTATACGTATCTACGATGTACTGGTAGAAAACATCCAGATCGATAGGACCTGCCAAGGATGATTTAGCATCCAGCAACACTTTATAGTTGTCTCCACCTGCAGCCATAAAGTTGTTTACTACAGCTGTATATGTTTTTGCAGAATCAATGGGTGTTCCATCTTCCAGACTAAGACTCGTAATGCGTTCTGCAACGGGTTTGTTGAAATCTGTAGTATATTTTAAACCAGAGATTTGTAGTGTTTTGGTGTTTGGTGTACCGTCAGCGTTGGTACCCCATTGCTGCTGTAACAAGGTTTTAACCTGTTCGCCAGTCAGCTCCAGTTTCACCAGAGTATTACCAAATGGTTGGATTTTGGCTAAATCTGCAAAGGTCACATCACCTTTTGGCAGATCGCCACGGATACCACCTGGATTCATAAATGCAAAGTCAGCAGCACTTGCCTTATCACCAAAGTCTGCTTGACGCATTGCATCTGCAATCAGGTTACCCAGAGGGGCTTCGTTATTATAAGCATCTGTACGAGTAACGGAACCATCTGTTGTACCTACTGGCTTCGTTAGCTCAGGATGCTTGTCCAATGATTTTTTAATAATAGCTAAAGATTCAGGGTCTTCTTTTACATCCTCTTGGAAAGTCGTTGTAATCGCAGCTGATTTTTCGGTTACATCCCCAGTTGCAGGGTCAATCATCAGCTTGATATCTTCAAATGCCGTACCATATGAATAAGCTTGAACAATCAATTTTCCATTCACTTCACCGTTAGCCAAAGCATGATTGTCACCTGCAACGATAACATCAACAGGGGAATCTGCTGGTAATGCTTTTGCCAAATCAGCCGCTTCTCCAGTGGTTACACCTTCTTTGGTGGTTGCTGGATCATGCGCCAACACGATGATCGTTTCTACACCCTTATCCTGCAATTCTTTGGCATATTTATTAACAGCTTCAACTTCTTCTTCTGCGCTTAAGAAACGCACGCCAGCGGTGCCCGATGGGGATACTTTAGCAGGTGTAGACTTCGTCACTAATCCGATGAATCCGATTTTGACTCCGCCCACTTCTTTGATCACATAGGGCTGAATCAATGTTTTGCCAGTAGCAGTTTCAATAACGTTTGCATTGACATAATCAAATTTTGCACCAGCATGAGTTACCTTGCCTTCTTTTGGATCAAGGCCACCAAAGATTTGTGCTTTTAATGCAGCGATACCATGGTCGAATTCATGATTGCCCAGAGAAGCTACATCAAAGCCCATCATATTCATCCATTCCATCGTAGGCTCATCACGATCCAGAGATGAGACTGGAGCAGATGCACCAACAGAGTCTCCATTATGGAAGAGCAGGGAGTGTTCATATTTAGCTTGAGCTTCTTTGAGATAGGTTGCTAGAATTGGAGCAGATCCTGCCTTTTTATCACCAACCATCGATGTGGTGTCTAACTGACCGTGCAAGTCATTGATTCCAATCAAGTGTACTTCTACATCGTCGCCTGCGGCAGAGACAGAACCCGCTGCGCCCAATAGTTGCGTGAGTAGTAGTGCAGTAGTAGCGATACGAATTGTGCTTTTGCCCAGAACTTTTTTCCAAGACATGAATGACAAAACCCCTCTCCAATTTTAGATCCTGAAATATTTTACCATAGTTCAATTCATAAAAGTCATAGATTATATTAAATGTATGTAAAAAAGTTGGGAGATTGATAGAGGAGATGTATGGTTAGTACTGGCTAAACATAAAGACACCCTGCGGGGTGTCTTTATTTCCTTCATACATATAACAGCTCTAACATGTTCATCAATATAACAACAGCCTCTGCTCTGGTGGTTGGTGATTTAGGTATAAAATTGTTGTTCCCCATACCTTCTACAAGGCCAAGTTCCTTCAGAGCTGCCACAGAGGTTTTCGCCCAAACAGGAATAGATTTCTCATCTTCAAAAGACGTTGAGGCATTTCCTTTAGTAGTTACCTTGAGCGTATTCGCAACCATCGTTACCATCTCAGCACGTGTTATATTGGCATTCGGTCGGAAAGTGTCGTCCGGATAACCGTTGATGATGCCGTTGCTTGAAGCTTGTTTAATTCTTGCCTCAGCCCAGTGTCCCGAGATATCGCTGAAACTATATTCCGTCGTCGAACGAATTGAATTATTCAGAAGCTAAACAGGCACTTGGTTTTGACTTACACGACTTGACGAAGGCATCGGCGTCGAAGCCGACCAGAACGTCCTACAAATCTTTCAGATCGTTAGCGAGCAGCTTCCCCCCAATTCCCGTATTGACGACAGTTGCGACAAAGTCAACTCCGGCAAGAACAATAGCACCTCTATCGTCAAACCGCAGAGGACACAACAAATTAGGCAACCAGGACACCGTCTCATTCGCGATCTCCAAGCCAGGCTTATCCTTGTTGGGAAGAGCCACCAGATAACGGATAGCCATCCCCGCATCAACGATGGAGAGCACCCAGAAAAACAAGGTGATCTCCTTGTCTCTGCGCTTCATACGCTGCATGTTTTTTTGTTCCAGAGTTGAGCCAATAGACACAAACAGTGAATCTAACATCAACACAGCCCCCCGATAGTAGTGCAAAATACGCTCGGAGCGCGCTAGCTCACTATTTTCTTTCTCATCGCCCTTACGCACTGGGATATCGGCAATTACAAAGTTGGCCTGCCAGCTAAAGATGCTGAGCAGCAAGCTTATGACTTCCAGCCCGAAACTTCCACTTGTTTCAAGTGGATCATCTTTCTTTTCCGAGACGGCATCTAATCCAGTAGTGATTAAACCGTTAATAGCATCTGTTACCAGCACAACAATCCCCCATGAGCGAATCAAGCTTTCGCGTGAAGGCTCGGGATCAGAAGCATTGCCTGTATCAGAAGCATTCTCGTCATTCTCCATCAATTGTAAGGCAGATGACTTATCGAATACAGTCACTTCCGAACCCGCTGCTACTTGAGCCGAAAAGTCAGGAGCTGACGCATCCTTAAACGGTTGTTGGTTAAAGGCAAGCTTTGATACGATGGTGACCGGGATCGCAAGCAGCAAGCCTGATAGATTGAGCAGCGTTAGCTTCCCTGCACCGATCCGCTCGAACAGCTTCGAAATAAAAGGAATCTTAATCTCGCGGGTAAGCAAATCTTGAAAGAGGGTAACCATTTCCTTAACCAGATCCAGAAACCCAAGAGCCATATCCTCGACCAGCTCCATAGCCTGAATGACGACATCTCTGATGGCTTGAATCATAACGACCAGCGCCTGCTGCGGCTTAAGAGGATTCGCAATAATTCCCTCAATCGTGTCCTTCACTCCTTCGAATGCTCGCAGCAGAATGTCCGTTCTGTCTCCAGCTCCTTGAGCGAAGGTCGAGAAGTATTGATCTAACGGCGAATCTCCACCCACATTCATCCCAAGAGCGGGTACTGGGCTGGCACCAGGCTGCCTGGAGCCTCCCAATAGCTTAGAGAGAAACCACTCGGCAGCTTCAGGAAGCTCGAACCGGGAGGATCGTGCCTCCGAAGGCTCACCGCCCAGTGTCCGTACCAGGATGTTCATATTTTCCTCCACGGTATCTTGCATGTTGTCTACGAAGTCGGAGACGGGTTGTTTGGCATCCTCTGCCAGTTTGACAGCGAAATCGAAGGCTGCGTTCACGGAGCCCACCAGATACTTTTGCGTCTTTAGAATATCATCCCATTGGAATAGGAACTGCAAGAACTGGATAAATTGCTTGATGCCCTTAACAACCTTTTCGACAATCGCTTCAATAAACTCCCCTACCATTTCAGCCGTATCAACTACAAATTCAATCAGACCCTCAGCGGTCCTGACAATGAGGTGAAAGCCTTTTTTGGCAGTACCGATCACGACTGAGACGGCTTTCTTGACCGTATCTTTTATTCGTGAAAACAAGCCTCGGCCGGCGCGTAATAAAACTTGATTCTGAGTCGTTACTCCACTGTTAGCAGCCTGATTAAGCAGCTTTTTAAAGTCATCCTCACTGATCTCTTCTTCACGGATGCGAACCGCGGCCGCGGACGAACCGGACGTTAATGATTTCGCAGTGGTCGGCTTAGCACCGTTAACGGCAGGCTCGAACTTGAGCATCCAGGGGTTATGGATGGCATCGCTGGAAACAACCCGATCGGCTGACTGAATACCGCTGCTCTTGCTTCCCTTCCTAACAGGGGCCTCAGCATAGGTTATATTAGCCATCACCCTCTTGATGGTGCTTTGTACGCTAGCGACATCTGCCTTGCTATGCGCCTTCTGATCGACAATGAGGCTGCCATTGGCATCTTTCGCATTCCACAGCGCATCGTCTTCCAGCTCGGCAAGCTGTCGATGAACTTCTCGATTCGGGAAAATAACAACTCGCTCATTTGCTGCCATTTCGCTGGTGCAGATCTTTAGCCCCGGGGTGTTGAGGCCATCGGCTTCAGAGGTAATCATAATGCTGTTCAATAGATTTGGCATTAGCGTAACAGATCGTTCCTCGTCTATCTCATAGGTGGTTCCCTCTACTTCAATCTCGATCAGATCGGTCGCCGAGATCTCCACCTCGCCGGCGCCAGGTGAGAACTTAAGCATCGTTCGATACGATGAAAACTCTTCAAGTTCGTCGCCCGCCATTCTAAAGTCCTGACTAAGCGTGGCTGTATAAGAGGTCAGGACCTCCTCGGGTGCGACGGTTCGAAAGATTTTGACAGCGGAGATCGCATCATTACCTATTTGTGACTCCTTTAGGTCCTGCACGTTGTCGACAATATCCGCTATTTCCTTCTCCCGATTGGCTTCCTTTACATTGAAGTTTTCATTAACAAACAAGGTCACGCCCGTATCTGGTCCCAATCGAATGGACGACGCTTTATTATCCAGACCCGGGAAGTCTTGAAAGCTCGTAAAGCTGCCTGGAAGATTAACAGCACTGTCAGACAGAATCCAGGTTTTCCCGTTATAGGCTCGGTGCTCATAAAAGGCAGCTTCCCCTGCCGACAGGGTGCCGACTTGCCCTTCATGATCAGCCATTTTGACGACACTGGCGAACAATGAGCGCTCATCTTGCTGCTCGGTCCAGCTGAACGTGTTGTCAACACTCAGTCTCAGCCACTTACTATGCGCCTCATCGACGATAGAGAACTGTGAATGGTTACTGTCTGAATAATCAACAAATAGCAAATCTGGTTCCGCCCCTTGTGTTATTACAAAATCTGCGCTTTCCTCGTCGGACCCCGGAATAAGTTGAGGCTTATCGTACAGTGGATTGAAGTGGAAGCGTAACAGCTCGTTCTCTGATTGACGGGGCGCTGTCGTGAGGGAGGATTGCCCCAGACTCAAGTACTGGTCATTTGGCGCTTTGATGATCCACTTCCCCGTAAAAGGCTGTAGGTCTGCCGACCAAATACGGATCGATCTTGGGAAGTCAGCCAGCTTCGAGAATCTGATTTCCGAGAGGTCAGCGTATAGCTTTTGAGCCACTCCGTCAAAATTGGCTTGTTTATATAGTGTAGCACCTGTATTTGGACCAAGCCTTAGCCTTTGAAAATTTGGCGACAATCGAGTCAAGTCTTCTGCATCCTGCGTGAGAATAACGGCTGCATCATCAACAGCGACCAGCTCGATTTCACCTGCACGCAAGTGCCGGTTCACCGGCGTCACCAGGCTTTGGACCTGTGCGGCATTAAGAGCAGTGTGGTAGATGCGAAGATCTTCGTATTGCGCGACCGCAGCGCCTCTCTTCCAATCGCCCAGCCTCAGATTCTTACCGTTGTTAATATTGGCGACGCCTGTTGGTGATGACCCTTCTGCCGCCAGCTCCCCATCGATGTATATCTTGATCGTTCGCCCTTCTCTAACAACAGCTATATGATGCCATTTTTTATGCTGGAGAAGGTCTTTAGTCTGGGCAGATGCGTAATTTTTTGCTTTGTTATCTTCATCCACTTCAAAGAGTATTTTTGTTTTTAGCTGCCTCACGGAGAACCAATTACCATGCCCGCTCACCGATCGATTGCCGATGATGTCGAGATCATCCTCGCCATGTCTGTCATTGAATTTCATGCCAAAAGCAACTGTAAAATCGTCAGTTCCGAACTGACCGGCCACGTTGCCAAAATTAATAAGAGACTCATTGCCACGTATGGTGATGGCCCTTCCAATGCGGCCATGTCCCTCTCGCGAGACGCGCTGAAAATTTCCTTTGATCCCATTTACTCTGTCTGTTGCTACAGACCCGTCTCTTTCATCGAACTGCCAGTGATAAGTAGGCTGAACTGTCATGAATTCCCTCCTTAGATTTTCAATTATTTAACCGGAGCTGGAAGCTTCACGGTGAAGGTTCGAGCATCCCACTCGACCTGATACCCGATCGCTTTCGCTGCTTCCACGGAATGAACAAATCCTTTGTTCACAATAACGATTGTCGTTTCCATGGTTTGTCCGTTTATCGTTGCCTTTTTACTATTGTTGTCCCAACCTATTGTGGTATTAGGCAAGTCATCCAGAATTCGAACGGGTATGAACGACTTCCCATCCCGAATAACCCCTCTGACGTTCAACGGCTTATTGTTTATTTCAATACGGCATTCGTTGACGGAAAGCGATTCAAATTTCTGTTGTTCGATTAAGTAAGGGACCGCGAGATATTCGCAAATGCCTTGCGCTAATTCTTCGGCACATTCGGACCGGTATTGGTCGCTCATCAGCAGCCTGGCTTCGTCTGAGTTATCCATAAACCCGCACTCCACTAGAGCAGACGGCATACTCGTCTCCCGCAGCACATGAAAGTTTCCCTCCTTCACGCCGCGATTGACCAGGGGAGTGCCTTTTAACAATTGCTTTTGCAAAATTCCGGCCAATCTTCGGCTATTCACAGAGCCAGGATAATGGAACGTTTCAATCCCTCTAGGTGTGCCCCATGTCTCACTTAATGCATTAGCGTGTACACTGACGAAAATGGTTGCTTTCTGCTCGTTGGCTAATCTCGTTCTTACTTGCAGCGGGATATCCTCATCGGTTGGTGCGGTCAGCAGCACATTGATTCCGCATCGCTCCAAATGGGCTTTGCATTTTGCAACCACCGCCCGGTTAAACTCGTTCTCATGCATGAACGAGCCGTCATGAAATTTCGGCGTTCTTTTACCAGGTGTACTCATTCCGTGTCCGTCATCTAATGCAACTAAATAGGCCACATTTCACTCACCCTTCTCTTTTCTTGTGATAGGCTAAGGCTGTTGCGGTTCATTGGTATCCATTTTAATTCATAAATGTCGAGATCTTATGCAGATCCTCCTCTTTTTCCGAGGACTGCTTCTTCACCAGTCTGGTAAATAACGGTATAATTTTAGGTAAAGACTAACTTGAAAAGATGTGATTGGAATGGAAGCCAAATTACTGCTGGTGGAGGACGAACCGTTCATGCTGGAGGAGATGCAAACCTATCTGCAACGGGAAGGGTTTCGAGTAGTGACTGCCTGTACAGGCAAAGAAGCGCTCACCCTTGCCAGGTGTGAACGGCCTGATGTCGTCGTGCTTGATTGGATGCTCCCGGAGTTAAACGGCATCGACGTATGCCGCGAGCTCAGACAATTCTCGAATTGCGGCATTATTATGGTCACGGCCCGATCGGATGAATCGGATAAAATCGTCGGTCTGGAAATCGGCGCGGACGATTATTTGACGAAGCCGTTCAGCTTGCGCGAGCTCGCTACGCGCATCCGGGCTTTACTTCGCCGCCTGCGCGGGCCTGAAGATAAATCGATGTTCTTGGAACGAGACAACCTGATCATTTCCGAGGCCAAATGTCAGGTGCTCAAGGACGGCCAGGAGATCCAACTGACACCGACAGAATTCAAAATTTTATATACGCTGGCTGCGCATCCCGGAATGGTATTCAGCCGATTGCAATTATTAAAAACCGCACTCCAGGACGAATATATGGGCTACGAAAGAACGATGGACTCCCATATTCGGAACCTTCGCCGCAAGCTGAGAGACGATCCGGCCAATCCTCGTTACGTTCAAACTGTATACGGCTTCGGTTACCGATTCGGTGAACAATAATGACATTGACGGTACGCCAAAAAATATTTGTCTACATGGGACTTCTCGTTTTGATTATCGGCAGCGCATATTCCTTAAACAATCGAGTTAACTTGGAATCCTTGTTCGATCAATTTCGTGAGGAAGAAATCAGCGCAGCTTTTGTGGAAGTCTCACCCGGAGAGCAAATCGAGATCTTGAAAGCTTACGTTATTGGTAAGATGAAGTTGATATGGCTTGGAAAATGGGTCATTTTCGTAGCCATCGGCCTAATCTTCAGTTTGTGGATTTCAGGGATTCTGACGCGTCCGCTTCGAAAGCTCATTGCCGCTATCGAACGCGTAGCGCAAGGAGATCTGGAGGTGAGCGTTCCTGTCCAATCTAAAGACGAATATGGGAGAGTCATCCAGACATTCAACGATATGACGCTTCGCCTACGGGAAGCCGAAGATGCCCGAAGAAGATTGGTGGCGGATTTCGCTCACGAGTTTCGCACGCCGCTATCCATTATGCAGCTTAAGCTAGAAAATTATCAGCAGGCCGGTCATCATGTCCCGCCAGAAATGCTTCGGATTCACGATGAAGTGATCCGATTGAGCCTGCTTGTAGATGATCTTCATGTCCTGTCGCTTGCAGAAGCCGGCCGATTATCACTCGATCGCAAACCGCTCAATCTGAGTGCACATCTTGAACGAATCGTGGACGACGTGAAATACGAAGCAGAAGAAAACGGGCTGGACATTCGTCTCTATACGATTTCAAGGCGGGTGACCATAATGGCCGATGCCAGACGGATTACTCAGGTGTTTATTAATTTGTTGACCAATGCAATCCGCTACACGCCGGAAGGCGGCAAAGTATCAGTCGTCATGGAAGACAAGGTCGTAGACCGGAATGCAGTCTATATACGTGTCTCAGTGATAGACACCGGCATCGGTATTCCGGCCGAAGAACTGGCACACTTATTCGATCGTTTTTATCGCGTGGAGAAATCCCGTTCGAGGCATACAAGCGGCTCGGGACTCGGATTATCGATCGCTCATCAATTTGTAAAAGCACACGGCGGGTTCATCCGAGTCGTCAGCGAGCCTTGTCAAGGTACGACATTTACCGTTTATTTTCCTATTGATGATGATATTTAGTACATTGGAAGGCATCTTTGATCGTTAACTCACATAGGAGCCAGCCCAATGGAATCAATCGATGACCCCCTTATCAACGGATTGGTGATCAACTTTCCCTGAGTTACTCGGTCTAGGAAGCGAAGGGACTGATTCCCTTTTAATCAACATAACCTGACAGCAGCATGTCTAGTTATATAAAATATTTTTCTGCCATTTTGGTCGTGCGGTTTTTCATCTCCAGCCTGAGAGATACCGGCTCAATAACTTCCAGTAAATCTCCATAGGATAGAAGATATTGAAAAAGCCATTCTCCGGAAGGCATATCTGAAGTGACGCGAAAAGACCCGTCCTTCTTTTGCAAAATGTCATCTTCCTTAAACTCATACACAATGCGATAGGCTCCCGCCCGGTTCTATTTTTAATTACCAAAGGAATCCTCGGCATTTCTTTAACTCTAACCTCTGCACGAGAAGTTCCTGCAGGCCTCAACGTACCAGGCTCTATCCTTAAATAACAGTTTCACTGGTGCGGCTCTCCGGCTTTTCGTATTATCAGTTAGCCAGTAATCACTGGTTGGCCTTTTTTTGTGGTCGTTTTACGATGGGGGGAGCCGGGAGAACGTGGCGGCTAAAGGGGCAAGGACCTCGTAACAAAAACAGTTCTCCCACGACCTCCAAAAGATCATGTTTGGGCTGGTAGGGGCAGTTGACCCCGTATAACAAGCGAAGCTGTGGGTTTGGAACCAGCGTGGAAAGGACCGGCAAAACGAAATGAGCCCGTTGGCAAAGCTATAGTCATTGTGTATGTTGCGAGTGGATTCGAACAATTCACGGAGATGCTAGGCGCGCTTCAAACCGAAACGGGTTTTGCTCCAGTGATCGTTTTGGAGGCGACTTGGGCATTACCATCGTGCCTTGGTGTCCTGTCTGAATCGGAGTGGCTACACCTACTACATTGTGAACCCCTTGCAATCCAAGCGAGCCAAGGGAACGCAGTTACGCAAAGTTAAAACAGACGCTGCAGATGTGTGGCATCTGGCAGAGATGTACTATCGCGGTGACGATGACAAACGGCATAATGACGGGTTATGACAATGGTACCTTTCGCCCAAATGCTTATGTAAGTGAAGCTGAGTTTTGGACAATGTTGCTGAAGACGTACAAAGTGGATATCCCTGCTTATGGAGCAAAAGTAACGAAGCATTGGGCGGATGCTGCCTATAAAATCGCTGCTGACCGTAACTTTGCACTGGATGGAATCCATAACATTGCAAAACGGGCGACGCCGATCACAAGACTGAAGGTCTCGGAGTTGTTCTCATCAGCGACGGCGTAAAGTTCAACGGTTATGAAAATGTACAGTATGGGTTATATGAAAGGGAAACAGGACAGTAGGTTGTCCGGTTTTGGCGGCTCTGATTTTATTACTCGTGGGGAAGCCGCCCAACTGCTCGAGAATGTATATCTTAAACTTGAGAGCCTGCGTGGTCGTCCTAAAGGCAACACGCCGATATCCCAACTTCCACCGATGCCTGAGCCAGAAGTGTATGAAAAACCGGATGTACTATCAGATAAAATGATGGTTGCCGAGTTCCATGTTGATCATACTTTGACTGTAAAAGGGAAATTCAATAGTGAAGCCGGGAAGGCGTTGACTTTAAAAGTTCAGACTGGCGGAAAAAGACCACAGCACATCGAGGATGTTATCGTCTCACTGGACGCAGAAGGTAACTTCACGACATTACGGTTGGCCCGTATGAGCAGGAGTCATTTAACATCAATTTATATACGGATGAGATAATTTATTGGATTCCGGTCGGTTCTTATAGTGTTTGGATGATAGATTGTAGCGATTTTATGAACACGATTTTTGTTTTCTGCTCTTGTCCAATACCACCACTATAAACAACTCTTAGCCCTCCTGAAACAAAGTAAAAGTTATTGCTGCATAAATAAAGGATTGGTACAATATAATGAAATATCAGGGCACTGCTTCGCTAGTATTGCTAGAGACAACCCCGCTACTTGTAGCCGGGTTGTTTTTTGTTTTTTTATTAAAATGACAAGGTGGAGATTCCAATTATGATCATGAAGGAAAACAGAGCGATTCTAACCAGAGAAGACCTGATCGACAAGTTCAAAGGCTGCGGACTCATGGAAGGACACACCATTATGGTTCATACTTCGTTAAGCAAGCTTGGTTTTGTTGTAGGCGGAGCCGAGACGTTCATTCGATCCCTTCTTGAAATCATCGGAGCAAAAGGAACTCTGATCATGCCATCCCAAACATGGAAAAATCTCGACCCGTCCACAGGCGTACATTGGGAGGCGCCCGTAGAGTGGTGGCCTACCATTAGAGAACACTGGCCCGCTTATGATAAAGAGGTTACCCCCGCAATTGGAATGGGTGTCGTAGCCGAGATGTTTCGCAAGTGGCCGGGAGCCAAAAGATCTCACCACCCTGCGCGTTCCATAGCGGCGGTGGGCAAACATGCGTCATATATAACGGAAAATCATGATTTAAGCAACATTTTTGGAGATGGCTCCCCGTTGGATAAGCTGTACCAGTTAAACGGCTACGTCCTTTTGGTTGGCGTCGGCTACGAAAAAAACACGTCGCTGCATTTAGCAGAAACAAGGGCAAATTTTCCTGGCAAGAAGTACTCCGAGGAAAGCAGTGCCATGATCATTAACGGCAAGCGCGAATGGGTCACGTACAAGACCCAAGCCGTAAACGACGAAGATTTTATTCCATTGGGGATGCAGTACGATACCGAAAAGAACGTGAATATTCATAAAGTCGGAAACGCCGATGTCCGGTTCTTGGAACAACGACCTTTGGTCGACTGGGCAACAGCATGGATGGAGCAAAATAGGGTGCATCTCTAGCAGAAAACGACTGTCATGGAGGGCGGACGGTGTCATGATGAATACACTCGAAGGCAAAAATCGATATATGCGGATGAATATCATGAGCTTTGCTGCTTATCTAAAAAATTTGTGTATGGCTTGACCACTATTGTGATCTCTAAAGGAAAAGCAGCGGAAATAGCGATTGGTGCGGGGCTCGTTTATTTTTTTATCGGGGGCATTTGGTTTACCTTATATCAATATCAATTGAACCTCTTTCAAGCTAATCCTGCAACGCACGCGTTAAGCTCGCTCCACTTTCATTTCTCATCTGCGATCGTTCCGATTTTTATTGGTGCACTAGGACGCATCATGACGAAGAAAAGTTGGTATCCCTGGGTTGTTGCCATCGATATCATCGGACCCATCTTGATTGCTATTGGTATGGTTTTCTCCAAGCCAATTGAATACATTGGTGTCACTTTGTTCGCCTGTAATATTGTGGTTTACACCGCTTATCTCCTTTCTTACTTGAAGGAAAAACTCTTTGGATAATAAGGCAACCTTCTTTTTAGGCCTTTCTTGTCTAGCCTTTTACGCGGTTGTTGTCCTTTCTATTTTCTAGCCGTTACTGAGAAACATGTTTTCCCTAACTATACTCGATTTTATTCCCATTTACGGATCTCTGCATGCGTTTGGTTTTGTTTTATGTGGACTGATTGGTTGGGTGTACACGGTAGACTTCATTAAGAAGACGGATTGTCAAACCAAGTGCGACAGTTCCTCTGTGAAAGATTCGTGAGCGGTTCTCCAACCCAAGCATTTTCGTGGTCTGTGATTCATTAGATCGAGTGAATGGGCGAGATCTTCATCCTCCACTTGAGCGAGATCGGTACCTTTAGGGAAAAACTCTCGAAGCAACCCGTTTGCATTCTCGTTGGAACCGCGTTGCCAAGACGAATACGGATCAGCAAAATAAACGTGCAAGTTATGGATCGTTTCCAGATTGGCATAGCATGCAAACTCCTTTCCTCGATCAGCCGTGGCTGTGAGGAAAGTCCCTGCAGGGTACTGTGAGATCGCTACACCGAGCGCAATCTCCATCGACAAAGCGGTACGGTCGGGCATGAGAACAGCGGTATACAGGCGTGTTTTGCGTTCAATCAACGTCGCTACGCAGCCTTTACTTTTCCCACGACCTGATACGACGGTATCCAGTTCCCAGTGCCCAAACGTTTCACGGGAACGAACCTCTTTGGGGCGATCCGAAATCGATTTGCCGATAGCGAATTTACCGCGAGTTTCTGTGGGTTTCTGACGCTTCCCTTTGTGCCGAAGGACCTGTAACGTGCCTCGAACCAGACGCCCGGCGTAGAGCCAGCGATAGATGGTTTTAAAGGAGACCGACGGCAGGCCTTGGAAGCGGAAACGTTCTGTGATTTGTTCTGGAGACCAAGTTGCCTCCAGTTTTTTCTCCAGTGAAGCAGCCAAGGCGTCTGACCATTTACCTCGAGAGACAGAAGCCTTACGGCGCTCCTCATAAGCGTTCTGGGCATGTTCTGCCTGATAGGGATGTGATGCAGCAACACGATCTAACTCACGGCAAATCGTCGATGGATGCCTACCCAGTTCTTGTGCAATGGCTCTCGAGCTTTTGCCTTGACTGTGGAGGATTTCTACTTGCTGCGTTCGATTATGCTAAGATGTGTGTAGCTCATGGTGGATTCTCCTTGTGTGAATGGTTGTTGTGGTGACTTCATTCTACACGAATCCGGCCATGGGCCCTTTTTTATTTATTTCCAGTAGGTGTCGCACTTCATATTACAATCCGTCAAGTATTTATCGTATTAAATAGAATATTTAACATATACAGGATGTGATTGTTTGACAGGAATTATAGGTGTTTTAGTCTTAATAATAGGATTAATTATGGCCATTTGGCCTTACTTTGCTTGGTATGTACGACTGGGATGGAAGTTTAAAGATTCGGAGCCAAGTGACTTAGCATAAAATACTGGACGGATCTCAGGTATTGTCTTGGTGATTGTCGGTTTTATACGGATCGTTTCAAGTTGCTCCACAGGAAGCGGAGCGGATCATACTGTAGTCTCCTGACCCCAAAATTTCGCCCTACTTGTGGTACGGTTCACCCCGCACCATCTATAACGGCAAGTTTTAAGACCATCTTGGGAGGAAGGCCCTCCTTTGAAAATACTAACTAACGAGATGACTTCCTTGACCCGCCTTATCACGTACTCTTCGGCATCCTGTTGCGAAGCTGTTGGCACCGCACACATTGCTGTACTTGTGGCAGATATTGCTGCAGGGGTAGTACAGCCGTGTGATTTGCTGCCGTCTTTTTTGCCGATGCGCACCAGCGGCCGCTAAATCAGGCGATTCACCTCTTTATTCGGCACGGCAAAGACGACTATCGTCCCTTGATACGGATCACTCTGAATGTGTAGCCCTTTCCCATATAATTGTTTCAACCGTTGATTAATATTGAACAAACCGACTCCCTGCCTTTGGTTCGAACGTTTGTCGAATATATGTTGCCTCGTTTTTGTATCCATCCCCACGCCATTATCGGCAACGGTTACTTCTGTACGATCCTCATATTCGGCGATATGAATATGAATCATTCCGCCCGACGAACGACTCAAGATACCGTGCCGCACTGCGTTTTCGACAAGAGGTTGAATGGAAAGTGGGGGAATCCTTAGCTCCATGTTCGCTTCGATTTCCCAAACCGTATTCAGCCTGCCTTCGAACCGTTCATTCTCGATATATAAATAAGAACGTACGAGAGCGAGCTCCTGTTCAAGCGGAACAAGCAACTCTGAATTTTGAAAGTTGAAGCTGGCCCGTAGATAATTACTAAACTCGTCGAGCAGTAGATGCATTCTGTTCAGATTGACGTTGCTAAGTGCAGCTATCGCATTGAGGGTGTTGAATAAAAAGTGCGGCTGTATTTGCGCCTGTAGCCATGCCGCTTCCATACGCAAGCGTTCGCGTACGGAACGGTTCAGATCCGTTAATGCTCGTACCCGAACCTTTAACTCCATCGCATCCGCAGGCTTCACAATGTAATCGTTAGCTCCAGCTGAAAAACCGGCGGCGATATCCTCAGGCTTGTTGCGCGCGGTCAGAAGCAGAACGGGTAGTTCCGAGCTCGAATAGTACTCACGAATAGCTCTCGTTAACTCATACCCCGACATGTGAGGCATCATGACGTCAGCAATAACTAGATCCCATACTCTTGTTTTCAGATGAGACAAGGCATCCTTGCCGCTCGTAACCGCAATGATGTCAAAGGATTCCCCAGCCAGAATGTTCTCCAGTATTTTTAAGTTGAGCGGATCATCGTCCACAGCCAATACCGCAGGACGCACCGATCTCTCCACAACGGCAGAATCGTCTTCCGTACCGTAACGGATGTTCGAATCGGCAGAGGTGGCGGTTTCTGCATAGACAGGTGGCAGGCCTGCATCCAAAACTGCTTCCCATTGAACAGGTGAATCAGACAGCGCCAAAGCAAAGGTGAATGTCGAACCTTGGCCAGAGGCAGAGGTCACTTCCAACGTTTCGCCGTGCAGCTCCACTAACTGCTTGCAAATGCCGAGGCCCAGTCCGAGGCCGCCCCCAGGCGCCGCTGTTATGCCGGAGTCACCTTGCTCGTAAGGGTTAAAGATTATTTGAAGCGTTTCCTCGTCCATGCCGACGCCCGTATCCGCAACGCTAATGTACGCCTTCCCGTCTTGAGCAACTACCCGTATGGCGATAGTTCCTTCGTTGGTAAATTTGATTGCATTGTGAACGAGGTTGAACAATATTTGAATGAGTCGATCTTCATCGGCCATCACAGGAGGACAATCGTTCGGAATCTCATTGATCAGCCGGATCGGTTTACTAACGGTCATGAAGCGAAGCATGTCGAACACGATGGAAGCGACCGCCTGCACCTGAACGGTCTGCATGTGCAGGCGGATGTTACCCTCCTTGAGCCGAGTCAAATCAAGCAGGTCATTTAACATAAACGACATGCGCCGACCAACCGTCATCACCAACTCCAAATTTTGGACACTCTCGCCGCTCAACGAATGTTTTTCACTGTCAAGGACGGTTTGCGCCATATTCAGCATCCCGTGCAGCGGATTTCGCAATTCATGGGATGTGTTCATCAGAAAATCGTCCTTCTGCTTGTCTGCCATTCTTAACTGCTCGTTTAGTTTGACGTTTTCTTGGGCATTGCGGAAGTACTGCTTAAACCAGTAAGCGGAAAAACTGATGATGGCCACCAGCACGTCAAACGGGAAATAAATGTTTATTACCTCCAAGTGGGCATTAATCAGTCCCCATGCGGAACTGGATAATATGCTCATGGTGGCAAGCAGCAGGAAGATGGCACCGGGCTGATTTCTGGCTATCAATTTGCCAATTAGATAGATCACCCAGACCATTGGAAACCAATAAAGCAGTCTGAATATTTTAAATTCGATTAGATAGTAAATGAGCGGAGGCGGCATAACCAACACAAATCCTGAATACAAAGCCAGAACAATGGCGTACGTACGGAACAAAACCGTGTTTGTTCGGATCTTGGCAAATATTCCGGTAATCAGCAGGAAAAAAAAGGGGACTAACGAGTACGAGAGCAACTTTATTTTCAATGCCCATGCATAGTTGATAAAAGGCATACACACCAGCAGCAGGCTGTCGTTATCAGACACAATCGTAATCCCGGCGGTCAAAAGCAGCATGAAAAAGGCAAGCAACCCTTTTTGCCAACTGAACAAGTATAACATCACGGCATACAAGCCAAGAAACATCAGTACCACGAAGGTCATAACCTGAAAGCCAATGGAGATCCATCGCTCGGTATTGATGGCTGTATCCGACCCGAAGCGGATGGATCTTACAATACCTCCATTAATTGGATTGTCAAAATTGGCCACGCGTACAAGCAGCTCGATCTCATTCACTCCGTTTGCCTTATAAAGCGGGGTATAAGAAATCCGGCGGGGTTTATACGTATTCGCTTGCTCCGTCGGTTGGCCGACTCCTGCTATCTCACCGTTGAATTCAACAACTGAAGAGGCTTGAATTTCCTGAATCCAGAATTCGAAGGACTGTTGCGGTAAAGGGTCGACCAGAATGCGCAGCCGGTACGTACCGTATCCAAACGACGATTTTGAACCTGCCGGTAAAGCGCTTCGCCAATCTCCCGGAACCATGATATTACGCTTGTCCAGGGATTTCCAATCCTTGTTTTCATGCATGACGAATGCTTCTGGATAAAAATCCCACTCACCGTCCAATGTAATGGAACGGGAGTTGGTGAAGTCCCAGCCGCGCAGATCGAGCACGCCTTGAACCGCACGAGGATGTTCAGGTGTGAGGAAAAACCCGGACCAAAGCCACCGGACGCCGAGAAGTATAGAGAGAAAGAGAATGAACGTCACAGCATATTTCAGGGCAATTTTGTTTTTGATCCAAATCATACAGAGCTCACTCCCAACGTTTCGCCGTACAGTTCTGCCAAGTGCTTGAAAATGCTAAGGCCCAGTCCGGTGGCTTTCATACTTCGACAAGAACAGCGGGAATCCCTTGTTACAAAATTAGGTGATTAGGAACATTTTTCAGTGTCGTGAGGACAAAAAAAAGAGGAGGCAATCAGCCCCCTCTTAATCATCAATACTAGTCGATCAACTTTGTAACTTTCAGCAATCTTTCAATCATAGCCGTTGTTTCCGCGCGCGTCATCGCCGCTTTCGGGTTCAACCGCTGTCCGCCGATCCCTTGCAGAATGCCAGCCTTAATCAGTTGGGCTGCGGACTCCCGGGCATATCCGGAGATTTGGTCCGGATCGCTGTAAGAAGCCAGAATTTGATTGATTTCCACTTCGCTCAGTGTCTTCTGCGACTGAACGAGATGAAGGGAACGGGCGATCATGGCGATGCCTTGCTCTCTTGTAATCCGTTCGCTACCGTGGAAACCACCGTCTGCAAATCCTTTGATAATGTCATATTGGCTGGTAATCGCTACGGCATCATGGTACCAACTCGACGGTGCTACGTCGCTATACGGCGTGTTGGTTACACCTTGGCGCATTAAGCCAAGTCCGCTTGCCACAATCGTGGCAAATTCCGAACGGTCGATACTGCGATTCGGGGAGAAGGTATTGTTGCCTGTACCTTCAAGCTTCAGTCTGGCTGCAATATTGTTGACGCTCGCTTGTGCCCAGTGGCTCTTCACGTCGTCGAAATTTTGCGGATTCCAGATGACCGAGTAGCTGCCCTGGCTGCGCAGGTCGTTGATCATTGCAAAGTAACGGTTGTTGATTTTCGTTACGAGTGTTGGCACATGGAACACGGTACCGTCCGGATTAACAATGACGCCGGTCGTAATTTTGTTCGGATCAATGCCTTCAGGCAATGCGATATAGCGAGGCGCGTATTCCGTCAGTTGATCCGGCTTAACCGACTGGCCTTGGTACGTAAAGTTGATCGATAGATCGACCAGGTCAACCAGCAGATCGTAGCCACCCTTGGTCGCCTGATCTTTTGCTGCGACTTTCAATGCGGCAGACGATCTCTTGATATCGATATCGACTGCAATTTCGCCAAGCGGCACGCCGTTCCATTGTTTGGTGATCGAACCCAGATCCAGCTGTTTGCTTGGAATCGGATAAATAGCAAGCAGATTCTCGATGTTCAGCGTGGAGCCGGTATCGGACAACTGCTTCAGGTTTGCTGCGGTCAAACCCACAACCTTAGTGTCACCGTCGTCCGGCACACGTACATTCAATTGCTGTCCGTTGCCTTTGGAGAGATAATCCGATAGTTTATCTTGATCAATCACAACGGTCGTAACGTTGTTTGCCGTTGTACCCGTAGCGAAGCTGCCGTCCTCATTGTTCACGGTTGTTTTCACACCTGATGCCGGAGCAGGTGTTGTTGGTGCAGATGTTGATGTTGTTGGTGTCTGGCTTCCGGGTGTGCCGGAGTCATCACGAGGGGCACGCGTAACCGTTATGATGTACGTTTGCGTCGTGCCGTCCTGCGCCGTCACAACCACCTTGATCTTGTTGATGCCGATGCTGAGCGGCAGCGATTCGGAAGCGATGCCACTCGTCAACGCAATCGGACCTTTTACCAATGTGTCCTCGCTATCGTACACGCTCGCCGTCACCGTAGCATGATCAGCATCAAATACCATAGCTGTCACTGTCATGTCGCTTACGCCGTTCGACACGCTTGTCTCATAACTTGTCGTGTCTTTCGCAAACGCCGGGCTTAACGTTCCGCTCGACAGCGTCAAACCGTTCAAGCCCACGTTCATAGTTGCTGTACGAATGGATGTTCCTGTGCTGATAGCAGACGCCGGCTGCGTCGCTGTCGCTTTCACACGGGTTACAATCGTATAGTCCGTATCCGGCGTCAATCCGCTGAACGTCGGGCTATCCTGCCACGTCACGCCGCCATCTATGCTGTATTCCTGACCAGTGACGGCTTGCAACGTAATACTTGTTTCTGTTTTGCTAACTTCTACCGGTGCTTCCGGAGTCAGCCCGATATCTTTGGTGGCAGTGATGTTACTAATTACATCCGGATTATACTCAACAATAACTCCTGGATCTTTCCATGCGCTGCTACCACCGTGTGTGTCATTTACGGCCAAGTAACCTACTGTATTATTAGTGGTGTCCAGCAGAAGTGTAAGATGATCGTAGGCTCCATTAGGCACATAATTAGTCGTTGACTCAAGACCTGTTTGCCAACCTGTTGATACATACCTTGTCACCTCACCAATAGAAGTGTCCCAATCAGGTGTGTAAGTTTTAGTAGCGCCAATAAAAGTTAAAAAGTTCCAGTTTCCTGAAAAGGGGCTTTTAAACTCTCCAAACATACTGGCAATCGCAAACATTTCTTCAGGTTTACCTGGTTGTGGCTCTACAAGATGTCCGTTATTGACCTCTGCAAGATCCACAGCCTCTTTAAATGTCAAAGTAGCACCCGGTCTTTCAACATATACAAAATGGCGTCCATTGTAGGTACGTACAGATGTTTTCCCATTGGTCAATGGCGCCCCTAGCGCAACATTTACTGTGACTCTTTGGGTTTCCCCAGCAGCTTGTGTAAATGTCATATTTTGAATAACATCTTGAATGTCTTCATAAGTAGTTTCACTTGAAAAGTTGAACACTCTATTGGTCGATGTAGATTGGTCAGTAATAATGCCACTAATTGTTATACCATTAGTCAACTCGGTTATATTACTTGAAAGAGTCCCAACAGCGATTGAGCCATTATTTACGGCAACCTTAAAGTATCCGCCCCCTGCATTAACGACACCTGTGCTTCCAAATGCAGCATTTGATAGCTGATAGGTTGTTTCGGTTACACTCACAGGATCACCAAGATCAAGTGTTGGTGTCTCCGCAGCTCTTACTTCTAACGGATAAAAAGGGATCATCGTCAATACCATAACGATTGCCATTAGAGTAGATAGCATTCTTCGATTTTTTAATTTCATATTTTGTGTATACCTGCTAACGAAAGCATATAGAATTTCTATATTTGCAGATTTCTTTCAGTTAAGCAGGGTTCTCCTTTCTTCTCGACAAATTTGTATGTCCCTTCCAACTCAGGTGCTTCTGCTCACGCCGGAGTACAAAATCCTTCATTTCTATTCCGCTTTTATACTGCCCCCTGTCCCATAAAGACTCCAAGCCATTTTATCCTTTATCTTGATATAATCCACTTTCTTTCGACAGGTGTGATCATAACAAAAGGTACTTTACAAATTCTCTACAACTGCTTACATACTGTTTTCGCTCATGTGAAAATGAAGCACTTGAAATTAACCTCGTATTATCAAGGTAATTCAACCGACTGAGACTACCTCTACTTGGACACGGCTGCTCGGACAGTTCTAATCATCCATTGCCAAAATTCCGATAGTATTGATATAACAAGTCGAATTTTGCCAAAAAAAAATAGCATACATTTTATGGAGCGTGAACAACATGAAAATCATGCTGGTAGATGACGAAACACTGGTGTTAAACCAGATTCGGCGAATGCTCTCGGGATATGCCGGTATTTCGGTGGTCGGCTCGTTTGGGAATGCGCGAGAAGCTATTATGCGAATGCCAGAACTTCAGCCAGACGTCGTATTTTTTGATATTCACTTGCCAGAAATATCGGGAATCAAAGCTGTAGAGCTGGTACAGAAGGCCTGTCCGGGAGCCGATATTGTATTTGTAACGGCATATAGCGAGTATGCTGTCCAAGCTTTTGAATTGAATGCGGTCGATTATTTACTTAAACCGTTGCATCAAGCACGTTTAGATCAAACGATAAAGCGGTTGATGCAAAAAAGAATGCAAAAAGAAATGTGCTTAACAGCGCCTTCTCGCATTCTGTGTTTCCGGTCTCTCCGTTTTCAGAGCAGCGGCGGGTCTCCGGAAATACCGAAATGGCGCACGGCAAAATCACAGGCTCTGTTTGCTTTCCTGCTGCACCAACGCGGCAATATTGTCCTCAAGGAGACGCTTTTGGAACTGCTGTGGCCGGAGCTTGATGTGAAGCAGGCGACGAATCAATTGTACACATCGATTTATCACATTAGAAAGTGTTTAAAGCAAATGGGCATCGATGCGCCCATTCAAAATATGACTATTCAAGAAGGCTATATACTCGACACAAGCCGCATTCGGATTGACGTGGATGAATGGGAAAACGGCTTGCGGCAGGTGAGCGGCGTAAATTTGACCGATAGTCACTCCGAGCTACAGCGGTTGCTTTCGCTTTATGAAGGGGACTATTTACCGGAGATTGGTTATGGGTGGGTGGAGGACGAACGCGAAAGACTGCGGAAGCTATGGTATCAGAATGCCCGTTCGTTAGCCCGATTCTATGAGAAAGCCATGATGCGGGAGGAAGCGCTGGTGATGTATGAACGGCTTCAGGATGTGGACCCTTATAACGAAGAAGACGGACTTGTGCTGATGAAGCTGTATGCGGCAAGCGGAAGGCACAAAGAAGTGGAGAAGCACTATCATAAGCTGAATCATCTATTTTCAAACGAGCTACGGATCGGTTTGACCGATAAGCTGGTAGACTGGTTCGAACATGCGGGAAAGAAATTTCCCTCTTGGCGCAATGAGGAAACAGAAATTGGATAATCCCACACAATCCGAAAAATAATGTATTAGGTAAATACAAATTCCGCTGGTTATACTACTCGAACCGTCTTTCCAGATGGATCAATTTCTATTCTATCAGTCACGCCTGAGGCAGGAACTCTGAATCTTTACAATTTAGCCGCCCAAGCATCGATGACTTGGATCTTCTCCAAACTAATGTCCGCTTTTACTTATCTGATATTGGCGGAGGCCTCGCGCAGACGTTGAAGGTCTCTCATCCTGTCAGAGGGTGACTGCTTGCGGTTTTTCCATCTTCGGGCTCCAGACAGGTTGTAAGGATTTTTGCTGATTATGGAGAATTCCGTATTCATTATAATCACCAGTAAATACTGGATCCTGCGAGCTTATCCCCTAAATCCCCGGCCCGTTCCTTCACTTCTTCTGTTTTTCCCTTCTTGCCACGACTCTCCCCCTTATATTGTCCTAAACATATTTCGACACTTGCAACTAATCGATCGGCTACACTCGCCTGTTCAGTACCGCCTTACACTTTACATGCCCTTTTTTTATGCAGAAGTTCACAACTCCTAAATTTCGCCCTACTTGTGATACGGTTCACCGTATCACAAGTAGGGCGAAAGTCTTTAAAAAGTCTTCGGTGTTATCAGGCGGTGTTTGTCCAGTCCATCTCAATCGGGCTGGATAATACCAGAAGGCTCGCCTTTGAAGAGCGGAAGGGCTATTTTCCCATGACTCCATCAACCCGTCCTCTGTCGGCGTGGCGAAGGAGATTGCTGTCCTCGATTTTCCTGCTCTTCCTTGTACGAGCGATTCGGTGAACATAGCTTTTGTTTTCTTTGGGAAAATCATAGTACTGACCTGACTGATATTCTCCCATATCAATCCTTCTCGCAGTAAGATAAGCTTATTTTCATATATTGACAAATAAATGTTAGACTACTAAAAGAAGAATTGCCGATCTATACTAAAGAATGCTACACAACTGGATGCAGGCAGTCATTACGATAAACGTAGTTAGAAAGGAAACCCCATGAATAGTTCCTTGAAACAACTAATGAAATCATTATTAGCACCAGCGTTTCCCGGTGGAATCATAACCATTCTGATATTTTATCTTGATTACTTTCAATTCGAACTTGTTGAAAAATTTCTACTGTTTGCGACTTTTGTCATTGTGCCTCTTGTGATTTTACTTTTGAACCATGACGCAAAGAATAAACATCAACGAATGATTTATGCTGCTATGAAATGGCTTCAATTTCCCGCTGCGCTTCTTACCCTGGCCTCGGTAATGAGTAGTAAGATGTGGGGGTTAGAAAGTACGGCAATCCCAGGAATTCTGTCCCTTGGGTGGCTACTGTTCACACTGCTGCTTGGCATCTATGGCTTGACCACTATTGTGATCTCTAAAGGAAAAGCTGCGGAAATAGCAATTGGTGCGGGGCTCGTTTATTTTTTTATCGGGGGCATTTGGTTTACCTTATATCAATATCAATTGAACCTCTTCCAAGCTAATCCTGCAACGCACGCGTTAAGCTCGCTCCACTTTCATTTTTCATCTGCTATCGTTCTGATTTTTATTGGTGCACTGGGACGCATCATGACGAAGAAAAGCTGGTATCCCTGGGTTGTTGCCATCGATATCATCGGACCAATCTTGATTGCTATTGGTATGATTTTCTCCAAGCCAATGGAATACATTGGTGTCACTTTGTTCGCCTGTAATATTGTGGTTTACACCGCTTATCTCCTTACTTACTTGAGGAAAAACGCTTTGCACAACAAGGCAACCATCTTTTTAGGCCTTTCTTGCCTAGCCTTTTACACGGTTGTTGTCCTTTCTATGTTCTATCCGTTACTGAGAAACATGTTTTCCCTAACTATACTCGATTTTATTCCCATTTACGGATCTCTGCATGCGTTTGGTTTTGTTTTATGTGGACTGATTGGTTGGGTGTATATGGTGGACTTCATTAAGAAAAAAAAGATTGTCAAGGAGAATAGATAGGTTGATACATCTATATGAGTGATTACATACAAAAACATGAATTGGTGAATGTGATGTTCAGGCTGTCAATCGGCTTCATAGGAGTAGTTTAGTCAGGTTCGTGCTATAATAGTGATCACATAAATAACATTCATCATTCTGCCGAGATGGCGATGATTAAGGAGATTGAATTTTGACGAACAACCATAATGTTGGAGCAGTTAACGAACTACCGGAGAACTTTGAAGAGCTCAAACGAGCAGCTAACCGGACGTCAAACTGGAGAGAAAGACTGAATGCGGTGAACGAATTGGGGAACTGGAATACAGCCACTACCATTAAGTTGCTGCAGCATGTTTTGACAAATGATCAGGTGTTCCAGGTGCGTGAAGCCGCATATTTCAAGCTGAAGCAGTTGGATGAAGATGTTCAAATGCCTGCCAAAAACAAAGGTGAGCTGTTTAAAGGTCTTAACAAAATTTTGCTACGGATTAAAAAAAGCCTTCCTGAAGGTCACACATTTGAGCAATTTAAGGAAAAACTGCAAAAGACACGTCTGGATATTTATGATACTTACGAGGGCGACAAAGATGCTGAGTTCGACTCCTGGCTCCATGGAATTTGGGAGACACTAGGTAGAAGATAGCCGCCGTTCACCGTATAATAGCTAAGTACCAAGCCACTCCATCAATGGAGTGGCTTCTTTATTTCTTCAGCGTCACCTCCATCAGATATGGGTTATTTTTTCTCTAAAAAAAGTCACTCCTGTCAAACTGATCTGACAAAAAAACGCCCTGTCTACTGATTCTTAAAAATCAGTAAATAAAGCGCAAAGTTAGAGCCTTTTTGAACACCTCTATACCATTTACTCTGGTATATAAGGAAGATCCAGTGTCTTCGGAACGTTGATGACATGCTTTTCTGTATAAGTTCGGATACCTTCGGCGCCGTATTCACGGCCAATACCAGATTGCTTGAAGCCACCGAAAGGGAACCGAACGTCGAGACCCTGCACAGCAGCTGTATTGATCATTGTCGTTCCCGCTTCGAGTTGACGTGCGACGGAGATGGCATCCTCTTCTTTCCCCCACACAGAACTCGTCAATCCATATATGCTTTCATTGTGTAGATGAATAACCTGCTCTTCATCGTCAAATGGCAGAATCGGAACCGTAGGACCAAACTGTTCCTCCACCACAATCGGATCATGAACATCGCAACCTAAGACAAGCGTAGGTTGTAAGTAGTAACCTTGGTCAAACAGCTTCTGATCAAGAATTTGGCCGAGAGGGATGACCTTAGCCCCGCGCTTTTGCGCATCTTCAACCAAGCCAAGCACGACATTTTTCTGCTTCAGGTTATTAACCGGACCTACTGTCGTATTTGAATCAAATGGATCGCCAATTCGAATCCAGCGATTAGCCGCCTCTATATATTTTTCCACAAACTCATCATAAATAGAACGGTGCACATACACACGTTTGGCGATCATACAGATTTGACCTGCTGTCAAGAAATTAGAAATGACAATCCGGCGCATTGCTCGCTCATCATGAACATCAAAACTTTCCAAGAAGATAGCCGCATCATTACCACCAAGCTCAAGCGTCATATCCTTAATCGTTTCCGAAGCCGCTTTAATAATATGCTTAGCTGTTGCGGTTCCACCTGTAAAGGCGATTTTAGTAACCAAAGGATTACTAGTCAGTTCAACGCCCACATCCGCATCACCATGAACGACATTGATTACCCCAGCCGGAAACTCACTCGCAATAATCTCTGCCACCTTCGCTGCCGCCAGTGGCGCAAATGGGCTTGGTTTAAGCACAATCGTGTTGCCCGCAAGTAAGGCAGGAGCGATCTTAATCGTAGATAACGCAATGGGATAGTTCCATGGACTAATCGCTGCCACCACACCAATTGGATCATAGGAAAGAATAGTTTTACCATTCTCATGCTCTTTGATCTCTTCCTGTAGAGCAGATTTGGCTTCATTACAAGCAAACTCCATCCACATTAACGAAACATAAATTTCACCGTGTGCATCATACAAGGGCTTGCCATGCTCTCTAGATAGCAACTGTACAATATCATTCTCAGCTGCTCTAATCTTTTCTATCGCCTTGCGCATCATAATAATGCGTTCATCAATGGAGGTCTGCTTCCATGTTTTAAAAGCCCCTGCCGCCGCTTCAATCGCTTCAACCGCTTGTTCTTTCGTAGTGACAGGGAAATAGCCTACGATCTCAGTTGGGTTTGTCGGATTCTCTTTTGCTAACTGCGAAAGGGATTTTACATTTTGACCATTAATGAACGCTTCAACTATAATTGTCTCTTGGTCTGCTTGTATCGTCATTTTACATCCCCTCCGTTATTTAAATGGATTAATTCCAAACTTCTTCTGCAATTTCTTTCACATAACGAAGTTTACGCCATTGTTGTTCTTCCGTTAAAATATTGCCTTCTTCTGTAGACGAAAAGCCACATTGTGGGCTCAAGCAAAGTTGCTCAAGTGGTACATAGGTTGCCGCCTCTGCAATCCGAGCTTTAATTTGTTCTTTATCCTCTAACTCGCCTGTTTTCGATGTGAGTAAACCAAGCACGATTTTCAAATCTTTTCGATTCACATATTTTAATGGCTCGAAACCACCTGAGCGCTCATCATCAAATTCTAAGAATAATCCATTTACGTTTAAGCCTCCAAAGATAACTTCAGAAGCGTAATCATAACCACCCGTTGAGAAATAGTTCGATTTATAGTTACCACGACAAATATGCATCGTCACAACTAAATCTGCTGGTTTATGAGACAAGGATTCATTAATCATGCGCTGCATCGTTTTCAACTCTTCCACCGGTTCCAGACCTTTAGCACGTAGCTTATCGTGACCAGCTTCTGAGAATAGGTCTGCCCAAGCTGTATCATCTAATTGCAGGTATCGACATCCCGCATCATAGAAGGCTTGAATGGCTTTTTGATACGCCGCAATCGTATCCTGAAGGAATTGCTCCCGGTCCGTATAGATATTGGCGCCACTTTCTAACCGATATAGAAGCATGTTGGGACTTGGAATGGTCTGTTTCGCCACTGCGTCGCCAGCATGCTTTTTCAAAAACTCAAAATCCTGAACAAAGGGATGACTCGAGAAATCTACTTTACCAACAACACGAATCCCACCCTTGCGGGTCTGCATGTTATGGAATTGAGGTCCGTCAATTTCCTCATACAACTCTACGCCATCCAAGCCACCCAGAAAATCAAAATGCCACCAGCTTCTGCGGAATTCACCGTCCGTAACTGCCAATACGCCATTTTCCTTTTGCTTTTCAATAATTCGAATAATCTCTTTATCTTCCACAGCTCTTAATTCCTCATATGTGATGTTGCCTGATTTATATTGTTCACGTGCCTGACTTAAATCTGCAGGACGTAGAAAGCTACCTACATGATCATTACGAAATGGTATCATAACTATTTCTCCTTCTAACTTTTTAGTCTAATGAGTATAGCATGATGGAAAGGAATGCTTGTTATATGAAAAAAGCATGGCTAGTCATAGCTTTTAACAATAGCTAAAAGACTGAGCACTTGTTCATAAAACATCCACCTTCCTATCTCTCCCATTATATTTATTTTCTAGTATAATAAATTGACACAACAATAATTTTAAAATGATCCTGCCTTCAGCTTGTAAGAAACTCTTACGACTTTTTAAGGTAGGAAGAAGGAGAGTTGTTATGGAATATCATGTATCCATACATGGGAATGATCAAGGAAAAGGAACAGCGGATCAACCCCTTCGTACCATATCACGCGCTGCGGCTCATGCCATGGCTGGTGATACAGTTATTGTTCATGCGGGAGTATACAGGGAATGGGTTAACCCGGCTAATGGAGGGACAGCGGAGCATAGAATTGTATATCGATCCGCAGGAGACGGGGAAGTAGTGATCACAGGAGCTGAGCGGATTACCAACTGGAAGTCTGAAGGAGACCATGTCTGGAGCACAGAAGTGCTTAATTCCCTCTTTTCCGTTCGCAATCCCTATGAGGTAGAGCTCAGTGGAGACTGGTTGTTTGACGGGCCCTTCCCGATTCATCTCGGTGATGTCTATTTGGATGGCAAATCATTGTATGAATGCGATAGTATTGAAAGCGTTCACAACCCTGAAGTTTGGTCCGAAGCCAAGTATCCCAAGGATTCATTGTTAAAATGGTATGCCGAGATTGGTTCTACAACAACAAAAATCTGGGCCAACTTTGGTGGAAAAGACCCTCGTACGGAAAATGTAGAAATTAATGTACGTCCTTATTGCTTCTGGCCTGAGAAACCGGGAATTAACTACATCACCGTAAGCGGTTTTACTCTTCGTCAAGCCTCCCCCCAATGGGCACCACCTACAGACTACCAGGAAGGTTTGATTGGACCTCACTGGAGCAAGGGCTGGATTATTGAAAACAATATAATCAGTGAATCCAAATGCGTTGGTATTAGCCTGGGTACCGAAATCGGCACAGGGCACACCAAGTCTTTAGAGAAGCATAGTAAAGGCGGTACTCAACGCGAGCAGGAGGTTATTTTACGAGCATTACGCTCCGGGTGGCATAAGGATAACATCGGCAGTCACATTGTTCGAGGTAATGTAATTCATGATTGTGAACAGGCAGGTATTGTGGGTCATATGGGAGCAGCCTTCAGCCACATTTATCAGAACCGTATTTATAATATTCACCACAAACGACTCAGACATGGTGCCGAAGTAGCGGGAATTAAACTGCATGCTTCACTGGATACTCAAATTAGCGAAAATATAATGTATAGCTGTTACCGTGCGCTTTGGCTGGACTGGCAGGCACAGGGCACTCGCATCAGCCGTAATGTATTTTTTGACAATCTCTCGGAAGACCTCTTCGTTGAGGTGTGCCATGGTCCATATATGGTCGATCATAATCTATTCCTCTCGCCCATGAATTTCAGAAATATGGCTCAGGGCGGAGCCTTTGCTCATAATTTGTTTGCAGGCCGATTTGTCGTTCGTTCCGAAATCACCCGTATTACGCCATATCACTTCCCTCACGAGACGGCCATGGCCGGATACTCCAATATCACTGGAGGCGATGACAGGTACTACAACAATATTTTCTTGGGTGATAACGATGCGAATAAAGAACCTGTTCCTATTACCTTCTTTGAGCATCTTCCCCTTAAATCAAGGGATGAAGTTGGAGAGGACGGGAAGACGGTCATGGATGGTGTTCCGGACAATTCCATATGTTATCTGCATGCTGTGGGACTTGGCGGCTACGATCAACATCCTGATGTGAAAGATAAGAATTGGTGGGAATACACCAAAGAGGAGCTTATGGAGCTTGGCGATGCCGCGAAGGATTTCTTTATAGGCAATGCCGTTCTTCCGGTAGCTATGGGTGGCAATGTATTTCTTAACGATGCGGTTCCAAGTCGTCACGAATCCCAAGCAAAGATAGTTGCACAGAAGAGCGTAAAAATTGAGATGAATCCTGCACTAGGCAAAGTGCACATTCAGATCCATGATCCCGAATTGCTTCGGGGAACCTCTGCAATGTTAGTTACCACGGATCTGCTTGGAAAGACTTATCACGCCAACATGAAGTTTGAGGAGCCGGACAGCAGTCCATATCATTTTAACTCCGATTTTTTCGGAACAAAGAGACCCGATGCAGATGTTACACCTGGTCCCTTTGAATTAACCGAAAAGGGTACGATTGATTTTGATATGTAGTTTATGATTGAGGATCCAGTCATCTTAGGTGATTGGATCTTTTTCATGTGTAAAGCCTCTATTCCGCTGATCACGATAGAGGCTTTTAATTGGTGAACGATGCTCTTTTTTCTTTAGGGTGAGCTCTATTTTTGTCAAAAGTATTCCGCTGTTACTTGTGGTAAGGTTCGGCGTATCATCGCTGAGGCGAAAAAAAGCATGATCCTCAAACTGACGACCAGACTCTTTATTAAAGGATATAATTCGGATACTCGGATGTATTAAAATTCGTTACATTCAGATTATTTCCACTTTCAGGAACCGTCTCACTCCATTCCGATAGGCAAACAGAGTGAATGCAATAAATATCACGATACCTACGATCAGTATAAATAGTTGCAGCGCCATATTACCCGCCCCGGAGCCATTAAAAATGTCGTTCATCCACGGACTCTTCATTCCGATCCACTGAGCAACTCCGGCAAAAAGCATGGCGGCCGTAGTAGATGCGATCGTTGCAGCACCATATTTATACGCCGTCTTGAAATAAATGGATAGAAATACGATGTTGAAGATCCCGAACAAGATAAAGCATAATCCCCAAAAACCCAAGTGTGGCGCAAAGAAATAGTAAAACATATTCGGGTATAAACGAAACGTAAATATGCTGAAGAACATTGCAGCTAAAAGATGCATGAGTTCCAGGATGACAATAACGGTTATCCTGGCCTTCACGATGTCTTTTTTGCTCACGGGCAACATCATACTAAACATCAGATCATTCTGACTTTTAAACCCGCCAAACATGTTCGGTACCGTTATCCAACAAAAATAAAGTGGGACGAGCAAATAGAGCCAACCGGGAATAAGCATTAAGGCGCCCATTAAGAAGGGTAATACGAGGAACCAAGGATTTACGGCTAGTTTCAAATCTTTCATTACCAAGTTATACATACATATTCTCCTTTTTTGCGAAATAAATCATGATCTCCTCGAGGCTCGGCGTAGTTGCCACTAAGTTGGTGGATGGATCAAAGTCTTTAGTATGAATCAATCCGGTAAAGCCGAGACTGTTGATTTTATAGGAAATCAACCGATCCCTCACTTCGCTTAACTGGACCTCGCTGCCGCTGAGTAAACGATAGGATCCCATAAAATCGTTTTTCTCTGAACTGGCGATGATTTGCCCATTTTCAATGAAGGTAATAAAATCCGCGCATTTTTCCAAGTCGGATGTAATATGAGTAGAGAACAGGATGCTGATCTCTCCGCCAACGATGATTTCTTGAAAAAGATCCAACAGATCGTCTCTTGAGACAGGATCGAGTCCGCTTGTCGGCTCATCAAGGATGAGAAGCTTCGCACCATGGGATAAAGCAAGGGCCAAGCTGTACTTTACTTTCATTCCAGATGACAATTCGGCGATTTTTTTGTTTTCATCCAATTTGAATCTTCTGAGATAGCTGTAGTAGGTCTTGTCATTCCAATGCTTATAAAACTTCTTTGTGATATCGGTCAGTGTTTTTATTTTGCTGCGCGTATAGAAATCGATATCGCCGAATGCCCATCCGATTTCCTGCTTCAATTCGATTTCGTGTTCAGCGATGTTCTTGCCAAAAATGCAGACCTCGCCACTGTCAATTTGAATCATGTGCAGGATCGATTTTATCGTGGTCGTTTTTCCTGCGCCATTGGCACCGATAAAACCCATAATATACCCCTTCTTCATTTGAAACGATACATCTTTAAGCTGAAAGTTGGGGTATTTCTTATTTACATTTCGAACGTCTAATGCAAGCATACTGTACCTCCTCGGTTTTTTAATATCATAATATCGAGAGGTGGAGGACGCATTGACTTAAGTCAAGAAAAAATTATGATGGCAATGATCTCTAACATACTGCCAATCCTTTAGAGAAAGCTGGTCGTTTTTAGCATCGCTTTTGCTAAAACGACCGGCTCTCGATTTCACCTTTTTACCCTCTAGTTGAGTCCTTTTCACACCTTTAAACAGCAACCACAAACAAATGGAGAACTCTCAAGGTGGTTGGAATTGTTTTACTATTGCAATATTGGATACTATTCAAAAAATTGCAAAAAAAAAAAAACGTTCGTGCAGTCGGTCTCCAGAGATTTCGAGTTCTATGCTGTATGTCTTGTGTAAATAACCGTTGAGACTCATCTGTGCTCATGAAAAAGAAGGAGAAGCCTCCCAGTAAGATAAAGACGGCAGCTCTTATACTCCAAACCCAGTGTTTTGTACTTCCTTTAAGATATTTCGGCATTTTTTTCTCTTGTATCATTTCTTGACTTAAGTCAATGAAGCCTTCTCCATTCGATAGTACGATATAAAAAAACGAGGAGGTTTTCATTATGTACGACCAACATCAATTCAGAAACCATTCGGCCATCATTGCGGGTCTTTCGTTGTTGATCATGACCATTGCCGCAGCATTCTCTTACGGGTTTGTTCACAGTTCATTGATCGTGCCCGGAGACCCGATGACCACGCTGGAGAACATCCAGGAATCTCGTTCCCTATTTGACATGGGGATCCTTGGATGGCTGGTGATCATCATTACGGATCTATTGATTTCATGGTTCTTTTATGTATTCCTGAAGCCCATTCATCGCGAATACTCGTTAGTAGCAGGTTGGCTTCGGCTCCTGTACACCGCTGTCCTGGCAACAGCCGTTACACATCTGGTGATTGGCAAAAGTATAGCTCGTGAAAGCACTGCGATGTTCGACTCATTGGACGCAGTGGCATCGCAGGTGATGCTATCTGTAACATCCTTTGAATCGATATGGTCGTTCGGTTTGATCCTGTTCGGGTTGCATCTCTCGGCTATCGGTTTTGTAGCATGGAAAGCAAAACAGATACCCAAGATTATCAGCATCTTATTGGTTGCAGCAGGCTTCAGTTATACGCTGATTCATCTCATGTACGGCTTTATACCGCAGCTGGACCATGTTACTTCATTACTGGAAACCCTTTTGAGCGTTCCGATGTTTGTTGGCGAGCTTGGGTTTGGCATCTGGCTTTTGTTCAAAGGAAGGAAGTTGAGAACATTGGACTAATCGACCATTCTAAGGTGTGTTGCTCCAAACCGCCTTTTGATGCGACTCAGCGATTCGGGTGTGATCCCCAGATAGCTGGCCAACTGGTATTGCGGCACTCTATTGATCAATTCCGGGCGGTTTTCTTGAAGCGCCTTGAATCGTTCTTCCGGTGTCGAAGCCATGAACGAGGAGAAATCATCGCGGATCTTCCCCATATCCTCCTCGATCATCTTTCGAGTCATTGTTTCAAGCACAGGGTGCATGTCATACACGTCTTGTTCAGTGAAGAGGTCGCCGACGACCAACTCACAGTCTTCCAGGCAACTGAGCGAGTATTTGGACGCTTTATCCTCAGCATGCTGATTGAAGATCGTGACGCTTTGTTCTTCAGTATAAAAGTTGAAGGTGGTTTCCTTCCCTTCGTCATCAACAGCATATTGGCGGATACAACCTTGCAAAACGAAATAGCATTTGTCGGGAACTTCCCCCTGATGCTGCAGAATCGCACCCTTTTTGAAACTCCCTGTTGGAACACCTTCTGCAATACTGGCAAGCTCGTCATCACTTAAGTCTGAAAAACGCTTCATGTAGTCGATAAGGACTTGTTTGATCAGAATTACCCCCTTATAAACTGGTTTACTTCTATTTTAGCATAACGGGATATCTGAAATATCACTTATTATCCGAAATAAGTCATTTAAACTGAACATGGAAAGGGAGAGAATCCGTGAGAGCTATTGTCTATAAAAAATTCGGACCCCCGGATGTGCTTGAGTTAGAAGAGATTGAGAAACCTGTGCCCGAGGATCACGAAGTATTGATCAGAATCCAGGCGGCTACCGTAGCAGCAGAGGACCCGGGCATGCGGTCATCACCAGGACTGAACGGCTGGAGGAAGCCGAAGAGGAGCATATTGGGTTTTTATCTGTCCGGGGTGGTGGAAGCCACAGGGAAGGACGTGACACGCTTAAAGAAAGGCGATGAGGTCTATGGTAATACGGGGTTGGGGCTGCTCGGCACCTATGTGGAGTATAAATGCATGCCTGAGCAAGCAGCACTCGTCAGCAAGCCTACGCATATAACCTGCGAAGAGGCCGCAGCTATTCCCAATGGCGTATTGACCACCTTGCCATTTCTTCAAGAAAATGGAAACATTCAAAAGGGCCATAACGTATTGATATTCCGGAGCGGTAGGAACTGCGGCGGTACAGCTTGCCAAGTCCTTTGGAGCGAAAGTAACTGGGGTATGTAGTACTGCCAACATGGATTTGGTCAAAAAGTTGGGTGCCGATACAGTTAACGCGGGCCCTTGAAGCATTTGCAGGGCTTAAATCATATCCAAAAAAATCACCGGCCAACAGCCAAAACATTAGGCCACTTTTTCGCGTTCGCCTACAATGATATTAGTTGAAACACCGTCCATGACGGCTCCAGTTACCCCTCCAACCAATGGAATGGCTTTGGACAAATTACTCGTTTTCAAGAGGCTGAACATGGCGACAAGGGTGTTACTGAGCATCAAGTTGTGCCTGTTTTCCTTTTTCGGAGAGCAACTGGCGAGGAGATTTATGGACCAAAAAAACAAGTAGTAAAGCTCCTTTTAAGGGAGTTCGTAAAGAAGACGGCCTCACCCCCACCCTCCTCATTTGGGGCAACATTCTGCGCCCAGCAAGCGGTTAAGTCGAAAGCAAAAGGCACCCAATCAGGCGCCTTCGCAATACTACCCCGCCTCTTGCTTGATCTTGGACTACTACAATACCCCACTTGATGCCGATTCGCCGTTGTCAATTCCTATTAGGATTTGACATTTTCTCCATAATCAAGGCCACCCTGCGCCTGTTAAAAAATCGGATCAATTGAGCCATAATATAATTGGTACGTCCATCGATGATATAGCTGCGTCCTTGGTCAATCCCCCGAAATCCGGCCTGTACAACCTTTTCCGGAGTTGAGAGCTTTTGGCCCGCAGCCATGTCTTTACTGCCAACCGCATCGAAAAACCCCGTATCGGTTGCACCAGGGCACAGTGCGAGAACGCGAATGCCTCTCCCACGCACTTCCGCCCATAGCGCCTCAGAGAAAGACAATACGAAGGCTTTAGTAGCTCCATAAACGGCCGAATACGCACAAGGCATAAACGCTGCCATCGAAGCCACGTTAACGATGATTCCGTCCTCTTGCTTCAACATATTGGGCAGAAAACGATGTGCAAGATCGACTAGCGCATACGTGTTCAGCATAATCTCTTCCTGCTCACGTTCTGGGGCTATTTCCTCGAAACGACCGTAAGTGCCAAACCCTGCGTTATTGATGAGAATATCGACCGACAAGCCAAGTTCGGAAATTTGTTCAGCCAGTAGACGCGGGGCGTCCGCTTCGGACAAATTGCAGGCCAACACATAGGCCTGCACGCTGTATTGTCGGTTGATTTCCCCAGCCATTGTATCCAGTTTGTCTTTGGATCGTGATACCAGCACTACATGACAGCCTCGTGCCGCTAGTTCTTGGGCATACACCTTCCCAATTCCGGATGAAGCTCCAGTGACTACAGCCAGCTTATTTCTATATGCATACTTATTCAAGAAAAAAACTCCTTCTATGTCATAGGTTATCTTTATAATACCGTCGGTAGAAGGTGACAGCCACATCATGTTTATACTATTAATGAGACTAATAGCTTCAGTCCCCGGTTATGGTTCTCTATTTGTGGCAACAGATCTGAACACAGATTATAATAATGTTAAACTTAGTGCTTTGGGTCAAATGGGTTCATTGCGATGAGTATTCTCTTTCAGTAGCAATTGGAGGTGACATATGTGACAACAAATCGTTTCTCATCCGCGTTGGGTGAATTTATTAAATCACGTAGAGAACGGTTACAGCCTTCTGAAGTAGGGATAACGCCGCTTCCTGGCCGAAGACGCACCCCAGGGCTCCGAAGAGAAGAGGTCTCGTATCTCGCTAATTTAAGCGTGACTTACTATACTTGGCTGGAGCAAGGCAGAGAGGCAAATCCTTCACCGGAAGTGTTGCTGAATATTAGCACCGCGTTGATGTTGGACGAAGACGAACGGAAGCATCTGTTTGATCTGGCCAATGTAGACCTGGCAAGCGTGGGTATAGTACTAAATTGCAGAAAATCAGATCCCCGTTTTTTGCAAACGATCGTAGATCAATTGCATTATCCTTCTTTCGTCACAGATGAGGGTACGGATGTAATCGCCTGGAACCGGGCATCCGAACTGATTATAGCCGATTTCGGCAGTTTGCCGAAAAGCGAACGGTATATGATGAACATTATGTTTTTGCAATTCGGATTACCGCAAAAGACTGGTAAATTGGGAAGCGTACGCCCGATACACCACGGCGATGCTGCGGGCAAACATAGACCGTTATAAGGATAATCCATTGTATATGGAACGGATTGAACGATTAAGGCTGGAAAGTAAGGAGTTCGTACATTTCTGGGAGTTCTATGAAATCAAGCAAAGACGGGTCGCAACCGCTTTATTTCGTTTTCCGGACGCGCAGGAGATGGAGTTTGTAATCCACTCCGCTTCTGTTATCGATAACGACCCAAACCTGCACTGGTGTTTCTACGTTCCGGTAACCGGGTCAGGCACCGAAGAGAGATTGTTGCGTCTACTAAATACATAGAAACCCGTTAACCTTTCCCTCCAACTCCTTTGAAACTCTCTAGCATGAAAAAGCAGAGTAGTAGAACCATTTACTAATAATGAGGTTCTCGGAGCTGTCCGAAATGGAAAGTTTAATTCAAAATAACGTTCCCAACTTCATAGAGCAAAATGCAGCCAAAAATTTCGCCCTACTTATGGTACGGTTCCCCCCGATTTATCTTCACAGCGCGATAAATCTGCTCCACCAACACCAGCCGCATAAGCTGATGCGGCAGGGTCATGCGCCCGAAGCTCAAGCGCTGCTTCGCGCGGCGCAACACCTCATCGGAGAGCCCATGGCTTCCTCCGATAACAAACACGACATGGCTCGTCCCATACGTGCCGAGCTTGTCGATCTCCATTGCCAGCTCCTCGGAGCTCCAGAGCTGGCCATCCAATGCGAGCGCGACAACATGCGCCTCGCTCTTCACATGCGCGAGGATGCGTTCGCCCTCGCGTTCTTTTACCGCCCGAACCTCAGCTTCGCTCAGGGTATCGGGCGCCTTTTCGTCTGCAACCTCGATCATCTGAAACTTGATGTACGGGGCGAGACGCTTGGCATATTCTTGAATGCCCAGCGTCAGATATTTTTCCTTCAATTTGCCTACGCCAATAATCTGAATAAACATAACAATTCCTCCTAAATTGTCTTGCGAGATATTCTATAAATAAGATGCTTCATAGCATCGTTCGTTCCAACTCGTATTATCTATACTACACATTTCTCCAAATTCTAACGAGATTCCCCCACAAACACAAAAAGAGCGCTCATCACGCTCTCCTTGGCTTCTTGCTGTGATGTTCATACCGGATGGAAAGTCCGCCAGAAGCGCCACCTAAAGTCACACCTCCAGCCGTCTAAATCCTACAGTACGCTAAACGACGAGGAATTCCGCGTGCTGTTCGCACTCGGCGCATTTCGCAGGCGGGTCCCAATCGGCAAATTCCGTCTCCTTCAGATCAACGATATCTGGAGCGTCCTCATACTCATCGACAAACATGTCGATGGCAATGTCCACGTGTTCTTTGCATACAACGTACATCCGTTAAGCATCCTTTCTGTAACCAGCTATGTTCCCGATTCACAACCGCGTATCCCATTACAGGATAGCCACTTCTCAGTTCTATCACACCTGCCACCGAAAAGAAACCCCCAGCCCTAATTTATCGTGCCCAACCTCTCTATGCGGCAAAATAAACACAAAAAGCATTCTTTTTAGATACCTCCACGGTATCCTGAAAAGAATGCCCCTGTGACAGTAACAATCCAAATCCACATAGCTAATGAATCTTGCTCCACGCTCTTTAATTCAATCCCGACTGCGCCTTCGTCAACAGCTTCCCGCCTTGAAAAGCAATAACCGCATTGGCACCATTGCCGGCTGTACCTTTGTAGTTGTAAACCACCATATTCTCCGCTTCACTCAGCGCTTCACCTTCGCCGCCAAGGATCTCGATAACATCTTCTACCGACATGCCAACCTCAAGCTTCTCATACTGGGCAAACGTAATCAGCACCCCGTCGCCTTTCCCCGCCGATCCGTTGTTTCCCGAGGCCGCAGGCGTTTGACCACCAGCCTGACCTACTGCAATTACATTTGTACTCAGCTCACTCAACTTGGCCTCAAGCTCTACGATCTTTTGTTCCTGCTCACTGCTCTTGGCTCCCTGTTCCATCAGTTTCTTCTCCAGGCCAGCAATCTTCTCTTGCAGGGCACTTGTATCCACAGATGCTCCGGTTGTAGCTACCTCAGATCCACAGGCAGATAGCATAAACAGGGACAGCGCCAAGCTCGTTCCCCCAAGCATCTTTTTCCTCAATCGTTTCATTACAAATACCCCTTCCATTCCGAAATAAAAAATGTGATCAACAAACAGATGTTATTTGCATCAGCGACCGTCCCAACATATTGACAACAGTTTACCACAGCCCGAGTCTTATGTATCTGCTCCTTAGGCTCCGGGTCTAACTGATCATGGGGAGATAAAAATGGTTGATCTACTCATTTACTGTCGAACGAACACGTCCAATCCCTAGTACAGCCAGTGTTAATTCGATGTCCTGACTTATGTAATTACGACCTGCTCCACCTTATACAAACAAACATTGTGCATAATGCTGAACCAACAACTAAAGAAGAGTGGTCAGATATCTGATCACTCCTCTAGCATTGCCCTATTTCAATCCAAACAACAGCATAGGCTCCGTTTGAAATTTCCTTATTCCGGTTTATCCGTCAGCTTCACCGATACTTTCTCAGCTTTACCGTCCCGGTAGAAGGTCACTTCAATGGTATCTCCAATCTTCTTCTCATCGTACAGATATTTCCGCAGATCCAGCGTGGAGGTAATTTTTTGCCCGTCAAATTCCGTAATGACATCATTCAGCTTCATACCTGCTTCAGATGCCGGACCGGATGCTTCCAGCACAACCACACCGCTATCCACATGAGATGGCAGCTTCAGATCCTTGCGCTGCTCGTCATCCAGTGGTGCATAAGGGTTGCTCAGATCTACCGTGTACACGCCTAGGTACGGACGAGATACTTTGCCGTTCAGTAGCAGGGAATCGACCGTTCTCATCACTTCGTTCATCGGAATCGCGAAGCCGAGACCTTCAACGCCCGTATCCGAGATCTTCATCGTGTTGATGCCGACTACTTTGCCGTTCAGATCGACCAAAGCACCGCCGCTATTACCTTCGTTAATTGCCGCATCCGTCTGGATCACGTTTTGCTCCCAGTCGTATACCCCGTCCTGATTAATCGATACAGGCAGAATACGATCCGTGTAACTAACAATACCGGATGTCAGCGTACCGCCCAGACCGAGCGGGTTTCCGATCGCCAGCACCGTTTGACCGCGCTGAAGTTTGCTGGAATCACCGATCTCTGCGACTGCACCCAGCCCTTTATCTTCTGCGGATAGTACCGCAATGTCACTTACCCGGTCTTTACCAACCAGCTTCGCTTTATGTGTCTCCCCATCTACGGTCACAATCTCCAGATCACTCGCACCCTCCACTACGTGGTGGTTGGTCATGATATAGGCCTTGCCATCTTCCTTCTTGAAAATGACCCCTGAACCCAGCGCCGAATCTTCCATCGATAGACTGCTACCCGTTTTATGGTTCACAATGCTCACCACGGAAGGACGAACGTGTGCTGCTGCCTGGATAATCCGATCGTATGGATCAGCTGCCTGCGCTGTCTGTGCACTGCCTCCACCACCATTACCTGTAGCATTAGCCAGCGGTAACGAAGCGGGTTGTGTGATGAAGCTAAACAGTGTGACGGTCACGATGGAGCTAATCACCGAGCTGATCACAGCAACTTTCACTGTGGAACTGATTCCCGTACGCGATCTGCGCGGATTGCTCCAGCGGTCACGTCCACGTGCTCTGCCTCCAGGGCGAATGATCTGAAGTTTGCCTTTCTGTTCAGGTTCGGCGCGTCTTGATACTTTGGTTGAATAAAAATCGTCTCCAAACAATCCCATCGTGATCCTCTCCCCTTCGTTGTCACGCATCAAGACCCTGACTGCCGCCTAAGTTGTCGCATGGTTCAACGATGGTGTCCTTACGTTACCCCACTCCAGCCACAGCCGAGCTTTCGATCGCTGTTACTCACAAATTTTCATCCCATTTTCAGGGTGAAATTTGTTCATCGCGTATGCTCCCGAAGTAGCTTTCCTTCAGAAAGCTTTCCGGCGAACGCTACGCTTCTCCAGCCTCGTTCTGTGTCTTTCGTTACGTGCGTACCGTAAATAACCTCTCGGTTTCCCATGCTTTTTTGCATTTTTATAAAATGGTCTTGCATATCGCCGCATCCCGGCATCAAATCAAGATACAGCGTCTATGTACAACAGAACGGATTCTCCATTCTGTCAGTGACTCTATCAATCATGCTCTCGCATTCTATGACATGCCATTTCACACGCAAAACAGCCAAAATCACAATGCTCCTCATATACTAAACACGTCAAATCACAAAAAGTTGCATATTTACGAAAATTAACGCAAATTTCCGCTATAACTCACTTAACAATAAAGGTCCATAGTATCTATCACCACAAAATCAGGTTCGCTAAGCGCCGTTTTGGCCATTTTTAAGAACTTTTTCACCCCTGCATGGTCACAGGTTCAGCATACACGCCTTATCACACAAATGTTAGCGGCAAAAAGAGGAATGTTTTCCACCCAGCCTGACTACAATAATAGTAAAAGACAATTCAAAGCTTCATAGAGGAGGATATATATGGATCGCACGCGTACACTCACAGCCATGGATGAAGTTCATATGGCGGCCAAGCTGGCCGATCTCAAGGAAGAACACTATCGCAACACGCTTGCACTCAGTACCATCATCGAACTGCTTATTGATAAAGGTATTCTAACCCGCGAGGAAGTTGAGCGCAAAGCCGCCGAACTCGACAGCTTTATGGCTCACCCACCCTATCCCATGGCGTAGGACGGTCGTAATACGTATCACAGAGTTTGAACTCATGATCCCGATAAAAGCATCCACGGCTCTCCATTGCGTCGCGCACCGACATTTTCGCCAAGTCCATCATATTATGATCTCGGCTAAGATGTGCCAGATACGTGCGCTTGATGCGTCCGTTCATTAGTTCACTAAGCGCTGCCCCTGCCGCTTCGTTCGACAAATGCCCGATGTCGCTCAAAATCCGGCGCTTGGTGTTCCACGGATAACGCCCCATACGCAGCAATTCGACATCATGATTCGCCTCTAGCACCAGCACGTCAGAATCTGAGATCGCATCGCGAACCTTGTCGCTCATGTACCCGAGATCCGTTGCAACAGACAGCTTCTCACTGCCGTCATCGAACGTATATCCTACCGGTTCAGCCGCATCATGTGAGATCCCAAAGGATTCCACGCGCAGTGACCCAAAATCATGCTTTTCACCTGTCTCAAATACCCTCCGGTTTTCCTCTGGAATCGCCCCAACCGACTTCTCCAGTGCCGCCCATGTATTCAGATTCGCATAGATTGGTAAATTATATTTCCGAGACATCGCGCCTAGTCCTTTAATGTGATCGGAATGTTCATGGGTAACCAGAATCCCGTCCAATTCTGCCCCAGAAATCTCCCTTTCCTGAAACAGTGCATCCAATCGCTTCGCACTAAGACCCGCGTCAATCATGAGTGAGGTACCCCCATGCTGTATGACTGTGGCATTACCTGTCGAACCGCTGGATAACACGGTAAAATATATCCCCATAACGCATTACTCCCCTGGTTTGTCTGTCTTGGGACTGAATACATCCCCACTGATGCCCTGCACGTACAACACTTCGCCACTTTCCAGCACGAACCGCCATGCCGGCATCGCTACCTGTATATCTGAATTGAACAACTGGCCGTAATAGCCCAGCTGAATATCTTTGACAATTGCATCATTTGGCAAAAAGTTTTCGATCAGCGTTCCCAGCGCCTTCGACGCCGGAAGCACCTGCTGATCGCTCTCCTCTGCGGTTGTAATCCGCACTGGAGTTTGACGGTAACCCGTTATTTTCTGGTCGCTGTAGAATAGCTCCAGACTCACATTGAAGAGCGGCCATTTGCCATCCACCAGTGGGTGAAGCACAAAAGCCCCATCCTCGGCCATCAGCTGATCCAGCCTATACGTGCCGATCTGTGGAATCTCATCCTGCAACGCATCCTCCAGCTCACTCTGCGAGAAGATCAGCTTGCTATCTACAGGCTGTTCCAGTTCCATATCAACGCCAGCCTTGTCCTCTTCAATGAACTCATAGGACAACTTTGGCAGCTTCGGCGTTTCATTCGGAATCGGAGCCAGCACCTGAATGCCCTTCTCTTCCATCGCCTGCTGCGTATTGTCTGCCAATGAGGTGAAGTCCAGATTGGCTCCGGCCGTCTCCCGCGCATCCATCCAGATCTGGTATCCCAGCACCAGATTGAGCAGCAGAAAGGCATAGATTAATACATTTTTCGCCCGTCCCCAATCCATAACATTCACCTCCCTAACTTAGCTGCTTGCAATACTTTCTCAAGTTGCCTACACCTTCCACCGGAACTGGCCGTTTATAGCCTTTGAACTTAAAGCTATACGATAACGGAGAGGGCAGAAATAACCTGAAGAAGCGGAGCGTTCGCCTAAAAGCTTTCTGAAAGAAAGCTACTTCGAAAGCATACGCTACCACCAGATTTCTCCCGTGTTAAAAGGGAATTCAAGAAATCTGGGGGTAACAGCGATCGGAAGGTTATTCTGCACGCGTAGTGATAAAGTACAGCTACTCTTTGGTTCAAAGACTATAACCCATCAAGAAACGGTGGTTTCCTCCCCGTTTCCGAAACGGATCACCCATACCGGGATCAGCTTCAGTCCGTCCTCAATCGTGGAGGGACGATAAGCCGGGTATACGTCCACGACCTGGCGATTCTCACCAGCTACCTTTTTAATAAGAGCCTTGAGCTTGTCTCCGCCAGGCAACTTTACCGTTTTCTTCGTCTCTGCGCCTTCGTTCAGGTATTCCAGCGATCGTTCGTAGCTGGATACCGTCTCCTGCTGCATCTCCATGCTGATCGTGCCGAAGCGGAACTGCATGGAATCCATAATCGGGTAGCTACCGTAGTACTGCTGGAATTCAAGCCGTGTCTTGCTGTCGGCGGTCTCCAGCATCATGCGTGATCGGCCTTTCCAGCCACCATGCTGATTCACAAAATCAACCGCAGACAGCGCATCCTTCGCAGGATCAATCTGTCCTGCAGGCGGTGCCGCCGGATCGGTGTAACTGATCCAGCGCTGTTCCTGTTTTACCTGCAGACTACGTTTACTGTCCGTGTAGATCTCCGATCCGTCTTTTTCCCGTATGTTCCGGGTCATGCTTGGATCGAAGAACAGACTGCGCTGCATCTGCTCAACCGTGAACTGACCTGTCGGCACATCTGCCTCAATTGTCTCCAATGCTTCCGCCGGAATATAATACCCGCCGTCCATCAAGGTATATGGCGTCCAGTTCGTTCCGAAGTCGACATGTTGTTGCACATCCTGCACCGTCAAGTCCGCCTGAGTTGCTTCGTATACCACGTCTCCCTTGGCGCTGAAGAACAGCGCATGGGCCTTCGTTTCATTTTTGGCTGTATAGATCGAGATTCGGTTAATCGTCTCCCCTTGGAATAAAGAATCCGTCCCGAGCCTCATCACCCGCTGTAACAATCCTACGGGAATACCTTCTTTGAACGATAACTCAAACCCAGGGTTCTCCTTGCGAATCTGATCCCAGTTCACCGATTGCACACTGCGGCGCTGAAAATCATCGAACGCCCGCCCCTGTAACCGTGAATAGATCAACTGATAGAACGTATTGCCAGGGTAAAACACCGTATGTTTATCCTCGCCCATATGAATAATCATCTGATCGGGGAAAATTAATTCTTCAATATTACGTTCCTGACCCATATTTTCCGTCTTCACATAGTTCGTCTCTGATGTCACGATGGAATCCCCGCCTCCAGGTAAACGGTAGATCAGGAAATAACTCTGCACCAGACTGGCGGCGACAAGGGTAGCAAGCACCAGGGATTTAATCCGTTCCTTCACGGTGCTCACCCCCTTCCTCACGCATCGGCAGCGTAAACGTTACTGTCGTGCCCACGTCCACCTCGGACTCCAGAGAGATACTGCCATCATGCGCCTTCACAATTTCCCGGGCAATGGACAGTCCCAGCCCTGTGCCTCCCATACTGCGGGAACGAGCCTTGTCCACCCGATAAAATCGCTCAAAAATGCGATCCAGATCGCGCTGTGGGATACCCATTCCGGTATCCGATACCGAGATGGCAAGTGCATGCTCATTACTGCGTCTGGCCGCAATGGTAATGGTGCCGCCTTCCAATGTATATTTCAGCGCATTGGACACGACATTATCCAGCACCTGATCGATCTGGTCACGATCCAGTGGAACAGCCGGAATATCATTTTCCACGGACAGCACAGGCTGAATATCCTTCTGATGCATCTGAAACGAGAATCGATCCGTTACTTCCTCCAGCATTTCCAGAATATCGGTTGGCTGCTTGCGCAGCAAAGCCTCCTTGGAATCAAGCCGGGACAGATGCAGCAGATCCGTAACCAGCCTGATCATTCGCTCCGTCTCGTTCTGAATAACACCAACGAAACGACCGGCAAGCTGCGGATCTTCCAGCGCACCGTCGTCCAGTGCTTCAGCGTAGCTCTTGATCGTGGTCAGTGGTGTCCGCAGCTCATGGGATACATTGGCCACGAATTCACGGCGCGATGCTTCAAGCTCTTCCTGCTCAGTGACATCCTGAAGTACGGCAATGGTTCCCGTGATACCCAACTCACGACGATGAACCGGTGTGAACGTTATCCGAATGACCACAGGCTCTTCTTGTCCCGCGGGTGCGATCTGCAGCAGCGTTGAACCTGTGAAACCACTCGCGAGAGCTTCCGCATCCTCCGGATCAATGCCGAGCAATATGGCAAAATGTCTTCCTTCGATATCCGCAGGACGCATGCCCAGGATGCTGCTGGCACGGCGGTTTACCAGAATGACTTTACCGTACTCATCCGTGGCTACCACACCATCACTCATATTGGTTAGAATGGAGGTCAGCTTCTCCTTCTCCTCTTCATTCTGCGAGAGTGCATCACGAAGCCTGCTGGTCATATAGTTAAAAGCCCGACTGAGCTGACCAATCTCATCCGTGCCGAACACGGGTGTCTGCTGATCAAAGTTACCCTCTGCGACCGCTGTCGCTCTCCGCGTCACTTCCTTAATCGGCTGTGTGATCGTATGCGACAGAATCACACCAAGCACCGCCGTTAACACCAAGGCAATCAGAATACCGGAGATAAAGATTTTGTTGATTCCCTCCATCGTGGAATACAACTCGTTCATGGATGCCGCGATGTAGACCGCGCCAATGATTTTGCCGCCGGACAGCACCGGCTTGGCGACGACTTTTTTGCGAACATTATCCTCGTCCACAATATATTCCTCATTGTCCCGAATGCCTTGCAGCGCACGGCTGACGACGGTCTGGGTGTTTTTGCGCCCCACATAGTCCGAATGTGAACTTAGCGAGGTCGTGAGTACCTTGCCGCTGGCATCCAGCACCTGAATCTCCGCACCGTTAATGTTGAACAGATTGTTCACCAGCACACGCAGATTTTCCGTTTTGTCCTCGCCTGCCTCTGCTTCTCCACCCGCCATCGTCTCCCCCACGAGAACCGACAGCATCTCCGCACGCGCCTGCAAGTCTTCCGTAAAGTTGCTCGTCAGCGAGTTCTTCATCGCGCTCACAAAATAAACACCGATCAATTGCATCGCAATCAGAATCAGCAGTACATAGATAATAATCAATTTCGCCTGAATCGTTCGGAAGAACGAGAATCGCGCGAATCGGCCCATTATATCCCCACGCTTTTGGCGCTGCGTACGAGATAACCGAGCCCGCGGCGTGTCAGAATCGTTTCCGGTTTGCTCGGATTCTCCTCAATCTTCTCACGCAGACGACGGATCGTGACATCCACGGTACGTACATCGCCGAAATATTCATATCCCCATACCGCTTGCAGTAGATGTTCCCGTGTCATAACCTTGCCGGAATGCTTCGCCATATAATAGAGAAGTTCATATTCACGGTGGGTCAGATCGAGGGGTTCTCCGCCTTTGTAAGCCGTATACATGTCCATATCAAAAGCCAGATCAAACAGTCGCATGACCTGCTTCTCCTCGTCTTCCGGCGCTTCTGCCGTAATTGCAAGTTTTTGCCGTCTTCGCATCTGTGCCTTCACCCGTGCAAGCAGTTCACGCGTACTGAATGGCTTCGTCACATAATCATCCGCACCCAGTTCCAGCCCAAGCACCTTGTCGATCTCGCCATCTTTGGCGGTTAGCATGATGATCGGCATCTCCAGATGAGCGCGCACCTCACGACAGACATCCATACCGTCCTTGCCCGGGAGCATCAGATCCAGCAGCATCAGATCCGGTTTCTCGGATAACGCCAATTCAACTGCACGAATGCCATCAAATGCACAGATGACCTCGTACCCCTCTTTTTCCAAATTAAACTTCAGAATGTCCGCGATGGGCTGTTCATCGTCCACCACCAAAATCTTCCCCTGCATCGGCTGAATTCACCCCTATATCCTGCTTAATCCGCATTAGCGTCTATATCTCTTCTATGTTTAGCTCGTACCAAAGCCTAGTTGATTGGTTCCTCTATATAAGTTGAATTAAAGATTATTTACACTAACACTACGATTACAGAACAACCTTCCAATCGCTGTTACCCCCAGATTTTTTCGATTCCCTTTTCTCAAGGGAAAATCCGGGGATAGCGTATGCTTCCGATGCAGCTTTCTTTCAGAAAGCTTTTAGGCGAGCGCTTCGCTTTTTCAGGTTTTTTCTGTCCTCTCCGTTATCGTGTAAATGATTAATTCACCTTATATGGCTTGTTGTCTATAGTCTATAGTTTAACATACCTGAAGCACCGTCACATCCCGTTCAGAGGCTTGAAAGGTCTTTCATCTGAAAATTTTTTACAGCAGCAAAAAACAAGGCCGGCATCATAGCCAACCTTGTTCTCACTTTAGCTTATATTAGTTCAAATACGTCATCGGATTCTCCGCTGTGCCGTTCTTCAGGATCTCGAAGTGCAGATGTGTCCCGGTCGAGCGTCCTGTGTTACCCATAACGCCGATGCTCTCCCCTTTTTCAACCACTTGTCCAACCTTCACACCGATACTATCCAGATGACCATACAATGTTTCGTATCCATTACGATGGTTAATAATGATGACATTACCATAACCACTCTTCTGCCCAGCAAAAGTAACCACGCCTTCGTCGGCTGACTTCACATCCCGGTTACCTACCAGATCGACTCCTTTATGTTGACGACCCCAACGCTGTCCGAAGCTGCTACTCATCGTTGCATTCGATACAGGCCAAGCAAATTCTCCCGTGCCCTCACCAACGACTTTTGTTCCACTTAGAACGACTTCAGTTACGGCGGCTTTGATCACTTCCTGGCCAAGCCATTCCTCCTGAACAACTTCACCATTTTCTTTTGTTATACGGTATTGCATACTTTTCAATCCGCTTTGTCCAGGACGCACGACTTTCGTTGTTCCTGCTTTCAGTTCAGCACTTTTGCGAACTTCCACTTGCGGTTTAATCTCAATCTGTTCAACCACTTGTTCAACCGATTTAACGGTAACAGCTGGCTTAGGCACGGTCAGGGTCAGTTCATCTCCAATTTGGAGTGACGTTTCCTTGATGCCCGGATTATTTTTGCGAATCTCACTTTGTGTAATTTCATACTTGGCAGCGATCGAAGAGATCGTATCTCCTTCACGAACCACATAAGTTACAGGCGCGTCTTTACCAACGGTTAATGCTTTAACCGCCTCGGACACATCCCATATTTTGTTCGGATCAGCCTTCACCACATCCGTCGTCACATCTTCCTTGATGCCTACCGACTTCAGGGTTGTGCTTGGTCCCTCGTCTTTCTTCGAGGAATTAGCCGATACCGACTTCGTCTTCAGCGAACTTCGCACAGCCGATGCCGATATGTATTTGCTTTGCACTTGTTCCAGGATTGCATCCGCTGTTGCCTGATCCTTCACAATGCCAATGACTTCACCGTCTACCTTAAGCTCCACACTCTTGGCGTAAGCTGTCAGCATGTCGCCCAGTTTATCCAGCGTTTCATCACTGTTTACTTCAGGCTTGTATGCTTTTACCGTTTCGGTCGTGATGCCATCCGTGTTCAGTACCATCTCTGCATCCGGATATTTATGTTGATATTCCTCAGTTTTGTCTGTAAACAGTTGTTGTAGTTGTGCTTCATCTGCAATGGTACCAATCTCGCTACCTTTAACCATTACTTTATAGTACGGGACGGTGTTTGCAGTAACATATTGTTTGCCTGCGAATCCGATCGATGCTGCGATGAACACACCGCATGCTGCTGTAATGATCCATTTGCGCGAGGCCAGAACGCGCTTCTTATTCACACTGAAGGTGGACATGCTCATGTTGTTTTTGTCTTCGGCCGTCCGGTGTTCCCCGGATTGTTCGTGTACCCGGTCTTTGCCCGGTTGGCGTATGCCTCTGAAACCTTTCATGATTCTCTCCTTTTCAGCACTTCTCAGTTCGCATTTCTGTCAAGACATCACCCATCGTGTCTGTCCCATGCTCGTTGATACTTGTATTGGGTGTCCGCAAAATCAGGACTTTAGCTGCGCTCGTAAAAGTGTCAAAATTTTAACCTTTTATCACACCCGTATACTTTAACACAGGTTTTACACTCATTTCAACTTTACACGTCACACCACAAAGCCACGCCCCGCTTGGTTTCCCTGAATTATCCATAAGATAGTACGGCTGGTCCATCACCCATTATGCCTCAACATCGGCTGTACTATGTACTTTTACTCTCAATTTAAGACTAGGTTCTAAGACCCAGTGAAATATGCTTTGTTTTTCATAAAAATACTAATAAAATCCCTCACCAGATCAACTCTGATAAGGGATTACGTAAACAACTTGTTTGTGTTTTATCTTAAACTGGATTTCAACCCATGCCACAATAGAAATTAACTTTCATGTCTCTATTCTTTGGCTGCAAGAATTACAAATCGCTTCTGCTGTACTTCCCAGAATCCATTTTGCTCCATCTCCATATGAATATCCATTAATTGCTCACGGAACTGTTCTACCTTGAAATCAGGTACTTGCCACGGGATGGTCTTCAGATAATAGACCAATGCGCCTATATCATAGAAACGCTGCGCGGGGGTTGCTTCACGTTGCTCTATTATACGGAATCCACACTGTTCCAGCTGAAGCACAGCACGATCCAGCTCCCATCCAGCGTAATCCGCTGGCATAGGAATGCCGAGCCGATCATTGATCTCCCTGCAATCTGACCAACCTACCTGTTGAGTTAGAAACAGTCCCCCTACCGATAGAATCCGCCTAACTTCCTGCTCATCATACGACTCATGCCGATTAAGAATCAGATCGAATTCCCCGTCTGCGAACGGAAGTTGCGAATCGTCAGTCACCGGAAGCACCTTTACACCTAACGGCTGTAAACGTTCCTCTGCAATCGTTATATTAGGGACATAGCCTTCAGTCGCACATGTGTATGGAGGAAGCGGAAGGAGTCTGGACAGCATTTCTCCTCCACCAGTCCCCATGTCGAGCATTCGTTCAGTCTGATTCAACAATCGGCGCGCCATCGTTCCATATGACCAAGGCAACATTCCGCTCTGGAGTCGCCCACTCCCTGTTACATAACTAAAATCCCAGCCACTAAACGGCTGATCCGCCTCTTGCAGCCCTTGCTCGTATCGCTCATTCGTCGCCTCGGTAAACTTTTTTACTGACAGTTCTAAATTAGCATGATATAAGTTCATGTTCGATAAAACCTCCAATTAGTTTATTCATTAACACAAGTACATCGTTTCTCTTGAATGCACCCTATGAACGGAGGTCCACGAATTGGACTGGAGATTTCTGCAATGTTGCAAAACCGTTTTTATATGTCGTGTTCTTTAGCTTTATATTTCATACAATGTTCCCTCCCGAATAGGCTAATGAAATAAACGTACGCATTCTTGCTCCAAAAACTTAACTACTTCAGCACCTAATACTTTGTTTATATAATTACCAGTATTTATTTAAATAGATTATATTCAATCGCCATCGACAAGTCCATTACATTATGAATCAGGCGATACTCGTCTATGAGCACGCCTGTCTTCTCTGCCTATCATCCTATTCTGTTTGCAGTACTTCCATCAGGTTGTCGTACTCTTCACTGGTCAGGTACTTCGAGATCACCTGTTCAATCTCACGTAATTCCTGCTCCGTTAGGCCACCTTCCATGGCGCCTGAGATCTGTTGCATTTCTTTCTGTGGCAGCTTGTTCATGAGCAGGCTGAAGATTTTTTCTTTCTCCTCTGCTGGCAGCTTGTCCTTCGCTCCTGTAATGTCATCCGGCGATACGACAATGGCATCATTGCCTGAAGAAGCACCGCCGCTGGCCGCTCCGGTTCCATTTCCTGAAGCTGAACCACTACCCTGAACTGTTCCTGAGTCATTACCCGTGCCCGTATCCGTCCCATTGCCTGCACTTGTGCCTGAGTTTGATCCTACGGTCGTATCTGTCCCCCCTGAACCTTCCCCTGTGCCCTCGTTTGAGCCGCTCCCTTGGGACGCATTGTTGCCTGCATCTACGCCAGATTGACCGCTCTCCGTCCCATTCCCCATAACTGAAACAGCATCTTCCGGAACCTGCTCTTCGTCCGCTCCTGTCGGCTGATCTGTCGTCCCATTTCCTGATTTGTTCCCCTCGCTGGTTTTACCGCCCAAGGCACCTTGGAACATGGCGGTTAACCCCATGGGTTGACCTTCCCACTGAATATTGAAACTCTCGAGTAGCGACTTCGCATATGACTGTACAATTAATCCGGTCGTGAGCAGTGTCAGTGAACTGACCAGCAACACAGTTAGCACGATTTTAACAAACCACACAAGCAACTTCATTCCGTTCTCTCCCTCCGATTATCCCACCCGTTTAGCATGCGCATGTCAGGGTCTGTGACTCTACTGTTAACCAGTATTGACGGAAATCTCGGGATTATATCCGAAAAACATACAAAAAACCTCCAGTCATCGCTATATAAGCAACAACTGGAGGCTTTACCTGCCTGAATTGGCAGACGAACCTATTTTATAATACAAGAAACAATCTCTCTATTTCTTCGATTACTCGTAGATTGGAAGAACTTGATTCGTTTGCTCACGGTTACGACCAACGGAGAAGATGGCAATTGGAATGCCTGTCAGTTCGGAAACACGTTTTACATAATTCTGTGTGTTCACTGGCAGGTCTTCGAGTTTCTTCGCTCCAGTGATATCTTCGCTCCAGCCTGGCATCTCTTCGTATACCGCTTCACATTCTGCCAGCATTTTGAGGCTTGCCGGATAGTGTGTGATGACCTCGCCGCGGAATTTGTATCCCGTGCAGATTTTTACAGTTTCCAGACCTGTCATTACGTCCAGAGAGTTCAGGGACAGACCTGTGATTCCACTGACACGACGCGCGTGGCGAACAACAACACTGTCGAACCAACCCACACGACGTGGACGTCCCGTTACAGTACCGTACTCATGTCCAGTCTCACGAATTTGGTCGCCGATTGCATCATGCAATTCAGTAGGGAATGGGCCATCTCCTACACGGGTTGTGTAAGCTTTTGCTACCCCAATGACTTGCTGAATACGAGCCGGGCCTACGCCAGAACCGATACATACGCCACCTGCCGACGGATTGGATGATGTAACAAATGGATAAGTTCCTTGATCAAGGTCCAACATAACGCCTTGTGCGCCTTCAAACAATACTTTTTTGTCCTCATCAATATATTCGTTCAGAACAACGGATGTATCACGTACGTAAGGACGCAGAATTTCAGCATATCCGAGGTAATCTTGCAGAATCTCTTCAACATCAACAGGCTGGCCGCCGTAGACTTGCTCAATGACGCGATTCTTTTCTTTGACCAGATGACGCAATTTCAGTTCGAACTCTTCAGCATCCAGCAGGTCAACCATCCGAATACCAATACGAGCTGATTTGTCCATGTAACATGGGCCAATACCCTTACCAGTCGTACCGATTTTGTTCGGGCCTTTGCTCTCTTCTTCGAGTGCATCCAGTACCATGTGATATGGCAAAATGATATGTGCGCGCTCACTGATGGACAGGTTCTTCGTTGTAAAATCATTGTCATGAATATAGTTAATTTCTTCGATGAGTGCCTTCGGGTTGATAACCATTCCGTTACCAATGACACACGCTTTATCCGTGTAGAAAATCCCTGATGGAATCATCGTCAGTTTATATTTTTTGTTATCAATCAGAATCGTATGACCCGCATTGTTACCACCTTGATAACGAGCCACCACATCAGCGCTCTCCGCCAAATAATCCGTGATTTTACCTTTTCCTTCGTCTCCCCATTGCGTTCCCACTACAACTACCGTTGACATAGTTAACATTCCTCCGTGGGTGCCTTGCGCACCTTTGTATTGGTCTGTCCGTCCTCTATCCCGGCAGGCATGTTACGCAATAAACCGACTGAGAAGCGTGCTAACGGACAGTAAAAATCTCCTTCCGTTACATTCAAGGGAAGGTTTGCGCTGCTTTAACGCAGCAGTATTAGTGTACCAGTACCCTTTTTCAAAGTCAAATCAAATGGCGAACAATTAGATATAGTACAACCGTAATGTTCGGGATTTACCCATTATTTCGACACAAAAAACCGGAGACTTCAGTCCAAGCTTGCTTGACTGCTATCACCGGTTCAAGGATAACCATTTTAATGTGAATCTATATCTGGTATTTATAACATATGTTTGAGTTCAGTCGCTCTAATGGTTGATCTTCGGGACAGACGGATTTGCTTCCTGATCGAAGCTGTCAGCACCTGCCCGTTACATCGCGAAGGCGTCATTGTGCGCCCTCTCGTAATTGACGAATTTATTAAAGTTTTTCAGGAAGACCAGTTCTACCGTACCTACCGGACCATTACGCTGTTTGGCGATAATGATCTCGATAATATTTTTCTTCTCGGTCTCCTGGTTATAGTAGTCATCCCGGTACAGGAACGCTACGATGTCGGCATCTTGCTCGATCGAACCCGATTCCCGCAAGTCACTCATCATCGGACGTTTATCCTGACGTTGCTCTACACCCCGGCTCAGCTGGGACAAGGCAATAACCGGAACTTCCAGTTCCCGGCCAATCTGTTTCAGTGTACGTGAAATCTCGGATACCTCTTGTTGACGGTTCTCCCCTGCTTTACCACGTCCACTAATCAGTTGAAGATAGTCGATCAGGATCATGCCAAGGCCTTTCTCTTTCTTCAGACGACGGCACTTCGCACGAATATCGGCTACGGTAATCCCTGGCGTGTCATCAATGAAGATGTTGGCTTCTGACAACGCTGCAATACCCATCGTCAGCTTCTGCCAGTCTTCATCACCCTTGAAGTCACCCATACGCATCACGCTGGCATCCAGGTTGGCTTCCGCACAGATCATACGTTGTACCAACTGGGCGGCTGACATCTCCAGACTGAAGATGGCTACCGTCTCCTGTGCCCGAATGGCAACGTTCTGAGCGATATTCAGGGCGAAGGCCGTCTTACCTACGGAAGGACGGGCCGCTACAATGATCAAGTCACTGCGCTGGAATCCGGCAGTCATTTTGTCCAGATCGATGAACCCGGACGGAATACCTGTCGTTGTACCCTTATTCTGATGTAGGGTTTCCACTCGATCGAATACTTCCATCAGTACGTCCTGAATAGCTATAAAACCACTACTAGAGCGGCGGTTGGAAATCTCCAGAATACGACGCTCAGCTTCTCCGAGCATGGCTGCAACATCTTCGCCGCCTGTATATCCTTCGCTTACGATCTGTGTTGCCGTACGAATCAGGCGACGCAGCATCGATTTCTCTTCGATAATCTGAGCGTAATAGTCTACGTTCGCGGCTGTAGGTACACCATGGGCTAACTTAGCCAGATAACTAACGCCGCCGATGTCCTCCAGCTCACCTTTATCCTTCAGAAGCGAAGTCAGTGTCACGAGGTCAATCGGTTGATTTCCCTCGCCAAGCTGGATCATCGCTTCAAAGATTAATTGATGGGGCTTATCATAGAAATCCTCGGTTTGCACCCGTTCCATCGCTGTAATCAGAGCCTCGCCCTGCAACAGGATTGCACCCAGCACGGCCTGTTCGGCTTCCAGGTTCTGCGGGGGAATCCGGTCGAATAACATTTCGCCGCCCATCTTACTCTTCCGTTACCTGTACCTTCAAGGTTGCCTTCACTTCAGGGTGAACCTTGACAGTTACTTGTGTTACGCCGAGTGTACGAATAGGCTCGTCCAGCTCAATTTTGCGTTTGTCTACTTTCAGACCTTTTTTAGACAAAGCTTCTGCGATCTGTTTGCTGGTAATGGCGCCGAACAGACGACCGCCTTCGCCGGACTTGGCTTTCAGTTCAGTCACTTCTGCTTCCAGCTTTTTCGCGAGTGCTTCTGCTTCCGCTTTCTCTTCCTGTTTGAGTCTTTCTTCAGCCGCCTTCTGGTTGTCCAGTGTCTTCATGTTGCCGTCCGTTGCCAGACGTGCGATTCCCCGTGGCAGTAGGAAGTTCTGTGCGTATCCCTCAGATACTTCTTTCACTTGCCCTTTCTTGCCTTGACCCTTCATATCTTTTATAAAAATGACTTTCATTCGAACAGCCCCTCTTCCTTTTCGATTTCAGCCAGTACGTTCGTCAGCCGTTTTTCTGCCTCTCCAAGCGTTCCTTCAAGCTGCACAGCAGCATTCGTCAAATGTCCGCCACCGCCCAACCGTTCCATGACAACCTGAACATTCATGCGCCCCAGCGATCTCGCGCTGATGCCAATCAGTCCATCCGGACGCTCACTAATTACAAATGAAGCGACCACGTCGGTCATGTTCAGCAATGTGTCCGCCACCTGGGCGATCATCATCTGTGAAATCTTGCTGCCAGGGTCCGTGACCGCCAACGCAATGTTTCCATATACCATTTTAGCATGCTTTATGATTTCTGCCTTAGCAATATATTCTGACAGATCCTCTTTCATCAACCGCTGGACCATAATGGTGTCCGCACCGCTACGACGCAGGAAGCCTGCCGCTTCGAACGTTCTGGACCCGGTGTGCAATGCAAAGTGCTTCGTATCCATCGTAATCCCGGCAAGTAGAGCCGTAGCTTCGAGCGGAGTGAATTGTACCTTGTCATGAATGTATTGCAAGAGCTCCGTTACCAGTTCCGCAGCTGAGGACGCATAAGGCTCCAGATAGATCAACACAGCATCATTGATGAACTCCTCACCCCGACGATGGTGATCCACAACTACAACACGGGTTGCAGACTGCACCAGTTTCGGCTCCATTGTCATGGAGGCCTTATGTGTATCCACCACAACCAGCAGCGTGTGCTCTGTCATCATCTGGGTTGCTTGTTCCGGTGATACAAATGCCTTGGACAACTTCTCGTCCTTGTTCACTTGCTCCATCATGCGTTCAATCGATGGATTAACTCCATCCAGTACAATTCGTGCTTCCACATTGTACAGACTCGCCGCTTTCCATACCCCGATGGATGCACCAATTGCGTCCATATCCGGGATTTTGTGCCCCATGATGAGCACCCGATCGCTCTCCTGCATCAGATCACGCAGCGCGTGCGCAATAACGCGTGCTCTTACCCGTGTCCGTTTCTCAACTGCATTGGACTTGCCGCCATAGAAAGACAGGCGTTGCCCCGATTTCACGGCGGCCTGGTCGCCACCGCGTCCAAGTGCCATGTCCAGACTGGACTGCGCCAGTTCTCCCATCTCGCTGATGCTATCCGAACCAAACGCCAGTCCTACACTGAGTGTCATTGGTACTTTGAGGTCAGCAGTCATCTCCCGAACTTCATCCAAAATGACAAATCGGCTCTGCTCCAGTTCCTGCAAAGACTTATGATTCAGCATCAACAGATAACGATCCGAAGACAGCCGGCGCAGGTACACTTCGTACTGCTTGGCCCATGACGTAATCTCGCTAGTCACACGGGCAATCAGCGCTGTACGCTGCTGGTCGTCCATGCCCTGGGCAGCCTCGTCCAGATTATCCAGAACGAGAATACCCAATGCAAGGCGTTCATTTTCATATTTATCACGAAGAATGGCTAGCTCCGTAATCTCGTATACATATACATACCGCTCCTGCGGATTATGAATAACCCCATAATGACGGTCATCCAACTGGAATTCGTCATGAAACTCCTTGGATGAATGTTCCTTGGTCCCATCCTTCTTCTCTTTAGGTTGAGGAAGTTTGGGAAACAAATTAGGTAGCGGATTGCCTACCAATGTCTTCTCCTGGAACATCTCCGCGACAAAGCGGTTATGCCACTCTACCGTACGATCTTCGCTGTACAGCACAATTCCGAATGGAAGCATGCTGACCGCTTCCCCCTCCATCCGTTTGATCCGAATGGACAGGCCATTAATGTAGTCGTTAAGCTCACGGCGGAACGCGAGCTCCGCCTTAATCATGACGATTCCCAGCGCCGAGGCCAGTATCAGACTAATCAAACCAAGCGCCCAGTTATAGATGGTAACGAACATAACGAGCAACAGCAGCAGTATGAACGCCCATACGGTATAGTAGCCGTGCCAGCGTTTCTTCAGAAATTTAGGCATGACTCATCACCCTATCGTTTTGATTTCGATATTGCCTCACGAAGCGGGAACGCCAGATCGATAATTCCGATAATCCGAAGCGGACCAATGAAGAAGACCGCAACCGCCAGGAAATACGGTATAACCGGATTCCATTTCTTTGTATGTGAGAGAAAGAAGAAGAAACCGATCGCTTGAATCATGAAGCCCAGATTAATTAAAGGCGATAGATTCATGGCAATCATGGTCCAGTATGTTCCATCACTCTGTCTGGAGATGACCTCAATCAACAGTGCGAGAAAATAATACCAGATCAGTGCACGAGGCATACGCCATTCTCTCGCTGGTGGAAGCTTTGATACAGCAACTCCCATAACATTCAGGATCGGACGAGCAATGACGTGTGTGATGAAGGCCATTACCATCGATGTCACAACCAGTGCAAAGGGAATCATAAGCTGCGTTTGTTTGGCAACATCCTTTGTCATCTCAGGCGTCCATGCGAACCCGTTGATCATCTGGTTGGATGTATTCGTTAACGGTTCAATGGTCAGTCTGACCACATCTTCAATATAGCTGGACAGGTCGAATTGGAAAATGACACTGCCGACCAAGAGCAACAACAAGTATTCTGCCAGCATCGCGCCACTTCCCGCCATAAGCGTGAACAGGGCAGATTTCCGTTTTTTATACGCGTGACCCATAACCATCGCAGGCAGGGTAAAGATGAGCAATAGTAACAGATAAATAGGATGGAATATGACCAAAATAACGGCCACTGGTACGAGATGCCATATAAATGATTTTAAAGATAATGAAGCATACAAAATAACCCCCGGAATCATCATGAAAAATATGGCAAGTACCGATAAAGGAGTTAACAGCGAAAGTAGCAAGAGCAGATAGACTGCGCTCCAAACAGCTGATTTAAAGCTAAATTTCAACAAATTCACCTCTTACGCATATGATCTTCTAGCGCGGAAATATCCTGGTACCAGTCTTCAAGCTGGTGACCTTCCTGTTTATGCTTTTTCAACTTCTCAACAAGCAGTGCATCCAGATCCTTGAAAGGAATACCGAGCCTGCGGCCCAATATGTAACTACTCATAATCAAACTGGCAAGACTGTCCCCGATTCGAGTTGTACTGCCTTCCCATAACGCTTTGAACAATCGGGATACCTGATCAAGCACTTCGGTTTTCAGCCATTCAATCACTTTAGCGCGTTTGGCTACATCCAGTTCTTTAGGCATATTGGCGAAAGTCACTCTCCCCCGAAAAAGCTTTATTCTCCATTATAGCATAAAAAGAGGGCCCGCAAAATTACCCCAAAAAGCGGAGAAGTTCTCCGAAACTGATGTCAGGTACTTATGCGGAGTCCTCCGTACATCCAATCCACATATATATTTGTAAAAAAACTTCGAATGCGCCCTTGATTCAGGACTTCTTAAGTTTAACATGATACCGGACGGCTGTGATTATCCCTAATCACACAATAATGTTTATATTCGTTACAGCTTTACTTGACCTTGATCGATTCTTTGGCTACAATGCCCTCGCAGTACTCAATAATCTGACTCCGTCTGACAATACCAATGAACCGCTCCATATCATCGACCACAGGAACAAAGTTCTGAACTTTAGCCAGATTAATCAGGTCTTCCATGTTGGCGTCAATGGATACAGGCTTAATATCCAAGCGGAGTGGAACGTCTTTGAGCAAGAACTTTGAAGCGTTTTCAAATGAAATCTTTCCCTCGGCATTCTTCATATACCACAGTAAGTCGCCTTCGGTAACCGTACCAATATATTTGCCTTCTTTATTCAAAATGGGCACCGCCGTAAAACGATGATATTCCATCCGTTCCAACGTTTGCCGCAGCGTAGAATCCGACGTCACGCACGTAACCTCTTGTTTGGGTAGCAAAAAAAATGCAATATTCATACCCTTACGCATCCTCCTTGTGAATTTCTTCGTTCAACTTATCTCTCTCAACTTATATTATACGGATCAGAACGCAGGATGTTCCAAAAGGCTCATAGTTCTCACTACAAAGAAAAAAAACAGCAGCCCGCGAATAAACGTACTGCTGATTGTGGTCTTCAACACATCATCGGTATGGAGTTGGTTATTCAATCATTTGCCGGTCAGGGATCATTACTTCACCGGCTGGGGTCGATTGATCCATCCAGTTGTTAATCAGCTCTTTGGCATATTGGACATCTTTCTCGTCAGCCTGGCCATAATAGATACCGTCTTTTTTCATCCCCTCACCCAGAATGGTGAAGCTTGAAATCTGCGGTTTCTCCTGAGTAAGCACCTGTTTAGCCAGATCAATAATGAAAGAAGCTCGCATATCCGTCTGGAAGCTGTCTCCCATGATCTGAATCAATTCCGGAATTTTGGCGATTTGATTCAAATTCAGCATCTCATTCGCCATCGCGTTCAGGAAAATTTGCTGCCGCTTGGTACGATTAAAATCGCTATCTTCACGATATCTTACATAATACAGTGCTTCCTGCCCGTCATAGATCGGCTTACCACCTTCAATCGTGAATTGCACATGATCCGGGTTCTTGTTCACAATGTCCTCATCAATAGGAAGTTTCACACCACCAAGCGCATCAACCACTTTTTTGATCCCGTCGAAGTTGATCGTTGCATAGTATCCTACATCGGCATCAAGAAATTTCTCCACCGTATTGATGGACATGTTCTCCCCACCGAAAGCATAGGCATGCGCCAGCTTATCATAATCATCTTCGCCGTCCTTGTTTGCATCCCGTCCTACAATCTGCACATACGTATCACGTGGAATGGATACCAGAAGCACACGGGATTCCTTGGGACGTACTACAGCATAGATGACGGTATCCGAACGTCCACGCGTCTTTTCATAGGCACGTTTGTCCGAACCCAGCAGTAATACGGAGAAAGGTTCCTTACGGTATACCGTTGGATCAGGCGTATTGTTGCCTTCTTGCGGTACATAAGAGCGGGATAACTGATCTTCTACCGAACCGGCGAGAAACAGATCAAATGCCGCTACAGCCAGCTGTTGACGGAACAAATAACCACCAATTAACAAAACGACAAGGGAAACAAGCGTTATATATAGGCCTTTTCTTCTTTTCTTCTTCTTATCTTTAGTTCTGCTCTTCATCCATTAATTCCTTCTTCACTATCGAAATGATACTGCCTGGCTATATAAGTTTCATCTAATATTTACACTAATAACGGAGAGGTCAGAAAAAACCTGAAGAAGCGTAGCTAAAAGCTTTCTGAAAGAAAGCTGCATCGAAAGCATACGCTTCGCCTTTATCACCGGATTTTTACCTTTGGAAAGGAAATCAAAAAAATCTGGGGATAACAGCGATCGGAAGGTTATTCTGAACTCGCAGTGATGAAGTGTAACGATTCGTTCAACTTATATAATACCAATTAAACGTCTGGGATGCCTTGTGACTCGGTGTTCTTTGAAGTTTTCTCTCTCTGGAATCAAGACACCGCTTACGCTCGTTCTATTGTAATCATTGCGGGAAGATGAAAAGTTACAATCCGGTTAAAGTGAAAAGAACAGTGACTCCTTTTTGGATTACAAAAGGTACACTGTTCTCTTCCTTTACACACGTTATCCAATCAATTTGTGGACACACTTTCCACATGATGGCTCTTCTCTTTATGACGCAGACGTCCCGTTATAAGCGCTGCTACCAGCGTAAGTACACTAAATATGACCGCAGACCAGAAAAGTCCATTGTAACCCTGACCTGTCGTTTGATGCACTGCCTGGAGCAATACATCACGGATACCTTCATCAGGGATCTGGGACAGGCCCTCTGTCAGACTAGATACATCGCTCCCGGATGCTCCGCCCGACGCATATTGTTGCAGCATTTCAGGCGGCACCTGAATTCCTTTATCAGCAAATCCTGCCTGAATGTTGGACCCCAGATTAGTGAAAGAACGTGCCAGGAATCCGGCAAAAATGGTAGGTGCAATAGCCATAGCCATCTGGCGGAATAACGAGCTGGTCGCTACCGCGATGCCTTTGTTGTTCTCCCCCGCCTGTTCTGTGACAAGTACGTTAACTGGCGCACCAAGCATCATGCCGAAGCCGATACCTACAAGCGTACTCGCGATGACAAATTGCCAGATATGCTCCACCCATAGCGGGAACAGCAGGAATCCAATAGCAGATAACAGGCCTGCAACGGATAACGTCCAGATCGGTCCTTTGCGGTCAACGAGGTAGCCCCCACCACCCGCCCCGATTCCGGATGCCAGCGCGAGCGGAGTAAACCAGTAACCGGAAGCTGTATTGGATACACCGAGATATTGTTCAACAAAACCTGGAATAAAGATCACCGAGGCCAGAATAGCTCCGGAGAAAAAGGCAATCAGCAGCGTCCAGCGAAAGGACGCGATGCCCAGAAGTTGTGTCGATACAACAGGTTCACGTTCAGATCCTTCCAGTCTTTTTTCCATGAAGTAAAAGAGCACCAGAATGACCACTCCTGCCAAGAAGAAGCCATAGAACATCGGTGATCCCAGACTTTGAAGCATGTTTACACCGTCCAGGTTGCTAAAGCTGTACATCAGACTAAGTACACCTAACGTCAGGACGGAAATGCCGCTCCAGTCTACTGCTGCACGATTGAGTTCCTGCTCTTCATGGATAAATCGAATACCTGCAATGAATAGCAGAATGGCGATAGGTACGTTAATCAGGAATAACCAATGCCAGTTACCCGTAATATCCAGTATAAACGCACCGATATTGGGACCCAGAATGGCAGCAATACCATTCATACCTCCGAGCAGACCCAGAGCTGTACCTTGACGCTCCGCAGGGAACTTGCTTAATACGTAAGAGCTGGCAATGATAAATATCCCCCCACCGCCCAAAGCTTGAATGACACGAGCAATCAGGAAGAAGGTAAACGATGTGCTTAGCGCGACCAGCAGCGACCCAATCCCGAACAACGCCACTTCAATCAGAAATAGTTTCTTTCGACCATAACGGTCCGACAGCTTGCCTGCAATAGGAACACTCACTGCAAGCCCAAGCGTGTAGAGTGTAATTGTCCACGCCCCCCATGTTGGCGATACACCAAACGATGCGTTTAAGGTGGTTAGTGAAGAAGTGATGATCCCGTTATCCAGCGCCGCCATAAATACCCCTATGGCAAACAGGATCAACGGCCATTTCATTTGTTTTTGCATCACATGTTACCTCCCGATCAGATCTCAAATTCAGTATCTTACAGTTGGTTGGTACATATATATTAACGCGAATAGAACATTAATGACTCGCTGGTCATTTTAAAACAAAAGAAGCCCATATGTCAATTTAATAATATGGTTGTCTGGTTCATTTTACCTCTGATCCGATACAATAAAGCTGCCCGCAGGTTCGGGATAACCTGCGGGACAGCCCTCATGTCTAACGGACTATGGCTGCATCAGATGGCGATTCAGGAATTTCTCAATCGCACGGTACAGATCAAGCTGATTCTCGACGTTCGCGAAGCCATGACCTTCATTGGTCTTTAACATATACGGTACATCGACTCCGCGTTTGCGTAATGCTTCGACGATCTGATCAGACTCGGCTTGTTTGACACGTGGATCATTAGCGCCCTGAACCACGAATAATGGAGTCTTCATCTCATCGATGTGGAATAGTGGTGAAATCGCCGTTAACAATTCTTTATCTTTCTCGGGATCTCCTACACGTTCATAGAACATACTGCGCTCCGACTCCCAGTAAGGTGGCAGTGAGTCCAGAAGGGTGAAGATATTGGAAGGACCCACATAGCTAATTCCTGCAGCATAGACATCCGGTGTGAATGCCAGTCCCGCTAGAGCAGCATATCCGCCGTAGGATCCACCATAGATCGCTACGCGCTTCGGATCAACCGTTCCCTCTTCAACCAGCCAGTTCACGCCGTCTGTGAGATCATCCTGCATGGCCTTGCCCCACTCTTTATTGCCTGCATCCAGGAATTTCTTCCCGTACCCCGTGGAACCACGGAAGTTCACCTGTAGAACCGCATAACCCCGGCTTGCAAGGAATTGAATCTCAGGATTGAAGCCCCATGAATCACGAGCCCAAGGGCCACCATGTGGAACAACAACCAGCGGCAAGTTGGAAGCTTCCGCTCCTTGAGGCAGTGTCAGATAACCATGAAGAGTTAGACCATCGCGTGACTCATACGTAATGGGCTTCATATCCGACATTTGTCTCTCATTAATCCAAGGTGCGGCGTCAGCCAGTTTATCGAGTTTGCCTGTTTTGGAATCGTAGAAATAATACGTGCCCATCGTTTTGTCGTTATAGGCAACAAACAGTACCTGGCCTTCCTCGCTTATGCTACTGATACTAACTTCCTTGCCTGGCACTTTCGCTTTGATATCCTGCATTAACGTTTTGAACTCTTGATCAAAGAATTCATAGTTCACTTTATCTGTCTCATATACAGCAGCAAGAATGGTCCCCTTAGCTTTGGAAGGGATGAAGCTGCTAACATCCACATCTTTATTTTCATAGATCGTTTTGGTTACCTTCTTGCTGCTTGGACTGTATTCAACAATAGCAGTCTTGTCCCGCTCCAAGTTGGAGACCGCACAGATGTTTTTGTTGTCGTACGTGAACATGACTGGAACAAAAGTTTCCCCGAGTTCCGTCGTCAGTAGTGGCTCGAACTTCTGATCCTCTGACTCCCGATATAGTAACGAAGACACATTACCATCACTGGACACAGCCACACGGATTTCCCCCTCATGGTCTGTTAGCCAGCCCGTAATATTGCCTGGGTTCTCTGCCGCAAGCACGGCCTCACCCGTCTTGATGTTAATACGGTACACATCAAAGATGCGCGGATCACGCTTATTCATGCCTACCAGAATTTCATCCGGAATATTCTCAAGCGGGTCTACCAGGATGGCTCTTGTATTAGGATACGGCGTCAGATCCTTGCTGTTTTTACCATCGATATCCGTGACATATAAATGGTAATTCTCATCGCCTGCCTTATCTTGTACATAAAGCAGCTTGTCATTGGTTGCCCACGCAAATCCTGCGATATTGCGTTCTGTTTCATTCGTAATACGTACAGGTTTATCCTGACCGTTTGCGGTAACTACGATATTCATGCGGTTATTCCACGGCTCCAGGTAAGCGAGGTGTTTACCGTCTGGAGACATCTGGAACCCTGCCTGAGCAGGCTGTTTGAAGAAGTCCTCCAGCGGTGTAAGGCCCTCTGACTTCACATCCAGCCCGAGTGCGAGATACAGCGCATCTGCGAACTCGCCATGAGTCACCGATTGTTTGGCATTAAATGCGCTACCTTCGATAATAAAATGCTGTTTAACCCGTGCAGCGTCATTTGCATGCACAGCTGGAATCTGATCGGCATCACTATATACTACCTGGATTCCATTATCCTTCAGTTCGAATGCACGCGTGAACAACGATGCCATCTGTGCACGTGTAAGGGGAGCATCCGGAGCATAGCCTTTGGCCTTCCCTTGGATGAGTCCACCTTGCTTCAGGGCGTAGATGGCAGGCGCAGCTTCGTTCTCGGGCAAGACATCTGCAAAACCTGTAAGTGACGCAGGCGTATCCAATTGAAGTACACGTTGCAGAATGATCGCTGCCTCCGCACGAGTGATCGGAGTCGTTAATTCAGTGATTTCATCTATGTATCCCAGTTGCTGTAGTGTCTGTGTCGCCTTGGAAGCAATGGCTTCCGAGACAGCAGCTGTAGGTTTTACGGCTTCTGCCGCCTGTACGGCTGGTTGAATCAGAGCAATAGACATAGCCATGGTAAGCGTGAGAGCGTATACCTTTTTGCTAATTGCGTTCAAAGAATTTCCCCCTTTAAAGTGAATTACAGAATAATATGGAATTATACGTACGTCATTTTACCATGATTAACCACAAGTCAACAGCGAGAAGAGTCTCCTTGATGATGTCCATGTTCACCCATTATTTTGAACCAGAAAATCCATAATTGAACAGCTTCCGTGTCTCGATAAAGCGACCTTCACGAGTTTCCGCTCCAAATACAACTGAAATCAGCCTTTTGCCTTCACGTTCAGCTGTTCCAACAAAATGATATCCGGACTCTTCATCATACCCGGTCTTTAATCCGTCATTCCCATCGTAAGCATATGGCCCACCAATGGAGGACAACATCCAGTTCGTGTTACTCATGTACATCCCTTTTTGATGCATCGATACTTGCATTTGACTGGAGATTCTTAAAATCTCGGGATGGTTATTCAGCAAATATCGCGCAAGCTTGCATGCATCTATAGCCGTCATTAAGGTCTGCCCTTGTATATCCATTGGACGGTTAGGACCAAGCAGCTTTTCACTGAGGCCCGTTGAATTCGTGAATTGTGTATCCTCAGACAGCCCAATCTGAGTTGCTTTCTGATTCATCTGTTGCACAAACTTCTGCTCTGTACCACTGATATGTTCAGCCAGAGCAACCGCTGCATCATTGGCTGAATAGACCGCTACGATCTCGAACAACTCCTGAACGGTGAACTGCTCTCCCTGTTTCAGGGTCAGTTGACTGCCCCCCACGGAGCTGGCATACAGACTCACATTAACAAGATCATTCCAGCCTATATCACCATTGATCACGGCCTCCATTACTAACAGTTCTGTCATCAACTTACTGACGCCTGCCGGAGCAATCTCTTCGGAGCCGTTAAAATCCATTAAGATCTGTTCAGAATTCATATCCATTAATACCGCAGATTCAGCTTTAATTCCCGGTTTGCCTACCAGCATGTCCGGTTTCACACCCAAATATATAATAAGCAAGAGAGCTAGCAGCATACCTGCCCGTTTCCACCATTTTTTCATAAGATGATCACCTCTTACCTATATAGACGAAGTAAAGAGGCATTTTGTCTGCACTTTTTTGAAAAAAAGTTAAAATTTTTTTATTTTTTGGTTACAAAAAAAACATGAACCCCATACACCCATGCCAGAGTGTACAGAATCCATGTTTTTAAAGACACTTTTTAACATTTCCCAGGAGAATTCTTCATTAATAATCTAGCAACCGACTTCTTAAAGGACCCCAATCCTTACAGCTGCTAATTGAAGAATGTGTTACTCAGCTACAACTGCTTTGTCTGCATTAACTTGCAGGTCGCTCAGGTAAACGCCTGTTCCATCACCAATCGCATAGTTCATTACACGTTTGTTAACTGGTGCTACAACTGCACGATACAGTGTAGGGAATACAGGAACTTCATCTACCATGTATTGCTGCCATTGATTGTAGATCTCTTTACGCTTGTCTACATCAAATGCTTCAGCAGAGATACCTTGTGCCAGCAATTTGTCATTCTCTTCGCTGGAGAATCTGGAGAAGTTGTAGAGTGCATCGCGGCCATACAGACCAGATGGATCTACGTCAATACCAACGCCCCATGCTGCTTGATACACATCAATATTCGGATCATCTTTACCTGTGTTACCTACACGGTCATAGAAGCTGTTGAATTCAACCATTTCCAGGTTTACTTTCAAACCAATAGCTGCCCATGATTGAACATAATAACGAGCCAATGGTTCAGCTGTGTCGCCACCAGTCATGGATACAAAGTTGATTTCGAGTGGTGTTCCATCCGGATTCGTACGGAATTCACCATCCAGTTTGTAACCAGCTTCGTCAAGCAATGCTTTCGCTGCTTCTGGATCATATGCTACACCCGGATTGTTGGAATCATGGAATTCTGGGTGAGACGGTGGAATCAGCGTTGTTGCATTCCAACGCAGACCATTATAGAAACGTTTACCTACTTGATCGTTATCTACAGCCATCCACATTGCTTTACGCAAGTTTTTGTCGCCCATTTTTGCTTCAGCATTGCTTACAACTTTTCCGTTCTCTTCATCCCACGTACCCAGTTTGAAACCGATGTACGTATAAGCACGATCGATTGTGCCCAGGAATTCTACGTTGGACAGGTTAGCATTGTCTTTGTATTGATCTGTCGGGAATGCATCCACGAGATCTACCCCGCCAGATTTCAGTTCTTGAACAACCGTTGTCGGGTTGATAACTTTCAGAGTTACACCATCCAGTTTTGGAGCTCCACGCCAGTAGTCATCATTTTTAACAAAAGTTACAGACTCACCTGGAGTGATAACATCCACTTTAAATGGACCAAAACCAATTGGTTTTTCACGTACTTCTTTGGAAGAAGACATTTTGGCTACATCCATATCTCCGAAGATATGTTTAGCCAGTGGATATGTCCATACGCCACCTGTCAGCAGGGACGGAGTAGATTCTTTATACGTAATGCTGATTTGTTTGTCGCTCAGCACTTTAATACCAGAGATTGTTTTTGCTTTTCCAGCATGATACTCGTCCATACCTACTACACTAGTGAAGTTGGAGTCGTAACGTGGACCATCATACGCTTTGTTACCGATCACTTCATAAGCAAACTGCAGATCTTCAGCCGTTACCGGCTTGCCATCATGCCAGTTTACATTGTCGCGAATGGTCAGTGTGAACGTTTTGCCATCTTCGGAAGTCTCATATGTTGCAGCACCATCATTGGTGTACACATAGTCTTTATCCCAAGTCAGCAAGCCTTCATCGAACCATTGAAGAACCTGTGCATCCGGGTTACCGGAATAGAAGTTAAAGTTCAGTGTACCTTCAAAAGCAGTATCTGATACAAGTCCGAATGTAATCGATCCACCCTCGATCGCAGTACCCTCATTCGTTTTGACATTGTTGAAGTCTTCAATGGAGTAAACGCCCTCTTCATTAGCAGGTTTTTCCTCCGTTTTTCCCTCTTCTGTGTTGGAAGCTGGAGCTGGAGTAGCTGCTTCTTTCTCAGAGCACGCTGCGAGCACCAATACAAAGACCAACATCATCGTGAAAAATAGTCCCCGTGAAAATAATCCCTTTTTCATGAACCTTTCCTCCCTTTTTTTAACCTCTTCTTTGTCTTGCATCAGTCGCACGCTTTAGGGCTTGACCGACATTATTTATACTCAACATCAATACCAGAATCAGTACCGATGCGGGTAGCCATATCCACCATCTGGATTCCAGGGTTTGCGGATTACGTGCATAACTTACGAGTGTTCCAAGACTAGGCGTACTTTCGGGAAAACCAAACCCTAGGAAAGACAGCCCGGATTCGAGGCCAATGTTGGCAGCGAGATTCAATGTCATCGTTACGATGATAATGGAACTCAGATTCGGAAGAACCTGTGAGAGCATAATCTTCAGATGAGAAGAGCCCAATGTTTTTGAAGCTTTTACATAATCCAGTTCCCGTTCCTGTAATGCTTTGGAGCGAATCAATCTGGCGATACCCATCCAGAGAAATGCCGTCATGATAAGAGAGAACGAGATGATATTGTATTTCGGTACTGCCGTAACAAACGCAATAACAATCATCAACATGGGAAGGATCATGAAGAAATCAACAACACGCATAAACAGGTTGTCTATCATTCCACCGAAATAACCGGATAAAAGGCCAATTAAGATACCTATGAAGCCAGTCATTAACGTTACGATAATTCCAATGGTCAGGGAGTTACGTGTACCGATGACCAGTTGGCCAAATACATCACGACCTCCATAGTCCGTTCCAAGCCAATATTTCGCGGATGGTGGTTCATATAAGGCAAACAGATCCACGCGTACGATATCATCCTGATTCAGAATGAGAGACGTGCCATATACCAGCAACATGACCAAGCCCAAGAAAATGAGCGAGATTAGTGCCACCTTATCTCTGACAAGCTCCCTCCATAAAATACTCAAACTGGAGGGGCTTTTATCAACCTTTTGTGAAGTTACAACTACCTCGTTGGCCTTGCTCATCTTGTTTTCACCCCGAAATCTTCAAGTTCTTACTTGATCCGTATACGTGGATCTACAATTCCCAGAATTATGTCAGACAGCAATGCCCCGAGAATGGAAGCTACGCCATACAACAATACGAGTGCAGTCACAACACTGAAGTCACGCAATGAGATGGAACTCAGGAACAACTGCCCCATACCTGGATAACTGAATATACTTTCGATGAATACCGTACCTCCGATAAGCCCTGTAATCTCATATCCGAAGAACGCGGCGATAGGTAATAATGAGTTCCTCAAGATATGCCTGTTGTAGATCCGGGATTCCGAGGCGCCTTTGGCTCTGGCAGTAATAACGAATTCCTTATGCTTGATATCAATGATTTCACTACGTAAATATTGAACCGTAGATACCGTTGTAATTAGTGCCATGGATAATGCCGGCAATAATAGATGATAGAACTTACTCATTATGTAGCTGAATGTGCCTGGTGTAAGTCCTGGCGCAACGCTACCTCCTGTCGGGAACCAACCAAAGTGGAATCCGAAGATCCATACCATCACCAGTGCGAAGATGAACAATGGTGCGGCAAAGCCCAGGTAGGTGTATCCCGTGATCAACCGATCAGACCAGGTATCATTGTAACGACCACTGATGATACCCAGTGGAATAGCGATCAGGTAAGTCAGTACAAGTGTCGCCAGTGCGAGCCAGAATGTGTTTGCTACACGCTGACCGATCAAGTCCGTAACCGGCATTTTGAAACGGAAGGATTGTCCAAAATCACCTTGGATGGCGTTTTTGATCCAGTCCCAATATTGCACGTACCAGGGATTATTCAATCCCAGTCTCTCTCGCTGGGCTTCCAATGCTTTGGGATCAACGCTTGGATCAAGCAATCCTGTTAGCGCGTCGCCCGGCATGGCCTTGGCCATCAGAAAGACCAAAAGACTAAGTAAAAATATCTGAGGGATCATTATGATAATTCTGCGTACTATCGTTTTCCACATATGGCCTTCAACCTTTCTGAGGTAGAGCTACTCGGTGAGTATCGGAAATGGATTTGAGCGAGTATGCAAGCCCTTCCTCATCAAAGAAATTTCGGTATGAATGTTCATACTCGGATTTGACCTGTTGACGGAAGGCTACCATTTCCTCTCGTTTGGTTGGGTCCATATCCGGAATGGCTGCAATGAGACGTTTGGTATAGATGTGTTGCGGATTCTCAAAAATATCATTTGTTGTGCCCTGTTCCACATATCGACCTTTATACATAATTCCAATCTCATCACACATATGACGGATGATACCCAGATCGTGACTGATGAACAGATAGGTCAGATTCAGTTCTTTTTGAATTTCCTGCATGAAGTTGAGTACCTGAGCCTGTACCGATACATCGAGTGCAGATACAGGTTCATCAGCGATAATTAATTTCGGCTTCAGTGCAATAGCCCGTGCAATGCCGATCCGTTGACGCTGCCCCCCTGAGAATTCATGCGGATATTTGTAGATTGATTCCGGACTCAGGCCAACCTTTTCAAGTAATTCTCTTACTTGTCTTTTTTCCTCGGTAGCTGTCAGACGCTCATAGTTACGGAACGGCTCAGCGATAATATCGATAACCCGCTTCTTTGGATTCAGTGATGAATATGGGTCTTGAAAAATCATTTGTACATCCCGCTGGAGCTGCCTGTTCTTACGTCGCTCCGTAGCCAGATTTTTTCCGTTAAACAGGATCTTTCCGTCAGTGACATGGTTTAGCCCAATAATGGCTCTGCCTGTTGTTGTCTTACCTGAACCTGATTCCCCAACCAGACCATAGGTCTGTCCTTCTTCAATGGAGAAGCTAACATCATCAACAGCCTTTACACTGCCAATTTCCCGTTTAAGCAATCCACCGCGAATCGGAAAGTGTATCTTGAGCCCTTCTACTTCGAGTAATGCCATTATGTTATTCCTCCTCAGCTTTGGTCAGGGAAATGAAAGTGCTGGTAACAGGTACACCGTACAAAGTGACCTGGTGCAATTTCATGCATCTGTGGGTTCTCTTCATGAGCCGATTCACTAATCCATGGAATTCGGGCTTTGAATCTGCACCCTTTGCGAGGAAGATTTTTGAGTGATGGTACGATGCCTTGGATGACATGCAATTTGGATCTTTCTTCAGACAGGGTGGGAATAGAGTTCAGCAGTGAGCGGGTATATGGATGCTTCGCATCATTCATCAATGTGAAGATATCTGCGATTTCAACAATTTCGCCTGCATACATAACTGCAACGCGATCAGCCATCTCAGCTACGACACCCAGATCATGTGTAATCAGAATAATGCCTGCGTTAATTTCACTCTTCAGGTCTCGGATCAGCTCCAGAATCTGTAGTTGAATCGTAACGTCAAGCGCCGTCGTTGGTTCATCGGCTATGAGTAGTTCCGGTTTGTTGGCAATCGCAATGGCAATAACAATTCTCTGTCTCATACCACCAGATAGTTCGTGGGGATACTGCTTGTATATTTGTTCGGGACGTGGAATCCCTACCTGATTCAATAAGTGAATGACCTTTTCTCTCTTCTCTCTGGAAGACAGCTTGGACTGATGAAGTGTGAGAATCTCTTCAATCTGTTCACCAATAATCATTAGAGGATTTAGTGCGGACAATGGGTCCTGAAAAATCATGCCCATTTCTTTACCGCGTAGCTTGTTTAACTTGCTTGGGGAGATGTTGGCAATATCTTGTCCTTTATAGAGAATCTGGCCTTCGATTTTTGCTTTGTTGTGCAAACCCATAAGAGAGAATGCAAAAGCACTTTTACCTGACCCGGATTCACCTACAATCGCCAACACTTCATTTTTCTTCACCGTAAGGTTAACGTGATCCACTGCTGCATAATAGTCATCTTCAATTCTGAATGATGTTGTTAGATTTCTGACTTCCAATAGCTCTGTATTCAAATCAATCACCCTAACCCCATAATTTCCGTAGATTGTATTCGTGTGTAGAGGAATGCATCCACTGTATATTTCCAAGTTCTTGAAGATAACGAACAATAGCTTATACAAAATACCAAATTGTTAGGAGAAACAAGTTTAAGAGACTCGTATTTAGACCATTGGTCAATTAATGTTGATAATTCCTAGCGGAATTATATATCAAAATAATTAATGTAATCATACGTGTAATTTTAGCTAACGTCAATGCTTATTTTGAGATTTTTGGTATAAATGTTTTTTATACTACAGATTTGGATATTAGTAATACTATAAAGGTATATATCAGAGATTTTGAGAGGTGTTTTTTGTTTTTTTGGCTGTGAGGTGCGTATAGGCAATTAGTCAAAATAACATATACATAACATAGTAGTTACATCTAGTGTATGTTTATGCTTTGAATTTAGTAGACGTTCTTAATTTGGCGTGAGGTAAGTGTTACATATATGAGTGATAATTATAATTCGATCTTAGCTGAATTTTATTTGATCGGAGCCAATATGCTACAATCGAAAGAATATGTGCGATCAAAGTAAAAAATCTAGTTAATCTAGTATAGTTTTATTTATTTGCTAATGTAAAGACCAAATTGTCATCTTTTATCATTTATTTTACAAAAGAAAGAAGAAAGCCCTGCAAAATGCAGAGCTTATCTAATAATTATTCATTTAAGCGTATATATAACAACTTTTTACGGAGAATCAGGAGGTCTTTTACCACGTTTTAACTCATTGATACTCAAGCCAAAATCCATCTGCAAGTGAGGATAGTCCGGAAAGTTTGCCCAATCTCCACCCCAAGTGAAACCTAACTCTTTGGCGAGATCCACAACTTCCATCCAGTCTGCCTTGCCATTGCCGTTATCATCCCGTTCCATATCCCACACCACATCACCCTCAGGCGTCCTCAATGCAAAATCAATTGCTAATCCGTAGTTATGATATGACTCACCACCACGCGCATTAGTAACGATATTGCCTGCACTTGAGCGTCCTTGGTTGAATAGTGCATCTTGCTCCTCGGAACTTCGGTAACCGTGGGTGATAACGATCTCTATTCCACGTCTCGCTGCCTTACGTACCAATAATTTCTCATTCTCTGCTACAACAGGATGTAGGCCGGTGATTGGCAGAACTTCTTGGATTGTTGTCCCAGGCCACATATTATCTATATCACCTTTTTGCTGTAACCATACATATATAATGGAAAGTAAAAGAGTAGCTATAATCCAGTTTTTCAGACTCTTTTTTCTCTGTTTGCCTTTACGTTTTGATGTATTCATATCCACTCCTGGTGTTTATTCTGAAATAAATAGCTATTCTGCTGCCTGAACCTTTTCAGGATTAGACTCTATTATAATTCATTTGAGCCTTGAATGCTTCTATCACCATAATATTGAATTCTTCCATTTGTTAGAGTGGAGATGTTACTTCTGTTATTTCTATTGATATATACAAAAAAGCAGCCGGCTATAAGCCGACTGCTTCGTATGCAAACTGAGTAAAGACTACTCAGTTGTGTATGGCAATAATGCGATTTGACGGGAGCGTTTGATTGCAATCGTCAGCATGCGTTGATATTTAGCGCTAGTACCTGTTACACGGCGTGGCAAAATTTTTCCACGTTCGCTGATAAATTTACGAAGCAAGTCCGTATCTTTATAATCGATGTGAGTAATTTTGTTAGCTGTGAAGAAGCACACTTTACGACGTTTATTACGGCCGCCACGACGTGCCGGTCTTTTATCGTTGTCTCCGCCTTCTCTTTGCTTGAAGCCCATGCTTTTCAGTCCTTTCCTATCATGTAACCCATATCTCCTAAGAGTATCAGCTCATGTTAAAATGGCAAATCATCATCCGATATATCAATCGGTTTTCCGTCATCGGAAAAAGGATCCTGATTGTTGCTACGCGAATTATTGTTATTGTTCGCGCGTCCGCCGCCTCCATAAGAAGGCTCTTCACGCATTGGTTGCCCACCGCCGCCACCGCTATTATCACGGTTAGCTGACTCCAAGAAACGGACATTATCGGCAATGACTTCGGTCACGTATACACGTTTTCCTTCGTTATTCTCGTAGTTCCGTACTTGAATGCGTCCTTCGACTGCAGCCAGGCGTCCTTTGCGCAAGTAGTTCGCACAGGTCTCGGCAAGCTGTCTCCAGGTTACGACCGGAATGAAATCGGCTTCCTTTTCTCCCCCTTGGCTTGTAAACGGTCTGTCCACTGCCAAAGTAAATTGCGTAACTGCCACTCCTGCTGGAGTGTAACGCAACTCAGGATCCCGGGTTAACCGTCCGATCAGAATGACACGGTTCAACAATGTAATCCCCTCCTTCAGAGCGTATTGGTGCGTTAATCACGAGTAGTCTTAAGCAGACTTAACGTCGTTGGTAATGAGATAACGAATTACTTCGTCAGAAATCTTCATGAGACGCTCAAGTTCAGTTACAACTGCTGGTTCAGCAGTGAAATGTACCAGAACATAAAAACCATCACGGAATTTCTTGATCTCATACGCAAGACGGCGTTTACCCATAACGTCGTGAGCTGTAACTTCACCACCGCCGTTGGAGATGATGCCTTGGAATTTATCGACTGTAGCTTGAACAACTTCTTGCTCAATGTCAGGACGAATAATGTACATCACTTCATATTTGCGCATAATTTTCACCTCCTTATGGACTCTGGCCCTCAATCTAGGTTGAGAGCAAGGAACGAGCACAAACTCGAACTATATTAATATAACAAATACCGAGTCAAAGTGCAAGCAAACGTTCCCTGTACATATTGGCACATGATCAGCCTGGCTATGGAGCACACTACAAAAGCAACCAGGTAACATAATCTGCAGAGGAGGTTTTATCATGGGTGAAAAAACCGAGTTTGAACCAGGAGACAAAGCCCCAAACGATGGAGAGTACACAGAAGTTGGGGAAAAAAGCTTTGTCACGGAAATTCAGAACCCAAAGCGGGTAACGCTGCAAAAAGGTGAGGCTTTTCCCGAAACAAGCAATCATAATCGCAAGTGGAAGAAGCTGACCAAAGCCCGCGTCCATTAATCGCAATACTTTTTTTACGATTCATGTATATAAAACGGAATAAAGCACATAATACAATCAGGCGGTGCACGAGAGAGGTGTGGTTCCGTTGGACAACGAAGCCGATCATTCGCTGTTGGAGATTCATCACGTAATTTAAGAAGCAAGTGGTTATGTGTAGTAAGGCCCTTCGTCTGAAGCACGCGTATTGCTACGTGCAGTACACCAAGTGTCTGATTGTTACGACCGATTGTTTCCTAACAAACAAATGCACCGCCGGATAAAGAGCCCTTCGGGGCTCTTTATTTTTCGTTTTAGTCATTAATGATGCATCTGATATAGATACGTGTTCAATACATATTCAATAAAACGTTATACCAAAAAAGACTTTCCTAATGGAAAGTCTTTTTATCGATCTTTTTATTAAACTCAATGTGTATTGAGTAAATTACAATTGAAGTGGCGGAAAGGGTGGGATTCGAACCCACGCACGCTGTGACACGCCTAACTGATTTCGAGTCAGCCCCCTTGGGCCTCTTGGGTACCTTTCCGCAGCAATATTGATTATAGCATGATCATTTACAGAACGCAACACTCATACAGAGCCTGCATGTAAACGTTATTACGCGTACTGCATACCGAATTATTGCAAGCTCAGGATTCAGTGGAATCTTCGGCTGAACGCAGTACCTTCTTCATGTTTTTCTCGAATTTTGCTCTTGGAATCAACACGCTATGTTTACATCCCACACACTTGATCCGAATATCCATACCCATTCGAATGATCTCCATCTCATTGCTGCCACAGGGATGCTGCTTCTTCATCTGCACGATATCCCCAAGCTGGAAACTTTTACGCTCCACCTGTGCCATCCCCCTCATCTTTCTCCAAAGCTGCTGCCTGTTCCAATGCTGCTTGATGACTCATCTCATGATACTCCAGTGTTTTCTTCACATCGCCCTGAATCTGCCGTTCCACAGAAGCACGAGAGTTAGGCATGCATTCAGCTACAATTCGCACCACATACTCAGATGTAGACATCGACTGTATACCGAGCACATCCGGCACCTTCACAATATTTAGGTCACGCTCTTCAATCCCGACCAAAGACTTCTTCACCAGATGTACTGACTCATCAAGACTTAAGTCCGCCTTCATCGGAATATCCACTACAGCTAGCGAATTCGACATGGAGTAGTTCGTTACACTTGCAATTGCCCCGTTTGGGATAATATGCACCTCACCCTGCCAGCTGACCAATTTGGTAGTTCTAAGACCGATCACCTCAACCGTTCCCTTGTAGGTTCCCGTCTGAATAACATCACCCACAGCGAACTGGTCCTCCAATATAATGAAGAAACCGGTAATAACATCCTTGACCAGACCCTGTGCACCAAAACCAATGGCAAGCCCGAGCACACCGGCACTCGCGAGTAGCGGTCCAACTTGGATATTGATCTCAGATAACAGTAGCAGAATCATAATAAAATTAAATGTTATGGAGGTCGCATTTTTCAACAGTTCCCCTACGGTTACGAATCTGCGCGGATTCACGCGAATCTTGCCTTCCTGCTTGCGTTCCATGGAACGATCTATAATTCGATATACTACCTTAATGACAATACGGGTGATGATAAAAATAATGATGATCCGGATTGAGCTGAACATAATGTTAAGCCACATATCAGGATCTGCGATTTTGTTCCAGACTTTATCCGTCCAACGAAGAGCTTCATTCACAGCACCCGTAGCACCGGGTTCGTTCCCTTGAGCAAACTGAAATGGCAACATCCATCATGCCTCCTCTACATCGGTATGTTATCATAGCTGTCTTCTGTTTTGAAATAGAGGCCTCGGATCTCTACGAACTCGTTACGAATGATCTTTTGTACTCGCTCCAGATCCTCTTTTGGAAACTGGATACATAGCGCACAACCTGCTGTAATTTCTTTTGGCGTAGGGAACAAGTCGATCTCTATCTCTGCAAACTCCAGCAGCATTTCAGCACGCAGTGCCTGCTGGGTTGAATCAAATGCAATCAGCATCCAATCGTTCATCCATTCGTCCATGTCCGGCTCCTTTCGCCATGCGTCCAACCCTTGAGAAAAAGCTTGTCCTCGTGAAGTATAAAACGCTCTACCTTTCCATATACTGTTACTACTATTCCAAGGGAAAGGATAGATCCTATGAATCCTACTTCGCGTTCCTTTTCATCACAAGATATGACCAGTTTGAAAATCCCCCATACTGATCCAGGCATTCACTCAGCCATTACCCATCGTTTAATGTTCCATCTCTATAAAGCCCATTCTCTGCAAAATGTAGTGATCGTCTGCATCGGAACAGACCGTTCAACAGGCGACTGTCTTGGTCCTCTGGTTGGATCATCCCTTTCCAAGTGGGACAGCCCTTTATTTCATCTGTATGGTACCTTGGATGAACCAGTCCACGCAATGAACCTTCAGGATACGCTCCACAATATACAGAAAACACACCATAACCCTTATGTGATTGGCATTGACGCCTGCCTTGGGCAGTCATCCAGTGTAGGATGCATCCAAGTCGTCAATGGTCCACTCAAGCCGGGTGCCGGGGTAAATAAAGAATTACCGCCGGTCGGCGATATCCATCTGACAGGTATCGTTAACGTCGGCGGTTTTATGGAATACTTTGTTCTACAGAACACACGGCTCAGTCTCGTTATGCGCATGTCCGAGATTATCTCCAGCAGTCTATACTCGGCCATTCGGGAATGGCATACACGTTCTACTCTGCTTGCTGTGCCAGAGTAATAGCTTCCTTTTCCTCTGGGGACAGAGTATACGTGGACTCTCCCCCTTTAAGAGGTTTGGCATATACGTAAGAACCGTCACGGTTATATATCCCCGTAATGATCATGCCATCCTGGCTATCATTAATCATGGCCATCGAAAAGCTCAGATCACTGCCACGCTCTCCATATGCATTGTATCTTTTCACGCCAACTTTACCTTGAATGCGGGTCAGCTTTTGCATGACAACTTGCAGCTGATTCGTTTGCAGTTTGTGTTCATCCTCAATGCTGTCCATCTGAATTTTCAGATTAATCAGCAACGATTCCAGGTCCTCCACTCCACTGCCAGCCATCATGGCTTCATATTTACGTTTAAACTTTCGTAACTTTGCCCCTTGAACAATACTCACAATCAGCAAGATCACCGTAAGTAATGCCATTCCGCCAATAATCCATAACAGCTGTTCCAGAATCAGCTCGTTTAATTCAGCCATGTAAGTGCAACTACCCCTCTATATTTTTGATCAGATTAACGTCTGTCCTGTAATATTATCATTCATTATAAATCAACCGATATTCATAAGCTTAATCAAGCAGCCCTGTACCAAATGAGTTCACCATTTCAACTCTAATCTAGTCTGCCCCTGTCAATTCCAACACTGCCTTAACGAGTGCATCCACATGTTCTCGAGTTGAATTGTATCCCACACTGGCCCTTACCGCTCCAGTAGCGGTTGTACCTGCAGATTCGTGTGCAAGCGGTGTGCAATGAAAACCGGAGCGAACTGCAATCCCATAATTCCGGTCTAATCGGAAAGCAAGTTGTGCCGAATCATGCCCTTCCACAGTAAAAGATACTAACCCGGTACGTGGCTGTCCAATCTCTGGACCAAGCATTCGAATACCCTTAACGGATGACAGCCCATCCATTATATGTTGGGTCAGTTCCCACTCATGCTGGTAGATGAACGCTGGTGTCATCTCAAGTACATGCTTCACACCCGCATTCAGTCCTGCGATCCCGACTGTATTCGGCGTCCCCGCTTCATACCGATCAGGACGGACCTTTGGCTGCTCCAGAGCTTCTGACTGACTTCCTGTTCCTCCATGAAGTAAAGGCTCTATATCGAGCTCTGGAGCAATGTACAAGCCCCCTGTACCCTGAGGACCAAGCAGTCCCTTATGCCCTGGAAAAGCCAACATATCGATGCCCAATTGTTGTACATTCACAGGCATAATCCCAGCACTCTGAGCTGCATCTACTAGTAAAATCGCCTGATGTTTACGACATAGGAGTGATATTTCTCCAATAGGAAGAATACTGCCAAGCAGATTGGAACTATGTGTACAGACCACCAATCTGGTATTCGAACGAAACATACGTTCCATTTGCATCAGATCAATGGCTCCCGCAGTGTTTACAGGTACATAATCAATCTCTACATTTCGCGATCTGCGCATATACTCTAGTGGTCGTCTGACTGAATTATGTTCAGCCATGGTGGCAATGACATGATCACCTTCCCTAAGCAAACCTTGAATAGCCAGATTCAGAGCTTCTGTCGTATTCGATCCAAATGAAACATCATTCGCATTCTTGATTCCAAACATATCGGATATGGATTTTCTCGTCTCGAACAGTACACGACTTGCCTGAACAGCCATCCGGTGACTTCCTCTGCCAGGATTGGCTCCTGCAATCTCCAATGCACTCAACATCGCATCACCGACAGCAGGTGGTTTGGGCCAAGATGTAGCTGCATGATCCAGATAGATAACTCCCTCCACCTCACAACCACCTCTGTCCCATAAATTAATAATTCGCCTTCATATATTGCACAAATAACCCTATAAACAAAGAATGACATATCGTTTCTCCATGGTACAGAGGCGATATGTCATGACATGAGTAAGCCCCGCATGTTGTTATGAATCATAGACCCGACTATTATTGCAACAATTCCAATAGCCGTTCCAGATCCTGTTGACTGTAGTAGTTGAGCTCAATTTTACCTTTATCTTTATTATGCTTGATTTTCACTGTTGTTTTGAAACGTTCACGCAGTGATTCTTCCACCGTATCAATGAATGGATCTTTCTTTTTTAACTTCGATTTGGCTTTAGCCTCACCTGTTTTGGATCGATCCAGTTGTTGAACAGCTTCCTCCAACTCGCGTACACTCCATTGCTGATCAATGGTTTGTTTGGCGAGTTGCTTCACCACAACCTCGTCTTTCACACCCACGATCGCACGTGCATGTCCCATCGATAATGTTCCACGTGAAACATGGTCTTTTACTTCTTCAGGCAATGATAACAGACGCAAGAAGTTAGCAATGTGAGAACGTGATTTACCTACTTTTACAGACAACTCTTCCTGAGTCAACGCGAATTGGTCCATTAACCCCTGATAAGCAACTGCAACTTCCATGGCATTCAGATTCTCCCGTTGCAGATTCTCGATCAACGCAATCTCCATTACCTGCTGATCGCTGAAGTTGCGGACTACAGCGGGTACCGTGGCATTACCACAATATTGCGATGCTCTAAACCTTCGTTCTCCTGCAATAATCTCATAACCTCTTAAAACAGGACGAACAATAATAGGTTGTATGACACCATGCTGACGAATGGACTCAGCCAGTTCATGTATTGCGCCCTCATCAAATACTTTACGCGGTTGATAGGGGTTAGCCCGCAGTTGACTAATCGGGATTTCTACGACTTTATCATCGTCATTAATTGAAAGCGAAGGAATGAGGGCATCAAGACCTTTTCCAAGCCGCTTACTCATAAGAAATCACTTCCTTTGCGAGCTCTAGATACACTTCCGCCCCTCTTGACCGAGGGTCATACGTGATAATGGATTGACCATGAGATGGTGCTTCGCTAAGCCGTACGTTACGCGGAATAATCGTTTGATACACTTTTTGTTGAAAATACTTTTTCACTTCTTCAATAACCTGTATCCCCAGATTGGTCCGTGCATCAAACATCGTCAGCAATACCCCTTCAATCTGGAGGGATGTATTCAGATGTTTCTGTACCAGACGAACCGTATTGAGCAACTGGCTTAATCCTTCAAGTGCATAATACTCACACTGAATCGGAATGATCACCGAATCGGAAGCAGTCAACGAATTGATCGTTAACATACCAAGGGATGGTGGACAATCGATCAGTATGTAATCATAGTTTTTTTTCACCATGGCGAGTGATTTTTTCAGGCGAACTTCCCGTGATATCGTGGACACCAATTCGATCTCGGCTCCGGCAAGCTGAATCGTTGCAGGTATGATATGAAGGCCTTCAATCTGAGTCTCCACAATTGCTTCTTGAGGTGGAACCTCGTTAATAATGACATCATATATACAATTAGCCACATCTGCTTTATTGATTCCGACTCCACTGGTTGTATTCCCCTGCGGGTCAATATCGACAAGCAATACTCTTTTCCCGAGTGAAGCCAGTCCTGCACCCAAGTTAACAGATGTCGTCGTTTTCCCCACACCGCCCTTTTGATTTGCTACGGCCATAATCTTAGACAATTACTTCACCTCAAATAAAATAGGAGTCTTTTCTGTAGGTTGTGAGATATTGTTAACAAAAAGCAGGCGGCTATTGTCCACACAAACAACAACTACCGTTCCATCAATATACCGACCGTTCTTTAAAAATGTCAGACCTAACTTGCTTTATAGACATAAAAAGCGGCCCATTGCCGCCATAAGCTTCAATTATTTGCGTTTTGGAATATGGATAACGATCTCATAATGATCCTCATGGTCTGCTTCTTTTGTTTTGATGTCCAGACCTGAGCCAGTTACCATATCAATGGATTGGCGAATCGTGTTAAGTGCAAGTCTTACGTCCTTGGTAAAGGAAACACGTTTGGACTTTTTGATCTTGGAAGATTCCTTGTAAAAGGCAACACGCGCCTCTGTCTGTTTCACATTCAATTCTTTTTCGATAATTTCACCGAGCAACTTCATCTGCAGTTCTTCCGTATCGAGAGAAAGTAATGCTCTTGCATGCCGTTCAGAAATTTTGCGTTCCATCAATGCGGCCTTAATGCCGTCCGGAAGCTGTAACAACCGAATTTTGTTCGCGATGGTTGATTGGCTTTTGCCAAGTCGTTGTGCAAGACTTTCCTGTGTCAATTGATGCAAGTCGATCAGCTTCTGATAAGCGACAGCTTCTTCAATTGAAGTCAATCCTTCACGCTGCAAGTTCTCAATCAGTGCAATGGATGCGGCCTGAGAATCGTTGAATTCACGTACAATAGCCGGAATCGTATCCAAACCCAGTTTTCGAACTGCACGCCAGCGACGTTCCCCGGCAATAATCTCATATGATCCATTTCGCACGCGAACGACAATAGGCTGAATTACGCCATGTGTTTTGATCGTCTGCAACAACTCATCAATTTTATCATCATCAAAAATAGTACGGGGTTGATATGGGCTGCTCACAATTTCATTAACCGGAATCTGTTTGATCTCATCTCCGTTATTGCGCTCCGCCAAACCAAACAACTTCGAAAATTGTTCTTTCATTCCGCAGATTACCACCTAGTTTCGTAATAGCTCCCACAGTCTTTGCAGGTGCTTCTTATTCAATAAGCGACCTTTCACATGCATCGTTCTTGGAATAAGTTTTGCCTTTCATAACGCTTCCTGTCATGCAACATTGAACGCATATCCATCTATCTATACATATAATCTATGATCGCTGTGACCCAGGATCGGATACTTCTATTCTATCATCTTTTCTATCATAATCCTATGCTTACCTATTCTTTAAACTCTGCTAATTTTCCTGCTTTTTCTTTGTGAATATTGGAAATATGACGACTTGCACACATTCAATTAATGAAATTGTTCATGAGCTACTGTGCGTGAAATTCATCATTACAGGTTCTTTAAGAGATATGTAATACGGAGTATCTGTAATGTTGATCCAATCCTCCATTTCAGAAAACAAAAAAAAGAGAATGTTTCACGTGAAACATCCTCTTTATCTATGTCTAAAATTCTATTTTGTTTGGACTCACTTCAAAACCATCAAGCAACTATACCAGCGGAGTCTTCATTGGGGTACCTGGTTTGCGCGGATACTTATATGGTGTCTTATCAAATTTCTGAATCAGAATGATATGACGCTCTGATTCTTCAACCGGCAGCTGGAATGGATGAACGGCTTTCACTCGTCCTTTCAACTGATTGAAGCTGAATTCCGCTTCCTTCATTTCCTCACGCGGGTCTCCGCCTTTCATCGCAGCGAACATACCACCTTTGCGAACAAACGGAAGACAGAATTCGTTAAGCACAGCCAGCTTGGCTACTGCACGCGCCGTAACGAGATCGTAGCTGTCACGATACCCTTCTTTGCGTCCAATCTCTTCAGCACGTCCGTGTACCAACTCCACATCAGTCAACCCAAGGATATCTACCACATGTTGTAGAAAACCAATACGTTTATTCAACGAATCAATGATCGTCAGCTTGATGTGCGGGAAACAGATTTTCAGGGGTAATCCAGGAAATCCTGCTCCTGAGCCAATATCAGCGAGCTTATTCACTTTCGTCATATCTGTATAAAATGCTAGCGATACCGAATCATAGAAATGCTTTGTATACACTTGCTCACGATCCGTAATTCCGGTCAGATTCATCTTTTCATTCCAGGATACCAGCTCCTGATAATAAAGTTCGAATTGCTCCAACTGGAGTTCGCCCAGCTCTAATCCATGTTTCTTTAAGCGCCGCTGCAGTTGCTGTTGAATATCGTCCATTATTGTCCCCTTGCTGCGGTTACACGGTTATAATGCTCCAAGTAGACCAGCAGAATGGAGATGTCGGCAGGAGTAACTCCAGCAATACGAGAAGCCTGACCAATCGAGATTGGACGAATCGTAGCGAGCTTCTGTTTGGCTTCCATAGCAAGACCATGAATCTCATCATATACGATGGTGTCCGGAATTTTCTTTTTCTCCATCTTTTGCAAACGTTCCACGTGGATCAATTGTTTCTCAATATAACCCGCATATTTAATTTGTATTTCCACTTGTTCTTTCATATCTGCTGTCAGTTCTACCTCAGATGGTGAGAGTTGTTCAATCAGTTCATACCCCAGCTCCGGGCGACGCAGCAAGGTAAGCAACGTACTGCCATCCTGAATAGGTGTAGATCCGTACTCTTCCAGCTTGGCATTCACTTCAACCGGGCGAGCTTTAGCCACTTTCAGACGTGCAACTTCCTGCTCGACTTTCGCCTTTTTATCCAGGAACTTCGCATAACGCTCTTCAGGGATCAGGCCAATGTCATGTCCGATTTCCGTCAAACGCATATCTGCATTATCATGGCGAAGCAACAGACGATATTCAGCGCGTGAAGTCAACAGACGATACGGTTCATTTGTACCCTTTGTTACCAAATCATCAATTAACACGCCAATATAACCTTGAGAACGATCCAGTATTACCGGCTCTTTCCCCTGTACTTTGAGTGCAGCGTTGATTCCAGCCATAACACCTTGTCCTGCTGCTTCTTCATAACCCGAAGTACCATTAATCTGACCCGCTGTGAACAGACCTGGCAGACGTTTGGTTTCCAGTGATGGCCACAATTGTGTAGGCACCATTGCATCGTATTCAATCGCATAACCGTTACGCATCATTTCCACTTTTTCCATACCTGGAATGGAGCGTAGAACAGCAAGTTGAACGTCTTCTGGCAGGCTTGTAGATAGTCCCTGCACATAATACTCGGATGTATTTTTGCCTTCAGGCTCGAGGAAAATCTGATGTTTAGGTTTGTCGCTAAACCGGACAATTTTATCTTCAATAGATGGACAATAACGCGGTCCAGTCCCTTCAATTACACCCGAAAACATCGGTGCACGATGCAGATTATCATTAATAATCTGATGTGTTTCCACAGATGTATACGTCAACCAGCAAGGCAACTGCTCATTATCAGAAGATTCTGTTTCATAGGAAAAGAACTTCGGCTCATCATCACCAGGTTGAATTTCGGTTTTGCTAAAATCAATCGTATCCTTATGCACACGTGGTGGTGTACCTGTTTTGAAACGAACCAGTTCAAAGCCCAGTTCACGCAGATGCTCTGACAATTTAAGAGATGGTTGTTGATTGTTCGGTCCACTCTCATACATCAACTCACCCATGATCACTTTACCGCGCAAGTATGTGCCTGTTGTCAGAACAACCGCTTTGGCCCGATACTCTGTTCCGGTCTGAGTCACAACTCCTACACATTTTCCGTCTTCAACGATCAGGCGATCAACCATACCTTGACGCATCGTCAAATTACGTTCATTCTCCATCGTTTCCTTCATTTTATGCTGGTAGGAGAATTTATCTGCTTGAGCACGAAGCGCGTGAACAGCAGGCCCTTTACCCGTGTTGAGCATCCGCATCTGAATAAAGGTTTTATCGATATTTCGTCCCATTTCTCCACCAAGTGCATCAATCTCACGAACGACATGTCCTTTGGCCGGTCCCCCAATCGATGGGTTACAAGGCATAAAGGCCACCATATCCAGATTGATTGTAATCATCAGTGTTTTGGACCCCATACGAGCTGCGGCCAGCGCAGATTCCACACCAGCATGTCCTGCACCAACGACGATTACATCATAACTGCCGCCATCAAAAGCCATTCCTGTTTACCTCCTTATTCCGCTGCATTTGGTGTAACCTACACAGGCGGATCATTTTACTACAATAATGAAAACAAAATACTTCCGATCGTTCATCGGAACTTGCATCCCTATCTATATGAACCAACACGTAATGGCTACAACATCATTCCATCCTTTGACAACAGGCAGAAATTGTACCTCTCCATCATACACTACGATTTAAGTCAATCGGCAGTATATTATTTTTACTTTCCTAGACAGAACTGGGAGAAAATCTGATCAATTAATGCATCATGTGCCGTATCTCCAACAATCTCGCCCAAATGCTCCCACGCCAAACGAACATCAATCTGGATCATATCGATCGGAATGAACTGCTCTGCCGCTTCATAGGCATCCACCAGGGACTGCTTCGCTTTTTTGAGCAAAGCAATATGACGCACATTACTGACATAGGTCAGGTCTGCGGACTCCAGTTTACCACTGAAGAATAGCGTAGAGATAGCATCTTCCAGTCGATCCACACCCAGATCATCTTTCACTGACATCGGTACAAGCCGTTCTTCCGGAATGTAACGAAGCAGCACGTCACGTTCTACCTGTGGCGTTAAGTCCATTTTATTCATAATGATTATCGATTGTCTACCGCGGATTTGTTCCAATAATTCAATCTCATCGGGATGAAGTGGCTCCGCAGCATTCACAACCATCAAGATCAGATCGGCTTCACTTACCGCAGAACGAGAGCGTTCTACCCCGATCTTCTCTACAACGTCCATCGTTTCCCGGATACCTGCTGTATCCAGCAGCTTAAGAGGGATATTATTAATCGTGATAAACTCTTCAATTACATCACGAGTTGTTCCTGGAATGTCTGTTACGATAGCTCGATTATCTTGAGCGAGTGTGTTCATCAATGAGGATTTACCCACGTTAGGTCTTCCAACGATAGCCGTCGTGATACCTTCTCGCAGGATCTTTCCTTGCTCTGCTGTAGTCAGCAATTTATCAATTTCAGTCATAACCTGACTGGACTTTTCTTTAATAAAATCAGACGTTAACGACTCCACATCATGCTCGGGATAATCGATATTCACTTCAATATGAGCCAGTGTTTCCACCAATGTATATCGTAGATCACGCAGTTTGGAAGACAGTTTGCCTTCAACTTGTTTCAGCGCAACCGAGAAAGCCCTGTCCGATTTGGAACGAATAAGATCCATGACACCTTCAGCCTGAGATAGATCAATCCGCCCATTAAGGAAAGCACGCTTCGTGAACTCACCGGGTTCAGCCAGACGAATATCAAGCTGCAACAGCAGGTCCATGACCCGTTTTACCGACACTACACCGCCATGCGCACTGATCTCCACGACATCTTCTGTTGTGAACGACCGAGGTGCTCGCATTACCGTAACCAATACTTCCTCAATCTTCTCCCCATTAACGGGATCTATGATATGACCATAATGAACCGTATGGGATGCTGCCTGAGTTAAAGGGGTTTTGCTGCGGAAAATCTTTTCCGTCTCCGACACTGCATCCGGGCCGCTGACCCGGATCACGGCGATACCCGCCTCTCCGACAGCCGTTGATATCGCTGTGATCGTATCACTGATCATGGTTATCTCTCCTTGCTCTATTTTAAAATTGCCGCCCCTCGGGGACGCCATATCCATTTTCAAATCTATTGATGATATAACATATGACATGCTTCTTATCGTATTAAGTTCAGTGTTTACCTGTGCTACGCACATTATCAAATTGCTTCTGTACGAAAAAAGCAATGGCTTCTGCACCGGGCAGGAAGCCATTGCGTCTTCAATTTCGTGTTATTTCGTCGTAATAACCACACGCCGATTGGGCTCTTCGCCCTTACTTAACGTCTTAATCTGCGGGTGATTTTGCAGTTTAGCATGAATGACTTTTCGTTCGAGCGGAGGCATCGGCTCCAGTACAACTTCCTTACCGGTACGGATTGCTTGTCCTGCCAACCGTTCAGCCAGATCCTCTAGCGTCTTCCGCCGACGTTGACGGAAATTCTCGGCGTCGAGCACAATTCGAACGAAGCTTTCCGAGTATCGGTTCGCTACAATGTTCGTTAGATACTGAAGCGCATCCAGCGTCTGTCCACGTCTGCCAATAATCATGCCCAGGTCTTCACCCGCAATATTGAAGATATGTCCGTCCCGCTGTTTTTTGATATGCACTTCAACATCCAGTCCCATACCTGCTGCGACCTCTTTCAAGAAAGCAGCCGCTTCTTCATAGGGATTTTTAGCTGCGACACCCTCAAGTAATGCATCTACTTCAGGTACGTGTGCGGCTGGCTTGATCGGCTGTGGAACAACTTCGGGTACAGGTAATAATTTCACTTCAACTTTGGCCGCCTTCACCCCGAACAAGCCCAGGAATCCTTTTGACGGCTGCTCTAACACTTGTATCTCGACCTTGTCCCGACTTACGCCAAGCTCGGCCAATCCTTGGTTTACAGCATCTTCAACGGTTTTTCCTGACGTAATGACTTTGGTCATTTCGATTTTTTGGCCCCTTTCGACCCTTTTCCAGAGACGGTCGCTCTGCCACCGTTTTTGCGTTTAGCTCCATTTTTGGAAGAGCTATTCTGCTTCACGTTGACCTCAGCCACGATTTTATCATTATTCCGGTAAAGGAAATAGTTTTGCACGATCGTGTAGATGTTACTGTAGAACCAGTACAGCGGCAGAGCCGATGGGAACTGGTAGGACATCACGAAGATCAAGATAGGGTAAACCCATAACATGAACTGCATCGGTCCCACTTGCTGTGCAGGGTTCATACGCATCATCATCCATGTTTGAATGAATGTTGTGATGGCAGCCAGCACTGGCAAAATAAACAGGTGATCCGGTTCCCCGAGCTGGAGCCACAAGAAATCATGTGTTCTCAGACTGGAGTTTCCGTAAATTGAGTTATAAAGTGCGATGTAAATCGGCATCTGAATCAGAAGTGGCAGACAACCCGCCATCGGATTAACTTTGTTCTCCTGAAACAACTTCATTGTTTCTTGCTGAACTTTCTCAGGTGTATCTTTAAACTTGGCTTGAATCTCCTTCAGCTGCGGCTGAATCGCCTGCATGGCTTTGGAGCTACGGACCTGCTTCATTGTTAATGGTAAAATCAATGTCCGTACAATAAGCACCATCACGAGGACGGCCAGTCCATATTCACCGTTAAACCAGTTGGCGAATGTATCCAGCGCCAGTGAGAACCAGTATACAACATTGCTTTGCCAGAAAGAGCCACTATTCTTCAGATCTTCGGTAGTAACCCCGGCTCCTTGTGGAGTACATCCGGCGAGTACAGTGACCATTGCAATGACTGCAATGAGGAGAATCCACTTCCCCTTTGATGTCTTCAATCGCGACACTTCATAACCCCTCTCTTAACCATTCCATTCCACCGTAAATCATACCATAATTAGGAGGACAAATAAACCGAAGCTTACCGCTTGCCCGACTTCAAAAGAGAGCCTTTGCGCATCGCATGTAGCAGGCTTTTTTCCATCTCTTTATAGGGCATGTCCAGTGCACCTTTTCTGACGATGAAAATCAGATCCATCTGCGTGACAATCTCATGCTCATGATGACGAACAATTTCCTTAATCATGCGTCTCATCCGGTTGCGTACGACAGCGTTTCCGATTTTCTTGCTGCATGATACGCCGACCCGGAATTGTTCCGTATCTTTACGGCGGCAGCCATACACCACGAATTGATGATTGGCAAACGATTTTCCATACCGGTATACGCGGCTAAAGTCCGCCCGGTTTCGTAGACGCAGTCTTTTATACACGGCGCTTCTCCTTGCTGTTCTCCACCATTGTTATTGACGGAGGCCTCATTACTGATTTAGTATAGGCTTTCTTGAATAACGGTAAACCGTCTTGACGACAACTTCATTTGGGATGATTGTTGATCAATCATTTAAACCGAGCAAACATTCATCCCGGATGATTGTTGAACGGCTACTTCAACCGTACAAGCATTCATCCTTATATAAGGTAAGTTTTTGAAAATGGAAAACTCACTCAACATACATAGATGTGTATTCAGGACTTTTTCGCAGACCATTCAGACCTGATCTGTACCAGCATCCAGTCTGAAATGACCCAAATTAAGAAAAAAAAGACCACCTCGGTGGTCTTCAATGCATTAAGCACTCAGGTTTTTACGGCCTTTAAGGCGACGTGCGGCCAAAATTTTACGGCCGTTGCTCGTGCTCATTCTTTTCCGGAAACCATGAACTTTTTTACGTTTGCTAACGTTCGGTTTGAATGTAGGTCTCAATGTATTGCACCTCCTCACAAGGAAATACTTATGTGATGAATCACTTTCATCTTCACAGAAAACACCTTTATATATTTAACCATGATCACCTGGAAAAGTCAACTGCAAGCCTCAAGGCCTCTCCCTCTTTTATATACGCTCTCCATCCCACCAGAAATGATGACCACAGTCCGTTTACTTTATTATCATTACCATGCCTCGAAGAGAGCTTCAAAAGTTATCCCCAGACCCTGATCAGATCACGATATTACAGCATTTATAGTTATCCACACCCTCCAATGCCTGCTATCTCCTTCATTGCATCCGATTTAAAGTTATTCACATGTGGATAATGATTATAGGTCACAAAATAGTTAAATTTCAATCAGGTTGTATCCGCTTCAATTAAGGTTTACAAGCTTTTGAGAAAGGTGTAGGATAAAAATCACATCTTGTATACAAGTATATTGTTGAAACTGGTTTACGTATCTGCCTTTAGTGGTCCTTTGAAAAAAACATTAGCAGTTATCATGCATACTACAGACGATGGATTGAGCTGAAATGTCCAGTCCGCAAAATAGTTATGCTATGATCAGTAATGAACTGATTACTTATTAATAGGAGCGTTAGCCATATGCTATTTCCTTCTTCCTGGCTTCAAGGAGCTTCCCGTGGTGAAGCCATTGCCTGCGAATTAAGGCTGCGGATCATCAGCGGTACCCTTCGACCCGGAGAGATTTTGTCGGAAAATCGAATTGCGGCTGATTTTGACAGCAGTCGTTCACCTGTCCGTGAAGCGCTACGCACATTGTCCAATGAAGGTCTTATTCGGCTTGAACGTATGGGTGTCGTTGTCCTCGGACTACGAATCAAGGATGTCGAAGAATTGTATGATGTCCGTTTCCTGATTGAAAGTTTTGTGCAGCAGCGACTCGCAGGTGATGTTCCAGCGTCCTTAATCACCCAGTTGCGTAACGTGATCGACAAAATGCACCTCGCTGGCCGGCATCAGGACGCCGTCGAATTCGCCTATCAGGATCTCGTTTTCCATGAAACCATCATTGAAGCTGCCCAGCACTCACGGATCTCACACCTATGGAAGAGTATTCGATATGTTGTGATGACCGTTATGCTGCTCACAACGCGCAGAGTATTTGTTCAAGGCGAGCAGAAAGTAAGCGCTGTAATTGAGAAACACCGTTTGCTCGTAGAAGCACTCGAATCCGGGGACAAAATGCTCATTCAGGCTGGTGTCCGCACGTATTTCCAAGATTCAGGCAAAACCCTGCACGAAAGCTTTGATTCCTAATTGGTGCAAGGCGTTTGCAATCATATCCGTCGTGAATGATTGCGGTTTAACTTGTCGACAAGTATACAAAATGCGATTGTGTTTCAAATTTGGGCATGATAACGCAACATTTCCACCTTTACCTTTTCTGTATTACCTGCACGAATTTAATTGTTGACGATGATTTCACTTGTAAGCGTTCTATATCAGAAATAAAGGAGCACACTACATCATGAGCACTCTTTTTGGACTATCCCATAATGCAACATTATTGGTCTGGACATTAATTGCGATCGTTTTTCTGATCGTCTTGATCTCCAAATATAAATGGAACCCCTTTATCACCCTTTTGTTGTCCGCATTAATGCTCGGTTTGCTTACAGGCATGAAACCTGCCGATGTGATCTCTTCCATTACTGGAGGTCTCGGTGGCACACTCGGAACCATTGCAATTGTTATTGCTCTCGGTACGATGCTCGGTAAGATGATGGCTGAATCTGGCGGTGCCGAGCGTATTGCAACTACACTGGTAGATCGGTTCGGTGTGAAACGTGTGCACTGGGCCATGATGATTGTTGGATTTATCGTCGGTATTCCCGTTTTCTTTGAAGTCGGCGTTATTTTGATGATCCCCATCATTTTCACCGTTGCACGTAAAACCAACATGTCATTGCTGCAGATAGGTATCCCCATTTTGGCGGGTCTGTCGACTGTGCACGGTTTGGTTCCGCCGCACCCGGCACCAATGATTGCAATTGAAGCCTTCAGCGCGGATCTGGGTAAAACCATTTTGTACTCTCTTATAGTTGGTATTCCTACAGCGATTATTGCAGGTCCTTTGTTTGGTAAATTTATTGGCAAAAGAATACACACCGAACCGCCAGCTGAACTGGCTGAACAATTCGCAACCAAAACAAACAGCAACATGCCTGGGTTTGGTATTACCCTGTTTACCATATTGCTGCCGGTCATTCTGATGCTAATCGGTTCCATAGCGAGCATCATTGACCCAAATGCCACGAGCGGCTTCACCGTTTTCAGCGAATTTATCGGCCATGAGATCATTGCCCTGCTGATCTCTGTCGTATTTGCCCTCTTTTCACTTGGCTTCGCACGTGGATTCACCAAACATGATATTTCTCGCTTCACCAGTGAATGTCTGGCGCCTACGGCAACCATCATTCTCATTATTGGCGGAGGCGGTGCCTTCAAACAGGTTTTGATCAATAGTGGTGTAGGTAACGCCATTGCTGAAGTTGCTACCCATGCGAACATTAACGTGATCCTGTTTGCCTGGCTTGTCGCGGCGCTCATTCGTGTAGCTACTGGTTCAGCAACCGTAGCTATGACAACTGCTGCCGGCATTGTCGCTCCAGTGCTTGCACTCACACCAGGGGCCAATATTGAGCTGGTTGTACTCGCCACAGGCGCAGGGTCACTCATCTTGTCCCATGTGAACGATGCGGGATTTTGGATGATCAAAGAATTCTTTAATATGAGTGTCGCCCAAACATTGAAAACGTGGACCGTTATGGAAACACTATTATCCGTGGTGGGGCTGATCTTTATTTTGCTGCTAAGTACAGTGGTATAAATCGAGTCTCTATAGTAGAAAGAAAATAAAATCTCATTGCTTTCTGGAGAAAGAAGGATCAAATACATGAACAACTACATGATTGGGATCGATATCGGTACAACCAGTACCAAATCCGTGTTATTTACAGAGCAAGGGTCCGTCGTCAGTACCTCAACACAGGAATATCCTTTGTACACCCCTGCTCCCAATGTTGCCGAGCAGGACCCCGAAGAGATTGTACAGGCGGCTCTCCACTCTGTGCGAGGAGTCATGGATCAGAGCGGTATTGCCGCCGAGCAGATCCTGTTCGTATCCTGCAGCTCGGCTATGCATAGCGTCATTGCCATGGACCAAGACGGCAAACCCTTAACCCGTTGCATCACCTGGGCAGATAATCGAAGTGCATCATGGTCGGCTCAGCTCCAAGAGAATGGATTGGGCCATCGCATCTATCTGCGCACAGGTACTCCCATCCATCCGATGTCACCTTTGACCAAATTGATGTGGCTACGCCATGATGAACCTGAACTTTTCGAGCGCACAGCCAAATTTATCTCTATTAAAGAATATCTGTTCTTCCATCTATTCGGACAATATGTGGTCGATCATTCCATCGCTTCCTGCACAGGCTTGCTCAATCTGGAACAACTGGACTGGGACGCGGAAGCCCTTGAGATTGCAGGCATTACACCCGACCATCTGTCGAAGCTCGTACCCACAACACATATATTAGAAGGAATGAATACCGAATCGGCTGAAAAAATGTCTCTCTCCCCCTCCACACCCTTCGTTATTGGCGCAAGTGACGGGGTTTTGTCCAATCTCGGCGTAAACGCCATTGAACCTGGTGTTGTCGCAGCAACCATCGGAACCAGTGGAGCCATTCGCACTGTCGTTGACCGTCCGGTTACCGACCCCAAAGGTCGAACATTCTGTTACGCCCTCACAGAGAATCTTTGGGTCATTGGGGGACCTGTGAATAATGGTGGCATGCTGTTTCGTTGGGTGCGGGATGAATTCGCTGCGTCTGAAGTCGAGACAGCCAAACGACTCGGCATCAATTCCTATGATGTGCTGACCAAGATTGCCGAACGTGTCCGGCCTGGCTCGGAAGGACTTCTGTTTCATCCATACCTTTCGGGCGAACGTGCCCCTTTATGGAATCCGGATGCCCGTGGTTCCTTTTTCGGCTTAACACTCCATCATCAGAAAGAGCATATGATTCGTGCTGTCCTGGAAGGGGTTATTTTCAACCTGTACACGGTACTGCTAGCCATGGAAGAACAGATTGGACAACCTACCTCCATTCAAGCCACAGGCGGGTTTGCGCGTTCTCCTCTCTGGCGCCAGATGATGTCCGATATCTTCAATCAGGAAGTCGTTGTGCCCGAAAGCTTCGAAAGTTCCTGTTTGGGTGCCGTCGTGCTTGGTCTGTACGCTACTGGAAGAATTGACTCGCTTCATACCGTGTCTTCCATGGTGGGTACAACGCATCGACATACCCCTGTCAAAGAGAATGCTGTACTCTACCAGGAGCTGCTACCCATCTTTATTCGGATCTCTCGCAAACTGGAAGAGGAGTATGCTGATATCGCTGAATTCCAGCGTAAGATGTCCATCGCCCGTCTCTAATCATCAATCCATACTTCGTCTCTGCACCAACAAAAGAGGTTGTCCTCCAAAACCAGTAATCGGTTTTAGGGGACAACCTCTTTTGCTATATATGCATAATCTATCCTTTGAATTCATATCATGCATTCATATAATTCTACCTCAATATTTGAGCATCAGCTTACCTCTTGATTCCGAATAATTTACATTCCAGATGTCTTAAAATGAAATCCTCTTTGTCCATTATTCTTCTACTTCGACGATCGCAGATCGCCATCTTTTCAGAAGCCAAATCACCCACCCTTATTTTGAATTCGTGAATTTCCCCTTACTCCTTTGGCAAGAAAAATACGAGGGTCAAAGGTAACTCTATTTCCGATCTCGAACATGCTCCATTTTCACTTCGCGGTTATCCACAGACAGGTTATTCACAAACGAAGAATACTTTTACACACAATTTGGCATCATTTGACGGATAACCTGTGTATAAAACATTTTTGGTTTTTAGGTCTTTCTGTCGAAAATTAAACAGTTTATAAACAATATATTGTGTTGTGACTAAAAATTATACACAAGTTATTGAATTTGTGGATAAAATCACGCGATACGTTGAAATGCGGGGTTTCTTTTGCTATGATTGTATTACTTTTGGATGTGAATATGTGATCTGACCCATAATATTATCAACAGCCTGTGGATAAAGTTGTGAACAATTTTCCGTTGTTCATACTTTTTTTGTTTTTGACCTGCGGGGGTTTGGGGATAAATTCAACAATATATTTCGTATTTCGACACTGCATCATGGCTTAAGCCACACTTGGAACATGTAAAAGGAGTGACAGTCT